>NZ_VTHJ01000072.1 GCF_008386495.1 Streptomyces tailanensis | reverse complement strand
GCAGCCAGCGCCCTCCTGAAGCGGGAATGACCGATCCCGTGATCTCAACTCAGAACAGGCCCTAGCGCCCAAGCCCGCGCGGCACAGGCCCGCAGCACAGCACGGGGGAACATGTCTGCCCAGCGCTCCACCGCTCCCGTCCACGAAGCAGCCACCACCCCCCTCCCACAACCGCAGCATGGACGCCGGCGCTGATCACTGCCGGAGGGACGACCGGAGGGCGAGCAGTGCCATTGAGGTCCCCCACTTGGTAGCCGTTCAGGCCCCGATCCCGCAGGGCCTGAACGGCTACCCCTTTGAGCTGTCCGCGCGTTCTTCCCGCGAACCTACGGCGAAACGACTCCGACTTCCCAGGTATCCGCGTCCGGACTTCGCCTGTAGAAGACGTTCGACTGAACGGGATCACACAACGCGACCAGGATCTGTCCCTCCTTCAGGTCCACGGCCTTCTGGAACGAGGTGCTCTTCCCTGCCCTCACTCGCAGCACCTTGAACTCGAACCGATGCGCGCCAGGCGGCAGCTCAACGAACTTGGGCAGCTTCGTGTCGCGGCTGCGGGAGCAGAGCTCAATGCCGTTCTCCCAGAGAGACACGACGCCTGCCTTGTACGTCAGACTTCGAAGTGGCTCCCTGATCTCGGCGAACACCAGAACCCCTGTTCGCCTTCTGCTCTGCTCTCTCCGCAAGCGCCACCTGACGAGAAGGGGCAACCGCTTCGACTCATCGAGTGCTTTCACGGAGGGACTCCGACCGGATTCCGCCATAAGCTAATCATCCTCCCAGCGGCCGGAGTCTCCCAGATTGCCTCCCGTGGTGGTTCCGATCGTCGCGAAACCGACAGAACTCACGTTGGCGACACCGGCAGTAGCGCGCGACACGATCGCACCCCCCTTGAGGACTGTTCGCGTAACGATGCCGGCTCCTGCTGCCTCCCGTAGCGCCGAGGCCGCGACCCGACTCGCGCCAAGGGCTGTTCCAGCCATGCCCAGGCTCGCTGCACCCATCGCGCAGCTCCCCCACTGCTTGGAGAAGCATGCGTCTGCGGTGGTGGCAGCGCCCAGTACGAATCCCCCGACCATAGCCGCGGTAGCAACCCAGCCCAATGGGGTGAACATCGAAGCAACGCCAAGTCCGACGCCGACCCAGCCCAGGGCTTTGCTGTTGTCCTGCATGAAATCGTGGGCTGCGCCGATTCCCTTCTTCACCGTGTTCTTGATACTTCCCCAGAAGCCGTCATCCTTCTTGGGCTCCGGGCCAGGGTTGGGCGGGACAGTCTTGAGCCAGCCCTTCGGCGCAGGCGTCGAGGGCAGGTCGAGGTTGCGGCGGCCGGGGATGCCGCCGAGACCGGTGGGCTTGGTGTTGCCCTTGACGAGCGTGGGGCGTTCTCCACAACGGCAGGCCCGAACGGGGCCCTCAGAGCCACTGGTGGTCTTCTTGCTGCTGACCGGAATGCCGCCCCTGCAGGTAATGCCATACTTCTGCGGCTCGTTGCACTCGGGGACGCCGAGGCCGGAGGGGTCAGCGACGGTTGCCGGGTTCTGGACGGCATAGCTGTATCCGTTGAGGGTCTGGCCCACGCCGGTCTGCAGTAGCGGATCGACGCTGATGAACTGGCCGATCTCGGGATCGTACTGGCGGGCCCCGACGTGAGTGAGACCTGTGCCGGTGTCGGTGGTCTTGCCGAGGAAACCCTTGTCGTCGGGCCACGCGGTCCCGGTGGTGCTACCTCTCGGTGCGCCGAAGGGGGTCATGTAACGCCGGGAGAATGCCTGGTCCGTGGCGTCGATGGCGAGGCCGGCGGTGCCGTGCGGGTCCGTGACCAGGTAGCTGAGCTCGTTGCTGCCGCTTTCGTTGGAACGGATGGCGACGGTCAGGTCTCCAGAACTGTAGTGGCGTTGAGCCCAGGTGCTGCCGTCGGCCCGCAGATGCAGTTCCGTCGCCCCCGCGTACAGGACACGCTCTCCGCCCTCCGTAGCACGGATCAAGAGGGTGCCGTCTGCCCCGTACAAGTAGTCCGTCGTCTTGCCGTCTTCGGTGAGGGTGGTCAATCTGCTCTCGTCGGACCATTCGAGGTCCTGTGCGGCGGTGCCGTCGGGACGGCTGGTGGTGTTGCCCGCGGTGTCGGACCCGTAGACGCGTTCCGGGGCGGTGCAGTCCGCCTCCGTGCTGGTGCCGGTCAGGGTGTGCGGCTGGCTCACCTTCTCATAGCAGTAAGTCGTGGTGGTCTCGACGGTACCGGAGCGTGTGGTTTCCGTGGCGCGCTGGCCGCCGTCGTTGTAGGAGTAGCTGGTCCAGTACGGGGCCCGTCCGCCCAGACTGCTCGCACTGCGGGCGTCAGCACACTTTTGCGAGGACGGCGTCCATGCCTCGGTCAGGCGTCGGTGGCCGTCGTAGGCGAGGCACTGGGTCTCTGCGGAGGCGGTGCCGCCGAGGGTGCTGATGTCGGCGATGGAGGTGACGTTGCCCGCCTGGTCGTAGGTGTAGATCAGGTTCTGCAGCTTGTACGCGTGGGTCTGGTCTGTGACGTGGCTTCCGAGGAGGCGTTCGGTGCCCTCCTCCCAGGTGTTGGTGACGTACGCCTTCTTGTGTTCCTCGGTGTTGGCGGTGCCTAGGACGAGCTGCTGGGCCTGGCCAAGGGCGGAGTAGTCGACGTCGAGAAGGTAGCCGGTGCTGCCGCCGACGGAGGTGATCTGGCCGGTGCCGGTGTAGCCGTAGTCGACGATCTCCGAGGACAGACCGCCGAGTGCGGGTTCCTTGGCGCTCTGGAGTGTTCCGTCGATGTTGTAGGTGCTCTCGAACTGAAGGGTGGTTGCGCCCGCCGAAGCGAGCGGGTCGGAGTCCGGCAGGGTGAGTTCGGTGGTGGTGGGCCGGGACAGGCTGTCGTAGGCGGTGACGGTCTCGGTGTACGCCTTTCCCGTCTTGCCACCGACGTAGCGGATACTCGCCTCGGGCTGTCCCTTGAGGAGGCCGTCGTAGGTGAAGGCGGTGAGCTGGTTGGCGTCGGTCTTCGAGCCGGTCCAGGCGCCGGTCGTGCGGCCGAGTGCGTCGTAGCCGGTGAGGATGCTCTTGCCGCGGGAGTCGGTGCTCTTGGTGAGCCGGTCCAGCTTGTCGTAGTCGAGCTCGGTCAGGCCCTTGTCCGGGTCGTCCGCGCTGGTCTTGCGGCCGAACAGGTCATATCCGTATACCCACTTGGTGCCGTCGGGGCCGGTGACCTCGGACTGCTTGTCGTCCAGCGTGTACTGGAACTTGGTGGTGGCGTATGACGCCGTACCCGAGCCGCCGCCGAACTGAGGGTCGGCCGGGCTCGTGCCCGTGTACTGCCGGGTTTCCACAGTGCGGCCGCGGGCGTCGGTGATCGTGCGGGTTGCGGAGCCGCCCTGGAGGGCGGTTGCGGCAGTGGAGTCACCGGTGTAGCTGGTGGTGGTCGACCACTTCTTCACCCCGTATACGTACAGGGTGCTAGTGGTGGGCCGCTCCGCGCCGTCGTAGACCGTTTCGGTCTGCCGGGGCGCCTCGCCGTACTCCTCGCGCGTATAGGTGCCGTTCGGTGTAGATGTGCTGTCGAAGATGTCCTCGTACGTCTCGTAGGCCAGGCCCCGCGTGTCATAACGAGTGTCGGTCAGCACACGGCCGCCCAGCGGGCTGGGCGACTGGGTCTGCAGCGGGCGCATCATCGAGTCGTAGAACTCGTAGGTAGTGTTGTAGGTCTCCCCGTCCTTCTTCAGCCGTGAGGTGGACACCCACGAGGGCTCACTGCTGCTGATCCGGTACGTATAGGTCGTGTTCGCGCTGTAGCCGGCGGCCTTGTTGCGGTTGGGCTGCCAGACCGCGGTCAATCGGCCGAGGGCGTCGTAGGTGGACTCGGTCTTCTTCAGGTTGGCGTCGTACACGCGCAGTTCCTGGCCGTGCCGGTGGTCCAGGAAGCTGGTGACCTTGTGGCCCAGGGGATTGGTGACGATCGTCTTGGTCAGCGGGCCCGCCGAGACAGGGGTGTAGGCGGTGTTGGTGGTGTTGCCGTCCGCGTCGGTGACGTCGGCGGGGCGGCCGAGGGTGTCGTATGTGGTGGTCGTGGTCGTCTGCCAGCCCGTGGCCGGGCGCAGCCCGTCCGAGCCCGCCGTCGCGCTGTAGCCGGTGGCGCGGCCGGTCCAAGTAGCCGATCCCTCGGTGGGTGTCTGAGAGGCGGACCAGGTGGTGGCGGAGGGGGTGTCGTAGACGGTGGCCGTGTCGGACAGGACGTCGCCACGGGTCTCCGAGGTCGCCGGAAGGTTCAGGCTGGTGTCGGCCACGGAGCAGGACTGCCCGGTCGTACGAGTGCGGGAGACGAGGTCGTTGATGCCGGCCGCGTCGTTGCGGGCGTACCAGGTGCGGGTGCAGGTCTGGTCGCCGCCCTTGCCCACCTCGCCGGAGTCGTCCGCCGTGACCGGCATGCCGTAGTCGTCGTACGTCGTGGCGATCGTGCGGGCGCGCCAGCTCTGTGCGGCGGTCAGGTAGGTGTGGGTGGTGGCCTTGGCCGTGCGGATGTAGCGGGCCACGTGGTCGGCGGCGTCGGGCGCGCTCTGGCGTGCCGTTTCCTTCGACCAGGGGTCGTTGACCTCGACCGTAATCGGCGTCGAGCCGTTGTAGGTGACGTGCTCGCGGCGCGTGCCCGCATACTGGTCGCTGTCAGTAATACTCGCGACCCCGATCGACGGGGACGCCAGCGGGGCGAGGGTGACCGAGCGCGTGGTGCCGTCCTTCTTCTTGTCGCCGTCCATGCCCTGCATGTAGAGCGAGACGGTCTTGGAGCGGGTGGTGCTCGTGGCGCCCGTGTAGACGGTCACCTCGCGGTAGCCGCGCCAGTCGGACCAGGTGCGCTCGGCCTTCGGGGTGAAGGGGTCGTCGCTGTGGTGCCAGGCGGCACCGCTGTAGTCGTAGGCGTACTCGACCGCGTCGTTGTGACCGGCCGGGTCGGAGACGACGACAGCCTCGACCTTGTACTTGTGGAACCAGTCCACCGACGCCTCGCTCGCGCCGTTGATGTTCCAGTACTTCGGGTAGCAGGAGCGGGTGTTGGTGTCCTCGGCTGCACCCGTGACCTCGCTGCGCACGCACTCCGGCGAGGACAGGGTCACGGTGGTGATCGATCCGGTCTCCGAGACGACCGTGGAGATACGGGGCCGGGTCAGGGGCAGGATGTCGTCGGTGCCGTCCACCCGGTTCTCCCGCCACTGGTAGGTGAACGAGACCGGGTTGAGGGCGATGGCGGTGTCGCCGGCCTTGGCGGTCCGCAGAATCGACTTCAGTGTCAGGACGTGATCGGAGGTGTCGCCGATGTCCCCACCGTCCTCGTACTCCTGGGTGAGCGCCCAGGAGTCCACCGGGTCATAGGAGCTGGTGGCGGCGTTCCACGAGAAGGTGGAGATGCCGGTCAGGCGTTTGCGGGAGAAGAACGCGGGGCCGGATGCCAGGCAGTCGGTGTCCCCGTCGGTACAGATCGCGTCGAAGGGGACGTCGGGCCAGTTCTTGGCCGTGTCCTCGGTCAGCGAGGAGCAGTCGGATGCCGTGCAGCGCTCGGCATGGCTGAAGGTGACCTTGGCGTCGGCATCGTCGGTGAACAGCGCACCCTTGCGCAGCCCGTACTTGATCTCCTTCAGGTAGCCGCCGCGTGTGTAGGCGGCGTTGGCCGTGGTGGCCTTGTTCTTCTTGTAGTAGTTGGTCTCCTTGGCGTACCAGTACGTCGAGGCGTTGCCCTGGGGGTCCTCAACGTAGTCGAGGTTCCACCGCCACGCCTGGGTGACCGCCCGGTCGGCGAAGGAGTCGCCGTTGCCGTAGCCGGGGTCACCGGAGTCATCTCCGAAGACCGGCACGGCCCAGGTGGAGTTGGTGCGCTGGTCGGCAGCGCCGTCGAGCTTGTTCAATCCGAAGACGTACTTGGTGCCGTCGCCGGTGATGACGGTCCAGTATTCACCGTTGCCGTCGCCGTTGTCGGCACCGGTGGAGCGGGTCACCGTGGAGGCGTCGTCGTTCTCCAGCCGCCAGGTGCTCTCCCAGTCCCCGGACTTCTTCACCAGGCGGCTCGATTTTCCGTTCAGGACCAGCTGGGCGTTGTCGTACTTCCAGCAGTGGTCGAAGACGTCCTCATGGCCGTCGTCGTCACAGGAGCCGTACGACCGCTCGATGTAGGACTCGGTCAGGGAGAAGCCCTCACCGACCGCGCTGCCCTGGTTGTTGGTGGTCGCCGTGCGGCCGTCGACAGTTCCGGAGTCGTATGACAAGGACAGTTCCGGCGTCGGGCCGGCTGCCGCAGGCGGCATGTTGAGGTCGTAACTCCAGCTGAAGGAACCGGAGTTGTCGCCCGCCTCCCAGGATGAGGACTCCGCCAGTTCGGTGGCCGAGTAGTCACCGGAGCCCGAGGGGGACTCGCCCGCGCCCGGGTCGGACGCGGTCACGGCGAACACCGCTGTCTCCGAGGTGGCCGCGTCGGCCAGTTGCGTCGAGGGGCCGTCACTGGTCTCGGCCAGTGGGACGGAGGCGGTGATGGTCTGGCCGACGAGGTCGTTGTCGGACGTGACCGGGGTAGGTGTGCGGCACGCGGCCTTCTCCGGCGTATCCAGGGCGCAGCCGGGCAGGCGCACCAGACGCAGCCGGGAGGCCCAGCCGCCGCCGATCGCCGAGGCGAAGCCGCTGTAGTCGATGCCCAGTTCGGCCCGCCCTGCCTCGTCCGCCTCGACGGTCAGCAGCACACCGGTGATGCCGGCGTCTCTGGCGGCCTTCTGGCCGAGGACCGTGATCCGTGCCGTGGTGCCGGATTCGGCGCCGTTCTTGCCTCCGGCCGGAGCGATGCTGACGGGAAGCCCGCCGGGCTCCGCCTGGGCACGCTTGTCGGCGTCCAGTTCGACGCGCGCGTCACCCTGCTCGGGCCAGGCCGCCTTCCGCTCCGCACGGGCCTGCCGGGCGCGTTCGGCATCGGCCTTCTTGTCCTTCGCGACCTTCGCGCGGGCCTCCTTCGCGCCGGGCCCGTCGACTTCCCTGACCTTGCTCACCCGCTGGTCGGGAACGTCCGGTCGGCCGAGTCCCTTGTCGGCGGCCTGCGCCACAGGGGCCAGCCCGGTCGGGACCACCAAAGACAGGGCCAGGAACGTCACGATCGTCCCGGCGCGCTGTCTTCTGTCGCCCCGCACTCTCCTTGATGCGCCTATGCCAAAAGCCATGATTGTCCGCTCCCACCCCGTTGTTCTACGTCATGAAAGGCCGACAGAGCCGCGAAGACCGACAAGCGATGTGCTGTGGCGCCTCGGTGCGGCGCTCCAGCGGCGCCGCACCACTTCTCCGCGACGGTCAGTCGCCCACTCGGACCTCGACCTGCTCCGGGCTCGCCATCGCCCCCGCCCACAGGCGCAGTTCAGCAACCCTGGCGGGCAGATAGTGCGTCCACACTCCGCCGGTGAAGCCCTTGCCGACGGCGAAGTCGCCGCTGCCGATCTCGGCGGTGTACACCTTGGCGTCACCGTTCTGCCCGTAGCCCAGGTAGAGGCTGATCGTCCCGTCGACCGAGTCGTGGACGCCGGTCAGCCGGACGGGGCTGTCCACGGCGGCGACTTCGTCGGAGACGACGGAGGAGAAGGAGCCGTCGGCGTTGAGCCGGCCGAAGTGCCAGACGCCGACCGGCACCGTGGTCTCCTCCAACGTCTCCTCGTCCAGGACGGTGTCCTTGCCGGTCAGCTCGTACCACAGGCCCCAGGCCGAGCCGTCGCTGGTGCGCTGCCCGATGACCTGCCCCGTATAGCCGACGCTCTTGGTGACAAGTTTTGCCGCGTCCAGTTCCACCAGGGTGGTAGCGGTGAACGAGGCACTGTCGTCCACCAGCGGCCCTGCGACGGTCGCTGCGTCATCGACGCCGTCCAGGACCATGCTCTCGCCATCGATCGAGGCACCGCCTGTCAGCGTGAGCGCCTTGCCGTAGCCGGAGGTCGTGTCGGCGATCGTGGTGCCGCTGCCGCGGGCCGCGGAGAAGTCCGCGACGAGTTCCGCACCGGCATACTTGTCAGAGATGAGCAGGCGGGCCTCGTCGTGGACCTCCTTCGGCGTCAGGGCGCGCTGCCACACAGCGGGTTCGTCGATCGAGCCGTGCATGAAGTCCTTGTGGACGTCGGCGTGCAGCACCCGCCCGATCTGCAGCGGCCCGTCCGCATCCCATGCCGGACCGGCGTCGGTGCTCCCCTGGAGGACACCGTTCACGTAGAGGCTGATCGTCTTGCTGGTGGCGTCATGGACGCCGGCCACATGGGTCCACACGCCGCGAGGCGAGGGCCTTGTGGACTTGATCTCGTGGTAGGCGGGCTCGGTGGACAGCACCCGCATGCTCCATGTGTTGTCGCCTCCGGCGCCGTACGACAGGTAGAAGGGGCTGTACTTCTGCGTCCATGGACTGGTGGTCGGGCTCTGGCTGAGCACGGTCAGGGTGTGGTTGGCCTGCGGGTCGACACGTACCCAGGCGGCGATGGTGTACGAAGAGCGGGTCTCCAGAGCCTGTCCGCCGGTGGCGGCGTAGCCGGTGGTGCCGTTGAGAACCAAGCCCTTGTCCGTCACCGCGCTCTCCAGGGGCTGCCCCTCAGCGTCGTGAGTGACCAGCCCGCGCCGCCCGCGGTCATCGCGGCTCGCGTCACCCCCCAGTGCCGCGTCGTCGCTGCCGTCGCCGGTCGCAGAGTCCAGGGCCGTACCGCTGGACTCGTCGAAGTGCCAGCGTCCGACCGGACCTTCGCCCGCGGCGACGAGGAAGTCCACCACGTTCTGCGCGCCCCAGCGGCCTACGGTGTCCTTCGCCCGCACGTACACGCTGTATGTGCCGGAGCGGTCAGGCGTGATGTCCTTCGATACTGTCGACCCGTTGACGGCCGTCGACCAGGCATCCGCGGAGGACAACTTGTACTGGTAGGCGACGTTGGAGTCCCCGGTGGCCGGGCCGAATGTGAAGGTGCCCTTCTGGCCCGGGCCGCCTCCCGCCGCGCAGGCCGTGTCGGTGCAGGCGGAGTAAGGGCTACCGACCGTGATCTTCGGAGCCTTCGGTGCCGTCGGGTCGACCTTGAAGTAGCACCAGCCGGTCGTCGAGGCGTTCGACGGCCCCGACAAATAGCTGCCGCCGCTGTTGTAGTACGAGCGCACCCAGGCCCGGTACCGGTACAGCTTGCCCTCGGTCAGTGTCGACCAGGACTTGGTCAACTTCACGCCGTCCCCGACGTACCCGCTGGAGGGACTCAGGTCGCCATTGCCCGCTGTGGTGTCCGACCAGGTGTTGTCGCTGTTCTTGTGATCGAGATCGAAGTAGACCCGCAGTTGCGCGTCCTTCTCACCGCCCGACGCGGTCTGTGCCGTCGCGGTCAGGGCCGGGGTGGGGTCAGAGACGATCGCCGGGTCCGACTCGGCCGTCTCGCACACCGTGCCCGAGCCGGTCACCAGGCCGATGCCGGTCGGCTTGGCCGGCCGGCCCACGAAGTCGACGGACAGGACGGCGTCGTTCTTGAACCGCTTCCAGGCACTGGTGTCGGTCTCGTCGTGCGCCCGGATCTCCAGCGTGAGCCGGGAGAACTTGCCCGCCGCGAAGTTCCGCACAGTCGGCGTCAGGTTCTCGTTCGTCTCCTCCGGATTGTCGTTGAACTCGATCGGCGCGTCCGGCGAGTCCGGATCGCACAGTGACCCGCGCCCCGCCGACACATGCCGGTCCCCCATCAGATCCAGCGCCTTGGGCCGCGAGGACCAGGTCGTGGAGGAGGAGATGTTGTTCGTGCGCACCAGGTCCACCCAGCGCGGATCGCACTGGAACGCCCACGGCTCGGTCACCCGGAACGTGGCATCCAGCACCTGCTTACCCTTCAAGCTCGCCGGGGAGAACTCGAAGTACAGCCGCTGGACATAGCCCGGCCCGCAGTAATAGCCGCTCCACGTACCGCACTTGCCCGCACCCTTGCCGAGGCCGTCGTCGCCGTTGCCCCAGCCGTACGACTCGTAGCCGTCACTGCGCAGCAGCGTGCGCTCCGACTCGCCCCAGGTCACCGTCGGGTCGATGTACAGCGGAAACGCCGACGCCTCCGTCCCGGTGAGCATCTCCGCGTCCGGGATAACGGTCAGCGCGTCGGCGGAGACCTTCACGTCCATCGTGGTGACGGTGTCACCCGCGCCGGGTTCAGCGCCCTTCGCGGATGACGCAGCGACCTCGGCGGGATCCGAGCCCTCAGCCTCCGTGGCATCCACCGAGGCCGCCAGGGAGTTCGGCTGCGCACCGGATGCCGCACCGGCGGAGTCCCACATCTGGGCGGGCGGAGCCCGGAAGACCCGGTTGCCGTCGTCGTCGATCGCGGTGAGATTGCCCGCCTTCCCCTTGAGCAGGCTCAGGCCGGTCGCCTTCAACGAGTAGTCGATCTGCTTCAGCTCCTCCTGGGCGGCGGCCTCAGGAGTCTTGACCACCAGTACGTGGCGGAACCCCTCCACGGAGGCCGTGATCCTCAGGTCGACGCCCGGAAGCACGTCCGCGTACACCGCGCTGGTCCCGTCCAGCACCGGTTCGGGGAGCTTGCCCGGCCACCCCATCTGGAGCGACCGTCCCCGATCGGAGATCTTCACCAGCGGCTCGGTGTCCCCACCGCCGGAGAACTCCATCTCGACAGCCGCGGCCTTCGGCGCCACCGTGCCGTCCCCACGGACCTCCAAGGTGGCGTCCGGCGCCTGCCAGCCCCCGCCGGACGTGGGCACTCGCACGGGAACCGCGGACTCCTCCAGCGTGAAGGTGAAGCCGTCCGGGTTGGCGAAAACCGTCGTACGCTCCGACCGCTCCCCGGTGACCTCGACCCGCTGCCCCGACTCCTGGGCCTCGGCGAGCGCCTTCTGCCCCTCCGACAGCGGAGGCTGTGCCTCGTCCGCCGCTGCCTGGGAGACCGGCCCCCAAGCATGTAGAGCCACCAGGACTGCCGCCGCAGCCACAGCGGAAACCAGACTCCGCACCTGTCTTCCATGCACGCCGCCAGCGCGACGCCCCCGTCTCAAGCTCACAACCCCACCCCAAGTTCACGACCCAGTCATGACTCTTGCTTGACGCAATATTTGCCATGGACATGAAAAGGAAAACGTTGTGTGATGAATCTGTGACCGAAGGGGTCCGCGGTGCACTGCGGTTGTACTTGGGCGGTGCTTCCGCGAAAGCTACTCCCGCTCCTTGCAAAGGGTGAGCAAGCTGTTGATCTGTAACTCCTCGCGCCAGGCCCGGCCGGGCAGGCGCCCGGTCGGCCGACGGCAATGAAGATGTGATCGCCGGACAAAGGGAGAAGCCCCGGCCGCCGACAGAAGCCGCGCGGCGGAGTTCGGTGCGCGGCTCGCACCCAAGGGGTGAACCCCTTGAGGACGGCGGCGCTGATCACGGCCGGAGGGACAACCGAGGGGCGACCAGTTCCAGCACTTCCTCCCAGCGGTAACGGTCGGCTCCGCCGCCGGTCTTCGGCCGGTGCGGCTCGTACGAGCCGATCAGGACGCCCATCTCGCGCAGCCGGTCCAGACTCTGCCGGTATGCGGGGTGGGCGACCTGGGCCGAGTTCAGGTACGGCAGCACAGCGACCGGGATGTCCATGGCGGGCGCTTCGCACAGGATGCCCAGCGCGAGATTGTCAGAGATCCCTGCCGCCCACTTGTTGACCGTGTTGAAGGTGGCCGGGGCGACCGCGATCGCGTCCGCGGGCCGAGTCGGGCGCGGTTCCTCCGGTGATCGCCAGGCCGAGCGGATGGGCCGGCCGGTCTGGACCTCGACCGCCTCCGCGTCGAGGAAGCCGAGTCCCTGCGGGGTGGCGGTGACGCCGACGTCCCAGTGCCGCCCCTGTGCTGCGGTGATCAGCCGACCGACGTCGGCGGCGACCCCGGCCGCGCAGACCACGATCTGGAGGAACGGCTTGTCGTGCTGATCACTCACGCGGGCACTCCCAGTTGGCGGCTGAAGTGGTGCAGTTCCGGCAGCGTACGGCGACGGTCGCGAGCTGCCAGGCGGCGCCCGCTCACGTGGCCGATCTACGGCAGTCTGGGCTCTCCGAGGACCTACCGCCGTCCTAGGTCACGGCGAGGGCAGCCGGTACGGGACGGCTGGGGGCATCGAGCCAGATGCGTTGCCCCTCGGCGGTCAAGGTCACGCCGAAGCGCTCCCGGTCCGGCTTGTCGTTCTCGACGTACAACTCGTGTGCCTCCTCTACCGCGTCCCACAGCAGGCGCGGCCCGGCCTGTCGGACCGCGCCGTCCGCGGCGCGCGCCCACGCGCCGTCAGCACCCCACAGCTCCACCGCCGTCACCCGGCCGTCGCCATCGCGCTCGGAAGCGAAAGCCGTGTCCGGCGTGACCAGCGAGAGCACGAAGCGGAACGCATCGTCCCCAGCGACCACGGCCAGGTCCAGGCCAGTGAGTCGGCCGCTCGTCGCGCTCGGCCTACCTGGGTGTGCCGGAGCGCCGGTGGCACCGGCGTCGCGTACGGTCATGAAGTAAGAACCGCCGGGCAGAAAACGGCCCTCGGC
This sequence comes from Streptomyces tailanensis, assembly GCF_008386495.1. Classification (GTDB taxonomy): domain Bacteria; phylum Actinomycetota; class Actinomycetes; order Streptomycetales; family Streptomycetaceae; genus Streptomyces; species Streptomyces tailanensis. Next base: position 30,281 of record NZ_VTHJ01000072.1, on the reverse strand, counting down.
GCGGCCGTCGTCGGCGACGACCAGGCGCGCGGTCCCCCAGCCGACAGGGCACACGATGAGGCCGGCGGGCCGTACCTGCTCCGGCCAGGCCACCGGGATCGTGGTGAAGCCACAGGTGGCGATCAGCCGGTCGTACGGGGCCCTGGCCGGGTAGCCGTCACGGCCGTCCCACCTGCACCAGCGGGGTGTATCCGCAGCGCCGCAGCCGCGATCCCGCCAGCCGCGCCAGCACCGGGTCGACCTCGGCCGTAACCACCTGGTGGCTTCCAAGCCGTTCGGACAGGAGTGCCGCGTTGTAGCCGGTGCCGGTCGCGATCTCCAGCACGCGGCGGCCGTCGGCGACGTCGAGGGCCTGGAGCATGACGAGCATGAGGCCGGGCGCTGTTGATGACGAGGTGGCCACGCCGTCGGTGAGCTGTGTGGCCAGCGCGTCATCCGAGTACACCAGGTCCAGCCAGTCGGCATCGGCGGAGGTCACGTGCCGCTGCTCGCCGCCGACCAGGGCCCAGAACTCCGGCACAAACGGATGGCGGGGAACGGCCTCGAACACCTTCCGCCATGTCGGGTCGGACAGTTGCCCGTTGTCCTCAAGGACGTCGGCCAGCGCCGTGCGCAACTGGGTGGCGCGTTCTTCGGTGTGTGTCGTCATGGTCGTTCCTTGGCGAGTAGGTCGGCGATGTGCGTGGCGATGGGCAGGCCCGTCTTGCTCTGGATCCAGGACCACTCTCCGGACGGGTTGCACTCGAACATCACCCAGTCCCCGGCGGGGGTGACGGCGAAGTCGAACGCGCCGAAGTTGAGACTGAAGTGCTCCAGCCAGCTCAGCACGCCCGCCCGGACGTCGTCCGGGACTTGGCACACGTCGTAGGTGAGTGCGTCGTAGTCGCTGCGCCAGTCCACCCGAGCAGCGTCGCTGCCCGCGCGGATCTCGGCCGCGAACATCTCCTTGCCCACGACGGTCAGCCGCACCTCGTGAGTCTTGGGCACCCACTCCTGGAACAGGTGCGCTGTCAGGGAGACGGAGTCGTCGATCGTGTCGGGGTCGACCACGTGGGTCGGTACCCCGGTGCGGTGACCGTCCGGGTACTCCAGCGGGCCGCCCATGAGCGGCTTGCAGATCACCGGACCGTCCACCTGACAGCAGAACTTCCGGGCCACTTCCTGGTCCGTGGTGATCAGCGAGCGAGGCGTGCGGAGCCCGTGCGCTGACGCGACGGGGAGCTGACCGGGCTTGTGGGAGGCAATGCCGTCCACGTCCGGCCGGTTCACCCACGTCACCGGCAGCGCGTACAGCGTGCCGAGCAGTCCGGCCAGCGCCTGCTCGTTGGCCCACGTGCGGTGGGGCTCCTCCATACGCTCGGAGACGGCGGGAAGGCGGGGCCGCCTGTAGTAGACGGCCCTCACCTCCTCCAGCCGCACGGAGCGGTACTCGTCAGCCAGGACCCCCGTCCAGGGTGCTGCAGCGTGCTCGGCGGACAGGGACATGGACAGGGGGAAGTCCCCCATGTCGAACCGCATCACCGGCACACGCCGGATCGTCAGCTCGTCGACCACCAGGTCCACCGCGGGGTCCAGTTCCTTGGTGACGACCAGCACCGGGCCGCCGGACAGGTGCTGTTTCACCGCATCAGGTACGGGTCGGACGTGTCGTCGTTCTTGCTGTCCCAGTTGGTGTTCGTGCAGCTCCCGGCCAGCGAGGTGGAGCGGCTCCACAGGGCTCCAGAGCCGTCGGTCAGGACGTTGGCCTGCCGGGCCGGGTCGTACACGAACGATCCCGCTTCCAGGGTCACGGTGTACGGGGTGCGCTCGGCGCGGGCGCCGAACGGGATGAGCGTTGCCGTGGGCATGGGTGCCTCCTTGTGGTTGCTGGTGCTCGGACTGTTCTCTGACTCGCCCGTGCGCGAGGGCACGGCCGAGGGTCTCGCGGGGCCGCTCCGCTCCGGCCGGGAAGCCGGTCATGCAGACGCAGAGCGGGTTGTGCGCCGCCCGGCGCCGGGCATCGGGCTCCGGCGGCGGGCGGCGGGCGGCGGGCGGCGGGCGGCGGGCGGCGGGCGGCGGGCGGCGGGCGGCGGCTCATGCAACGCCACCGGCAAGGGACGGTGGGCATTCGGGCGCGCAGATCCAGAGCCGGAACAGCAGGCCCCGGTGGCGTACTTCGCCCCACACCTGGCCGGCCATCCCCAACCGGCGGGCGCAGCGCGCACAGTCCACGGCCATCTGCTGCCGCGGAGTGAGCCGTTCGACGCGCGGCAAGGTGGCCGTGGGAGGAGCGGTCACCACGTGCCGTCCGCGCGCAGCTCGGCCCAGACACGTTTCCCGCCGTGCACCGGCTCGCTGCCCCAGTCGTGGGCCAGAGCTTCGACGAGGAGCAGTCCGCGGCCGTGCTCATCGTCCGGGGACGGCGTGCCAGGGGTGGGTCTGGTGCGGGACGTGTCGGTCACGACGATCCGCGCGGACTCCTTACCTGTCCGTGTGATCGAGGCACCGACCGTGGCGGCGTCGGTGTGCTCCACCGCGTTGGCCACCAGCTCCGTGACGACCTGCTCGGCGACGTCCACCAGCTGAGGCAGGCCCCAGGTCTCCAGCACCAGCGTTATGTCCCGACGCGCCTGAGCGGCTGCTTCCAGCCTCGCCGCGTACCGCTCCTGGTAGCGCTGTGGTCCCACCGTTGCAGCCGTCATGGTCATCGTCGCGTCCCTCGGGGGTGCTCGCGTTCCGTGTGTAGCCCAACCACCGGCCGTCAGGGCTCTGTGCGAAGGAGGCACGCCCGCCGTGCTCAGGCCGACCCCGTGGCCGGGGTGAGCAGCAGCCCTTCGACGTTGTCGCCTACGGAGGTTGACTCGGGAGCCTCGGTAACGAAGCCCACCGTGACAGCCGCCCTACTAGGCTCGTTCGGTGATGCTACGACGGTAGAGAGCCGTGATCACTGCTTGAAGTGACCGCGAATACAAGTGGTTTGCTGCGAACACAGAAGAAAGGGTCTGTTCATGCGGTCGAGTTCGCGACAAACCCTGACCGGCAGTCAGGGATCAGCTGGGCGCCCACGCGTGGGAGTCATCGCCGGCTACGTCTTCCGGATCATCCGAGAGCAGCAGGGACGCACCCAGGAGGAAGCGGCTGAGCAGCTGCGGGTGTCCGCGGACACGATCGCGGGGTGGGAGTCCGGCCGCCGCCCCCTGACCGCCGTGCCGGTCGGGCAGATGCTCGTGCACCGTCACCGGCTGATGCAGATGGGCACTGCCCCGCGCTCCTGCAAGCCCTGGACCGCGCCCTGGAAGCGGACGTCCTTCTCGCCGATGCCCTCGACAACGAGACCGAAGTCGAGGAAAGCCCGCTCGGGGCCTGGGTGATGCAGCGCGACCTCATCGAAGTCCTCGCGTGGCCCCTCACCACGTACCCCCACAGCCCGTCCGCGACCTCCCCGATCCGCCCCGCAAGCGCCGAGGACCCGCGCCGGCAGGGCCGGAGCTGTCGGCTTCCGACCGGGCACAATTCTTCACACGGATGCGGCGAACCGCGGAGCAGGCCCGGAGGGAGGACCAGTTCCTGCTCCGCCGGCAGGCCCTCTACCTCTCCGGGTACGACGACCAGGCAGACACGTCGGAGTGGCTCGCCCACCAGCAGGCCACGAACGCCCCGGCGACTGGCTCACGCATTGGCTCAACTCCAGGTCCGTTGCCGCCGTCTCGGCCCGGCAAGGAGACCGAGACCGGATGAGCCACTTCATCGACACCGCTCTCATCGACGACGATGCCGGCGAGGCCGCGAACCTGAACTACTGGGCGTACTGGATCGGCGAGACCGCCCATCTGGAGCTGAGTGACGACTTCATCGCCGCCCGCGCCCCGGGACCGTGGCCGGGTGACAGACTCCTCACCTACCTCGCTCACGGACTCGCGCCGCATCACGGCTATGTCGACCTCAACATCCACTCGGTGTGGTCCCTGCTCCAGGTACGGCCCAACCTGCTGCGATCCGGCGCAGCAGACCGTGTCCTGCGCGACAGGCTGCCCGTGATGTTGGATAGCCGGGAGCTTTCGGCGCGCGGGCGCCGGGAGCTGGAGAGCATCCGGTATGCGATCCGCCTCGCCGAGGCGTGAGAGGAGTCCGACGGTGGCTGAAGACCTGTCCGCGGTAGCGCGTTTTCTGTACGAGGCGGGGACGCTGAAGCAGACCAAGCGCACCGGCTGGTGGATGGCCGGCGTACGCGATCCGGAGTCAGTCGCGGAGCACTCCTGGCGCACCGCCCTCCTCGCGACGATCATCGCGAAGCTCGAAGGCGCCGACCCCGCGCGGGCCGCCTACCTGGCGGTGTGGCACGACTCGCAGGAGACGCGCACCGGGGACGTGAACCACCTGGGCAAGAAGTACGCGCCTCAGGCGGGCCCGCGCGCGGTCACCGACGACCAGGTCGCGGGCATGCCCGAGGTCCTGGCCTCCGCAGTGCGCGAACTCGTCGCCGAGTACGAGGCCAAGGAGTCCCAGGAGGCCATCTGCGCCCGGGACGCCGACAAACTGGAGTGCATGATCCAGGGCGTCGAGTACAAGGCCCAGGGCTACGAGCACGCCCAGCGTTGGATCGACAACAGCCGCGGCCGACTCACCACGAAATCGGCCAACGAACTCGCCGACGCGGTCCTGGCGACCGGTTCTCTGGACTGGCTGCGCGCAGCCCTCGGGGAGAAGCAACGCTGACCCCCGCCCGCTACCGGCGAGCACCCCCCTGCCCCACGAGACGCTGCCAGACCGCACCAGGCTGGCGTCCCCTCCGCTGCGTCTAACGCCTCTACCAGCGGAGGGCTACGGCATGCCGCCGGACGCACAACACGTCACTGCCCGCTCCGCCACCCCCGCGTCAGTACGCTGACCGGCGGAACACCCCAGCGGACAAGGAGAGCTGCGGCCCTGCTGACCGCCGGCAACCGTAGCGACTTCGCTCAGCTGCTCCCTGTGCTCGACGCGATCCCACCGGTCCGCGGCCGGGTCGGACGGCCCACCGCAGACCGGACTCTCTCATCACCGATCGCGACTGCGACCCGCTGCAAGGACCGCAATGGAAGCATCTTTGGCGTTTGGTTCCACTGTCAGACCCATCATCTAGCGTGGTCCACCGGAGCCTCATGAGGAGGCGGACGCTTCAGTGGTTTCCGGAGGACCAGTGGTCAAGAGGATCAGCGCGAGCTCCATGCGCCAGCAGCTCAGAAGCGCCCAGCGCAAAGCAGAGCAGGACGCCAAGAGGGCCCAGCGCAAGTTCGAGAGTCAGGTCAAGAAGGCTGTGACGGACTACAACCGCACGGCCGAACGACACAACCGTCAGCAGCTCGCCAAGCTCAGGCAGAGCAGCGGCACGTCGGTCTCGTTTACGGTGGAAGAGCAGCACCTTGTCGACCGGGTGCAGAGCGCCGTCGCCGAGCAGGACGAGCGCGAGTACGACGTCTTCCTCAGTTACGCACGTGTCGACGGAGCCGATGTAGCCGAACAGCTGCGTAGCGAGCTTGAATCCCTCGGCATCACAGTCTGGTTCGACGAGGTGGCCATCCGCCCCGGGAAGAGTCTTTCCCGTCAGATGGATGACGGACTTACCCGAGCGCGAGCCGGTGTGACGCTGCTTACCGAGGCGTACCTGGGGCGACGCTTCTGGACCGAACGCGAGCTGGGCGCCCTGCTGCACAAGGACACGGTGATCCAGGTCAGGGACCTGATCCGCATCGCGGGTCGGGTCCCTGAGTGGTTTGTGGGGCCGTTTGGGAGCCAAGTCGGATGCCCCAGGTCCCAGAGCAGCTCCCACGTATCGGGGCTGATGTGCCCTCGGCTCGTGTCGCGGATGCCGAAGGTAGGGCAGCTGAGGCCCGCCGGAGTAGTCGGCCACTGCCTGCGGATGAAGCAGCGAAGAGCATCGTGGCGGGGCAGGGTTTCGCCGACGGGTTCAGAGGTCGAGTGCGATACGGGTGCCATGGGCTCGGGAGACGCACGGGTAGATGACATCCCGACGACCTCGCTCGTGGGGCTGGAGCACGTCGTCGCAATGGTCCGGTGTTCCGCCGAGCACACGCGTCGCGCAGCTTCCGCAGACGCCGTCCTCGCAGGAGGCGTCCAGCGCCGACGTCGCGTCCCGGATGGCCGACAGCAGGCTGCGGTCCGCCGGGACTTGGACGACCTGGCCGCTGCGGCGGAGCTCGGCTTCGAAGGGCAGGTCGGGGCCCGCACCGGAGCGGTCGCCCGCAGCGAAGCGCTCGATGTGGAGCCGCCCGTGCGGGCAGGCCGTGTGCATGGCCGACATGACCGCGTCCAGCATCGATTGAGGGCCGCAGCAGTACACCGCCAGGCCCGGCGGTGTGCCCCGCAGGAGTCCGGCGAGGTCGGGGCGCGGATGGGTGTCCGACGCCTCCACCACGACGCGGTCCGGATAGCAGCGTACGAGGTCGTCGGCGAAGGCCATCGCCTTCCGTGACCGGCCCCGGTAGAGCAGCCGCCAGTCGGCGCACTCGGCGTCCAGGCGGCGGATCATCGGGAGGAACGGGGTGATCCCGATGCCGCCGGCGATGAAGAGGTGGGCGGGGGCCTCATCGGCGAGCGGGAAGTTGTTGCGGGGGCCGCGCACGGTGAGCCGCGCGCCGGGTCGCAGCGTGTGCACCTCGGCGGAGCCGCCGCGGCCGCCCGGCTCGCGCAGCACCGCGATGCGGTGGACGGCCGGGTCGTCGCAGTCGCCGTAGAGGGAGTACTGACGCACCGTTCCGGAGGGCAGGACGAGGTCGATGTGTGCTCCGGGCTGCCAGGCCGGAAGCTCACCGCCGCCCGTCCGCCGCAGCTGCAGGGTGATGACGCCGTCGGCGACCTGGCGTACGTCGGCGACGGTGACCGGCGTCTGCGGGGTGCGCGCGTCAGCGCGGTCCGCCCGAGCCCGGTCGGCCTTGCGCCGGCCCCAGCGGGTCCTGCCACCGGGCTTGAAGACGGAGAGGAAGACCGCGGTCCACAGCAGCAGCGTGTACGCAGCCAGGCAGATGACAAGCGCGAGGCCGGTGCCGCCGGGGTCGGCGGACGGCTCCTCGGTCAGCTTCAGCAGGTCCCTGATCCACTTGCTCTCCACGAAGGCCGCGAAGGTCGGCAGGCTCAGCGAGATGGCGAGCTTGAGCAGGACCCACCAGTGCTTGACCACACCCCACGGCGTCCCGAGGCCGAGCACCACGCCGGAGGTGACGGCCAGCGCCATGCTCGGGATGACGACGGTCAGGTCGAAGAGGTGCATGAGTTCGTACGCGCCGTGCCGCACCGCATGGCTGTCGGCGGTGAGTCCGGCGACAGCCATGACGGTCATGGCCAGGCTCAGGCCGAGCCAGCTGACGCTGATGCCGATGTGCAGCATCAGCCACACCTTGCGCGTCCGGCGCTTCAGCTGCGGGAAGCGCGGTTTCATCAGGACCAGCAACACGGTGGAGAGGACCATCCCGGCCAGCGGCTCGAAGTTGCCGAAGCTGAACAGGAATTGGAACGGGATGAAGACGAGGTGGAAGACGATCAGGGTCCTGCGGGCGCGTGCCCCTCGCTTCGGCCGGTCCAGGGCCCAGGCGCAGGTGGCCACCAGTGGCGCGGCCAGCAGGTAGCCGATCACTCCGGCCTGCTGTACGGCGGGGAAGGCGACGTTCTCTCGTAACTGCAGGACCGCCGCGACGACGAGGCAGAAGGCGGCGAAGACGAACTGCCACATCCGCCGGACGGACGCATGCGCGGTGTCGGGATCGGCGGCAGCGGCAGGCTCGGCCGAGGGGGCGGGCTCCGTTTTCGTAGGCATGGAGCCACCCTCGCCACGGCGAGGCGGACGGACATCGGCCGATCTTCGTTACTTGGCCGCCCGCAGATCAGCCGAAGGATGGCGGCTGCCTGCAGCCACGTACAACTAATGATGGACGCCCCACGAGTGGCGGCGTGGTTAGCCTCGACCGCATGAGATCGGGTATCCGGTACGCGGACCTCTGGGAACGCCGTCGTCCGGTGATCGACGCGGCGCTCGCACTCGCTGTCGCCGTGAGCACGGCTTCCCAGGACGGGCACTCGGCCACATACGCCTACTTCGATATGCGGCCGTCGCTGTGGGTGGCCGTCCCGGTGGGTCTCCTTGTCGGTGCGGCGGCCTGGCGGCGGCGCCGTCGGCCGGAGCTGTTCCTCCTCGCCGCCCTTGGCGCCTTCGTGGTGCTGTCCACCTGGATCGCCGTGCTGTTCGCGCAGTACACGCTGGCCGAGCGGACCACGTCGTGGCGCAGGACGTCGGCCGGCACGCTGGCCGCGCTCGCGGTGGTCGCCGTACCCATCTGGCAGCTGGGCGGCGCGGATGCCGCCGGCCCTCTGAGCCTGGGAATCTGCGTCGCTCCCGCGCTGCTCGGCCTGTACATCGGCACCCGCAGGGAGCTGCTCGCCCGCCTGCGCGAGCGGGCCGAACGTGCCGAACGCGAGCAGCACCAGCGCGTCCTGCAGGCGCGCAGCGACGAACGCGCCCAGATCGCCCGGGACATGCACGACGTCGTCACCCACCGGGTCTCCCTGATCGTTCTGCATGCCACCGCGCTGGAAGTGGCCAAGGGCGACAACGCCCGCACCATCGGCCGGCAGATCGGCATCATCGGACGCGAGGCCCTGACCGAACTCCGGTCGCTCGTGGAGGTACTGCGCGCCGACGCCGCGGCGCCCCTGGCTCCCCAGCCCGGCCTTGCCGATCTGGAGGACCTGGTGGCCGAGTCCCGCAGCACCGGCATGCCGGTCGCCCTGGAACTGGTCGACGAGTCAGGCGCCGAGGCACCCGCCGCTCCCCAACTGCCCGCCCTGATCGACCACGCGGTCTACCGCGTCGTGCAGGAGGCCCTGACCAACGTGCACAAACACGCGGGTGATGCCGAGACCCGTATCCGGATCCGGCACACCTCGCGCCTCCTTCGGCTTTCGGTGGCCAACGGGCGCTCCGCAGTCCCTGGTGGCCCCGGCCTGCCGAGCGGCGGTCACGGCCTGCTCGGCATCGGCGAACGGATCCGGCTCGTCGGCGGTGAACTGGACGCCCGGCCCACACCGGACGGCGGGTTCGAGATCACCGCTGAGATCCCTCTGAAGGCGGCGGGCGCGTGACGAGCAGCCCCGGGCCTGGTCCCGATGCCCTTCCCGACCCCATCGCCGAACCGACCCGCGTACTGATCGTGGACGACGAATGGATGGTCCGCTCCATGCTGCGCACCATCATGGAGTCCGCCCCCGACATCACCGTGGTCGGCGAAGCGGCCGACGGTCACGCGGCGGTGACCATGGCCGGAGCGCTCCGCCCCGACGTCGTCCTGATGGACATCCGGATGCCCCGCGCCGACGGCCTGACGGCCACACAGCAGCTCGCGCAGTCACCGCGGCCTCCGCGCGTCGTCGTGCTCACCACCTTCGACCTGGACGAGTACGTACGCACCGCGCTGCGCCACGGAGCGGTCGGGTTCCTACTCAAGGACGCGTCTGCCGGCGAGATGATCACCGCCGTACACAGCGCGGCACGCGGCGACGCGATGCTCTCACCCAAGGTGACCCGGCGGCTCCTGCACCACTTCACGCGGGACGACGACAGGCACGCGACAGGAGCCGAGCAGCGCAGGACCGAAGCCCTGCGGCGGCTGACAGCGCTCACAGGAAAGGAACGCGAAGTCCTCGTGGCCCTGGGCGGCGGTCTGTCCAACACCGACATCGCCGCCACGCTGCACATGAGCGAGGCGACCGTGAAGACACACGTCAGCCGCATCCTCACCAAGCTCGCCCTCAGCAACCGCGTCCAGGCCGCCATCCTCGCCCACCACGCGGGCCTCCTGGACTGACGGAGGAACACCGCCCGCTCCACACGTCAACGCCCGCAATCCCCTGCCCTCACCTCAGGAGCCCGCCATGCCGCGATTTCGTGCTGCCCGCATACCCTTTACCCGTACGCGTCCCACCGGTAAGCGCTCCTTACGGCGCCGGACCTTCCTCACCCTCGGCTGCACAGCCATGGCCGCCGGGGCAAGCTGGGGGACCAACTGGCTCGTCGTCTACACCGGCCGTGACCGCAGCAACGTCGGCACCCTCGGCTTCCGTACTTCGCTGAGGATCCCGGAGCTGCTCGCCCCGCGCGCCTCGGCCGGGGGACGCCGGTGGTACGAGCTGACGCTGGCAGCCGGACAGACCGGACTCCTGCCCGGCAAGAAGACCGAGACCTGGGGCGCGAACGGCAGCTACCTCGCCCCCACCCTGCGCGTCCGCGACGGAGACGCGGTCGATATCGCCGTACGCAACGACCTGCCGCAACCCACCACCCTGCACTGGCACGGCATGCACCTCCCAGCCTCCATGGACGGTGGGCCGCACCAGATGATCCCGCCCGGCGAGACCTGGCGCCCGCGCTGGACCGTGCACCAGCCGGCCGCGACGCTCTGGTACCACCCGCATCCGCATGGCTCCACCGGCGCGCACGTCTACCGCGGCGTGGCCGGGCTGATCATCGTGGACGACGAGCACACGGCAGGGTCGGGGCTGCCCCACGAGTACGGCGTCGACGACGTACCGCTGATCATCCAGGACAAGAACTTCCACGACGACGGCTCACTCGACTTCACCGAGACGACCTTCAGCGAGGACATCGCCGCCGCGGACAACCTCGGCGTGCTGGGCGACACCATCCTGGTCAACGGCACCTACGACCCCCAATTTGCCGTGACCACCGAGCGCGTGCGCTTCCGGCTGCTCAACGGCTCCAATGCCCGCGTCTACGAACTGGGGTTCCCGGATGGCCGGTCCTTCCACCTGGTCGCGACCGAGAACGGGCTGCTTCCCCGCCCCCAGGAGCTGAAGCGGCTGCCTCTCGCCCCCGGCGAACGGGCCGAGATCGTCTTGGCGTTCAAGCCGGGTGACGAGGCGGTGCTGCGCAGCTTCCGGCCCGATCTCGGGGCCGGCTTTCCCACGAGGCGGTTCTCCGGAGGAGACGACACCTTCGACATCATCGCGCTGCGCGCCGCCAGAACGCTCAAGCCATCGCCGCCACTGCCCACCCGCTTCACCGGGGCCCCGCCCGCCATCAAGGTGCCGGACAGCCCCAGGATCCGGACGTTCGAGCTCATCGGCACACGGATCAACGGCCGTTCAATGGACATGAACCGCGTCGACGAGGTGATACCCGCCGGTGCCACGGAGATCTGGGAGATCAAGCGCGGCGACGGTCTGGTCCACGCCTTCCACGTGCACGGTGCGACCTTCAACGTCCTTGAGGTGAACGGCGAACAGCCGCCCCCGCAGATGCGCGGCCCCAAGGACACCGTCTTCCCACCGCGCGACGGAACCATCAGGGTGGCGATCCGATTCGACACCCTCACCGACGAAAGGGTGCCGTACATGTACCACTGCCATGTCCTGCGCCACGAGGACGACGGCATGATGGGCCAGTTCCTGGTCGTCGAACCGGGCCGCGAGGAGCAGGTCCCACGGAACCTGCGGACCGACGAGTCCGTGCATCACTGACCGCCAACCTGTGACCGACCCGGTCAGGCGGACCGCTGGGCGATGGGCACCCCGAGGCCGTCCAGGGCGCGGTCGAGGCCGAAGTCGAGCGCCTGGTTCTGCGACGAGGTCGTCGTCGGGCGTGCTCCACCTGCACTACCGGCATGGAGTCTGGCGGCCGGGTCCTCCCACCAGCTCGCACGACGAAAACCAGGCCGACCCCGGCCCCCACAGCACCCACTCCAAGGAGACAACTCATGGGAAAGATCACGCACTTCGTGGCGCAGTCGCTCGACGGCTTCATCGAGGGACCGAACGGCGAGTTCGACTGGCCGGTCATGGACGCCGAACTCTCCGCCTACGCCCGGAGCCTGACAGCCGATTGCGACGCCTTCCTCTACGGCCGCAAGGTGTGGGACGGGATGTCCGGCTACTGGCCGCGGGCCGAGGTGATCTCCACCGACCCCCACGACCTGGCCTTCGCCCCGATCTGGCGCCGGCACCCCAAAATCGTGGTCTCCAGGACCCTGCAGAAGGCCGACTGGAACACGCGGGTCATCGGCGAGAACGTCGTCGAGGAGCTCACCGCCCTCAAGGAGTCCGGTACCGACATGCTGATGTTCGGCGGTTCCGAACTCGCCGCGCACCTCACGGAACACGGCCTGATCGACGAGTACCAGATCACCGTCCACCCGACGGTGCTCAGGGGCGGACGGCCCGCCTTCCAGCCGGCGAAAGAACGCGTCAACGTGCGGCTGATCGAAGCGAGGACCTTCGACTCCCAGGTGGTCCTGATGCGCTATGCCCGCGCTACGGCCGATTAGTTTCTGCGCACACCAGAGTCAGTACTCCCGTAACCACAAGGTTGAAGCGGGAACCAGCAACAGCTATCCAGGAGATCTAGAGATGCGTACGTTGATCAGCACTGCTTTCGTCTCGCTCGACGGTGTCGTGGAGGCCCCGGGCGGCGAGCCCGGCTACCGGAACTCCGGCTGGACCTTCAAGGACATCGAGTTCATCCCGGAGGCGTTCGAGATCAAGGGCCGGGAGCAGCAGGAGGCCACGGCGATGATGATGGGCCGGGTCAGCTATGAGGCGTTCAGCCCGGTCTGGCCCGGCATGGAGGAATTTGCCGAGTACAAGGACATGCCGAAGTACGTCGTCTCCACCAGCCTCGGCGAGGACGCCCTGGTGTCGAACTGGGGGGAGACCACGGTCCTGCGCTCTCTCGACGAAGTGGCCGCGCTGAAGAAGACCGAGGGAGGACCGATCATCGTTCACGGCAGTGCCACCCTGAATCGGAACCTCTCCGACGCCGGTCTGATCGACCGCTACCACCTGCTCGTCTTCCCGTTGCTGCTCGGCGCGGGCAAGCGGCTGTTCAGCGACACGGACAAGGACACCCAGAAGCTGAAGCTCGTCGAGCACGAGGCATACGCCAACGGCCTGCAGAAGAACGTCTTCGACGTCATCCACTGACGCTGCGCCACTCTCGCACTGCTGGCGGCGTAACCCACCGTTAGCAACAGAGCAATACCAGGTCAGGCCCGGTGCTGAGGGATCAGCACCGGGCCTGACCTGCTGTGCGGCCCCGTTTTGGGAACCACTTGGGAATCCGGCTCCTGTGGGAGCCGCTACCGGAGAGTAGCCGCGCGCGTGCGCGGGAGGCCGTTGAGCACGCGCACCGGAGACGTGGGGCACATCGCGAGCCGGGCGTCGAGGGCTGCCTCCGACTGCCCGGTCAGGCCAAGCATGAGGCGCTTGCTCATGCCGAACCTGAGCAAGCACGCACCCTCGACGGTGATCTGAGCTCGCTGGCCAGTGCCGCTGCGCCAAGGATTCTGTGTGAGCTGTCGGAGACCGATGCGTCGTTCTTCGGCATGACGATGACGCGGACCGCTTCCTCGCGGAACCCCGACCAGGGCGCGAAGCAGGAGGGCCAGGCCGCGATCTTCGGCAAGGAGTGGGTCGCGGGCACCATCGCGGACGACACCACGTCCGACTACAGCCACATCCGCAAGGTCTCCGACACCGTGGTCGACTTGGTGATGTCGGAGGGTGACGCGGTCCACCAACCAGGCGCTCGCCGCCCCCGAGACCTGGCGCGCCGGCGACCACCGTCGTTACTGGCGTCTCACCGACGGCACACGACGAGCGGCAGGGCCGTGAGGCCGCGCATCAGGCGGGTGTGGCGCCAGGTCAGTTTCTCGGCGGGGACTGCCAGGCGGGCGTTGGGGAAGCGGGTGATGAGGGAGCGGAGGGCGAGTTCGGCTTCGGCTCGGGCCAGGGGGGCTCCCAGGCAGCGGTGGATGCCGTGGCCGAAGGCCAGGTGGCCGGTGGCGGCGCGAGAGAGGTCGAGTCGGTCGGGGGCGGGGAAGCGGTGGGGGTCGCGGTTGGCGGCGCCGGGGGCGATGAGTACCGGGGCGCCTGCGGGGATCTCGGTGGCGCCGAGGGTGAGCGGGTCGGTGGTGTAGCGGAATGTTGCGATGCCTACGGGGGAGTCGAAGCGCAGTAGTTCGTCCAAGGCGTTTTCGAGGAGGTGGGGTTCTGACCTCAACTGGGCCAATGACTCCGGGCGTTGGAGAAGTGCCAGGGCCGCGTTGCCGATGAAGTTGGTCGTCGTCTCGTGGCCCGCCACCAGGAGGAGGACGGCGAGTGAGACGAGTTCTTCCTCCGTCAGGCGGTCCTGGCCGTCCTGGCCGTCTCGGGCGGCAATGAGGTCGTCGAGCAGGGTCTCGCCGGGGGACTTGCGGGTGGCGGCGACCAGGTCGGTCATGTAGTGGGCGATGGCGTGGGAGGCGGCGTCGATCCGGGCGGGGGCTCCGGCGGCGAACAGGTCGCTGGACCAGGTGCGCACGAGCGGGCGGTCGGATTCGGGTACGCCCAGCATCTCGCAGATGACGGTGACTGGGAGGGGTACCGCGAGGGTTTCGACGAGGTCCACCGGGCCGTGGTCCGGCCAGGCGTCGAGCAACTCGTCGACCAGGGCGGCGATACAGGGGCGCAGGCGGGCGACGGCGCCGGTGGTGAACGCCTTCGTCACCAGGGACCGTAGTCGTGTGTGCTGTGGGGGGTCGGTGGCGAGCATGTTCTGGGAGACCGCCGGGTGGAGATCGCGCGGTGAGGGACGGTCCGCGAAGAAGCGTGCGGTGTTCTTCGAGAGGCGGGGATCGGTGAACGCCGCCCGGGCCTCCGCGTAGCCCGTGACCAGGTAGCTGTAGCGGCCTCCGGAACCCGTGGGCACCTTCCGCACCGGGGCGGCGTCGCGCAGCCGGGCGTAGGTCGGGTAGGGGTCGGCGAAGAAGCGCGGGTCCTGCAGCGGGTCGGTCACGCTTGGGGGTCCGTTCCGGAGGGTGCCAGTTCGTCGGTGGCGTCGTCGGTTGCGGTGCGTGCGATCTCGTCCTGTGCGTAGGCGTGGGCGACGAGGAGCAGCCACTCGGTCTCGGCGCGGAGATTGCCCGCCCGGGAGGCGGCTCCGGGGGCCGGCAGTGCGGCGTCCGGCCGCGGTTCGCTGCCGGTCTTCTTCGCGTGTACGGCGGCCCGCAGGATCGCGGCCTCCACGATCGCGTCCCCTTCCGGGGTGTCGGTCAGGCCGCGTGCGGCAACAGCCCGTTCGGCGTTCTCCTGGACTCGTGGGGAACGGTGGGGGCGGAGGGCGAGCCCGCCGTCGTTGATCTCGATGACCCGGCGGTGGAGGAGGAAGTCGGGGTCGTCCGCGTCGCCGTCCGCACCTCGCGCGGCGCCCGCCACGGTCAGGACCACTTCCGGTGTCGCGCCGGTGATGTCCGCCCACAGGGGGGCGAGCGCGGCGTAGGACCGCGACTCCCATCGGCGGCGCAGGAACTGACTGAACGGCCAGGCCACCGCCGGGAGCGTCAGCCCCAGCGTGATGAGGAGTACGGCCAGGGCCGGCGCCGTCACGCTGAAGACGCAGCGGACGGGGCTGATGGGCGTCGAGCAGCGGACGCCGTGCGGAAGGAGGTTCAGTTCGAGCCCGATGGACACCAGGCCGAACACCTTGTACGCGGCGTACAGCAGGGCGAAGAGGCAGCCGGCGGCGGTGATGCGCAGTCCGACGCGCTGGCTCCTGCGCCGTGAGTGCTTGGCCTGTTTCCAGGTCTGCTGACCGAAATCCTTCGCGGTGACACCGAGATACGTGATGTAGATCAGCACGTAGAGCGCGTACAGCTGGGGCGAGTCGTCGTTGAGCTGGCCGGCGGCGAACAGTGCCGTCATGCCGGTGACGGAGATCGTGAGGAAGAGCACCCGTACCCGGATGCTTCGTCCGGCCTGGTCGGGCTCCAGGTTGAGCTGGAGCATGAACGCCAGGACGGAGGTCGCGGCGGCCAGCGTGAACGAGTTGCTGAGGAGACGGCCGACGCCGGGGACGACGCTTTCGGCGGCGGCTTCCACGAACGACACGTACGAGGCGAAGGCCAGGGCGAAGGACACCAGCAGCGCGGCCATGGCCCAGGTGCCGGTCGGCCGGTGGCCGCCCCGCCCGCGAACCCAGTAGCCGGCGGCGAGGAGAAGCACGATGGCCACGCCCGCGAACAAGAGGTCGATCATCGGAGCCGGCGGCCCTTCTTGGTGGATTTGGCGAACGTCGACTTGGACTTGGTCGATTTGGCGAACAAGGCCTCCCAGCGTTCGGCGCCCTTCTCGGGCTCGCTGGGGGGAAGTTCACGTCCGCGGTAGATGTGCTGCCGGATGACGGTGGCCATCATCTCGGCCTCGCGCTCGTCGTCCGTGGAGTAGCTCGTGCGTCCGTTCATCCGCTGGACGAGGGTGGGGCTGAAGCCGATGGCGCGCAGGGCGTCGGCGTCCAGCTCCAGGCTGCCGGGGTGGTCGCAGATGATGTGGCTGACCTCGTGCGCGAGTATGTGGTTCTGATGCAGGGCGGACGTGCCCTCCTCGTAGAAGAGGAGGTCGGCGTCGGGTGTCTCCAGGCGGATTCCGCACGGGGCGTCGATCGCGCCGAGCGTGTTCAGGGGGCGGAGGATGATCGGACGGCCGCGCATCTCCGCCACGGCGTCGCACAGGTCCCGGGTGTTGAAACGGTGGGGGAGCCGCAGCGCGTCCACGCGCTCTTCGCACTCGCGGCGAAGCCGCCCAAGGTCCATGTCCGCCCAAGGTCCATGTCCGGTCTGTGATCCGGAATCCCCGGCACCGGATCACTCGAAAGCTTAGGCGAATGGCCAGAGCGGTCAAAGAGAATCCCTGCTCTCTGACCGAATGGCCGGAAACCGCGTGCTGTCAGGTACCGCTAGTCATCCAGGTTGAGGGTGTTCGGCTGTGTTCCGCCCGGGAGGCCCTCCAGGATCCGGGCCTGCTCGATCACCGCCGTCACCATCTGCAGGGTCTCCGTGCTCAGGCCGTTGGCGCGCAGGGCGACGGTGCGGACGTTCCGGTCTCGCATGGCGGCGAGGACGGCGATCTCCGCGCGGGTGCGGTGGGCGGCCTCCTCGTCGACGAAGTACCCGGCGGGTACGCCGAAGAAGTCGGCGAGCGCCTTGATGGTGTGCATCGTGGGGTTCTTCTTGGCGCCGGTGCGCAGTTGCTGGATCGCGCTCGCGGTGAGCCCCTTGCCCTGGCCTCCCGAAGCCTCCCGGATGCCCTCGGCGACCTCGGCGTACGTGTAGGGCCCGCGACTTTCCGGGTGGACCTCCTTGAACAGGTAGTCCAGCAGTTGCGCGAAGGTGCGTGGCTCGTCGCCTTCAGTCACGTCGCCCTCTGTCACGTCGGCCTCTGTCACGTCCGGTACGTCCTTGTCCTGATCGTCGCTGCGTCCACTCTGGTGCGTGATGAGCGCGGAAAGCGGTGGCTTCCGAACAACTCTAGTTGACGATCGACCGCAACTAAGGTGTACGTTCTCCGGGGGTTGCTCACACCAGAGTGTTCCTCCGGCGGGTGGCCGGGTTCCACGGGGGTGCGCCCGGCCACCTCGCGGTCGTTACGACGGTTCCTGGAGGACGGAGAGCACGTTTCCGGCGGGGTCGGTGAACCATGCGATCAGGGGGGCCGCCGCCGCGGAAGATGCCCTTCTCGTCCGCCTTGAGGTGGTCGTAGCGCTCGAAGCGGACGCCCCTGCCGGCGAGTTCGTCGACCGCCTTCTCGATGTCGTCCACGGGGAAGTTGAGGATCGTGTACGTGGCCGGGGTGTGGTCGGCCTTGGGGTAGACCAGGATGTCTCGGCCGCCCGCGATGTGCAGGGTCAGCATGCCGTTCTGCTCGGACACGCGGAGTCCGAGTGTCTCGCCGTAGAACTTCCTGGCCGCGTCGATGTCGTCCACCGAGAAGCCGCTGAACGCCTTCGTCGTACCGAACATGATCGCCTCCTGGGCAGTGGCTCCTGTTCCTGTACTGGTTCCAGTCTTCTAGGACCGGCGGCGCGGTGCGAACTCATCGGTCTCACACGTCCGGCACCGGTCCCTCCCCACGTGGGGACCGGTGCCGGACGGTGCGGGGATGTCGATCCTTGTCAGGGGACAGGGATCGAGGGGCTGAGGTGGGCGCGGAGGGCTTCGTCGCTGAAGGTGGCTGAGGGTGACCGAAAACGTATGGCGTCATGAAGGAGCGCTCCGGCGCTGGGCCGGTGGCCTGCGCGGGACACCAGGTCGTCGCGGTGGTTGGCCATGATCCTGCCAGCCGGGGATCACGGCGAGGAAGGTCCGGAACCAGCCGGACGGCTTCGTCGCAGGTCAGCCATATAAAGTGAGTTTTCCGGTCCGGATGTCCAGGTAGTCCAGGTAGTGGGGGAAGCAAGGGGAGGAAGCCTTGAGTCACGACTCAGGCGCGCGTACAGCCTTCGCGGAACGTCTCGCGCTGCTCTACAAGGAAGCGGGCAATCCTCCCCTCAAAAGCGTGTCCGAATCCGTCGTACGGCTACAGCGGGTCGACGAACGCGGGCGGCCCGTGCGGGTGTCCGTGCAGCGGATCAGCGACTGGCGGCGGGCGAGGAACGTGCCCGCGCAGTTCGCCGCGCTGGCCGCCGTACTGCAGGTCCTGATACCCGAGGCCCGGCGCCTGCGGCCCGCCCCCGTGTCCAAGGGCCTGTACGACATGGCCCAGTGGCAGCGGTTGTGGGAGCGGGCCGTGGCCGACCCGGCCGGCGAGCGCCCGGCGACGGCCGCCACATCGGAGGAGGAGCAGCGCCCCACCGTCGAGGGCCCGCCCGTCCCCGGCGGTGTCTGCCCCTACCGGGGCCTCGCCTCGTACCGGCAGCAGGACGCCCGCTGGTTCTTCGGGCGGGAGCGCAGTACGGACGCCCTCGTCGCCCAGCTGCGCTCGGCGGCGCGAACGGGCGGGCTGGTCATGCTCGTGGGCGCGTCCGGGGCCGGGAAATCGTCCCTGTTGAACGCCGGGCTGGTGCCCGCGGTGCGGGAGGGCGCGCTGGGCGAGGCCGTCGGCGGAGCGGGCGAGGGCGGCGAGGTGCTCCAACTCGTGCCGGGAGCCGATCCGCTCGGGGAGCTGACCCGTCACATACCCGGGCTCGGGACTGTCGTGTCCGCCGCGTATGAGCCCGGCACCCCGGTGTTCGCCGACGCAGTACGGGAGGCGGTCGCGACGTGGGCACACCGCGAGACGCCCTCCCCCAACAGTTCGCCTGCCCCAGGCGAAACCCGCACCCCCACCCGCCCCGTCCTCATCGTCGACCAGTTCGAGGAGGCCTTCACTCTCTCCTCCGACGAGGCCGATCGCCGTACGTTCATCCAGTTGCTCAGCGCCGCGTGCACGCCCGGCCGCGGCGGTGAACCGGCGCCGGCGCTCGTCGTGCTCGGGGTGCGGGCCGACTTCTACGAGCAGTGCCTCGGGTATCCGGAGCTGGCCGACGCGTTGCAGCACCGGCACATGGTGCTCGGGCCGCTGACCACCGCCGAGCTGCGGGAAGCGGTGACGGGCCCGGCGAAGGCCGTGGGGCTGGAGCTGGAGCCGGGCCTTGCGGAGCTGATCGTGCGGGAGGTGAGCGCGGACGGGCCGCGTGGGGCGCACGACGCCGGCGCGCTGCCGTTGCTGTCGCACGCCCTGCTCGTGACCTGGCAGCGGCGGAAGGCGGGGCGGCTGACGCTGGCCGGGTACCGGGCGGCGGGCGGTATCCAGGGGGCGGTGGCGGCGACCGCCGAACAGGCGTGGTCGGCGCTTGATCCGGCGGGCCGTACGGCGGCCCGGTTGCTGCTGCTGCGTCTGGTCCGGCTGGGCGAGGACACGCAGGCCACGCGGCGGCGGGGGACGCGCCGTCAGCTGGCGGACGGGGCAGCGGACCCGGACAAGACGCAGGAGTCACTGGAGGCGCTGGTCCGCGCCCGGCTGCTGACACTCGACGCGGAGACCGTGGAGATCACCCACGAGGCGCTGCTGCACGCCTGGCCCCGGCTGCGCGGCTGGATCGACGAGGGCCGGGGCGACCATCTGCTGCGCCAGCGGCTTGAGGAGGACGGCCGGTCCTGGGAGGACTCCGAGCGCGACGCCTCGCTGCTGTACCGGGGTTCGCGTCTCGAACAGGCCCAAAGCTGGGCGAGTACCGCCGGTGACACCCTGCTGACCCGTAGCGCGATGGAGTTCCTGGCGGCCTCGGTGAGGCTGCGCAAGCGCACGGTCCGGCTTCGCCGGAGCGCCGTGTCGGCCCTGGTCGTCCTCGCGATCCTGGCCGTCGGCTCGGCGGTGGTGGCGTGGCAGCAGCGCAACGACGCGGTGTTCGAGCAGGTGGTCGCCGAGGCCGACCGCGTCCAGTACACGGATCCGTCGCTGTCCGCCCAGCTCGACCTGGTGGCCCACGGTCTGCGCCCGGACGACGAGGGCACGAACAACCGGCTGATCTCGATCGTCAACGCGCCCCTGGCCACCCCGCTCCTCGGCCACGGCGGCGCCGTCTACCTCACGAGCTTCAGCCCGGACGGCCGCACGCTGGCCACCGCCAGCTACGACCGGACCGTACGCCTGTGGAACGTCGCCGACCGGTCCCGTCCCAAAGCCCTCGGCAAGCCCCTCACCGGCCACACCAACTGGGTGAGCACCGCCGTCTTCAGCCCCGACGGCAGCGCCCTCGCCAGCGCCGGCGACGACGGCACGATCCGCCTGTGGGACGTACGCGATCCGGCCGCCCCGAAGCCGATCGGCGCGCCCCTGACCGGCGACAACGGAACGATCTACCTCCTCGCCTTCAGCCCGGACGGCAGGACGCTGGCCTCGGTCGGCGAGGACACGACCGTACGGCTGTGGGACGTGGCCGATCCGCGGCGGGCGTCCGCGCTCGGGGCGCCGCTCACCGGCCACACCGCGCCCGTACGGGCCGTGGCGTTCAGCCCCGACGGGCGGACCATGGCCACCGGTGGCGACGACAACGTGGTCCGGCTGTGGAACACGGCGGACCCGCGTCGTCCGGTGCCGCTCGGCCGGGTGCTGAAGGGGCACACGGCCACCGTGCACTCGCTGGCGTTCAGCCCCGACGGCCGTACGCTCGCGAGCGGCAGTTCGGACAACACCGTACGGCTGTGGGACGTGGCCGATCCGGGGCGGGCGTCCGCACTCGGGGCGCCGCTGACCGGGCACACCGGGCCCGTGTGGTCGGTGGCGTTCAGTCCGGACGGGAGGATGCTGGCCGCGGCGAGCGCGGACAGTACGGCGAGTCTGTGGAACGTGGCGGATCCGTCGTACGCGTCGAAGGTGGGCGAGCCGCTCGCCGGGGCGAGCGGCGAGATGTTCGCGCTGGCGTTCAGCCCGGACGGCCGGACCCTCGCGACCGGGAGCGGGGACGGCAAGGTCCGGCTGTGGGCGGTGCCGACGTCGGACATGGTCGGCCAGAACGGAGCGTTCCGCCCGGACGGGAGGGTGCTCGCCACGGCCGGGCAGAACGGCCGGGTCCGGCTGTGGAACGTGGCGGAGCCCGGCCGCCGCCCCGTGGCGCTGAGCGAACCGTTCATGGAGGCGGACGACGGCAATCGCGCCCTGGAGTTCTCCCCCGACGGCCGCACCCTCGCCATCGTGGCCAGCAACCGGGCGCTGCACCTGTGGGACGTCAGCGACCCCACCCAACCGGTCCGCCACAGGCAGCCCGTCGCACTGCGCACCCGCTACACCGACGCGCTGGCCTACAGCCCGGACGGCCGCACGCTGGCCACCGTCTACGACGACCACACCGTCCAGCTGTGGAGCGTCACCGACCCGTCCCGCCCCGTCCCGTTCGCCAAGCGGCTCACCGGCCACAAGGGCTACATCCTCGCCCTCGTCTTCAGCCCCGACGGCCGCACGCTCGCCAGCGGCAGCGCCGACGGCACCGTCCGCCTGTGGAACGTGGCCGCCCCGGCCCGCGCCACCCGCCTCGGCGACCCCCTCTTCGACCACCACGGCTCCGTCAGCGACCTCGCCTACAGCCCGGACGGGAAGACGCTGGCCAGCGCGGGCGACGACGACAAGGTCCGGCTCTGGGACGTCGACGACCCCCGCGAGGCGACCCTGCTGGGCTCGCCGCTCACCGGCCACACCGAGGCGATCGTTTCGCTGTCGTACAGCGAGGACGGCCGGACCCTGGCCAGCGGCGGCAACGACAACACCGTACGGCTGTGGAACGTCGCCGACCCCGCCGACGCCTCCCCCATCGGCCAGTCCATGAGCCCCAACGCCAGAACCGGCAACTTCCTCTCCTTCAGCCCCCGGGGCCACATACTCGGCGTCTCCAGCGGCGCCGACACCGTACGGCTGTGGAACCTGGACGTGGACGAGGCGGTCCGGCACATCTGCGCGACCACGCGGGGCGTTCTGACCCCGGAGAAGTGGAACGAGTACCTGCCGCGACTGTCGTACGAGCCGCCGTGCGAGGAGTGAGGCCGGGTGGGCGCCGGGTCCGGCGCCGGGCGCCTCGGCGAGTGATCCCGATCACAACTTCTCAACACAATCGAACAGTCGGCTCCCGTCGGACCAGCGAGCTTGTTAGCCTTGGCCATAGCCCGGTCGCTGGTGCATCCCCCGTCGCCAGCGACCGGGCGTTCGCGTGCGCGCCTAACGACCGCCTCCGGCGCCTCCGGCCACGGTGAGCCAGTGCGCGATCCGGCGGACGGTCGTCTCGTCGAGCCGGTCCACCAGCGCCGCCACGGCCGCCGAGTCGTCCGGCGAGAGGTCGTAGACACCCGCCTTGCTCAGCCCCGCCATGAGTACCTGCTGCCGCCGGTCGGTCATCCGCTCCGCGAGCTTGCCGGTTTCCTTGGCGGGCGCGCCGGGGGTTTCGGACGTCGGTTGCGGCGCGGCTGCCGGTGCCCCGTGCCGCTCCCACCCGCCGTCCTTCGGACCCCACAGCGCGACCACCGGGTCGTCGCCGCGCGCCCGGAGGGTCTGGGTCATCTCCCCCACCGCGTACTGCACGGGGATGCGGTGGGGCGACTGAGCGCCCACCCGCCAGGAGTCCGACGAGGGCTCGTGGAACATCGCGACCCAGCGGGGAGCACCGGGCGGCGGCTGCGGGCTCGGGGACGGTGTCTGCATGGCGTCCACCCTTCGGATGAGGATCACGTACGGCGTCGCTACGGCGTTGCCGGTGACCATAACTGACGGTCCATCAGCTATCCAGAGGTGGACCGTCAGCCGTTCCAGGCCTCGTCGTACGGGTCCTGCGGTGCCTTGACCGGCTTGGTCGCGGTGACGTCGAGGAAGGGGATGGCGGTGCCGTTGACGGGGTCCTTGGCCTGCTTCGGGGTGTACGTGCCGGTCACCTCGATCCAGGTGTCCGGCTGGAGAACGGCGGGGAGGTCGCCGGAGAGGGCGACCTTGACGGGCTGGGCATCCGCTGCACAGCAGTTGAGGGCCATGCGGACCAAGTACGGGGTGCCGTCGCCGCCGAGGGCGAGGAAGCCGGTGACCTTGAGTTCGCGGTCGGCGAGGGCGCGGCCCTTGTCGTAGACGGCGCGCCCGGCGTAGTCGGCGACGCTGAGGCGGAGGGGACCGTCGGCGGGCAACTCGGGGTAACCCCAGGGCTGTTCCTGGAGGGCGGTGCCGGTGCGCATGGCGGTGTAGGAGCCGGCGGCGGGCGGGGCGACCAGGACCAGGGCGAGGAGCGGGAGGACGAGGAGCCAGGAGACCCGGGGTTCGCGGTGTGTATGGGCCTTCTGGGAGTCCTGTGGGTCCCGGTTCTCGCTCTGCTTGCGGCCGTACCAGACCGTGGCTGTCGCGGCCGCTATCAGCACCACGCCCGCGCCGATCAGCAGCGGGCGCAGACCGGCCTTGACGTAACGGAGGTACAGGTCGGTGAAGCCGGCGTGCAGGAGGCCGCCGCCGGTGAGGAAGAGGACGACGGTCTGGGCCTGGCGGTTCACAGGAACACCGTCCCGACGAGGGCCGACACCAGGATCGCGAGGGCGAAGGTGGCGGGCGCGAAGCGGAGGGCGAAGGCGCGGCCGAAGGTGGCGGTCTGCATGGCGAAGAGTTTCAGGTCGATCATCGGGCCGACGACCAGGAAGGTCAGCCGGGAGGTCAGGGAGAACTGGGTCAGCGAGGCCGCCACGAACGCGTCCGCCTCGGAGCAGATGGAGAGCAGCACGGCCAGGACGGCGAGGGCGAGGATGGCGACGATCCAGTTGTCGGCGGCGGCGTTCAGCCAGCTCGCCGGGACCACCGCCTTGAGCGTGGCCGCCGCCATCGCGCCGACGACGAGGAAGCCTCCCGCGTGCATCACGTCGTGCCGCACCGAGCCCCAGAACGCCGCGCCTTTGCTCTGGCCCTCGTAGGACGGGCGCTCCGGTGGGCGCATCCACTCGCCCCGGCCCAGCCGTTGCCACAGCCAGCCCATCGCGCACGCCACCAGCAGGCTCGCCACGAACCGGGCGAGCACCATCTCGGGGTTCCCCGGGAAGGCGACGGCGGTCGCGGTCAGCACGATCGGGTTGATCGCGGGGGCGGAAAGGAGGAAGGCGAGCGCCGCCGCGGGGGTGACCCCTCGCCTCACCAAGGCGCCCGCCACCGGCACCGACGCACACTCGCACCCCGGCAGCACCACCCCGGCCATCCCCGCCGCCGGCACCGCGAGCGCGGGCCGTTTCGGCAGCGCCCGCGCGAAGAACGACGCCGGCACGAACACCGCGATCACCGCCGACAGCAGCACCCCGAGCACGAGGAACGGCAGCGCCTGTACGACCACCGCCACGAACACCGTCATCCAGCTCTGCGTCACGGGCGCGGCCAGCACACTGCGGATCGGGCCCTGCGCGGCGACGGCCAGCACCAGCAGCATCGTCAGCAGGAGAGGCGAGTTGAGGTGCCGGCTGTGCGGTTCGGCTTCCTCGGATACGGCTTCCTTGGATACGGCTTCCTTGGATCCGGCTTCCTGGGATATGGCCACGGGGGACGGTACCTCCGTCGGGTTACGGCAGTGCAGTGGTGCGGGGCCGTTCCTCGTCGGCCTCCCCTTTCATACGGCGACGGGGGAGCAACTGCTCATCCACCTCACGCCCCCCTTTTCATAATGGGATCCATTTTCATGTAGCGTGTCGATCCCGACCCGAGCCCGAGGAGGACCGACCCCATGGCCGTACCCAAGCGGAAGATGTCCCGCAGCAACACCCGTCACCGTCGCGCCCAGTGGAAGGCGAGCACGCCGCAGCTGGTGCCGTACACGGTCGACGGCGCCACGTACCTCGTACCGCAGCGGCTGCTGAAGGCGTACGAGCGCGGGCTGATCCACCCCGAGGGCTGACACCGTGACCATGGTCCGGGACCGGCTGCCCGTCACCGTCCTCTCCGGCTTCCTCGGCGCGGGCAAGACCACCCTGCTCAACCATGTCCTCGCCAACCGCGAGGGGCTGCGGGTGGCCGTCATCGTCAACGACATGAGCGAGATCAACATCGACGCCGCCCTCGTGCGCGGCGGCGAGGCGGCGCTGTCGCGCACCGAGGAGCGGCTGGTCGAGATGACCAACGGCTGTATCTGCTGCACCCTGCGCGACGATCTGCTGGAGGAGGTGGACCGGCTGGCGCGGGAGGGCCGTTTCGACTACCTGTTGATCGAGAGCTCCGGAATTTCGGAACCCATGCCCGTCGCCGCCACGTTCGCCTTCGCGCGCGACGACGGGGCCATGCTCGGGGACCTCGCCCGGCTCGACACCATGGTGACGGTCGTCGACGCCGTGAACTTCCTGCCCGAGCTGGCGGGCGGCGACGAGCTCGTCGCACGCGGGCTCGACCAGTACGAGGACGACGAACGCACCGTCAGCGATCTGCTGATGGACCAGATCGAGTTCGCCGACGTGATCGTGCTGAACAAGCTCGACCTCGTCGACACGGCCACCGCCGAGCGGCTCGCCGCGACGCTCGCCCGGCTCAACCCCGCCGCACGGATCGTCCCGGTCAGCCGGGGGCGGGTGCGGGTCGCGGAGGTGCTCGGCACGGGGCGGTTCGACCTCGAACGGGCCCAGCAGGCGCCGGGGTGGGTGCGGGAGCTCAACGGGGATCATGTGCCCGAGACCGAGGAGTACGGCATCTCGTCGACGGTCTTCCGGTCCGAAGTCCCCTTCCACCCGGGGCGGTTGTGGACCTTCGTGACGGAGGGGCTGGACAGCGGGGAGTTCGGGCAGGTCCTCCGCTCGAAGGGCTTCTTCACCCTGGGCAGCCGGCCGCTGGTCGTCGGGCTCTGGTCTCAGGCGGGGTCCGTCGCGCGCTTCGAGCCGACGGCGGCGCGGGACGGGGAGGCGCCGTACGCGCAGGAACTCGTGTTCATCGGGACGGGGTTGCGGGCGGATGCGCTGCGGTCGGCGTTGGCGGGGTGTCTGATGGGCGAGGGCGAGATCGTTGCGGTGGGGGATGATCCGTTTCCCGCGTGGGACGTGTGCGGGGTGGGGTGACCTGGGGAGTTTCTCGCCCCCGCCGCCCCTACCCGTCCCTCCCCCACTCTCGGCTTCGCTCGAGCGGGAGGTTCCCCCATCCAGGGGCTGCGCCCCTTCGACCCCGCTTCGCCTGGGAGCTCGGGGGGTGCGGGTTGTATGGCGGGTGCGGGTTGTGTTGGGTTGCTCGCGCAGTTCCCCGCGCCCCTGAAAGCACGGCCCTGCGGGATGGGAATGGGTAGGGGCGGCGGGGGCGAAAACCCTGGTGGGGATTACCGGCCCGCACCGTCCCGGACCCGGCGCCCCAGCAGCTCCGCCAGGCCGCGCCGGGTGGCGGCCAGGACGACACGGTCCTCGGCGCGGAGCACGTACGTGGGCGGCAGGTCCCAGATCAGGCCCGGCGCCGTACCTGCGCCTCGGTCATCCAGGGCCAGCACCCGCCACACCCCCGCCCGAAACGCCTCCGCCACCGTCCGCCCCTCAAGCCGAGGGTGCCCCCGAACCTCCACCGCCGCAAAAAGCAGCACCCGCCGCTCGACCGGAATCGCCCCCAGAATCTGCCGACCCATCATCGCCCCGGCGAACGCGGGCGCGGCGAGATGCGTGACGCTGCGGCTCCGGGTGAGGGCGTGCGGATGCGCGGCACGGAGGGTGCGATACACGGCGGTGGCGAAGTCGTCGTCGTAGAGGCGGAGGACGACCCGTAGATCGGGGCGTACGGAACGCGCGTACAGCCCCGCCTCCAGGTTCGTGGTGTCGGCGCTGGTGACGGCGAGCAGCGCGTTCGCCCGGTGGATCTTGGCGGCCTCGAGTACACCCTCCTGCGTGACGTCCCCGAGCACCACCGGCACCCGTAGCCGCCGGGCCTCCGCGAGCCCGCGGGCGTCGGGGTCGGCCTCGACGCACACGACGGGAATGTGGAGGTCCCGCAGCCGGGCGAGGACCCGGGTGCCGATCTTGCCGAGGCCGAGGAGGACGACGTGCCCGGACAGCCCGCGCGGCGGCTTCCGCAGGGCCGAACCGCTGCGGAAGGTGCCCAGCGCTTCGAGGACCGCGGCCAGCAGGACCGGCAGCAGCAACAATCCCATCAGCCCGGAGAGGAGTTGGAGGATCTGGCGTGAGTCGCTGCCCTCGGTCGCCGGGTCGTTGATCGCGAAGAGGTCGAGGAGCGTCACATACGTCGCCCGCAGCGGATGTTGCCCGGTGACCACCATCTGAGCGACGGCCAGCCCGAACACACACGCCACCAGCCCCGCGAGCGACAAGCGCAGCCGGCGCGAGAAGAGTGACCCGAACGACCCGAACACCCCCAGCGACCTGCCTGCGGCCCGGCCCTGCGGCAGCGCGGGGCCCGTGTACCGCACGGTGTCCAGTACGACGGTGCCGCGCCCGGCGGCCTCGGCCACCTGCCGTTCGTCGGGCAGGAGTTGGGGCCCGCGCTCCCCGCTGCTCTCGGAACCGTCGGCCCCGGCCGGGTCGTTGGTGGTCGCCGACAGCAGCGCGAGGGTGCACAGGCCCGGCTCCTGACCGGCCCGGCCCGGCGGCCGTTCCACCGCCCGCAGCATCAGCCCGTCCGCGTGGACGACCTTGGTGGTCCCGACGACGGCGGTGGCGGCCAGCGCGGGCGCGGCGGTGTCGGCGTCGGAGAGGACGGTCGTCGAGGCGCCCAAGCCGTCGACTCCGCCGTCGACCCCGCCGTGGGCGGCGCCGCCGCCCGTCGCCAACGCCGAGGCCTGGTCGAGGAGTTCCTCGATGTGCTGGCCCAATCGGCGGTTGTAGAGCCGGAGGACCAGCCGCAGGCGGGGGTTGAGGCGGCGGGCGGTGAGGGCGGCACGGATGTTCGTCTCGTCGTCGTCATACACGAGCGCCAGCGCGGCGGCCCGCTCCACCCAGGCCTCGGCGAGCACGGCTTCGGTGGCTTCGGCCGCCTCCAGGAGAGGTAGTTCGTTGGTTCGGTCGGCTCGCGGGGTGGTTCGGTCGGTGGTCGCTGAATCGCCGTTGCCGGCGGCCCGGTTGACCGCCGCGGACACGAGGTCGAGGAGCGCGGCGGCCCGGGCTCGCCCCACCACCGGGCGCGGTGCGATCCGTGCGGTGGGCGGTACGACGAGGGTCACCTGCTCCCCGTACACGGTGCGCAGTTCGGCGGCGAGCCGATGCGCCAGCCCGTCGTCCCCGCACACGACCATGTGCGCGGCGGAATCAGCCGCTCCGGAATCGGCTGATGTGCGCTGCCGGGCCAGGCCTGTCTGGCTGCTGCTTTGCTGCGAAGGGCTCCCCACGAAGCAGAAGACTGCCTCACGGCATGGCCGGTTCCTGCGTGATCCGGATCACAGTTGCTTGTGTGAGTGCGACGGCGGGTGGACATCCGTACTCAAGGGGGACGGGATGACGACCGGTGTCCGGATGCGAGGATGGGGCGCCATGACCGCAGGGTGGTGCTTACGCACGGTGCGGGCCGCGATGTTCGCGGCCGTCTGCGTGCTGCTCGCCTCCCTGGGCCACGTGCTGATGTCGGGCAGTTCCGTCCCCTGGTGGGCGATGGCGGCCGGGGTCGCCGCGACCGGTGCCGTGGGCTGGTGCCTGGCCGGTCGTGAACGCGGACTCCCGCTGATCGTCGCCGTCGTGGTCGCCGCCCAGACGGCCCTCCACACGGGCTTCTCACTGGCGCAGCCGTCTTCCACAGGCGTGGACGCCGTGGACATGGGCTCCGCCCACATGAATCACACGGTGTCCATGGGTCCGACGGATCACATGGGTCATGTGGACCACACCGGGTACCTCCTGGACGGCTCGTTCGCGTCCTCGTTCGCACCTTCGTCCGGCATGCTCGCCGCTCATCTGCTGGCCGCGCTGTTGTGCGGCCTGTGGCTGGCGTACGGGGAGCGGGCCGCCTTCAATCTGTTGCGGGCCGTGGCCGGGTGGCTTGCCGCGCCGCTGCGGCTGCCGCTCGCGCTGCCGCTGCCGCCTGAGCGGCCACGGCCGCGGGTACGCCGCGGTCGTTCCGACCGTTCGCCGCGACGGTTGCTCCTCGTCCATGCGATCACCTCTCGGGGTCCGCCCGCCGGGACCGCTGTCATCTGACGACAGCCGGTGAAACCGAGGCCGCCACGCGACCGTGCGCGCGCCTTCGGCTCCGGTCGTACGTACGCCGCCCACACGGGCGCCGCTGCCGTACGGCCGCCTTTCCTCACCGGACCTCCGACGTGTGCCCGCGAGCCGTGTCGGTGGTTCGGCTCCCCGGATGACCCGAGAAGGACACCAGGTGATCACCCTTACTACGTCATCGTCGCCGTCTGCTGCCGCGTCGAGCGATGAGTCCATCACCGCCTGGGCTCTCGCCGCGCGCGGTGGCGATCCCGAGGCCGTCGAGCGGTTCGTCGGTGCGCTGCACCGTGACGTCCAGCGGTTCGTCGCCCATCTCTGCGCCGATCCGCAGGTCGTCGACGACCTCGCCCAGGACACGTTTCTGCGGGCGCTCGGCAGTCTGCATCGGTTCGAGGGGCGGTGCTCCGCTCGTACGTGGCTGCTGTCCATCGCGCGGCGGGCGGTGATCGACAGCTTTCGGTACGCGGCGGCTCGGCCTCGGGTGTCCGATGTGGCGGACTGGAGGGTGGCCGTGGAGCGGGCGCAGCCGCGGGGGTTGCCCGGGTTCGATGACGGGATCGCGTTGGCCGATCTGTTGGAGGCGTTGCCCGATGAGCGGCGGGAGGCGTTTGTTCTTACACAGGTGGTGGGGTTGTCGTACGAGGACGCCGCGGGGTTGACCGGGTGCCCCATCGGTACGGTGCGGTCCCGTGTGGCCCGGGCTCGGGCGGCGTTGATGGACCTGGTGATGGCTGCGGCCTGATCCCGCCGGGGTTTTTCCTCGCCCCCGCGGAGGGGCTGCGCCCCTTCGACCCCCGCGAAAGAGCTTCGGTTCAGTCGGTGTGTTGGCGGGTGCGGGTGGGTGGGGGCTTGTCGCGCCCACGCGGCGGAGCCGCACATCGACACAGCCCC
>NZ_VTHJ01000071.1 GCF_008386495.1 Streptomyces tailanensis | reverse complement strand
GCGGCTACGACGACCCGTACCCGCACGGCGTTTACATCGACAACCTGCAGAACGTGAAGTGCGACCAGACGTTCGAGGGGGGAGAGGGCACCCTGATCGGCACCGGTGGTGGAGACCTCATCGGCGACACGGAGGTGGCGCAGGGCAACTTCTGCACGGTGATCGGCGACTGATTCAGGATGCCGTGAAGAGCTGGGTCTCGTACCTCCAGTGCGAGACCCGCTCCCCGGTCCTCGCCGTGCCTTACACCCTGATCGATCTGTCTGTTCGGGGTCACGGGGCAGAGAACCAACGACTCGCGCTAGGGGAGGTCGGGATAGGAATAGCTCGACCTCCCCTTTCTGCGTAGTTGAGGCCATGACGTTTCGTAATGGCCGTGAGTCAAACATCTGGAGACATGTATGCGCAGGTTCAAGAAGGTCGTGCTGGTCACTGCCGTCGTCGGCAGCATCGGCCTGACGGGCGCCGGGACCGCACAGGCCGGCGATTCTGGCGACCAGCCCGACGTGACCGCCCAGGACGCGCAGCTTGTGGAATGTGAGCAGGCATTCCGCTCTTCCGTGGTCACAATCGCCCCGTCGGTCAGTGTCCTCGGAGACAGCATTACGAACGTCGGCAACTTCTGTACGGTGGCCGCTCCGCGCCGCTGATTGAGGCGATTCCGTACCGGATCTCCCCTCCGTGCGCGCGCGGAGTCAACCCCCCCATACAGGCAGTCAGCGGCCATCTCTCCAGGTGGCCGCTGACTCTTTTCTGTGATCGGCGGTTCAGTGAACCACCGTTCGACCCGAATATCTTCCGATCGGCGTAATTCGTATCAGTCGCCATACGGGGCCGTTCGGATGAAAATGGATGGATGCTAGTCCGTAAGGATGTCACCTGCTTGGCGGAGGAATTACCGCCGATGCAGTATCGACCCGTCATTCTCTGCACGTCGAATGCGAGTCGGATCCCGTTTCGGAGAGAATATGAGTGATACGATCATCTTGCCGCGTTGTCCGGAGAGCGGGAAAGCATCGTTCCGCACTGAATCCGAGGCGAGGGTCTGGCTGGTCAAGCAGCCGTTGCTGGAGAAAATCCCCGACCGTATCTACCGATGCTCGGACTGTCGGTACTGGCACTTCACCGGGTCCCATCGCTGGACCAGCCAGAAGATCAAGCTGAGGCGAAATTACGGGAGGCGGGAAGCCGTCTCGGGACACAGTCGAAAGAAGAGGAGGAAGCGCTGACGCGGGAGATCCAGTCCTCCCGCCACTCGTGCAGGACACGGATACATCCTGCAGGGATCGTTCTGACTGGCTTCGATGCCGCGTTGCGACTTGTCGCGCGCTCCCGCTCGATTCCGGCCTGTGGCGCGGGCCGGCCTGAGGACTGTCTCCTCGGGCCCGGGACCGGATTTTCCCCATTTCTTCGCACAGGAAGACAACGAGATTGCGAAAGAAGCTGAGCAGGGCAATGTTCGTGGCGGCTGCCGCGACAAGCATTCTGCCCATGTACGGGATCACGGCATTCGCCGATTCGCACTCCGAGGTGTCCGCCAGCGCCAGCGTCAGCGGCCAGAACGCGGGCGGATCGTCCAGCGCCCCTCAGGTTTCCGAGCCCGGCGAGGACCAGGAGACCGGCGGTTACGGCGACGACAGCGGTTACGGCGAGGAGGCCGATACCGAGGGCGACGCCAGCCATGGCGAGGAGGCTGATGCCAAGGGCGACGCCGGCCATGGTGAGCATGCCGATGCCGAGGGCGAGAACGGTTACGGCGACGACACCGGTTACGGCGAGGAGGCCGCTCCCGAGGGTGACGCCGTCCACCACGGTGAGGAGGCCGCACCCGAGGGTGACGCCGACCATGGCGAGGAGGACCATCCCGAGGGTGACGCCGACCATGGCGAGGAGGACCATCCCGAAGGTGACGCCGTCCACGGCGAGGAGCACCATCCCGAGGGCGACAGCGGCCATGGCGAGGAGGACGATGCCAAGGCTGACGCCGGCCATGGTGAGCATGCCGATGCCGAGAGCGGTTACGGCGATGACACCGGCTACGGCGAGGAGGCTGCTCCGGAGGGCGACGCCGTCCATGGTGAGGAGGCTGCTCCCGAGGGTGACGCCGACCATGGCGAGGAGGGCCATCCCGAGGGTGACACCGTCCATGGCGAGGAGGGCCATCCCGAGGGTGACACCGTCCATGGCGAGGAGGCCGATGCCGAGGACGACGCCAGCCATGGCGAGGACGCCAGCGCCGAGGGCGACAACGGCCATGGAGACGACACCGGTTACGGCGAGGACGCCCATGCCAAGCACGACGCCAGCCATGGCGAGGACGCCAGTGCCAAGGACGATGTCGACCATGGCGAAGACGCTGATGCCAAGCACGACAGCGACCATGGCGAGGATGCCAATGCCGAGGGCGAGAGCGGCTACGGCGAGGATGCCGGTGCCAAGCACGACGCTGACCATGAGGAGGAGGTCGATGCCAAGGACGATGCCGGCCGTGGCGAGGATGCCAGTGCTGAGCACGACGCCCACCGTGGTGAGCATGCCGATGCCGAGGGCGACAACGGCCATGGCGACGACACCGGTTACGGCGAGGATGCCGATGCCAAGGACGACGCCGACCATGGCAAGGATGCCAGTGACGGAGGCGACAGCGGCTACGGCGAGGATGACAGCGCCAAGGACGACGCCGGCCATGGCGACGACGCCGGCCACGGCGACGATTCGGACTCGCCGGAAGGTCATGGCGACGACAACGGCCACGACCACGAAGGTGGTTACGACGACGAGGGCGGCTACGGCGACGACTCGGACAAGCCGTCGGTGAAGCCGTCGCACGACCGGCCGTCGGAGAAGCCGTCCCTCGCCGACACGGGCGTCGGCGCGGAGGTGATCGCGGCCTCGGGTGCCGTGCTGCTGCTTGCGGGTGGCGTCATCGTGTACCGACGAGCCCGGGCCGCGTCCCGTCGGTAGTTGCAGTGCTCTGCTCCGGGTGCCGGACGTGTTACGTCCGGCACCCGAGTGCGTTTTCGGCCTCCCTATTCCGTGGTGGAACGGAGGGGGCACGGCGCATTCGCTTGATTTTCCTCGGCCATGTCTCACTCGTGCGGGTGGTCAGGGTGGGCAAAGGCGGAGAAGTGGGTTGATAGTGCGGGCATACATATGACTGATCACCGGAGTGTATTCGGATAAACGGGTGGCAGTGCGCGCGATACGGCTGCTGCCGATCAGCGGAGAAAGGGGCAGTCATGGCCACTCAGCAACGCCGCCGGAAAAGATGGCCCGTATACCTCGCGGCCGGTTTTCTCGCTTCGGCCGCCTTGGTACCGGGGCTGGGACACACCGCGGGCGCCACCGAGACCGAAGAGGTCGCCCGGCCACCTGCGCCGACGGTACCCGTGCCGACGACGCCTGCACCGTCAGCATCCTCACAGTCGGCGCCCGTCCCGCTGGCGCCCGTACCGGCAGTGCCTTCCGCGACGGCCTCCATCGCACCCCTCGCACCCCTCGCACCCCTCGCACCGCTCGTACAGCCCGCCCCCCGACCCGCCTTCGGCGCCTACCTCCACTACGGCCCCCGGGGCGTGGCCCGTATGGCCCGCTTCAGCCAGTGGCTGAACGGGGCTCAAGTGCGCGTGGGGCACACGTATTTGCCGGGCGACCGCTGGAGCAACATCGAGGGCGACCCCTCCTTCCTCGACGCCTGGGCGGCCTGGCGCCGGGGCAGTCAGGACCGGATGCTCGTGCTCAACGTGCCCATGCTGGAGCGCAACGAGGAGGGCGTGCCCGATGCCGAGGTCCGTGCTCTCCTGCAGCGGGGCGCGGCCGGTGAGTTCGACGCGCACTACCGCCGTCTGGCCGAGCGGCTGGTCGAGTTGAAGGTGCCCGACACCATTGTCGTGCTCGGCTGGGAGATGAACGGCTCGACGTACACCCATCGGTGCGGGCCGGACCCGGAGGCCTGGAAGACGTACTGGAACAGGATCGTCACGGTCATGCGGTCGGTGACGGGGCAGCAGTTCCGGTTCGACTTCACGCCTAGTCGCGGGCTCGACGCCATTCCGTGGACGGAGTGCTATCCCGGGGACAGTACGGTCGACATCATCGGTATGGACACGTACGACCAGCCGCGAGGGATGTCCTTCGACGGGCAGGTGACTGAGCCGTACGGGCTGCAGCATCACGTGGACTTCGCGAAGGCGCACGGCAAGCCCATCTCGTATCCGGAGTGGGGGCTGTTCCGCAACGGCGACAACGCGGAGTACATGCGGCGCATGCTCGCCTGGATCGACGCGCAGCAGCCGGTGTACCACACGATCACCGACTACTGCCCGCACGGTATGTGGCAGTGCCGGCGGAACCCGCGGGCCGCCCAGGTGTACCGGGCCGCGCTGTCCAACCCCGTCTGGCCCGTGCCACTGCCGACGTCCGAGCCCCCGGCGGTGCCTCTGCCCGGCCGTGAGTGTGAGTGGATGGACCTGGGTGACTGGGTGGAGTACTGGACCGGCAGAAGGCTCTGTGTCCGCTTCGACTGGTGGTCGCGTCTGTGGTGACCTGACCGGCCCGGAGGGGCAGCGGGAGGTTCACCTCCTGCCGCCCCTCCGTTCTTTCCGCTCCTTCCAGTCGCGCAGGAGGTCCCTGGCCCGGCTGCGTGCGGCGACCTCGCCGATGACCGCCGACATCAGGAGGGCGGTGCTCCGCCGGGCCAGCAGCAGCCGCTGGTTGACGACGGGCTCGGGGTGCCAGCGATGCTTGTACGGTTCGTCACCGCGCAGCAGGTTGAGGGTCCTTCGGCCACCGGCGGCGTACCCGGTACAGGCGTCCAGCAGCATCACGGCGATGTCCGCCTTCCGCTCGCGCAGCCGCGGATGGGCGCCGTACAGATAGCAGCCCGCCATACGCGGTGACAGGAGGGTCAGGTCGACGGCCACCACCTCGCCGTCCAGCAGGAACTCGGTGACTACGGCGTCGCCGGAACGCACCAACGGGCCGACCGAGCGCACGAGGTGGTCGGCGAACCGCTCGTGGAGGTGCTCCGGCGTCACCCCGCGGCCCTGCCACTGCAGCCGGTGCAGCGCGATGAGCCGCCGCATCGCCGCGTCCACCTCCTCGGAGGGCGTGACCAGGGGCTTCACACCCAGCTTGGCCAGCCTGCGGCGCTTGGCGCGCACCTGCCGGACCTTCTCCGCGGACAGCCGGCCCGTGAGCTCATCCATCGATACGCCGGGCAGTTCCAGGCAGAGCGAGTCCGGCACCCGGCGGCGCGGTCCACGCCAGTGCTCGTACACGCGCTCGGCCGCGCCGCCAGGCCGTACCTCTCTGAAGTCGATCAGCGCGGTGCGGGCGGCCCCGGACAGCGCCTCGGCGAGCGTGGCCGCCGCCCGGTCGGCATGCTCGTCGTCGAGCAGCACGTCCCCGAAGTCGGAGATCGCCCCGCCCAGCGGGACGAGCCGGGGCAGCGGACCCCCGGCCCTCATCAGCGGTGCGACCGCGCGGAGTTCGCCGTGTTCATCGCCGTCGCGCACCAGCACCAACCGCAGTCGGCCCGGTGTGCCGTACGAGGTCCACCACGAGTGCAGCCAGGCGTGGCTCTGGAACGGGGTCGCCGCACCACACCTGCGGTACAGCCGTCCCCAGGCCGGGCCGAGGGCGGTGAACTCCCGCTCCTCGGTGCCCAGTTCGACTCGCAGGGCGCCGACTCCGGCGCGTCGTACCCCGCTCACAGCTGTCCCTGTGCGTCGACGGCCGTGGCGGGGCCGGGCACGCTGGCCGTACGGGGCCCCTGGGCCGCGGGCCGTGGGCGGGCCAGCAGCGCGAGACCGCCCAGCAGGCCGCCGGCGCTCGCGCCCACCAGGCCGGTCAGTGTCGTGGACGCCGAGGACGGCTCGGTGGGCTTCACGGCCCGGGAGAACCGCAGGAGCTCGACGTTCGTGGCCTTCTTGGTGGTGTTGGCGTGCCGGGTCATCGAGCGGGAGACCGCGTTGGCCATGTCGGCGGCGAGATCGGGGCGCGCGGACGTGGCCGTCACGGCGACCATCGGTGCGTCCGGCGAGGTCGCCGACCGCACGCTCTCGCGCAGCGTCCGTACCGGCACGCCCGCCCACACCTGGGCGTCCCCGAGCACCGCGAGCTGGGTGGCGACCCGGCCGTACGCCTGGGCGAAGCCGAGCGCGGCCTGCGGGTCCGACTTCGCGGTGGGTACGGCGACGACGTAGGCCGTGGCCGAGTAGGTGGGCGGCGTGAGGACGCCGTACGCGCCGCCGGCCAGGGCGCCGGTGAGGACGCCGGCCGCGAGCAGGGACCACGGCGGCAGCGCCCGCCGACGGCGGTGCGGGGTCGCCGGGGTCGCCGAGGTGGTCGGGGATTCGGTCTTGGAGGTCATCAGGGGGTCACTCCTAGGGGTGACGGGCGTGACGGGGACGAGCAGGTGACGGTGGCCGTGTACACGTCCATGAGCCGTGCGGCAGTGCGCGTGATGCAGTAGTGGCGAGCGGCGGCGGGGGGCCGGCGGTCCGTCGGGCGCGACCGTCCGGCCCCGGTCGGGGCGCGGGTCTCGGCCAGGGCGCGGGCGAAAGCGTCCGCGCCGCCCCGCACCCGGTGCGCCCCGGCGGCGAGACGCGACGGGAGGTCCTCGACGGCCGGGCAGGAGGCGTACAGCACCGGCAGCCCCGCCGCCAGGCCCTCCACGACGGCCAGACCGAAGGACTCCTCCGAGCTCGGCGAGGCGAGCACATCCATCGCCGAGGTCAGCGAGGGCAGATCCAGGTCGCGGGGGTCGTCGGGCTCGTAGGGCCGTTCACCCGTGAACAGCACCCGGCCGGACACCCCGGCCCGCTGCGCGGCGTGCCGCAGCGCGCTCTCCTCGGGGCCACTGCCGACGAGCAACAGCCAGTAGTCGCGGGGGAGTTGGGCGAGGGCGTCGATCAGGAGGCCGAACCGCTTGCCCGCGGTCAGCCGGCCGATGCCGCCGACGACGTACGCGCCCTCCGGCAGCCCGAGCCGGCGGCGGGTGTGTTCGCGGACGGCCGGGTCGAAGCGGAATCGGGCCACGTCGATGCCGTTGGGTACGACCTCGATGCGGGGCTCGGGCACGCCCCAGCCCTTGAGCCGGGCGGCCACCGTGGGCGAGACCGCGACCGTGGCCCGGCCCAGCTGCTCGCTGGCCAGGTACAGCGCGCGCACACCGGCGGTCAGGGCGCGGCCCTCCAACTGGGTGCCGCCGAGGGAGTGTTCGGTGGCCACCACGGCCCGGACACCCGCGAGGCGTGCGGCGATCCTGCCGTACACGCAGGCCCGGTAGAGGTGGGTGTGTACGAGGTCGTAGCCGCCGTTGCGGATCAGGCGGACCAGGCGGGGGAGGGCGGACAGGTCCCGGTTGCCGGACATGCCGAGGTGGACGACGCGGACGCCGTCCGCCGTCAGCCCTTCGGCCACCGGGCCGGGGTTGGTGAGCGTCACGACGTCGCAGTCGACGGGCAGATGGCGCAGCAGCAGCCGGAGTTGCTGCTCCGCGCCGCCGACGCCGAGGCCGGTGATGATGTGCAGGGCCTTCAACCCGGGCATCGCGGTGCTCACACTCCTTCGACGGGGCGGCGCCGCAGCCGGAGCTTGAGGCGCAGCCGCCAGGCTCTGTCCTGTTCGCCGACGTGGACGCGGGGGAGGGCGTGCGAGGAGGCCAGGTCGTCGGGGTCGGTGGCGCAGGCGTAGCTGTAGCCCGCTTCGCGTACGGCGTCCACGACGCGGCGGTCGGCCTTCCCGTACGGGTAGCAGAAGCCGTGGACGTGAGCACCGGTCAGGTCGTGGAGCAGTGCTCTGCTGTCCCTCACCTCGGCCCGGAGCAGCGCGTCGTCGGCCCGGGTCAGGTCCAGGTGCGTGAGGCCGTGCGAGCCGATCTCGACGCCCTCGGCGGCGGCCTGCCGGATGCCCTCCGCCGACAGCAGCGGTTTGCGCGGGCCGCTCGGGTCCCAGGCGTTGTCGCCGCCCAGCCTGCCCGGCAGCACGAACACGGTGGCGCCGCAGCCATGGCGGAGCAGCAGCGGCAGGGCGTGCGTGACGAAGTCGGCGTACCCGTCGTCGAAGGTCAGCCCCACTAGGTCCATTCCCTCCCCCCGGGCGCGGGCGGCGAGGAGCTCACGCACACCGACGCCGCGCAGGCCCCGGCGGCGGAGCCAGCCGAGCTGCCGGTCCAGGCGGCGGGGCGAGACGGTGACGCGGTACGGGTCGTGGGAGCAGTCGTCCACGGAGTGGTACATCGCCACCCACGGGGGCGGACCGGGTCTGTGCCCGGGCATGTCGGGTCGGGGCGCGGCGGAAGGGCCGCGGTCAGCGGAAACGGGCATGCGGAAGCCTCCGGGTGACGGTGCGGAGTGCGGGTGTGAGGCCCTGCCCGCCCGGCGTCCCGGCGAGCAGGAGGAAGAGGACGGTCACGGCCGTGCCGCCGACCGTGAGCCCGAGGGCGGGGGAGTCGACGAGGCTCGCGAGGAACGCGCCGACCGCGCAGGCGGCCACCGCGGCGCGCAGTGGCCTGCCCATCGCGGCCAGCAGCGACCGGGTGCGGATCGGCACGCCGCGTGTTCCCATGCCGTGCAGCAGGATCAGGGCGGTGAGGGTGATGCCGGCCGCGTTGGCCGCGGCGATGCCGAGCACGCCCCACGAGCCGACCGTCCACGCGCCGAGGCAGGCGGTGGCGACGATACCGGCGGTCATCGCGGCCACCGGGTACCAGGTGGGCCGCCCCGCCGAGAAGTACGACCGGACGAGCGCGCCCACCAGTGCGTGGCCGAGCAGGCCAAGGGCGTACACGCGCATCACAGCAGCTGTGGCCGCGGTGTCCTGCGCGGTGAACGCGCCCCGCTGGAACAGGACGTGGACGAGTTGCGGGGCACATGCGACGACGGCGGCGGTGCCGAGCAGTACGACGCACGACACCGCCCTCAGATCGCGCTCGACACGGTCGCGGGCCCGCTCGGTGTCGCCCTCGGCCAGCGCCTGCGAGACGACGGGGAAGGTGACCGTGCACAGCATCAGGGCGAGCACCATCGGCATCTGGGCCACCTTCTGGGCGTAGTTGAGATGCGAGATGGCGCCGGCGGGGAGCGTGGAGGCGAGGCAGCGCTCGATGAGGACCTGGGACTGGCGGCACAGGGCGAAGAGCAGGACTGTGAGGAGGAGGGCGAGGTTCATCGCGCGCCGGCTGGCCGCCGGATCGCCTGGGTCCAGCGCGTCCGTCGTGTCCGTCGCGGCTTCCTCGGGGGCCGTCGTTGCCTTTCGGCGTCTCAACTCACGTACCACGGAAGGAAGTTGGGCGACAACCATGAGCGCCCCGCCCACCGCGACGCCGATCGCTGCCGCGCGTACGCCCCAGCGTCCGCCGAAGACGAACATCGCCGTGATGACAGCGGTGTTGTAGGCGACGTAGATGGCGGCGGGCGCCACGAACCGGCGGTGCGCGCGCAGGACCGCGCTGCAGTAGCCGGCGAGGCCGAAGGTCAGGACGCAGGTGCCGGTCAGCCGTGTGCAGTCGATCGCCAGCCGGGGATCCGGGAGTCCCGGCGCCAGCACCTGGACCAGGTACGGCGCCCCCCAGACGAGCAGCACCGACGCCACGGAGAACGCCAGCACCAGCTGGGGCAGCGTGCCGCGGACCAGGGCGCGCACCGGGTCGTCCGGGTCGCCCGTGTCGCCGTGGGCGCGGCGGGCCACGACCGCGCTGAACGCCGGTACCAGCGCGAAGGCCAGCCCGTCCTCGATCAGCAGCGTCGCCGCGAACTCCGGCAAGGTCCAGGCGACCAGGAAGGCGTCCGTCTCGCGTCCGGCCCCGAAGAGGTGCGCCAGCGCCTGGTCCCGGCCGAGGCCCAGCACGGCACCGGCCAGGGAGAGCACGACGGTGACGAACGCGGCCCTGGCGAGGAAGCCGCGCGAGACGAACGTGGTCTTGCCGCCGGGGTCCGGGGGGTCCGTGGGGGAGCCTGCTGGGGCATCCGCGCGGGGACCTGCCGGGATGGCCGGGGCGTGTTCGGCCCGCGGAGGGGTGATGGTCATCGTGGAGCAGCCTCCTCGGAGGACTTGGAGACGGCCGGTCCGTGCCCGGCCAGCGCCCACCACGCCGTCAACCCGAGGCAGACGGAGGTGAGGACGGACGAGGGCCCGCCGATGTCGGCGTACGCGAAGTCGACCAGGTGCCAGACCAGCAGCCCGCAGGCGACGAGCCCGCAGTCGAGGCCGGGGTCCCGCGCTCCGCGGGCGCGGACCAGCTTCCGCAGCCCCAGCACCAGCAGCGCGAGCCAGCTTCCCGCCAGCGCCAGCAACCCGGTCAGTCCCTGCTCGCTGAGCACCAGCAGGTACATGTTGTGCGGCGACAGCAGCGGCTGCTTTCGGTACTCGGCGCCCGCGCCCTCGATGTCGCTGCCCGAGGACAGCGCCAGCGAGGCATGGCTGTCGCGGTGCTCGGGGAAGCCCTTGAGACCGACGCCCGTGAGGGGCCGCTCACGCCACATGCCGGCCGCCGCCGCCCACATCGTGTACCGGTCGGTGACCGACTGGTCCGGCGCGTCGCCGACCTGGCCGATGCTGCTGACCCGCTCCTGCAACAGCGTGGAGCCGACGCCGAACCCGCCCACGAGGACCACGGTGACGGCGGCCACGACCGCGCCCGCCGTCACCGCCCGCCGCAGGCCCGCCAGCACGAGCTGAGCCCCACAGGCGACGGCCGTCGCGATCCACGCGCCCCGGCTGAAGGACAGGGCCAGCGGTACGAGGAGCAGCAGCGCGCACACCACGGCCCATACCTGCTGTCTTCCTGCGGACCGGGGCGCGAGCGCCAGGCCCACCGCGCACACCAGTCCGAACGACACCACGGTCGCCATTCCCATGACGTCCCCGGCCCCGAAGGTGCCGACCGCCCGGATCTCCTGGCCCTGGTACGAGGCGCCGGTCCCGGTCGCGTACTGGTGCACGCCGACGGCCCCCTGCCACACCGCGAGTGCCACCATCGACCAGGCCAGCAGCCGTACGTCGCGCCGGTCGCGGACGAGCAGCAGGACGGCGGCCGGGACGAGCACGAAGAGCTGCAGACCGCGCCCGAAGCCGGTGAGCGCCGTGCCCGGTTCGGAGGCTCCCACCGCCGCGACCGCGAACCCGGCCACGGGCAGGCCCAGCACCACCGCGGCGGTACGGGACAGGGGGCGCCGTCGCTGCCGCAGCAGACGGATCGCGCAGGCCAGGACGACCACACCGGAGGCGGCGTCGACGGGTGTGGCGCCGCCCTCGACGCCCGACGCGACGGGCAGCGTCAGCAGGGCGATCACCGCGACCACGGGCAGGACGGGAGTCAGCCCGCGCGCGGCGGGCGGGGCGCATGCGTGGCTCACCGCGTTCAGCTCCCCGTCGGGCGCACCAGCGCGGCGGCCGTGCGCAGGAGGATGCAGACGTCCTGCCACAGCGACCAGTCGTCGATGTACGCGTTGTCGAAGCGGGCGCGGTCCTCGATGGAGGTGTCGCCGCGCAACCCCTGGATCTGGGCGAGCCCGGTGATGCCGGTCGGCATACGGTGGCGGGCGGCGTAACCGGGGTGGGCCTGGCTGAACGTGGCGACGAAGTAGGGGCGTTCCGGACGTGGCCCGACCAGGCTCATGTCGCCCCGGAAGACGTTCCACAGCTGGGGGAGTTCGTCGAGCGAGGACCGGCGCAGGAAGCGGCAGAACCGGCTCATGTCCCGCTCGCCCGACACACTCCAGCGGGTCGCGGCCTCGTGCGCGTCGGCCGGGCGATGGCTGCGGAACTTCAGCAGCGTGAAGGGCAGGCCGTCCTTGCCGACGCGCTCCTGGCGGAAGACGACCCCGGGCCCCTCGCTGACCCGCAGCACGACCGCGCAGGCCAGCAGCACCGGGGCAGCGAGCAGAAGCAGCACCCCGGAGACCAGTACGTCGAGGATGCGCTTGGCGGGCCCCAC
The DNA here is from genome assembly GCF_008386495.1 of Streptomyces tailanensis. Lineage (GTDB taxonomy): Bacteria > Actinomycetota > Actinomycetes > Streptomycetales > Streptomycetaceae > Streptomyces > Streptomyces tailanensis. The sequence goes on along the minus strand of NZ_VTHJ01000071.1, from coordinate 31,372 downwards.
GGCAGGGCGGCCGGTATCCAGGCGGTGGCAGGAGAAGCCGGCGATCCGCTCGCTCGCGGCACAGGGCCAGGCCGCGGGGCAGGTTGACAGGTCGTCAGCCGAGCGGTCGGCCTCCTCGTACGCGGGGCTCCCGGCCCGGTCGTACGAGGGTACGTGCGTGTCGACCTCCCACAGCGCGCAGCCCGCCTCGGCCAACTCCCGTACCAGCGGGCCGTGTTCACCTGCGGGTCCGACGAGGAGCACGGCCCGCACACCGTTCTGGACGACGGCGCGCCGCACCTCCTCGTCGGTGCTGAGCACGGGCAGCCCGGCACCGCCGGTCATGTCGTCGGCGAGGACGCCCACCGGTCTGAGGCCGCACTCCGGGCGGCGCAGGAAGGCGGCGGCCACGCGCTGGGCGGTGGCTGCCGGGCCCACGACGAGAGCCGCCGCGGGGCTGCGGACCAGGTCCCGGCGGCGGCGCCAGTGCACCACGCCGCGGCCGGCGCAGCTCGCCGCCGCCTGCAGGACGCAGCCGGCCAGCAGCGTAAGGACGGACAGGGCGTGGGCCGGGGAGAGCGCCGCGACAAGTGCCGCGACGGCGCACCAGCTCACCGCGATCCGGGCGCAGACGGCGGGGAGTTCGTCCAGGACGGCGGGCACGGCGGCAGGGCGGTACAGCGCCGCCCGCGCGTTCAGCCAGAGGACGGCGAGCAGCAGCGGTGCGGCCAGCAGGGGGTGGGGGAGGGTCGGAACGGCGGTGAGCGCGGCCGTCACGTCCATGACGAGCAGAGACAGCCCCGGGGTGCGCCGCGCCCGCTGCCTCGCGGGGAACCCGAAGCCGTCGCGAACCTCGCGCGGGGGGAGGACCGGGACGGGCAGGAATCCCTGTTCCGGCTGCTGGGCCGCGGGGGCGGAGACGGTGCGTTTGACGGTCACGAGCGGATGGACTCCCTGCACTCGATGTGTTCCTGGGTCACCGTGCGCCCGGAGTCGAGGAGTTCGCGGTAGAGGGCCGCGACCGCCTCGGCGGAATGCCGCACGTCGTGCGTGGTCAGTACATGGCGGCGCCCCTGGTCGCCGAGAGACTCGCGCAGCGGCGGATCGAGCAGCGCCCCGGTGAGCGCGTCGGCCAGCGGGCCCGGCCGGCCGGGGGGTACCAGACAGTGCGTCCGGTGACCGGGCGGCAGACTCTCGCGTGCCCCGGCCACGTCCGTGACCACCACGGGCCGCCCGCACGCCATCGCCTCCAGCGGTGCCAGCGCCATGCCCTCCCAGCGGGACGGCAGCACCACCAGGTCGGCGGCCTGGTACCAGGGCACGGTGTCGGTGACGGCACCGGCGAACAGCACGCCCTCGGGCGCGCGGTGCCGCAGCGACTCCTCCTCCGGCCCGTCCCCGACGAGCATCAGCCGGGCGCCGGGCACCCGCCGCAGCACCGAGGGCCACGCCTGGAGCAGCACGTCCTGCCCCTTCTGCCGACACAGCCGTCCTACGCAGACCACCAGCAGGGCGGCCGGGTCGAGGTCGGCGAGCGGGGCGAGGGCAGTTCGGACGGTGGCGGTGCCGGTTTGGCTGGAGGTGTCGGCTTGTGGGGCGGTGTCGGTTTGGCCGGGGATATCGGCTTGTGCGGCCGTGTCAGCTTGTGCGGCGGTATCGGCTTGCACGGCGGCGGGGCGGAAACGCTCCGGGTCGACACCGTTGGGGATCACTCGCCAGTGGGCGTGCACTCCGGCGCGTACGCCCCTCGCGCGTTCCGCTTCGCTGACGCACACCACGCGGGCGGCCCATCGCGCCGCCCACCGCTCCCACGCCGTGGCGGCCACCGCCGTGACTCCGCCGACCGCCTCGAACGACCAGGCGTGCGGCTGGAACACCGTCGGGATCCGCCCCCTGACCGCCAGCCTGGCGGCGAGCCCGGCCTTGGCGCTGTGCGCGTGCAGCACCTCGGGCCGGACCTCGTCGACGACGCGTGCGAGCCGGCGCACCTCATCGGGCAGCGACCGCCCCGGCGCGCGGGTGGCGTGCCAGGGCCGTACGTCCGCGCCGAGTTCGCGCAGCGTCCGGGTGAAGTCGCTGTCGGGACACGCGACCGTGACGTCGAAACCGTCCGCGCGCTGCGCACGCACCAGCTCGGTGACGACGCGGGTGACGCCGCCGTCCACCGGCTGGGTGACGTGGAGGACGCGCGGTGAACTACCCCGCCGCGTCGCGCTGCGCGACGATCCGATGGACCGGTTGACCATCACCGTGCGAGTCGACCCGAAGGGCGGGCGTCCAGGCCTGACGGGCCGTCGGGCAAGCCGTCGGACAGGCCGTCGGACGGGCGGAGCCCCGTGCGTGTCGCAGTGGAAAGACCCCGGGCGTGACGCATGACTGGCGTTGCCCTTTCGAGAGGAACGTCAAGTGTTCGGCTGACTTACGACGCGTCACCCTATCCCGAAATACCTCTTATTTCGGGCAAGCGTGATGAAGCGTTCAAATCCCCACCTCGTGTCGACGGTCTCGCCCGGTCGCCGTAATGTCCGGGCCGGCTCGTCTCCGCGCTCCCGCCCGGGCGCTGCGCTCCCGCTTGGGTGCTGCGCCGAACGGGGCGGAGCGGTCGGAGCGTCCGACAGGGTCGCTGACCAGCGGCGACGCCGTACCGAAAGAGGTCGGATAGTCACACTGTGCGCTCGTCCGGTTGCGGCGTGTGGTCGTCGATTCGAGGGTGGCTACAGGACCCCACGCACTCTTGCGAAAGGAACTTCCATGCGTACTTTCACGGCGCGGCGCATCGCGACCTCAGCCCTGTGCGCCACGTTTCTGATCGGTGTCACGGCACCCACCGCCCTTGCGGCCGACACGGCGCGGGACCGCACCCATGAATCGGCTCCCGTCGCCGAGGCGGAAACCCTCCAGGGCCAGGTCAATCACCTGGGCTCCATCGGCACCGTGGTCACCCCGGTCACCACTCTGATGGACAGAGTGCTCAAGGCCGAGAACCACCGGCTGTCCGAAGCGGAGGCGAAGGAACTCGGCGACGCCGTCAAGGCCGCCATCGCCAAGGTTGCGGCGACCCCCGCGAACCCGGCGACGCCCGCGAACCCGGCGACCCCGGGTGTGACGACTCCCGCCGTGCCGACCGCTCCGAATGTGTCGGCGAACCCTGCGTTCGTACCGCAGTTGGCGGAGAGCGCGGCACGTGACGAGGTAGCGGCGCCCACCGACGATCTGACGGATGTGCTCACCGAGCTGCAGAAGGCCGTGGACGAGCTGATCGCCGCCGCCACGGCCGGTGACGTGACCGGCGCCCTCGCCGCGGTCACGGGCGTCTCGACGAAGCTCGCGAACGTCGTCGTCACCCTCCTGCTCGGTGCCGTGGGCACCCTGCCCACCCTGCCCGCTCTGCCCGTGCCCCAGCCTTCCTGAGAACGGGAGTTCGCTCGCTGCCCGATGAGGTGCGCCGGCGCGCGCGTCATCGGGCAGCGCCCGCGTTCATAGGAGGATGAGAAACGCGGATAAGAAACGCTCCTCATTCATTCGGGTGACCTTCCTGCGGTGGGTAGGAATTTTCTGTGTTCGGGGTTTCCTCGACGTCGGGGGCTCGTTGGTGTCGATGAAGTAATTCCCGCTGGCGACTTTCGGGTTGCCGAAGAAAGGAAATACGATGAAGTCTCTGAAGGCTGCCGCCATCGTTGCTGGGTCCCTGGTCGTGGCCGGTTTCGCCACTCCCGCTCTCGCCCTGGACGCCCCGGCGGGCCAGTCCGGCGGCCTCGGCCGGACGGTCACCGGCATCACTGACGGTCTCCAGCTGAACGGGAAGAAGGTGCTCGACCCGAAGCAGGGTTTGACGGGTGCCCTCGGCAACGGCAATGTGGTGGGCTGAGAACTTTCGCAGAACTGAGCGGTTCGGACGCTTGTGACGTCCCTGGGCCGATTCCGCCGAATGCGGGATCGGCCCTTTGAGTATGTTGCGCACAGGGATTCTGCGTGAAGGCTCTTTGTGAGGATTCCAGATAAAGGCTCCTTGTAAGGATTCCGTGTAAGAGCGGGTCCGTTTCCACGACGAGGAGGAGACAGTACGTTGGCGACCAGCAGACCCCTTCGGTATGGGGAGACCACGGGACGACGGCGAGTGTTGCGGGGAGCGTTCGTGGCGGCGCTCGGGATGACGCCCGCGCCCTTCCTGGTGGCGTCGAGATCGGCCGGGGCGGAGGAGACGCGGTTCGACGAGACGTATCGTGGCCGCCGAATCGTCGGCGTCAGGCACGACGACGGGCCGTCCGGAGGTGGCGCCTTCGGCACGTGGCACGTCGCGGTGGACGGCCGGCCGCTGCATCTGATGCGCCGGGCGGACGGTAGCTGGATGAGCATGGTCGACCACTACCAGTCATACGAGACTCCGCTCGCCGCCGCCCGCGCGGCGGTCGACGAGCTCGGCCCCACCGCACAGCTGGGCGCGCCGGGTGACAGGAGCAGTCGTACGGAGGACAGCCGCACGCCGAGCGGGTGCGAGGGAGCCGAAAGGGATCACCGCCGTGGTGTACACGCGTAAGGACGTCAGTACGCTCACCCGGTCCGAGCGGCACCGGTTCGTCAACGCGCTGCTGGAGGTGAAACGCCGTGGCGAGTACGACGAGTTCGTGCGCACACACATCGAGTACTACCGCTCCGACGGCGAGATCGGGCTGCGTGTCGCCCACATGGCACCCACCTTCCTGCCCTGGCACCGCAAGTTCCTGCTGGACCTGGAGGAGGCGCTGCGTCGCGTGGACGACTCGGTGACCGTGCCGTACTGGGACTGGACGCGCAACCGCGGCACGACGGCCGTACCGTGGACCGCGGACCTGCTCGGCGGCACCGGGCGGCGGTCCGACCGGCAGGTGATGACCGGCCCGTTCGCCTTCCGCAACGGTCAGTGGCCCATCGAGGTGGGGATCACCGACACGGAGTTCCTCACGCGCGACCTGGGACGCTCCCGGGACCCGATCGCCCTGCCCAGGGCCGGGGATCTGGAACGGGCCCTCGACGATCCCGTTTACGACGCGGCCCCCTGGAACTCCACGTCCGCCAAGGGGTTCCGCAACAAGCTGGAAGGGTGGGGGCCGGGGCGGGGCGCCGTCTCGTGGCTCACCCACAACCGGGTCCACCGTTGGGTCGGCGGCCACATGGTCGGCGGCGCCTCCGTCAACGACCCCGTCTTCTGGATGCACCACGCCTTCGTCGACCTCCTCTGGTCCCGCTGGCAGCGACGGCACCCCAACGCCCGCTATCTCCCCGTCAAGCCACCGGCCCTGGGCAACCCGCAGCGCGGCCGGGTCGTCGCGCGGCACGAGCCGATGCCGCCGTGGGACGTGACGCCGGACTCCCTGGAGGACCTCAGCGGGATCTACCGGTACGCGTAGCCCGCAGGGGCAGGGTGCGGGGGACGGGCGAACTTATTCGCGGACGGTGACGACGAGGTCGTGAAAAGTACGCGGTCGTGAAAAGTACGAGGTCGTGAAAAGGCCCTCCACGAAGGGAGGGCTTTCCGTGGCGCCCCCGGCAGGACTCGAACCTGCGGCCAAGCGCTTAGAAGGCGCCTGCTCTATCCACTGAGCTACGGGGGCCGGGTGTGGTGGCCTCTGTCTTGGTGCCCGGGTGTGGGCTGATCCGTGACGTTGCCGGGGACAAGGATAGGGCTCCCGAGTCCTTGTCCCTGTTGCTTCGCCTCCGTGGCTCAATGTGGAGGTTCGGTGAAGCGGTCCTGATAATCGCAGGCAGGTACGAATCGTGCACCTCTTTTGGCGTCTCGAGCCTCGGGTGTTGTGCACTCGTTATGCCTGCGCCCCTCTCGTCCCCTCCGTCTCGTGTGTCCTGTCGGCGCGCAGACGTACTTATATGCTTCAGAAAGTCCACAAAATTGGGCATTCTTCGCATGTGGTGACCTTGGACGTACGGCCTCAGCTGCTCGACGCGCTCTCTGCCCTGCGCGACCGTGTCGCCGCCGCGCGCTTTCCGCTCCCCCTGGCGGGGGCCCCGCGCGCGCGTGCCAATCGCGACGAACTGCTCGCGCAACTCGACGACTATTTGGTGCCCCGGCTGTGCCAACCCGAAGCGCCCTTGCTCGTTGTTGTGGGGGGATCGACCGGAGCCGGGAAGTCCACCCTGGTCAACTCCCTGGTGGGGCGGAAGGTCAGCGAGGCCGGTGTGCTGCGGCCGACCACCCGGACCCCCGTACTCGTGTGCCACCCCGAGGACCAACACTGGTTCAGCGGCATGCGCGTACTGCCCAATCTCAGGCGCGCGTGGGTGCCTCAACAAGAGCCGGGCCAGACCGCGAATCAGCTGGGCGGGTCACTTCCGCCGGGCACGGCAGGCCGCGGGGGCAAGGACGGCGAGCGGGTACTGCGGATCGAGACCGTCGACAGCCTCCCGCCCGGTCTGTCCCTCCTCGACGCGCCCGACGTCGACTCCCTGGTCGCCGAGAACCGTGTCCTCGCCGCCGAGCTCATCTGCGCCGCCGACATCTGGGTCATGGTCACCACCGCCGCCCGGTACGCCGACGCCGTGCCCTGGCATCTGCTGCGCACCGCCAAGGAGAACCGAGTGACCCTGGTCACCGTGCTCGACCGGGTGCCCCATCAGGTGGTGTCCGAGGTCTCCCGGCAGTACGGGGCGCTGCTGACCAAGGCCGGGCTCGGCGACGTACCCCGGTTCACCGTGCCCGAGCTGCCCGAGTCGGCGTGGGGCGGGGGGCTGCTTCCGGCCACCGCCGTCGCGCCGCTTCGGACCTGGCTCACCCAGCAAGTGACCGATCCGGCGGCACGGCATCAGGCCATGGCCCGCACCGCCCACGGCCTTCTCGACTCGCTGCGGTCCCGGATGCCCGAGCTGGCCAGCGCGGCGGCCCAGCAGTACTCCGCCGCGCTCCGGCTCACCGCCGCCGTCGACACGGCGTACGACAACGAGCACGCGCGCGTGAAGGGGCGATTGCAGTCGGGTGCCGTGCTCGCGGGCGATGCCCTCAAGCGGTGGCGCAGCTATCCGCTCGACTGCACCGCCCGTGAACTGCTCGACGCCCTGGTGGAGAGCCTCGGCACGCTCCTGCTGTGCGCCGTCACCGCTGCCGACGAGCGGATCGCCGAGGCCTGGCGGCGCGAACCGGCCGCGGTGGCCGCCGGGCTGACGGAACGTGACGCGACGCGCGAGAGCGCCGAACACCGCATCGGGATGACCGTACGACGCTGGCGGCGCGTCCTGGAGGAGTACGCCGAGGAAGAGGTCCGCGGCCTCGACCGGGGTGTCGCGCCGGACGCCGAGGTCGTGGCCGCCCTGGTCGCCACGGCCCTGCTCGGTGGTCGCCGGGCCCGGTCGGCGGGGGAGGGGCTCGCCGAACGCATCGGGGCGCATGGAGCGCTCCGGCTGCGCGACCGTGGCGGGCGGCTGCTCACCGAGTACCTCGACCGGGCCCTCGACACCGAACGCGACCGCCGCCTCGCCCCCCTCGACGCACTCGACGTACACCCCGAGCCGCAGGCCGAACTCATCGCCGCGCTGTCCGTACTGCAGAAGGAGAGGTGACCGCCGTGACCGCCGTCGCTGACCACGCGGATCAGACGGAGGACGGCGTCCCCGAAGGGGACGACGATCGCGAAAACAGCCTTCCTGTAGCGGACGATTCCGCAAAGGGTGCTCCCGAGGGGGGCCACGCGCGCGTGACCGACGTCGACGGGGCCGGTGACAAGTCTCGTACGGAAGGTCCTATGGAAACCGACGACTCCTGGGACGACGGACTCATCGCTCGGCGGGTGTCCGAGACCACCGGCGACGAGCAGGCTCCGGTGCCGGTCGTGGAGACCAAGGCTTCCAGTGCACGGCCGGTCGTCCCGCTCGCGTACGACGGTGCCCTGCGGTCGCGGCTGGAGGCGTTGCGGGAGCTGGTGGGACTGTCCCGGACGCGGCTGGACAGCGGGACGCTCGCCGAGGCGGGGCGGGTGCTGGACGAGGCGGCGGCGCGCCGCAGGCTCTCGGGGCAGCACACCGTCGTCGCCATCGCGGGTGCCACCGGCAGTGGCAAGTCGATGCTGTTCAACGCGCTCGCCGGCGTGGCGATCTCGGAGACGGGCGTACGCCGCCCCACCACGGCGGCCCCCATCGCGTGCAGCTGGAGTGATGGCGCGGCGACCCTGATCGATCGGCTCGGCATTCCGGGCCGGCTGCGGAGGCGGCCGTTGCAGAGTCCGGAGGCGGAGGCGCAGTTGCGCGGGCTCGTGCTGGTGGACCTGCCCGACCACGACTCGGCGGCGGTGCAGCACCGGCAGCACGTCGACCGGATTCTGGCGCTGGTGGACGCGGTGATCTGGGTCGTCGATCCGGAGAAGTACGCCGATGCCATGCTCCACGAGCGGTATCTGCGGCCCCTGGCCGGTCACGCGGAGGTCATGTTCGTCGTCCTCAACCAGGTGGACCGGCTGCCGGGGGAGGCCGCCCACCAGGTCCTCGACGACCTGCGGCGGCTGCTCGACGAGGACGGGATCGCGCTGGGGGAGTACGGCGAACCGGGGGCCACCGTGCTCGGACTCTCCGCGCTGACCGGGGACGGCGTGGGGGAACTGCGGGACGCGCTCGGGCAGTTCGTGGCGGAGCGGGGCGCTCCGGGCCGCCGGGTCCGCGCCGATCTGGACGCGGCCGCCGCGCGGTTGTGGCCGGTGTACGCGACCAGGCGGGGCACCGGGCTCAGCGAACGGGCCCGGGAGGAGTTCGCGGCACGGCTCGCGGACGCCGTCGGCGCCACCGCGGCGGGCGAGGCCGCCGAGCGCGCCTGGCTGCGCAACGCGAACCGAGCCTGCGGTACGCCCTGGCTGCGGCTGTGGCGGTGGTTCCAGGACCGCAACGAACTCCCGACCGGGCGGCTCGCCCTGACGGCGCCCGTGGACGAGGAGGCCACCGCCCGTCAGCGCGTCGAGCACGCCGTACGCACGCTGTCGGACCGCGCCTCGGCCGGGCTGCCCGCGCCCTGGGCACAGGCGGTGCGTGAGGCCGCCGTGCGGGGGGCGCAGGGGCTGCCCGAGGCGCTGGACGAGTTGGCGGCGCGGGCCGGGGCGCCCACAGGGCGGCCGCCGCGGCCGGGCTGGTGGCCCGCCGCGGTGCTCGCACAGGCGTCCATGACCCTGCTGCAAGTCATCGGCGGGCTGTGGCTGTTGGGGCAGATCATCGGCTTCATGGCGCCGAACCTCGGGGTGCCGGTGCTGCTGATGGTGCTCGGCATCGTCGGCGGTCCGGCCGTCGAGTGGGGTTGCCGGCTGGCGGCGCGGGGGCCGGCACGGCGCTACGGGCTCGAAGCGGAGCGCCGGTTGTGGGAGGCGGCCGCCGGGTGCGGCCGGGCACGGGTGTTGGACCCGGTGGCGGCCGAACTGCTGCGCTATCGGGAGGTGCGGGAGCAGTACGGGCGGGTGCTGGGGGCGGCGCGGGTGGGGTGAGGCGTGATCGTCGTAGGAACGGTTCACCCCGACGGGTGACGGAGTTTTCCACAACCGGCGGGTAGCACACAGGGCTCAGCGGGCTCGGCTCGACGGCGGCAGTCTGAACGGACGGAGCAGCCGTACGGGACGGGCCCGTACCTGTGTGAGGCCGGTGCCCGGCGTGGCGCCGGCGCGAAGGAGGGGTTGGCGGCATGAACGAGACGTTGGTGTGTGTGGTGGGGAACGTGGCGACCCAACCGGTCTGCCGGGAGTTGTCGACGGGTTCCTCGGCCCGGTTCCGGCTCGCGGTCACCTCGCGGTACTGGGACCGGGAGAAGAGCGAGTGGACCGACGGCCACACCAACTTCTTCACGGTGTGGGCGAGGCGCACACTCGCGGCGAACGTGGCGTCGTCCGTGTCGCTGGGTGATCCGGTCGTGGTGCAGGGGCGGTTGAAGGTGCGCAGCGAACAGCGGGACGGGCAGAGCTGGGTGTCGGCGGACGTCGACGCGGTGGCGATCGGCCACGACCTTTCGCGGGGGACGTCGGCGTTCCGGCGGACGCCCAGGGGAGAAGCGGCGGTGACGGCCCCGTCCCAGCCCGAGCCGAACTGGGAGACGCCGCCCGGAAGCCGACCCGTCACAGAGGCCGAACCCCGGCTGGAGCCAGCGGGAGTGACGTGACGTCAGAGAGCGGCCAAGTCGGCGTCAATCTCGTTGATTTGTCGATAAGCCCTGTCCATGAGCTGTGCAAGCGATAACGATTCCGATTCGGATCGGTTGTCCGACGATACGACTGGGAAGAGTGGTGCGCCTCATCCCTAGGATGCCGGACATGGCCCATGGGGCTTCTGATTCTGCTGGTGGGACCACAACCCCCCACGTCAACGGGTCCTGCTCGAAGGGAAATTCAGTGCTTTCTTCGTTCTCGGGGTCGCTCTCCGGGTGGTCCGGGTGGGCCGCGCGCAGGCGAGTGTCGGCCCGTCTCGCCGTGGTGTCGCTGGCGTCCGGACTCGTCGTCGCGGGTGCGATCGTCACCGCGGGCGCGGCCGCTGCCGATGAGACGGCACAGAGCCCGGGTGGGGCGACGGCCACCATAGGCGGCCTGAAGACGTACGGGACGGCGGTGATCCGTACCGACGGCAAGGAACAGCAGCTGCCCGCAGGCCTGTTCGAGATGTTCGTCGACGGCGGCGGCACCCTGCAGACCTACTGCGTCGACGTCCAGAACCCGACGCAGAAGGACGCCAAGTACCAGGAGACGTCCTGGAGCGGCACCTCGCTGGGAGCCAACAAGGACGCGGGCAAGATCCGTTGGATCCTGCAGAACTCCTATCCGCAGGTGAACGACCTCGCGGCGCTCGCCGCCAAGGCCGGCGCCAAGGGGCTCACCGAACAGGACGCGGCGGCCGGTACACAGGTGGCGATCTGGCGGTACTCGGACGGGGCCGATGTGACGGCCCTGGACGCGGAGGCGGAGAAGCTCGCGGACTACCTGGAGAAGAGCGCGCGGAACCTGACGGAGCCGGCGGCCTCGCTGACCCTGGACCCACCGGCGGTCTCCGGCCGCGCGGGCGAGCGGCTCGGACCGGTCACGGTGCACACCAACGCGGACGGCGTGACCGTGACCCCGCCCTCGGACGCGGCTGCGGCCGGGGTCAAGGTCGTCGACGCGGACGGCGAGGCCGTGACCTCGGCCGGCGATGGCAGTGAGCTGTACTTCGAGGTGCCCGAGGACGCGGAGGACGGCTCGGCCGAGCTGACCGTGCAGGCCTCGACCACCGTGCCGGTCGGCCGCGCCTTCGCCTCCGAGACCCGCAGCCAGACCCAGATCCTCGCCGGTTCCAGCGAGTCCACGGTTTCCGCCACGGCGACCGCGAACTGGGCGGAGAAGGGCGCGATACCCGCACTGTCCGCCGAGGAGAACTGCGCCGATGGCGGCCTGGACCTCACGGCCGCCAACCCCGGGGACGAGGCCTTTACCTTCGAGCTGATGGGGATCGAGTACACCATCGAGGCGGGCGAGACCCGCACAGTGACGATCCCGCTGCAGGAGGACCAGGCCTACGACTTCACGATCAAGGGGCCGAACGGCTTCGCGAAGCAGTTCCGAGGCGTCTTCGACTGCCGGACGGAGACCGAGGCCAGTGCCGCGGGCGACTCGGTGCAGACACTGAGCGAGCCGAGCCCGGCGACGGTGGGCGGGAGCACCGTCTCCGACTCCACCACCGACCTCGCCGAGACCGGCAGCTCCGGCGCGACCCCGGTGATCGGCGGCATCGCGATCTCTCTGGTCGTGATCGGCGGTGCGGTCATGATCATCCTGTGCAAGCGGGAGCAGCGGTAGACGGAAAGAGTTCCTTGACAGCTCAACAGTGAGTGACCGCGCGGTGACCACTGCGTGCGACGTGGCCCCGGTACGTCCCCAAGGCGCCGGGGCCGTGTCGCTCGTCCGGGGGGTTCACTATCCGGTTTCCGTCGAGGGCTGGCCGTACGGCAAGATGGGTGGTACTGCCCACTGCCAGATTTCAAGCTGCCGGACGGTTTCTCTTGGCTGAGTACATTTACACCATGCGCAAGACGCGCAAGGCGCACGGCGACAAGGTCATCCTTGACGACGTGACGCTGAGCTTCCTCCCCGGCGCGAAGATCGGTGTGGTCGGTCCGAACGGTGCCGGTAAGTCCACCGTCCTCAAGATCATGGCGGGCCTTGAGCAGCCCTCCAACGGTGACGCGTTCCTGTCCCCCGGCTACTCCGTCGGCATGCTCCTGCAGGAGCCGCCGCTGGACGAGTCCAAGACGGTCCTGCAGAACGTGCAGGACGGCGCCGCCGAGATCATGGGCAAGCTCAAGCGCTTCAACGAGGTCGCGGAGCTCATGGCGACCGACTACTCGGACGCGCTCCTGGACGAGATGGGCAAGCTCCAGGAGGACCTGGACCACGCGAACGCGTGGGACCTGGACACCCAGCTGGAGCAGGCCATGGACGCACTGGGCTGCCCGCCCGGCGACTGGCCCGTCACCAACCTGTCCGGTGGTGAGCGCCGCCGTGTCGCGCTGTGCAAGCTGCTGCTCGAAGCCCCCGACCTGCTGCTGCTCGACGAGCCCACCAACCACCTGGACGCCGAGTCCGTGCAGTGGCTGGAGCAGCACCTCGCGAAGTACCCCGGCACCGTCGTCGCCGTCACCCACGACCGGTACTTCCTCGACAACGTCGCGGGCTGGATCCTGGAGCTCGACCGCGGTCGCGCGATCGGCTACGAGGGCAACTACTCCACGTACCTGGAGACCAAGCAGACCCGTCTCAAGGTCGAGGGCCAGAAGGACGCCAAGCGCGCCAAGCGGCTCAAGGAAGAGCTGGAGTGGGTCCGGTCCAACGCCAAGGGCCGCCAGGCCAAGTCCAAGGCCCGTCTCGCCCGCTACGAGGAGATGGCCGCCGAGGCCGACAAGATGCGGAAGCTGGACTTCGAGGAGATCCAGATCCCGCCGGGCCCCCGTCTGGGCAACGTGGTCGTCGAGGTCAACAACCTCAGCAAGGCCTTCGGTGAGAAGGTCCTGATCGACGACCTCTCCTTCACGCTGCCGCGCAACGGCATCGTGGGCATCATCGGCCCGAACGGCGCCGGCAAGACGACCCTCTTCAAGATGATCCAGGGTCTGGAGGAGCCCGACTCCGGTTCGATCAAGGTCGGCGAGACCGTCAAGATCTCCTACGTCGACCAGAGCCGCGAGAACATCGACCCCAAGAAGACGCTGTGGGCCGTCGTCTCCGACGAACTGGACTACATCAACGTCGGCCAGGTAGAGATGCCCTCCCGCGCCTACGTCTCCGCGTTCGGTTTCAAGGGCCCGGACCAGCAGAAGCCGGCCGGGGTGCTCTCCGGCGGTGAGCGCAACCGGCTGAACCTGGCGCTCACCCTCAAGCTGGGCGGCAACCTGCTGCTCCTCGACGAGCCGACCAACGACCTCGACGTCGAGACCCTGTCGTCGCTGGAGAACGCGCTCCTGGAGTTCCCCGGCTGCGCCGTGGTCGTCTCCCACGACCGGTGGTTCCTGGACCGTGTGGCGACGCACATCCTCGCGTACGAGGGCGAGTCGAAGTGGTTCTGGTTCGAGGGCAACTTCGAGTCGTACGAGAAGAACAAGATCGAGCGACTCGGTGCGGACGCGGCCCGTCCGCACCGCGCCACCTACAAGAAGCTGACCCGGGGCTGATCTTGCGGCACATCTACCGCTGCCCACTGCGCTGGGCGGACATGGACGCGTACGGCCACGTCAACAACGTGGTCTTCCTCCGGTACCTGGAGGAAGCCCGTATCGACTTCCTGTTCCGCCCGGAGAAGGACTTCAAGCAGGGGTCCGTGGTGGCACGCCATGAGATCGACTACAAGAGGCAGTTGGTGCACCGGCACAAGCCGGTGGACATCGAGCTGTGGGTCACCGAGATAAGAGCGGCGTCGTTCACGATCCGCTACGAGGTCAAGGACCCGGCTCAGGTCTATGTCACGGCTTCGACGGTGATAGTGCCGTTCGACTTCGCCGCACAGCGGCCCCGCCGGATCACCTCCGAGGAACGGGAGTTCCTGGAGGAGTACAGGGATGACGAGGAGGAGGCCGTCGCCGCATGACGGTGCTCCACCTCGCCGACGAGGGGGAGGCGGCGGATCTCGCGGCCTTCCTCTCCCGGCTGCTCCACTACGACCGTGGAGCCGCGGTGCGCCTCCAGGCGGCCGGCACCGCACTGGCCGTCTTTGGTCGGCCACCGTCCTTCGAGGTGCTGGCGATCCGCGCGGTGCGGCTCGCCAAGCCGTACGAGAAGGGGCTCGACGTCAGGCTCGACGTGACCGTGTCGGCGGGTGAACTCCTGGAATCCATCGACGAGTCGGCGGGTACGGCGATCGTGCCCGCAGCCGTCACCGGGCCGCCGTGGGCCGGCGTGCTGCCCCCGCGCGGCGGCTGGCGTCCCGAGCCGGGGCTGCCCGCACCGGACGCGGTGCGGACGATGGTCGCCGGGGCGGTGGCCGAATTCCGGTCCCGTACACAGGAGTTGACTCCCGAGCGACGCACCAGGGCCGAACTTGACAGGATCGGGCGGGAGATCTGGTCCCGTCCCATCGGCGACACCGCCCTGCCGGTGCGGGCCGCGCACGCGGCACAGTCGCTCGGCTTCCTCGGGCCCTCGGGCGGTCCCGCAGAGGGGCAGGTCGCCCTGTTCTCGTCGGGTGCGTGGCTCAGGCTGCGGACGGCGTACGGGTCGATCGCCGTGCGCAGGGCGGGGCTGGGGGCGTTGGACGTCAGCGTCCGCTGAGCCGCGGTGGCGGTCAGCCCGGGGTGTTCACCATCGAGGCCGCCGCGTACGTCAGGTAGTTCCACAGGGTGTGTTCGTGTTCCTCGGAGAGGCCGAGTTCGTCGACGGCGTCGCGCATGTGCTTCAGCCAGGCGTCGTGGGCGGCACGGTCGACGACGAACGGGGCGTGGCGCATACGGAGGCGGGGGTGGCCTCGGTTCTCGCTGTACGTGGTGGGGCCGCCCCAGTACTGGATCAGGAACAGGACGAAGCGCTCCTCGGCCGGGCCCAAGTCCTCCTCCGGATACATGGGCCGCAATATCGGGTCCTCGGCGACACCCTCGTAGAAACGGCGCACGAGGCGCCGGAAGGTCTCCTCGCCACCGACCTGCTCGTAGAAGGTCTGCTCCTGAAGCGTGCCCCGCCGAATCTCATTCACGTACCCCATGGTCTCAGACGCGGGGACGGAGGACTCAAGGCTTAGGACCACGCTGCTGGAGAGCGCGAACAGGGAGGGACGGATTCCGCTGGGTGCGCCGTGACGCTCGCCTCTTGGGACGTACCGCAGCACAGTGGAGACATGGGCACACATGCTGTGGACCACGATCTGGAGCGCATCGCCGCCGAGGCCCGCTCGGCGCTGGTGCGTGAGATCGAGGCGAGCGGGGCGTGGGACGCCGATCCGGTGTGGCGGGAGGCGTTCGAGGCGGTGCCGCGTCATCTCTTCGTCCCGTACTACTACGTGGGGGCCGTGGGCGGCTTCGAGCGGCTGTGGGGCGAGGAGCGCGACCCCGGGCGGCGTGCGCGCTGGGTGCGGGGAGCGTACGCCGACGCGCCGCTGGCGACCCGGGTGCGGGACGGGGCGTTGATCTCCTCCAGCAGTCAGCCCTCTCTGATGGCGAAGATGCTGGCCGAGTTGGAGGTGGAGGACGGCGACCGGGTGCTGGAGATCGGCGCCGGGACCGGTTACAACGCGGCGCTGCTCGCGCACCGGCTGGGCGACGACCTGGTCACGACGGTCGACCTGGACGTGGACATCACGGAGGCGGCGCGCAGGCATCTGGACGCCGCCGGGTACCACCCGACCGTCGTCACCGGGGACGGGGCGCGAGGGGTGCCGGAACGCGCCCCCTACGACCGGATCATCGCGACCTGCACGCTGCATTCGATCCCGCGCCCCTGGCTCGAGCAGTGCGCCCCCGGTGGTCGCATCCTGACGCCGATGGCCACGGGGCTGGTCCGGCTGCGGGTCGAGGACGCCGAGCATGCCGAGGGGCGCTTCCTGCACACGTCCGCGTACTTCGTTCCGTTGCGCGGCGGCAGTGAGCCGGAGGCGGTGCATCCGCACCTGGGCGGGCTGCCGCGCCGGGCCAGGGAGCACGAGCTGTTCCGGTTCCTGCTGGCCCTGACGGCGGGCAGCCTGGACCCGCACGAGGCGCTCGCGCTCTGGCAGCGGGAGGGCATGCCGTCGCGCGAGCGCTACGGGATCACGGTCAGCGGCGACCGTGCCTGGGCGTGGCTGGACGACCCGGAAGGGGCGTACTCCTGGCCCCTTCCGTGATCGTCCGCCGCGTGCGGGTTCCCGCGGGTGCCTCGGTCAGCCTCGGCGGATCGTGATCGTCGTCCACGCGCCCACGTGCACCCGGTCCCCGTCCTGGAGCGGGACCGGAACGAAGGGCTGGATGGGCTCCTCGGAGCCGTTGACCGTGGTTCCGTTCGTGGAGTTCTGGTCGACGACCGCCCAGCTGCCGTCGGGCTGCTGTACCAGTACCGCGTGCTGGTGCGAGACACCCGGGTCCTCCGGCGGTACCGAGAGATCGATGTCGGGGGTGTCGCCGGTGGAGTGCCGGCGGCGGCCGATGGTGATCTGGTTGCCGGTGAGGGTGCGCTGCTGCTCGGGGGAGTACGCGGGCAGGTTCAGGCCCGCGGCCTCGGGGCCCGAGCGCTGCATCATCGCCATGAAGTAGTCGCGGTCAGGGCCGATGGTCGCGCTCCAGGTCGCCGGTGCCTGCGGGTAGCCAGGACCGGGCGGGGCCTGGGTTGCGCCGGGCTGCGGATAGCCGTAACCGCCGGGGCGTGCCGCCGCACCGCTGGGACCGCCCGGGCCACCGGGCCCACCAGGGCCACCGGGACCGGTCGACGACGGCGGTGAGATCACCCAGTCGTCGTCGCCCCCGAAGGAGGGGCCACCCGACTGCGGACCACCGGGACCACCGGGGCCGCCACGACCACCGGGTCCTCCGGGTCCGCCAGGGCCGCCGGGCTGGGGTCGCCCGGTCTCCTGCGGGAAGGCAGGCGGCGCCGGGGGGCCGGCCTGGTGGAATGCCTGGGGCGCCCCACCAGGACCAGGACCGCCGGGGCCACCCGGCGTCGGGCCGGGCGGTGGCGGAACCGGCCGTGACGGATCGCCGCCGAAGCCCGGGGGGCCGGGCCGCGACGGGTCGCCACCGAAGGCGGACGGACCGGGCTGGCCGGGCTGGCCGGACGGACCACCCGGGCCCGAGGGCCCGCCACCGAAGACGGACGGACCGCCGGGACCGCCGGGACCACCTGGTCCCGAAGAACCGCCAGGACCGGACGGGCCGCCGGGGCGACCAGGACCACCAGGACCGCCGGGGCCACCCGGCCCCGGGAAACCGTCACGTCCACCGGGCCCACCGGGACCCGGGAAGCCGTCGCGGCCACCCGGTCCACCGGGGCCGCCCGGACCCGACGGCTCGCCGCCGAACGGCGGGCCGGGCGGGATCGGCTCGGCGGGGCGGTTCATCTGCGAGGGCCGCGAGCTCTGGTAGTCGTATCCGTCACCGCCGCCGAAGGACGGCGGGGGCGGCTGCTGGAAGCGCAGCGCGGGGTTCCCGCCAGGACCAGAACCAGGGCCGGGACCGGGGCCCGGGCCGGGACCCTGACCGCCCGGGCCGGGGCCGGGGCCGGGGGCCGGTGCCACAGGCCGGGGCGCGGCCGGCGTGTACGTCGTCGCCGTGTTGGTCAGGAAGTTCCACCGGCACTCCTCGCAGAAGGGCGCGCCGCCCTCGCGGGGCGTGCGGCACTGCGGGCAGAGCTCGGCGGCGTGGTGCGGGCGTCCGGCGGGGCCGCCCGCGCCCGGAGGCGGCGGAGGCGAGCCGGGCGGCGGGTATCCGTAACCGGCGCCGGGGGGCGGCGGCGGTGGAGGCGGCGGGGGTACGGCACCGGCCATACGGTGACCGCAGACCTCGCACCAGTCGTCGGAACCCGACTGGTGTCCGTTCGGGCAGGTCGGCATGTCGGCGCTTCCCCCTCTCCTTTCCGGCCCTTCGGCCGGGTTCTGTGGCCGCGACGGGCACTGAGTACTACTGACTACTGCTCGTTACTTCTTTACACGAACAGTCTTTGTCGACCGAGTCTCGAGAGTCATCTCGTCGGCCTCCGTGACCTTCGCCTTCAGTCGCACAGTACCTGTCGCCGCGTCGACCACGTCCACCACCTTCGCAAGCAGTTTCGCAGTATCCGCGTTCCCGGACGCGCCGGCGAGCTGAACGGCCCGTCCCAGCTTGGCCGTTGCTCCGTCGATATCGCCCGCTTTGCGGGCGTCCAGCCCCTGTTGGATGACTTGTGCTAGTTCGGCCTGGCCTGTGTAGTGCGCGACCTGGGGGTTGATCGACGTGGAGGCGGCCATGTCGTCGGTCCAGACGGCCTTCACCAGGCCCTGCGCGCGGCCCTGCGCGCCGAGGTTCTGCGCGGTGCCGTCGGGCTGCGGGATGACCAGGGAGACACGGGCGGCGAGCATCTCCTGGCCGAGGGTCGCGGGCGGGACCTCGACGCACACGTGGTAGTCACGGGACTCGTCTCCCCACGAACCGGTCGGGTAGTCCCCGGCGCGCGGGCCGGCCTCGGTGCGGCGGTCGGTCAACTCCTCGACCGTGGGGGCCACTTGCTTCACGAACTTGATTTGCGTGCCGACCGGCGTCCACAGCCGCAGGGCGACATCCGCGACCTCCTTGCCCATGGTCGCCTCCATCATCTGCGTGAAGTCGGCGGACAGGGCGGCCGGGTCGGCGATGATGTCGGCGGTGCCGAGCAGCGCGGAGGCGATCCCGGTGACCTCCTTGACCTCCCAGTCGGTGCCGACCCCACGCGCGTCACAGGTGAACCGCCCGGCACAGGCGTCCAGCGCGGCCTTCAGGTCCTCCGGGGACTCGTGTTCGTTGCGGCCGTCGGTGAGCAGGATCCCGTGCCGTATCGCGACGTCGGCCGAGGCGAGCAGGCGGTCGGCGAGCTTCAGCCAGGTGCCGATCGCGGTGCCGCCGCCCGCGCTGAGCTTGCGCAGCGCCTGCTTGGCCTGGTCCCGGGTGGTGGAGTCGGCGACCGCGAGCCGGCCGCCGCCGGGGTAGACCTCCCGGGCCACATGGGTGCCGTCGATCACCGCGAAGTGAACCCCGTCCCGCAGGGTGTCGATCGCGGCGGCCGTGGCGTCCCGGGCGTTGCGCATCTTGGTCGGCGGGTAGTCCATCGACCCCGAGCAGTCGACCATGATCGCCACGGCGGCGGACGGGCCCTGGCCGGGCGAGTAGAGGTGCGGCGCGGTGACGGCGCTGCCCACGGTGCCCCCGCCCGTCGCGCTCACCGTCACGATCGCGTTGACCTCGCGGCCGCCCTCGGGCAGGTACTCGTTCTGGTAGACGTCCACCGAGAACTGCGGCACGTTCGACTTCGAGAAATTGGCCATGCCTACTCTGATCCCCCTAGCAGCCCCACAGAACGTGGGGTCATGACTGTGCGTGGCTGTGCCCGGACCGGTCCCCTCCGGTCCGTCGGCCGTTCCCGTCCTCGGCCGCCGGGGCACCCGAAAGCGCCCTCAGGCCGATCCTGCCCCCTGAGGCGGGGCGGGGAACGGCAGGACGGCCACTGTTACGTTGTCGTGGCCACCGCCGTCGAGCGCGTGGCCGACCAGAACCTGGGCGCAGTGCAGTGGGCGCTCGGCCGCGTCGAGGGGCACGGCCTCGGCCATCTCCTCGGCGGCCTCCGCGTAGTTCCACAGTCCGTCGGTGCACACCACCACTACACCCGGCCGGTCCGGTTTGAAGGAAGCGGTGTGCGGCTCCAGTTCGTACGCGTCCGCACCGAGCCAGCCGGTGATCGCGTGGGCGCGTTCGTCGGCGTACGCCTCGGCCTCGCTCATCAGTCCCGCGGACACCATCTGTGCCGCCCACGAGTCGTCCTCGGTGAGCCGGGCCGGGGGAGCGCTGCGGTCCACGGGGACCCAGTAGGCGCGGCTGTCGCCGACCCAGCCGACGACGAGCAGGCTGGGGGTGACGACGGAGCCGACGATGGTGCACGCCGGCGCGTTCTGGTGCGGGGCGTGCTCCTGGCCCGTCTCCGGTTCCTCCGCGAGGGCGTTGACGGCGGCCGAGGCGGCGACGATCGCGTCGTGCATCGCCTGCTGCGGGTGCGTGCCGCGCGGCAGGGAATCGAGCAGCGTCTCGTTGGCCGCCCGGGCGGCGGCGAGCGAGGCGTCGTCGGGCCGGGTCGCGGACGACACACCGTCGCAGACGATCGCGACGACCGAGGGGGAGCCGTCGGGCAGCGCGGTCGAGGAGACGGCGAACGCGTCCTCGTTGCGGTGATGGCGCAGCCCCCGGTCGCTGACCGCGGCGACCGCGCCCAACTCCTGCTCCACGTGGTCGCGTTCACGCGGCTGGGCGTGCCCGCAGTTCTCGCAGTAGCCGTCCCGGTCGACATACCCCGCGCGGCAGGCCACGCACAGCTTCATGCCGGCCGGCGGGGTGGCCGGTTCGGCGGTGCGTGGGTCCGGCGGCAGGGGCGCCGCCAGCGGGTACTCGTCGGGCTCGCGGGGCCGGTCGAACCGTACGCCCCGCCCGGGGCCGGGCAGTTCACCGCCGCCCGACTCGGTGCCCTGGAGGTCGGTGGGCAGGACGACCGGCGCGGACGGGCCCGCACCGGCCGACGGGGGCGCGACGGGCCAGGCCACGGACGCCGCCTCGTCGGGCGTGTCACCCGCTGTCCCGTTCATGGTGAGGGTCGGGTGGTCCGCCGGCGGCGCGGGCACCGCCGAGAGATCATGGCCGCACGCGCCACAGAAGCGGTCGTCCGAGGCGAGCGGCCACTCGCAGATCGGGCACTTCGTCAGCGCGGTCGGCTGGGGCATCTGCGACATCAACTACACCCACGTCCGGGGGCGGTAACGGTTGGCACGTTCCACCAGGTCGATCCTCTCCTCGCCGCCTTGCGCGAGCCGGGCCAGCGTGCGGTACGCGCGCTCCAGTCCGAGGCGGAGGCCGCGCTCGTCCAGCGCGCTGCCGAGCAGCGTCCGCCCACCGCCGGCCGGGGGCGCGGCGCCCTGGCCTCCGGAGAGTACCCAGTCCAGGGCGCAGCCAAGGACCTCTGTGGACAACTGCTCACGGCGCACCGCGTCCAGACCGTACCCGCCGAGCGCCTCGACCTGGCCCGCGGCGGCGGTCAGATCGTCCAGGAACGGCGTGTCCGGCGCGGCTGCGGACGCGAGCGTGGCCTCCGTACGGTGTCTCAACCGCGCCCGTACGGCGGCGACCCGGGCGGCGGTGTAGTGGATGGACGCCTCCGGTACGGACTCCAGGGTGTGTACGGCGTTCTGCCGGTCCCCGGCGGTCAGCCGCACCCGGGCGAGCCCGAACGCGGCGCTGACGAAGCTGGGGTCGGTCGTCCACACCAGGCGGTAGTACTCGGCGGCGTTGTCCAACTGCCCGAGGACCTCGGCGCACAGACCGAGGGCCAGCTTGGGGGCCGGCTCGCCCGGGAAGGCGTCGTAGATCGCGTCGAAGGACAGCGCGGCGTTCTCGTGGTCGCCGGTCGCGAGCGCGGTCACGCCCCGGTACCAGACGACCCGCCAGTCGTCGGGGTGGTCCCGGTCCAGGGCGTCCAGGGTGCTCTGCGCGATGGGGAACTCGCCCATCTCCAGGCGGGCCCGCAGCTCCCGCAGCCGCAGCTCCAGCGAGCCGGTGGGCGCCGCGTGCAGCGCGGTGATCAGTTCGGCGGGCGCGGAGGCGATGAGACCTGCCAGGAACCCGGCGTTCGGGTCCCCCGGGTCCACGCGCGGGACGGGCAACGCGAGCGCCGCGGCGGCGGTGTCGAGCTGCTTGGTGAGTCGCGCGGGGGAGGGCAGGGCCGCGCTGCCGGTCAACAGGGCGGGCGTACCGGAAGGAGGAGCACCGTTCTTGGATTTCGTCTTCTCGCGGCGCATTCCCAGCCGGGACACATCCCCGGCCGGCTCGCCGAACAACTCCGTGTCCGTGACCTTCAGTTCAGGGCCGAAGATCGTCGAAAGGGAGGGGCGGGCCCGGCCCGTCTGGAGGGAGACGACCTCCCGCAGGACACCCGTCAGCTGCTCCGACATCTCCTGCGCGGAGGCGAACCGGCGGGCCGGGTCGGGGTCGGTGGCACGTACCAGCAGGCGGTAGAAGGACTCGTACTGGCGGAAGACCTCGATGTTGTCGGGGTCGGGCAGGGAGTCGACGAAGACGCTCGTGTAGCCCTGGAAGTCGAAGGTCAGGACCGCGAGGGTACGGGCGACCGTGTACAGGTCGGACGCCACCGACGGGCCCGCGTCCGCGACTTCGGGCGCCTGGTAGCCGACCGTGCCGTAGATGGCCGACTCGTCGTCGTCCATCCTGCGCACCGCGCCCATGTCGATCAGCTTGAGCTGGTCCTCGGTCTGGATCGCGTTGTCGACCTTGAAGTCGCAGTACAGCAGGTTGCGGCTGTGGAGGTGGCCGAGCGCTTCGAGCGCCTCGATGCCGTACGCGCACGCCTGCTCGACCGGCAGCGGATCGCGGCGCCCGTCCGGTGTACGGCGGCCGTTGGCGATCTCCTTGAGGGACTTGCCGCCGACGTACTCCATGACGATGTACCCGTCCAGCGAGCCGGTGCGCTGGTCGAGGTGCTCGACGAAGTTGTAGATACGGACGATGTTGTTGTGCTCGATCTCGGCGAGGAAGCGGCGCTCGGAGATCGCGGCGGCCATCGCGTCCTGGTCACCGGTGTCGAGAAGGCCCTTCAGCACCACCCAGCGGTCGGACACGGCCCGGTCTATGGCGAGGTAGATCCAGCCCAGACCGCCGTGCGCGAGGCAGCCCACGACCTCGTACTGCCCGCGCACGATGTCGCCCGAGTGCAGCTTCGGCACGAACGAGTACGGGTGGCCGCACTTGGTGCAGAAGCCCTCCGTGCGCCCCGGCCGGTCGCCGCGCGCCCGCCCGACCGGCGCCCCGCAGTCGGAGCGCGAGCAGAACCGCTTCCGCTCGGGCACCTCGGCGGTCTCCAGGACCATCGAACGCGGGTCCGGGCGCGGCACGTCCGGCACCTGGACCAGACCGACGCCGAGCCGGGCCCGGCCGGAGGAGGCCGCGGTCTTGCCGGAGCTGCGGACCGACACCGAGCGGCCCGTCGACTTGCCCGACAGGGCGCGCGAGAGGCGGCCGGAGACCGAGCGCCGGGACTGCGAGGAGCGCGCGGACGCCCGCGAGGAGCGCGAGCTGCTGGAACCGGAGCCGCGCGAGCCCTTGCCGCCGCCGGTGATGCCGGTGGGCGGGGAGGCGACCATGCCGTCGGGCGAGACGACCGGTGCCAGACCGCAGGTGTCGCAGTACAGCTCGCCGCCGCCCACGTCCTCGTACGAGCCCTCGCAACCGGGTCGCTGACAGGATTGCTGCTGACCCTGCTCGCTCGTCTGTTCCCCTGCCCGGCCTTCGCCTGTCTGACTCACGATTCCTCCCCTCTCCGGTCCTGGGGCTCACGCGGGGCCGGCACGGACTGGCCCAGCATTTCGGCCGCCGCCTGCTGGTAGCGCAGCACGGCCTGCTCGGCGACGCGCAGGTCGCAGGGGGCGCTCCACAGCATGCGGCGCGCCGCGTCGTACCGCTCGATGAGCAGCGAGTCCTCCGCGAAGCCGTGCCGCGCGACCTTCGCCTTGTAGGCGTCGAGGCGGCCGCGCAGCTCGGCGCGGACCGCCAGGGGGGCGGTGACCGCCGTCAACGACTCGCGGGCGCGCAGCAGTTCGTCGTCCGCCTTCTGCTCCAGGGACTCAAGAAGCGGGGACAGCCGGTGCCACTGCGCGTGTCTGCGGTACTCGGCGGCCATCGCCAACTGCTCCTGCAACACCGTCGGCGGACCGGAGACCACGGGCACCTCGGTCGCGGCGATCTTCGCCAGCACCTCGCCGCGGGCACTGCGCGCCTCCGCGAGCGTACGGTCCGCGCGGCTGAGTACGTCCCGCAGCTTCACCAGCCGCGCCTCCGCGTCCTGCCGGACCGTCAACACGGCCTCGATCTCCCGGCGTACGTCCTCCAGGGCACGCGCCTCACGGTCGTACGCCGAGGTGTCCGGGCGGCCGCCGCCGGGCGCCGAACTGCCCTGTGTGGGCGTCCAGAAGGCCAGGGGGTCGGAGACGACCTGCTCGCGGAGTCTGGTCAGGGTGCGGGTGATCCGCTCCAGGTCGTCGCCCGCCGGGTGCTCGCCGGGGCGTACGCCGACGGAGTGCGCGAGCTGGCGCGTGCGCTGGAGCTCGGCGGCCAGTAGATCGATCCGGGCGGGCAGCGCGGACCACACCGCGTCGGCGGCCACGACCATGTCCAGCGAGGACGCGTACAGGTCGTTCATCCGGTCCACCAGTGTGGACAGCGAGAACTGCTCGCTGAGGCGGCTCGCGCCCTGCAGCGTCGGCGCGTTCGCCATGGCTGTGGCGGAGCCGGCGACCGTGACGGCCTCGCCGCGCAGCAGCTCGGTCAGCTCCACCAGGTCCTCACGGCTGGACCAGCGGCGGCGCGAACGGATCTCCCGGGCGCTGTGCAGCGCGTCCGTGTACGCGTCGAAGTACGCCCACAGCAGCGTGATCGACGCCTCCGCGGAGGCCCAGCGCTCTTGGGTGACGCCGGTCAGCGCGGCGCCTTCGAGGAGTCTGCGGCCCGCGTGGTCCTGCAGGGCGAGGAGCGAGGTCTCGATGGCCTCGTGCTCCGCGCCGAGCCGCGCAAGCGCACGGTCCACCTCGTCCCGGTCCATCACCGGCCCGGTGGATCCCGCGACGCCCATCGATCACCTCTCGCTGCTGTCGGGGTCGGTCTGTCGGTCTGTGCGTGGTCGTTCTGTGCCTGGTCGGTCCCTGTACTTCAGGCCCTGTACTTCAGTCCCGGTACTTCAGTCCCGGTACTGCTGGCCCGCCGGCGGGCGGGAGTTGGCCGAATCCGGGCCGAGGGTCGCGGACAGCCAGTTGGTGTACGAGTCCTGCCAGCCGTCCTTCAGGTAGTCCACCAGCACCTGATTGACCCGGCGTACCAGATCCTCGGCCTTCAGATTCATCGCCACGCCGTAGTACTCGGTGGTGAAGGGCGCGCCCTTCAACTCGACCGTCGGGTCCTGCGCCGCCTGGCTCGCGGCGAGCGCGCCGTCGGTGATCACGGCGTCGGCCTCGCCGAGTTGGAGCCTTACCAGGCAGTCGAGCTGGTTGGGCACCTTGATGATCTCGGCGTCGGCGGCCGGCCTGCCCGGTTTCTGGTCCGCCTCAAGGGCGGACAGAGCGGTGGAACCGGTGGCCGCGCAGACCTTCATGCCCGCCAGCGATTCGTCGTAGCCCTTGATCGTCGAGGAATTGGGGACCAGTACCTGCTGACCGGTCTTGAAGTAGGGCTGGGAGAAGGCGACTTCCTGCATCCGCTTGCAGCTGATCGTCATGGTGCGGACCACCATGTCGACCTGCCCCTTTTCGATCGCGGGGATGCGCTGGTTCGTGGGAATCGCCTTGAAACGCACCTTGTCGCGGTCGCCGAGGACCTCCTCGGCTATGCGGTGCGCCAGGTCGATGTCGAAACCCTCCAACTCCGCGCCCGTCTCCGTGTTGTTCGGGTCGCGGTAGCCCCAGCGGTAGCTGTTCTGGTCGACGCCGACCGTGATGAAGTCGTTCTCCTTGATCCTCGCGATCGTGGCGCCGGAATCGTCGGAGGAGGGCCTGAGGCTCTGGTTCTCCGGATCTTTCATGGTGTCGCACTCGTCCGCCCGCACCTGTGTGCCCCGGGTGACGCCCGGGCCGCCGGTGCCCGTGGAGCCGTCGCCGCGTGTCCCGCTCAGCGGCAGTACCAGAGCGAAGACCACGGTCAGGGCGCAGAGGACGGCCATCGCGCCCACGCCGCCCCAGCCCCTGAGGCCTGCCTTCAGACGTCGTACCGCACTCATCGTTCCTCCTCCTTCCACCGTGTCTCCTCCGGTCGTCCTCATCGGTACTCCGAGAGCCTGCGCCCGATGCCGAGCACCGAGCCCGCCGCGCCCAGCACGGCCAGGACGGCGGCGCCCACCGGGAGTCCGAGCATCGCGTTCCGGCCGCCCTCGGCGGCCAGCCGGAACTCCTCCTCCTCGTGCCCGCGCGCGTTGTCCAGATTCTGGTCGACCTGGTCGAAGCACTCGCCCGTCGGCTTGTCGCCCTGCGGGCAGTTGGTGGACACCTTGCCGTCCTTGGCGCCGATCACCTGGTCGAGGGCGCACTGGAAGTCGCCCTCGTCGTCGGCCTCGCGGGCGCTCTCGTGCCGCTCCAGCCAGACCTCCATGCTGGCGGTGGCGGCCTGCACGGGCTTCTCACCGCTGGCGTCGTCGGCGATCTTCTGGGCATCGGCCAGCGCCGAATTGAGCTCTCTCATGTCGCCCGTGAACTCGTGGTCGAACTTGTCCACGGTCGTGTCCTTGCCGTCGACCTTGATCGTCGCGGTCTCGGCGCCCCGGCTGATCAGCGTCAGGTTCTCGTTGCCGCGGGCCTTGAGGGAGGCGATGCTCGCGTCGTTCAGCACGGTCAGGGACCGTACGCCGTTGTCGTACGAGTCGTTCAGCCCCGAGCGGGCGACGGTGTGGCCGACGGTCAGCCACAGCAGGACGACCGTGGAGGCGGCTGTCGCCGCGACCAGGCCGTGGTTCAACACCCGGTTCGTACGCCGGTAGTTGCGGCGCTGGGCCCAGGCCAGGCCGCCGAGGGCGACGACGCCGAGGCCGATCGCGGCCCACGGGTACGACGTGGCGTCGGCGTAGTCGTCGCGGAGGCGCTTGTTCTCGTTGTCGTAGATCTTCTGCGCCTTCGGGAGCATGTCGTCCTGCATCTTGGAGTTCGCGTAGCGCAGATACGCGCCGCCCAGCGGGTAGCCCAGGCGGTTGTTGGCGCGGGCCCGCTCGACCAGGCCCTTGTACTCCGGCAGCAGTTCGTTCAGTTCGGCGACGAGTTTCTCGGATTCGGAGCCGCTCTCGGAGGCCGCGGCCGCGGCGGCCAGCTTGTCGGCGGCATCCGCGATCTCCCGTTCGTATCTTTCGCGCGATGCCTTCGTTTCCTGGCCGCCGGCGAGGAAGCCGCTGGAGGCCGCCGTGTTGGCGTCGGCGAGGGAGCGGTAGATGTCGGCCGCGGCGGAGCTGAGGGGCTGACTGCTGTGGAGTACGTCGTCGGCGGCGCTCGAACGGTCGTTCATCTGCCAGGCGGTGACGGAGCCGAACGCGACGACGAGGAAGGCGAGGACGGCGCCGATGATGCGTAGGCGGCCGGGCTCGGTGACCGCGGCGGCCTTCAGTTGGTCCAGGCCCTCCGCGAACGCCGTGCGGCGGGGTGGGGCGCCGTCGGGGTCCGGGGGCGGCGGTCCGGGGGGCCGGGATGCGTACGTGCCCTGCGGTGGCACGGGCGGGGCCGCCGTGCCCGGGGCCGACGCGCCCGGGGCCGCGCTCGGGTGCGGGCCGGCGGGCGGTGCCGGTGGTGCCGCGTTGCCCTTCGGCGTGTATGTCACTTGACCTCCCCCATGGTCATTTCTCGGTCACCTCCGCCCGTGCCGCACCGTCTCGTTCGGGGTGTGCGGGTAGAGGTGCACGGCCGCAAGTATCGCCGCCGGGACTGACATCCGCACAGGCCTTGACTCGATCTTGTGCCCCGATCGTGTCGTTGCGCGGTGCGTGTGTCGAATTCCGGCGCAGCACAAGGCTTCCCGCACCGCCCCCTGCCCATGAATACGCGGTTCGATCGGGTTCGGTTCCCTGGGGATTCGTATGTGTTCGGGGGAGGGGGTGTGGGGGTGATGTGGGGTTTTTCGCCCCCGCCGCCCCTACCCGTTCCCATCCCCAGGGGCGGCTGCCCCCTCGACCCCACTGCGCCTTCTGGCTCGGGGGGTTCGGGTTTGTTCGCGGGTGCGGGTTGTCAGTGGTTGCTCGCGCCCACGCGGCGGAGCCGCAAATCGACACAGCCCCGCGCCCCTTTACAGCTCGGCGGCTTCGAAATGTGTGCGTACGCGCGCGTGGGCCTCTCTTTCTGCGCCCACCTGGTCCAGGGCCAGTAGGGCTGCGCCCAGGACGGGGGGTGCTGTGACCACCTTGGGGGTGGCTTTTGGGGCGGTGGTGGCCAGTAGGGCGCGTACTCGGGTGTCGAGGTGGGGGTGGCGGGCCGCCAGGACGCTGCCGCCCAGGAGGACGGGGGCTTCCTCCTCCAACAGGTCCAGGCGGGTGAGGGCCACTGTGGCCATGGTGACGACCTCCTCGGCCAGGCGGTCGATCAGGGAGCGGGCCAGGGGGTCGCCGGTGGCCGCCGTGGCGAAGAGCACCGGGGTCAGTTCGTGGCGGCGGGTGGGTGGGATGTGCTCCAGGTGGAGGGCTTCGATGAGGGTGTACATGGAGTTCAGGCCGAAGTGTGCGGGCAGGGTCCGGGCCAGGGCGGTCGGGCCGCCCCGGCCGTCCTCCGCTCGGGCCGCGTGCCACAGTGCTTCCTCGGCCAAGCCCCAACCACCGCCCCAGTCACCGGAGATGCGCCCCAGCGCGGGGAAGCGCGTGGTGCGGCCGTCGGGGCGCATGCCTACGCAGTTGATGCCGGCGCCGCACACCACGGCCACCCCGCGTGGCTCGGCCACGCCCGCCCGCAGGATCGCGAACGTGTCGTTGCGGACCTCGACCGAAGCGCCCCACGCGCGCGTGTGCAGCGCGGCGGCCAGCCGTTCCTCCTCGACGGGGAAGTCGGCGTTGGCGAGACAGGCCGACACATGGTCGACGGACGTGACACCCGCCGAGGCGAACGCCTCCCGCACCACCTCCGCCAAGGCGTCCACGGCCGCCGGTACCCCCACCGTCGGCGGCCGGAACCCGCCCCCGCGCGCCGTGCCCAGCACCTCCCCGTCGGCCGCGATCACCGCCACGTCGGTCTTGCTGTTGCCCGCGTCGATCGCGAGGACACTTTCGGTCACGCCCGCGCTCACACCAACGTTCACGCCCACGCGAGGTGCTCCCGGTTGTGCGCGATCAGCTTGTCGGTGAGGGCGTCGGCGTACTCGTACTGGCCGATCAGGGGGTGGGCCAGCAGCGCCCGGAACACGCGGTCCCGGCCGCCGCGCAGCGCCGCGTCGAGCGCGAGGTCCTCGTACGCGGTCACGTTCGCCATGAGGCCGGCGTACAGCGGGTCCACGGACGGCACCGGCAGCGGGGCGGCGCCCAGGCCGCTCACGGACGCCTGCACCTCGATCACCGCGTCGGCGGGGAGGAAGGGCAGCGTGCCGTGGTTGTACGTGTTCACCACCTGGTACGTGCTGCCGCCGCTGCCCAGGAGCGAAGCGGCCAGGTCGACGGCGGCCTCCGAGTAGTACGCGCCGCCGCGCTTCGCGAGCAGCGCGGGCTTCTCGTCGAGCGCCGGGTCGGCGTACATCTGAAGCAACTCGCGTTCCATACTGGCCACTTCGGCGGCCCGCGACGGCTTGGTGCGCAGCTCCCGTACGACCTCGTCGTGGGCGTAGAAGTAGCGCAGGTAGTAGGAGGGGACCACGCCCAGGCAGTCAAGGAGGGGGCGGGGCAGCCGCAGGTCGGCGGCGATCGTCCCGCTGTGGTCGGTCAGCAGCTTCGCGAGGACGTTTTCGCCCGCGGGCCCGCCGAGGCGGACTCCGGTCTCCCAGGTGAGGTGGTTGAGGCCCACATGGTCCAGGTGCACCTCGGCCGGGGTCACGCCGAGCAGGTTGGCGAACTTCCGTTGCAGTCCGATCGCCACGTTGCACAGTCCGATCGCCTTGTGACCGGCCTTGAGCAGGGCGCGGGTCACGATCCCCACCGGGTTGGTGAAGTCGATGATCCAGGCGTCGGGGTTCGTACGGCGGACCCGTTCGGCGATGTCCAGGACGACCGGGACCGTGCGCAGCGCCTTCGCCAGGCCGCCCGCGCCCGTCGTCTCCTGCCCGACGCAGCCGCACTCCAGCGGCCAGGTCTCGTCCCGCTCCCTGGCCGCCTGGCCGCCGACCCGGAGTTGCAGCAGTACGGCGTCGGCGTCCGCCACGCCCGCGTCCAGGTCGGCCGTCGTCACGATCCGCCCGGGGTGCCCCTGACGGGCGAAGATACGCCGGGCCAGACCGCCGACCAGCTCCAGCCGCTCGGCGGCCGGATCGACTAGCACCAGCTCCTCGATGGGCAGGGTGTCCCGGAGCCGGGCGAACCCGTCCACGAGTTCGGAAGTGTAGGTCGAGCCTCCGCCGACCACAGTGAGCTTCATGGGAATAGGACTAGACCAACAGGGTTGTGTGTGCAAGGCAAGTAAAACCGCTCAGGCGGGCAACGGAGTCGTTGCCCGCCTGAGCGGCGGGTACTGGAGGAGGGGTGGCTACCTCACGTCGGCTACTTGACGTCGACGTAGTCCGCGGCCGACGTCTTCGCTGCGGTCGTGGACGTACCGGCGAACTTGTAGCGGTACGAGCCGTCCTTCGTCGCCTTCACGGTGGTGGACAGGGCCCCGCCCGTGCCGGAGGTGATCGTCTTGACGTCGGTGTAGGAGGCGGCGCCCTTGGCCTTGAACTGGAGGATGACCTTCTGGTCCTTGTAACCGGTGAAGGTGCCCTTGGCCCAGTCGGCGCGGGTGAGCTTGCCCTTGACGGTCAGGGTCTTGCCCTTGACGACCGGCTCCGGCGTCGCGTTGGTGCCGAGCCCGGCCTTGCGCTGGAGCTTGGCCGTGCCGAGGTTGACCCAGGCGTCGACGCCGGTCTCGAAGCTGATGTGGCCGTCGGAGTCGTCCATGTCCATGTACGAGCGGACGTAGACGGCGGCGGCCTTCCAGGCGGTGGCGTCCGCGGCGCTGTGGAGCTGCTCGCGCGGGTCGACGGTGAGTGTCGTCCTGCACGACTCGGTGACCGTGGTCTCCGTCGTCGCGGTGGTGGTGCAGGTCGGCGCGTTCGAGGAGCTCTCCAGGGCGTTCGCGGGGTCGGCGAGCGAGCCGCGGTACAGGATGACGCCCAGGAAGTTGTTCTTGTAGTCGATGACGAGGTCCGACGGGCGGGTGAAGCTGTAGGTGACCGGCACGGTCACCGTCGCGTTGGTGCCGACCACGATCGACTTGTCGTTGTTCACAGTGACGGCACCGAAGGCCAGGTCCGGCGAGTCGGCCAGCGCGGCGGGCGCGGCCAGACCGGTGAGAGCCAGGGCGCCGGACACGGCGGCGCCTATGGCGAGCTTTCGCATGGGTCCCCACATTCGAAGCGAGCCCCTGGGCGTTGCGCTCCAGAACAAGGGCTCGCTGTTGGGGGTGACACTAGGCGATCACGGGTGTGGGGGGAACGCGAGGCACCTGTGAAGGCGGCAAATTCCTGACGCGGTTCGGACACATGCGATCTGCGGGGGGGGGGCACTAGGGCCTGTATCTGGTTTCGATCAAGGGGTGGCCCGCGCGAGCTCCTTGATCCAGATCATCG
>NZ_VTHJ01000070.1 GCF_008386495.1 Streptomyces tailanensis | reverse complement strand
CTGGAGTACAAGACGGCGTGGTACGGGCGGAACCTGGTGGTCGTGGACCGCTGGTTCCCCTCCTCCAAACTGTGCTCCACCTGCGGCACCCTGCAGGACAACATGCCGCTGAACGTCCGCACCTGGACGTGCGACTGCGGCACGACCCACGACCGGGACGTGAACGCGGCAAAGAACCTTCTGGCGGCCGGACGGGCCGTTACAGCCTGCGGAGCTGGTGTAAGACCTCAACGGAGTTCTCCGGGCGGGCAGTCGGCGATGAAACAGGAAGTCTCACGGCGCGAGCCGTAAGAATCTCCTCCCTTCAGGGAGGAGAGCGTCAAGCCCTCACCCTCACATCCCGCTTCCCGCCCCGCGCCGACTCCACGGGCGTGAGGCAGACGTGAGACAGCCGTGAGGCAACCGTTGCCCGCGGCGATTGGCAGAACAGTCCCACCGGGCCGCCGCAAAAAGCCGTAAACGGGGTGTATTGCCGAGACGGATCCGCCAATCGCCGCGCGCGGGCTGAACCCCGACAGCCTCCCGCTCACCGCCCCGGCCGGTCCGTCATCCACAACGCCGCGAGGAGGCCCGACGCGGCCGTGAGTACGGCGGCGGCGATGACGGTGGCGTTCAGGCCGAGGGTGTCGGCGAGGATGCCGGCGGTCAGGGCGCCGGCGGCGTAGCCGAGGTCGCGCCAGAAGCGGTAGGTGCCGAGGGCGCCCGCGCGCCAGGCGGGGTGGGCGTGGTCGGAGACGGAGGCGATCAGGGCCGGGTAGACCATGGCCGTGCCGATGCCGAGGAACACGGCGGAGAGGACGCCGGCGAGGAGCGGGCGGTCGAGCAGCGCCAGGGCGAGGACGAAACCCGCGGCCTGGACGAACATGCCGTGGACGACCAGGGGTTTGCGGCCGACGCGGTCCGCGAGGTGTCCGGTGGGGATCTGGCCGAGGCCCCACAGGATCGGGTAGAGACCCTTGATCAGGCCGACGGCGGCGAGGCCGAGGCCGTGGTCGGTGAAGAGGAGGGGGAAGACGCCCCAGGTCAGGCCGTCGTTGAGGTTGTTGACCAGACCGGCCTGGCTGGCGCCGCGCAGGGAACGGTCGCGCCAGGACGTACGGGCGAACGTGGCCTTCAAGCCGGTGTCCTCGTCGGTGGGCAACGGCTCGGTGTGCTGGGCGAGTTCGAGGGCGACATGGGCGGCGGTGTCGCGGACGACGAGGGAGAGGGCGAGTCCGGCGGCGACGAAGACGACGCCGATGAGTTCGGGGGTGGGGCGCAGACCGTACGCGGTGGCGAGGTAGCCGGTGAGGAGGGCGGTGGCGCCGACCGCCGTGTAACCGGCGGCTTCGTTGAGGCCGGTGGCCAGGCCACGGCGGGCCGGGCCGACCAGGTCGATCTTCATATTGACCGTCATCGACCAGGTCAGGCCCTGGTTGAGGCCGAGCAGGACGTTCGCGGCGACGATCCAGCCCCACGACGGCGCCCACGCGAGGGCGAAGGGGACGGGGACGCCGACCAGCCACCCGGCGACGAGGAGTCGCTTGCGGCGGAAGCGGGCGGTCAGGGCGCCGGCGGCGAGATTGGTCAGGGCCTTGGTGACGCCGAAGGCGATGATGAAGGAGAAGACGGCCAGGTCGCTGGTCAGACCGAAGACGTCGGTGCCGATGAGCGGGACGGTGGTGCGTTCCAGGCCGACCAGGCCGCCGACGCAGACGTTCACGACGACGAGCAGGGTGAACTGCAACCGGTTCTCCCGCAGGCCCAGACGAACAGGCCTCACGTGCCGGCGCTCAGTACGAGTCTGCCGGTGCCCATGACCAGCCCTCACCTGCCCGTGCCCTGGACGAGTTGTCGGCCGGTGGCCGCCGCGTAGTCGTCCGGTCCGCCGCGGAGGACGGCGAGGTCGGTGTGGCCCGCGCGTTCGAGAAGGCTGGCGGCGGTCATGGCCCGCTCACCGTGGCCGCACGCCACGACCGGCCCGTCCGGGGCGTCGGCGGCACGGTCGGCGAGCCCGCCGAGCTCGATGTGCACCGCGCCAGGAACGTGCCCGGCGGCGAACTCCGCCTCCTGCCGTACGTCGACGTACGGCCGTTTCCCGGCACGCTCGGCGGTGACGAACGTGGTCGTGGCCTGCCGGTTGCCGTCTGCCAGCCAGGCGGCCATGCCACCACGGAGACGTCCGGCGAGGCGCTCGTACCCGATCTTGTACGCCTGCCAGACGATCTCGCTCAGATCCTGATGGTCCTGATGGTTCTGGTGAACCTCGCCCGCGACGAAGGCGAGGGGCGCGGTGTCGGGCAGCAGCCAGCCCAGCCAGGTCGCGAACTGGTCCCGCAACGGGACGGAGAGCGCGCCCGGGATGTGTCCGGCCGCGTACTCGGCGGCCGGTCGGACGTCGACGACGTAACCGCCCTCGGCGAGGAGGGACTTGACCTGCGCGGCGGTCAGGTCGGGCAGCACCGGCGCGGTGGTCAGTACGGCGGGGCCGCGCCGGTTGGCCTCGGCGAGCCGGTCGAAGTAGTCCGGGTAACTGCCGAGGCCGGCCAGCAGACGCCGTACGAAGGTGTCCTCGTCCGCGGCGGCCAGCAGGGGGTTGGTCCGCTTCTGCGCGCCGATGGAGGAGGTGCGCTCCGCGCCCTCCGCGGCCGAGCAGAAGGAACCGGCACCGTGGGTGGGCCACACCGCCGTCGCGTCCGGCAGCGCGGCCAGCCGCCGCAGCGAGCGGTACTGGGCGCGGGCGAGTTCCTCGGTGCGTTCGGCGCCGAGGAGGTCGGTGCGGGCGGCCGAGTTCACGATGAGCGAGCCGCCGGTGAAGACGCCGAGTACGTGGTCGCCGTCCAGGAGCAGGAAGGACAGGTGCTCGTCCGTATGGCCGGGGGTGGCCAGCGCCCGCAGGGTCAGACCGCCGAGGTCCGTCTCGTCGCCGTCCGCCAGCGGTACGTGCGGGAAGGCCCGCCGTCCGGCGGCGGAGGCCAGCACCCGGGCGCCGTCGTCATGGGCGAGCTGGACCGCGCCGGAGAGGAAGTCCGCGTGCAGGTGGGTGTCCGCCGCGTACGCCACGGTCAGCCCGCGCCGCTCGGCGGCCGCGCGCAGGGCACGCAGGTCACGGCACGCGTCCACGGCCAGGGCGCGGCCGTCACCGAGGTCGACGAGGTAGGCGCTGTTGCCCAGCCCTTTGTCGACCAGCGGTATCAGGTGGTCGTCGGCGAAGCCCATCGGTCCTCCCAGGTTCGAGGGCGAGGGGGCCTGTGGTCACACGCCCTCACCATCACTTACACTATTCCATGGATTTATGGAGGATGTCATGGCGGGGAACATCACGGCCGGTGCGAAGGCGCGGCTGTACGACGCGTTCGCGACCAGCGGCAAGGCGCTGGCCAGCGGAAAGCGGCTGGAACTGCTCGACCTGCTGGCCCAGGGCGAGCGCACGGTCGACGCCCTGGCCAAGGCGGCCGGGCTGAACCTGACGACGGCGTCGGCGCATCTCCAGACCCTGAAACAGGCCGGCTTCGTCGCCACCCGCCGCGAGGGCGTACGCATCCACTACCGGCTGGCCGGCGACGACGTGGCCCACCTGTTCGCGCTGCTCCGCAAGGTCGCCGAGACCCACCAGGCCGCCGTACCGGCCGCCCGCGACGCCTACCTCGGCGACGACGGCGCGACCGAGGTCACCCACGACGAACTGCGCGCCCGCGTCGCGGCGGGCGACGTGGTGGTACTGGACGTACGCCCGGCGGAGGAGTACCGGGCCGGGCACATCCCGGGCGCGATCTCCGTCCCCATCGACGAACTGGCCGACCGCATCGGCGAGTTGCCGGAGGAGACGGAGATCGTCGTCTACTGCCGCGGCGAGTACTGCGTGCTCGCCTACGACGCCGTACGCCTGTTGACGGCCCACGGCCGCCGCGCGATCCGCCTCAACGACGGCATGCTGGAATGGCGCCTGTCCGACCTGCCCGTCGAGCCCGGCGAACCCACCTCGACCGTGCCCGCCGCCGGCTAGTCCCGTCGCAGCGTTGCCCGGCCGGACTCCATGAGGTCGAACGAGTACTCGAGTGTGCCGTCTGATGACGGTGTGAGGGTGATGGGCGCTTCGTCGGCACAGTTCTCTGTGCCTTCTGTGATCCGCTCCTCCACCTCGGTGCCCTGGTCGGTCTGCGAAACGAGCACCCAGATGCCACCGCAATCCAGCGTCGGGTAGTCGACCGTGGCCACGGTTTCGCCGATCTTGCCGCCCTTGTAGTCCGCCTTGACGGGATAGGTGTTGCTCTCGCCCTGCGTCACCGTGCCCCGCCAGGTGCCCTCGTAGCGGAACGAGGACGGCGCAGGCCTGTCAGCGGCGGTCGAGGCCGTCGGTGAGTCCTTGCCTCCTGACGAGGAGGATCCCTCGTTCACCAGATTCACGGCCACCACGCCCGCGAGGACGAGAGCCGCCCCCACGATGACCGCATTCCGGGCCGACCTGCCCGGCGTGCCCGGCGTGCCCGGCCTGACCGAAGGGCCGCCGGGCGTGGTGGGCGCGGCACTCCACGGAGGGGAGGGGTGCGGGTGGTGCGGTACGCCGGCCGCCGGATGGATGGGGCCGGGCTGTGGCGTTCCGGGCGGGGGAAAGGCCATGGGCTGTGGCGTGCCCGCGGGGGGAGACGGGAGGGGCCGCGGTGGTCCGGGTGCCGGGTGACCCGGACCGGGAGCGGCGGTCTGGGTGGCCCAGTACGCCTCCGGCTGCCCGGCGGGCCTGTCCACCGTGGTGGGAGGCGGGGTCTCCACCTGCAGCAGCCGTGCGGCGTGCCGCCCGAGGTGGTCCAGCAGTTCCGGCGGAAGCCAGGGACGTGAGCGGTCGTACCCGGCGGCCTCGGCCGACTCGGCGACACGCGCGGGAGTGGGGCGCTCCGCCGGGTCCTTGGCGAGGCAGCTCTCCACCAGGTCGCGAAGCGAGCCGGTGATGCCATCGAGGACGGGCGGCTCACTCACGACGGCCACCATGCCCGCCGCGGCTCCCTGGCCGGCGCCGGCGAATGGGGATCGTCCGGTCGCGGCGAACGTGAGCACGGCCCCCAGGCAGAAGACGTCACTCGCCCCGGTGACGGGCACGCCGTTCACCTGCTCGGGAGAGAGGAATCCGGGGGTGCCCACCACCATGCCCGTACGGGTGAGCCCCTCACCGTCGGCCGCGCGCGCGATCCCGAAGTCGATAACCCGGGGCCCGTCCAGGCCGAGCAGCACGTTGGACGGTTTCAGGTCCCGGTGTACCAGCCCGCAGCCGTGAATGGTCTCCAGCGCTCGCGCCAGTCCGAAGGCGAGCGCCCACACCGACTCCTCCGGCAGGAACCCGTGCCGCTCCACTGCCTCGTGCAGCGTCAGTGCGGGAACATAGGCCGTCGCCACCCAGGGCACGGCAGCTTCCGTGTCCGCCGCCACCACCGCTGCGGTCCAATCGCCCACCACTCTTCGGGCGGCCTCGACCTCTCGCCGGAACCTCTGACGGAACTCCGGGTCCACCGCGAGTTCGCCGTGCACCAGCTTGACCGCCACAGTGCGACCCTGCGCCGAACGCCCCAGGTAGACCCGGCCCATTCCACCGGACCCCAGACGGCCGAGCAGCCGATACTCCCCCACGGTCTGCGGATCGCCGGGCCTGAGCTCGTCCATGCCAACCCCCGTCACTGGAGCCGCCCTCCTGCCCCGGTGTGGGCAACGGCCCATCCTCACCCGGCAAGTGGGGCACGTCGCTCCGACCAGTACCTGACGGTGATTGTGTCAACTCTCCGACCCTGACGGGACCGTTACGATCCGTCGAGGGCGATTTCTTCCGTGACGATTTCGTGGGCACCTGGCCGCCTGACGGCGCCTCTCCGGCACTGAAAAGGGCGAGGTCCGAAGACCTCGCCCGCTACCGATGAAACCCCAGGTCAGGGCCACACCAGGCAATAGGGCTGATGCCCCGCCTCATGCAGCCGATGCGAGAAGTCCTGCCACTCGTGCAGCGATTGGAAGAGGTGGGGTGCTGACCTGGGGTTTTTTGGCGGGATGTGCGTTGACCTGCGGGAACACCTCCCCGCAGTTCTCATCGGTCTACGCCGTTTCCCATGCTCATGTGCCCTGGATGTGCCCTGGACGTGCCTTCGGCCGGTCGGGACGCAGCCCCCCCCGCCCACGCTGATCTGGAGGCTGGCCACGACGCCTTGTGCGGGATTTACCGCCTCGCCATACTCGGTGGATGATCACGCCCCGTGCCTCGCATCAACGCGTGACGAACTCCACGGAACGGCAGCGAGCTGACTTGGACGCCTACGAGGACAGGGCGCGTCGTGGGCCGTGCTTCGTGTGTGCCTTTGTCTCGGGGCACCCCGACTACGGGCATCACACGGTCTTCGAGGACGAGGACCACGTCGCCTTCCTCGACCGGTGGCCCACCCTGGCCGGCAAGGTCCTGGTCGCGCCGAAGAGGCATGTCGAGCATGTCGTTCGTGATCTCGACCAAGAGGCGTACGTCCGGCTCATGCTCGTCGTTCGGGAGGTCGCCCTCGCGGTGGAGGACTGCGTGGGAGCCGAGCGGACGTACCTGTACTCGCTGGGGAGCCAGCAGGGCAACGCGCATCTGCACTGGCACATCGCCTGCCTGCCGCCGGACGTGCCCTATGAGCAGCAGCAGTTCCACGCCCTGATGGCTGAAGGCGGTGTGCTGGCCATGAGCCCCGAGGAGTCCGTCGACATGGCCGCGCGTATCCGTGAACGCATCGCGGCCCGCGGCGGGCTCCGGGTGCTGTGACCGGATCTCAAGTCCCGGGAGCCCGGATACCGAGTGATTTCGCGACAGCCGCCCTGGACTCGTTGAGGCTGGCGCCCTGCGCGTCCCCTTCACCACTTGAGTCGCGGTCCGGAGCCGGAGTTCATGCCGTGCGCACGGTCGACGGCCAGGGCGCGTACCTCAAGGTCACTCCTGCCGTGCTGGGCCCGGAGGCGATCGCGGCGGCTCGGCGGGAGCTGCGGTTCTACCAGCGCCTCGCACCCCTCGCGCCGGTACGCACGCCGAGGCTCCTCGACCACCTGGACACAGAGGACGGCGTGGCCGTACTCCTTGAGGCGGCGGGCGAGGCCCATGAGCCCGGTGCGTGGACGGCACGCATGTGGGCCGACCTGGGCCGGGAGTTGGCAGGTCTGCACAGCATGCCGTTGCCTACGGA
This sequence comes from Streptomyces tailanensis, assembly GCF_008386495.1. Classification (GTDB taxonomy): domain Bacteria; phylum Actinomycetota; class Actinomycetes; order Streptomycetales; family Streptomycetaceae; genus Streptomyces; species Streptomyces tailanensis. Next base: position 37,190 of record NZ_VTHJ01000070.1, on the reverse strand, counting down.
GGCGGAGTGGACCCGCCCCGACGCGCTGTGCGAGGCTCTCGCCGATCCGGACCTGGAGCAGATCAATGCCTTTTGGGCCTCCACGCTCCCGCAGCTCCCCGAACTCCTCGCTTACCGAGCCGAGTTGGGGGACCAGATGGACGCCATACCGCAGGTCTTCATCCACGGCGACTGCCACACGGACAATCTCGTGTACTCCCGCGGAGCCGGTTCCGTGGTCTTCTGCGACTGGCAGGCAGCCGGTATCGGCCGCCCCGCCTCCGATCTGGCGTTCCTCAGCGTTCGCGCCACACTTGCCGGCACGACGGTCCCTCAGGCGCTGATCGACGCGTACGTGGACAGTCGGCCGTGTGAACGCCACACGCTGCAGCACGCGTTGCTGGCGGAGGAACTCGCGGTCTTCCTCTTGCTGTGGCCGTCCTTCGCCGCCTTCAACGGTGCCCTGGGGATCGCCCGCGTACGCCGAAGGACTCTCGAGCTCGCGGAGCGTTGGCTCGACGTGTGACAGCTCAGGAAAATCGCAATCGTCTGGGCGGACTCCGCCTACGCGGGCACCCTCGTCGACTGGGCGAAGAAGCAGCCGACTCCCTCACGTCGATGACCGAGGCGAACTGTCCGCCAGGATGCGCTCCAAGGATCGGTGACCCATCCGACTCATGGCCGGGTTGCTTTCGACGTAGTACCAGACCAACCCCATCGCTTGAGCGAAAGCCCACGCCTTGCCTCGCTCCCATTCAAGGTCGTCGCTGCCCAGGTGATCGCGGAGCACCTGCCGCGGCCCGGCCTCGAGCAGATGCCACGCGCTCACGAGATCCAGAGAAGGGTCAGCCGGCCCGAAGCCGCCAACGTCGAGAATCCCCGCCAGACGGTCGGCGGACACGAGCACGTTGCCAGGAATCAGATCGCCATGGGCCATGACGTCCGCAGCCGCACTTCGCGGCAGATCGCGCAAAGTCGCCCACATGCGGCGAAGCCGAGGAACGTCCAGGAGTTGCTCACTGTGCCTGAAACAGGTCTCCATCCAGGCGTCATGGGTTTGCAGGTCGCCTCCTCGGCCTGTACCGGCAAACGTGCGGCCACGCGTGTCGATAGCACGCAGGTCGCCGATGAGATCGGCCAAGTCGTCGGCAAACGCCACCGATTCGCCGGGGTCCTCATCGGCGGCCACGATCCCGGGCAGCCACGTCTGCACAGACCACGGAAGCGGGTAGCCTGCGCCGGGTTCACCGAGCGCGACCGGCTCGGGCGTGGGGAAACGCGTGCGACCTGCCAGCTCTTGAGCTGCTTCCGCCTCGGACTCCAGCCAGCGCCGGGTCGGCTCGACGTCTGCGGATTCAAGAGGGAATCGAGCTGCGAACCGATCACCGATGCGGAAGAGGGCGTTGACCGTGCCCTGCGCAGCGATGCTCCTAACCGGCAGGCTCCGCCACTCAGGAAACTGCTGATCGACCAACGTGCGCACCGTCTCAGGCGACACCGTCAGCTGGTTGGCGTGCATCTTCATGGCGGAAGCATCCGCGTCACGATCTCCAACTGCAACCAGTTTCTTGTCGCGTGACCTTGCCCGTCGGCAGCCCGGCACCAGCCAGACCCCGGTCGTCGCGTTCACCACTCACGAGGGCGCGTCCGCTTGGAGCCGTAACCCGAAAAAGCAGTGGCCGCGCGGGCTCGGGGCCACATAGGTTCGCCTCCATGGTTGACGCAACTTTCGGGCATCCGCGCCTCGCAGCCATCTACGACCCACTCGATCCGGACCGCAGCGATCTCGACGCGTATCTCGCGATGGCGGAGGAGTTCGGGGCGCGGTCCGTGCTGGACATCGGGTGCGGTACGGGCGTGTTCGCGCTGCTGCTCGCCGGGCGCGGGATTACGGTCACCGGGATCGATCCCGCGCGGGCGTCTGTCGACGTCGCGCGTGGCAAGCCGGGCGCGGAGCGGGTGCGCTGGCTCGACGGCGACGCGGGGGACCTGCCGCCCATGCAGATCGACCTGGTGACGATGACCGGGAACGTCGCCCAGTCGATCGCCGATCCGCAGGCGTGGCGTACGACGCTGCGCGGCGCGTACGAGGCGCTGCGGCCCGGCGGGCGGCTTGTCTTCGAGACGCGCGATCCGGCGCAGCGCGTGTGGGAGGAGTGGGCGGAGTGGACGCGCGAGACCACGTACCGCATGACGGACCTCCCGGGCGTCGGTCACGTCGAGACCTGGGCCGAGCTGACGGACGTGAGCCTGCCGCTGGTGAGCTTCCGGGGTACGCACGTGTTCGCTGCAGACGGGGACGTACTGACCTCGGAATCGACACTTCGCTTCCGCGCACGTACGGAGATCGAGCGGGACTTGCACGAGCACGGCTTCGTCATCGAGGACGTACGCGACGCACCCGACAGGCCGGGCAGGGAGTTCGTGTTCGTGGCGCGGCGCGGTACCGCGGAGCCCGTCCCTCCCGGAATGCCCTAGGGAACGTGCGCACCACACAGCGCCGGGCAGACGGGACCTTGAAGACACTCCCCAGCGCGTTGATGAAACCACCGGCAAGCGCAAGCGGTTCTCTTCGGCGATCTTCCGGCCCTGGTGCCGCACGTCCCCGAAGATCGCTGAGTTGCTGCCTCTGCTCTACCTGCATGGCCTGTCCTCCGGGGACTTCGTGCCCGCGATGGAGCAGTTCCTCGGCTCCTCGGCCGGGTGTCGCCGGCCACCGTGACCCGGTTGACAGCGCAGTGGCAGGCCGACCACGCCGTGTTCCAGGAACGCGACCTGTCCGGCACCGACTACCCCGATTCAGGCTTGCTGCGCGACGTCCTCGGCCAGCTCGGCGAGGGTTCGCTCCGCCAGCGACCGCGCCTCCGGCGTGCTGTCGGCCCCGGCAAGGGTGATCGCCGACTTCCAGGCCGCCCAACCCTGGGCGCGGTGCCAGGTGTCCTGGTCCAGACCGGCCGCGCGGACGAACAGCGGACGCGTCTCGCGGTCGAACATCGTCCACGCGGCCACCAGGTCGCAGGCAGGGTCCCCGACGGCGGAGCAGCCGAAGTCGATGACCGCCGAGAGCCGTCCCTCGCTCAGCAGCAGGTTTCCGGGTGCGATGTCGCCGTGCAGCCACACCGGTGCCTCGATCCACGAAGACTCCGTGGCGCGGCGGACGCACCGCTCGCCCACCTCCCGCACTTCGGGCACGAGCCCGGCGAGAGCCAGGATGGCTTCGTCGGCGTAGACCGTGAATTCGGCGCCACGCGAGGAGTTGTGCGTCCCCGGCGGCGGGGCGTCCTGCGTCGGCGTGGCGCGCAGGGCCGTCAGGAACTCGCCCAGGCCCACCGCGACAGCGGCCAGATCGGCTTCCCCGGCACCGGCGCGGTTCAGCGTCTGCCCGGGGTACCAGGCGTACACCGACCACGGACCGTCGAACAGCGGGCCTGGCGCACCCTTGGCGACCGGCTTCGGGATCGGCAGTGGCAGCACCTCGGCGAGCACCGGCAGCCAGCGGTGCTCCTTCTCGACCTGGGCGTCGTAACCCCGCGCGCTGGGTATCCGGACCGCGAGGTCGGAGCCAAGGCGGAACGTGCGGTTGTCCCAGCCCTGCGGCTCGACCGGGCAAAGCGGCAGCTCGGCCCACTGGGGGAACTGCTCGCGCACGAGCCGGCGCGCGAGGTCCAGGTCGGGCACCGGCCGCTCGGCGGTGGGCACGGAACTGTCCTGGCTGGCGCTCATGGCGGGATCTCCTGCGGAGGTGTCGGTCACGGTCGAGTACTGGTCACGGTCGGTCAGCGGCCCCGGGACCGCTCCGGCCGGCCGGGCGAAGCGGGTGCCTTCGGCGGACGGGCCCCGCCGCACCGTAGCGGCTGAAGCCGGGGACGAGCCGCTTAAGGGATCCGGCGAGCAGGATCACCACAGCGCCCAGCCCGGCCACGGCGCCCACCCCGACCAGCGCCACAGCGGGCACAGCCCCAGCCATCCCGACGGGCTCCACAATCCGGGGACGGCGGCGTCGTGCAGCCTGCCCCGCGCGTCCGGCGGGCACGCGTGGTTGAGTGGGGTGTACCACCACACGCCGTGCAGGGTGATGCCCACGCCCCCGACCACGACCGCCGCGGTGTCGGCGTCGACCAGCCGGACCGCGCCGAGGCCGTCCCACAGACGCAGCGCCAGCATCTGCTCCTCCATATGCCGGTCGGGCCAGGTCAGCTTCAGCGCCGGCGGCTCGCCGTCTCGGCTGACCGGCACCACGAGGCTGTGGTAACCGTGCATGGGTTGCCCGTCGACCTCCAGGTCCACCGGTCGCACCACTCGGCGACGGTGTCCGGCAGGGCCGCCAGCCACCGGTGCCCCGCCTCGCCCTGGTGCTGCCAGCGGTCGAAGCCCCGAAGGGCCTTGGGCACCTCTACCGGCTTGCGTTGCTGTGGCCCTCAGCAGGCACCGCATCTCCCTCACGATCACAACTGTGCGCGGCGAGAGGTTGCCGCGCTTTGGAAGGGCGGAAGAGCCAGGGCCCGTCCGGTGGGCGGGGAGGGCACCGGACAGGCCCTGGCTGTCTCAGGGGGTGGATCGGGGCGGGCAGTTGTCCGACGCTCTTTCCTGTGGTGGTTATGCCGAGAGCCAGGCTGCCTGGTCAGGTGCCAGCAGGTCGTCTTCTACGGGGTCGCTGGAGAGCAGGATCGAGGCGTGTTCGGGGAGTGGGTACGGCTCGGCGGAGAGGTTGACCACGCAGGTGAAGCCTTGGCCGCGAGTGAAGGCGAGGACTCCGTCGGGGCTGTCCAGCCAGGTGAGGGTGCCGTCGCCGAGGGCGGGGTGTTCGCGGCGCAGGTGCAGGGCCGTGCGGTAGAGCTCCAGCATCGACGTCTTGTCGCCGGTCTGTGCCTGCACGGTGCGCTCGCCCCAGTTGGCGGGTTGGGGGAGCCAGGGGGCGGCGGAGGCGTCGTCGGGGCTGAAGCCGAAGGGGGTGGTCCGGCCGGACCAGGGGATCGGAACCCGGCAGCCGTCCCGGCCGCGGTCGGTGTGGGCGGAGCGTTCCCAGATGGGGTCCTGGAGGACGGATTCCGGGAGGTCCTCGACCTCGGGCAGGCCGAGTTCCTCGCCCTGGTAGACGTAGGCGCCGCCGGGGAGGCCGAGCATCAGCAGGGCCGCCGCGCGGGCGCGGCGGGTGCCGAGGGCCGGGTCGGGGGGGCCGTCGGGTCGGTAGGGCTCGGTGGGTGACCAGCGTCTGACCGTCTTGCGGGCGTAGCGGCTGGCGTGGCGCATGACGTCGTGGTTGGAGAGCACCCAGGTGGCGGGCGCGTCGACCGCGCTGAGGAGAGTGAGCGAGTCGTCGATGACCGTGCGTAGGTCCTTCGGATCCCAACTGGCCATCAGAAAATCGAAGTTGAAGGCGGTGTGCAGGCCGTCCCCGCGGACGTAGGCGGCGAGGCGCTCCGGGGTGTCCGTCCAGGCTTCCGCCACGAACGCCCGGTCGCCCCCGTACTCGTCGGCCAGCCGGCGCCAGGTCCGGAAGATGTCGTGGACCCCGTCGCGGTCCCAGTGCGGGTGTCCCGTGTCCTGGCGGGGTGGCAGGTCGGGCAGTTCGGGGTCCTTGATCAGGCCGTGCGCCACATCGATACGGAAGCCGTCCGCGCCCCGGCTGAACCAGAACCGCAGGATCGACTCGAACTCCTCCCGCACTTCCGGGTGTTGCCAGTTGAGGTCGGGCTGTTCCGGAGCGAACAGGTGCAGGTACCACTCGCCGTCGGGCAGCCGGGTCCAGGCGGGGCCGCCGAAGACCGACACCCAGTTGTTGGGCGGCTGGGTGCCGTCGGGACCGCGGCCGGGGCGGAAGATGTAGCGCTCCCGCTCCGGGGTGCCGGGGCCGGCGGCCAGTGCCGCCTGGAACCAGGCGTGTTGGTCCGAGGTGTGGTTCGGGACGATGTCCGGGATGACGCGGATCCCGTACCCGTGTGCCTCCTCGATGAGCTGCTCGGCCTCGGCGACGGTGCCGAACAGCGGGTCGATCTCGCGGAAGTCGGCCACGTCGTAACCGTGGTCCGCCATCGGGGACTTGTACCAGGGGTTGATCCAGAGGGCGTCCACACAGAGCGACTTGAGGTACGGCAGACGGGAGCGGAGGCCGGCGATGTCGCCGACGCCGTCACCGTTGCCGTCGGCGAAGCTGCGGATATAGACCTGGTAGATGACGGCGCTGCGCCACCACGGTGCGGTGTTACCGGTTGTCGGCATGCGGTTGTGCGACTCCTTCGGTGGGGGCGCGGTGCGGGTCGCTACGGGTTCGCCCGCCGCTACTCCTTGACGGCTCCGGCGTTGGCGCCCCGGACGAAGTAGCGCTGGAAGCAGAAGAACAGCACCGCCACCGGCAGCGTCGACAGCAGGGCCGCCGCCAGTTTCAGCGGGTACTGGGTGCCGCTGCCCAGGCCACCGGAGACGAACCGGGCCAGTCCGGTCGTCAGCGTCTCGTACTGGGCGGACTGGGTGGCGACCAGGAAGTGGGTGAACTCGTTCCAGGAGCCCTGGAACGACAGGATGGTCAGAGTGATCAGGGCGGGCCGGGCCATCGGCAGGACCACCGACCAGAAGGTGCGGAACACCCCGGCGCCGTCCACCCGCGCGGCTTCCTCCACTTCCCGCGGGATGGACTCGAAGAACTGCTTCATCATGAAGATGCCGCCCGCGCCCACCAGCATCGGCAGGATCATGCCGGTGTAGGTGTCGAAGAGCCCGAGGGTGTTGAGCACCAGGAACCGCGGGATCAGCAGGGCGATGCCGGGCACCGCCATCACGGCGATGACGAAGCCGAACAGCAGCGTGCGTCCCCGGAAGCGCAGCCGGGCCAGCGCGTACCCGGCCATGGAGTCGAACAGCACATGCCCGGCCGTGGCCACGACGGCGATGAACGTCGAGTTGCCCAGCCAGCGCAGGAAGGGGACGCCGTCCCCGTTCTGGCTCAGCCCGAACAGTCGCTGGTAGGAGGCGGTCGTCGGCGGGGACGGGATCAGTCCGAGGGGGTGGGCCGCCGCGTCCGGGTCCGTCTTGAACCCGGTAACGAGCTGGATGACGAACGGCATCAGATACAGCAGCCCGAGCCCCAGCACGAGCGTGTATCCAAGTATCCGCAGGTGCGTCGGGTGCCGTCCGAGCACGGGGCGTTCCTGGGCCCGGACGGCCGTGGCCTTGGCCTTCATCGGTTCCTCCCGAGACGGAGACGGATACGGGAGCTGGGCCGGGGGGCGCGCTCGCGCAGCGCCCAGCGCTGCAGCACGGTCATGGCCAGGATCAGGGCGAGCAGGATGAAGGCGATGGCCGCGCCCTGGCCGAAGTCGCCGTCACCGAAAGCCGCCGTGTAGGACAGGAAGGCGGGCGTCAGTGTCGTGTTGGCCGGGCCGCCCTGACTCACGACGTACACCTGGTCGAAGACCTGCCACGAGCCGATCATGCCGAGTGTGAGGACGAAGAAGAGTACGGGTCGCAGGGCGGGCAGCGTCACATGGCGCAGCAGCTGCAGACGGTTGACGCCTTCGATGGCGGCCGATTCCTCCAGTTCCCGGGGGACGTCCTGGAGGGCGGCCAGGAAGATCAGCATCAGGGTGCCGGACGTCGTCCACACGGCGAGCACGATGAGCGTGCACATCGCGACGGACGGCCCGGACAGCCACTCGAACCACGAAAGGCCCATGAAGGAGTGGTCGGCCAGGAATCCCGAGGGCCTGTCGGGGTCGACGATGCCGAGGGCGCCGAGCAGGAGTGAGAGCACGCCGCGCGAGTCGGCGAACCAGTTGGGTCCCTTGATCCCGGCCCAGGACAGCAGCGTGTTGACGGCGCCGCTGCCCTGGAACAGGAAGAGGAAGATGGTGGAGACGGCGATGGAGCTGGTGACCGACGGGAAATAGAACGTGGTGCGCAGGGCGCCCCGGGCGCGCAGCAGCCGCTGGTTGACGATCATGGCCAGGCCCAGCGCGAGGCAGGTCTGGAGCGGCACGGTGAGCAGCACGTAGTAGGCGGTGTTGCGCAGCGAGGTCGTGAACAGCGTGCGGTCCAGGCCGTCCTCGGTGAGGAGTGCGCGGTAGTTGCCGAGGCCCACGAACGTCGCCTGGCCGCTGAACGGGTTGGACTGGCCGTCCCAGTTCAGCAGGCTCACCCAAGCCGCCATCAGGATCGGCAGCACCAGGAACAGGCCGAGGATGATCACCATGGGGCTGACGAACAGCCAGCCCCAGAGTCCTTCCCGGCGGCGCCCCGCGCGCGGGGCGAGGTGTGCGCGGGGCGCCGCGTGCGGACCGGTCCCACCGGGCGTGTCAGGTGTGCCCGGTGAGCCGACCGTTCGGGGGTCCGCAGCTGCGGACGCCGGGGTGGCGGTGGGGGTGGCGCCGCCGGGCGCCCGGCCCGAGCGGCGCGTCGGACGGGAAACCATGGCGGCTCATTCGCCCTTCGCCAGGGCTTGTTCGCCGTTGCGCTGCAGGTCGGCGAGGATCTTCGCCGGATCGCCGGTGCGCAGCGACTGAAGGCCGGTGTTGAACTGGCCGAGGACCTTCTCGAAGCCGGGTATGGTCACCGGGCCCTGGGCGTAGGCGTTCGCGTCGACCCATGCCTTTGCGGCGGGCACCTTGTCGGCGTAGGTGGCCTGGGCGCTGGTGCGCGAGGGCATCACGCCGAAGGCGTCGGCGAACTTCAGCTGCTGGGTGGCGGAGGTCAGATACTTCACCAGGTCCACGGACGCGGCCCGGTGCGTGCTGTCCTGGGCGACACCCCAGCAGGTGCTGAAGGCGAGCGAGCCCTTCCCTGCTGGTCCTTCGGGCAGGGGCACGGCCTTGTACTTGATGTTCGGGAAGTCGAGCTTCATGGCGCCGGTGAGCCAGTTGCCCTCGATGGTCATGGCGGCCTTGCCCTTGCCGAACGCCTCACCGCCCCATGCGGTGTCGACCTGCTTGGCGTACTTCAGGGAGCCATCCTTCAGCAGCGACTGCACATAGGTGAGCGCTTCGATGTTCTGGCTGCTGTCGGCGGTCATCTTCGTCTGGTCGGCGTTGGTGATCGCACCGCCGGCCTCCTTCATGAAGGCGCCGAGCCGCACGTACTCGTCGTTGGTCACCAGGCCCGTGACATCACCGCTGGTGAGCTTGGCCGCGACGGTCTTCAGCTCGGCCCAGGTGGTCGGGTAGTCCTTGTCCGTCAGCCCGGCCTTCTTCCACAGGTCGGTGTTGATCGCCAGCGCGAGCGTGGAGGTGTCCTTGGGCAGACACATCAGCTTCCCGTCGTAGGTGAAGGACGACCGCAGCGGCGCGGCGAAGTCGTCGACGTCCTTCACCTGGTCGCCGTAGGCGTAGAGGGAGCCGCCCTTGGCGTAGTTGGCGAACAGGTCGGACGGAACGTAGAAGACGTCCGGCGGATTGCCCCCGGCGAATGACTGCGTGAGCTGCTGGTTGAGATCCTTGGCGAGCTCCACGGTCACCGTGTTGCCGGACTGCTTCGCGTACGCGGCCACGGCCTCCCTGACGGCCTTGGTCTCGGCGTCGCCCGAGGTGCCGATGAGGACCGTCAGTTTCTGGCCGGAGCCGGTGTCCTGCTGTGCTTCCTTGCCGCCGCCGAAACTCGACGAGCAGCCCGTGGCGGCCAGCAGCGCCGCGCAGGTGACGATGGCCGCGGTGGCCTTTCGGTTGACCATGGAAATCCTCCGTGGGATGCGGGTGTTACGTGCGGCTCCACCCGGTCCGCGCGGGATACGGGTCCGGGGTGGGGGGGAGGAGAGGGAGAGGTCTCAGGTGGGGGGAGGAGAGGGAGAGGTCTCGAAGATGAAGGGGTGCCGGGCAGACTGGTCGCCCGGCCTGGCGGCTGCTGTCCGGGGCAAGGGAGGGGGCGCCGGAGCGGCTGCCTGGTCAGGGCGGCTGCACTCGGCTACGGGCGCCCAGCGGCTGCTACTCGGCTAACTCGGTCGTGTCCGCGGTGCCGTCGCACGGTGCGCCGCTGCTGTCGCGCACGACCAGCGACGGCTCCAGCAGAAGGCGCTCCGGCGGTACGTCTGGCGCGGCGATCCGCGCCAGCAGCAGCCGTACGCACTCCCGGCCGACCTCCTCCAGCGGCTGGGCGACGGAGGTCAGTGCGGGGAAGAGGTTCTCGGCGGTCGGCGAGTCGTCGAAGCCGACCACGGCGACATCGCGGCCGGGGGCGGAGCCGCGCTCGCGCAGCGTCTGGTAGCAGCCGAGGGCCAGCATGTCGCTGGCCGCGATCACGGCGGTCGCGCCCGCGTCCAGGAGCGGTTTCACGGCGGTGCGGGCCGCGTCGATGTCACCCACCGTCTGCGCGCGCCGCCCGCGGGTCGGCAGTCCGTGCCGGCGCATGGCCCGCTGCCAGCCCTCGGCACGGTCGTCACCGGAGCCGGAGCCGCGTTCCCAGCCCAGGAAGGCGATCTTGCGATGCCCGAGCGCGACCAGGTGCTCGACCGCGGCGTCCGTGCCCGAGGCGCCGTCGACGTCGACCCAGTCGCCGATCTGCCGCCCCGACCAGATCCGGCCGAAGGCGACGAACGGTACACCCCGCTTGGCGAGCCACGCCTGGCGCGGGTCGTTGCGGGCGGTGCCGCTGAGCACGAAGCCGTCGACCTCGTGCTGGTCCAGCAGTTCCTCGTACCCCTGAAGGGTCGGGCCGCCGGGCGGGCAGGCGAACAGCAGGATCCGGTATCCGGCCTCATCGGCGGCCTGCGACAAGGCGTGCAGGAACCGGTCCAGGACCGGGTTGCTGCTCAGTGTGGGCAGGATGCCGTAGCCGATCAGCTTGCTGGAGCGGGTGCGGAGCGTCTGCGCGGCGCGGCTGGGGCGGTAGCCCATCTCCTCGATCACGCGGCTCACCCGCTCCAGGGTCTCGGGACGCAGCATGCCGGGCGAGTTGATCGCGTTCGACACGGTCTGCGGGGAGACCCCGGCCCGGGCGGCGACCATCGCGAGGGTCACCGGTCCGTTCTTGGCCGAGGCAGTGTTCTTGGCGCGGGGCATGCGGCTCTCCGGCTTGCTGAGGAGATGTGGGTCGGTTTTAGCGTTCCAAAAGCGTTGTCATCGCTCTGACGTTTGACTTAGTGTCCTTTGAACGATCTAACGCTGAGAGGTTCTACTTCCTTGGACACCACTGTCAAGACCCAGGACACCAACGACTCGGTCACGGCTCCCTCCTCCGCGACCGGCGGCCTGCAGCCGTTCCTGCATGACGCGGTCGTCACACTGCACGCGCCGAGCCTCGTGATCTCGAGAGAAGACGGGCAGCTCAGCGGGGGTGCGGACGGCTTCTACCACGGCGACCGCCGGGCGCTTTCCCGGCTGACCGTCACCGCCGAGGGCATCGCTCTGGCGCCCGTTCAAGGCGGGCTGCGGGGCGCGGACCGCGCCGGCTTCCGGGCGGTCCTGCGCGGGCTCGGCGAGGTGACACCGGACCCGGCCGTCGCCCTGCACCGCCGCCGCAGCACCTCCGACGGCCGCTTCGAGGAGGTCTTCGAGGTCACCAACGCGGGCGGCGAGCACGTCCGCCTCCGGCTGACGGTGAGCGCGGGCACGGACCTCGCCACCATGGAGCAGGTCAAGTCGGGACACGTCATCGCGGAGGCGTCGCCGCAGGTCGCGGACGGCGACACCGTCGGCCTCGCCTGGTCCACGGACGACTTCACCGTACGACTGGCCGCCGAGCCCGCACCGGACGCGCTTCAGGTGCCGACGGGCGAACTGTCCTACGCCATCGACCTCAAGCCCGGCACATCGTGGACGGCGACACTGACCTGCACCGCCACCTACGCGGACGGCGACCAGTTCCCGGCGCCGCCCGCGGGCCGACTGCCCTGGCGCATCCCCGTGCTGCGCAGCGCGGACCGTCGCTTCGACCGGTGGCTGGAGCAGTCCCTCGCCGACCTGGACCGGCTGCGCCTGACGGACCCGCGGTCGCCCGACCCGGACCGCCCGGACCAGTTCCTGGCCGCCGGCGCCCCCTGGTTCCTGACCCTCTTCGGCCGCGACTCGCTCTGGGCCGCCCGCATGCTCCTCCCGCTCGGCACCGAGCTCGCCGCCGGAACCCTGCGGACACTCGCCCGCCGCCAGGGCCTGGTCACCGACTCGGCCACGGAGGAGCAGCCGGGCAAGATCCTGCACGAAGTACGCCGCGACACCCTCCAAATCGCGGACCGCCTCTCCCTCCCGCCGGTGTACTACGGCACCGTCGACGCCACACCGCTGTGGGTCACCCTGCTCCACGACGCCTGGCGCTGGGGCCTGGCCCCGGAGGAAGTCGAACTACTGCTGCCCCACGCCGAGTTGGCGCTCGCGTGGATGCGTGACCAGGCAGACGCCAGTGGTGACGGGTTCCTCAAGTACGTCGACCAGACCGGCCACGGCCTGTCCAACCAGGGCTGGAAGGACTCCGACGACTCCATCCGCTACCGCGACGGCCGCCGCGCCCACGCTCCGATCGCGCTGTGCGAGGTCCAGGCGTACGCCTACGAGGCCGCACGCGCCGGAGCTGCGCTGCTGCGCGCGTTCGGCCGCCCGGGCGCGGACGCCTGGGAGGACTGGGCGGACCAGCTGGCCGCCCGCTTCCGGGCGTGTTTCTGGGTGGAGGACGAGAAGGGTCCGTACCCGGCGGTCGCGCTCGACGGCGACGGCAGGCCGGTCGACTCGGTCACCTCTGGCTTCGGCCACCTCCTGGGCACGGGCCTGCTCAACGCGGAGGAGAGTGCGCTGCTGGCCGCCCGGATCGCCGGGCCCGACCTCGACGCGGGGCACGGTCTGCGCACTTACAGCAGCGACGCGGTGGGCTACAACCCGTACGGCTATCACGTCGGTTCGATCTGGCCGCACGACACCGCGATCGCCGTACACGGCCTGATCAGGGCCGGCTTCCCGGACGCCGCGGCATCCCTGGCCGACGGCCTGTTGACGGCGTCGGCAGCATTCGACGCCCGCCTGCCCGAACTCTTCGCAGGCCACGGCACCGAGGCGGGCCCCGGCCCGGCCCCCTATCCAGCGTCCTGCCGTCCCCAGGCGTGGGCGGCCGCGTCCTCGGTCCTCGTGCTTCAAGCGGCCTTGGGCCTGAACGCGGACGTCCCGGGCGGCACGGTCACCGTGGCCTCCACGTTCGCCCGGAACTACGGACCGCTGTCCCTGAACGGGTTCCAGGTCGATGGGAACCGACTGGACGTCACGGTGACAGCGGACGGAGCAGCGCAGGTGACGCCACCGGGGGAGTTGGTCGTGACCATGGCCTGATGTGACTGAGCGCGCTACGTGGTGCTGGCCGCCCATCCGGACACGCGGTCAGAACCCGCTACATGGCCATCACATGACGAGGGCGGGGTCGGAAACCCCGCCCGCTACTCATGAAATCCCAGGTCAGAGCCACACCAGGCAATAAGGCTGATGCCCCGCCTCATGCAGCCGATGCGAGAAGTCCTGCCACTCATGAAGCCGATTGAGGGCGGGAGGGTGCTGGCCTGGGGTTTCTTGGCGATGTGTGCGCTGACCAGGGGAAACGTCTCTCCGTAGTTCTCACTGGTCTACGCCGTTTCCCGGGCTCATGTGCCCTGGATGTGCCCTCGGGCTCGATACGAGCGACTTGTGCGTGCCGGCTCGACAGCCGACTCGCCGCTCTCTGAGTGTGGTTCAGTCCCGGAGGTCTTGGACCATCACCGCGTACACGGGTGAGTCGGCGAATGGTTGTTGCTCGCCGACTTTGGAGTACCCCCACGACTCATAGAGTTCCTGCACCTTGGGGTGGGTGACGTCGACCAGGAGCACGGCGAGGTCTTCCGTACGTTCCTTGAGCAGCGCCTCGTGCAATCGCTCGGAGATGCCCTGCTTGCGCCAGCCGGGGCGGACCATCACCTCGGACACGGCATAGGTAGAGGTGTAGCCGTTGTTCGGCTCGTAACCCGTGGAGCGCCACCACTCCCGGCCAGGGGCGAGCTGGGCGCCGTAGGCGAAGCCGACGGGTTCCTCTCCGTCGTAGGCCACGACACAGGAGAAGCCCTCCATGCCGCTCCAGTGGTCGACGAACCAGGCGAAGCGCTGGTGGAAGGGGTCGTCCATCTGGTCGGCGTAGGCGTCGGCGTGTACGTCGATGAGCATCTGCCGGAAACCTTCGGGGAGGTTTCCGTGCTGGAAGTGACGTAGGTCGGTCACGCTCGACTCCATTCGGTTCGCATTCGGTCTGCCCAGTCTCGTGCGCAGGAGGTGGAAGGGGACAGGGCGAACAGGCCCCGGTGGAAGTCGCCGATGAGCGTGCGCATACGGCCGGGCAGGGGATCGCCATCCATGATGGTGAAGACGTCGGCGGCTGTCACTGTGGCTTGTTCGGCGTCGCCCTGGTGCAGTTGCGCGAGAGCAAGTTGGGCCGTTGCGAGCGCCCTGTTGCGCCGGAAGGTTGTCGGGATCTTGGCCAGGGCGCGGTGAGCCATGGCTTCGGCGTGGGCGTGGTGTCCGCTGTTGTAGTGGACGATGGCGGCGAGGTGATCGAGTTCGGCCTGGCCGTAGAAAGCTGTCCAGCGCGGGCGCTCGCGTTCCGGAGTCTTGGTGAAGGCGTCCTGGGCCGATCCGAGGGATCGCCCAGCGATGCGGCCATCGCCGAGTGCCGCGTAGGCGAGGGCGGCGCGGATACGACCCAGGGAGTCGAAGAACGGGTCACGTCGAGCGGCCGGGGAGGCTTGTGCGGCCTGAGCTGCCGCGAGAGCTTCCGGCCAGTTCTGGCGCTGGTAGGCGAGCATGGACAGGTTGACCCACACCCGCATTTCGGTGGGGCCGTCCTGGGATAGGCCGGCGTACGTCGCGGATTCGTTCAGGTGCCGTTGCGCCTGGTCGAGGTTGCGGGCGTCGATGCAGGACCAGGCCGCGATGGTGGAGTATTCAGCGGCCAGCGCGTACAGAGCTCGGCGGACGCGTTCGCCGGCGTTGCGCTGCTGCAACTCCAGTACGCCGTCGCGGCCTTTCATTGCCGCCTTCTCCAACTCCGCGTGACCACCCTGGCGGTCGTCGGCTGCGACGAGGGCGTTCATCCCGGTGGCGGCTCGAGCCACATCTGACATGCCGACCGCGCGGCGCTGGGCGATCTGGGGAACCGCGGCGGCTGCGGTCCCGGTGGCCGAAGCGATGAAGGTGCGACGCCGCACAGGGTCCTCCTGCGGGTGGTGCATGGTGCGTGGTGCGCTGAACCCTAAGTCCTCGACGGGGCACCCGAACACCCACTCCAGCGCGGCGCATGTACGGCTGATGGGGCGGCGGGACGTTCCGTTGAGCAGGTTGCGGACGGTGCGGGCGGAGACATCGCCGGGTCTGCCGGTGATCTCTGCCAGCGCAGTGTTCATCCGACCAGCCAATTCATCCTGGGTGAGGCCGAGTTCCTCCAGCCGGCTCTTGAGGATGGCGTTCGCTCCCATGCCACCGACCGTAGACCGGCAGTCACCGACTGAACCAGACCCCAGGTCACGGGAATGCAAAGTCTTCCGGTTCGAGGCGGCCGGTGGGAGCACGACCTTTCCTGTTCCTCTCGGGCCACAGGCGGTTGACTCGGTATCAGCCCGTCGAGGTCCTGATTCCCCCTTCCTCGACGGCTTGGAGGAGAGCCCGCCCCCGGCGCCACCCCGTCGCGGGGGCGGGCGTCCACCCCGGAGGGATGTTCCTGTGACCATGACCGCAGCCCGACCTACTGCGACCGGCGCCCCCGGTTACACCGAGACGATGCCGTGCGAGCCGGAATCCGCTCGCCGGGCCCGCCTGCTCGTCTCCGCAGCCCTAAGCACTTGGGGCATAGGCGAGTTGGCTGAGGCCGGGGTGCAGATTGTGGCCGAGCTGGTCAACAACGCAATCGACCACACCCGGTGCCGGAACGTCCGTGTCCTGGTCACGCGTCCAACCCAGGGCGTGGTGCGTATCGGCGTCGCCGACACATGCAGGGAAGGCCCCGAGCTGGGCAGCCCCGACGACGACGCCGAGGAGGGGCGCGGCCTGCTCCTGGTGGAGGCCCTCAGCTGGAGATGGGGATACGACCGGAAGCGCTGGGGCAAGGTCGTGTGGGCCGAGCTGGAAGTGCCGGCCGAGTGCTGAGGCCCCGGGTGTCCTTACGTCTGATGGATGCCGACGAGCTGGTGGACGATCCCAGCCCAGAGGCGTGTGTAGAACTCACCCTCGGTCCCTTCCGTGCGACGAGCGACCCCGGCACCGAGATATTCGCCGCGCCCCTGCGCATCACGCCCGTGGATCTCCTCCGGCTGCACATGGAGTCGGACCTTGCGCTCGGGGAAATCCGAGCCGAGGCCACAAGGGCGGAGACCGAGTATCAGCGGCGACTTAGCCGCTGGCACGAGGAGGGCCGAGCGGCGGTCGAGGGCAGGGAGCCGGAGGTGACACTCCTCGTGCGTGTGCTTGAGGGACTCCGTCGGCAAGTTGTCGCGCCGGTCTGACACCGCTCCGAGGCGACCGGCGCTTGACAACTCCCGCTGGGCGCCTCGATGTCCGATGCGCTTGGTGAGCGAGCAAGGCAGTCGAGACACAGGCACTATCCGTAGAGAAAGGAAGACCGTGTTCAACTACATGGACCGATTCCCCACCGGCAGCCCGCTGCCACAGGGACACCTGACCGCCGCTCCTTGGGGCCTGCGTCGCATCGCCCCGTACCCGTCCGTCGAGGCCCCGGACTACGTGGCGGTGGAGCTGGACCCGGCGACCCAGACCGCCCGGTACTTGGACGCGTCCGGAGCGCCCACCATGTCGCCGGGGCATGGCACATCTTCCGGTACCAATCCGTCCACCGGCACCACGGGCCAGGGCGACCGTAACAGCGACTCCCCTGACAGCGACACGGGGAACGACACCGACCAGTGACTCCAGTGGCGAACGACGATCGTCCGGTCCTGGTTGTCACAAACCTTGACGACCCGACCACGGACATCGTGATCAGCGAGCTGCACGACCGGGGTGTCCCGGTCGTGCGGTTCGACTCCGGTGACTTCCCCGCCACCCTGTCGTGCTCCGCCTCGATCGGCGACACCGACAGGTGGCGTGGAAGCGTGCAGACCCTGAGCAGGCGTGCCGACCTGGGCGCCGTGAGGTCGATGTACTACCGTCGCCCCTCTGGGTTCGCCTTCCCTCACCTCGACAGGCAGGAAGAGCGGTTCGCCATCGCGCAGGCCCGCTACGGGCTGGGTGGCATCCTCACTTCGCTGCCCGGCTGTCTGTACATCAATCACCCCAACCGCATCGGCGACGCCGAGTACAAACCGTCCGGACTCGCGGCCGCAGCGGCGGCCGGCTTCACCCTGCCGCCCACGCTGATCACCAATGTGCCTGACGACGCGCGGGCGTTCATCAAGGGTCACGGCCCGGCCATCTTCAAACCCATCTCGGTCCCGCTCTACCTGGTCGACGGCAAGGCCCAGACGGTTCCCGTGACTGAGGTGACCACCGACGAGATCGACGACGCGGTGGCCGGCACCATGCACCTGTTCCAGAAGTGCGTGGACAAGGTCGCGGACGTCCGGGTGACGGTCATCGGCGAACAGATCTTCGCGGTGCGAATCGACTCCGGTCTCCTCGACTGGCGCACCGACTACGGCACCCACACCTACACGCCCGTCACCACGCCGCCTGAGGTGGAGCGCGCCATGCGTGCCTACCTGAAGCACTTCGGGCTTGTCTTCGGGGCGTTCGACTTCGCCTTGACCGACTCCGGCGAGTGGGTCTTCATCGAGTGCAATCCTTCGGGACAGTGGGCTTGGATGGAGCCGCCGACCGGTCTGCCCATGACCGCGGCACTCGCCGATCTCCTGGAAGGAGGACTCCGTGGCTAGTGAGCCCCATGCCGAGACAGCGGCAGCCGACTTCCGACGCCAACTGGCAGCCGGACTGGAGAAGGACGGCTGGCTGCGCTCGCCGGAGTGGCGGGCAGCCGTTGAGGCAGTACCCCGCCACGTGTTCATCCCGCGCTTCTACCGCGAGAGCGACGGCCCGGGTGTCACCACCTGGGAGCCGGTCACCGAGGCGAACGCCGGCCAGGACGCGTGGCTCCGCCTCATCTACTCCGACGAGACGTGGATGACCCAGTTCGACGGCCGGGACATCGACTGGGCCGATCCGAAGCCGATCAGCAACGCGGTCCCGACCTCATCGTCCACTCTGCCGAGCCTCGTAGTCCGGATGCTCGAAGACCTGGATGTGCACGAGGGCATGAGCGTGCTGGAGATCGGGACAGGCACCGGCTACTCGACGGCACTGATGTGCCACCGGCTCGGCAGTGAGGCCGTGACCTCGATCGAGACGGACGAAGGTGTGGCACGGCGAGCCCGCGAGGCTCTCGCGAGGTCCGGCTATACCCCTGACCTGGTGGTGGGGGACGGCCGCGTCGGCCACCTCGACGGAGCCCCCTACAACCGGCTGATTGCCACGTGCGGTTTCCGGAACATCCCCCCTGCCTGGCTGGAGCAAGTGCCGCCCGGCGGCGTCATCCTGACCACTCTGCGCGGCTGGATGCGCTCCCTCGGCCTGGTGAAGCTCATCGTCACCGGCGACAGCGCGAACGGCTGGTTCAGCGAGGACGACCCGAGCTTCATGATCGCCCGCCAGCAGGATGCGCCGGAGAGCCTCGGCATGGTGCCGGGGCCCGACGATGGCACGAAGCGGAAGGTCACGCACGGGCCGGAAGTCCTCACCGGTTCGGGGCCCGGCTTCATGGCACAACTCGCGGTGCCAGATGCCCGCTTCTTCTCCATGCCGGTCGATGGCGGACCGGTGAGCACGTTCGTGCTGGACGGCGGCACTGATTCGTTCGCCGTCCTCGCTCCCACGGACAGTGGCTGGGAGGTCCGCCAGGGTGGCCGGCGCCGACTCTGGGATGCGGTCGAGTCGGCGGTGGCCACCTGGGAGGAGTACGGCTCACCGAGCACTGCCGCGTTCGGGGTGACGGCATCCCGCGATGCGCAGGTGGTCTGGCTCGGGAACCCGAACGGCCCTCAATGGCCGCTTTCCGCCTCGTGATCAACGCCGCCGAGCTTGATGCTCCTGCGAAGGCCGTACGGCTGGGCGCTCTGGCACATGGCGGGCATTTGCTGCCTGCGCTCTCGGTCCCGGCGCGTGGCGTTCGCCGAGGCGACGGACGCGCCAAGTAAGGGCGCGGGCAGGGCTGCGGGCGTCGTCCAGGGTGCGTTGGCTGAGTGCCCGGTCGAGGAGGGTGGACGCGTTGTGGCCAGCAGCCTCTGCCTCGGCGAGCACGGTGGACAGGGCATCCCAGGCAGGGTCGTTGAGGATGCGTTCGGCGTGCTCGGGCAGCGCCTGTTGGAGGTGGTAGGCGTAGCGCCGCTTGGTCTGCAGGCCGGGTGCCCGGCTGGCGAGGCCGACCAGGACTGGTTCGGCGATCTGGGCGTACACGGCCTGCAGGTGGATCAGGGTCTGTTCGGCTGCCGCCTGCTGTTGGGCGTGCTGGCGGGTGCGGTGCCAATGCATCGCGTAGGCGACCGCGGTGAGCGCCACGTCCAGCAGCATTGCCAGTCCGGCGCCGTCCCCGTGCGGTACCGGGTCCTTCCAGATCGCCCGAACGCTGCGGCGCAGAGCGCGGGCGCTGTCGTGGTCTGCGGCGATGCGGGAGCGGGTGGCGCGCTCGAAAGCGATGGCGGCTCGTTCGAGTTCGGCCCGCACTGCGGCCGGGGCCGTGAGTGGGAGCAGATCGAGGGCTCCGCCAAGCGCGTCCAGCTGGCCTTGGCCCACTTCGTCGTTGCCGTTGCCGAGGTGGTGGGGGATGCGTTCGGTGGCAGCAGTGGCCTGGTGCCAGGGATTGCCCGGGCGGACGGGAACCGGTTCAGGAGTGGTGGCGGCGAGACGTTTGCGGATCTTGGGCAGGGAGAGGTTGCCGGCCAGGGTGGAACCGGCGTACCAGATGGGTTCCTTCTGCTTGTTGACGTCACCGGGCAGGGAGACGCTGTAGCCGATTACATCGCCGGATGGCTCCGTTTTCGGCCGCACGTTCAAGCCGGTCGCATCAAGCAGGGCGAAGAACTCGGTCTCGGTGGACGCGGCGGCCATCGCGCGGCGCACACGCAGACGCAGGATCTCGCGGGATGTGGCGTCCTCGCCCAGACGCTTGGCCTTGAACACTTCCTTGCTGGTGGGGCGCTTGGCGGCCGTGCCGTCGCCGGGCTTGAGCCGACGGAGCCCGTAGTCGATCTCGATCTTGCGGGCCTCTCGTTGGACGGCGCGGATGTCGTGGTCGCGGCGGGGGCGGCGGCCGTCCTGGCGGACGAGGGTGGCTGCGATGTGGATGTGGTCGTCGGCGTGCCGTACGGCGACCCAGCGGCAGGCGTCGGTGTCTCCGGCGGGGGCGATACCGGCGGCAGCCACGATCCGGCGGGCGATCTCCGCCCATTGGGCATCGGACAGGATCGGGTCCTCGCGGGCGGCACGGACCGGGCAGTGCCACACCGTGGTCTTCGGAGCCCGGCGGCCGAGCATGGCCACCGGCTGGTCGAGCTGTGTGTGGAGCTGCTTTTCCACCTCTTTGGGGTCACGGTGCGGGCTGCGGCCGGGGTCTGGGGCGAAGGCGTTCCAGGAGGCGACAAGGTGCGGATCAATGTGCTCGTTGGCGGTGCCTTTGCCGAAGAGGTAGGCGATCAGGCGGCGGGTACTGCCCTTGCCGGTGATGATCTTCGGTATCACCGGCTCACCGACCCTCGGTGACCTGGGCGATGGCAGTGTCCAGCTCGGCAATCGACGCCTCGACGCGATCGAGGAGCCGGTGGACGGTGTCGGGCTGGGGCCAGGTGCCGTCCTTGTTGAGGTGCCAGGTGAGCTGGTTGAGGTTGTTGCCGATGCCGGCGAGCTGCCTGTTGGCGGCCATCAGCACCTGAACCATGGCGCGATAGTCGGCGACCGCTGCCGTGGGATCCTCGGCGCGGGCGGCGGCGAGCGATGCCTCGGCGACGTAGCCACCGGGTTTCATGCGGCTGAGTGCGGCGGCGTGCTCGACTTCGGCGAACTCGCTGTCGCTGTAACGGGGGTGGACGCGGTGTTCGCGCAGGCGCGGCTGACGCAGGCGGCGTCGCGTCGTGGGCGTCTGTGCGGTGTGCGGCGATGGTGTGGTGGCTCCCGTATCGGTCGGCTCCCCCGGGCCAGCCGACTCCGGTGCTCCCTCGGCGCCGGATGCCTCCGCCCCCTCTGGGGCGGAGGCCGGGTAAGGACTCCTTACCCGACAACTTGCTGCGCTGTCTGAGGCTGAGGTGGTGTGCATCTGCTGCTGAGCTGTGGGGAGTTCGTGGTGCTGTTCGTGCATGGGGGTGCTCCGGTGGCGAGGGGAGGGAGGTGTGTCACGTGTGTCGCATCCGTCCCATGCCTGGTCAGGACAGGTACGGACACTCGGTCAGGTACGGAGAAGTCCGTCCCGGCGAGAGCATCCGTCCCCGCGCTGACCTGCGCGGGGACGGATGCGACGCCGAGATACGGCCCCAGGGGAGGCGGGTCAGCGGGCGCGTTTGGGGCCGGCGGGGCTGCCGGGCGGGCCGATGGGCAGCGAGCCCGCCGGGGCGGCGGGCGGCTTGCCCTGGGCCGGGCGCGCGGGCGTGGCGTCGTGGGTGGGGGCAGGCGCCGTCTCGGCGAGGTCGGGGCAGTGTCGGGCCCAGCTGTCGAGGAACCTGTTACGGGCGTACCCCTTGGCCTGCCTGCCCTTGTCGAACCGGTAGTTGGCCGGGCGGATGTCGAAGTCCCGCAGCATTCTGCCCAGGTGATAGGCGTTGAGCCCGTTGGTGCCGTGCTCCGCCCAGGGGGCGTCGGGGTCCTGGAGCAGGGCGGTGACCAGATCCAGGGAGGACAGGGCCTCCGGGTTGCCGTGTGCCTCGAAGACGCGGTGGATGTCGCGCAGCAGCCGCGTCTTCAGGTTGGTCTGCTCGTCCTGGACGGCCTCGAAGCGGGTCATCGCCACACAGGCCGCACGGGCACTGGCGGGCCAGTGGCCGCCGGCCAGGTCGGCGACGATGACCAGCGGTTCCCAGGTGTCCGCCGCCCGGTCCTCCACCGGCATGGTCGGCGCCATAGAGGCGGCCGTGCCGCGCAGCGGGCCCAGCCAAGCGGCCAGCTTGTCCCGCAGTGCGTTCAGCTCCGGTGTGGCGTAGCGCGAGCGGAACGGGGTCACCTTCTCGCTCGGCTTGCGCTTTTGCATGCGGAGCACGACCGCCCGGTCCGTGATCGTGTCGGGCAGGTCGCCGATCGAGGCCAGCGCGGCCATGGCGAAGGTCGGATACGGGGTCGGCTTGTGCTCCGGACCGGAGATGCGCCAGGCGGGCCGGTTGCGCTGATGCCCGGCGTTCAGCAGGCCGCGCAGTTCCTCGTTGTCGCCGGCCTTGCTGAAGATGGCGTCGGCTTCGTCCACCAGGATCGTGCGCGGGTTCTTGCCGATGATGCGGAACAGCACCGCCTTGGACATATTCACCGTCATGATCGGCTGGTGCACGGTCTCGTGGAGCACGTCCAGAACCCGGGACTTGCCGCAGCCCTTCGTCGGGCCTACGACCGCCAGACGCGGCGCGTGCTGCAGAACGGTCTGGATGTGCGTGGCCGCCACCCACAGGGTGACCGCTGTCAGCGCCTCGTCACTGGGCAGCACCACGTACTTGCCGATCGCCGCCCGCAACTCATCCAGCAGTTCCGCACCGTCACCGGAACCCCGTTCCTCAGGGTCTGCCGGTCCCCGAGTAGGCCGGGAGACGGTCCCATGATCCGGTCCCCATGCGTCGACGGGACCGGTCCTCTTCTGCTGGGCGGTACCCGCCACGGAGCTGTCGGTCCCCAACGACTGGTGGGGACCGTGATCACGGTCCCCATTGCGGTCCCCTGGTGCAACTGCGGCCTCTTGGGGACCGGTCCCCATTTTGGCGCCGCTGACCTGCGGGTTTGCGTCGGATGTCGATACGGGGACCGGGACGTGCGTGGACCGAGCAGCGAGCTTGTCGTGGGGACGGTCCCCAACAGCGGCATCAGCAGACGGCTGGGGACGGTCCCCGTGTGCTTCCACATCCGCCGAGTGCTCGACGGTCCCCGGCGCCGGGGACCGTGTGTCCGTCTGATCCCTGCGGCGCCAGGGGATGCCTTCGCCGGGGACCGCGGGAGTGGGCCAGCCGGTCGGGGAGGCGTTCGTGGAGCTTGGGGACGTAGGGTCCTCCATAGGCGTTCCTCTCCGGTGAGGGGCAGGACGGGCAAGGTCCCGCCCTCACCAGCTCATTCGTTCAGGGATGGGCGATCAGTTGGGAAGTCTTCGGCCCTCGGCGTTGGCGCGCCGGGGGCCGCTTCGTTGTCCGCGCCAGACGCGGGGTCAGGCCGTGAGGTCGTACGACGTCTGGGCGTCCAGCCATGCGTCCACCTCCCGCCAGCGGTAGCGCAGGTGACGGCCGACCTTGTGGACGCTGGGGCCGATGCCCCGGTACTTCCACTGGTAGAGGGTCTTCACTGGTACCCCGAGGTACGCGGCCACGTCGGTGGGAGTGGCGAGCTGGTCACGCTCGGCGCCGGCGAGGCGTGGGGAGTGGTTCGGCAATGAGGTCTCCATATCGGAATCAGGGTTTTGGATGGCAGGCGTGGGCAACACCGCCACACCACCTGGGAAGCGTCCAGAGTGAATTCTGAAACTCCCGGCTACTTCCCTCAGCATCGCCGGGGAAGACCAAAACAGTAAGGGCGGATCCCCGGTTGCCGAAATCGCTCCCACGGAAGCCGAAATTTTCTGCGGAGAAGCAACCGGCTGAAGTGCCGGAATCCGGTACCTCAGCAGCTCAGAGGTGGCGCCCAGCGCTTAGAAGTGGCGTGGCTCGTCTAGCGGACATCGCATCCGAAAGCTGCTTAAATCGCCCACTTCTTTGACGCGGAGGGAAGGTAGCACAACCTCCCCGCCGAAACGGCTCGTGATGTGCCGGAATCCGACGAGACGAACGCCACTTCGCCTCCGGGCGACTTTTGGAGAGTTTAAGAACTAACTCTTGCCACGACGGCCGACTGCAAGTTACAGCTGTTTGTTATGCCCAACCGACCTGTCGAAATAGGCCCCGCCGACCTCCACGTCGTTCGCGCTATCGAGCACCTACGCCTCGTGTGCAGCGTGCCCCAGCACCAGCTCGCCGCTCCTCCCGCAGCCCTGCTGCTCCCGTGGCGCTGACGCACACCGCCCCGCCCGACGGCACCCCCCAGTCCCCGAACCTCATTCAGGAGGCCCTTCTTGGCTGACGTGTACGACCGCTGGCACAAGTCCCACCCCAAGCCCGCCGAGGCCGAGTGCGGCGAACACAAGAGCCGTACGAAGCGGATAGTCCCTACCGCCGATCACGGCATCGGCAAGCGCTGGCAGGTCCGTTACCGCGACCTGGACGGCCGCCAGCGCAAGGAGAACTTCCACACGAAGGCCGAAGCGGACAACCGTGCCGCCGAGGTCGACGTCGAGATCCGGCGCGGCTCCTACGTCGTCCCGGCCGAGACGAAGCAGACACTCGGCGCCTACGCGCAGAAGTGGCTCGACGCGAACTCCGTCGGCCCCACGACCGTGCTCCGCTACGAGGCGACCGTCCGCAACCACATCGTGGAGCACCTCGGTCGGCGCGAGCTGCGGTCCCTCAACCAGCCCTCGATCATTCAGGGTTGGATCCGCACGCTCCAGGACGCGGAACTGGAAGTGTCGACGATCGAGGGCATCTTCGACATCCTCTCCAGCATCCTCGGCATGGCCGTGGAGGACGGGCTGCTGCCGAAGAACCCCTGCAAGTCGAAGTCGGTCAAGCTGCCGACGGCGACCAAGAAGAAGATCATCCCCTGGTCGTTGGAACGCGTACGTGCGGTCGTCGCCGGACTCCCGAAACGCTTCCAGGCAGGCGGCAAGCTCGCCTTCGGCTGCGGCCTGCGGCAGGGCGAGGTGTTCGGCTTCGCAGTCGACGACATCGACTTCAAGGGCCGCTGGATCCACGTCAACCGCCAGGTGCGGCTGGTCGGTACGAAGCCTGTCTTCGCCCTGCCCAAGGGCAACAAGATCCGGTCAGTGCCCCTGCCGGCCCAACTTGCCGCCACCCTCAAGGCCCACATGAAGGAGTTCCCACCCGTCGCCGTCACGCTGCCATGGGCCAAACCGGACGGCGAACCGAAGACCTTTCGCCTCCTCTTCGTGGACGAGAAGAGCCGGGCCTACAACCGCAGCGTCTTCAACATGGGTGCCTGGAAGCTCGCCCTGGCCGCCGCCGGCGTGATCCCTCCGCGCGAGCGCGGAGCGCGCTACCTCCAGGCGGCCCCGGAAGACGGCATGCACGCCCTCCGACACGCCTACGCCTCCGTGCTCCTGGATGCGGGGGAGAGCATCAAGGCGCTCTCCGAATACCTCGGCCACTCGGACCCGGGCTTCACGCTGCGTACGTACACGCATCTGCTGCCATCCAGCGAGACCCGCACCCGCAAGGCGATCGACGACGCCTTCACGGAAACGGAAACGGGAACGGGAGCCGAGGCGGAAGACAACGGCGACCCACCTGCCACCCAGGGCA
The DNA here is from genome assembly GCF_008386495.1 of Streptomyces tailanensis. Lineage (GTDB taxonomy): Bacteria > Actinomycetota > Actinomycetes > Streptomycetales > Streptomycetaceae > Streptomyces > Streptomyces tailanensis. The sequence continues at coordinate 11,710 of NZ_VTHJ01000070.1, read as the reverse complement.
CATCAGCGCCCCCGGCGAAACCAATGTGCCCTCAATGTGCCCTGGCCGCCTGACGGCCCCTTCCCGGCACCAAAGAGGGCGAGGCCCGAAGACCCCGCCCGATCCGCAAGAAACCCCAGGTCACGGCCACACAAGGCAATAAGGCTGATGCCCCGCCTCATGCAACCGATGGCTGAAGTCCTGCCACTCGTGCAGCAGTTGGTACACATTGAACGCGTCGCGGGGGCCGCCGCGGTCCGGGACCGTGGACCAGATGAACGCCGCCGCGCCCACGGCCTCCTCGCCGATGCCGCGCAGGGGGTCCACGACGGTCATCGGGAGCTTCACGACCGCGTAGTCGGGGTGGAGGACGACGAGTTCGAGCGGGGGCACCTTGTGGAGGGGGACGCCTTCGATGCCCGTCAGCACCATCGCGGCCATCGTCTCCGGCTTGATCTTGGTGAACATGCCGTTCATGCCGAGCTCGTCGCCGCCGAGTTCCTCGGGGCGCATCGAGATCGGGACGCGGGCCGCGGTCGCGCCGTCGGGCGCGCCGAAGTATTTGTAGGTCACCCCCACCCGACCACCATTCCTGCTCCCCGCCGTATGGAGCCGGTTGACCACTTGGTCGAGGCGGTCCGCACGGCTTCTGCGATCCGCGCGGCTTCCGCGATCCACCAGGTCAGGCCGGTCCTTCCGGTCCGTCTGATCCATTCCGTCCACACGATTCACGCGATCCACATGATCGGCACGTTCCATACGGTCCATACCGTCCATACGGCTGCGCCGCCCGATCCGCTCAGGCCCGCCCTCCCGGTTCCGGTCGGCGTCGCCGGTTTCGAGCCGGTCGGCACCATTCTGAACCCGGTCGGATTCGTCGTTGTTCCAGTCGCTACCGCCCCGGGGACGGTCAGGAACGCCCGGGATACGGCCGGTGCCGGTCTGGCTCCGGTCAGGACCGTTCTGCGCACCCTGCCCACCGCGCCGGCGACGGGAGAAGCGTGAACCCTGCTGTTGCTCGCGCGGAGCGTCCTGTTCCCCGCCGAGCTGGTCACCCGACGAACCTTGGGCGCCCTGCGTGCCCTGCGTGTCATGTGAGTCGTGCGTGCCGTGTGCACCCTGCGGACCGTACACGCCCTGCTGGCCGTACGGCGCGTACGGGGGCTGTGACCCTGGCGACCCCGGCTGTCCCTGTTCTCCGGTCGAGCCCAATGACCCCAGGGAACCCAACGGCCCCAGCCCGCGCGCGGGGCTGGAAGGGCCGGAAGGACCGGTCTGCCCGGCGGGGCCCGTAGGACCGGTGGGGCCGTTCGGACCGCCCGGTCCGCTCGACGCCGCTCCAGCCGCTCCACTCGCTCCGCTCTGCCCCGGCCCAGCCGCCCCCGGCCCGCTCAGATCCCCGGACCCACCACGATCCCCGGACCCACCACGATCCGCCGATCCACCATGATCCGCGGACGCGGCCCCGCCCCGCTCCGTCGACCCGCCCCGCTCCTGCCGCGACGTCTCCGCGGTCTCCTCCGCCTCGCGCCGGTGCCTGCCCCGCCGGGCACGACGAGGACCGAGGTCACCGGTCCCCTCGCCCAGTCCGCCACCGCGATGCATATCTCCACCCGAACGCATTTCTGGGACGCGTGGCCCCCGCCGCGCCACCCGATCATCGTGTCAATGACCTCCCCTGCGGCCGCCCGCCGAAACGTGCGCTGGAACACCAGCCCGCAGGATCTTCGGAGCCTCTGACACCATGGCCTGTGTGAGCTATCCGTACGAAGCCCCAGTTTCGCAGACTCTTTTCGAGCGCGCGGCGGCCGTCACGCCCGGCGGCGTGAACTCTCCCGTGCGTGCCTTCCGTGCCGTGGGCGGTACGCCCCGGTTCATGGTGTCCGGTACCGGTCCTTATCTGACCGATGCCGATGGACGTGAGTACGTCGATCTCGTGTGTTCCTGGGGACCCATGATCCTCGGGCACTCCCGTCCCGAGGTCATCGCCGCCGTCCAGGAGGCCGTCTCGCGCGGTACCTCCTTCGGTACGCCCGGCGAGGGCGAGGTCGCGCTCGCCGAGGAGATGGTGGACCGGGTGGGGCCGCTGGAGCAGGTGCGGCTCGTGTCCAGCGGGACCGAGGCCACCATGTCGGCGATCCGGCTCGCCCGCGGCTTCACCGGCCGCAGCAAGGTGGTCAAGTTCGCCGGGTGTTATCACGGTCACGTCGATTCGCTGCTCGCCGCGGCCGGGTCCGGTGTCGCCACCTTCGCCCTCCCCGACACCCCAGGCGTCACGGGCGCCCAGGCCGGCGACACCATCGTCCTGCCCTACAACGACCTCAACGCCGTACGCGCCGCCTTCGCCGCCCACCCCGGCGAGATCGCCTGCGTCATCACCGAGGCCTCCCCGGGCAACATGGGCGTCGTACCGCCGCTGCCGGGCTTCAACCAGGGGCTCAAGGACATCGCCGCCGAGAACGGCGCGCTGTTCATCTCCGACGAGGTCATGACGGGGTTCAGGACCAGCAAGGCCGGGTGGTACGGGATCGACGGGGTCGTCCCCGACCTCATGACCTTCGGAAAGGTCATGGGCGGCGGCTTCCCCGCCGCCGCCTTCGGGGGGCGCGCCGACGTCATGGCGTGTCTCGCGCCCGCGGGGCCCGTCTACCAGGCCGGCACGCTCTCCGGGAACCCGGTCGCGACCGCCGCCGGGCTGGCGCAGCTGCGGCTGCTGGACAACGCGGCGTACGACGTCGTCAACGCCGTCTCGGAGCAGATCCAGGGGCTCGTCACCGAGGCGCTCACCAAGGAAGGCGTCGCGCACACGCTGCAGAACGCCTCCAACATGTTCTCCGTGTTCTTCACGGAGACATCGGACACACCGGTACGGAACTACGAGGACGCCAAGGCGCAGGAGTCGTTCCGGTTCAACGCCTTCTTCCACTCGATGCTGTCGCAGGGTGTCTATCTGCCGCCGTCGTCCTTCGAGTCGTGGTTCGTGTCGACGGCACACGACGAGCGGGCGGTTCAGCGGATCGCCGACGCCCTTCCGGCGGCGGCGCGGGCAGCGGCGGAGGCCACGGCAGCATGAGTGACATCACAGTCGTCCACCTGATGCGGCACGGTGAGGTCGCCAACCCGGACGGGATCCTCTACGGCCGCCTCGCCGGCTACCACCTCTCCGAGCTCGGGCGGCGCATGGCCGACCGCGTCGCCGACCACCTCGCCCCTCGCGACGTCACGTATGTCGTGGCGTCCCCGCTGGAGCGGGCGCAGGAGACGGCGACGCCGATCGCCAAGGCGCACGGGCTGGACCTCGCCACCGACGCGCGGCTCATCGAGGCCGGCAACGTCTTCCAGGGCAAGACCTTCGGCGTCGGCGACGGCGCGCTGAAGCGGCCGGAGAACTGGAAGCACCTCGTCAACCCCTTCCGGCCGTCCTGGGGTGAGCCGTACGTCGACCAGGTCGTCCGGATGATGGGGGCGCTCGACGCCGCGAAGGACGCGGCGCGGGGGCATGAGGCCGTGCTCGTCTCGCACCAGCTGCCGATCTGGATCGTCCGGTCGTACATCGAGAAGCGGCGGCTCTGGCACGACCCCCGGCGACGGCAGTGCACGCTCGCGTCGCTGACGACGTTCACGTACCAGGGCGACAAGATCGTGTCGGTCGGGTACGGCGAGCCGGCGCGGGATCTCGTACCGCCGCATCTCCTGGCGGGCGCCAAGCCGGTGAAGGGCAAGGACAAAGCATTCGGGGCGTGAGCCGAGTACACCTCGTGTAGATCAACAGGAACCGCCTGGGCCGTACGTCTCTCCTACAGACGTACGGCCCTTTGGCATGCCCGGCATGTCCAATGTCTACGCTCGCCCCGCCCGCGCACGCCCCGTCACAAAGCGTATGAGGAACGGCATCTCAGCGTAATACAGCAAAGTCTCTTAAATATGTGCTAGATCGACGGAACCCACGCGTTTCCCGCGGCCTCTAAAGCGGTGTGCATCACCCCAAGTGGGGTGTGAACTGACGAAGGGGGCGCAATGCGCGAATTGTCTCGTAGGGGAATGATCGGACTCGGTGCCGGTGCGGGCGCCGCGGCCACGCTGGGGCTCGCCGGGTGCGGTACGGGGTCCGGCGGCGGTGGTGGGAACGGGCGGGCCGGGGGGTCGGGCAAGGGCGGGTCCGGGGGCGGCGGTGGGAAGAAGAACACCGTGAAGCCGCTGGGTGACGGGTCGACCGCGAACACCGGGAAGCAGCCGAACCAGCCGGGGAAGCCGAAGGCGTTGGAGGCGGGGGAGACTCCGCCGCAGTTCGTGGTGTTCTCCTGGGACGGGGCCGGAGATGTCGGGAACGGGCTTTTCGAGCGGTTCCTGAAGTTGGGGCGCGAGCACGAGGCCCATATGACGTTCTTTCTCTCCGGGATCTATCTCCTCCCCGAGTCGAAAAAGCGCAGCTACCTTCCGCCGAACAACGCGCCCGGCGCCTCCGACATCGGTTATCTGACGGACGAGCACATCAAGTCGACGCTCGGGCATCTGCGGACGGCCTGGCTGGACGGCCACGAGATAGGCACGCACTTCAACGGGCACTTCTGCGGCGAGAGTTTCGGCTCGGTCAAGAACTGGACGCCCAAGCAGTGGCGCAGCGAGATCGACCAGGCGAAGGCGTTCGTGAAGGAGTGGAAGACCAACAGCGGCTGGACGGACATCGACCCGCTGCCCTTCGACTACGACAAGGAACTCATCGGCGGGCGCACGCCGTGCCTGCTCGGGCAGGAGAACCTGCTGCCGACCGCGCGCGAGCTCGGCTGGCGCTACGACTCCTCCTCGCCCGGCGGCCTCCAGGTCTGGCCGCGGAAGAAGCAGGGGGTGTGGGATCTGCCGTTGCAGTCCATCCCGTTCCCGGGCCGTGGCTTCGAGGTCCTGTCGATGGACTACAACATCATGTTCAACCAGTCCCAGAACTCCACCCAGGCCCCGCCCGCCAACTACCCGGCCTACCGCACCCAGGCCGCCGGCGCGTACGTCGCCGGGTTCCAGCGGGCGTACGAGACGAACCGGGCGCCGCTGTTCATAGGCAACCACTTCGAGGAGTGGAACGGCGGGGTCTACATGGACGCCGTCGAGGAGGCCCTCAAGCACATCGCCCGCGCGAAGGAGAAGGCCAAGGACGGGGATATACGGATCGTGTCCTTCCGCCAGTTCGTGGACTGGATGGACGCGCAGAAGCCGGACGTTCTCGCCCAGCTCCGGACTCTCGGTGTCGGGCAGCAGCCGACGGGCGGCTGGAAGCAGTTCCTGGGGGCCGGTTCGGCGGCCTGACCCGCTGCACACAGCCGCCTGACCTGGTCATAAGTGGGCCATCGGTGGCCCCTCGACCCCGCCGCAAGTCCGCGAAACGGGCATGCGAAACTTTTCACATGAGTGTCCGTACGAGCCGTAGTCGTGCCGCTTTGCTCACCGCCGGGGCCGCGGCCCTGGCGCTGGTGCTGTCCGCCTGTTCGGGCGGGGGCGTGCAGGGCGGTGGTGGCGGTACCGGCTTTGTTATCGGTACCGACGGGATCGCGACGGTGAAGAAGGGGGAGCGGGACGCGGCGCCCGAGCTCTCCGGGAAGACCATCGACGGCGAGCAACTCGATGTGGCCTCCGCCTACAAGGGCAAGATCGTCGTCCTCAATGTGTGGGGTTCCTGGTGCCCGCCGTGCCGCGCGGAGGCGGTCAACTTCGTCAAGGTCTCCGACGACCTCGCCGACCAGGGCGTGCAGTTCGTCGGCATCAACACGCGGGACACGAGCACGCGGCCCGCGCAGGCCTTCGAGGAAGAGTTCAAGGTCACCTACCCGAGCCTCTACGACCCGACCGGCAAGCTGCTGCTCCGCTTCGAGAAGGGCACGCTCAACCCGCAGCTGATCCCGTCCACGATCGTCGTCGACCGGGACGGCAAGCTCGCGGCGCGGGCCCAGAAGCCGCTGACCGAGGCGCTGCTGCGCAAGATGCTCAAGCCGATCCTCGCGGAGAAGTGACGTGCCCGCCCCCACGATCACCAACGCCGCCCCGATGGCCGGCACCGACATGATCACCAGCGCCGCCGATCTCACCTCGACCGTCTCCAGCGGGGCCCTGCTCCTCGCCGTGCCGGTCGCCGTGCTCGGCGGGCTGGTCTCCTTCTTCTCGCCGTGCGTCCTGCCCCTGGTGCCCGGCTATCTCTCGTACGTCACCGGCGTCGGCGGCACCGATCTGGCCGACGCCCGGCGGGGTCGGATGGTTGCCGGGGCCGGGCTGTTCGTGCTCGGGTTCACCGTGGTGTTCGTCTCCAGCGGGGCGCTCTTCGGGTACTTCGGGACGACGCTGCTGGAACACCAGAAGATGCTGACCCGCGTGCTGGGCGTGCTCATGGTCGGCATGGGCCTGTTCTTCATGGGGCTGATGCCCTGGCTCACGCAGCGCGAGTTCCGCTTCCACACCAAGCCGGCCACCGGGCTCGTCGGCGCGCCCGTGCTCGGCGCGCTCTTCGGCATCGGCTGGGTGCCGTGCATCGGCCCGACCCTCGCCGCCGTGAACGCCCTCGCCCTCTCGGAGGCCAGTGCCGTCCGCGGCGCGCTGCTGATGGTGGCGTACTGTCTGGGGCTGGGCCTGCCCTTCGTGCTCGCCGCGGTGGCCTTCCGCAAGGCGCTCGGCGCCTTCGCCTGGGTCAAGCGGCACTACGCGTGGGTGCTGCGCATCGGCGGCGGCATGATGATCACCATCGGCCTCCTGATGCTGACCGGCGCCTGGGACCGCATCGTGCAGGAGATGCAGGTCTGGTCCACCGGCTTCACCCCAGGGATCTGAGCCATGACGACGACCGACGCCAACCGCGAGGCCTCCGGCGACCGGGAAAACACCGCAGAGCGCACCGGCAGCGGCAAGCGCCGCCCGGCCGACGCCGCCCGGGCCGCGGACAAGGGCCGGGTGACCGGCAAGAGCGGGACACCCGCCCCCGACCGCGCCTCGGCCCCCGATGACAACGACCTCGGTGCCGCCGGTTCGCAGTTGTCCACCGCCCCCCGGGAGGAGTCCCCCAATCTGCCCTCCCTGGGCGTGATCGGGTGGGCCCGTTGGTTCTGGCGGCAGTTGACGTCCATGCGGGTCGCGCTGTTGCTGCTGTTCCTGCTGTCGCTCGCGGCGATTCCCGGGTCGCTGATTCCGCAGACGGGGCAGGACGAGACGCAGGTCGCCGACTTCATTGAGCGGCACGACACGCTGGCGCCGATCTACGAGAAGCTCGGGCTGTTCCACGTGTACAGCTCGGTGTGGTTCTCGGCGATCTACATCCTGCTCTTCGTCTCGCTCATCGGCTGCATCGTGCCCCGCACCTGGCAGTTCGTGGGGCAGCTGCGCGGCCGGCCGCCGGGTGCGCCGAAGCGGCTGACCCGGCTGCCCGCGTACGCGACCTGGCGTACGGAGGCCACGCCGGAGCAGGTGCGCGAGGTGGCGCTGAAGGCGCTGAAGAAGCGCCGGTTCCGCGCGTACGTCGCCGGGGACGCGGTCGCCGCCGAGAAGGGCTATCTGCGGGAGGCGGGCAACCTCGCCTTCCACCTCGCCCTGATCGTGATGCTCATCGCCTTCGCCTGGGGCCAGCTGTACCGGTCCGAGGGCAACAAGCTGATCGTCGAGGGCGACGGGTTCGCCAACACCCTCACGCAGTACGACGACTTCAGGTCCGGCAACCTCTTCTCCGCCGACGACCTCAACCCGTTCAGCTTCGACCTCAAGAACTTCCGCGGTACGTACGAGACGACCGGCCCGAACAAGGGCACCCCACGGATCTACGAGGCGACCGTCGACTACGCCGTCGGCGCGGACGGCGAGCAGAAGTCGACCAAGATCGAGGTCAACAAGCCGCTGGAGATCGACGACTCCAAGGTGTACCTCGTCAGCCACGGTTACGCGCCCGTCGTCACCATCAAGGACGGCAAGGGCGAGGTCGTCTTCAGCGGTCCCGTGCCGCTGCTGCCGCTGGACGCGAACGTCACGTCCACCGGGGCGATCAAGGTCATGGACGGTTACCGCAACGCCGACGGGGAGCGGGAGCAGCTCGGGTTCCAGGCGTTCTTCCTGCCGACGTACGGCGGGGCCGGCACCGCGGTCGTCTCGCAGTTCCCGGCGCTGCTCAATCCCGTCCTGAACCTGGAGGCGTACCACGGGGACCTCGGGGTCGACTCTGGGGTGCCGCAGAGCGTGTACCAGCTGGAGAAGCGGAAGCTGAAGGGGTACAAGGACGCCGAGGGTGAGCAGGTGCGGGAGAACCTGAAGATCGGCGAGACCATGACCCTGCCGGGAGGCAACGGGACGGTCACCTTCGACGGGGTCAAGGAGTGGGCCGGGTTCCAGGTCACCCAGCAGCCCGGCAGTGGCTGGGCCCTCGCCGGTGCGATCACCGCGATCGCCGGTCTCGCCGCGTCCCTCTTCATCCAGCGGCGCCGGGTGTGGGTGCGGGCGGCCAACGGCCCCGACGGCGTCACCGTCGTCGAGATGGCGGGACTTGGGCGCAGCGAGTCGGCGAAGGTGCCGGAGGAACTGGGCGACTTGGCTGAGGTAATCCACGACGAAGCTCCGACTGTCGCAGAGGCTGAGGTACTGCCCGCAACTACGCAAGACTCCGAGACCGAAGGGGCTGAGAAGCCGTGACTCTCGCCGCCGCTACCAACGAGAACCTCGCGAGCATCAGCAACACGCTGATCTACTCCGCGATGGCCGTCTACACCCTGGCCTTCTTCGCGTACATCACCGAGTGGCTCTTCGGCAGCCGCAGCAAGGTGGGTCGTACCGCCGCCGCGCTGACCGCCGATGCCAAGGGCGGCAAGAAGGCGGACGCGCCCGCGGTGACCGTGAGGTCGGCCGGGGGGACCTCCGTGCTGGAGCGGCCCAAGGTGGTCGTGCGGGCCGCCGCCGGGGCGCGGGACGTGCCGGACGGGCCCGGCGCGCATGGCGGGGACGAGCAGGGGGACCTCTACGGGCGTATCGCCGTGTCCCTCACCGTGCTGGCCTTCGCCATCGAGTTCGGCGGTGTGCTCACGCGGGCGCTCTCGGTGCAGCGGGCGCCGTGGGGCAACATGTACGAGTTCAACATCACGTTCTCCACCGTGGCCGTCGGGGTGTACCTCTCGCTGCTCGCGCTGAAGAAGAACGTCCGCTGGCTCGGGCTTCCGCTCATCACGACCGTCCTCCTCGATCTCGGTCTCGCCGTCACTGTCTTGTACACCGCCAGCGACCAGTTGGTTCCCGCCCTCCACTCGTACTGGCTGTACATCCACGTCTCCACCGCGATCTTCTGCGGCGCCGTCTTCTACGTGGGCGCGGTCGGCACGATCCTGTACCTCTTCAAGGACTCCTACGAGAGCAAGCTCGCGAGCGGCGGCCGCCCCGGCCACTTCGCGACCTCCGTCATGGAGCGGCTCCCCTCCTCCGCGTCGCTCGACAAGTTCTCGTACCGCGTCAACGCCGCCGTCTTCCCGCTGTGGACGTTCACGATCATCGCGGGCGCGATCTGGGCGGGCGACGCGTGGGGCCGCTACTGGGGATGGGACCCCAAGGAGACCTGGTCGTTCATCACCTGGGTGTTCTACGCCGCCTATCTGCACGCCCGCGCCACCGCCGGCTGGAAGGGCCGCAAGGCCGCGTACATCGCGATCGCCGCGTTCGTCTGCTGGCTGTGGAACTACTACGGCGTGAACATCCTCGTCTCCGGCAAGCACTCCTACGCGGATGTGAGCCTGGCCGTACTGCAGTCCGTCGGAGTCTGACGCCCCGGCGACCGAGCCTCCCGACTGCCCGCTCCCGCCTCCCGTACAACCCCCGTACACCGAAGGCCGGTTCCCTAGTGCTGTGACGCACGTCACGGGAACCGGTCTTCGCCGTACGGACAGGGGGAGGACGTGGAGACGAACCAGGGGGACATCGGGGACCGGAGTGCCTTGCGCGCCCGGATCAGGGACGGGGACGCGGGGGCCTTCGGCGAGGTCTTCGACGCGTACGCCCGTTCCGTGTACAACCACGCCTTCCGGCTGACGGGGGACTGGTCGGCGGCCGAGGACATCGTGTCGCTGACCTTCCTGGAGGCGTGGCGGCTGCGCGGCCGGCTGGACGCGGAGGGCGGTTCACCGCGCCCCTGGCTGCTCGGCATCGCCACCAACGTGGCCCGCAACACCCGCCGCGCCACCCGGCGGCACGCCGCCGCCGTCGCCCGGCTGCCCAGGCCGGAATCCGTACGGGACTTCGCCGACGAGGTCGCCGGACAGTTCGACGACACGGCGTACCTGAAGGCCGTACGCGCCGCCGTCGACCGGCTGCGCCGCCCCGAGCGCGAGGTACTGGCCCTGTGCGCCTGGGGCGGGCTCGACTACGCGGCGGCCGCCGAGGCCCTCGGCATCCCCCTCGGCACCGTACGCTCCCGGCTCTCCCGCGCCCGGACGAAACTCGCCGCCGAACTGGGGCGTGGCGGGGAACCGGGCCGCGGCCGCGGACAGACAAAGGGCGGTCACACCTCCGTGGCCGGGCCCATCCAGGAGGGGAACAAGTGAACGCCAACCCGTCCCCCCACGAGGACCACGAGCTCCCGTCCGCCGAGGACCGGGACCTCCCTCCGGGCCGCCACCGCGTCCTGAAGGAGCATCTGATGCGCGAGATCAGCGAGATCAACGAGAGCGAGAACGCCGGCGCCGGCGGCGGTGCGCCGGAGCAGGCGGCTGTACGGCGTTTCTGGCGCCGCCCCGCCTTCGTCGCCCCCGTCGTCGCGGCCACCCTCACGGCCGCCGTCGTCGTCGGCGGCACGGTGACCCAGAACGCCGCCGCGCCGCCACGGCCGGAAGCGCGGAGCACGTCCGAGCGTCCGAGCGCGGCCGAGGTGCTGGAACGGATCGCGCGGGCCGCCGAGAAGCGGCCGGGGCCGGGGAAGGCCGGCGACGACCAGTTCGTCTACATCAAGAGCACCGAGGACGCCGCCGACGCCTCCTTCGACGACACCTGCGCGATCCAGGCCGTGAACCTCTACGACTTCGAGTCCTGGACGTCCGTCGACGGCACCCTCTGGGGGCTGGACCGCTCGTACGGGAACGGCAAGCAGACGTACGAGGAGAAGCAGCACCCCAAGGCCAAGTCGAGCGGCGCCAAGGCGCCCATGAACTACCGCGCGGTCCAGGAACTGCCCACCGATCCGGAGAAGATGTACGTCTGGCTGCACAAGGGGAACAACTCGCGGAGCCGGTCCGACGACAGCGCCTTCCAAACCGCGAGCGAGATCCTGAGCGAGAACCTGGTGCCGCCGCAGGTGAGCGCCGCGCTCTTCCGGGCCGTCGCCGAACTCCCCGGGGTGACCGTGAAGTTCGGGGTGAAGGACGCCCTCGGCCGCGGCGGCATCTCGATCGGACGTACGCCGGACGAGGCCAGGACCGAGCGGATCGAGTGGATCTTCGACGAGGAGACGCTGGAGTACCTGGGCGAGCGGATGGTGTGGGTCGAGCCGACCGGCGAGGGCGCGGGCCAGGAGGCGGAGCGCAGCGGGTCGACGTGTCCGCCGGTGCGGGACGGGGCCGTCCTCATGTCCAAGGCGATCACTGACGTGGCCGTCGTGGACAAGGCGGGGGAGTTGCCGTAAGGGGAGAGCGGGAAGCCTCGGGGGCGCCTGCAGCGCCCCCGAGGCGATCTGCCCGGCTAGGGCGCGTATCTGGTTTCGATCAATCTGGCGGATCCGGCCCGCGCGGTGTGGCGGATCCGG
>NZ_VTHJ01000007.1 GCF_008386495.1 Streptomyces tailanensis | reverse complement strand
CGCAGCCAGCGCCCTCCTGAAGCGGGAATGACCGATCCCGTGATCTCAACTCAGAACAGGCCCTAGCGACCTTGGCCTGATCGCTGTCCCGGCCGTGGATCCGCCACCCGCCGCCATCAGGGATCCGGCCGACCTTCTTCACATCCAGGTGCACCATGTGTCCGGGCCAGCGGGCGATGATCTTCCCCGGCTTCCGGTTGTTCTCACCGCCTGGGTCGATGAAGCGGCGTTCGCCGAGGCCGAGCCGGGTCAGGTGTCGGCTGGCAGTTCGCCGGTCGATCACAAACCGATACTGACAAGTTCGTCGGTGATCCGTTGCGCGGACCACTTGTGCTCGCGGCGCCAGGACTCGATCTGCTCGATGCCCCATGCTGGAGTCGCGTTCGGACTCCGGTGCGGACTCGACGGCCGGTCTTGCAATCCCGCATCACCGTGTAGCCGCCAGCGATTTACCCACTTGCTGGCGCATGCGCGAGAGATGCCCATCTCAGCGGCGACGTGGGCGATGGGACGTGTCTGGCACCGCTTCCCGAGCCGCCTACGGCCCTCGACGCTCAGGGGCGCATTCGCGTGGGGCACTCGTCGTCCTCTCGAAGTCAGACGACGGCAGGCGCGACACCTGTCGTGCGCGCCTGCCGCATTGCGGCCTTTCAGCCCCGCGGTGCGACGCGGATACGGTTCCCGTCAGGATCGGCTGCGAGGAAGGTCAGCCCGAACCCCGCATCATGAGGCTCGCGCAGGATCGTGACCCCCTTGGAATTCCACTGCTCAAAGGTCGCGTTGAGCTCGTCGGGTCCACCGTCGATGGCCAGGCAAACCTCACTGGTGCGCGGGACGTCCGGTGACAGATCCTCGAACTGGCCAGACCACAGACCGAGGTCAGCGCCTGGCCCGAGGTCGAAGGTGATGTATCCCGGAGTCTCGAACGAGGGGCTCATGCCGAGGAGGTCGCCGTAGAAACGAGCTGCGGCGGGAGCGTCGTTCACGTAGACGATGGACACGACGGATGTGGTCATGGTTGTTCCTTCTCACAGGTCGTAGGTACGCATCCACCAGCCTGACCGGGATATGCGCCGCATCGTGTCGCACTTCCTGAAAAAATCAGTGTGTGACCCCAGATCGCTTCTTCACCCTGATGCTGCTCCTCACATCGAGGGATGCCGTGACCACACAGGAACTCGCCTCAGCGCTCGGGGTGTCCCTTCGAACCATCACCCGGGATCTGAACTGGCTCCGCGACGCCGGTCTGCCGGTGACCGCACACCGGGGCCGCCTCGGAGGCGTGACCATGCTGCCCGGGTCCGGGCTCGACCCCACGCGACTCACACCGGGCGAGCGTGATCATCTGTCGCTCACTGGGCTGGATGAGAAGCAACGTGCGGAGCTCAACGCATCGGTCGAAAGCCGGCGCGCGCTCTCCAAGATCGCCGCTACACAGCCACGTCGAGTTCATGAGCTCCTGCCGCTCACCGACGTAGTGCACGTGGACAGCCGTCCCTGGCGTCAGGCACGAGCTTCCGGCACGACTCCGGCTTCGCTGATCGGCGCAGTGCGGCGAGGTCACCGGCTACGGATCGAGTACGACAGCCCACGCGAGTCATACCCACGCGACCTGGTCGTGGATCCCTACGGGCTGTTCGCCAAGGCCGGCATCTGGTACCTCGTCGCCGACTGTGCCCGAGTGCCACGGATGTACCGACTCGAACGGATCACGACGTGGAAAGAAGTCGACCAGCCACGACGGATCCGCGAGAGCCAGACCCTGGCCACCGTCGCTGCAGCGCTCATTGATCAGTGGGAGCACAACCACGCGATAGAGGTCAGCGCCACCATCGACCAGACCCAGATCGAGCGAGCGCAACGGATCTTTGGCCTACGACTCGTCCCGGACGACCATGAAGAATCCGCCACCGGCCGCAAGGTAACGATCCGCTTCCTGCATCTGGAGGACGTGCGAGCACTACTGCCGTTCGGGAGCGCCATCACTGTGCACGGCCCCACCGAAGCCAGGACCCACCTCCGCGACCTCGCCACCAATCTTGCCCACCACTATGCGCCGTCACCAACGTCCTGACCCGCAACACCTAGGGCATGGCCGCCCCCCTCGGGCAAAGGCCCAGGCCGTCCGCTCCCGGTTTGTCCGGACCTCCGAGCGCCAGCCCCGAGACCTGAGCCGGTCGTCAGCCGCGTTGAGCGATCTCGGCGGCGTAGGTGTTGTCTTGGCCGCCGATGCGTTTCCAGGTATCGGCGGTGGTCTGATGGACGCCGAGCAGGCGACTGACGACCACGGCAGGCAGTTCGGAGGCCAGCTCGACCAGCGCGGTGCTACGTGCCATCCGGGGCCGGATGCCGAGAGCGTGCAGTCTGCGCATCACCTGGCTGCGGCTGAGGGGCCGACCTGGGTATCGGCCAGGGAACAACCAGCCCTCGGCCGCGGTGGAGCCCGCCATCGCGTCGGCGTGAAGGGCGAGCTGTCGCTCCCCTCGTAGCGTGAAGACCGTGACTGCAGGGGAAGTTGGGAGTCATGGCGGAGAAGCGACGGAAGTTCGATCCGGAGTTCCGTGAGGGGGCCGTACGGATCGTCACGGAGACCGGCAAGACGATCGCCGAGGTCGCCGAAGACCTGGGGATCAACGAGACCACCCTGGCCAGCTGGGTCTCCCGCGCCCGCCGGACTGGGACGGCACCGGCCGGCGGGAGCGACGAGCTGGAGCGGCTGCGGCGGGAGAACGCCCAGCTCAAGCGGGACAACAAGGAACTGGTCATGGAGCGTGATGTCCTCAGACGCTGCATGGTCCTGTGGGTGAAGTAGCCGTGGCGGACCCGGCACAAGTGGTCGGGGTGATCAGCGACTTCAGGACCGGGCACGGCATTTCGCACCGCGTCTCCTGCCGCGCCCTGGGCGTGAGCGAGGCGTGGTTCTACAAGCACCGCACCCGCCAGCCCACCCGACGTGAGCTGCGCAGACAGCATCTGATCGAAGCGGTGAAGGAGGAGTTCGACGACTCCGGCGGCACCTACGGCTCGCCGAAGATCTGGATCAGGCTGGTGAGGCAGGGCTGGCGGGTCTCGGTGAACACCATCGCGAAGATCATGGCCGAGCTGGGCCTGGTCGCGCGGAACGTGCGCAGGCGGCGGGGGCTGACCCGCCCGGGGAAGCGGCCGGCCGCCCCGGACTTCGTGCGCCGCGACTTCACGGCCGAGGCACCCGACCTGGTCTGGTGCGGGGACATGACGGAGATCGAAACCGGTGAGGGCAAGCTGTACCTGGCCACGGTCATCGACCTCTTCTCCCGCCGCCTGCTCGGCTACGCGATGGGGGCACGCCACGATGCCGAACTGGTCGTCGCCGCCCTGCACATGGCCGCCACGACCCGCGACGGCGACGTGCGCGGGGTCATCTTCCACACGGACCGCGGCAGCGGAATACGCCTCACGGAGGTTCCGCCGGGCCTGCCGCAAACTAGGCGTTTTCCAGTCCATGGGCCGGGTCGGATCTTGTTTCGACAACGCCGTCAGCGAAGCGTTCAACAGCGTCCTGAAGGTTGAGTACGTCCACCGGCACACCTTCGCCACTCGCACCGAGGCCCGGATCCGGAGCGCCACCTGGATCACCGACTTCTACAACGCCCGACGGCTACACAGCGTGTGTGCCTTCAAGAGCCCGATCGACTACGAACACGACTACCGGGCCAGCCTCAGCGAGGGGCTGGCCGCATAGGAAGGTCTCCACGGTTCGAGGGGATTGACACCGCTCGCGGGCGCGTACGGGGCCACGCAGGGCGGCGGCGCGACCCGGAAGCACGTCCACTCCATCATCCGCACCCCGAACGGCAACGACTACGGAAAGGAGCTCCTTCGACAGCACTACCTGACGTCACCGCACCACCGGTGATGTCACCACTCGTTCTCCCGTCATGACCAGGGCCGCACCCGGCTGGGTGCGGCCCTGGTCGTAGGGCGTCGTAGGGCAGGGTCAGGAGCGGTCGGCGCAGGTCGTCCCGCGTTCGTAGACGGCCACGTGGCGGCCCCGCGCGCGGGTCTCCTCGCAGAGGGTGAAGTGCTCGGTGAGCACCTCGCGTTTGGCCGCGTCACGGGTGGATGTTCCCCGGTGGTGCTGGATGCCCGAGTCGCTGATGACCACGATGCGGTGTTCGCGGAGCATGACCGTCCGGATGAGGGCGGGGTCTGCCTCGATGCCGCGCAGGGTCGCGGAGTCGGGGCCGTTGCGGGCGAGGGTGACGTCCCGCAGGCCGCGGAAGGCGTCGGGCGAGGTCAGGGCGGTGTCGCGGCGGGCGGCGGGGAGGTAGACCACCGCGCCGTCCCGGCCGCCGCGCGCCTCGGCCTCGGAGGCGGCGGCGAGGACGTCGTCGACGCGGCTGTTCCACTGCCGCATGGACAGTTCCACGGGCAGCAGCGCGACGAGGGCGAGCAACGGCATGGCCACCAAGGCCCAGTTGAGGCGGAGGATGCGGAATCGTCCGGCACGCACCAGCCGATCCGCCCCGGCACCCAGCAGCAGGGCGAGCCCCACGTTGCCGTACAGCACATACCGGTCCACGTACAGCGGCTGCCAGGCGAGGGAGGCCAGGGTCAGCAGCAGCTGCGGTACGGCGAGCAGCGGCAGCGCGAGCGCGGGCAGTGACACCGAGGCCGGGGCCGCATCCTGTCGCCGCCGTCCTACGGCCCACGCGCACAGGCAGCCCGCCAGCACCATCCCGGCGACCGACAGCAGCCGGGCGCCGGTCATGGGGGCGATCCAGGAGACCTGGTCACGCTGGCCGAGGCTGACGACGATCAGCGGCAGGCTGCCCAGGGTCACGCCGCCCGCGGCAGTCAGCCAGGGGATCAGTGCGGTGCGCGCGGCCAGGAGCACCGTGGTGCCGTGGGCGAGCAGGGCGAGGGCCGCGAACTCGTTGAGCAGGACGGCGACGAGCATCGTGAGGGCGTACGCCGTCCAGGGCCGCCAGGCGTGGCGCCGCGTGGTCAGGGCGGTGAGCAGCAGCCCGCTCGCCACCACCACCGCGGCCACGACCAGGGCGTAGGAGCGGCCTTCCTGCGCGTAGTGCTGGGTGGAGGGGATCGCCGTGAAGGTGAGCCCGGCCGCGAGTCCTGCCCAGGGTCCGGCGAGGCGTCGGCCCAGCATGGCCGTCCCCGCCGCCGCGGCGGCCATCGCGAGGACGGACGGCAGCCGCAGGGTGAGGAGGTTGTCGGGCGATACGGCGAACATCCCCTGCATGAGGAGGTAGTACAGCCCGTGCACGGCGTCCACCTCGGCCAGCATGCGCCACAGCTCGGGCACCGTGCGGTGGACGCCCTGCCAGGTCGCCGCCTCGTCGCGCCACATGCTGCCCTGCCGGGTCAGTCCCCAGCCCCCGAGCAGCACCATGACGACCGCCGGTACGACGGGCACCACCCAGCTCGGCGCCGGTCCCGGCCGTGCCCGTCGTACCTCGACCGCTTCCCAGAGCTGGTTCGGTGTGGTCGCGCGAACAGCACCGGCAGCCTGCACAAGTCCCCCTGTTCCCCCGTGTTCCCAGCGGGGGCGGCCGTCGTTCACAGGGCCGCCCCTGCTGGTCAGAGGGAATTCCGCTGTCGGGGGTTGCCTGCCGACGGGCTTCGATCAGCGGTGGGGGACTCCGTTCGGGGCCCGCGGCGACCAGGGGGTGTTGTGAAAGTCCCGCACAGCACCCCCTAAACCGCGCAGGCCCGGGCGAACGCGTCGGCGAGTTCGGTGGGGCGGGTGAAGAGGGACTCGTGGCTGCCGGGAGTCTCGATCATCAGGGGGTTCTTCAGGCGCTGGGGGAAGCGTTCGGCCCAGTGCCATTCGCCGGGGAGGGAGAGGTCCTCGGTGGACAGGACGTAGGCGGTGGGGATGTCGAGGGCGTAGAAGGCGCTCGTGTCCGGCTTCTCCGTGAACGTGCCGAGCGGCTGCGGCACGAGCAGGGAATGGACGATCCGCTGGGTCTCCTCGTCGGCGTCCTGCATGAACGCCTGCTGGAACACCTCGAACGGGAACATCACCCCGTTGTTGCCGGAGGCCGTCGCCACGGCACGGAACATCTCGCCGTAGTGCGGCGGGCACGCGTCGATCAGCGACTCGCCGTCGTTCGGCACGAACGCGCTCCAGAAGACCAGCCGCCGCAGTCGGGAGGCCAGTCTGGGCGCCGCGCCCACCAGCACGTAGCCGCCCCAACTGTGGCCGACCAGCGTGATGTCCTCCAGACCGGCGCGCTCGACGTACTCCACGAGGCTGTCGACGCAGTCGGTCAGGGTCACGTCGGTCGGGTCGTCGCCCTCGCCGAGCCCGGCCAAAGTGGGCGTGTGCACCTGGTGTCCGGCGGCCCGCAGTTCGTTCGCTACGGGGCGCCAGGCCCAGCCGCCGTGGCAGGCGCCGGTCACCAGGACGAAGGTCTCGCTCATGTCGATCTCCTTTGATCGAGTAGTCACAACCAGGCTGGGATTTCCGGGAGTTCACCCGTGACGTGCAGGGGTTCAGCAGTGCCCCTGCCGGTGAGCCACGCGGCCAGGGCGTACGGCGGTCCGGAGACCGTGGCGCCGACGGGGCCGGTGCCGAGCGTGAGGCCGCCGTAGCCGTCCGCGCTCAGCTCTACGCCGGTGCCCGGGGCGACGCGGGCCGTCATCCACCCGGCCACATCGCGTACGAGGGCCCAGGCGAGGTCGGGCGGCAGGACGTCCATGCCGACGCCGACCCGCAGATCGACCAGGTGGATCCAGACTTCGCGGGCGCGCAGCCAGGGCACCTCGGACGCCGGGATCTCGCGGCCCAGCCCGCTGGTGACGGTGGCCGACCAGTCGTCGTCCGACAGTGCCTCGGCGGCTTTCCGGAAACGCTCGGCGGACTCCCGTACGTCCGCCCGCTGTTCGGCGAGCGGGCGGCCCGCGCCGGCCTCGATGTCCGTGGCCCGTTGGTCCGGCGAGGCGTACATGGGGGTGGGGATTCCCGTACGGGCCCAGGCCAGCAGGTTGACCAGGGCGTCGGCGTTGCGGGCGAGGTGGGTGAGGAGGTGGCCGCGGGTCCAGCCGGGAAGGGTGGACGGTTCGGTGACGGCGTCCGGCGACAGTGCGTCGACCGCCCGCTGGAGCCGGACCTGCCCGTCCGTGACCCAGTCCAGCACCCTCACGGCTTGTCCTCGACGACCGTGTTCACACACTCCCCGATGCCCTCGACGACCGTCCGCACGACCTGGCCCGGCTTGAGGAACACCTTCGGGTCACGGGCCGCGCCCACACCGCCGGGGGTGCCGGTGAGGACGAGGTCGCCCGGCTCCAGGGTCGTGAACGTGCTGAGGTACGCGGCGATGTCCGCCGGGGTGAACAGCAGGTCGGAGGTGCGTGAGCGCTGCATGACCTCGCCCTCGACCTCCAGCCGGATCTCCAGGTCGGCCGCGTCGTCGATCTCGTCGCCGGTGACCAGCCAGGGCCCGGCCGGAGTGCTGGCCTCCCACGCCTTGCCCTGGAGCCACTGCGGGGTGCGCCACTGCCAGTCCCGCATGGAGATGTCGTTGACGACGGTGTAGCCGGCGATCGCGGCCGCCGCCTCCTCCCTGGTGGCCCGGCGGGGCAGCCGGGAGCCGACGACGAAGCCGAGTTCGGCCTCCCAGTCCAGTTGGTCCGTCTCGCCCGGGTGGACGATGTCGTCGCGGGCGCCGAGCAGACAGTTGGCGAACTTGGCGAAGAGGGCGGGGTGCGACGGCATCTCGCGGCCCATCTCCGCTATGTGGGTACGGTAGTTGTGGCCCACGCAGAAGATCTTGGCCGGGGTCGTGACGACGGGGGCGAGGTCGAGGGCGGCCGCGTCGTGCGCGGGGCCGTCGGCGGCGGCCGCTTCCGTACGCCAGTCGGGGCGGCGCAGCAGGGTGGCGACGTCGGGGGCGCCGACCTCCACGGCCCGGTCGCCGTCGAGGCGGACGGCCGCCGTGCCGTCGGCGGTGCGGATGGTGGCGAGCTTCATGCGGTCGTGCTCCCGGTCGTTTCGGTGCGGGCGGTCGTTTCGGTGCGGGCGGTCGTTTCGGTGCGGGCGAGGTTGAGCGCCTCGTAGAGGGGCGCGTCGTTGAAGGTGAACAGGTCGAGCCCGGTGTCCGCCTCGATGGTGAGGGCGCACCAGGAGGGCACGGCGATCAGGTCGCCGGCGGCCACCTCGATCACCCGGTCGTCGAGGGTGACGGTGCCGCTGCCGCGGAACACCTGCCAGACCGAGGAGCCGACGGTGCGGCGGGTGGCGGTGGTGGTGCCGGGGCGCAGCCGGTGCATCTCGGTGCGCAGGCTGGCGAGGGCGTCGCGGCCGCTGGCGGGGTTGGTGAAGCGGATACCCGCGTGGCCGGGCTCGATGACGCCGGGGTGTCCTTCGTCCTCCAGCTCCAGCTGGGCGGTGAGGGCGTCGTCGGTGTCGGCCCAACGGTAGGCCATGAGCGGGGAGTTGGTGGTGTCCGGGGCCGCGATCGGGCGCAGGCCGGGATGGCCCCACAGGCGTTCGTTGCGCGACCGGGACGGGGTCGAGCGGTCCGACACGCCGTCCTCGCCGAACTCGAAGAACCCGGCGTCGAGTCGGTGGACGAGCGGGATGTCGAGGCCGTCGAGCCAGACCATGGGCTCGTCGCCGACGTGGTGGTGGCCGTGCCAGTGCATCGACGGCGTGAGGAGCAAGTCGCCGGGGCGCATCTCGACCGCGTCGCCGTTGACGACCGTCCACACGCCCTCGCCCTCCAGGATGAACCGGAAGGCACCCTGCGAGTGCCGGTGTGCGGGGGCGACCTCGCGCGGGCCCAGATACTGGATCGCCGCCCACAGGTTGGGGGTCGCGTACGGCCGTCCGGGCAGGCCCGGGTTGGCGAGCGCTATCGCCCGGCGCTCACCGCCGCGTCCGACCGGCACCAGGTCGCCGGACCGGCGGGCGAGCGGCAGCAGGGTGTCCCACTGCCAGACGTGCGGTACGGCCTCGGGCCGCGGGGTGAGCGGCATCAGGTCGCCGATCTCGGTCCACAGCGGGATGAGCCCGGCGGCCGCGAAGCCGTCGTACAGCTTCCGCAGGTCGGGGTCGGTCTCGTCCGGCGCTATCACCGGCACGGAGGTGGTGGCTGTGACCGGCGTGGTGCCGTCGGCGTCAGTGGTGGTCATCGGGGGTTCCTTCGGCGTCGAGGCGGCGCGCGATGTCGGCGCGCAGGGCCTTCTTGTCGATCTTTCCGACCTTGGTAGCGATGAGTTCGGGGACGGTCACCAGCCGGTCCGGGAACTTGAAGCGGGCCGTGCCCGCGCGTTCCATGACGTGGTGGACGTCGTCAAGGGTGACGGTGTGATCGGGTTCCGGTACGACGTAGAGGCAGACCCGCTCGCCCAGTTGGGCATCGGGCATGGCCACGGCGGCGGCGCGGGCGACGCCCGGGGTCTGGTACGCGAAGTTCTCGATCTCCTCGGCGGAGATGTTCTCCCCGCCCCGGATGATCATGTCCTTGTCGCGGCCCTCGACGACGAGGTTGCCGTCGGGCCGCAGCCGCACGATGTCGCCGGTGCGGTACCAGCCGTCCTCGGTGAACGCGCGGGCGTTCTGTTCCTCGGCCCGGTAGTAGCCGCGCGGGGTGTACGGGCCCCGGGTGAGCAGCACACCGGGACTCCCCTCCGGGACCGGGTTGCCCAACTCGTCCACGACGAGAAGCTCGTCGTCGTCGCACATGGGGCGCCCCTGCGTCGTGCAGATGACATCCTCGGGGTCGTCGAGGCGGGTGTAGTTGAGGAGGCCCTCGGCCATGCCGAACACCTGCTGGAGGGTGCAGCCCAGTTCGGGGCGGACGCGGCGGGCGACGTGGTCGGCGAGGCGGGAGCCGCCGACCTGGAGGAGGCGCAGCGAACTCAGGTCGTGCCCGGGGTGTTCCCGGTGGTGGTCCAGCCAGCGCTGGGCGATGGCCGGCACCAGGGCGCTCACCGTGACGCCCTCACGCTCGACGATCGGGAACGCCTTGTCCGGGTTGGGCGAACCGAGGACGACCCTGCCTCCGTTCAGCAGCGTCCCGAGCAGGCCCGGGCAGGCGAGGGGGAAGTTGTGCGCGAGGGGCAGGGCGGCGAAGTAGACCGTGTCGGGGCCGAGTTCGCAGACCTCGGCGCTGCGGCGGGCGTTGTAGAGGTAGTCGTCGTGCGTGCGGGCGATGAGTTTGGGCAGTCCGGTGGTGCCGCCGGAGAGCAGGAAGACGGCGATGGAGCGGCTGTCGGGCCGGTACGCGTCGACTGCGCCCCGCGCGTCCTGGGTGCTGTCGGACGCGGCGCACAGTTCCCTCAGGTCCACAGCGCTGTCGCCCACCTTGTCGCCAAGGACCAGAACGTGGGCGAGAGTTGATGAGGCGTCAGCGACCTCGAACGCCATCGACTGATGGTCGTGGTCCTTCAGGACGTCCGGCACCGCGATGGCCACCGCCTCGCTGTGCTCGACGAGATGACCGATCTCGTGTCTGCGGTGACCCGGCAGCGCCATCACGGGGATGACGCCGAGGCGCAGGCACGCGTAGGTGAGGATCACGAACTCGGCCGTATTGGGCAGCTGCACCACGAGCCGGTCGTCCGGCCGCAGGCCCAGCGCGGCCAGGCGCAGCGCCGCGGCGTCCGCCTGCTCGGCGAGCTGCCGGTACGTCACCCTCCGGTCGCCGTCGACGACCGCGATCGCGTCGGGGGCCGCGTCGGCGGCGGCGTGCAGCCGGTCGCCGAGGGCGACGCCCTCCCAGTAGCCCTTCGCGGTGTAGCGCTCGGCGTACTCCGTCGGCCAGGGCACAGCTCCGTCGCTGCTAGGCCTAGGCATGGTCGTTCTCCTTGGTGGGGGTGGGCACGGTGGGCGTGGGCACGATCACGGCGTCCAGGGCGATCAGTCCGTCGGCGGTGAGCCGGAGCGGGTTGATCTCGATCTCGGCGGTCTGGGGGCTCGCGGTCAGGGCTGCGGCGAGTGCGGCGACGATCCGGCCGAACTCGGCGCGGTCCAGCACCGGGCCGCCGCGCCAGCCGTCGAGCAGGGCACGGGCGGCCAGTTCGTCGGGCATCGTGGCCGCCTCGGTCTCGGGCAGTGGGGCGAGCCGGATCGCCACGTCGGCGAGCGCCTCGGCGGCCGTACCGCCCAGCCCTGCCACCACGACCGGCCCGAACACCGGGTCCCGCCGCACCCCGAGCACGAGGTCGACGCCGGCCGGGGCCATCGCCTCGACGAGGTAACGGCGGTCGGGTCCGATGGCGTCCAGCGCCGCGTCGAGTTCCTCGGCGGTGCGTACGCCCAGGTGGACCCCGCCGATCTCCGTCTTGTGCAGGATCGCGGCGTCGAGCACCTTGACGGCGACGGGGCCGTCCAGCCGGCGCAGGACCTGATGGGCCTGGGCACGGTCGTCGCAGGCGACGCGGGCAGGGGTGCGGATGCCAAGTTCGGCGAGGAAGGTCTTGGCGGTGTCCTCGTCGAGGGGGCCGACGGGTACGGACGAAGACGCGTCCACCTCGCCCCGCAGGTCCCTCCCTCGCAGGGCCCTCCCCCGCGCGTCCCTCACCAGCGCCCGTACCGCGTTGGCGGCGGCCGCCGGGCCGGTGAGCGCCGGGACTCCGGCCTTGTGCAGGCGGGCGCGTTGTTCGGCCACGTCCTCGGGGAGGCCGCCGACGACCACGACGGCCGGGGCATCGGCGCCGAGGCCGGCGGCTTGGACAGCGGAGGCGAGGTCGACGCTGTCGGGTTCGGTCAGGGCGTAGACGGAGAGGAGGTCCACCGCGGGGTCGGCGGCGGCGGTGGCGAGGACGCGGGCGAACGTCTCGGCGGGGCGGCCGGTGTCGACCGGGTTGCGCTGGTAGGTGAGCGGCGGCAGCAGCTCGCTCAGCGCACGCTGCGTGGTCGTGGTCAGCTCCGGTACGCGGATACCGTCGACGCCCGCCCGGTCCGCCAGGAGCAGCCCCGGTCCCGCCTGGGCGGTCACGATGCCGAGCCCCGGGGCGGGGTGGGGGCGCAGCCGGATGCGGGAGAGCGCGGTGAGCGCGTCCACCAGCTCCCGCTCGTCGTCCACGACCACCGCCCCGGCCTGCCGCAGTGCGGCCCGTGTCGTACGCCAGGACGTGGCGAGCGCGCCGGTGTGCGAGCGGGCGAAGTCGCCGATGTCACTGCGGCCGACGACCAGGGCCACGACCGGTTTCGCGGCGGCCACTCTGCGCACGGCCGCCACCAGACGGGGTCCGTCCGGCACCGTCTCCAGGTGCAGGGCGACAGCGGTCGTACGGTCGTCCTCCGCGAGGTGCTCCAGGACGTCCGCGGCGGTGACGTCGAGGCCCGCCCCGATGCCGACACCGAGGCTGATCCCGTTTCCGGCGGCGACCAGGTCGAAGGAGAGGGCGTGGTTGACGCCGCCGCTGGCCGCGACGACGGCGATGTCTCCGGCCGGGAGCTGTCCGGCGGCGGGGACGAAGCTGGCGGTCAGACCGAGGTGGGGCGCGAAGAAGCCGGAGGTGTTGGGGCCGAGCAGCCGGATGCCCGTCTCCCGGGCCACGCGGCGCAGTTCGTCCGCGTACTCCTCGCCCTCCGGGCCCGCCTCGCCGAAGCCGCCGGCGCAGACCAGTGCGGCACGGCAACCGGCGGCGGCCGCCTCGGCCAGCGCTTCCGCACAGCCGGACGCGGGCACGCACAGGACGGCGAGGTCGAGCCGTCCGTCGGTATGCGCGGCGGCCTCGGCGACGGAGGCGTACACGTCCTCGGCGGGGTCGGGGCGGCGCGCGTTGACCAGGGCGCGGGCGCCGGGAAAGGGAGCCAGGGAACGGGCCATGGCGGCACCGAGCTTCCCGGCCTGCCGCGAGGCGCCGATCACGACGACGCCCTCGGGCGCGAACAGCGGAGTGAGGTTGAGATCCATGGTCACGCCTGCCCCGCCGAGTCGGTCCGGCCCGCGAAGTCGGCCTGGGCCACCAGATCGGCCCGCCCCGACAACACCAGGGTTTCGGCCCGGTCGTCGTCCATCGTGTCCTCCACGATCAGCGCGGGGACGCCGTACACCAGCCGGGCCTGTTCGGCGAGCAGGGAGCGGGTGAGCGGGGTTCCGTGCTGTACGGCGACGAGGTCCGGCGGTACCTCACGGCTCAGGGCGGCGGCCAACTGCTCGTACGACGTGGGGAGTTCGGCCTCCGCGTCGGGCACGGTGAGCCACAGGCAGCGGGAGCCCTCGCCGCGCAGCTCGGCGAGCTGGGCCAGGGTCAGCCGTCGGCCGCCGAACTCCATGAACGGGGTGTCCAGGGGGGCCGATCCCTCGTGAGCGACGCGCCAGTCCCGTACGACCGTGTCGACGAACTCGGGGTCGCGGCGGGCGATCCGCTCCTTGCCGATGGAGCGGGAGATGAAGTGAAAGGCGAACTGGGTGGGCCGGAACGCGTCGTGGTAGCGCCCGAAGTTCTCCCACCAGGACAGGCTGGGCCGGGCGGCGCCCTGGATCTTGTCGACCGAGGGCCGGCGGGCGGCCTCGTACGCCTCCAGGGCGGTCGGCAGGTCGTCGCGGTGGGCGAGGAGGCTGTCGGCGAGGGCGACGGCGTCCTCCATGGCCATCTTGGTGCCGGAGCCGACGGAGAAGTGCGCGGTGTGGGCGGCGTCGCCGAGCAGGACGACGTTGCCGCTGTGCCAGCGGTGGGTGCGGCGGGTGCGGAAGTTGCCCCAGCGCGAGTTGTTGACCAGCAGCTGGTGTCCGTCGATCTGCTCGGCGAAGAGCTTCTCCAGGTAGTGCCTGGTCTTCTCGTCGCTGGGCCCCGGCGGCTGCGCGGTGTCGAACTCGTCGAGGCCCGCCCGCCGCCAGGACGCCTCGTCGGTCTCCACGATGAAGGTGCTGACGTCGTCGCTGATCGGGTAGCCGTGAACGGCGAACGTGCCGTGCGGGCCGTGTTCGTGGACGAAGGTCAGACCGTCGAATAGGTAGTTCGTGCCGAACCAGATGAACTTGGCGGTCGCGACCTCCACCTCGGGCACGAGCACGTCGGCGAGCCGGTCGCGGAAGCGGGAGTTGGCGCCGTCGGCGGCCACGACCAGGTCGTAGTCGGCCAGTTGCGCCGGATCGGCGGGGACCTCCTGGCTGAACCGGAGGTCGACGCCGACCTCCTCCGCCCGCCGGTGCAGCAGCTGGAGCAGGGTCCTGCGGGTGATGGCGGCCATGCCGTTGCCGCCGCACCGGATGCGCTGTCCCTTGAGCCGCACCTCGATGTCGTCCCAGTGCCGGCCGTGGTCCGCGAGCGCGGTGCGCAGGACGGGGTCGGCCTCGTGGATGGCGGCCAGGGTCGCGTCGGAGAACACCACGCCGAAGCCGAAGGTGTCCTCCGGGCGGTTCCGCTCGAAGACCGTCACCTCGACCGACGGATCGGCCTGCTTGATGAGCGCCGCGAAGAACAGCCCACCGGGGCCGCCTCCCACGCAAGCGATCCGAGAAACCATGGCCTCCGCCTTCACGTTCGAGTGCAGGCCCAGACTCAGGCCCGCAGGCATCCTGTGTCAATAGATACACGGGCGTCAATAATTTGTTGCGCATTTCCGAGTCCGCCTTGTCCGCTCCGACAAGGTGATCCAGGGATCTCTGTCCCCGAACCGCTCAACCTCACGACGGCCGTCCGTGTGCCATAGTCATTTCCGTGAAGCCTCGATCGATCGTCTTCGACCTGTTCGGCGACTACGTCCGCTACCGCGGCGGGGACGCCCGGATGCGCACGCTCAGCACGCTGATGGGCTGCTTCGGTGTCGGTGAGAGCACCGTGCGGGTGGTCCTCGCCCGGCTGCGGAAGGAGGGGTGGTTCGACGTCCGGCGGGAGGGCAGGGAGACGGTCTACACGCTGAACAAGCGCAGCCTCCAGCTCCTCGACGAGGGCCGCTCGCGCATCTTCGACCGGGCGCCGGCCGACTGGGACCGGCACTGGTACATGGTCATCTACTCGGTCCCCGAGACCGAACGCGGCGTGCGCGACCGCATCCGCAAGGAGCTGGCCTGGCTGGGCTTCGGCCCACTGGCCCCGTCCACGTACGTCTCCCCGCACGACCGGCTCCAGCAGGTCCGGGAGAAGTTCGCGGACGAGCCGGCCGTCCGGCTGGACACCCTGCGCTGCCAGTCCGGCGGGCTGCCCGTCGACCGCGAGATGGCGGCGCGCGGCTGGGACCTGGCCGCGCTCAACGAGGACTACCGGGAGCTGCTGCGCACCTATCGCGGCCGGATGCCCTCGTACCGGGCCGGGCACCTCAGCCCCGAGGAGGCCCTGGTGGAGCGCATGCGGTTGACGTACGACTACCGCAAGTTCCCCTTCCGCGATCCGGACCTGCCGACCGAGCTCCTGCCGGCGGGCTGGGTGGGCCAGGAGGCGTACGAGATGTTCATCGAGGCCCACGACATCCTGGGCCCGGCGGCCGAGTCCTACTACGACGAGGTGGCCGGGACCCGCCCCGGGTGAGGCACGCCCCTACGGCCCCTATGCCAGATGCCCCAGCTCGTGCGAGGCCGCGGTCACCGTGCTGTGCAGTTCACGGGTGACCTCGGCGAGGTGTTCCGGTGTGCCGAGGCTCTCGGGCAGGACGACGGAGACGGCGAGCGGCAGCGGGTCACCGGCCGCGAAGACGGGAGCGGCGACGGAGATGATGCCGGGGATGACACCGCTGTGCGTCACGACATGGCCCTGTTCGCGGACCTGTTCCCGTACGGCCGCGAGGCGCTCGTCCGTCCACTCGGCCTCCCTGCCGCGCAGCTCACCGCCGAGCACCTCGTCGGTGAGGCTCTCGGGCAGATGGGCCAGGAAGACCTGGCCGACGGATGAGGTGAGCAGGGGGAGAGTGGCGCCGACGCGCACGGTCAGGGGCAGCGGGCGGGTGCCGTACGCCCAGCTGACCACGATCGGGCCGCGGTCGCCCCAGACCGCGAGGTTGACCGAGTGGCCCGTGCGGTCGCGGAGTTGCATGGCGTGGCCGCCGGCCACCGCGACCTCGTTGGTGCGGCGCAGCGCCTCGGCGCCCATGCGGCGCATGGTGGCCCCGAAGTCGTAGAGGCCGGACGCGGGATCCTGCGAGGTCAGGCCGATGCGGCCGAGGCTGACGAGGTAGCGGTGCACCTTGCTGGGCTGCATGCCGCTGGCCTGCGCGATGGCCGAGAGGCTCAGCGCGCCGCCGCCGCCCTCCAGGGCCAGCAGGACCCGCATCGCGGTCTCGACGGACTGGATGCCCTGCCGTTCCCCGTTCTCCTTGGGGTCTGTCGTGGTCACGGCACCGCCCTCTCCCCTGCCGGTGGTGGAACGCGATCAGCCTATCGACGCGACAGGCCGGTCAGCGTCTTCAAACGGATCTTACATTCACTATTGCGGAACGCGTTACGTTCTGGTGAACTGCGAATCGGTGGCGCTCACCGCCACCGCCCCGGCTGCTCCCCCGCCGCACCGACGGCCCCGCTCGCAGCCACCGCTGAGCCGCAAGCCGCCTTCTGTCAGCGCACACGCAGCGCTCCCCAAGTGCCCCGGTCACTCACCGACCCGCACCGCGTCCCACCCGCATCTCCCACCCGCATCTCCCACCCGCGCCTCCCCTCGCCACGCAGGCGATCCCCGAGGAGAACTCCGCAATGAAGCTGATCGGCCTCGAAGAGCACTTCGTGACCCCCGACCTGGTGGGCCACGGCGCGTCCACCGCCTCCATCGCACAGCCCCAGGCCTGGGCCGAAGCCTCCCGCCGGCTCCTCGACCTCACCGAGGAACGCCTCGACGACATGGACGCGGCAGGCCTGGACATGCAGGTGCTGTCGCTCAACTCCCCCGGGCTCCAGGCGGAGAAGGACCCGGCCGCCGCCGTACGCCAGGCGATCACCGTCAACGACTTCCTGACCGGCGTCATCGCCGAACACCCCGACCGCTTCTCAGGCTTCGCCGCCCTGCCCCTGCAGGACCCGAAGGCCGCCGCCGACGAGCTGGAACGCGCGGTCACCCAGCTCGGACTGCGGGGCGCCCTCGTCAACGCGCACACCCACGGCCGGTACCTCGACGACCCCGAGCTGCGTGTCGTCTGGGAGCGTGCCGAGCACCTCGACGTACCGCTCTATCTGCACCCGGCCAACGGCGTCGACACCGCGCACGTTCTCTCCGGCCACCCCGAGCTCGTCGGGCCGATGTGGAGCTGGGGCGTCGACACGGCCACCCACGTCCTGCGGCTGATCTTCGGCGGCGTCTTCGACGACTTCCCGGGCGCCAAACTGCTGCTCGGCCACATGGGAGAGGGGCTGCCGTTCGTGCTGTGGCGCATGGACTCCCGCTGGGACTTCCACGCCCACCACGGCATCGAACTGAAGCGGGGCCGCCCCTCTGAGTACATCCGGCACAACCTCTACATCACCACCAGCGGCGTCTGCTCCGCCCCACCGCTGCTCACCGCGCTGCTCTCGATGGGCGCCGACCACATCCTCTTCGGCACCGACTACCCCTTCGAGGACATCGAGACGGCCACGAAGTTCCTGCGGAACGCGCCGATCAGCGACGCCGACCGCCAGAAGATCGGCCACCAGAACGCCGAGAAGCTGCTCGGCCTCTCCCCGACGCCCGCCCCCGCACCCGCGTACGCCCGTGTCTGAGGCACCGGACCGGAAGGGCACGCACATGTACGACGTCGCCGTCATCGGGTACGGACCCGTGGGCATGGTCACGGCGGCACTGCTCGGGCAGGCAGGCCATGACGTGATCGTGCTGGAGCGCTACCCCACCCTCTACAACCTGCCGCGCGCCGCCATCTTCGACGACGAGACGATGCGGACGTTCGACCGCCTGGGCATCTCCGAGACCCTGCTGCCCACGCTGCACGTCCAGCGGAACTACGAATGGCGCAACGGCGCGGGCGAGTTGCTCATCGAGCACGACTTCGCCGCCGTCGGCGGCCAGGGCTGGGCGGAGTGGTACATGATGTACCAGCCCTACCTGGAGGACACCCTCGACGGCCTGGTCCGAGGTCTCGGACACGTCCGGATCCGGATGGACTCCCGGGTCACCGGCCTCCACCACACGGATCAGGGCGTGGACATCCAGGTCGAGGGAGACGACGACGCCGTCTCCGCCCGGTACGTCGTGGCCTGCGACGGCGGCAACAGCTTCACCCGCTCGTGGCTGGGCGTCGGGCAGGAGGACCACGGCTTCTCCGAGCCGTGGATGGTCTGCGACTTCCGGCTGACGGAAGGCGGCGGCGCCGACATCCCCAAGGCGCGGCAGGTCTGCGACCCGAAGCAGCCGATATCGATCATCTCGCTGGGCCCGAAGCACCACCGGTTCAGCTTCATGCTCGACTCGGCGGACTCCTTCTCCGTCGAGCGGGAGCCCGACCGGGTGTGGGCGCGGGTCGCCGCCTACGTCGACCGTGCGCAGGCCGAGCTGATCCGTGTCGCCACGTACACGTTCCGCTCGCTGATCGCGGAGCGCTGGCGCAGTGGCCGGATCCTGCTGGCCGGGGACGCGGCCCACCAGATGCCGCCGTTCCTCGGGCAGGGCATGTGCTCGGGCATCCGGGACGCCCAGAACATCGCGTTCAAGCTCGACGCCGTGCTGCGCGGCGCCGACGACGCGCTGCTCGACACCTACCGGAGCGAACGCGAGCCGCATGTCCGGGCCATCATCGCGAAGGGCATCGAGCTGGGCCGGGTGCAGACCATGCGCGACCCGGTGGCCGCCGCCGAACGGGACGCCCGGCTGATCGCGCAGCGCGAGGCGAACGGGCGCCCCGAGAAGATGCGGTTCCCCGGACTCGGTCCGGGTCTGCACGACGCGTCCCCGCAGGCGGGGCAGCTCATGCCGCACGGCCGGGTCGAGTCGCACGGCACCGAGGGGCTCTTCGACGCCGTACTCGGCCGTGGCTTCATCCTCCTCGTCGACGGCCGCGAGGGCGCCTCCCTCGACGCCTCGGCCATGGCGGAGGCCGCCCGGCTCGGCGTCGCCGTCCACCACCTCACCGACCGTCGCCTCACCACGGAGGGGTTCACCGATGTCGGCGGCGTCTACGGGCGCTGGTTCGACGAGACCGGCCGCGCCGCCGTTCTGTGGCGGCCCGACTTCTACATCCTCGGCACCGCGGACACCCCCTCCGGCGTCCCGGCGCTTCTCAAAACCCTTGCCACAGCAGTCGAGCCCGTGCAGGCTCCTGCCACCGTCGGAGAAAGGATCCGGCCATGACCGCTCCCTCTGCCATACGCCCGCGAGTCAGCAAAGTGCCCGCGAACTCCTTCATCCTGGTCGCCGCCTGGATCGTCTCCTCCCTGGAGGGCTACGACCTCGCCGTGTACGGCGTCACCGTCCCCTCCATCCTGGGTGACCCCTCGCTCGGCATCGACAAGGCCGAGGCCGGCACGATCGGCTCGCTCGTGGGCATCGGGATGCTGATCGGCGCGGCCTTCGCCGGAGCTCTCGTCCACCGCACCGGCCCCCGTCGGCTGCTGCTCGCCGGGACCACCCTGTTCACGCTCGGCATGGCGATCTGCACGATCGCGGGCGGTGTCCCGTCCTTCGGCACCGGACGCCTGATCGTCGGGCTCGGCCTGGGTGTCGTCCTGCCGACGATCAACGCGTACGTCGCCGACCTCAGCGACCCGGGCCGCCGCAGCCGCAACGTCGCCCTCATCATGAGCGGCTACGCGGCCGGCGCCCTGCTCTCCCCCCTGCTCGGCACCGCCCTGCTCCCGGACGTCTCGTACCGCTGGCTGTATGTGATCGGTGTGATCCCGGTGTTCCTTGCGATCCCGCTCGTGCTCCGGCTTCCGGAGAGCCCGTTCCACCTGCGTCGCACCGGCAGCGCCGACGAGGCGCGCGCGGTGGAGGAGAGACTCGGGCTGACGCCCGCGGACGACGCGCCGACAGCGGACCCGGGTCGCTGGCTGGGCCTCGGCTCGCTGCTGACCGGTGGCCTGGCCGTGTCGACCGTCCTGTTCTGGGCCATGTCCTTCTGCGGACTCCTGCTGGTCTTCGGCATCAGCACCTGGCTGCCCAGCATCATGCAGGCCGCCGGCTTCTCCCTCGGCTCGGCGCTGCTGCAGACGGCGGCGATGTGGCTGGGCGTCGGTGTCGGGGCCATCGTCGGCGGTCGGATCGCGGACGCGCTGGGCGCCAAGCGGGTCGTGGTCGTCGCGTTCCTGGTCGGCACGGTCAGCCTGATCGCGATGAGCACCCGGCCGCCGACGGCCGTGATGTTCGTGCTCATGTTCATCAGCGGCTTCGGGTTCATCGGTTCGCAGATCCTCGGCAACGCGTTCATCGTGACCCGGTACCCGGACGCCGTGCGCGGCAACGGCCTCGCCTGGGCCCTGTCCATCGGCCGGTTCGGGGCCATCGTCGGCCCGTCCCTGGGCGCGTTCGTCCTCAGCTCGGGCGCCGACATCGAATGGGCCTTCTACGCCTTCGCCGTCCCCGCCCTCGTCGGGGCGTTCGCGGCGGGCGCCGTGCCTCGGGTCCGGCCGGCGGCCGCGTAACCGCTTCGCTGGTCTACGAGTCCTGGAGCCGGCGGGTCGTCTTCGACTCCGGCACCGCACGGGACCACGTCCCGTGCGGTGCCGCATCCCGCACTTCAAGGTGACGGCACCCGGCTTCCGCCCACGTCCCGAGGAAGGAGTCGTGGATGTCGTCGTGAGGGGTTGACGGAGTCGTGTGGGGCGGTCACCTTCGACAGCGGATCGTGACGGGAGCGCTCCCACGCCCCGCTGTCGAAGGGATGGTCCACCATGCAGACGCCTCGCCCCTTACCCGGTACATCCGGCCGTGTGTCCCGGAGGGCCTTCGTCGCGGGCGCCGCCGCCAGCGTCGTCACCGCCGTCGCCTCTCCCACCTGGGCGGCCGCCGACGACGCGCGGGCCCGGTTCCATTCGGTGGGCCGGGTCAGACGGGCCGCCGACGGGACGGTCCAGTACAGCTGGCCCGGCGTCTGCTTCGAGGGGCGCTTCCGCGGGACCGGCGTCGGCATCGTCCTCGACGACGCCGACAACGACTACGACGTCCAGATCGACGGGACGACCGCCGCGACCCTGGTGACCCCGGGCCGGACCGTCTCCTGGCTCGACGGGCTCCCCGACACCGAGCACCGGGTACGGCTGGTCAAACGCACCGAGAGCCCCTGGACGGCCGGGCGGTTCGGCGGATTCGTCGCGGCCCCGGGTGGCGTGATCCTCGCCAGACCCCGGGCGCGGAGCCGGCAGATCGAGTTCATCGGTGATTCGTTCACGGCCGGGTACGGCAATGTCTCCGGCACGCGGGACTGTTCGAGCAATGGCGGGGTCAACCGGAACAGCAACGCCGATCTCACCTTCGGCGCCCTGACCGCGCGAAAACTCGACGCCGACTTCCAGATCAACGCCTTTTCCGGTCTCGGCATGGTCCGCAATTACAACGGAACCAACGCGGGCGCCGACTTTCGCACGTACTACGACCGCGCCCTGCTGCATATCGAAGGCGACGTCTGGCGGAAACCGGATTCCTGGCATCCGCGGGTCGTCGTCATCGGCCTGGGCATCAACGACTTCTCGACGCCGCTCAATCCCGGCGAGCGCTGGACGACCGAGGGGGCGCTGGTCGCCGCGTACGAGAGCGCGTATCACGGCTTCCTCGACAAGCTGCGCGCCCGGTACGGCCCCCGGACGTTCCTCGTGGTCGCCGCCACCCGCCTGGGGAACACCACCGCGTTCGCCGAGGCCACCCGGCGGATCGTCGAGGAACGGAGCCGACGGGGCGACGACCGGGTCAGCCACTGGTACTACGACGATCCCGGTCTGGATTTCCTGGGCTGTGACTGGCATCCGTCGGTCAACGACCACCGGATCGTCTCCGGACTGCTCGACGAGTTTCTGGCGGGCCTGCCGCTGCGCTGGTAACCGGCCGGGCCTGGGTTCTGTGCGTGTTCTCAGGCCGTCAGCGGCTGCCCGGGCGTCAGCGCGTCGAGGAGGCCGGCGTGGTGGAGTTCCGCGATGGGGGCCAGGAGGTCGGGGTGGCGGAGTAGGGCGGCTGCCCGGCGGTCGTTCTCGTCCGGGGTGAGGAGGCGGCGGAAGGCGGCCGCTGAAGCGCCGGTGTGGCGGTGGGCGGTCGGGGTGGTCACCGCGGTCACGGCTTCGCGGGCCAGGTCGGGGTTGGTGAGCAGTCCGGCCGCCCAGCTGGCGAGGACCTCGTCCACCCAGGTCCGCCAGGCGTAGTCGTCCGGTGCGGGGATCTCGTCGGAGCCGGTGACCCAGTCGAGCCTGGCGGAGCCGCCGGGTCCGGCGACGGCCACGAGTGCGGCGTCCATCGGCGTCGGGTAGCGCAGCCAGGCCGCCACCGTCACGGCCTGGTGGGCCTGTGCCGCACAGAGCGCGGCGTCCAGGGCGCCGCCGCCCGCCGGGTAGGCGCGCGTCAGCCACTGAGTGGTCGCCGCTATGAGGGGGGAGAGTTCCGCGTGCAACTGGGCCGTCCGTGGGTACTGGGGAGCGCACAGAAAACGTAGCCGGGTGCCGCCGGTCCGGAAATAGCGCGGGCCACGGAAAGGACGTGTCCTCGGCCACATGGCCCGTCGACCCGACCACCAAGGGATCAATGCGCCGGATACGGAGGGGGAGGAGTTTCACTGACCTCCGCGAGAGCCCGCCCGGGACCGACGGCCGGGACACGTGGAAAGGAGAGGGAAATGGGACACGGCGGAGATGTGGTCGAGGAATTGAAGACCGACCACCGCGAAGTGGAGGAACTCTTCGGAAAGATCGAGCAACTGCCGTCCGGGAATCCGCAGCGCAAGGAATACGCGGATCTGGTCACCATCGAACTGGTACGGCACTCCGTCGCGGAGGAGGCGTATCTCTACCCGGCGGTTCGTGAGCACGTTCCCGACGGTTACCCGATCGCCGAGCGGGAGCTGGCCGACCACGCCGAGGCCGAGCGCACCATGAAGGAACTGGAGCGGTGCGAGGCCGACGACCCCGAGTTCGACCAGCTGATCACGCGGCTGATGGCCGAGGTGCGGCAGCATCTGCGGGACGAGGAGAACAACCTCTTCCCCCGGCTGCGCAGGTCCTGCTCCGCCGACGTACTGAACGAGCTCGGCGAAAAGGTCCGCATGGCCAAGAAGACGGCCCCCACCCGCCCGCACCCGGCCGCACCGTCCAAGCCTCCGGCCAACAAGCTCCTCGCCCCCGGCCTCGGCCTCGTCGACCGCATGCGCGACGCGCTGACCGGGCGCGGCAAGAGCTCCTGACCGGCCGCCGTCTCAGCTGCGGGCAGTCGTGCCGCTGGGGCGATGGGGGAGGGTGGGCGCGGCGGCACGTCGTAGCGCCGAGTTGCGCAGCCCGCCCTCGCCCAGCCCCAGCTGCCGAGGGTCCTGTGGCTAGGGTGGTGGGGCGAGGTTGCGGTGGTAGAAGCGGCGGTAGGCGCGGACGGTGGGGCCGTCGGCGGCGGACCAGAGGTCCTTGGCCACGGGGCGCATCCAGCGCAGGATGGCGAAGTCCGCGTCGTGGTTGCGGCGTACCAGGCGCCAGATGAAGGCCGCCCAGAGCCGGTTGACCGGCCACAGCAGCCAGTCGGGGCCCAGTTTGCGGACGATCAGGCCCCAGGTGGCGATCGTCACGCCGGGGCGTACGGGGCTCACGGCCGCGACGAAGGCCATCGCGGGTGGGGTCTCGGCGGGTTCCGGCCCCCGCTGGGGAGTGACCAGGGCCGTGGTCGGGTTCACCAACGAGGCCAGGGCGTACGGGCGGAAGTGGTGGATGCGGGTGCTGTCCGGTTCGGCGGGCTGGATGCGGAACGAGAAGTGCCGGCCTTCGTCGCGGAGGATGACGGAGGTCATCCGGCGGCCCGGGCTGTGCGTGCAGGGCCAGTGTGCGACGTCGGTGACGTGCTCGCTGATGGGGAGCAGGTTCGTGTGGCAGACCAGTACCCGGCCCGCCAGGTGCATATGGCGGCGCCGGTCCTCGGCGAAGTCCAGGCCGGTCAGCGACTGTGCCGGTCCCGGTCCGTGCCAGAACCAGATGATGCCGGCCCGTTCGGTCACCGGGAGGCCGCGCTGCGCGGCCCGCGGCGGGATGCGGTCCGCTCCGGGGATCTTCCGGCAGATGCCTTCCGTGTCGAACTCCCAGGCGTGGAAGCCGCAGGCGAGGTGTTCCCCGCTGACCTTCCCGCAGCGGCTGAGGTCCGCCCCCATGTGGCAGCACTGGCTGTCGATCATGCCGAGCTGCCCGTTGTCGGTCCGGAACAGCGCGTACTGCCGGCTCATGTACGTCACCGGGACCACCTCGCCGCACGAGAGGTGGCTGCTGAAGCGGGCGAAGTACCAGCCGACCGGAACGCGTTCCTGCTCGTCGCCGACGGCGGGCAGGAGGCGGTGGTCGAGCTCGCGGTCGTAGGGGCGTGTGCGGCCACGCCGGAGCCTCATGCGGTGATCTCCTCCTCGTTCACGGGGCGGACCGGTGTCGGGCCGGGTGCCGTCCAGGTGTAGGCGTTCGGGTCGAAGTGGTTCAGGTGGTGAAGGAGGTGGCCGGTGGACCAGGGCCAGCAGAAGGTGTTGCGTCCGCTCGGGCCGAGGTAATAGCTGCTGCAGCCGCCGGAGTTGTAGACGGTGGTGCTCAGCGCGTCCTGGACGGCGGCGTTGAAGCGGGCCTGTACGGCGGGCCGTACGTCCAGGGCGGCCTTGTCCGCGGTGCGCAGGTGGGCCAGTGCCGCCGTGAGGTGGGCGAGTTGGCCCTCGACGACGGTGAGGGTGGAGGTGGAGCCTGTCAGTACGTTCGGACCCAGCAGCAGGAAGAGGTTCGGGAAGCCGCTGACGCTGGTGCCGAGGTAGGCCTGGGGGCCGTCGTCGCCGTCCCAGCTCTCCTGGAGCGTACGGCCGTGCGTGCCGTGCACGCTCCGGGCCAGCGGCAGCTCGCCGATGTGAAAGCCCGTCGCCAGGACGATCACATCGGCCTCGGCCTCGCTGCCGTCGGCGCCGATGAGCCGGTTTCCGTCCACCTCGGCCAGGGCGGTCGGGTGGAGCCGGACGTGGGGGCGGGACAGCGCCGGGTAGTACGTACTCGATGTCAGCAGCCGTTTGCAGCCCAGCCGGTAGTCCGGCGTGAGCGCCCGGCGCAGCCCCGGGTCGCGGACCGCCCGGCGCAGATGGGCCCGTGCGGCGGCCTCCACCGGCCGTACGAGCCGGGGGTGGCGGAAGGCGTAGCCGAGGCCTTCCTGGACGCGGTACTGGGCGGCCCGCAGGACACGTTGGGCGCCCGGCGCCCGCAGCCGGCCGGGGAGGCCGTGATCCGGCTTGGGCAGCAGCCAGTGGGCGGTGCGCTGGAAGACGTGCATCTCGGCGGCCTGCCCCTGGATCGCGGGGACCAGCTGTACGGCGGAGGCTCCGCCGCCGATGACCGCGATCCGCCGGCCGGTCAGCCGGACCGAGGAGTCCCAGCGGGCGGTGTGCACCACCGGGCCGTCGAAGTCGGTCAGTCCCGGGACCTCGGGCCGTCGTGGGCGTCGCCAGGGGCCGGTCGCCAGGACGAGTACGGGGGCGCTGTACGGGCCGTCGTTCGTCTCCAGGTGCCAGCGCCGTTCCCCGTCGTCCCAGCGGGCTTCCCGCACCTCGACGCCGTGGCGCAGTGACGGGCCGATGCCGTGCCGCCGTACCATCGTCCGCAAGTAGTCGTGGATCTCCCGCTGTTCGGCGAAGACCCGGCTCCACCGCGGGTTCGGGGCGAAGGAGTAGCTGTACAGCGAGGACGGGACGTCGCACGCGCATCCCGGGTAGGTGTTCTCCCGCCAGGTGCCGCCCACCTCGGGTGCTCTCTCCAGTACCAGGATGTCCTGGTAGCCCTCCTGGCGCAGCCTGATGGCAGCGCCGATCCCGGAAACCCCCGCACCCACCACGATGATCTCTGCGTTCGCCACACCCTCAGTGTGGAAGGCGGCGCGACGCCGCCGTCAGGGCGTGAACCGGCATGGGCGGGGAGCGCGCGGAGCATACGCGGAAGCGGCCCGCCCGCACGGACGAGCGGACGAGCGGCTTCCGCGTACGTGTCTCAACGCGCGGAGTACGTGTCTCAGCGCGCGGAGCGGGCGATGTCGGCCATCACCTCGACGGTCCGGTCGAGTTCGGCCTCCGTGTTGTAGTAGTGCGGGGAGAGCCGTACCAGGGGGTGGACGTCTCGGTTCTCCGTGTCGAACTGGTTGTGTTCGGGGACCGTGGTCGTGACGTTGATGCCGTGCCGGGCGAGCGCGGTGGCGACCTCGGGCGCGGGCAGGCCGTCGACCTTGGCGGTGACGATGGCGCACTGGTGGGCGCCCAGGTCGTGGGTGGTGACGCCGGGCAGGGCGTCGAGCCGGTCGCGGAGATACGCGCCGAGCGCGACGGCTCGCTCGCCGATCCGGTCCAGGCCCAGGTCGAGGGCCTGGCGTACGGCCGTGTCCAGGCCGAGGACGTCGGCGTAGCTCTTCTCCCAGGTCTCGAAGCGCCGGGCGCCGGGGCGCCAGGTGAAGCCGCGCTCGCCGTCCCAGGCGGCCGACTCGATCTCGCAGACGTACGGGTCCAGGTACTCCAGCGCCTCGGGCCGCACCCACAGGAAGCCCGTTCCGCGCGGGCCGCGCAGGAACTTGCGGCCGGTGCCGGTGAGCAGGTCGCAGCCGATGGCGGCGACGTCGACGGGGAACTGGCCCACGGACTGCGTGGCGTCCAGCAGGAACGGCACCCCGGCGGCGCGGGTGATCCGGCCGATCTCGGCGGCCGGGTTGACCAGACCGCCGCTGGTGGGGACGTGGGTGATGCCGACGAGCCTGGTGCGCTCGTCGATCAGGTCGGCCAGGGCGGCGGTGTCGAGCTGTCCGGACTCGTCGTCCGGGACGACGACGATCTCCGCGCCGGTGCGCCGGGCGACCTGGAAATAGGCGAGCACGCTGCTTCCGTACTCGTTCCGGCCGGTGAGGATGCGGTCGCCCGGCTTGAACGTCATCGCGTAGAACGCGGCGTTCCAGGCGTGGGTGGAGTTGTCGAACAGCGCGACCTCCTCGGGCCGCCCGCCCACCAGTCGGGCGAGGCCCGCGTAGGTGGCGTCGATCCTCTCCTGTTCCTGCCGCGCCGCCTCGTAGCCGCCGATGGCGGCCTCCAGTTCCAGGTGGGCGGTGACGGTGTCCAGGGTCCGGCGGGAGAGCAGGCCGGCTCCGGCGTTGTTGAGGTGCACGCGGTTGGCGGTGCCCGGGGTGTCCCGGCGCAGGGCGTCGATATCCATGCCCACAGCCTTCCCATGCGTCACCACTTGGTGAACTGGGCCCGGCCCGGCTGCCGGTGATTACGGCCATGCGGCTCTCTTGTCACCCACGGACGAACACCGGCCCCACAGGACTCATCTCCCGCAAACAGAACGGCGATCGCCCCGGCCCGCCCCTCCCCCGCTGCCATATTCGAAGGCACCTTCGGAGGTGGCTGTGACGCTAGAGGTGACGACATCCCGGGCAAGGCAGTCGGCGGAGCGGGCGGTGACACGCGTGCCCGACCCGACAACCGCTGCCCCGACCGCCGATCCGGCCGCTGCCCCGACCGGCGGCCGCACCGTCGATCGCATCGCCGACCTGGAGAGCCGTCGGGCGCGGGCGGTCGGCCTCGGCGGTCCGCGGCGGCGTGGTGAGTACGGCGCCCGGGAGCGGATCGATCTGCTGCTGGACGCGGGGTCGTTCACCGAGACCGGGCTGTTCGTGCGGGCCCGGCCCACCGGGGACGGCGCCCACCGGCCGTACGGCGACGGGGTGGTCACCGGGCACGGGACGGTGGACGGCCGCCAGGTCTGCGTGTTCGCCCAGGACTCCACGGTCTTCGGCGGCAGCATGGGCGAGGCCTTCGGCGAGAAGACGCTCGCCCTGATGGACCTCGCCCTGAAGACCGGTTGTCCGGTCGTCGGGCTCAACGACGGCGGTGGCGCCCGTATCCAGGAGGGGGTCACCTCGCTCGCCCTCTACGCCGAGCTGGTCCGGCGCAATGTACGGGCGTCCGGGGTGATCCCGCAGATCTCGGTCGTCCTCGGGCCGTGCGCCGGCGGGGCCGCGTATTCGCCCGCCATCACCGACTTCACCGTGATGGTGGACGGCGCCTCGCACATGTTCGTCACCGGGCCCGACGTCATCGAGACGGTCACGGGTGAACGCGCCGACGCCGAGGAGCTGGGCGGCGCCCGTACCAGCAACACCGTCAACGGCAACGCGCACTTCCTCGCCGCCGACGAGGTGGACGCCCTCGACACCGTACGGGACCTGCTGTCGTACCTGCCCGCCAACAACCTGGAGCGGCCGCCGCAGTACGCGCCGGGGGCCTCGCCCGACGGCTTGTGCCTCGACACGGTCGTGCCGGACCGGCTCGGGCAGGCGTACGACATGCGGGACATCCTGCGTGGGGTCGTGGACGACGGTGAACTCCTTGAGATCCAGGAGCTGTTCGCGCCGAACATCATCTGTGCCCTGGCTCTCATCGAGGGCGCTCCGGTCGGGGTCGTCGCCAACCAGCCGCTGCACGCCGCCGGGGTCCTCGACATCGACGCCTCCGAGAAGGCGGCGCGCTTCGTACGGTTCTGCGACGCGTTCGGGATCCCGCTGCTGACCTTCGCCGACGTCCCCGGCTATCTCTCCGGGGTCCCTCAGGAGCAGGCCGGGATCATCCGGCGGGGCGCCAAACTGCTGTACGCGTACGCCGAGGCGACCGTCCCCAAGGTCACGGTGGTGGTGCGCAAGGCGTACGGCGGCGGGTACGCGGTGATGGGGTCGAAGCACCTGGGCGCCGACATCAATCTGGCCTGGCCCACCGCGCGCATCGCCGTCATGGGCGCCGAGGGCGCGGTCGGCGTCCTGCACCGGCGCGAACTCGCCGCCGCGGCCGACCCCGAGGCGCTGCGCGCCAGCCTCGTCGCCGCGTACGAGAGCACCCACGGGACCCCGTACCTCGCCGCCGAGCGCGGCTACGTCGACGCCGTCATCGCCCCGCGCGACACCCGCTCCCACGTCTGCCGCGCCCTGCGCGCGCTGCGCGGCAAGCGCGCCCCGATGCCGGAGCGCCGGCACGGCAACATCCCGCTCTGATCAACCTGATCCATTGATCAACCTGAGGAGCCATGCCCGAATGGAAAGCCGCCCCCCGCTCGCGCCCGCGTTCCGCAGTCTGCCGGAGTACGTACGGCACTGGGCCCAAACGACCCCCGACCGCCGCGCCTTCACCTTCGTCGACCATCCCGCCCCGCACTCGCGCGGCGTCCACCGCACCCTGACCTGGCGACGCCTGGACCTGCGGGTGCGGGCGCTGGCGGCCCGGCTCGCCGAGGAGGTCGAGCCGGGGGCGCGGGTCGCGGTGCTGTGCCCGCAGGGGACGGAGTACGTCACCGCGTTCCTCGCGGCGCTCGCCGCCGGCCTGGTCGCCGTACCGCTGTATCCGCCCGGTCTGCCCGGACACGGCGACCGGCTGTCGGCGGTCCTGGCCGACGCGCGTCCGGCGGCCGTCGTGGCGACGGGCCACGGCCTCCATGAGGTACGGGAGTTCTGCGCGGGCGGGGCTGCTCGGTCACTGCGGTTCCTCGCCGCCGATCTCGTGCCCGACGCCGCCGGTGACGGTTGGCGGCCGCTCGGGCCCGACGACACCGCGGTCGCCTACCTCCAGTACACGTCCGGCTCGACCCGTACCCCGGCCGGTGTGGAGATCACCCACGGTAACGTCGTCGCCAACGCCCGCCAGGCGCTCGCGGCTTACGGTGCCGACGCGCATCCGGTGACCTGTGTGGGCTGGCTGCCGCTGTACCACGACATGGGGCTCGTACTGAGTGTCGCGGCGCCGGTGGTGCGGGGGGTGCCGTCGGTGCTCATGGATCCGGGCGCGTTCCTCCAGGAACCCGTGCGCTGGCTGCGGTTGCTGGCCGCGCACCCGCGTGCGGTGAGCGCTGCGCCCAACTTCGCCTACGACTACTGCGCGTCGGCCGTCACCGAGGCCCAGAAGGTGGGCCTTCGGCTGGACGGCGTCGCCGCGCTGATCAACGGCAGCGAACCGGTCCGCCCCGGGACTGCCGACCGGTTCCACGCGGCCTTCGCCGCCCAGGGCCTCGTGCCGGAGACCCACTGCCCGTCGTACGGACTCGCCGAGGCGACCGTCTTCGTCAGCGCGGCGCGGCCCGGGGAGCCGTTGCGCCGGTTCGCGCTCGACCGGGACGCCCTCGCCGCCGGGAAGGCCCTGCCCGCACGGCCCGACGATCCCCGGGCCGTGCTGCTGGCCGGCTGCGGCACTCCGGCGGGGCAACGGGTCCGGATCGCCGATCCCCTGACCCGCGCCGCCCTGGCCGAGGGCGAGGTCGGCGAGATCTGGGTCCAGGGACCCAACGTGGGGCGGGGCTACCGGAACCAGGACCGACAGACCCGGCACGTCTTCGGCGCGACGTTCGCCGGGGACGCGGCAGGTACCGACGGGACGAGTGGGCCGGGCGGTGCGGTGGAATGGCTGCGCACCGGTGACCTCGGGGTGGTCCACGACGGGCAGTTGGTCGTCACCGGGCGGCTCAAGGACCTCATCGTCGTCGACGGCCGCAATCACTATCCGCAGGACGTGGAGGCCACGGTCCAGGACGCTCATCCGGCGGTGCGGCGCGACCGGCTCGCCGCGTTCGGGACGCCGGGCGCCGCCGGTGAGCGGGTGATCGTCGTGGCGGAGCACGTACGGACCACGACGCCGGCCCGGCTCGACGTACCGGCCCTGGTGCGGGCCGTCCGCGCGGCGGTCTCGGCGCGGCACGGGCTGCGGCTCACCGATGTCGTCCTCGTCCCGCCGGGCACGGTGCCCCGGACGTCCAGCGGCAAGGTGTCGCGGGCGCTGACCCGTGAGCGGTATCTGGCGGGTGCCTACGCGGCGGCGGGGGACTCGGCATGAGGGCCGTCGGAAGAGTCGACGAGGGTGTGCTGCGGCGGCTGGTCGCCGAGCGAGTGGCCGCCTGGCACGGCACGGCCGTCGAGGACGTTCCGCTGGACCGGCCGCTGGCGGATCTCGGCATGTCCTCCCGGGACGCGATCGCCCTG
The DNA here is from genome assembly GCF_008386495.1 of Streptomyces tailanensis. Taxonomy (GTDB): domain Bacteria; phylum Actinomycetota; class Actinomycetes; order Streptomycetales; family Streptomycetaceae; genus Streptomyces; species Streptomyces tailanensis. The sequence continues at coordinate 167,376 of NZ_VTHJ01000007.1, read as the reverse complement.
GCCGGGGAGCTGTCCCGTGCCACGGGCCATGCACTGCCGGCGACGCTGCTGTGGGAGGCGCCGACCTGCGAGGCACTGATGGCTCGACTGTGCGGTACGACGGCGGAGGTCGCTCCACCGGTCTCCGCGGCCCCTTCCCCGATCGTGCAGGGCGAACCGATCGCGGTCATCGGCGTCGGCTGCCGGCTGCCCGGGGGTGTGCACGGCCCCGGGGACTACTGGCGGCTGCTGAGCGGGGGCGTCGACGCGATCCGGCGGGTCCCGGAGGACCGGTGGCGCGACTTCACCGCGTTCCCGCCTGCCGACGCGCTTCCCTACGGCGGCTACCTCGACGACATCGCCGCGTTCGACGCGGACTTCTTCCGCATCACGCCGCGCGAGGCCGCGGTGATGGACCCGCAGCAGCGGATCCTGCTGGAAGTCGTCCACGAGACGCTCGCCCACGCCGCCGTCCCGGCCGTCTCCCTCGCCGGTACCGCCACCGGTGTCTTCGTCGGGGTCTCCGCGCCCGAGTACGGCTCGCTCACCGGCGCGGACCCGGCGGCCGTCGATCCCTGGGCCCCGGCGGGCGGGGCGCTGAGCGTCGCCGCGGGCCGGGTGTCGTACGTACTGGACGCCCGGGGGCCGAGCATGGCGGTCGACACGGCCTGTTCGTCGTCGCTGGTCGCGGTGCATCACGCCTGTGTCAGCCTGCGCACGGGCGAGAGCGACACGGCGATCGCCGCCGGGGTGAACGTGCTGCTCTCCCCCACGGTCACCGTCGCGTTCCGGCGGGCGGGCGCGCTCGCCCCGGACGGGCGGTGCAAGCCGTTCTCGGCGGCGGCCGACGGTATCGGGCGCGGCGAGGGATGCGCTGCCGTGCTGCTGAAGCGGCTGTCCGACGCCGAGCGGGACGGCGACCGTGTCCTCGCCGTCATCCGCGCCACGGCCGTCAACTCCGACGGCCGCTCGGGCGGCCTCCTGGCCCCCAACCCGGCGGCCCAGCAAGCCCTCCTGACGACCGTCTACGCGCGAGCCGGTCTCTCCCCCGCGCACATCGACCACGTCGAGGCGCACGGCACCGGCACCCCGCTCGGCGACCCGATCGAGGCGGGCGCGCTCGCCGGCGTGCTCGGTGCGGGCCGCGACCCCGACCAGCCGCTGCTCCTCGGCTCCGTCAAGGGCAACCTCGGCCACCTGGAGTCCGCCGCGGGCATCGCCGGACTGGTCAAGACGGTGCTCGCGCTGCACCACGACCTCATCCCCCCGTCCCTGCACTGCGGCGAGGGCAGCGCCCTGGACGACGTACGGCTGCGGGTGGTGGCCGAGTCCGAACCATGGCCCCGCTACGGCGGTACGGCCACCGCCGGGGTCTCCGGATTCGGCTTCGGCGGCACCAACGCCCATGCGGTACTGGAGGAATGGCGACCCGGCGCCCTGTCGCCGCCGCCCCCGGCCGAGGAGCCTTCGGCCCGCCTTCACCTCCTCTCCGACGTCGACATCGCCCGTCTCCGGGACACGGCGGGGAGGCTCGCCGACTGGCTCCGGACGCCCGAGGGATCCGCCGCGCACCCCGCCGACGTGGCCCGCACGCTCGCCGGACGCGCCGGGCGGGGGCCGGTGCGGGCCGCGATCGTCGCCCGGAGCGGCGCCGAACTCGACGACGGTCTGGGCGAGTTGGCGCGCGGACGCCCGCACGCCCGGGTGCTGACCGGCGACCGGGATGTCATCGGGCGCGGCCCGGTGTGGGTCTTCTCCGGGTACGGCAGCCAGTGGGCCGGCATGGGGCGTCGACTGCTGGCCGAGGAACCCGCCTTCGCCGCCGCCGTGGAGAAGCTGGACGCCCAGCTCGCCCCCGAGTGCGGTCTGTCCCTCTACGACCAACTGGCGTCCGGCGAGGACCTCGATCTCGATCGCCTGGAGCGCCTGGAGGTCGCCCAGCCCGTCCTGTTCGGGCTCCAATTGGCGCTCGCCGAGCTGTGGCGGGCGTACGGCGTCGAACCCGCCGCCGTCATCGGCCACTCCCTGGGCGAGGTCGCCGCGGCCGTGTGCGCGGGCGCCCTGGAGGTACCGGACGCGGCCCGCGTCGTCGCCGTACGGGCCCGGCTGCTGAGCGGACTGCTGGGCGGCGCGATGGCGGTCGTCGACCTCGACGACACCGAACTCTCCGCTCTGGAACGGGACTTCCCCGGCGTCCACGTGGCCGTGCACTCCTCGCCCGGCCAGAAGGTGGTCACCGGCGAGGAGGCGGCCGTGGCCCGGCTGGTGGACCGGCTGGAGCGGGAGGGGCGAACCGCGCGCTCGATGCGGGTCGTGGGTGCCGGGCACTCGCCCCAAGTCGAGCCGCTACTGGCGGAGTTGACCGATGCGCTGAGCGACATACAAGGTGTCCATCCTCGCGTCCTGGTCTACTCCACCGTCCTGGACGACCCGCGCGGCGACTGTGTCTTCGACGCCGCCCACTGGGCCGCGAATCTGCGACGACCGGTACGGCTGGACCGGGCCATCGCCGCGGCCGCCGCCGACGGCCACACCACGTTCGTCGAGATCTCCCCCCACCCGGTCCTCACCCGCGCCATCACCGACACCGCGCCCGGCTCCCTCGCCCTCGGCACACTGCGCCGGGACGGCGACGAGGCCGCCGAGTTCCGCACGGGGGTGGGCACGTTGTACGCCGCGGGTTTGCGCCTGCCGATGCCGCCGGGGCGCGTCATCGACCTGCCCGCGCCTCGGTGGCGGCATGTGCGGCATTGGTGGACGGATGGGCGAGGGGCGAGAGCCGAGGGGACGGGCGTGCCGGGGATGCCGGTGGCGGGGGTTCCGTGGACGAAGGCCGACAGGGCGGGGGCCGGTGTGGCGGCGGTCGGTGTGGCCCGGGCCGACATGGCGAAGTACGGCCGCGAGATGGCGACCGGCATGACGCAAGCCGAGAGGACGGAAGCCGGCGTGGCGGAAGCCGACGCGGCGCAAGCCAACGCGGCGCAAGCCGACGTGGCGGACGACGCCTCGATCGCCGCCCGGCTCTGTCACCACATCAGCGCCGTCACCGGCCACCCGCCCACCCGTGTCACACCGGCCTCCGCCTTCGCCGAACTCGGCCTGGACTCCTTGATGGCCGTCCGCATCCGCACCGCCCTGGAACGCGATCTCGGCATCGAGGTCGCCCTGCGCGACCTGCTCGGCGCCGCCACCGTCGGGGAGACGGCCGCCCGCATCCAACGGGCGCTGCCCACGACGTCGGCCCCGGCCCACGGCATCCGGAACACACCACCACCCGCGCGGACAACCAGCCCCGAGTCCCCGCTGCGCCCCCTGCTCACCACCACCTCCGGCTCCCACCCTCCGCTCTTCCTCATCCACCCCGCCGGCGGCACCACCGACGTCTACCGGACCCTCGTCGACCGGCTCGGGAACGCGCGGCCGGTCCACGGGCTGGAGCGGCTCGACGAGGCTCGAACGGTGACCGAGAAGGCGCGCCGCTACGCCGAGACGGTCGCCGCCGTCCACCCCGACGGGCCCTGTCTGCTGGGCGGTTGGTCCTTCGGCGGCTTCGTCGCCCAGGAGACCGCGCGGCAGCTCACCGCAGCCGGGCGGGACGTGGAGCTGGTGGTGCTCATCGACTCCGTACGGCCCCTGCCCCGGCGCGGTGGCTCGCAGGCCGACCGGATCCGCGCCCACCTCACCGGCTTCGCCCGCCACGTCTCCGACACGTACGGCGTCGAACTGTCGCTGCCGTACGACGAGTTGGTCGCGACGGACGACGACGGCGAGCGCATCGACCTCGTGCTGCGGGCGCTTCGCGAGGCCGCCGACGTACCGGCCGCCGTCCTGGCCCACCAGCGCTCGTCCTACCTGGACCTGAGGATCGGTGAAGCCCACCGGCCCGGTCCCCACGACGGGCGGGTGTTCCTGTTCCGTGCCTCCGAGCCCGCTCCGCACAGCGTGCGCGACCCGGCGTACGAACGGGACGACGAGGCGCTCGGCTGGGACGCGGTGTGCCCGAGCCTGACGGTCGTACGAGTCGCGGGGCACCATCTGTCGCTGCTCGACCCGCCGTACGTCGACGAGCTCGCCGCCCGGCTGCGGCGGGAGCTCGACGCGAAGACCCGCTGACCCGACCCGAGGCCCGATCCGAGGAGAGCCGCCATGTCCCACCCCGTCACCGGAGTGTCCCGACGCACCGTCACCAAGGCCGCGACGGCCGCCGGTCTGGCCGCCCTGTTCGGCGCCACGACCACCACCACCGCAAGAGCCGCCGGTCGAGCCGTCACCGCTCAAGCCGTCACTCAGCTCGGCCCCCGCACCCTGGACGTCTCCGTGCCCTCCGCCGCCCTGGGCCGCAGCGCGCCCGTACGGCTGATCCTGCCGTCCGGCTTCGACACGCGGCCGGGGCGGACGTACCCCGTGCTGTACCTCCTCCATGGCGCCCACGACGACTACACGTCCTGGACCCGGGAGACGGACATCGAGGCGTTCACCGAGGGGCGGGACCTGATCGTGGCGATGCCGGACGCGAGGCCGACCGGCATTCCCACGGCCTGGCGCAGCGGCCCCGACTACGAGACGTTCCAGCTCGGCGAGGTGCCCACGCTGCTCGCCCGGGAGTACCGGGCGTCCGGTGTCCGGGCCGTCGCAGGGGTGTCCACCGGCGGCTACGGCGCCATGGCACACGCGGCACGGCACCCGGGGACGTTCGCGGCGGCCGCCTCGTACAGCGGCATCCTCGACACCACGGCCCCCGGGGTGCCCACCCTGATGGACGCCATCGTGGCCCGCGAGAACCTGGCGCCCCTCTCGCTGTGGGGCAACCCGATCCTGAACCTCCTCACGTGGCGCGACTTCAATCCGAGGTCCCGCGCCAAGGGGCTGCGCGGCACCGCCCTGTACGTGTCCAGCGGGAGTGGAGTGGTGGGCGGCATCGGTGACTGGCTGCCCGAGGCGCTGGAGAGCGCGTTGTGGCCCTCCGCCCATGCCTTCACCGACACGCTCGCGCTGCTGCGTGTCCCGGTGACCACGCACTTCTACGCGGGCGGAGGGCACAGCTGGGCCTACTGGAAGCGGGAGTTCGCCGCGTCGTGGCCGATGCTCGCCCGTGCGCTGGGGGTGCCGGAGTGAGGCCGGTGCCGTCGGGGCACGGAACGGAGCGCAGGGGACGTCCGTCCAACACGGGACTTGCCCCTCGCCCCACGGGCAACAACAGCCCGCGGGTGAGCCGTCTCCGGGTGAAAGGAGCGTCCGCCGTGGCTTCGCCCACCCCGCACGGCGTACCGGACGGCCCCGGCGCCTCCCCGGTCCCGCCCGAACTCGCCAAACCGCTCCGCGATCAGCTGGAGTCGGTCGCCGACGAGGTCGAGGAGGAGGTGCGCAGACAGGTCCCGGAGTACGCCCGGCCGGCCGACGGGGCGTATCGCGAGCATCTCCGATCGGGGGTCGTCCAGGCCCTGACGCTGTTCGTCGACCACATCGCCGATCCGCGCGGCCAGGGCGCCGCGATCACCGCGACGTACTACGAACTCGGGCGCGGCGAGGCCCTGGAGGGTCGCGGCCTGGACGCGCTGCAGTCCGCGCTGCGGGTCGGGGGGCTGCACGCCTGGCGGCTGATGGGGCGTACGGCGGAGGAGCTCGGCCTGGACTCGGCGGTGGTGGCGGCGCTGGGCGAGCTGGCGTTCCGGACCGTGCACGAGGTCGCCGAGGCGGCCGCCGCCGGATACGCGGAGGCGCAGCTGCGCAGCGCGGACGAGTTGGAGCGGCGGCGCAGGCGGCTGCTCGACCTGTTGCTGGACGAGGGGCCGGTGTCCCCGGAGGCGGTGCGGGACCTGGCGCACGGCGCCCGCTGGTCGGTGCCGGGGCAGGTCGCGGTCGTCGCGCTGGCGGCCACCCCGGACCAGCGGGAGGAGGAGTGGCCGTTGGCGGCGGCGGGGGCGCTGGTGGACATGGAGTCCCGGCCACCCCGGATGCTGGTGCCCGACCCGGACGGCACCGGGCGGTTCGGCGGCCGGGCGTTCACCCTCGCGCTGCGCGGCCGGCCTGCGGCGATCGGCCCGACGGTCCCGCTCACCGAGGCCGCCCGGTCGCTGCACTGGGCCACCCGGGCGCTGGGCCTGATGGGCCGTGGCATCCTCCCCCGGCAGGACGTGGTGCACTGTGCCGACCATCTGTCGACCCTGCTGCTGCACAGCGACGAACCGATGCTGGCCCATCTCCGGTCGCGCGCCCTCGCTCCGCTCGACGCGGTCTCGGAGGGGCAGCGCGGGCGGCTCGCCGAAACCTTGTCGGCGTGGCTGCTCAGCGGCAGCAACGTGCCCGATGTGGCCGCCCGTCTCCATATCCACCCGCAGACGGTCCGCTATCGCCTGCGCCAGCTGGAGAAACTCTTCGGTGACGCACTGCACGATCCCGGCACCCGCCTCGATCTCATCCTCGCACTCACCTCGGAACAAAAAGGCGAGGAATTCCTGAATTCCCGTCCATAACACCAGACCCGCTTACGCGAATACGTTCGGGACGTCCTTTTCCACAGGCGCCTCTTGCGCCCCACCCGCAAAGGATCCCCATGCGTATCCGCTTGTGCCTCGCCGCGCTCTCCCTGGTCGGCGGGGTCGGACTGGCCACCCTCTCGGCACCCACGGCAACGGCCGCCGCCTGCACGGACATCGACGTCGTCGCGGCCCGCGGCACCTTCGAGCCGGGCACGCTCGGCTTCATCGTCGGCAACCCTGTGTACTCCGCGCTGCAGAAGAAAATCACCGGCAAAAGCCTGTCCAGCTACAAGGTGAACTATCCCGCCGACCTTTCCTCCACCTCGGCCGCGCAGGGCAACATGGATCTGGTGAACCACGTCCGGAGCCAGGCGTCCGCCTGCCCGAATCAGCGTTTTATTCTCGTCGGCTATTCGCAGGGCGCGAACGTCGTCGACAATTCGATCGGCATCAGCAGCGCGGGCGCGGTGGTCGGCAGCCCCATCGTGGCCACCATCCCCGCCGCGCTCGAACCCAAGGTCGCCGCCGTGCTGCTGTTCGGCAACCCCATCCGGGCCATCGGCAAGAGCGTCACCGGCACCTACCAGAGCCGCACCATCGACTTCTGCGCCACCGGCGATCCCGTCTGCGAGAACGGCGGCGGTGATGTGGGCGCCCACCTCGGCTACACGGCGAACGCCGACGCGGCGGCCGCCTTCGCGGCGGGCAAGGTCTGAGCCCCCGCACCACGTCGAAGGGCCCGGGAGGGCAAACCTCCCGGGTCCTTCCCTTGCGGGGGGGGGGCGCAGCTATCGCGGATCCCGGGCGAACTCCGTCAGGCTCGTCGAGACCGGCTCGGGTCGGCCGTCGTTCTGTTCGGGCGCGGCGGTCAGGACGTCGAGGTGCTGGTAGCCCTCGGCGACCACGGGGTCCAGGTCGTCCGGGACACGGCCAGCCAGGAGTCCGTCACCCGCGAGGACCGTGAGCGTCGGGTTGGCGGTCAGCCCGGCCGGGTGGACGACGAGCCGCTTCACCTGCGGCGAGGTGGCCAGTTGGAGATCGGTGACCAGCTTCGTCGGGAAGTACTGCTCGGTGAAGTCCAGCGGCTGCTCGGCCAGGCTGCGCGCCAGCTCCTGGATGTCGGTGACCTCCTTGCCCGCGTCGGTGAACGGCGTCCCGTCGGCCGACCGGTACCCGGGGTCGTCGGGATCGCCGACGCGGTCGTAATTCCGCCATGTGTAGAGCGGCCCGCGCGGCTGATCCGGAATGGCCTTGTACTCGCTGCCGAACAACCCCGGTTGCTGATCACCGCCGTTCGCGACGGGGAAGTTCTTGTCGACGATCGGCCCGCCGTCGAAGAAGCCCACGCTGCTCTGCAGGAAGGCCAGCGGTACGGAGTGGTCGTCCATCAGCGCGCCGAGGATCGCCTCGTTGGTGAGCCGGAAGTCCTTCACCGCGGGCGAGCCGGTGAGGAAGGTGGCGGTGTCCTCGGAGAACAGGAAGCGGTTGGTCGCCTCGATGTTGGTGTTGAGGGGCAGATAACCCGGCAGATCGGCCTCGCCGCCGGGATCCTGTACGGCGCCCAGGCCGGCGATGGCCAGCAGGGTCATCGTCTCGGGGTTGAGGAGCACCGGCGCGGACAGCGAGCGCGGCAGCACTCCGCTGTCGAGCCCGGCCTGCACCACGCCGTAACCGAGCCCGATGTCGGGCAGGTTGGTGTCGTCCGGGATGCTGCCGCTCAGGTCGGCGAGCGAGGTGGAGACGGTGGTGTCGAGGGCGAAGTACCCGGCGCACTGGTGGTGTCCGGCGTCCGCCGTGGTGGCCGGGTCGCCGTCGAAGTCGGCGGTCGCGAAGTAACCGGTGATCACTCCGCCCAGCGAGTGCCCGCCGCACAGCACCTTCTCCTCCCGCAACCGCTGATCGGGCAACTCGGCGGTGAGCAGGTCGTACTGGTCGCGGACGGTCCGCTCGATGCCGAGCCCCGCCATCCATCCCAGCCGGTCGTTGCCGACGAACCCGGCGAAGGTACGGCCCTCGACCTGTCCGCCCCGGTAGTAGTAGTCGACGGCCGTGTGCTGATCGCCGGAGGCGATGCCGGTACGGTCCTCCAGGCAGTTGGAGCGCCGGTCCAGGGCCCAGAACTCGATGTGCCGGCCCTGCTCGGCGGCGCGTGCCACGGTGTTGCGGGCGACGCTGTCGAAGGCGCCGGCGCCTTCCAGGATCCCGGGCTGGGCGACGAGGATCCGGTCGGCGTCGGCCGAGTCCGCCGGTGCGTCGGCGGCCCGGTAGCGCAGATACGACAGCCAGTCGCACGCCGCCGGCCGCGCCCCGAAGGACGCCGGCAGTGGTGACTTCACCCGCACCACGCTCTCGGTCACACCCTCGACCGGACTCGTCGACGTCACGACCGTCTCGGACCGCGCGTCCTCTCCCCGGGCGTCCGGGGCGGCCCCGGTGAACGCCCCGACGGTCAGCAGCACCGCCGGCGCGGCGCCACGCCACGTTCTTCTCCTGCTGCGACTCGTATTCATGAGGGGACGGTAGGACCGCCGCGACAGCCCCACCGCCCCATGCTCACAACAACGCAGCTCCTGTCGGCGTTTTTGTCACCAGGCACCAACTGCCTCTACTGCAACCGGAGTTATAGCCCGTCACGCACCATCGCGGCGACGATGTGGACATGCCGGTCGGCCGCCGTGTTCGAGAACTCGTTCTCGTAGTTGAGTCCGTACGGCCAGAAGTGGCCACCGCCCGTGGAGATCTTGGCGCTCGACCCGTCGTACTGCCGGACGAGTGCCGTGGCCTGAGCGCCCGTCCATGTGCCGCTGCCGCCCAACCGCGACCAGCCCGAACTCGTACCCACGCCGATGGTGTGCGCGATCTCGTGCAGCGCGGTCCGCTCGGTCATGTAGCTGCGGCTGCCGAAGCGGATGGTCCCGTTGATGTTGCCGTCGGCGGTGGGGACGCTCGGGTTGTAGTGGACGGTGATGTTCTTGCCCAGGTCGCTGAGGTTGTTGTACCGGGCGACCGCCTTGTTCATGGCCGCCGTGATGAGGTTGTACGCCGTCTGCTGGTCCTGGGTGGGGTTGCTCGCCCGTACGAGCGTCCAGGTGATGGTGGCCGCCACGGCCCGCTGCTGGGGCACCGGCGCGGCTTGTGGTGCGGCCTGCGGGACGGCTTGCGCGACACCGGGTCCGGCCAGAAGTGCGGCAGCCAGGGCCGCTATGACCGTCTTCTTGCGCGGCGAACTCATGTGGGGGTCCTCCTGTGTGCGTGGGGGGAGTGATCAAGCGCCGATCTTGCCGACGCCCGCCCCGGCCCGTACGAGCGCGGGGACGTTGTTCGCGGGGTCCAGCGTGTAGCTGTAGTAGGTGCGGGGCTCGGTCACGGTGCCGTTGGTCTCGCACGTACCGGACCCGGTGAAGACGTTGTTCCGCTGGACGAGCCGGCCGGGCCCGGAGGCGTCGTAACCGCTCGCGGATTGACATGCTCCTCGCTCTGAAGGGCGAGGATTCTGGCCTTCTCCGCCGGAAACTGTGCCACTACGCGGCACAGTTTCCGGTGGGGAATCCGTGGCTTCCTGTTTCTTCGCGCTGTGCCGGGATTGCTCCTGGTCTTACCGGCGCTCCGCAGGCCGATACCGCCAGTCCGGCGGCCGTCTTCACGTTGATCGCGGCGTTGGTGTCCCGGTCGTGGACGGTGCCGCAGGCGGTACAGGTCCATTCCCGCACGTTCAGGGGTTTGGGCCCGTCCACGGCGCCGCAGGTGGAGCAGGTCTGGGAGGTCGGTGTGAACCGGCCGATCCTGACCAGGGTGCGTCCGTACCGGGCGGCTTTGTACTCCAGCATGTTCACGAACGACGCCCAGCCCGCATCATGGACGGACTTGGCCAGCTTCGTGCGCGCCAGTCCCGACACCGACAGGTCCTCCACGGCGATCCCTTGGTTCTCGGAGATCAGCTTCGTGGAGAGCTGGTGGTGGAACTCACGGCGTGCGTCAGCGACCTTGGCGTGGGCGCGGGCGACCTTCAGGCGGGCCTTGGCCCGGTTCTTTGATCCCTTCTGCTTGCGGGACAGCTCCTTCTGGGCCTTCTTCAGCTTCTTCTCCGCGCGCCGAAGGAAGCGCGGAGAGTCGATCTTCGTGCCGTCGGAGAGGACCGCGATGGGGGTCCCCCCGGACGGAGTCTGGGGGAGGGTCAGGCCGAGATCGATGCCGGTGATGCGGTCGGTTTCGGGCATCCGGGCCGCGTCGGCGGCAGGGTCGGTGTCGATGACGAACGAGGCGAAGTACCGCCCGGCCGCGTCCATGACGACGGTGACGGAGGTGGGGGTGGCGGGCAGGTTACGGGACCACTTCACCTTCACCGCGCCGATCTTCGGCAGGTTCAGACGACCGCTGCCGGTGATGTTCCAGCGGGCGTTGGCGGTGAACCGGATCGACTGCCGGGCGTCCTTGCGGGACTTGAAGCGGGGCGGGCCGATCCTTGGGCCCTTGCGGGTGCCCCTGAGAGAGGCGAAGAAGTTCTTGTAGGCGGCCTCGGCATCCCGCAGGGACTGTTGGAGAACGACGGCGGACGCCTCGCCCAGCCATGAGCGTGCCGCCGTCTGCTTCGCTTCGGTGATCAGCCTCCGAGACAGCACTCCGGCCGTCGGGAACGGCTGCCCGGCTCGGCGGGCGTCCTCACGGGCGCGGACCGCGTCGTTGAACACCACCCGGGCGCACCCGAACGCCCTGGCCAGCGCAGTGCGCTGACCGGCATTCGGGTAGAGCCTGAACGCGTACCGGAGCTGCATGACGATCACCCTAGAAAGCTCGAACACCTACTGTCGCCGGGAACATGTGCGCGAGATGTCACCGGCTCCGCGCACTGCCCGGTTCCACCGGAACAACACCGCGAGATTCACTTCACCCCGGTCTGAAGGCCGGAGCATGCGAATGAATCCCGGTCGCGGGCGCGACCGTCGCGGCAAGCAACAGGGTGAGCGTGACAGCGGGAATCGCGCGTAACGACGACCTCATGTGGTTCCTCCCGGGCGATGGGGCGGATCTTCCTGGGCCGTGCGAGAACGGAAAGCAACAGGGGCACAACAGGGACTAGAAAGCGCTTTCAGTTTCCTGAATGCTAAGCACGTGTTTTGGGCATGTCAACGAAGTCGTGCCCGCCTCCGTGTTATGGAAGGGAGTGTCGTGACGCCACGACATCGCATCGTCCGGGCCTTGGCACCCATGGTTCCCCTGGTCCTCGGCGCGGGCCTCATGGCCGCGCCGCCGGCGACCGCGGACGTATCGGCCTCGGCGACCGCGGACGTGTCGGCCGCGGCGGCGCAGAGCGCGGTCACCGTACGGATCGACCCGTCGTATCAGCAGCAGGAGTTCGAGGGGTGGGGGACGAGCCTCGTCTGGTTCGCCAACGCCACGGGCCGCTACCCGGAACCCATCCGAAGACAACTCGTGGACATGCTGTTCGACGAGGACGGCCTCGCCCTCAACATCGCCCGCTACAACATCGGCGGCGGCAACGCCCCGGACGTCCGCAAGGACTACATGAAGACGGGCGCGACCATGGAGGGCTACTGGAAGGCCCCCGAGGGAACCACCCGTGAGGACATGGAGTGGTGGGACCCGGACAACCCCGACCACTGGGACTGGGACGCCGACGCGGGCCAGCGCTGGTGGGTGGACCAGATCAAGGACAAGATCACCACGTGGGAGGCGTTCAGCAACTCGCCGCCCTGGTTCCAGACCGTCAGCGGCTATGTCTCCGGCGGCTTCGACGCGAGCACGGACCAGATCCGCGCGGACCGCGTCGACGAGTTCGCCACGTATCTGGTGCGGGTGACCGAGGAGTTGGAGAAGCGGCACCGCATCGACTTCGACACCATCGCCCCGCTGAACGAGCCCAACACCAACTACTGGGGCACCCAGATCGGCGCGGACGGCCAGCCGACGGGCGGCCGTCAGGAGGGCGCGCACGCGGGCCCGGCGCTCCAGCAGAAGGTGGTCCTCGCGCTCGAAAAGGCGCTCCAAGGAGCCGGGACCGACGCCGCGATTTCGGCGATGGACGAGACCAACCCCTCGATCTTCACCCAGAACTGGAACGCCTACGACGCCTCCGCGCGAGCGGCACTCCCCCAGCTCAACGTGCACACGTACGGCACGGGCATGCGCACCAGCGCCCGTGACATCGCCAAGGGCGCGGACAAAAAGCTCTGGATGAGCGAGGTCGAGGGCACCTGGGGTACGGGCACCGACTTCACGAGCATGGATCCGGGCCTCGGCATCGCCACCCGCATGGTGGATGACATGCGTGAACTGGAGCCCTCCGCCTGGGTGTTCTGGCAGCCGATCGAGGATTCCATCCCGCAGGCCGCGGCCGGCAAGAACTGGGGCAGCATCCACGTCCCGTTCAACTGCACGGCCGAGGACACCCTGGAGACCTGTCCGATCCGGGCCAACTCCAAGTTCCACACCATCCGGAACTTCACCCACCACATCCGGCCCGGCGACCACTTCGTGAAGGTCGACGACCCGTCCAGCGTCGCCGCCGTGAAGAAGTCCGGCCGTGCGGCGACCGTGGTGCACGTCAACGGCGGCACGTCCGCGCGCTCCGTCACCCTCGACCTCTCGCGCTTCGCCAAGGTCTCCCCGCGGGCAACCGTCACACCCGTCGTGACCAGCGCCGACGGCGCCCTCGTCGAGGGCGCCCCGGTCCGGGTGACCGACCGTTCGGCCACCCTCGACGTCCCCGCGAAGTCGGTCACGACCTTCCTGGTCAAGGGCGTCAGCGGCGTGGCGAAGGACGCCGCGCTGGTCCAGCCCGGGCACGTCTACCGGCTCCAGGGCGCACAGAGCGGCAAGTCGCTGGCCCCGTCGGAGGACGGCACCGGCGTGGTCATCCGCACGACCGACGCCGCGAGTGCCCAGCAGTTGTGGTCCGTGGAGCAGCTGACCCCCGGCACCGACAACCGCGAGCGCTACGCCGTCACCAACGCGACGACCGGCAAGCGACTCGCCGTACGCGACAACCAAGCCGTACTGGACGACCCCGGCCCGGAAGGCAGCGAGGTCCCCGAAGCCGCCCAGTGGACCATGTCGACCACGGGCGACGGCAGTTGGACCTTCGTGAACGCCGCCACCGGCCGCCTGATCGACGTCACCGGGCAGTCCTCGGCGGACGGCGCCAAGGTGTCCACGTACACCCCGACCTCGGCCGCGAACCAGCGCTGGACGGTGACCGACGAGACCGTACTGCGCACGGAACCGGCCAAGTCGTTCACCGTCCCCGGTCTGCGGCCGAAGCTGCCGGAGACGGTGACGCCGGGGTTCCGTGACGGGGCCCGGGGTTCGCTCCCCGTGGTGTGGGACCTCCCCTCGGACCGGAAGTGGCGCGAGCCCGGGACAGTGCGGGTCAAGGGTGAGGCGACCGACGCCCTCGGCCGGAAGATCCGCGCGAAGGCCGTCGTCACCGTCGACACGATCGCCTCGACCCTCCCGGGCCGCGCCAAGACGTACGCGGGAGGCCGGCCGGAGCTGCCAGGGACGGTCACCGCCGTCGGCAGGCACGGCGGCCGGACCGACCTTCCCGTGACTTGGGAAGCGGCACCAGACGGAGCATTCGGCAAGACCGGCGTCGTAACCCTGCGCGGCACCGCCCGGGTCGTCGACGGCAGCACGGTCGACGCGACGGTACGCGTGCAGGTCACGGAACCGGTGGCGGCCAACATCGCGCCCGACGAGAACGTCTCCGTCGCAGCCACCTTCACCGAGAGCGGCTACTCCGCGGAGCGCCTGCGCAACGGCAACACCGCCGAGAAGGCCTGGTCCAACTGGAAGTCGGGTACCAAGAACCCGTCCGACACGATCGCCTTCACCCTGCCGAAGGCCCGCGACCTCACCCGCCTCGTCGCCCACTTCCACCGGGACGGAACGAACATCTCCTTCCCCGAAAGGCTGAAGGTGCAGACCCGAACGACCGCCGACGGCCCATGGACCGACGCGAGCGAGTCCATCACGGTCGGCACCGAGGGCACCCCGGTGATCGACGTCCCGCTGACGGCGCCCGCACCGGCGACCGCCGTACGCGTGGTCATGACCGCACGACCGGGCGGCTACATCACCATGAGCGAGACCGAGGTGTACGCCAAGAACCCCGGCACCTCCTCGGACGCGGCCGCCTCGTCCATCGAGGTCGACGGGACCCCCGTCCCATCCTTCGACCCCGACACCACCACCTACCGCGTCGTCACCGACAACCCCGCCCGGGCAACGGTGACGGCAACCGCCCGCGACCCGTACGCGACGGTCACCGTGGACCGGAGCGGGCGCACATCGGCCGTCGTCTCCGTGACCGGTGAGGACGGTTCACAGACCCGCGAGTACCGGATCACCCTCGTACGCCGCTGACCTGATCCGACCGTCCTAGCCCCCGAGGGCCGCGAAGCGCTCGGTGCCTCTTTCCCCGGAAGTTCAGCCGACCGGGGAAGGAGGCACCGGGCGTTCGCTCGTCATGGGGCACTCCCGCTGTCCGCGTCACCTCGACTCCTCGAGATAGGCCCGGGCCAGCTGGCCCGCGCTGGTGAACCAGTCGGTGAGGAGGGCGAGTTGGTCGGGCGTGTACTGGGCGAAGAGTTCCGCGAGGCGGGCGTAGTACGGCTCGTAGACGGCTCGTACCTTCTCGGCCGCGTCCGGTACGGCGATCACCCGGATCCGGCGCCGGTCGGCGGGATCCGGTCGGCGGGTCACGAAGCCGCCGCGCTCCAGGCGGTTGAGGACGCCGGTCACCGCCCCCGTGGTGACGTGCGCGTGCTCGGCCAGATCGCCTGCCGTGACCGGGGTGTCCCCGGCCTCCAGGACGTAGGCGAAACAGACCAGGTCCGTGACGCTCAGACCGAGTTTCCGGGCGAACTCCTGCTGGCCGACGATGCTCGTCGCGAGGAGGCCGTCCATGGCGCTGATCGCTTCCGGGACGGTGGGGCGGGGCTGGCCCTCCATTGAAAACGCCTCCGGCGCAGGCTAGATTCCTTACTTGCTAAGACATCATAGTCGGGCGCCGGTGGCGTGGCCGCGGCATGCCGTGGCACGGCACGGCGCGGCGCGGGAGGGGAGCGCACACGTGAGTCTGCACGACGAGGGCCACACCGTCGCCGGGTGGACCGGTTCCGTCATCGGCACGGTCGGGTCCGTCGCCGCCGGCATGGGCGTCTGCGGCTGGGGCCCGGGCATCCCGCTGGGGCTGGCCATTTCGGTGGTGGCACTCCTGGTCACCTGGGGCCTGCACCTCGCGGGCTGGGGCAAGCCGCCCGGCCCACGGCCTCGCGACCAGTGGCCGTTCCTCCGCCGCGACCGCTCCGCGCGCGGCGGCCACCCCGACTGCCTGGGCTGCCACCTGGCCGGCCGTCGCGGCGTTCCGGCGCGCACACCGGCGATACCGGAGCCGACCGTGGCCGCGACCGCCACCACGGCTACGGCCTCGGCCTCGGCCTCGGCCGAGTCGTCCTCCTGACGGCCCGCCAGTGGTTCGCGGTCGGTGGTGCCGGATGCGGGCGGATGCCACGGAGGGAACAGGACGACGCTGCGCTGCGGCGAGGCCGAAAGAGGGAGTAACCGTTTACTGAGATCATGAACCTCCCCCGCCCGACAGGCCCCCGAATGCAGTAACGTCGAAACGTGACGGTCAATGAAAGCGGTCGCCGAAAGAAGCCCGACCCCAGCGGAGCCAGACGTCGACGGAACAGCACCACGGCTGGCGAGCGGCCCAGCACGATCCGGGACGTCGCCGCGAAGGCCGACGTGTCCGTAGCAACCGTTTCCCGCACGCTGGCCGGGAACTACCCGGTCTCCACGGAGACCAGGGCCCGCGTCATGGCGGCCGTCGAGGCACTGCACTATGTCGTGAACGTGCATGCCAAGGCGCTCTCCGGCCGGGTCGCCGGCCCTGTCGCCCTGGTCATCAAGGACATCACAGGGCCCTCGCTGGCCCATGTCGCGGCGGGAGTTGAGCAGGAGGCCGCCGACCGGGGCCGGCTGAGCCTCGTCTGCGCCACGCACGACGACCCGGCCCGCGAGGACGACCTGGTGCAGCTGATGCGCGAGCAGCACGCGGCCGCGGTGGTCCTCGTCGGCGGCGCGGTGCAGGACGAGGCGTACCGGCGGCGCATGGCCGAGTACGCCACGGCGCTGGACGCGGCGGGCTCCCGGCTGGTGCTGGTGGGCCGCCCGCCCCTGCCCGGCGATCTGCCGGTCACGGTGGTGGAGTACGACAACCGGGGCGGCGCGTTCCAGGCCACGGATCACCTGCTGACGGCGGGACACCAACACGTGCTCTTCCTGAGCGGGGCCCCCGGGCTCAGCACGAGCGAGCAGCGCGGGGACGGCTTCCGGCACGCGCTGCGCGCGCACGGCGTGGCGTACCAGGAGGAACTCGACCTGCCGGGCCCGTACACCCGCCTCTCGGGCTACCAGCGCACCAAGCAGGCGCTGGCGGCCGGTCTCGCGTTCACGGCGGTCTTCGCGGGCACCGACATGGTGGCGACGGGCGCGCTGGCCGCCCTGCGTGAGGCCGGTCTCGACGTCCCGGGCGACGTCTCGATCGTCGGCTTCGACGACGTCCCCTTCGCCGCCGACCTCTCCCCCGCGCTGACGACGGTGCGGGTGCCGTACGAGGATCTGGGGCGCACGGCGGTCCGGTTGGCCCTGGAGCGCGAGGAGCGCATCGGGGGCGACGACCACGTGGTGCTGAGCACGCAGTTGGTGATCCGTCAGTCGGTCCGCGCGCTCCCCTGACACAACCCGCCCAATACAACTCTCCGGCAACTCCCGGACAATCCGTCCATGTTCCTGGGCATTTGACGAATCGTCACCTCGTCGTCGGGCCCCGGCCGCCATCAGGTCAATCGTCCCGGACTATTGACTCGCATCACCCGCGGAGCGATTCTCGTCACATCGCTTGTGCCAGCCATGACAATCGGGCTATGGCGTCGTGGGTGTTCAACGCGTCCCGGAAGGTCTGGCAATGCCGATCGACCGCGCCACCCTTCGACCGAGGACGTGAGTGATGACCAGGACTCGACGTGCCCAGCACAAACGCAGACCCCTCATGGTTCTGGCGTTGTTCCTGACCGCGATGGGCATGCTGCTGAGCCCCTCGTCCAGTTCGGCCGCCACCGGCGACTGGTGGCTCCCCGCCTCCCGGCCGTCGCCCGACTCGCAGATCAATGTCACGGGCGAGCCGTTCAAGGGGACGGACTCGGCGGGTGAGGTGCGCGGGTTCGTCGACGCGCACAACCACCTGTTCTCCAACGAGGCGTTCGGCGGCCGGCTGATCTGCGGCAAAGTGTTCTCCACCTCGGGCGTCGCCGACGCGCTGAAGGACTGCCCCGAGCACTACCCGGACGGCTCGCTCGCGCTCTTCGACTACATCACCCACGGCGGTGACGGCAAGCACGACCCGGTCGGCTGGCCGACGTTCAAGGACTGGCCGGCGTACGACTCGATGACCCACCAGGCGAACTACTACGCCTGGATCGAGCGCGCCTGGCGCGGCGGTCAGCGCGTCCTGGTCAACGACCTGGTCACCAACGGGATGATCTGCTCGATCTACCCGTTCAAGGACCGTAGTTGTGACGAGATGACGTCGATCCGGCTGCAGGCGAAGCTGACGTACGACCTGCAGGACTACATCGACGCGATGTACGGCGGCACGGGCAAGGGCTGGTTCCGGATCGTCACCGACAGCGCGCAGGCGCGCGAGGTCATCGCGCAGGGCAAGCTCGCCGTGATCCTGGGCGTGGAGACCTCCGAGCCGTTCGGCTGCAAGCAGATCCTCGACATCGCGCAGTGCAGCAAGGAGGACATCGACAAGGGCCTCGACGAGCTGTACGACCTGGGTGTGCGCAGCATGTTCCTGTGCCACAAGTTCGACAACGCGCTGTGCGGCGTCCGCTTCGACGAGCACGGCCTCGGTACGGCGATCAACGTCGGCCAGTTCCTGTCGACCGGCACCTTCTGGCAGACCGAGAAGTGCACCGGCCCGCAGAAGGACAACCCGATCGGTGAGGCGTCCACGGAGGCCGAGGAGGATCTGCCGGAAGGCACCGAGGTGCCGGAGTACGACGAGGACGCGCAGTGCAACGTACGCGGGCTCACCGATCTCGGCGAGTACGCCGTGCGCGGCATGATGAAGCGCAAGATGATGCTCGAGATCGACCACATGAGCGTCAAGGCCACCGGCGCCGTCCTCGACATCTTCGAGGCCGAGTCCTACCCGGGCGTGCTGTCCTCGCACAGCTGGATGGATCTGAACTGGACCGAGCGGGTCTACTCCCTCGGCGGTTTCGTAGCCCAGTACATGCACGGCTCCGCGGAGTTCAGCGAGGAGGCCGAGCGCACCGACGCGCTGCGCGAGAAGTACGACGTGGGCTACGGCTACGGCACGGACTTCAACGGCATCGGCGACCACCCCGCCCCGCGCGGCGCGGACACCTCGAACCCGGTGACGTATCCCTTCAGGAGCGTCGACGGCGGCTCCAGCATCGACAAGCAGATCACCGGTGAGCGCACCTGGGACTACAACACCGACGGTGCCGCCCATGTCGGCATGGTCCCGGACTGGATCGAGGACATCCGGCTCGTCGGCGGCCAGGGCGTCGTGGACGACCTGTACCGGGGCGCCGAGTCATACCTCGGCACCTGGGGCTCCTCCGAGGACCACCAGGCCGGCGTGAACCTCGCCAAGGGCGTGACGGCGACGGCCAGTTCGTCCGAGTCGAACCCCTTCACCAGCTACCAGCCCGGCCGGGCCGTGGACGGCGACGGCGACAGCCGCTGGGCGAGCGACTGGAGCGACGACCAGTGGCTGAGGCTGGACCTCGGCTCCTCGCACACGATCAAGAAGGTCACCCTCGACTGGGAACGGGCCTACGGCAGGTCGTACCGGGTCGACGTCTCCACCGACGGCTCGACCTGGAAGACCGTGTGGTCCACGACCGCCGGTAATGGGGGCCTGGACACGGCCACGTTCTCGGGTGTCACGGCGCGATATGTTCGCATGCAGGGGGTGGACCGCGGTACGGACTGGGGGTACTCCCTGTACGAGGTCGGCGTGTACGGCAGCTGACCTGTGACAACGGGGGAAGGAAACCACCATGGCACGCTTGCCGTCGGCCGAGCGGCGCAGACAGCTGACCGAGGCGGCCATCCGCGCGATGACCCGGGACGGCGTCCCCAGGACGACGACCCGGTCCATCGCGGCCGAGGCGGGCGTGTCGCTGAGCGTCTTCCACTACTGCTTCGAATCCAAGCAGGAGTTGATCGAGTCCGTCATCACCGCCATCACCGGGCACTACGTGGCCCTGGTGCGGGAGGCGATCCGGCCCCGGGAGACACTCAGGGAGACCGTACGGGCCGGTTTCCAGGCGTACTGGGACCATGTGTCCGCCCACCCGGGCGAGCACATGCTCACCTACGAGCTGACCCAGTACGCCCTCAGGGAGCCCGGGTTCGAGCATCTCGCGCGGCGACAGTACGACATGTACCGCGACACCTACGCCGAGCTGATCGAGCAGCTGCGGCGGACCATGGAGTTCGAACTGACCGTTCCCGTCCCGGTGCTGGCCCGCTATCTGGCCGCCATGACGGACGGGCTCACCCTGAACTTCCTGGTCCTGGGCGACGACGAGGCCTGGGCG
Source organism: Streptomyces tailanensis (assembly GCF_008386495.1). Taxonomy (GTDB): domain Bacteria; phylum Actinomycetota; class Actinomycetes; order Streptomycetales; family Streptomycetaceae; genus Streptomyces; species Streptomyces tailanensis. Next base: position 147,254 of record NZ_VTHJ01000007.1, on the reverse strand, counting down.
GACATCCTCGACACGATCACCGATCATGTGGCCGGTCTCGTAAGGGAGGACGTCCGCCCGTAGGGCCTCAGCGGGCGGACGCGGCGATCAACTGGTCGAGCAGCGCGATCAGTACGTCACGGCACGACGTGCGCTCCCGGGCGTCGAAGAGCAGCACCGGCATGTGCTCGGGCAGGGCCAGGGCCTCACGGATGTCGTCCGGCTCGTACGGGTGCTCGCCGTGGAAGCCGTTGACGCCGATGACGAACGGGATCCCGCGGCGCTCGAAGAAGTCGATGGCGGCGAAGCTGGACTCGGGTCTGCGCACGTCGACCAGGACCACGGCCCCGAGGGCGCCGATGGCGAGGTCGTTCCACATGAACCAGAACCGCTGCTGCCCTGGCGTGCCGAACAGATACAGCACGAGGTCCTGGCCGATGCTGATCCGGCCGAAGTCGAGGGCCACCGTGGTGGCCTGCTTCTCCGGGATGCCGTCGAGGTCGTCGACGCCGAGGCTCGCGGTGGTGAGGGGTTCCTCGGTGCGCAGCGGGACGATCTCGCTGACCGACCCGACCATGGTCGTCTTGCCGACGCCGAATCCGCCGGCGATGAGGATCTTCACCGCGTCGGGTGCCGAGGTCGCCTGGGGGGTGGGGTCAGAGCCGGCCAAGGCCGTCCCTCACTTTCTTCAGCAGGTCCAGGTCGGGGGTGCGGGAGATCATGCTGGGCTGGCGGACGCTGATCCGGCCCGCCTCCAGCAGGTCGCAGAGCATGATGGTGACCACGCTCACCGGGAGGTCGAGCCCGGTGGCCAGCTCCGCCACCACGATCGGCTTCGCGCACAGCTTCAGGATCCGTGCGTGCTCGGGCTGCGGCCGGGTGCCCCCGGCCGGCTGTGGGTCCACCGCCGTCACCATGGTGATCAGGGTGAAGTCGCCGCGGGCGGGCCTGGTCCGGCCGCCCGTCAGGGTGAACGGGCGAACCAGCCGGCCCGCCTCGTCGCCTCCGTTCACCTCACTCGCCGCTGTCGGCCGCGACGACACCGGCGCGTGGGGCCGCGCTGAGGTGCTCGCCGATCTTCTTGACCAGCATGTTCATCTGGTACGCCACCACGCCGACGTCCGCTCCCTGCCGGGTCAGCACCGCGAGATTCGCGCCGGGTCCGGCGTTGGTGAGGATCAGGAAGGCGTTGCCCATCTCGATGAGCAACTGCCGGACGGGGCCGCCGCGGAAGTCCATGCTGACGCCCTTGCTGAGGCTCATCAGGCCGGACGCGGTGGCCGCCAGGCGTTCGGCGTCGTCGCGCAGGAACGCGGTGGACTTGCTGACGACCAGTCCGTCCTCGGAGAGCACGACGGCGTGGTCGACCTCGGCGACGCGGTCCACCAGTCCGGTGAGCAGCTGGTCGAGCTGGCTGTGCGTGGCGGGGATGGGGCGTGTCATCTGTGTGTCCTTCAATGAGCGGTCTGCGGAGGGCGAGTCGGTGGGGACGTCAGGTGCCGGAGGCGGGGAGCCGGTCTCCTGGGTCTTCGGATGGTGCGGGTTCCTCCCCTGCGTACTCGGATTCCGCGTCGTCGTCACGTGCCTGGAGGGTTCCGCGCTGGAATCCGGCGAGCGAGGAGGCGGCACGCTCGGCGGTGAAGTCGTCGTCGCGGTCGCCGTCCGGGCAGGTCAGCGCCTCCTCCTTCAACTCGGCGGCCAGGCTGGTCTGCGGGATCCGGCGGGGCAACGGCATCAGGCCACCCTTCTTCCCGGCCAAGGGCTTCCTGGTGTGGGTCGGCTGTGTCCTGGCACCGTCCGCGACGGCTTCGGCGGTCCGCCCGTTCGCGACGGGCGCCGAATCCAACGTACGGTCCCGGTCGTGCCGTACGGGCTCCGGCTCGGCTGCGGCGACCCGCGCGGCCACCAGCGAGGTCCGTACGGGCAGTTCGGCAGCGTCGGTGCCGTCCTCGTCGGGGGCCTCGCGTACCACGATCTCGTGCGGGATCAGCACGATCGCGGTGGTGCCGCCGTACGGCGAGGCGCGCAGGGTGACGGCGATGCCGTGCCGGGTGGCGAGCCGGGCGATGACGAACATGCCGAGCCGGAGGTCGTCGGCGAGCGCGACCACGTCGAACTGCGGGGGCACCGCCAACTGGGCGTTGAAGGCGGCGTAGTCCTCCTCGGACATGCCGAGCCCGCGGTCCTCGATCTCGATGGCGAGGCCCTTGGCCACGATCGCCGCGCGGACGCCCACCGGGCTGGGGGCGGGCGAGTAGGAGGTGGCGTTGTCGATGAGCTCGGCGAGGAGGTGGATCACGTCGGCCACGGCCGGCGGGGCGATCCACACGTCGTCCTCGGTGTGCACCTCCACCCGCTGGTACTCGGCGACCTCGCCCACGGCGCTGCGCAGGATGTCGATCAGCGCGACCGGTTCGGACCAGGTGCGGCCGGGCCGCTCGCCGCTGATGATGACGAGGTTCTCCTCGTAGCGGCGCAACTGGCTCGCGGTGGAGTCCAGCTCGTACAGGCCCTTGAGGATCTCCGGGTCCTGGTGCTGGCGCTCCAGTTTGTCGAGCTTGGTGAGCTGGAGGTTGACCAGGTTCTGGCTCTGCCGGGCGATGCCGAGGATGACCCGCTGGAAGCCGCGCCGAGTGTCGGCGAGTTCGACGGCAGTGTGCACGGCGGTGCGCTGGGCGATGTTGAAGGCACGTGCCACCTGGCCGAGTTCGTCGGTGCCGTAGTCCAACGGGGCCGCCGCGGCGTCCACGTCGACCTTCTCGCCCCGCTCCAGCCGGGCCACGACGTCGGGCAGCCGTTCCTGGGCGAGGCCCAGGGTTGCCGTGCGCAGGCCGGTGAGCCGGCGGGACAGGGAGCGGGTGATGCGCCACGACATCACGACGCACAGCAGCAGGGCGCCGAGGCCGCCGGCGCTCAGGGAACCGGCCGTGATCAGCAGGCCGCGGGCCTCTTCCCCACTGCGGTCGAGCAGGGCCTTGGTCTGCTCCCGGATCAGCTGCTCGTACTGGGCGGAGAGCCGGGTCATGGCGGCGTCCCAGTCTGCCTGCACGTCCGGCAGGTCGGTCTTGCGGGCGGCTCCGTTGCCCGTGGTGCGAGCGGAGAGGACCTGGTCCTCGACGGCCTGGAGCGCCTGCCAGTCCTTGCCCTGGACGATCCGCTCGACCTTGGCCTTCACCTCGCCCTCCAGCGAGGGGACGAGCTGGTTGTCGACGAGCCAGCGCCGGGCGTTGACCACCTGGACGAAGCGGTCCCGGGATGCCTCGTCGAGTTCGCCGGAGGGCCAGTTGAGGGTGAGGAGCGCGTCCTCCTGGGAGACCAGCTCCGCGGCCTGTTCGAGGGTGACGAGCGGACCGGCCTGCGAGGTGAGGTCGCCGTCGTCGACCTGGGAGAGCTCCTGGAAGGCGTGGATCTGGTCGTCGATGATCGACGAGTACTGGTCCAGGGCCTGCTCGGGGGTGATGTCGGTGGGGCTGTCCACCTGGTCCCGGTAGTACTCGAGACTGCCCGAGCCGGCCATGACCGAGTAGAGCCGCTCACCGATGCGGTCGGGGGCCTCCTCGATCGCGCCCGCGCGTGAGGCCAGCTTCGCGACCGTCGCGTCGGTCTGCCGGCGCTGCTCCTCCAGGGCCCCCATGGAGCTGCCGGGGGCCGCCATGTAGGCGGCGGACAGGGCGCGCTCGCGCTGCAGGGCCAGGGTCGCGTCGGTTCCCATGGCGCCGGTCGATTTGCTCAGCCCGGTCTGCGACCGCAGGCTCAACCCCTCGGAGAACATCTGGGTCGTCGTCATGGCCCAGCTGGCGGTGAGCGTGACGCTGGGGATCAGAGCCAGAAGGATCAGCGAGAGACGGATGGAGCCGAGACGGCGCCGGGCGCCGGTCCGTGGGGGCATCGTCGTCCTTGGGCGGTTGGCGGGGAGCGGAAGGGGTCAGAGGTACGTCACACAGGGGATGCGCAGGATGTTATCCGTACAAGTGAACGCATGTATCAGTGGAGGTCGAAAGCTTGGGGTCGCCGTTACACGACCGTTCCGGATGGTTGGGTTCCGCGGCGTGATCGCGCCCGAACGGAAGGTTCCGTTTGTCCGGGCGCACACGTACCCTGCACGGCAGATGCATAAGCCCCTCACACATTCTTCAACGCGTGCCGTTTTCCGCGAATTTCGCGATTCCGGCGATGTTCTTCTTGTTGACGAACGCCGGGCCGGTGAGCACGGGCTCGACCCCGCCGCCGCTGATATTGCCGTTGGTCTGGTAGAGCCAGAGCGAGTCGACCGCGAGATAGCCCTGGAGGTACGGCTGCTGGTCCACCGCGAACTGCACATCGCCGCTCCGCACGGCCTTGACCAGGTCCTCGTTCAGGTCGAAGGTGGCGACCTCGGCCTTGCTGCCCGAGTCGTCGACCGAGCCCACGGCGGCCAGCGCGTACTGCGCCCCGAGCGTCACCACCTCGTCGATCGTGGGGTCCTGGCGCAGTTTCGCGGTGATCGCGCCGGTCACCGCGTCCATGTCGGTGCCGTCGACGTAGAGGTTCTCGGTCTGCCCGGCGAACGTCTTCCGCACTCCGGCGCAGCGGGCCTCGATGGCCACGTTGCCGCGTTCGTGGATGACGCACAGCGCGTGCTTGGCCTTCTGGGCGTCCAGTTGGTTGCCGAGCGCCTGGCCGGCGACGCTCTCGTCCTGGCCGAAGTACGCCAGCAGGCCTTGCGCTGTCCAGGCGTCGATACCGGCGTTGAGGGCCACGACGGGTATGCCGGCGCTACGGGCCTCGGCGACAGCGCTCCGCATGGCCTGCGGCTTGGCCAGGGTCACCGCGATGCCGCCGACCTTGTCGGCGATCGCGTCCCGCACCAGCTGCGCCTGTCCCGCCGGGTCGGGGTCGCTCTCGTACGTGAGCTCGATGCCGTCCTTGGCGGCCGCGACCTCCGCGCCTCTGCGCACCAGATCCCAGAAGGCGTCCCCCTCGGCGCTGTGGGTGATCAGGGCGACCTTCATGCCGTTGCCGCCCGCTCCGCCCGCCGACTCCGTATCCGGATCGGAGTCCGTTCCGCCGAGGACGGAGCAGCCGGCGACCGTCAGGCAGGCGGCGGCCGCGAGCGCCGCGGCACGGAGGGATCTGGAGAAACCGTGAAGCGCGGGGGGTGGAGTCATGGGGGTGCGGCACCTCGCTGTGCGACCGGGGCGGGACGTTCGGGGAGCGCGACATGCCGCGTTCACCGCGATGACGTGCGGTAACTGGCCGACTTTCGCTGGGCGGAGCCAATCGCGTGTGACGCCCGGTAGTCAAGTGAACAACACAATCGATGTATTGCTGTGACAGCGACGGGCTGACCAGCACACACGTGTCAACGGGCGTGGTCGGATGCGGCCGTTGACAGACCCCTCGCCGCACCACGACTCCCCCCTCGAACAAGGGGCGATTCCCGGCCAATCCGCCTTCCGTGCCCCAACCCCCTTGCTCAGGGCTGAAATTCCTACGGAAGGGCGGCAACCTCTTCACGTCCGGCGGCGACTGCTCGGCTGACCACCCCCCTCCACAGGAACGGAAGCGACGTGAGCGACAACCGCAGCAAGGCCCGCCACCGGAGAAGGAAGACAGCGCTGGCCATCGGCGCCCCACTGGCCCTGGCCGCCGCGGGGACCATGGCCTACGGGACGGTCTTCGGAGTGTTCGGCGAGGACGCCCAGCCGAAGGCCGCGGCAGCGGGGGCGGCAGGCGCGGCGTGGGCCGACGATGTCGCCGACGGCTTCGCGTCGGTCAACGCGCTCGGCCAGAACGGAACGTACGGCGGCCGGGGCGGCAAGACCGTCACCGTGAAGACCCTGGCCGACCTGGAGAAGTACGCGACCGCCGCCGAGCCGTACGTCATCGTCGTCGCCGGAACCATCAACATGAACCCGGTGGGCAAGGAGATCAAGGTCGCCTCGGACAAGACGATCGTGGGCTCGGGGACCTCCGGACACATCGTCGGCGGCGGCTTCTTCCTCGGCTCCGGCGTCCACAACGTCATCATCCGCAATCTGACGATCCGTGACTCCTACCAGGGCACCTGGAACGACAAGGACCACGACTTCGACGCCGTCCAGATGGACGGCGCCCACCACGTCTGGATCGACCACAACGATCTGCGGCACATGGCGGACGGCCTGATCGACAGCCGTAAGGACACCACGTACGTCACCGTCTCCTGGAACAAGCTCAGCCAGAACAACAAGACCTTCGGCATCGGCTGGACCACCAACACCACCGCCGACCTGACGATCCACCACAACTGGATCCGCGAGACCGAGCAGCGCAACCCCTCCACGGACAACGTCGCCCACGCGCACCTGTACAACAACTTCCTGGAGGACGTGTCCGGCACGGACATCACCTCGTCGTACGGCAACTACGCGCGCGGCAACACGAAGATGGTCCTGGAGAACAGCTACTTCCAGGGCATGCGGAACCCGGTCACCAAGGACGCGACGGCCGCCCTGGTCCAGCGCGGCAACGTCTTCTCCGGCACCTCCGGCCGCAACGAGAGCGGCGGCACGGCCTTCGACCCGAAGTCGTACTACGCCTACACGCTCGACAAGGCCACGGACGTGCCCGCACTCCTCAAGTCCGGTGCGGGACCGCGTAGTTCGATCGGTACGACGTCGACGGCCAAGGCCGCCGCGGCCACCACGCTCACCGTCGCCAAGGACGGCAGCGGCCAGTACACCAGCGTGCAGAAGGCCGTCGACGCCGTGCCCGCGAACAACAGCTCGCGGGTCGTGATCTCCGTCAAGCCCGGCGTTTACCGGGAGGTCGTCAAGGTCCCCGCCAACAAGCCGCACGTCACCATCCAGGGCTCGGGCGCCAGCCGCAAGGACACGACGATCGTCTACGGCAACGCGGCCGGCATGCAGAAGCCGGACGGCTCGGGCACCTACGGCACCCCGGGCAGCGCCACCATGTCCATCCAGTCCGACGACTCCCAGGTCCGCAACCTGACGGTCACCAACGACTTCGACGAGGCCGCCAACCAGTCCCTCTCCGGCCACCAGGCCGTCGCGCTGCTGACGCAGGCCGACCGGATCGTCCTCGACGGGGTCATCGTCAACGGCGACCAGGACACCCTGGAGCTGGAGACCGCCGCCAAGGACAAGCTCGGCCGGGTCTACGTCAGCAACTCCTACGTCACGGGCAACGTCGACTTCATCTTCGGCCGGGCCACGGTCGTCGTCGACAAGTCGGTCATCACCCTCAAGAAGCGCTGGAACGGCACCTCCGCCGGGTACATCACCGCGCCCAGCACGCCCGCGAACCGCAAGGGCATCCTGATCAACCGCTCCACCGTCAACGGTGACGTGTCCAACGCGAGCTTCTTCCTCGGCCGCAACTGGCACCCGGGCGGCGACACGACGGTCGACCCGCAGACCACGGTCCGCAACAGCACTCTCAGCGCCGCGATCAAGTCCACGCCCTGGTCCGACATGGGCGGCTTCTCCTGGAAGGACGACCGCTTCGCCGAGTACAAGAACACCGGTGCGGGCGCGGGCAGTTCGAGTTCCAACCGGCCGCAGCTGACGGACGCCCAGGCCGCCGACCAGGAGGTCGCGGACTGGCTGGGCGGCTGGACGCCGGGCGCCTGACACCTGACGCCGCCGCGTACGGCGAGAGACGCACCGCCCCCATTTTTTTTGTTATCTCCCCCGGGGTCGGTGCGTCTCCTGTTCGTAGCCCCCGGCGCGGGCCGACGCAGGGGCGAGCTGCGAACCGTTCCCGAGACCTCAAGGACCTCCACCGTGACAGCACAGATCAGCCGCCGGAGCATGCTGAAGATCACCGGAACCGCCGCGGGCGTGGCGGGGCTCGGCGTCGGCACGGGCGCGGTGGCGACACCGGCCGCGGCGGCGGGTGGCGTCTACGCGCACCCCGGTCTGCTCCACACCAAGGCGGACCTGGCCCGTATGGCGGCCAAGGTGAAGGCGGGCGCCGAGCCCTACACGGCGGGCTTCGCGAAGCTGACCGCCAACCGGCACGCGCAGAGCGGCTGGAAGGCCAACCCGCAGGCGACCGTGGTCCGTGGCGGCACGGGCCAGAACTACGTGACCTTCTACAACGACGTGCACGCCGCCTACCAGAACGGCCTGCGCCACCACGTCACCGGCGAGGCCGAGTACGCCGACACCGCCGTCGCCATCCTCAACGCCTGGTCGGAGAAGCTCACTTCCATCGCGGGCAACGCCGACCGTTTCCTGGCGGCCGGGCTGTACGGCTACCAGATCGCCAACGCCGCCGAGCTCGTCCGCGATCACCCCGACTTCGCGCTCGACCGCTTCCAGGACATGCTGAGCGGCGTCATCGCCCCGCTCAGCGACGACTTCCTGGTGAACCACAACGGCGCGGTCGTCACCAACTACTGGCCCAACTGGGACCTCGCCAACATGGCCTGCGTCCTCGCCACCGGCATCTTCTGCGACGACAAGGCCCAGGTCGCCCGCGCCGTCGACTACTTCAAGAACGGCGAGGGCCTCGGCGCCGTCAAGAAGGCCATCCCCGTCGTCCACGACGACGGCCTCGCCGAGTGGCTGGAGGCCGGCCGCGACCAGGGCCACGCCCTCCTCGGCGTCGGCCTGATGGGCACCTTCTGCGAGATGGCCTGGAACCAGGGCATCGACCTGTACGGCTACGACGACAACCGCTTCCTCAAGGGCGCCCAGTACGTGGCCAAGTGGGCCATGGGCGGCGAGGTGGCCTACACCGAGAACACCCGTGCGAAGGGTGCGATCAACGGCTGGTCCGGCCGCGAGACCGCGTCCCAGGCGGCGGGCGTCGACCCCAACATGACGCGCCCGATCTGGGCCATGATCGCCAACCACTACACCAAGCGCCGCGGCCTCGACGCCTCCTACGTCACCCGCATCGCCGCCAAGGCGGCCCCCGAGGGCGGTGGCGGCGACTACGGCCCCAACAGCGGCGGCTTCGACCAACTGGGCTTCGGCACGCTGGCGTTCACGCGGGACAAGGCGACGAAGGCGGAGGTGGAGGCGTCCCCGTCCGCGTCCAAGGCGGCAGGCTCGGGTTCGGACTCGGGCGCCGGCTCGGGGTCCGGCACCGGCACGAAGAAGAGCGGCTCGTCGCCCTCCCCGTCCGCCTCCGCGAGCGCCCAGGGCGGACGCGGCGAGGACCTGGCCGCGACCGGCACCACCGAAGTCGTGGCCTGGTCCGCCGCCGGCGGCGTCGCGGCCCTCGCGGGCGGCCTGCTCCTGCTGCGCCGCCGCAACAACCGCCCGGGCGGCGGCGCCCACAGCTGACGCCGGCCCCACGCAACGTCCTCGCAACCTGGCGGGGCGTTGACTACGGCCATGGATGTGGTCCCGCGTGTAGAGCTGACCCCCGCGGCCGCCGACCTTCTCCGGCGGCTGCGGGCGGCCCACGGCCCGTTGATGTTCCACCAGTCGGGCGGCTGCTGCGACGGCAGCGCGCCCATGTGCTACCCGGACGGCGAGTTCCGTACCGGCGACTCGGACGTCCTGCTGGCCGAGCTCCAGGTCGACGGCGTCGACGAGGCCGTGGGTTTCTGGATGTCCCGCAGCCAGTACGAGGTGTGGCGCCACACCCGGCTGATCGTGGACGTCGTACCGGGCCGGGGCAGCGGTTTCTCCCTGGAGGCACCCGAAGGAGTGCGTTTCCTCATCCGTTCTCGCGTCGTCGACGCGTAGCCACCGCGCGGCCGGTCCTCGTCTGGTCCACTCCCCTTGAGCCTTGGGAGAGTTGACGGGACATCAGGGGGCACCGTGACACGTCGTGGCGCACGATTCAGAACAGTCAGAACTGTCAGAACGGTACTGACGGTTCTCGCGGCATGGAGTGTGCTGGCCGGGGCGGCCCTCGCGGGGGCGGCACCGGCCGGCGCCGCGTCGAAGGCCGTCGAACTCGCACCGGGCATCGAGTACACCCGGTTCGACATCGACGCGGCCCAGGGCGTGGCGCACGCACACGTCCTGAGCGTCAACTTGCGCAGCCGCCAGGTGGGCGTGGGGCTCCTCTACCCGGGGAAGGTGGCCGCACGGGCCACCGTGTCCCAACTGGCCACGTCGGCCGGTGCCGTGGCCGGCGTCAACGGGGACTTCTTCAACATCACCGAGACCCAGCATCCTGGTGTCGCCGCCACGGGCGCGTCGGTCGGCCCGGCGATCGCCCGCGGGCGCGCGCTCAAGGCCGCCGTACCGAACGGGCAGCGCTTCGGCCCCGCTCTGCCGCCCGGCACGAGCACCAAGGACGTGCTCGGCGTCACCGCCGACGGCCGGGCCCGGCTCGACAGCATCGCCCTCGCCGGTTCCGTCACCACCCCCGAGAGCGATCTCCCGCTCGGCGGCCTCAACCAGTACGCCCTGCCGGTCGGTTCCGTCGGGGCGTTCACCTCGGACTGGGGCAGCGTCTCCCGGATGCGGGCGGTCTGCGGCACGGACACGGACCGGGCGGCGCCGTGCAGCACGGACACCCACGAGGTGCGGATCGCCGACGGCCGTGTGGTGGCCTCTGCCGCCACCCCCGGCAGCGGCGCCATCGAGCCCCGCACGACCGTCCTGGTCGGCCGCGAGGCGGGCGCCCAGCGGCTGCGCAAGCTGTCGCCGGGCGACGCGGTCAAGGTGCGTCACCGTCTGGTGGCCTCGTCGACCCGCATCCCGTACGCCTTCGCCGTCGGCGGCTACCCGGTCCTGCGGTCCGGCCGGCCGCTCCCCGGCCTGGACGACACGACCTCGGCGGTACGCACGGCAGCGGGCATCGCCGACGGCGGCCACCGCCTCCTTCTGCTGGCCCTGGACGGAGCCCCTGCCTACCGCACGGGTCTGACCATCGCCGAAGTGGCCGCCATGATGCGGAAGTTGGGCTCGGTCGACGCCTTCAGCCTGGACGGCGGCGGCTCGACGACCCTGGCCGCCCGCACCCCCGGGACCACCGAGGTCACCGTACGAAACCACCCCACCGCCGGCACTGAACGCCCCGTCCCCAACGCCATCGGCCTCTTCACCAACCCTTGGCGCTGACCACCCATTTCTCCGCCCCCGCCGCCCCTACCCATTCCCATCCCCAGGGGCTGCGCCCCTTCAACCCCCTGCGCCGGGTGCGGGTGGGTGGGGGCTTGTCGCGCAGTTCCCCGCGCCCCTGAGAAGACGGGCTGCGCCCCAGTCTTTTCAGCGGCCCGCAGGGCCGTGCCTTCAGGGGCGCGGGGAACTGCGCGAGCAACCCAACACAACCCGCACCCGCCATACAAACCCCACCCCCCGAGCTCTCACGCGAAGCGGGGCCGAAGGGGCAGCTACCCCTGGGGACGGGAATGGGTAGGGGCGGCGGGGTCGAAGAAACCCGGCGCGATATCACGGCTTCAGGCTGCTGACGATGTCCGCCGTGGCCGTCAGGCCGTTGTGGATGGTCGGGGCCAGGCTCGTGCCGGCCATGTAGAAGCCCAGCAGAACACACACCGCGGCGTGCGAGAACTTCAGCGAACCGTTGCGCATGAAGATCACCGTCAGGATCACGAGCAGGACCACCACAGAGATGGAAATGGCCATCGTCAACCTCCTCCGCCACGCCCACTTCGCGGCATTCGGCCGTAAGTGTGGCGTAGCGAAGGGTTCGTCCGTGCGGCTGACGTATCCGCCGAACGTGTGGTGTCTACGCCGACCGGACGCTGATCAAGATGTCTACCGCCGGCCGTCCAGGAACGCTTCGAGCCCCGCGAGATCATCCGTGTTGAGGTAATCCACGTCCGCGTCGACCAGCTCACCCCACAGCGCGTCCCGGGCCGCCCCCGGCACGTCCGGCGTCGCCCAGAAGCGCACCTTCTGCCCACGCCCGTGCGCCGTGGAGACGATCGTGCGCAGCTTGGCACGCTCGGCCGCCGGGAACGCCCCCTCGCCCCGCCAGGTGAAGTTGAGCGTCCAGTTGTCGCTGATCAGCGGGATGAAGGAGGCGGGCGCCGCGCCGCCGAGGTCGGCGAGTCGGCCGTCGTAGAAGGCGCGCCGTACCGTCTGCGCCTCCATCGGCACGCGGGCGGCCCGGTCGCCCGAGATCACGGCGGTCACCGGGCCCGGGTACACCCTGCCGTGCTCGTAGGTCGTGAACAGGTGCTTGTGGCGCCGCAGTTGGCGGTCGAGTGCGAGGTACGTGGACGATCCCTCGGTCTTGATGTCGATGAGCAGTTGCAGCGAGCCTCGCTGTCCCCGGTACACGGAGCCGTGGTTGGCGCGGACGCGGGCGGCGAGCGGGTCGAGGTAGAGGGATTCGAGGGTGCGGGTGGGGTCGAGGTCGACGGGGTCGTGGGCGACGAGGAGCTGGTCGCCGACGAGGAAGATGTCGGCCTCGACGCTGCCGAAGCGGTGGTCGAGCGCGTCGAACAGGGGTCGCGGGTGCTCGTAGTCGTTGTGCGCGTGGGCACGCCACAGCGGACGCGGGCCGTGCTTGCGTTCGCCCGCCCACGCGCTGGTGGCGGGCAGGGCGACCGCGCCCGCGAGGGCGGCGCCGAGGGTGGTGAGGGCTCTGCGACGGGTGGTGAGGGCCATGCTCTGCCTCCCTTTGAGTGGCGTACGGGACCTCAGCGAGTATGGGGGACCTGGCCGCACAAAGAGCCTGTACGTGGCGCGAGTTGGCCGGACTGCCGCTCCCTGTTCATCCCGTCCGCGGGAAGCGCACTGAGGCACACGAAAAAGCCCGCCCCAGGTGGGGCGGGCTTTCCCTGCTCTTCCCCGGTGGTACGTCAGGGGGCCTGGAGGTCGACCAGTTCGGCCAGCGCCCCGCGGTGGGCGCCGGCCGTGCCGTACGCGATCGAGTCGGCCTTCGCCCGCTTGAGGCAGAGGTGGATCGGGTGCTCCCACGTCATGCCGATCCCGCCGTGCAGTTGCAGCGCCTCCTCGGCGGCGTGGACGGCGACGGGCGCCGCGTAGGCCTGGGCGACGGCGACCGCGACGGCGGTGTCCTCGTCCCTCGCCAGCGCGTCGGCGGCGTTCCGGGCGGCCGCCCGCAGGTTGACGACCTCCAGCCACAGCTGCGCGAGCCGGTGCTTGAGCGCCTGGAAGCCACCGACGGGCCGGTTGAACTGCTTGCGCTCCTTGAGGTAGCGCACGGTCTCGGTCAACGCCCACTCGGCGAGCCCGAGTTGCTCGGAGGCCAGCAGCCCGGCCCCCGCGAGCAGGGCTCGTCGTACGGCGGGTTCCGCATCGCCGAGGAGGCGGCCGGGCGCCCCGTCGAGGGTGACGGTCGCGAGGGGCCGGGTCAGGTCCAGGGACACCTGGGGGGTGACGGTCGCGGCGGAGGCGTCGACCGCGTACAGACCGCCGTCGTCGGCGGGCACGAGCAGCACATCGGCGACGGCCGCGTCCGCGATGCCGGTCAGCTCTCCGTGCAGAGCGCCGTCCTCATGCCGTACGACCTTGTAGGCGGCGCCCGGGGCGATGTGGAGCGCGACGGTGAGGGCGCCGATCCTGCGGCCGGTCGCCAGGTCGGCGAGCAGGTCGGCGGCCTCGCAGGAGAGCAGGGCCTCGGTGGCGACGACGGCGCTCGTCAGATACGGCACCGGGGCGACCGCACGCCCCAACTCCTCCAGGACCACGGCGACTTCGCGGTGCGTTGCGCCCTGGCCGCCGTGGGCCTCGGGAATCAGCAGCCCGGCGAGCCCCATGCCGTCGGCGAGCGCCTTCCAGGCCTCGCGGTCGTGGGGCGCGTCGGACTCGGTGCGGGCGATGACACCGGGTGCGTCGCAGTGGTCCCTGAGCAGGTCGCGGACGGCGGCGCGGAGGGCCTCTTCCTCCTCCGAGTACAGGAGGTCGGGCTGTGCGCTCGTCGCGCTCGTCGCGCTCGTCGTACTCATCGGGCGAGGTCCTTCCAGGCGACGTCCTTGTCGGTGCGCGGCTCGGCGGGCAGGCCCAGGACACGCTCGGCGACGATGTTGAGCAGGACCTCGGTGGTCCCGCCCTCGACGCTGTTGCCCTTGGAGCGGAGGTAGCGGTAGCCGGCGTCGCGGCCGACGAAGTCGACGAGCTCCGGGCGCCGCATGGTCCAGTCGTCGTACAACAGGCCTTCCTCGCCGCGGAGTTCGACCTCCAGGCCGCTGATCTCCTGGTTGAGGTGGGCGAAGGCGAGCTTCATGCCGGCGCCCTCGGGGCCGGGCTGTCCGGCGACGAGCTGCTGGCGCAGCCGCTCCGCGGTGAGGCGGGCGGTCTCGGCCTCGACCCAGAGCTTGAGGAGCCGCTGGTGGAGGTCGTGGGTGCGCAGTTCGGGGCGTTCGCGCCAGGTCTTGGAGACGGGCCCGATCATGCCGCCCTCGCGGGGCAGCCGCATACCGCCGATGGCGACGCGTTCGTTGTTCAGCGTGGTCTGCGCGACCCTCCAGCCGTCGCCGATATCGCCGAGGCGACGTGCGTCCGGGATGCGTACGTCGGTGAGGAACACCTCGTTGAACTCGGCCTCACCGGTGACCTGGCGGAGCGGCCGGACGTCGACGCCCGGGTCGGTCATGTCGCAGATGAAGTACGTGATGCCCTGGTGCTTGGGCACGTCCGGGTCGGTGCGGGCGATGAGGATGGCCCAGCGGGCGAGGTGGGCGCTCGACGTCCACACCTTCTGCCCGTTGACGACCCAGTCGCCGTCGCCCTCCCGTACGGCCCTCGTCCCGAGCGCGGCGAGGTCGGACCCGGCGCCGGGCTCGCTGAAGAGCTGGCACCAGACCTCCTCACCGGTCCACAGCGGCCGCAGGTACTGCCGCTTCTGCTCCTCCGTGCCGTAGGCGAGGATCGTGGGCGCGGCCATGCCGAGGCCGATCCCGATGCGCCGCGGGTCGTTGTCGGGGGCCCCGGCCGCCTCCAGCTCGGCGTCCACGACGGCCTGGAGGGAGCGGGGCGCGCCCAGTCCGCCGAGGCCCTCCGGGTAGTGCACCCAGGCGAGTCCCGCGTCGAAGCGGGCGCGCAGGAAGTCCAGGCGGTCGGTGGTGGCCGGCGGGTATGCGGCCAGCAACTCGGCGGTACGGCGCCGGAGTTCGGGGGCGTCGGTCATGCGGAGGCTCCGTTCTCCAGCGTGGGCACTACGGCGACCCGGCCGGTGGTGACCCCGTCCGCGACGCGCTGGACGGCGGCCGCGGCCCCGTCGAGGGGCACCCGCTCGCTCACCAGTGGCTTGACGACACCCCGGGCGGCCAGCTCGGTGAGCTGCTCGTGGCAGTGCTGGACCAGCTTGGGGTTCTTGGTGTTGTACAGGCCCCAGTGCAGGCCGAGGATCGCGTAGTTCTTGACGAGGGCGTGGTTGAGGCCGGGGCTCGGGATCGTCCCGCTGGCGAAGCCGACGACCACGATGCGCCCTTCGAAGGCGACGACCTTGGTCGACTGCGTGTAGGCCTCGCCGCCCACGGGGTCGTAGATCACATCCGCGCCCCGGCCTCCGGTGGCCTCCTTCACGGCGGAGACGACGTCCTCGCTCCGCCGGTCGACCACCACGTCACAGCCCAGCTCCCGGGCCACGGCGGCCTTGTCGGCGCCGCCGACGACCCCGATGACGGTCGCCCCGGCCGCCTTCCCGAGCTGTACGGCCGCGCTGCCCACCCCACCCGCGGCGGCGTGGACGAGCAGCGTCTCCCCGGCTTCGAGCCGGGCCCGCCGGTGCAGACCGAACCAGCCCGTCTGGTAGCCGATGTGCAGCGCGGCGGCCTCGGCCTCGTCCAGCGACTCGGGCGCGGGCAGGACGGCGGCGGCATCTGCGACCACGTACTCGGCGAAGCCGCCGTACGGCAGCGCCGGGTTGGCGATGACCCGGCGCCCGTCCTCGGTCTCGCCGCAGATCTCCACGCCGGGCGTGAACGGCAGCGGCGGCCTGACCTGGTAGTGGCCCCGGCACATCAGCACATCCGGGAAGTTGATGTTCGCGGCACGCACCTTCAGCAGGACCTGGCCGTCACCGGGCGTGGGCCGCTCCACGTCCTGGAGCCGCATCACCTCGCTCGGCTCGCCGTTCTCGTGCACTTGCCATGCCTGCATGCGGTGCCTCCACGGGACTGCTTCGTCTGAACCGGGATCGACTGACACGTGCATACTAAGCAGTCGCTTGCCCTCAGGGAACACTTGCTCCTCAGGGGACGGCAGGGTGCGTCACGACCGCGACGACTGCGCCGCGGGCTTCGCTCGTACGTGCATCCGCTCCCCCTGCGGCCCGAACAGACTCAGGAACTCCACGGGCCCCTCCCCCGTCGACCCGAACCAGTGCGGAACCCGGGTGTCGAACTCGGCGGCCTCCCCGGCGGTCAGCACCACATCATGCGCGCCGAGCACCATCCGCAGCCTCCCGGCCAGCACGTACAGCCACTCGTACCCCTCATGGGTGCGCGGCTCCGGCTCCTGCTCGCTCTGCGGGATGAGGACCTTGTAGGCCTGGAGGCCGCCCGGCTGCCGGGTGAGCGGCCAGTACGTCCGCCCGTGCCGCACGATCGGCTTCGACCGCACCCGTGGATCGCCGACCGCCGGTTCCCCGATCAGTTCGTCCAGCGGCACCTGATGGGCCCGGGCGATGGGCAACAGCAGCTCCAGACTGGGCTTGCGCAGCCCCGACTCCAGCCGCGAGAGGGTGCTCACGGAGATTCCGGTCGCCTCGGACAACCCCGCGAGCGTCACCTCCCGGTCCTTCCGGATCCGCCGCAGCCGCGGTCCGACTTCTGCGAGAACGTCATCGGTGGCCATGACCCCTATTGCAGAATCAGCAAAGAAGTTTGTCAATCCCGCACCCTTTGAGTGACTGTCTCCGTGGAGGTGGTCACCATGACCGAACAGACCGAACTTTCGGAGCAGTACGAAGTGATCGTCATCGGCGGCGGAGCTGCTGGGCTCTCCGCCGCCCTCGTCCTCGGCCGCGCTCGACGCCGCACCCTCGTCATCGACGCGGGCGAACCCCGCAACGCCCCCGCCGCCCATATGCAGGGCTACCTGTCGCGGGACGGAATCCCCCCGGCGGAGTTCCTGGCCATGGGCCGCGAGGAGATCGCCCGCTACGGCGTCGACCTGGTGCGGGACCGGGTGGTGGAGGCCACCCGAACCGAAGACGAACAGACCTTCACCACAACCCTGGCGAGAGGCCGCACGATCCAGGCCCGACGCCTGGTGATCACCACCGGCCTGAAGGACGAACTCCCGCCGGTCCCCGGCCTCGCCGACCGCTTCGGACGAGACGTCCTCCACTGCCCGTACTGCCACGGCTGGGAGGTCCAGGACCAGCCCTTCGGCGTCCTCGCCACCAGCCCCCAGAGCGTGCACCAGGCGCTGATGGTCTCCCAGTGGTCCAAGGACGTGACCCTTTTCCTGCACACCGTCCCCGAGGACGCCCTGACGGACGAGGACCTCCGCAGGCTCGCCGCCGCCAATGTCTCCGTCGTACCGGGAGAGGTCTCCGAACTGGTAATCGAGGCCGACCGCCTCACCGGCCTTCGCCTCACGAACGGCATGATCCACGACCGCTCGATCCTGTTCGTGGCCCCGCGCCCGATCCCCCAGACCACCCTCTTGGAACACCTGGGCGCCGAACTCCAGGAGACCCCCTTCGGCACCTACCCGGTAGTCGACGCGACGGGCCAGACCACGATCCCGGGCGTCTGGACCGCCGGCAACGCGATGGGCTTCTCCGAACAGGTCATCAACGCGGCGGCCGCGGGCTACCGAGCGGGGGCAACGATCAACGGCGACCTACTGATGACCGACTTGGACACCCGCATTCCGACAGCGATTTCCCCACTGACTACCCGCACCTGACAGCCCGGCCCAGCAACATCCAGCCCGTCCGGCGTTGGAGGACGAGCCCGAAGGGCGATTCACCACCCACCCACAGACAACCCACCCACCCCACGGGGGTCCGGGGCGGAGCCCCCGGGGTCGGGACGGGTAGGGGCGGCGGGGGCGAAAACCCTCCCCCCGTTGCACCATGGCCACATGCTGTTCGCCCGGCTGGCCCACGTATCCCAGGAGATCGCCGCCACCTCGGCCCGCTCCCGGAAAACCGCTCTGCTCGCCGAACTCTTCCGGGACGCCGAGCCGACGGACGTCCCCATAGTCATCCCCTACCTCGCAGGCCGCCTCCCCCAGGGCCGCCTCGGCATCGGCTGGAAACTCCTCAACCAGCCCATCCCACCCGCCCCCACCCCCACCCTCACCGTCCAAGACATCGACACCCGCCTGACAGCGATCGGCTCCGCCACCGGCCCCGGCTCACAGACCGAACGCAAGTGCCTGGTCGCCGAGTTGCTGGCCGCGGCCACCGAGGACGAACAGCGCTACCTCTTCGGCCTCCTCACCGGCGAGGTCCGCCAGGGCGCACTGGACGCACTGGCCGTGGAGGGCCTGGCCGAGGCCACCGGCGCCCCCGCCACCGACGTACGCCGCGCGGTGATGCTGGCCGGCTCCCTGCAGACCGTGGCGCAGGCCCTCCTCGCGGACGGCCCACCGGCCCTGGAACGGTTCCGGCTCACCGTGGGCCGCCCCGTCCTCCCGATGCTCGCGCACAGCGCCTCCTCGGTCACGGAGGCCGTGGCGAAGCTGGGCACCTGCGCGGTGGAGGAGAAACTGGACGGCATCCGCGTCCAGCTCCACCGCGACGGCGATGACGTACGCGTCTACACCCGCACCCTCGACGACATCACCGACCGCCTCCCCGAACTCACCACCGCAGCCCGGAAGTTGAGAGGCGAGCGGTTCATCCTCGACGGCGAGGTGATCGCGTTCGACGAGGACGGACGGCCGCGTTCCTTTCAAGAGATCGCAGGGCGGGTCGGCTCGCGCGTGGACGTGGCGACGGCGGCCGGGCAGGTCCCCGTCTCCCCGGTCTTCTTCGACGCGCTCTCCGTCGACGGCCAGGACCTCCTGGACCTGCCCTTCGCCGACCGCCACACCGAACTGGCCCGCCTCGTCCCCGAGCCGATGCGCGTCCGCCGCACCCTCGTGAACGGCACCGACGATCTCCCCGAGGCGGAGAGGTTCCTCGCCGCCACACTCGCCCGCGGCCACGAGGGGGTCGTACTCAAGGCCCTCGACGCCCCCTACAGCGCGGGCCGGCGCGGTGCCTCCTGGCTGAAGGTCAAACCGGTCCACACCCTCGACCTGGTGGTCCTGGCCGCCGAATGGGGCCACGGCCGCCGCACGGGCAAGCTCTCCAACCTCCACCTGGGCGCCCGCAGCGCCGACGGCTCCTTCGCGATGCTGGGCAAGACGTTCAAGGGCATGACGGACGCGATGCTGACCTGGCAGACCGAACGCCTCAAGGAACTGGCCGTCGAGGACCACGGCTGGGGCGTGAGCGTACGCCCCGAACTCGTCGTCGAGATCGCCTACGACGGCCTCCAGCGCTCCACCCGCTACCCGGCCGGTGTCACCCTCCGCTTCGCCCGCGTGGTCCGTTACCGCGAGGACAAGTCCCCGGCCGAAGCCGATACGGTCGAGACCCTGCTCGCCGCCCACCCGGAGGTCACCCGGTGACGACCGCCCCGAAGCGCAGCGCGGGCCTGCTGCTCCACCGTCGTACCGCCGACGGCGTCGAGGTCCTGCTCGGCCACATGGGCGGCCCGTACTTCGCCCGCAAGGACGCGGGCGCCTGGACGGTGCCGAAGGGCGAGTACGACCCCGACGAGCCGGCCTGGGAGGCGGCGCGCCGGGAGTTCCAGGAGGAGTTGGGGCTGGCTCCGCCCGACGGCGAGGCCGTACCGCTGGGCGAGGTGCGCCAGGCGAACGGCAAGATCGTCACGGCCTGGGCGATCGAGGCGGACCTCGACCCGGCGACCGTCGTTCCCGGCACCTTCCGCATGGAGTGGCCGCCGAGGTCGGGGCAGGTCCAGGAGTTCCCCGAACTGGACCGTGTGGAGTGGTTGCCCGTCGATCGGGCCCGAGCCGTGATCGTCAAGGCGCAGGCGGAGTTTCTCGACCGCCTCCTTGAGCACTCGGCCTGAGCCCGCGTTGCGGCGTGCGCCGCCGCGCGGGAAGGTCGAAGGACAGCCCACGCAGGAGGTCAGCCATGCCCATCGCGACGGTGAACCCGGCGAACGGCGAGACGCTCAAAACGTACGACGCCCTGGGCGAGGAGGAGACCGAACGCCGCCTCGCGACCGCCGACGCCGCGTTCCGCACCTACCGGACCACGTCCTTCGCGGAACGCGCCCGTCTCCTGCGCAAGGCCGCCGACCTCCTCGACGAGGACGCGGAGAGCGTCGCCCGGACGATGACCACGGAGATGGGCAAGCCGATCATGCAGGCCCGCGCCGAGGCCGCGAAGTGCGCGAAGGCGATGCGCTGGTACGCCGACCACGCCGAGGTGCTGCTCACGGACGTGGAGCCCTCCGACGCGGACGTGAAGGACTCGGGCGCCTCCCGCGTCCTGGTCCGCTATCGCCCGCTCGGCCCGGTGCTGGCCGTGATGCCGTGGAACTTCCCCCTCTGGCAGGTGATCCGCTTCGCCGCGCCCGCACTGATGGCGGGCAACGTGGGCCTGCTCAAACACGCCTCCAACGTCCCGCAGACCGCGCTCTACCTGGAGGACCTCTTCCGCCGCGCGGGCTTCCCCGAAGGCTGCTTCCAGACGCTGCTCATCGGCTCCGGCGCGGTCGAGGGCATCCTGCGCGACCCGCGCGTCCGCGCCGCCACCCTCACCGGCAGCGAGCCCGCGGGCCGGTCCGTCGCCTCGGTCGCCGGGGACGAGGTGAAGAAGACGGTCCTGGAGCTGGGCGGCAGCGACCCGTACGTCGTGATGCCGTCCGCCGACGTCGACCGGGCGGCCGAGGTCGCCGTGACGGCCCGGGCGCAGAACGCCGGGCAGTCGTGCATCGCCGCCAAGCGGTTCATCGTGCACGCCGACGTGTACGACGCCTTCGCCGAGCGGTTCGTGGCCGGCATGCGGGCGCTCAAGGTCGGCGACCCGCTGGACGAGGACACCGACGTCGGCCCCCTGTCCAGCGAGCGGGGCCGCGAGGACCTGGCGGCACTGGTCGACGAAGCCGTCGAGAGCGGCGCCACGGTCCTGTGCGGCGCCGAGCGCCCCGACGGGCCCGGCTGGTACTACCCGCCGACCGTCCTCGCCGGCATCACCCCCGAGATGCGCGTCCACCGCGAGGAGACCTTCGGTCCGGTCGCCACGCTGTACCGGGCCGCCGACCTGGACGAAGCGATCGCGATCGCCAACGACACACCCTTCGGGCTGAGTTCGAACGTGTGGACACGGGACGCGACCGAGGTGGAGCGTTTTGTCCGGGACCTCGACGCGGGCGGGGTGTACGTCAACGGGATGACCGCCTCCCACCCGGCGTTTCCCTTCGGCGGAGCCAAGCGGTCCGGATACGGGCGTGAGCTGTCCGGACATGGAATCCGCGAGTTCTGCAACATCACCACCGTATGGCACGGGGTGTGAGCGTTCCACGGCTAACATCCCCGTTGTGAACCGCGAAGTGACTCTGCCTCTGATCGTCGACGACCGCGGGACCCTGCAGGTGGCTGCCGCCGATGTGAGCAAGCTGCTGCGCACCGTGGGTGGGCGGTGGCTGCACCTGGTGGAGGCGGGGGCGGAGGGGCTGGACGAGGACACGGTGGCTGCGCTGACGATCGAGTTGGCGAAGCTGGCCGACCGGATCGACGTGGCGTGCATCGCTCACAGCAGCGGAGCGCCGTAAGAGCTGCGGTTTGGTGATGACTGCTGGTTGTTTGTGGTTGATCGCGCAGTTCCCCGCGCCCCTATCGGGGCGCGAGTGTGGTCCAGAACATGGATTCGTAGCTCTGCAGCAGGCGGCCGTAGCGGTGGGCCAACGTCTCGTTGATTCGCCCCATCTCCACTCCCGTCCGTACCGCCGACCTTGCCCTTTCCTCCAGTTCCGGTGACGGCTCCGCGAAGAAGTCGAAGAAGCCGCCTGCCTCGTCCGTGAAGCCGTACTGCTGGCGGAGGTCCTTGGCGATGGTGGTGCAGTAGCCGCCCCAGGTCGCGAAGTTGGCGGTGAGGGCGAGGACCACGTCGGCGGGTGAGGCGTTGAGGGCGAGCCAGGCGACGTACGACGGATAGGCCTGGCAGCCCGGTAGCGGCTCGTATGCCGTGGAGCGCTCCTCGTCCACGCCACATGCCTCGGTAAACGCCCCGAGCCGCTCTCCCGCCACCACCTCTCCCTCGGCGAGCATCGCGAAAAAGGCAGCGGTATCGGGCTCGGCCGCCGATCGCTCCGCCAGGTGGCGGAAGGAGCGCAGGTCCGCGGCGATCACCAGCCGCTGTTCCATGGCGAGTGCGGCGAGGGTGTCTCGTCCGGCGGTGCCGTTGGTGATCAGGGGGAGGAGGGGGTTGGCGGGGTGGGTCATCGCGTGCTCCTGTCGGTCGCGGCGTGGTCCACGTTGGCATGGACGCCCGGTTCGGAGTAGTGCGCGGTGGTCCGTGTCGCTTCGCCGGTCTGGAGTAATCCGGCGCGAGATCCCCGGCCCGCCGGGTGATCGTGGTGGGACCACCTGAACCACCCCGTACCCGAGGGGCGATGGCCTTCCGGATGGCGAAAGCAGGCGCGTTCCATGGCGACTTCACGCAGAGCCGCGGTGCCCGTCCCGGAGTACGTGATCACGCGGGCCAAGAGACAACGTGACCACACAAGAGACGGCATGACATGACGACGAGCGACACGACCACCGGCGAAGAGACCATGGCGGCCCCTCCGGTACGGCACTGGCCCGCCCTCAATCTGACCGGGGTCGACTTCGACCCCGTCCTGGCCGAGCTGATGCGGGAGGGTCCGATCAGCCGGATCCAGCTGCCCGACGGCGAGGGCTGGGCCTGGCTGCTGACCCGCTACGACGACGTACGGCTGGTCACGAACGACCCCCGGTTCAGCCGCAAGGAGGTCGTGGGCCGCCAAGTCACCCGGCCGGCACCGCACTTCACCCCGCAGCCGGGCGCGATGGACTCAGTCGACGAACCCGACCACGCCCGGCTGCACCGCTCCGTGGCGTCCGCCTTCACCACTCGTGGCGTCGAACGCCTCCGCGACAACGCCCAGCGCGCCTTCGACGCGACGGTGGACGCGATGCTGCGCGACGACCCGCCCGCCGACCTGATCGAGCGGGTCCTGGAGCCCTTCCCGATCGCCGTGAACTGCGAGCTGATGGGCGTCCCGGAGGCGGACCGTGAGGACATGCACGACTGGACGCGGCGGATCCGATCCTCCACGTACGGCATCGAGGCCGGCGAGCGGGCCAAGCGGGACATGGAGGCGTACTTCGCGGAGGCCGTCGCCGCGCACCGGGACTCCGACGGCGAGGACGTCATCTCCCTGCTCGGGGCGGCCGTGGGCCGGGGCGACATCAGCGCGGAGGAGGCGATGGACCTGGCCGGACCCCTCCAGATCGGCGGCGAGGCCGTCACCAACAACACCGGCCAGATGTTCTTCATCCTCCTGACCCGCCCCGACCTGCTCGCCCGCATGCGCGACGAACCCGGCCTGCGCCCGCAGGCCCTGGACGAGCTGCTGCGCTACATCCCGCACCGCAACGCCGTCGGCCTCTCCCGCATCGCCCTGGAAGACGTGGTGTTCCACGGCGTCCGGATCCGCGCGGGCGACCCGGTCTACGTCTCCTACCTGGCCGCCAACCGCGACCCGGACGTCTTCCCGGACCCCGAGCGCATCGACTTCGACCGCACCCCGAACCCGCACCTGGCCTTCGGCTACGGCGCCCACTCCTGCGCGGGCGCCAACCTGGCCAAGCTGGAGACGGAACTGATCGTGAACACGCTCCTGGACCGCGTACCGGGCCTGAAGCTCGCGGTCCCGCCGGAGGAGGTCACCTGGCGCCGGGGCACGCTGATCCGCGGCCCAGAAGCCGTCCCCGTCTCCTGGTGAGGATCGTGCAGTCGACCCCGCTCAGACATCGTCAGCGGATGGGCATTCCCGACAACGCGCGAGCGATCACCAACCGCTGAACCTCACTCGTACCTTCGAAGATCGTGTAAATGGCGGCATCCCGATGCATCCGCTCCACCGGGTACTCACGCGTGTACCCATTGCCGCCCAGTATCTGAATGGCCTGGGCCGTGACCTTCTTGGCCGTCTCGCTCGCGAACAGCTTCGACTGCGACCCCTCGGCCGCGGTGAACGGCTTCCCGTTGATCGCCATCCACGAAGCCCGCCAGACCAGCAACCGCGCCGCGTCCACAGCCGTCCGCATGTCCGCGAGCTGGAAGGCGACGCCCTGGTTGTCGATGATGGGACGCCCGAACTGCTCACGGGTCTTGGCGTAGTCGAGAGCCACCTCGTACGCGGCACGGGCGGTGCCCACAGCCATGGCACCGACAGCCGGACGGGACGCCTCGAACGTGGCCATCGCCGCGTTCTTCACACGCTCGCCGCCGGAGGCCTTCGCCCGCTCGCGGGCCCGCGCCAGCCGCTCGTCGAGCTTCTCCTTGCCTCCGAGGAGGCAGGAACCCGGAACCCGTACGTCCTCAAGCACGACCTCGGCGGTGTGCGAGGCACGGATCCCGTGCTTCTTGAACTTCTGGCCCTGGGACAGACCGGGCGTGTTCGGCGGGACGATGAAGGAGGCGTGGCCCTTGGAGCCGAGCTCGGGGTCGACCACGGCCACCACCACGTGCACGTTGGCTATGCCACCGTTGGTCGCCCAGGTCTTCGTGCCGTTGAGCACCCACTCGTCCTTGGCCTCGTCGTACACCGCGCGGGTGCGCATGGAGGCCACGTCGGATCCGGCGTCGGGCTCGGAGGAGCAGAATGCGGCGACCTTGACATCGTTGGCGTCCCCGTACATCTGGGGGATCCAGGTGCCGATCTGCTCCTCGGTGCCGTTGGCGAGGACGCCCACGGCGGCGAGGCCGGTGCCGACGATGGAGAGGGCGATGCCGGCGTCACCCCAGAACAGCTCCTCCATGGCCATGGGGATGCCGAGGCCGGTGGGGTCGAAGTACTGCTGGGCGTAGAAGTCGAGGGAGTAGATGCCGACCTTGGCGGCCTCCTGGATGACCGGCCAGGGCGTCTCCTCGCGCTCGTCCCACTCGGCGGCGGCGGGGCGGATCACATCGGCGGCGAACCCGTGGAGCCAGTCGCGGACCTCCCTCTGCTCCTCATTCAGCTCCATGGTGAACTCAGCCATGACCCCTCCAGCATTTCCGGGCACTGCACTAAGATGTTACCTGCGGTAACTTGAGTCTGTTACCGGTCGGTAGGAAAAGTCAACTCCCGGGTCGGGCTCGGTAGCCCGTTCGATCGGGACGTGCCAATCAGTGTTACTTTGCGCAGGCGTCACCGAAATCAGCCTGGGGGAGACATCATGGACACCACGCAGCGGACCGATCAGGAACGGTCCGCCGACCGCCGTCGGCGCGAGCTGCTGGAAGCCGCGGACCGAGTGGTGCTCCGCGACGGCCCGGGGGCGTCGATGAACGCCATCGCCGCCGAGGCGGGCATTACCAAGCCGATCCTCTACCGCCACTTCGGCGACAAGGGCGGACTTTACGCCGCCCTTGCCAAGCGCCACACCGACGCCCTCCTCGACTCCCTGCGGGCCGCCCTGGACGCTCCCGCGGAGCGTCGCGAACGCGTCGAGGCCACCCTCGACACCTATCTGGCGGCCATCGAGGCCCGCCCCCAGGTGTACCGCTTCCTGATGCACCCCGCCGAGGGCGGCCAGCCCGGCGTCGACCAGGGCTTCGACGTCGGCAAGCACTCCGCCCCCCTCCTGCGCCGTATGGGCGAGGAACTCGGCAAGGTCATCGAGGACCGCCTCGACCTCGGCCCCGACAGCCACCGACTCGCCCGGGTCTGGGGCCACGGCATCGTAGGCATGATGTTCGCGGCAGGCGACTGGTGGCTGGGCGAACGCCCGTGCACGAGGGCGGAGCTGGTCCGCAGCCTGGCGGATCTGTTGTGGGGGCGGTTGGCAGCGGCGGGGGACAAGGTGGGCGGTCCAGGTTTCTGAGGGTGCCTTGTCAGCGCGCCCGGGGGCAGCACCGTCAGGGGCGCGGGGCTGTGTCGATGTGCGGCTCCGCCGCGTGGGCGCGAGCAACCACGACGAACCCGCAGCCGCCAACGAACTCAACGCCCCCACGGCGCCTTGGCGATCTTCCTCCTCACCCAAGAACGCCGCCACCCCGAAAGCCGGTCCACATACACCCTGCCCTCAAGGTGATCGCACTCGTGCTGAAGGCACCGCGCGAAGAACCCACTCCCCCGCACCCGCACCCGATCCCCGTCCACCGTGAACCCCTCGACCACGGCCTCGTCGTACCGCTCGGTCCCCGCCTCCAGCCCGGGCAACGACAGACATCCTTCAGGCCCCCGCAGCACAATCCCCTCCACCGAGACCAGCCGAGGGTTCACCACATGCCCGACATGCCGCACATCCTCGTCGTCGGGGCAGTCGTAGACGAAAACCCGCACATTCCGGCCCACCTGATTCGCGGCCAACCCGACACCCCGCGCGTCGTACATCGTCGCGAACATGTCCTCCACAAGCCGCTCCAGTTCACTCCCGAACTCCGTCACCTCTTCACACGGGGCGTGCAGCACGGGGTCCCCGAACAGTGTCATGGGAAGAACACGCCCTCGGGCGCCCGGAATCGAGCCATGTCGCATGGCCGCAAGAGTACGTTCACCCCCGACATCACCCGCCGAGCCAGTGCAACGCCCCGGCGGGATTCGGGCACGTGAGTGGATCTCGATAGGCTTTGGTCCACACGTTGCCGGGACTGGGCGCGGCTCTGTACGCAAGGAGGATCGAGAACTGATGGCAGGCAACTCGGACCCGCTGACGCCGCGGGCCAAGCTGGCCGTGACGGCGGGCAAGGCGGTCGCGGCGGCATCCCGTGCCGCGGGACGCGGTAGCGGATCGGTGATCGGCGGCCGGGTGGCGCTCAAACTCGACCCCGACCTCCTGGCCCGGCTCGCGCAGAGCCTCGACGTCGTCCTGGTCTCCGCCACCAACGGCAAGACCACGACCACCCGGCTGATCGCGGAAGCGCTCCGCGCCGCCGGCCCGGTCGTCTCGAACGCGCTCGGCGCGAACATGCCCGCGGGCATCACCTCGGCGCTCGCCGGGAACTCGGACGCCAAGTTCGGTGTCATCGAGGTCGACGAGAAGTACCTCGCCGGTGTGGCCCGGGACACGGACCCCAAGTGCATCGCGCTGCTCAACCTCTCCCGTGACCAGCTCGACCGTGCCGCCGAGACCCGCATGATGGCGGAGGCCTGGCGTGAGGGTCTGGCCGGCACCAAGGCCGTCATCGTGGCCAACTGCGACGACCCGCTGGTGGTGTGGGCCGCGTCGTCCTCCCCCAACGTGATCTGGGTGGCCGTCGGCCAGATGTGGAAGGACGACGCCTGGTCGTGCCCGTCCTGCGGCGGTGTGATGCAGCGGCCGGGCGACGACTGGTTCTGCGGTGAGTGCGGTTTCCGCCGCCCCACGCCGAGCTGGGCGCTCTCCGGCGACCACGTCCTCGACCCGCACGGTTCGGCCTGGCCGATCCACCTCCAGCTGCCGGGCCGCGCCAACAAGGCGAACGCCGCCTCGTCGGCCGCCGTCGCCGCCGTCTTCGGTGTGCCGCCGCAGGTCGCCCTGGAACGC
The DNA here is from genome assembly GCF_008386495.1 of Streptomyces tailanensis. Classification (GTDB taxonomy): domain Bacteria; phylum Actinomycetota; class Actinomycetes; order Streptomycetales; family Streptomycetaceae; genus Streptomyces; species Streptomyces tailanensis. The sequence goes on along the minus strand of NZ_VTHJ01000007.1, from coordinate 119,706 downwards.
ATGTATCAGGTGCAGGCCGTGGCCGGGCGCTACGACGTGGTGCAGTTCATGGAGCGCGACCTCAGACTGCTGCTCGCCAAGAACCCGGCGGGCTGGCTGGAGACGTTCTCGCTGATCGACCCGCCGCCGTCGCCGGTGATCCTTTCGGTGAACGCGCGCGGCGCCGACGGCACCGACACCTCCTGGCTGTGGGACGTCGACTACACCCGGCTGACCGGCCACCCGATCTTCGTCCTCGGCGACCGGAAGCTGGATCTCGCGGTACGTCTGGAGGTCGCGAACCAGCACTTCCAGGTCTGCGACAGCCTCGACCAGGCGGTGCAGATGTGCCCGCCGGGCCGGATCGAGGTCATCGCGAACTACACCGCGTTCCAGGACCTGCGCCGCCGCGTCGGCAACTGACCACGAGGACTCGAGGGGAACTCATGAGTGACAACAGCCTGCGGGTCGTCTGGGTCTACCCGGACCTGCTCAGCACCTACGGCGACCAGGGCAACGTCCTGGTCGTGGAGCGTCGGGCGCGCCAGCGCGGCCTCGACGTGGCCCGTCTGGACGTGCGCAGCGACCAGCCGATCCCGACCTCCGGCGACATCTATCTGATCGGCGGCGGCGAGGACCGTCCGCAGCGGCTCGCCGCCGAGCGGCTGCGCCGCGACGGGCATCTGTACCAGGCGGTGAACAACGGCGCGATCGTCTTCGCGGTCTGCGCCGGCTACCAGATCCTCGGCCACGAGTTCGTCAACGACCTCGGGCAGCGTGAGCCGGGCCTCGGGCTGCTCGACGTGGTCACGACGCGTGGTGAGGGCGAGCGGTGCGTCGGTGACGTCCTCGCGGACATCGACCCGCGCCTCGGTCTGCCCCAGCTGACCGGCTTCGAGAACCACCAGGGCATCACCCACCTCGGCCCCACCGCCCGCCCGTTCGCCAACGTGCGGCTCGGCAAGGGCAACGGCACGGGGGACGGCACGGAGGGCGCGTACAACGACACCGTGTTCGGCACGTACATGCACGGTCCCGTGCTCGCGCGGAACCCGCAGATCGCCGACCTGCTGCTGAAGCTGGCGCTCGATGTGAACGCGCTGCCGCCGACCGACGACCGCTGGTTCGAGGCGCTGCGGGGCGAGCGCATCGCGGCGGCCACGCAGCCCGCGTGACGCTGGGTCGAAGAGGGTGAGAAACGGTTCCTCAGCAGCCTTGCGGGAGCCGCCCGAGAACCCGTTCGGCAGCCCGTCTGAAGGTGCCTCCGCTCACGTGTGACAGCCCGTCTGACCAGGGCTCCGCTCACCTGTGCGGGGGCGTCCAGCAGGCGGACGCCCGCTACGGCGACGGCCCCTGCCGCCGGTAGGGTGGCGGGGATTCCTGCCGGACAGCGCGGTCCGGACCCGGCCCACGTCGAGAAGGTATTCGGGCTATGCGCATTGGTGTCCTCACGTCCGGCGGCGACTGCCCCGGGCTGAACGCCGTCATCCGGTCCGTCGTGCACCGTGCCGTCGTCGACCACGGCGACGAGGTCATCGGCTTCCGGGACGGCTGGAAAGGCCTCCTGGAGTGCGACTACCTCAAGCTCGACCTCGACGCCGTGGCCGGCATCCTGGCCCGCGGCGGCACGATCCTCGGCTCCTCCCGGGTCCAGCCCTCGCATCTGCGGGACGGTGTGCAGCGGGCCAAGGGCCATCTCGAGGAGCTCGGCCTCGACGCGATCATCCCCATCGGCGGTGAGGGCACGCTCAAGGCGGCCCGGCTGATGTCGGACAACGGTCTGCCCGTCGTGGGTGTGCCGAAGACCATCGACAACGACATCGCGGTCACGGACGTCACCTTCGGCTTCGACACGGCCGTGGGCGTGGCGACCGACGCGCTGGACCGGCTGAAGACCACCGCCGAGTCCCATCAGCGTGTCCTCGTCGTGGAGGTCATGGGCCGCCACACCGGCTGGATCGCGCTCCACTCCGGCATGGCGGCCGGCGCGCACGCCATCGTCGTACCGGAACGGCCCTTCGACATCGAGGAGTTGGCGGCGCGTGTCGGCGAACGCTTCGAGGCGGGCAAGCGGTTCGCGATCGTCGTGGCGGCGGAGGGGGCCAAGCCGAAGGCCGGGTCCATGGAGTTCGACGAGGGCGGCAAGGACATCTACGGGCACGAGCGGTTCGCGGGGATCGCGCGGCAGCTGTCCGTGGAGCTGGAGGCGCGCCTCGGCAAGGAGGCGCGGCCGGTGATCCTCGGGCATGTGCAGCGAGGCGGGACTCCGACCGCGTACGACCGGGTGCTGGCGACTCGCTTCGGGTGGCATGCGGTGGAGGCCGTGCACCGGGGGGAGTTCGGGAAGATGACGGCGCTTCGGGGTACCGACATCGTGACGGTGCCGTTGGCCGAGGCCGTGGAGACGCTGAAGACGGTGCCGGAGGAGCGGTACGCCGAGGCGGAGTGCGTGCTTTAGGTTTCGGCCCGCGACTACGAGCTCGGTTCAGCAGGTTGTTCGGCGGGTGCGGGTTTGTGGGGGCTTGTCGCGCCCACGCAGCGGAGCCGCATATTCGACACAGCCACGCGCCCCTTTCGGGGCGCGTTGTACCGGCCCCCGGTCGTAGTGATCGACCTGGGCGGTTCTAGTCTGGACTGCGTTCAACCCCACGAATCTGGAGCCGGCGTCATGGATCACAGCGGGCATGGCATGGATCTCCTGCCCTTCACCTTGGGGCGAGGGCTTGCCTGGTCGGCGGATCCGTTCTTCCTCGTCGCCTGCCTCCTGGGGCTGGGGCTGTACGGCTGGGGGGTCGTGCGGCTCGTGCGGCGGGGGGACAAGTGGCCCGTCGGGCGTACCGTCTCCTTCGTCGTCGGTGTGCTGCTCGTGCTGCTCGTGACCTGCACCGGGCTGAATGACTACGGCATGGTCATGTTCAGCGTGCACATGGTGCAGCACATGGTGATCAGTATGTTGGCACCGATCGTGTTGTTGCTGGGGGCGCCGATCACGTTGGCGCTGCGGGCGTTGCCGGTGGCGGGCAAGGGGCGGAAGGGGCCTCGTGAGCTGCTGCTGATGCTGCTGCACAGCTGGTACATGCGGATCGTCACGCACCCGGCGTTCACGATCCCGATGTTCATCGCGAGCCTGTACGCGCTGTACTTCACGCCGATGTTCGACTTCCTGATGGGGTCGAAGCCGGGGCACGTCACGATGATGCTCCACTTCCTCGCGGTCGGGCTGTTCTTTTTCTGGCCGATCATGGGCGTGGATCCCGGGCCGCACCGACCGGGCTATCTGATGCGGATGCTGGAGCTGTTCGCGGGCATGCCGTTCCACGCGTTCTTCGGCATCGCGTTGATGATGGCGTCCACGCCGATGGTGAAGACGTACGAGAACCCGCCCGCCTCCCTCGGCATCGACGCGCTCGCCGACCAGAACGCGGCCGGTGGCATCGCCTGGGCGTTCAGCGAGATCCCCTCGGTGCTGGTGCTGCTCGCGCTGCTCTTCCAGTGGTACGGCTCCGAGTCGCGCCAGGCCCGGCGTCAGGACCGGGCGGCCGACCGGGACGGCGACAAGGAACTCGAGGCGTACAACGCCTATCTGGCCTCACTCAACGCACGCAGTCGCTGAGTCACAATTCTTTTTCCGGCCCCATTTCTTTTGTCTGGCCACACGACCGCACATTTGTATTTTCCTTGACTGAGAGGCTTTGCCATTCAGTAGCATGATGCGTGAGCCCTGCTTCCGCTCTGCGGGGCGACGGGGGAAACCGCCAGGGGGAGCGGTCATGACAATTCACGCATGCTTGCGAACATGTTTGCGAAAGGCCGGGAAATCGGCCGTCCGGAGGATAGCCGTCCTGGTGATGGGGGTGGTGATCCTCAGCGGATGCGGTGACTCGGTTCCGACGTTCTTCGCGGTGAAGGCGGTGGCCGCGGGCGTGCCGTCCCTGGCGCCCTTCTTCGACGAGGGCGAGCGGCTGGGCCGGGACGAGCCCGGCATCACCTCCCAGGAGCCGCACAGCGGCCTGCAGCAGGGCAACACACCGGGGCTGTACGGGGGCACGCGGAAGCCGAAGGTCTGCGACGTCGACAAGCTCGAGGATTTCCTCAGCGACCCCAAGAACAAGAAAAAGGCTCAGGTATGGGCCGACATCGCGGGCGTCGAAATCGATGGCATCGGGAATTATCTCGACGATCTCACGCCCGTTCTGTTGCGTCACGACACCCTTGTGAAGAATCACGACTACAAGGGGGGCAAGGGGGTCCCGTTCGATGCACTGCTGGAGGCGGGCATCGCCGTATTGGTGGACGAACAGGGTCTGCCCGCCGTGAAGTGCAGCTGCGGAAACCCGCTGCAGGCGTTCGACGAGGACCCCAAAGACATCAAGGTCGAATTCGACGACGACAACAAGAAGTGGGACGGCTACGACGAGTCCGCCCCGGTCGTCGTCAAGCCGGCGCCCGAGCAGCTGAAGGAGATCAAGCTCGTCGACGTCGAGGACTCCGACAGGGGCATCAGCCGGGAGGTCGGCTCTACGGGCGAGTCCGACGAGACGTTCGACACGCGTGAGCGGCAGGCCGTGCCGCGCGTGCAGGGGATGACGTTCGGCCAGGCCAGTGCGGCCATGGCCGCCAAGGGCCTCGCGGTGACGGTCGCCGGGGACGAGATGCCGCCGGGTGACGCGCCGGTGACCGGGTCGCAGCCCGGGCCGGGCACCGAGTTGACGTTCGGTGCGGCCGTGGCGCTGAACGTGGACTGGCCCGGCAGGAATACGGATACACCGAGCGGGCCCGAGCCCACGGAGACGGGCACGGGCACAGGTACGGGTCCCGGTCCGACCGATCCCTCGGGGACGGACTCCTCGCCGACGCACGGCACCGGCACCCCCACGGAGACCGAGTCGCCGGAGTCCAGCGACACGCCCTCGCAGACCGAGTCCTCGCCGGAGCCCAGCGACACACCCTCGGCGACCAGGTCCAGCCCCGAGAAGCCCACACCGAGCCCGACGCCCACGCCTACTCCCACGCCGAAACCGACCCCCACCTCCACCCCGACGCCCTCCAAGTCGAGTGCGCTCCCTCCCCCGCCGGACCCCGACCCCAGTACGCCAGAGGTCAGTCCCACCAGCGTCGCCCCGCCGCCGGATCCCGAACCGTCCAGCGATCCCCCGTCCGAGAACCCGGGAGATCCCGGAGACTCGGGCGATCCCGGAGACCCCGGAGGCGATCCCGGAGCCCCCGTAGAGGACCCGGCCCAGCCCGTATGGATCTGACCCCTGGGAGTGACCGATGCAGTCAGGAGCACCGCATTCGGGAGTCGGCCGGGTCATCGCCGACCGCTACCTCCTGCTGAACCGGCTGGGCAGCGGCGGCATGGGCCATGTCTGGCTCGCGCACGACCAGCAGTTGGACTGCGAGGTCGCGCTCAAGGAGATCGTGTTCCGCAGTCCCGGTGAGGCGGAGCGGGACCGCACAGCCCGGGTCGCACGGGCCCGCGCGGAGGCCCGGCACGCCGCCGGACTGCGCGGCCACCCGCACGTGGTCACCGTGCACGACGTCCTGGAGCACGAGGAACTGCCGTGGATCGTCATGGAGTACGTGCCGGGCGCCCTCGATCTGAAGGCGCTCGTCACCCAGCGCGGGCCCCTCGCGCCGGCCGAGTGTGCCCGTATCGGGCTCGCCGTGCTGGACGCGCTCACCGCCGGGCACGAGCGGGGCGTGATGCACCGGGACGTCAAACCCGCCAACATCCTGCTCGCCCCCGACCGCATCGGATCGCCGTACGCCCGGGTCCTGCTCACCGACTATGGCATATCCGTCCAGCCCGACACCCAGGAGACCCGGTACACCCTTACCCATGTCCTGGTCGGCACCGCCGGATATCTGGCGCCCGAGCGGGCGCAGGGCGGGCCGCCGACCGCCGCGGCCGACCTGTTCTCACTGGGCTGCACGCTGTACTACGCCGTGGAGGGGTACGGGCCCTTCGACCGGGACTCGGAGATCGCGGCCCTGACCGCGGTCGTCCTGGAGGAACCGCGGCCGACGCTGCGCGCGGGTGCCCTGGAGTCGCTGCTGGCCGCCATGCTCGCCAAGGATCCCGTGCGCCGGATCAACGCCGCCGAGACCGAGGCCGCGCTCTCCGCCATCGTGACGCCCCAGGTCCACCCCCGCACGGAGCCCGACCTCGGCTCCCAGCCGCAGTGGGCCAGCGAGAGGACGCACACGGTGGAGCCCGAGATCATCGGCTCCGGAGTGCGGCACGAGACACCGTGGTATCCGCCGGAGAACCCCTCCGGTTCCACCGGGCGGCACCGCTTTCACCGCAGCAAGGCCCTGCTCGCCGGCGTCGCGACCGCACTGGGCCTGACCCTGCTGGTGGGCGGTGCCTGGTACGCGATGGGGAACCTGCCGGGCGGGGACGGCGGCAGCGGTGGAGAGGCGCTGCCGTACGGGGAGGCCGTCGGGCTGGCCGAGCCCCTGAAGGACGGCGACTGCGTGGACGTCACCTGGACGGCCGCCCGGTTCGAGGGCACGCCGCGGCTCCGGTTGGTGCCCCAGTGCACGGGGTCCGCGGTGGATGGACAGGTGATGGCCTTCTACGAGGCGTCCTCCGCCGAGGACGCCGAGGCGGGCGGGGCCGCCCTGTGCGAACAGCTCACCGAGGAGGACCGCGGGAATCTCGTGGACATCCGCTCCTACCCGGTGCCCCCGACCGACGACGGCTTCGACGCCGCTGGGCACCGTGTCGCCTGTCTGCTGCTGGGCGAGCGCAGGCCGGTGTACGGGCCGATCGGGCGCCACCGCCAGGTGGGGAGCACCGTGTTCGTCGATGCGGCCACCATGCAGAAGCAGGACTGCCTCGAACCGATCTCCGAAACCAAGGTCCGGCTCGTCTCGTGCCAGGGCCCCCATCAGCAGAAAGTCCTCGGCTTCCACGAGATGCCCGCCGGCACGACCTACGAAGAGGCGACCACCAAGGCGCTGGCCGCCTGCGCGCGGAACATGCCCCCGGAGGAGTACGGCTACGAGGACGCCGTCACCGGCTCCCAGTACTGGATCAGCGAGGACGGCTGGAAAAAGGGCGCCCATTACGTCGTCTGTACGGTCATTTCCTCCAGTGGGGGCACCATGGAGGGAGAAGAAGCCTGAGAAGGGGTGTCGCGATGCCCGGTTCGACGAAGGCCATGGGGGTGCTCACCGTAGGTGGGCTGGTCGTGGTGACGGCCTACTCGGTGGCGCTCGGCAGCAACGGCTGGCTGTGGTTCGGATGGGTCGTCCTCGGCCTGCTGACGCTCGGGATGGTGGCGTCGCGCACCTGAGGCCCGCGCCCCGGAGAGTGCCTGGCCTTCGGACTCCGGGCCTTCAGACACCGGGTATTCCTCCGTCCGGGTGTACGCCCGGCTGGTACTTCGGCAGTCGGGCGGTGATCTTCATGCCCGCGCCGACCGCGGTCTCGATGACGAGGCCGTGGTCGTCGCCGTAGACCTGGCGGAGCCGTTCGTCGACGTTGCTGAGGCCGATGCCGCCCGAGGGGCTGACGTCGCCGGCCAGGATGCGGCGGAGCAGCGCGGGGTCCATGCCGACGCCGTCGTCCTCGATGACGACGAGCGCCTCGGCGCCCGCGTCCTGGGCGGTGATGCTGATGTGGCTCTTGCCCGCGGCAGTCACAGTCCGGCCTTCGAGGCCGTGCTTGACGGCGTTCTCGACCAGGGGCTGGAGGCAGAGGAAGGGCAGGGTGACCGGCAGGACCTCCGGGGCGATCTGGAGGGTGACGGAGAGACGGTCGCCGAAGCGGGCCCGGACGAGTGCCAAGTAGTGGTCGATGGCGTGGAGTTCGTCGGCGAGGGTGGTGAAGTCGCCGTGCCTGCGGAACGAGTAGCGGGTGAAGTCGGCGAATTCCAGGAGGAGTTCGCGGGCGCGCTCGGGGTCGGTGCGGACGAACGAGGCGATCACCGCGAGCGAGTTGAAGATGAAATGCGGGGAGATCTGGGCGCGCAGGGCCTTGATCTCGGCCTCTATGAGGCGGGTGCGGGACTGGTCGAGATCGGCGAGTTCGAGCTGTACGGAGACCCAGCGGGCGACTTCGCCGGCGGCCCGTACGAGCACGGCGGACTCCAGGGGCGCGCAGGCGACGAGCGCGCCGTGGACGCGGTCGTCGACGGTGAGGGGGGCGACAACCGCCCAGCGCACCGGGCAGTCGAGGATGTCGCAGGTCAGGCGGAAGGCCTCGCCCCGGCCGCTCTCCAGGGGGCCCGCCAGCCGTCCCATGATCTCGGCGCGGTGGTGTTCCCCCACTCCCTCCCAGACGAGGACCGACTCATGGTCCGTGAGGCACAGCGCGTCCGTGCCGAGCAGGGTGCGCAGCCGCTTGGCGGACTTGCGGGCCGTCTCCTCGGTGAGGCCGGCGCGCAGCGGGGGCGCGGCGAGCGTCGCGGTGTGCAAGGTCTGGAAGGTGGCGTGCTCGACGGGCGTACCGAGTCCGCCGAGGCTGCTGCGGGGCCGGGCGGTACGGCGCCCCAGCCAGAAGCCGGCCGCGAGAAAGGGTAGTACGGCCACGAAGAACCCGGCCAGGAACCCGCTGACTTCACCGCTCATCGTTCACCTCCTGCATGTGGTACACCGCTCACCGCTCAAGGGTTCCGTCCTCACCGACGCCACAGTTCGATCTCCTTCGACGCGGCTCTCGACTGTCCGCCCACCAGTTCCTCCGGCAGGTGGAAGCGGGCCAGGATGGAGGCCGTTTCGGCGGGCACCTTGCCCGGCGTGGCCAGGGACACCAAGACCATCGTCAGGAAGCCGAGGGGCACCGACCAGAGGGCGGGCCAGGCCAGGAGGGCGTGGAGGGCGCCGGTGCCGGGGAAACCGGCCATGGTGGCCGCGACGGCGAGGAGGGCCGAGCCGCCGCCGACCAGCATGCCGGCGGCGGCGCCCGGCGGGGTCAGGCGGCGCCACCAGATGCCGAGGACGAGGAGCGGGCAGAAGGAGGAGGCGGACACGGCGAAGGCCAGGCCTACCGCGTCGGCGACGGGGAGGCCGCCCACCAGGACGCTCGCGGCGAGCGGTACGGCCATGGCGAGGACCGTGCCGAGCCGGAAGTGCCGTACGCCGCGTGAGGGCAGTACGTCCTGGGTGAGGACGCCGGCTACGGCCATGGTCAGCCCGGACGCGGTGGACAGGAACGCCGCGAAGGCGCCGCCCGCCACCAGCGCGCCGAGCAGGTCGCCGCCGAGGCCGCCGATCATGCGGTCCGGGAGGAGGAGTACGGCCGCGTCGGCGTCGCCGGTGAGGGTGAGCTCGGGGGCGTAGAGCCTGCCGAGGGCGCCGTAGAGCGGTGGGAGGAGGTAGAAGGCGCCGATCAGGCCGAGGACGACGACCGTGGTGCGGCGGGCGGCCACGCCGTGCGGGCTGGTGTAGAAGCGGACGACGACGTGGGGCAGGCCCATGGTGCCGAGGAAGGTGGCGAGGATCAGCCCGTACGTGGCGTACAGCGGGCGTTCCTCGCGGCCCGCGGCGAGGGAGGTGGACATGCCGCCGTTGCTGCCGCGGTCGGCGACCGGGACGGTGTCGCCCTTGGTGAAGGTCAGTCGGGTGCCCTGCTCGACGCGGTGGGTGCCCGTGGGCAGGTCGACGCGACGGTCCTCGTAGCGGCGGCCGTCGATCGTGCCGGAGGCGGTGACGGTCAGTGGACTCGCGAGTTTGAGGTCGAGGCTCTCGTCGACGCGGACGACACGCTGTTCGCGGAACCGGGCGGGCTCGTCGAAGGCGTGGCGCGGGGCGCCGTCGCCCTGCCAGGCGAGGACGAGGAAGAGCGCGGGGACCAGGAGGGCGGTGAGCTTGAGCCAGTACTGGAAGGCCTGGACGAAGGTGATGCTGCGCATGCCGCCGGCGGCGACCGTGGCGGAGACGACGACGGCGACGATCACCCCGCCGACCCACTCGGGCGCGTCGGTGAGCACGTTCAGCGTCAGCCCGGCGCCCTGGAGCTGCGGCAGCAGATAGAGCCAGCCGACGCCGACCACGAAGGCCCCGGCGAGGCGTCGTACGGTCTTGGAGGCGAGCCGGGCCTCGGCGAAGTCCGGCAGGGTGTACGCGCCGGAGCGGCGCAGCGGGGCGGCGACGAACAGCAGCAGCACCAGGTAGCCGGCCGTGTAGCCGACGGGGTACCAGAGCATGTCGGGGCCCTGGACCAGGACGAGGCCCGCGATGCCCAGGAACGAGGCGGCGGACAGGTACTCGCCGCTGATCGCGGCCGCGTTGAGGCGGGGGCCGACGGTGCGGGAGGCGACGTAGAAGTCGGAGGTGGTCCGGGAGATGCGCAGGCCGAAGGCGCCGACGAAGACGGTCGCCACGACGACGAGGGCGACGGCGGGGACGGCGTAGGTGTCGTTCATGCCTTGCTTCCGGTCCTGTCGTCCACGGGGTGGGTCAGCGGTCCTCGACGAGCCGTACGAGATCCTGCTCGTTGCGTTCGGCGCGGCGTACGTGCCGGCGGGCGAGGAGGACCAGCGGCGGGTAGACGCCGAACCCGAGGACGGCCCACTCCAGGCCGGCGCCGTCCGGCATCGCGGCGAAGACCAGGGGCAGCGGGGCGACCAGCAGGACCAGGACCGCGAACACGGCGAGGGCGGCGCGGAGCTGGCTGCGCATGAGGGAGCGGACGTAGGTGTGGCCGAGGGTGGTCTGTTCGTCGATCTCGGTGCGGGGGCGGTGGAAGCCGGGGCCGCGGCGGGCGCGGCGGGGCGGGCCGGTGACGACGACGCGGCGTTCGGTGGGGTCGTGGGGCATGCCGTCTCCTCAGCCCGTGGTCCGGCGCATCAGCAGGTCGCGCAGTTCGCGGGCGTGGCGGCGGCTGACCTGGAGTTCCACCGAGCCTACGAGGACGCTGACCGTGCCGGCGTCGAGGCGGAGCTCGCCGACGTGACGCAGGGCTACGAGGTGGCGGCGGTGGATGCGGACGAAGCCGCGGGCGCGCCAGCGTTCTTCGAGGGTGGAGAGCGGGATGCGGACGAGGTGGCTGCCCTGCGGGGTGTGCAGGCGGGCGTAGTCGCCCTGGGCCTCGACATGGGTGATGTCGTCGACGGTGACGAAGCGGGTCACTCCGCCGAGCTCGACAGGTATCTGGTCGGGGTCGGGTTCGTGGACCGGTATCGGCGGGGCCGCGTCGCGGAGCTGGGCGGCCCGGCGTATCGCCTCGGCGAGGCGTTCCCGGCGGACGGGTTTGAGGACGTAGTCGACGGCCTTGAGGTCGAAGGCCTGGACGGCGAAGCCCTCGTGCGCGGTGACGAAGACGACGAGCGGGGGCCGGGCGAAGCCCGTGAGGAGGCGGGCGAGGTCGAGGCCGTCGAGTCCGGCCATGTGGATGTCGAGGAAGACGACGTCGATCGCGTCGGGCCCGTCGGGGCCGGACTCCAGGGCGCGGTTGATGCGGCGCAGTGCCTCGGTGGCGTCGCTCGCGCCCTCGGCGCTGGCGATCCGCGGGTCCGCGTTCAGCAGGTACAGCAGCTCCTCGAGGGAGGGTTTCTCGTCATCGACGGCGAGCGCGCGCAGCATGAACGTGGAGTGTAGGAGTAATTCGTACGCCTGCACACGGGCACGCTCCACATGGGGTCCGCGGAGGGGCGCCGCTGGATACAGTGCCCGCATGAACAGCAAGTCGGCGGCGTTCGACGAGCTCGATCGCAAGATCATCACGGCGCTCATGGTGAACGCCAGGACCAGCTTCGCCGAGATCGGCTCGGCCGTCGGTCTTTCGGCCACCGCGGTCAAGCGGCGCGTGGACCGGCTGCGGGAGACCGGGGTGATCACCGGGTTCACGGCGACGGTGCAGCCGGCGGCGCTCGGCTGGCGCACGGAGGCGTACGTGGAGGTGTACTGCGAGGGCGCGGCGCCGCCCCGGCGGCTCGCGGAGGTCGTGCGCAACCATCCGGAGATCACCGCGGCGATGACGGTGACCGGTGGTGCGGACGCGCTGCTGCATGTGCGGGCCGTCGATGTGGAGCACTTCGAGGAGGTGCTGGAGCGGATCCGCGCGGAGCCTTTCATCCGGAAGACGATCAGTTACATGGTGCTGTCGCACCTGCTGCCGGAGGCCCCCGAGGCGGGCGCCACGCAGGACGCAGCGAACGTGCGCTGAGCCCGTCGAACACGCAGCATTACTGCGCGGACACGCAACGTTCACTCCTTGTCGTGCGCCTGCCCCGATTCCTACCGTGGTGTCATCCCAGCCGACACCGCAGGAAGCGGAGAGACCCTCTGTGCCCGACAGCCGTGTGCCGCGCCTTCGGCGCTTTCTCGTCTGCGAACCCAGACATTTCGCCGTTCAGTACTCGATCAATCCCTGGATGCACCCGGACACCCCCGTGGATGTCGACCTCGCCCAGGACCAGTGGCAGGAACTGATCCGCGCCTACCGGGACCACGGCCACACCGTGGAGACCGTGGAGCCGGTGGCCGCGCTGCCCGACATGGTGTTCGCGGCCAACTGCGCGCTCGTCCTCGGCGGCCGTGTCCTCGGCTCGCTCTTCCACGCGCCCGAGCGGCGCGCCGAGTCCACCGCGTACGACGCCTGGTTCGAGAACGCCGGGTACGAGGTGTACCGGGCGGAGTCGGTGTGCGAGGGGGAGGGCGATCTGATCCCGACCGGTCGCTTTCTCCTGGCCGGGACCGGCTTCCGCACCACCCGTGAGGCCCATCGCCAGGCGCAGGAGTTCTTCGGCGTCCCGGTGATCAGCCTTCAGCTGGTTGACCCGCGCTTCTACCACCTGGACACGGCGCTGTTCGTGCTCGACGACGGGCCGGACGGCAACATCGCGTACTACCCGGAGGCGTTCTCTCCCGGCAGCCGCGCGGTCCTCGCCCGCCTCTATCCGGACGCGGTGATCGCGACCCGCGACGACGCCATGGCCTTCGGCCTGAACTCGGTCTCCGACGGCCGCCACGTGTTCATCTCGCCCCGCGCCAAGGACCTCGCCGACCAGCTCGCCCGGCAGGGCTACGTTCCCGTCCCCGTCGACCTGTCGGAGTTCCAGAAGGCCGGCGGCGGCATCAAGTGCGTCACTCAGGAGATCCGCTCATGACCGCTACTCAGGAGATCCGCTCATGACCGCTCCCGTCCGTGCGCGTTCGTCGGCCGACCTCATCCGCGCCGAGGAGCCCGTCCTCGCGCACAACTACCACCCCCTGCCCGTGGTCGTCGCCCGCGCCGAGGGCAGCTGGGTGGAGGACGTCGAGGGCCGCCGCTACCTGGACATGCTGGCCGGCTACTCCGCCCTCAACTTCGGTCACCGCCACCCGGCGCTGATCGAGGCCGCGCACCGCCAGCTCGACACCCTCACCCTCACCTCGCGTGCCTTCCACAACGACCGGCTCGCCGAGTTCGCCGAGTCCCTGGCCGCGCTGACGGGCCTGGACATGGTGCTGCCGATGAACACCGGCGCCGAGGCCGTGGAGAGCGCGATCAAGGTGGCCCGCAAATGGGCGTACGAGGTGAAGGGCGTCCCCGCCGACCAGGCGACGATCGTCGTCGCCGCCGACAACTTCCACGGCCGTACGACGACCATCGTCAGCTTCTCCACCGACCCGCTCGCCCGCACCGGTTTCGGCCCCTTCACCCCCGGCTTCCGGATCGTCCCGTACGACGACCTCCCGGCGCTCGAAGCGGCGATCGACGAGACGACGGCCGCGGTGCTGATCGAGCCGATCCAGGGCGAGGCCGGGGTGGTCATCCCGGACGAGGGCTATCTGCGCGGAGTCCGTGACGTGACCCGCCGCGCCGGCTGCCTGTTCATCGCCGACGAGATCCAGTCGGGCCTCGGCCGCACGGGCCGCACGCTGGCCGTCGACCACGAGGACGTCGTCCCCGACGCCGTACTGCTCGGCAAGGCCCTCGGCGGCGGCATCGTCCCCGTATCGGCGGTCGTCGCCCGCCGGGAGGTCCTGTCCGTCCTCCGCCCCGGTGAACACGGCTCAACGTTCGGCGGCAACCCGCTGGCCGCAGCGGTCGGCTCCGCGGTCGTCGACCTCCTGCACACCGGCGAATTCCAACACCGGGCGGCCGAGCTGGGCGTCCTCCTGCGGGAAGGCCTGGCCTCCCTGGTCGGCAAGGGCGTGCTCGGCTTCCGGGCCCGCGGCCTGTGGGCAGGCGTCGACATCGACCCCACGCTCGGCACAGGCCGCGACATCAGCCACCGCCTCATGACCCACGGCATCCTGGTCAAGGACACCCACGGCTCAACAATCCGCCTGGCCCCACCCCTGACCATCACGGCCGAGGAACTCGTTTCGGCGTTGGGCACGTTGGAGGAGGTCCTGAGGAAGGGCGCCTGACAACCGAGGTCCAGCACCCGCGCCCCGAAAGGGGCGCGAGGAACTGCGCGACCAGCCCCCACCCACCCGCACATGGGGGTCGAAGGGGCGCAGCCCCTGGATGGGGGTCCCCCCGCTCGAGCGAAGCCGAGAGTGGGGGAGGGACGGGTAGGGGCGGCGGGGGTGAATGACCTCCCGGCGGTTACGCCCGGCGACGGCCGCGCCTAAACTGATCGCTCCTGGGGGTACAGAGGAGTGCGCGGTGTTCTATTACCTGCTCAAGTACGTGCTGCTGGGCCCGCTGCTGAGACTGGTCTTCCGGCCAAGGATCGAGGGCCTCGAACACGTACCGGCGTCGGGCGCGGCCATCGTCGCCGGTAACCACCTGTCCTTTTCCGACCACTTCCTGATGCCCGCGATCCTGAAACGGCGCATCACCTTCCTGGCGAAGGCCGAGTACTTCACCGGCCCGGGCCTCAAGGGCAGGCTGACGGCGTTCTTCTTCCGCAGCGCGGGGCAGATCCCGGTCGACCGCTCCGGCAAGGAGGCGGGCCAGGCCGCCATCCGCGAAGGCCTCGGCGTGCTGAGCAAGGACGAGCTGCTCGGCATCTACCCGGAGGGCACGCGCTCGCACGACGGTCGGCTCTACAAGGGCAAGGTCGGTGTGGCGGTCATGGCGCTCAAGGCCCGGGTGCCCGTCATCCCCTGTGCGATGATCGGCACCTTCGAGGCGCAGCCGCCGGGCAAGGTCATCCCGAACATCCACCCCGTCGTCATCCGCTTCGGCAAGCCACTGGACTTCTCCCGCTACGAGGGCATGGAGAACGAGAAGGCCGTCCTGCGGGCCATCACCGACGAGATCATGTACGCGATCCTCTCGCTGTCGGACCAGGAGTACGTCGACCAGTACGCGGCCGTCGTGAAGGCGGAGGAGGCTGCGGCGGCCAAGGACGAGAAGGCGGGCAAGGAGCGGAAGTTCCCGCGTATGCCGCTGAGTTGAGCGGTTCTGCTCGCAGCAGAGCATCCCACCGGGCCGGGCGGGGGCGTCGTACGGTCGGGGCATGACACGACGTGCTGTGGTGATCGGAGCGACGGGACAGATCGGACGCGTGGCCGTGGGCGCGCTGGCGAGGGACGGCTGGAAGGTGACCGCCGTCTCACGGGGCGGCGACCGTGACGAGGGCTGGCCGGATGAGGGTGTGCGGATCGCGTCGGCCGACCGCGCCGACGACGCGGCGCTGTCCGCCGCGATCGGTGACGGCTGCGACGTCCTGGTGGACATGGTCGCGTACGGCCCCGAACACGCACGGCAGTTGACGGGGCTCGCCGACCGGATCGGATCGGCCGTCGTCGTCTCCAGCGTCTCGGTGTACGAGGACGACAAGGGCCGTAACTTCGACACCCAGGCGGAGCCGGACGGCTTCCCCGAGTACCCGGTGCCCCTCCCCGAAAGCCAGCGCACGGTCCGGCCGGGCGAGGCCTCGTACAGCACCCGCAAGGCGGGGCTGGAGCGCGAACTCCTCGCCGTCGGCGACCGGTTGCCCACGACGCTGCTGCGCGCGGGCGCCATCCACGGGCCGCACTGCCGTACGCCCCGCGAGCTGTACTTCGTCAAGCGGAACCTCGACGGGCGGCGCCGCAGGGTCATCGCGTACGGCGGGGAGAGCCGCTTCCATCCGGCGAGCGTCCACAACATCGCCGAGCTGATCCGGCTGGCCGCCGCGCGGCCGGGAACGCGGGCGCTGAACGCGGTCGACCCCGACGCGCCGAAGGTCACGGAGATCGCCGCGGCGATCGACGCCGTGATGGGAGTGGAGACGGAGAACGTACTGGTCGACGGCCCGCCTCCGGGGCCCACGGTCGGGGACACGCCGTGGTCCGTGCCGGTGCCCGTGGTGTGCGACATGTCGGCCGCCGAACGGGAGTTGGGCTACCGCCCGGTGGTCCGGTACGCGAAGACCTTGCCGGACACGGTCACGTGGATCGAAGGGCAGTTGGCGGGCGGCCGGGACTGGCGGGAGGCGTATCCCAAGATGTTCCAGGCCTATGGGGACCTCTTCGACTACGCGGCGGAGGACGCGTGGCTGAAGTCGTGAGGTGACGGGCACGTGGAAGGGGCGGCCGGAGTCATCCGGCCGCCCCTCACCCTTCCGGTCCTGCTACGGCGTCGGCGTGGCGTGCGGGGCGCACTTCACGTCGGCCTTGCCCACCTTGCCGGTGAGCAGGTAGGTGTCCACGCGCTGGTTGACGCACGGGTTGGTCAGGCTGGTCACTCCGTGCGAGCCGGCCTTCGTCTCGGTGATCAGACGGGAACCCTTGAACCGCTTGTGCAGTTCGACGGCGCCCCCGTACGGGGTGGCCGCGTCACGCGTGGACTGGACGATCAGGACGGGCGGCAGACCCTTCTTGGTCTTCACGTCCACGGGCGTGTACTGCTTGGACTGCCAGGTGGCGCACGGCAGGTTCATCCAGGCGTTGGCCCAGGTCATGAACGGGTAGTTCTTGTGCAGCCGGGTGTTGTCGCGGTCCCACTTCTTCCAGCTGGTGGGCCACTTGGCGTCGGTGCACTCGACCGCGGTGTAGACGGCGTTGCCGTTCTCCGCGTCGGCGTTGCCCGCGGTGTCGGTGAGGTCCGGGGCGGCCGCGTCGACCAGCGCCTGGGTCTCACCGGCGGCGTACTTGCTCCACACCTGGGCGATGGGCGCCCACGCGGAGTCGTAGTACGGGGCGCTCTGGAAGAAGGAGATCAGCTCGGCCGGGCCGACGAGCCCGCCGATCGGGTTCTTCTTCGCGGTGGCACGCAGTTCGAGCCACTTGGCCTGCACCTTGGCCTGGGTGTCGCCGAGGTGGTACGTCGCGTCGTGCTTCGCGACCCACTTCGTCCAGTCCTTCCAGCGCATCTCGAAGGCGACGTCCTGGTCCAGGTTGGCCTGGTACCAGATCTTCTCGCGAGAGGGGTTCACCACGCTGTCGGCGACCATGCGGCGCACATGGGTCGGGAAGAGGGTGCCGTAGACGGCGGCGATGTAGGTGCCGTAGGAGACGCCGAGGAAGTTGAGCTTCTTCTCCCCGAGGGCGGCCCGGATGACGTCCAGGTCGCGCGCGGTGTTCGGCGTCGTCATGTACGGCAGCATCGCGCCGCTGCGCTTCTTGCAGCCGGCCGCGTAGTCGGCGGCGAGCCCCCGCTGCTTGAGCTTGTCGGCCTCGGAGTCCGGGACCGGGTCCATCTTGGGCGCCTTCACGAACGCCTGCGGGTCGACACAGGAGATGGGCGCCGACTTGCCGACACCACGGGGGTCGAAGCCCACGAAGTCGTACGCCTTGGCCACGTTCGCCCACAGCGGATTCTTCGTGGTGACCCGGCGCGGGAAGCGCAGACCCGAGCCGCCCGGTCCGCCCGGGTTGTAGACGAGGGCGCCCTGGCGCTGCTTCTTCGTGCCGGTGTTGCCGATACGGTCCACGGCGATCTTGATCTGCTTGCCGTTCGGCTTGGCGTAGTCGAGCGGCACGCTGACCCAGCCGCACTTGATGGGCTTCTCCAGGCCCCAGCTCTCAGGGCAGTCCTGCCACTTGACGCCCTTCTTCGCCGCCTTGGCCGCGGCGACGGCGACGCCCTTGGCCTCGCGGTCCTGGACCGTGCGGGCCGTCTCGGCGGCGTTGGCCACCGGCGCCGTGACGGCGCCGGCTATCAGGGTCGCCGTGACGAGCGCTCCGGCGGACCCGAAGGCCGCCGCGCGCCTCGTCGGTCTCATACCTCTCAAGAGGGAACTCCCCGTACATCGAATCGAAGTGTCGAATGGTCACGGGGATCCTCGTGCCTGTGAGGCATCTGAGAACAGGGGGGCGGGACGTTCTTTACTAATCCGATAGCCGGATGGCATGTCCCGTTGAGCGGAGTGCGGTTCAGCCGTCGAGTGCGGCAAGGGCCTCGTCGAGTACGCGCCGCAGCCGCAGCGCGTCGGGCGCGAGGGCGGTCACGAGTACGGCGGGCCCGACGAGCGGAGTGAGCGCGGCGGACTCCCCCAGCACCCTCGGCTCGGGCGCCCGCTCTCCGAACTCCGGTCGTACGACGACGAGTTGCCCCAGTGCGCGATGCCCGCCGAGTACGGCGGGGCCGTCCCAGCCGCCGGGCGCCCCCGGCCCGCAGGCCACCTCCTGGTCGAGCAGCGTACGCCCGTCCAGCCGCACGGTGAGCCGGCTGCTCAGCCGCCCGGGATCCTCACCGGCCCGCCCGAGCACCTGCTCCTCGCGGAACACGAGTCGCGCGCCGGCGGCGAGGTCCACGCGCGTCGACACGCACAGATCGCTGCCCTGCGCCGAGATCAACTGCTCGGGCAGCCATCGCAGTTCGCCTCCGGCGGCGACGTCGATCCGTACGTCGTAGCGGGCCTCGCCCTTGCTCTGCCCCGGCAGGGCGATCGTCGCGGCGGCCGACCCGAGGTGCAGCCGGGCGCCCGCGCCGACCTCCGCCTCCACGGCGAAACGGTCACCGCCGAGCGGTCCGCTCATGGCGCCGACGAGCATGACGCGCGCCTCGTCGCCACGTCCCCGGGTGCGGCGCAGCGCGAGCGGGCCGTCGCTCTCCAGTACGGGCAGGGCCGTGGTGCCCCGCCCGTCGAGGCGGGCGGCGATCCGTGCGGTGGCCCTGACTCCGGCCGTCGTCATGCCGTCCACGCCGCGAGCTTCTCCCTCACCCAGGCCGCGACCTCCGCGACCCCCGCCTCGCTCCTGAGCGACTGGAACACCACCGGCAGCTCCGCGCGCTGCGTCTTCGCGTCCGCGGCCATCCGGGCGAGGTCGGACCCTACGTACGGCGCGAGGTCCGTCTTGTTCACGACGAGCAGGTCGGCGGTGGTGACGCCGGGCCCGCCCTTGCGTGGAATGTCGTCGCCGCCGGCCACATCGATGACGAAGATCTGCGCATCGACGAGTCCCTTGGAGAAGGTGGCGGTGAGGTTGTCACCGCCGGACTCGACAAGGATGAGGGCGAGGGGGCCCACCTCGTCCTCCAGGTCCTCCACGGCTTCGAGATTCGCGGAGATGTCGTCCCTGATCGCCGTGTGCGGGCACGCGCCCGTCTCTACGGCGGTGATCCGCTCGGGCGGCAACACGGCCTCGCGGAGCAGGAACTCGGCGTCCTCGCGGGTGTAGATGTCATTGGTGACTACGGCGAGGGAGAGCTCGTCGCGCAGGGCCCGGCAGAGTGCGGCGACAGTGGCCGTCTTGCCGGATCCGACGGGTCCGCCGAGGCCGATCCGCAAGGCCCGCCGGGTACCGTCGGGCCGATGCGCGTCGGCGCTGACGGCGGAGGGCCAGCCGTGGGAGTGATCGTGACCGAGATGCATAAAAACGGCTCCTTGGGTCTTGCTCGTTCATACCGTCGTACTTGCTGACCGCGCTTCCTCGCCCCCGCGAGGAAAATCACGAGGCGAACAACCGAACCGGCCACGCGGCATGCGCCTCCGCCCCGATCTCCAACAGCGGAGCGGAAGCCGCAGGCAAGGCATCCACCCCACCGACAACCACCTCCCCCGCCGCCTCGACCGCAGCCCCCACCACCCGGTCGACCTCCGGCGCCAGCCGCGCCAAGACCCCCGTCGCGTCGAACGGATCAAGACTCAGCAACCGCACCACCGCACTCGCCGGCCCACTGACGCTCTCGTACGCCGAGCAGTACGCCGCATCATCCGCCCCGAGCCCCGCCACCCGCGCCGCCACCCCCAACACCACCGGCTGGTGCGCGCCCTTGGGGAACTCCCGCGCCACCACGTCCAGTTCCCTGGAGGGCCACGTCGCCCGCGCCGCCCGCATCAACTGCCGCCCCAGCTTCCGCGAGGCGACCCGCAGGGCGAGGGACGGCGTACGGGCGTCGGCGGCGGCATCCAAAGCGACCGGATCGACACCGAGCGCGGCGGCGGCAGCCAGGGCGGCCGACACCAACCCGGCGGTGTGCAGCCGCCCCCGGCAAAACGCCTCCAACCCGTCCGACCCGGTGATCAGCCCGCCCTTGACGGCCGCCTCCGCCCCACCGGAGTGCGCGTGCCCCCCGGCGGGAAAGCGGCCGTCGGCCAGGACGAGAAGCGCCGCCCTAGACATCACAAACCCCTGAAGCCTCTGCGCTCACGACAGCCTCAGAAGAGGAAGTAGCGCTGAGCCATGGGCAGTTCGGCGGCGGGCGTGGCCTCCACCAGCTCCCCGTCGATGTGCACGGCGAAGCTGTCGGGGTCGACCCGTACCTCGGGACGCGCGTCGTTCTCGCGCATGTCGGCCTTGGTGACCCCACGCGTCGACTCGATCGCCACGAACCGCTTCCCCAGCGAGAGCCGCTCCGGCAGCCCGTCCTCGATGGCCAGGGGCGCCACGAAGTTGAACGAGTTCGAAGCCGGCGCCCGTCCGATCGCGCCGTACATGGGCCGCGGAAGGATCGGCTGCGGGGTCGGGATCGAGGCGTTGGCGTCGCCCATCTGCGCGTACGCGATCTGCCCGCCCTTGATCACGAGCTGAGGCTTGACCCCGAAGAACGCGGGCTCCCACACCACCAGGTCGGCGAGCTTGCCGCTCTCGACGGACCCGATCTCGCGGGCGAGCCCCTGCGCGAGCGCGGGGTTGATCGTGTACTTGGCGACATATCGACGTACACGCTGGTTGTCCGCACGGTCGTCGCCCGGCAACGCACCCCGCCGCCGCTTCATCACATGCGCGGTCTGCCAGGTCCGCAGGATGACCTCGCCGACCCGGCCCATGGCCTGGGCGTCCGAGGAGATGATCGAGATGGCGCCCAGGTCGTGGAGGATGTCCTCGGCGCCGATGGTGGAGGGCCGGATGCGGGACTCGGCGAACGCCAGGTCCTCCGGCACCGCCGCGTTCAGGTGGTGGCAGACCATCAGCATGTCGAGGTGTTCCTCGGCGGTGTTGACGGTGTAGGGGCGGGTCGGGTTGGTGGAGCTGGGCAGCACGTGCGGCTCGGAGACCACGGTCATGATGTCGGGCGCGTGCCCGCCGCCCGCGCCCTCGGTGTGGTACGCGTGGATGCCGCGTCCGGCGATCGCGGCGAGCGTG
This sequence comes from Streptomyces tailanensis, assembly GCF_008386495.1. Classification (GTDB taxonomy): domain Bacteria; phylum Actinomycetota; class Actinomycetes; order Streptomycetales; family Streptomycetaceae; genus Streptomyces; species Streptomyces tailanensis. The sequence continues at coordinate 98,379 of NZ_VTHJ01000007.1, read as the reverse complement.
TCGCCGACGAACCCGGCCTCGTTCAACGTGTCCGTGTGAATCGCGACCTGGATGCCGGTGCGGTCGGCGACGGTCAGGGACGCGTCGATGACAGCCGGGGTCGACCCCCAGTCCTCGTGCAGCTTCAGGCCCAGCGCGCCGCCGCGGATCTGCGACAGCATCGCCTCGTGCGAGACGGTGTTGCCCTTGCCCAGGAAGCCGATGTTGAGCGGGTACTGCTCCATCGCCTCCAGCATGCGGGCGAGGTGCCAGGGGCCGGGCGTGACCGTCGTGGCCTTCGAACCCTCGGCCGGACCCGTACCTCCGCCGACGAGAGTGGTGATGCCGGCGGACAGCGCCTCGTCGGCGATCTGCGGGCAGATGAAGTGGACGTGCGCGTCGATGGCACCGGCGGTGACGATCCGCCCGTTGCCCGCGATGATCTCCGTCTCCGGGCCGATGACCAGGTCGGGGTGGACCCCGTCCATGGTGTCGGGATTGCCCGCCTTGCCGATGCCGGTGATCCGGCCGTCGCGGATGCCGATGTCGGCCTTGACGATGCCCCAGTGGTCGATGATCACCGCGCCGGTGATGACCGTGTCCGGGGTGCCCTCTGCGCGCGTAGCACGCGCCTGGCCCATGGACTCGCGGATGACCTTGCCACCGCCGAACACGGCCTCGTCACCGGCGAGCCCGGGACCGCCGGAGCGGTCCTCCTCGATCTCGACGAGCAGGTCCGTGTCGGCGAGCCGGATGCGGTCACCGGTGGTCGGGCCGAACAGGTCGGCGTACGCGGCACGCGAGATCTCAGGCATCGAGGGCACCTCCGGTCTCCCCGCGCAGTCCGGGCACGACACGGGCGCCGGTGAGCGGAACGAGTTCTACGTCGACGGGGATCCCGGGCTCGAAGCGCACGGCGGTGCCGGCGGCGACGTTCAGCCGCTTGCCGCGCGCGGCGGCACGGTCGAACTCCAGGCCGGGGTTGGCCTCGGCGAAGTGGTAGTGGGAGCCGACCTGCACGGGCCGGTCGGCGGCGTTGAGGACGGTCAGCCGGGTGACCTCACGGCCCTCGTTGTAGACGATCGAGTCCTCGGCAAAGAGGATCTCTCCGGGAATCATCGAGCCCCCTCAGACGATCGGGTCGTGGACAGTGACGAGCTTGGTGCCGTCCGGGAAGGTCGCCTCGACCTGGACGTCGTGGATCATCTCGGGGATGCCCTCCATGACATCGTCCCGGGTGAGCAGTTTCCGCCCGGACGCCATGAGTTCGGCCACCGTACGGCCGTCCCGCGCGCCTTCGAGGATGTGCGCCGTGATCAGGGCGACGGCCTCGGGGTGGTTCAGCTTCAGCCCTCGGGCCCGGCGCTTCTCGGCCACGTCCGCCGCCACATGGATCAGCAGCCTCTCCTGCTCGTGCGGGGTCAGTTGCACGGCGTCCACCTCACATCCTCGCTCCGGACCGTGCGGGGTCCGGTTGCCGCGCCACCCGGCAAAATCGCTGGTGGCGTGGGCGCAGGCTAATTGGGTGGCGTTTCAGCGACGTTAACCGACCTGCGATCCGCTCATGTACGGGCGTCCGGGTCCTCCATGCTCATCAACGCCTTCAGCCCCAGCTCGACCACCTGGATCGATACGTCGCCGAAGAGCGCGTACTGGGCGACAAAGCCCTGGGCGACCGCGATCAGCGTCCGCGCGACACTGAGGGCGGGAATGTCGGCGCGCATCACCCCGGCGTCCTGGTATCCCTCGACGATCTCGATCCACGGTCGGCGGACCCGGGCGAAACCGTCACTGAGGATCGCGTGCAGCTCCGGGTTGCGCAGGGTCTCCGCCCACACCTGGACCATCAGCCTCGGATACAGGGACTGCTCCGTGCCCCCCAACCCCTGCCGGTGCCCGATGACCGCGCGCATCACCGTCCCGATCAGCACGTCCGGGGGCGGCAGGGGGCGCCAGCGCGCGGCCTCCTCGAAGACCCCGCCGACCTCCCCCAGCACCTCGTTGACGATCGCGGCGATGAGCTCTTCCTTGCCGGTGAAGTACCGGTAGACGGCCCCGGCGGAGAGATCGGCCTCCTTCAGCACGTCCTGCATCGACGTGGCATGAAACCCGTTGCGGGCGAAACAGCGGGCGGCGGCGTCGAGGATCTGGCGGCGGCGGGCGTCGAGACGCTCCTGGGATACGCGGGGCATGGCGCCAACGTAAAACGAACGTTCCTTCTTGACAAGGCGCACCCTTCGGAGCATGGTGAAGCAAAGGAAAACGAACGCTCCTTCTTTTTAGATGGGCGGCCGACTCGCAGCAGCCGCAGATCGCCGCCCACCCCGTACCGATCCCCGTCGATCACCACCGGTCGACCCGGAGGAGGACCCATGTCCGCCACGTCCGCTCCACCCACCGCGGCCAAGGCTTCAGCCACGACCTCGGCCGAGGCCACGGCCCACTCGGTACCCCCGAGTCGCCGTATGGTCGCGGTCATCGTCCTGATCCCCGTCGTCGCGGCGCTCGCGCTCTGGGCCTTCGCCTGGCCGAACGCCCGCACCGCGCCCCGCGACCTGCCGCTCGGAGTGGCGGGACCTGCCGCGGCGACCGCCCGGATCGAGACCGGGCTCAAGCAGCGGGAGGGCGCCTTCGAGATCCACCGTTACGCCGACGAGGCCGCCGCCCGGGCGGCCATCAAGGACCGGACCGTATACGGCGCGGTGGTCGTCACCGAGACGGGGCCCAAGCTGCTCACCGCCTCGGCCGCGAGCCCGATGGTCGCCCAGTCGCTGCAGCAGGCCGTGACCCAGCAGGCCACCCGAGCGGGGGTCCAGGTGGCGACGACCGACGTGGTGGCGACGCCCGCGAACGACCCGCGCGGCTCGGCCTTCGGTTCGAGCGTGTTGCCGCTGGCACTGGCCGGTACCGCCTCCGGCGCCCTCGTCGCGCTGCTCGGACTGCGCGGGGCGCGTGCGGTCGGCGCGTTGACCGGGGCGGCCGTACTGGTCGGAGTGGCCGCGACCGCGATCGCCGACAGCTGGCTCGGCGTGCTCACCGGCGACTGGTGGGCCGAAGCCGGCGCACTGAGCCTGACGACGCTGGCCGTGGGCGCCACCGTGGCCGGACTCGCCGCTCTGCTCGGCCGGGCGGGCATCGGCCTGGGCGCACTGCTGATCGTGTTCCTCGGCAACCCCTTCTCCGGTGCCTCCTCCGCACCCCAGATGCTGCCCGAACCGGTGGGCACACTCGGGCAGTGGCTGCCGCCGGGTGCGGGCGCGTCCCTGCTGCGGTCGGTGTCGTTCTTCGACGGCGCCGCGGCCCTCGGCCCGGCGCTCACCCTGACCTGGTGGGCGGCGCTCGGACTGGGAGCGGTCTTCCTGGGCCACATGCTCAAGCGCCCCACGAAGACCACCGAGCGGGCCACCGACCGCCCTGCATCGGCCCCGGCGCCGACCCCGGCGCGCTGAGTCGCGACCGGCCCCCAGCCTCACCACCCCAGACCGGCCGTGCGCCCCCGCTGTAGCGGACGGGGGCGCGCGGTCCTCGGCTGCTCACCGGCCGAGCGGGCGCGCACGGCCCTCGGCAAGTGGCGCTGAATCACCCTTCACGCATCAGTCGACCGAGGCCATGAAGGCCAGCATCCGGCGGTTGACCTCCTCCGCGTGGTCGATCCGCGGTCCATGGCCGGTGCCGGAGACGATCTCGGCCCGGGCGCCCGGTATCAGGCGCGGTACGCGCTCCAGCTGCCGTTGGGGGTGCACGAGGAGGCTGCGCCTGCCGAGCACCAAGTAGAGGGGCGTACGAATGATGGACAGTTCGCTCTCGGTCAGGGGCACCGGTGCCGGGCGGCGGATGCGATAGGCGCGGACCGCCGCCCTGATCATCGTGCGCAGCTCGGGTAAGACGAGGGCCGGCTGTTCCAGCCAGGCCGCCAGGCGCAGGCGCAGCGCCTTGGGTGCGAAGGTCGCGAAGAGGCTGACGAAGATCCAGACGAAGAAGCGCAGCCCCACCTTCTCCAGGCCGCAGGGGTCGAGGGGTGTGACCGAGGCGAGGCGGTCGGGCCTGCGGTGCGCCTGGTTCAGGACGAGCCAGCCGCCGTGGGAGCTGCCGACGAGATGGACACGGTCGAGGCCGAGGCCGGCGAGCGTCTCGTCCAGCCACTGGGCGGCGTGTTCGGGCTGGTGAATGAGGGCGTACTGGACGCTGCGGCCCCGGGTCGCCGGGAGTGTCGAGGGCGTAGACGGGGCGCTCGGCGCTGAGGTCGGGTGTGTTCGGGGGAGCGCGTCGCCGCCCGCGTCCGGGCCGCCGGGGACGACCCGGGCCCGCGCGCGACGATCGAGGCGCTGCTGCTGGCGGCCCTGCCGACCGACGAGGAGAGCCGTACGTTCCATCTCCTCTGCACCTCGTACGCCGTCCTGTCGGTGAACGATCCGGCTCTTGCCGCCCAGCCCTTCATCAAGAACCCCGACGCCGCCGAGGACACCGTGACCGACCTCCTCCGGCGGGCCCAGAAGACGGGCCTGCTCGACCCCGCCCCGGACGCGCGGCGGGAGGCGATCAGCCTGCTCGCCATGTCGGCGGGCTCGGCAGCAGCGTGCTGATCGGCCAGCGCGGCCCGGAGTCCGCCGCGGCGGTGCTGGAGTATCACCTCGACCGATTCTTCCCCGCCCATGCGGGCGGCGCGTTCCCGAGCCGACCGGGACGCGCCTATGGCTACGACGCCCCGCTCCCCCGATGCTCCGCCGTGATCCCGAACCGCTGCTGTTCGCGCGGGGCCGACGCGACCTCACGGACGCCGGAGACCGCGCTGATCACCGGCTCCTCGGCGGGCTCCTGGAGCGCTTCGAGCTGCTCCAGGTCAGCGGCCGAGACCAGGGCGACGAGGGGCTTTCCGTGCCGCGTCACGACGACGCGCTCGCCGCCGTAGACCACGCGGTTGATCAGATCGGCGAGCTCAGCCCTGGCTTGCGTCACCGGAATCTCGTAGGCCATGGAGTCCAGCTTAAACCGGGCACCACCGACCCCCCGAGCGGAAGATCCCATTCTGCCCCACTGAGATCACTTCGTTCGTACGATCGGGCTCGGCCTCCCGAAGGAGGCGTTCAGCGGGATCGGCCGCGGCGGGGGCGGTGCTCGCCGCGGGCGGAACGGCACAGGCGGCGCAGACCGGGGCGGAGGAGACCGGCACGGCGGAGGAAACCACCGCGACCACCGTGGCGGCGACCGAGTTCCCGAACGGCACCGAGTTCAGCGGTTCGTCCCATGTCCCCTACGCCGAGGGCGAGTTCCTCACACTCATCTTCAGCATCGACAACTCCGAGGTGTCGGCGCCACACCTGATCACCCCTGTCGACATCGCGAACGCCCTGAACGAACTCGCGGTCTCCCGCGGCTGGCCTGCGATCACCTTCTACGGGGCGTCCTCCCCCGCACCACTCAACTGGGCCTGATCCACATCCCGGCACAGTTCCCCGCGGAGCCTTACTCCGCGGGGATTTTCGCCGTCAGCCAACCCCTCCCCCAGGGATACGTACGTCCTGTACATTTTTTACAGATGTCGATCAGAGGAGGCGTACCCATGCCCGTGAACCGACCGTCGGCCCGCCATGTGCTGCCCGAGTTCACCGAGCGCACCAGTGCGGGTCACCGGACGATGGATCCGTACTCGAAGTTGCTGGAAGAGCGGATCGTGTTCCTCGGGACGCAGATCGACGACACCTCGGCGAACGATGTGATGGCGCAGTTCATGCACCTCGAGTACCAGTCCCCGGACCGGGACATCTCGCTGTACATCAACTCCCCCGGCGGCTCGTTCAGCGCGATGACGGCGCTCTACGACACGATTCGGTTCGTCACCTGCGATGTGGAGACCATCTGCCTGGGGCAGGCGGGGTCGTCCGCCGCGGTGCTGCTGGCGGCGGGCACGCCGGGCAAGCGGTTCGTGCTGCCGGGCGCCCGGGTGGTGATCCATCAGCCGGCGCTGGCCGAACCGGTCGAGGGGCAGGCGAGCGATCTGGCCATCCAGGCCGAGGAGTTGATGCGCAACCGCCGGAAGCTGGAGGAGATGCTCGTACGGCACACGGGGCAGAGCCACGAGCGGATCAGCGCGGACATCGAGCGGGACAAGATCCTCGACGCCGAGGCCGCGGTGGGGTACGGCCTGGCCGACCGGCTCATCCCGAGCCGCAAGACCTCGCGCACGCTCCCCGGCGCGAGGTGAGCCGTCGATGCTCCCACCCGAGTTGCCGCCGTTGCCCGCTCTCACACGTGCCGAGGCGGAGCTGATCGACCGCTATCTGGACGTGGTGGACCTGCTGGGCCGGATCAATCCGGCCCGCCCCGGCGACACGTACCGCGGGCTGCGGGCCGCGCAGGCCCTCGTCGGCAAGGCGACCGCACTGCGCGACGCGCTCGAACTGATGCACAGGCGAGGCGAGAACGAGGTGCACGCCCCGACCCTCGCGCGGGCGCTGCGAGTCCTCGACGGCGAGCGACGCGCCGCCCGCGTCACCCTGCCGCCGGGAACGGAGAGTTGACCGGCACGCGGGACGCCTGCGACCTGGTGGCCGTCTGAACGGAGGCCGGGTCGTGCGCCGTACTGGAGGGTGTCAGGCCGGACTTGGAGCGGATCGAGTGGTGTCGGCGGATCGACGTACTCACTCATCCCGCTTCAGGACCGGTGGAGTTGAGCAACATGCCTGCTTCCGGGATGGAATATGATATTCCGGTGCTGGTGCGAGCCTCCTTGCGGGGTGGACATCAGCGCCGAAATCGCCCCGTCCACCCGAATATGCAGGTGGTGAGTAAGGCCACAAATCCCCGATTCCGTTGGGATTTTCGGACTTCCGTGCGTCAAGATCCCTTCCTGACGACAAGCCCCCGCCGCAGCGGCGGGGCGATCCGGGTGGACGCCGAGTCCTGCCGCCGCCCGGATGACCGGTCGACAGGATTGCATCGGCAGGAGTGGAGGACCCAAGCACGACGGGTCGCCGGAACGGTCAAGCCATGGCCGGGCCGAGCAGCCCTTGGGGTGAAGCCGCGTCAGCGGCCGGGCAACTTCGCCAGCCCGAATCCGACAGGTCATCCTTCACAGGCGGCTGACGAAGGGTTGCGCATGACTGCGCTCAATCGTGTCCCGTCGCTGTTGACCCGGGCCGGTACGGCCTCGGCTCTGACCATCGCCGCCGTCGGCGGCAGCATCGTGGTCCCGGGCGTCGCATCCGACGCCGAGGCCGCCACGGTGGCGTCGAAGGCACTCAAGGTCGCGGCTTCGAAGAAGGGCTCGCCCTACCGGTACGGCGCCACGGGGCCCAGCAGGTTCGACTGCTCAGGGCTGACGCTCTACTCGTTCAAGAAGGCGGGCAAGAAGCTGCCCCGTACTGCCCAGCAGCAGTACAACAAGACGAAGCACATCTCCGCGAGCAACCGCAAGCTCGGAGACCTCGTGTTCTTCCACTCGGGGTCGAACGTCTACCACGTCGGCATCTACGCGGGGAAGGGAAAGATCTGGCACTCGCCGAAGACCGGTGACGTCGTACGGCTCCAGAAGATCTGGACCAAGAGCGTCTGGTACGGCCGGGTCCGCTAGACCCAACCGTGGGGGCGGCGGAACAGCTCCGCCGCCCCGGCGGGCGTAATACGGGCCATGCCGGCTACTCGTACACGCATGGCCGATGAACGCCCCCGCCCCGCACGCAATGAGACACACCTCGAACGCGCCGACCGCAACTTCGCCGAGTTGTTGCAGGAGTTGCGGGTCACCCAGACGGGGGTGCAGATCCTCTTCGCGTTCCTGCTGACGCTGGCTTTCACCCCGCGCTTCCCGGACCTCGACTCGGTCCAGCGCGCCACGTACGTCACCACGCTCCTGCTGGCGGTCCTCGCGGCCGCGCTCTTCACCGCCCCGGCGGCGCTGCACCGCTCGCTGTTCCAGCAGAACGCCAAGCCCGCCATCGTGCGGGTCTCGTCCCGGCTGGCCGGCGTGGGCCTGGCCGTCCTGATGCCCGCCTTCGCCGGATCGGTGCTGCTGGTGGTGGATGTGACCCTCGGCAGGGCGGCCGGTGTCACCGCCTGCGCCGGCACACTCCTCGTATGCCTCTTCCTGTGGGGTCTGCTCCCGAAGCTGGTGGGGCGCTCCGGTCGTGGAGAGGCACCCGTCAGGGCTCCTGCGGACCGCCTGCCCTGACCGGTTGCACGGGGACCGTCCACGGCAGTTCGATCGCCACCGTCTTGCCGCCCTCGCGCGTGGGTCTGATGCTCAGTCGGCCGCCGCACTCGGCGGTCAGCCAGCGGATGATGACCAGGCCCCGGCCGTTGTCCTGCTGGACGGCGGCGGGCAGCCGTTTCGGAAAGCGTGGATGACTGTCGGTGACACCGATGCGCAGGTACTCGTCCCGGTCGAGGGCGATGTCCACGGTGAACGTGGGTGACTGACCGAGCGTGTGCTGGACGGCGTTGGTGGCGAGTTCGGACACGATCAGGCGCACGGTGTCCGCGATGTCCGTGTCGCTCGGCAGGCCCCATTCGGCGAGCACGGTGGCGACGTAGTTCCGGGCCGCGGACACCGAGGCGGGATCGCTCGGCAGAGTGACGGATGCTTCCTGGTGATCTGCCATGGCACGGTCGCCCCTTTCCCACGGGACCGGTGTCCGACAGGGAGCGGATGGTTCGAGTACGGTCCCGGACTGGTGCTTCGCGCCAGACTGCCACTACCTGGGCCGTCAAGGGCGGCGTTCCACCAAGATATGCATATATCTGTCGCTCGAAGCGGTGGACTCTCCGACGGCCGACCGTATTCAGGTGGACTCTCGGTCCATCCTCTGTCATCACCCGACCTCCGCGCGCCGGCCTGACCACCCCGCGCCTGGCGGAAGGAGACTCCCATGCAATACGGTCCGGCGGTGCGCCGCCGCAAGCTAGGTACCGAGTTGCGCGTCCTGCGCACCGGATCCGGGCTCACGAGTATCGAGGCGGCCCGGCTGGTGGGCTGGCACCAGTCCAAGGTGAGCCGGATCGAGACCGGCGCCAGCGGAGTGAAGCCCGCGGACGTGCGCAGACTACTGGATGCGTACGAGGTCGACGACGCCGAACTACGGGAGCTGCTGTTGGTGTTGGCGGGCTCCGAGGACGGCGGGGGACGGCACAACTGGTGGCACGCGTATCGCGGGGTGCTGCCGCCGACGTACCGGGACTTCATCAGCCTGGAGTCGCAGGCCAGCGGGATGCGGACGCTGGAGACCTCGGTCGTACCGGGGCTGTTGCAGATCCCGGAGTACGCCCGGGCGGTGACACGGGCCGCGGTGGAGGGGCTGGAAGACGACAAACTCGACGCGCTCGTGGAGGTACGGCTCGCGCGGCAGGACGTACTGCGCGGAAATCCGCCGATGGAGCTCAGCGCCGTGCTCGACGAGGGCGTTTTGCGGCGGGAGGTGGGCAGTCCCGAGATCATGGCCCGCCAACTGGGCCGTCTGGTCGAGGCGGCGGCCCTTCCTCAGGTGCGACTGCAGGTGCTGCCGTTCACTGCCGGGGCGCACATCGGCATCACCGGGCCTTTCGTAATTTTCTCATTTAGGAGCACTTCTGATCTGGACGTGGTTGTTCTCGACCACTTGACGAGTAGCCTCTACCTGGAGCGGAAAGAAGACCTCAGGGCTTATGTCGAGGCCTTCAACACCCTTCAGATCCACGCCCTTTCGCCCGAGGACTCGTTGGATTACATCGCCGGGCTGGCCCACGGCCGGTCGACCGGCGCGTAAGGAGGCACCATGTCCGCATCGCCTCGGAACGTACCTACCAGTACCGCACTGCGCGGTGTGTGCTGGCGGCGCAGCAGCCGCAGCACCGGAATGAACAACTGTGTGGAGACGGCCCGTCCCGGGTCCGGCCGCTGGGCCGGTCTTGTGGCCGTACGCGACTCGAAGAACACAGCGGGGCCCGCTCTGCTGTTCGCCCCCGAGGCATGGGAGGGATTCATCACCACGCTTCGGTGAGCACCACCGGAGGCGCTCGCACTTCCGCTTACGGGCACTTCCGCTTACGGCGACGCACGGCCGGGACGCCGACTCATGGCCGCGTATCGCCGATGATCCCCACGGCTCGGTCGATCTGGCCCTCGGTGAGATCCGCGCGGGCGGTCAGTCGCAGCCTCGAAACGCCGTCGGGTACGGACGGTGGGCGGAAACAGCCGACGGCGAGACCCGCCGACCGGCAGTCCGCCGTCCACCGCACCGCCTGATCCGGAGACGGCGCGCGCACGGACACCACGGCGGCGTCGGGCCGCACCGCTTCATGGCCCGACGCCGTCAGCCGTGTGTGCAGGGCCCTCGCCACCTCGCGGGCCCGCGCGGCACGCTCCGGCTCCCGGCGCAGCAGCCGGAGCGCGGCAAGGGCGGCGCCGGTCGCGGCCGGGGCGAGGCCCGTGTCGAAGATGAACGTACGGGCCGCGTTGACCAGGTGGTCGATGACGTGCGCCGGGCCGAGGACGGCACCGCCCTGGCTGCCCAGCGACTTCGACAGCGTGACCGTCACGACGACATCGGGGGCGCCCGCGAGCCCCGCCGCGTGCGGCGCGCCCCGGCCGCCGTCGCCCAGGACACCGAGCCCGTGGGCGTCGTCCACGACCAGCCCGGCGCCGTACTCACGGCAGGCGGCCGCCAGTTCGGCCAGCGGGGCGGCGTCGCCGTCCACGGAGAACACCGTGTCGGAGACGGTGATGGCCGGGCCTTTCGCCGTGCTGAGCGCCTTGCGGACCGCGTCCGGGTCGGCGTGGGCCACGACCTGGGTGGTGCCGCGGGCCAGGCGGCAGCCGTCGATGAGGGAGGCGTGGTTGCCGGCGTCGGAGACGATGAGGGAGCCATGCGGAGCGAGTGCGGTGACGGCGGCGAGGTTGGCGGCGTAGCCGGAGGAGAAGACGAGGGCCGCCTCGAAGCCACAGAAGTCGGCCAGCTCCCGCTCCAGCTCGCCGTGGAGTTCGGTGGTGCCGGTGACGAGCCGGGATCCGGTGGCGCCGCCGCCCCACCTGCGCGCGGCCTCGGCTGCGCCCTCGATGATCTCGGAGTGCCGGGCCAGGCCCAGGTAGTCGTTGCTCGCGAGGTCGAGGAGCGGCGAGTCGGCGGGGCGGGGGCGCAGGGTCCGTACAAGCCCGGCGCGGCGGCGCGCGGAGGCATGCTCGTCGATCCAGCCGAACGCCATGGGTCCTCCGGGGGCGTGTGGGCAGCCCGCACTCCCCTGGGGTCGCTTAGGCTTTTGTAGGCAGTGCACAGACACTAACGGGACGACGAGCCGCCCACGATGTGGCAATACCCACACGTCGAACCCACTCTGTTGTCCGAACTCTCCTTGGCCGGGAGCGGTCCCGTAGGACAGGATCGGCTCTCATGGACCTGCTGAACACGCTGGTGGACAAGGGGCTCCGGCGCGAGCCGCTGAGCCGTGCCGAGGCGCTCGCCGTCCTGGGCACCTCCGATGACGACCTGTTGGACGTGGTAGCCGCGGCCGGCAAGGTGCGCCGGCACTGGTTCGGACGCCGGGTGAAGCTGAACTACCTGGTCAACCTCAAGTCCGGGCTCTGCCCCGAGGACTGCTCCTACTGTTCCCAGCGGCTCGGCTCCACCACCGGCATCCTCAAGTACACCTGGCTCAAGCCCGACGAGGCCTCCAAGGCCGCCGCGGCCGGGCTCGCCGGTGGGGCCAAGCGGGTCTGCCTGGTGGCGTCCGGGCGCGGCCCGACGGACCGGGACGTGGACCGGGTCGCGGGCACCATCAAGGCGATCAAGGAACAGAACGAGGGTGTCGAGGTGTGCGCCTGCCTCGGTCTCCTCTCCGACGGCCAGGCCGAACGCCTGCGCGAGGCGGGCGCGGACGCCTACAACCACAACCTCAACACCTCCGAGTCCACGTACGGCGAGATCACGACGACGCACACGTACGCCGATCGGGTGGACACAGTGCAGAAGGCGCACGCGGCGGGCCTGTCGGCGTGCTCGGGTCTGATCGCGGGCATGGGCGAGAGCGACGAGGACCTGGTCGACGTGGTCTTCTCACTGCGCGAACTGGACCCGGACTCGGTGCCGGTCAACTTCCTCATCCCGGTCGAGGGCACTCCCCTGGCCAAGGAGTGGAACCTCACCCCTCAGCGGTGTCTGCGGATCCTGGCGATGGTCCGGTTCGTCTGCCCGGACGTCGAGGTGCGCATCGCCGGCGGCCGTGAGGTCCATCTGCGCACGATGCAGCCGCTCGCCCTGCATCTGGCCAACTCCATCTTCCTCGGCGACTACCTCACCACCGAGGGCCAGGCCGGCAAGGCCGACCTGGAGATGATCGCCGACGCCGGGTTCGAGGTGGAGGGCGCGGGAGAGGTGACACTGCCGGAGCACCGCGCCTCGGGCGGCGGATGCGGATCCGAAGGTGCCTGCGGTTCCGAGGACGTGTGCGGTACGGCCACTGCCGCGCCGGTCGGCGAGCCCCGCACCGACCTCGTCGCCGTACGCCGCCGGGGCGCAGGAACCGATCTCGCGCCCAATGCCTGACCTGAGCGTGTCCGAGCTGCTGGACCTCGACCGGCGGCACGTCTGGCATCCGTACGGGCCGATGCCCGGCCGGGTCGAGCCGCTCGTCGTGGAGTCGGCGAGCGGGGTACGGCTGCGGCTCGCGGACGGCTCCGGCGAGCTGGTGGACGGCATGTCGTCCTGGTGGTCGGCGATCCACGGCTACAACCACCCGGTGCTCAACGAGGCGGCGAGTGAGCAGCTGGGCCGGATGAGTCATGTCATGTTCGGCGGGCTCACGCATGAGCCCGCCGTACGGCTGGCGAAGCGCCTTGTCGACATGTCTCCCGAGGGTCTGGAGCATGTCTTCCTGGCGGACTCGGGCTCGGTCTCGGTCGAGGTCGCGGTCAAGATGTGTCTGCAGTACTGGCGTTCGCTGGGCCGCCCGGGCAAGCAGCGCCTGCTGACCTGGCGCGGCGGTTATCACGGTGACACCTGGCAGCCGATGTCCGTGTGCGATCCCGAGGGCGGGATGCACGAGCTGTGGCAGGGCGTGCTGCCCCGGCAGGTGTTCGTGGACGCGCCGCCGACGGAGTACGAGGAGTCGTACGCGGAGCAGTTGCGCTCGGCGATCGAGCGGCACGCCGGCGAACTGGCCGCGGTGATCGTGGAGGCGGTGGTGCAGGGCGCGGGTGGGATGCGGTTCCACTCCCCCGCGTATCTGCGGGTGCTGCGCGAGGCGTGCGACGCGCATGATGTGCTGCTGGTGTTCGACGAGATCGCGACCGGGTTCGGGCGCACGGGCGCGCTGTTCGCGGCGGAGCATGCGGCGGTGACGCCCGATGTGATGTGCGTGGGCAAGGCACTGACCGGCGGCTACCTGACCATGGCGGCGACGCTGTGCACGGCCCGCGTGGCCGACGGGATCTCGCGCGGCGAGGTGCCCGTGCTGGCCCACGGGCCGACCTTCATGGGCAACCCGCTGGCGGCGGCCGTCGCCTGCGCCTCGATCGAACTGCTGCTGGGGCAGGACTGGGCGGCGGAGGTCAAGCGGATCGAGGCGGGGCTGAGGGAGGGGTTGGCGCCGGCGCTCGACGTACCCGGTGTGAGGGACGTGCGCGTCCTCGGGGCCATCGGAGTGGTGCAGTTGGACCACGCCGTCGACATGAAGGCGGCCACGGCGGCGGCCGTGCGTGAGGGCGTGTGGCTGCGGCCGTTCCGTGATCTCGTCTACACGATGCCGCCGTACGTCACGGGCGACGAGGACGTGTCACGGATCGCCCGTGCGGTGTGCGCGGCGGCGCGGGAGGGGTGAGATGACGGTCCTGGTGATCACGGGGACGGGCACGGAGGTCGGCAAGACCGTCACCACGGCGGCCGTCGCGGCCGTGGCGGTTGCCGCGGGTCGGTCCGTGGCCGTCCTGAAGCCGGCCCAGACCGGCGTACGGCCGGACGAGCGCGGCGATGCGGACGAGGTGGCCCGGCTCGCGGGCGCCGTGACCGCACGCGAACTGGCCCGCTACCCGGAGCCGTTGGCTCCCGCCACGGCCGCGCGACGGTCCAGTCTGCCTCCGGTGCGCCCGCAGGACGTGGCGGAGGCCGCCGGGAAACTGGCGGCCGAGCACGATCTGGTGCTGGTCGAGGGCGCGGGCGGGCTGCTCGTACGGTTCGACGAGGCGGGCGGGACGCTGGCGGACACGGCTCGGCTGCTGGGGGCGCCGGTGCTGCTGGTCGCCTCGGCGGGGTTGGGCACGCTCAACACGACGGAGTTGACGGCGCGTCAACTGGCTGTGCTTGGGCTGGAGTTGGCGGGGGTGGTGATCGGCAGCTGGCCCGCAGAGCCGGACCTGGCGTCCCGTTGCAACTTGACGGACCTTCCCGTGGTCGCGGGGGCTCCGCTGCTGGGGGCGGTACCGGCGGGGGCGGGGGCGTTGGCGCCGGGCGACTTCCGGGCGGAGGCGGCGGGGTGGCTGGCGCCGGGGTTGGGCGGTGTGTGGGATGCGGTTTCCTTCAGCAGCACGGAAGGTGTGTCCTAGCGATTCGCCGTAGGGGCACTGTGATTCGGCTGCCTGCGGGTCCGTCGTGGTTGCTCGCGCAGTTCCCCGCGCCCCTTACGGGGCGCGCCCCAGCGGCACCCGGCAAGCGCCGGTGAGCGAAACCCCGCCCAAGCCCAGCCGCGGCTCCGGGCACCCGGCGAGACGGGGTCAGCCGCCGCCCTCCCCCAGCAGCCGCACCAGCTCGATCCTCGATCTGATCCCCAACCGGGCGAACACACCCCGCAGGTGGTGGTCGATCGTCCGGGGGCTCAGCAGCAGCCGAGCCGCGATCTCACGATTCGTCGCCCCGTCCGCCGCCATCCGCGCCACCACCAGTTGCTGGGCCGTGAGGCGGGTGGTGAGGTTCTCGGTGACTCGGGGCTCGGCGGCGCGTTCGCCCAGGGCTCGGAGTTCGGCGCGGGACTGGGCCGCGCAGTGGGGGGAGCCGAAGTGTTCGAAGGCTTCCAGGGCGCTGTGGAGGCGGTCGCGGGCCTCGGTGCGGTTGCGGAGCCGGCGCAGGGCGCTGCCGAACAGCAGTTCCGTGCGGGCGCGTTCGAAGTCACGGGTGCCACCGGCGTGGAGGTCGAGCGCCGTGCGGTAATGCTCGACGGCTTCCTCCCCCGTCGCGAGCAGCGCGCGTCCGCGGGCGCTGAGGGCGAGGTCGTCGGCGCTGCGGACGGTGCGGGCCCAGCGGTCGTAGTCGGCGTGCGCGGCGCGGGCCACGCGGGTGTCGCCGGTGCGGACGGCGGCCTCGACGTAGAGCGGGGTGGCGATGTGCCGGATGGCCCGGTGCCCGTGGCCGGGGCCGAATCCGGCGAGCGCGCGGAGGCGGGCCGCGGAGGCGGCGTAGCGGCCGGTGCTCAGGTCGAGGAAGGCGAGGGCGAACATGGCGAGGGCGGCGGGCAGTCCGAGTCCGCGCTCCAGGGCGTACGCGCGGGCGGACTCGGCGCGCTCCCGGCAGACCTTCTCGTCGCCGGTGACGGCCGCGAACATCGCGAGGGCGGCCTGGAGATGGCAGGCCCCGTTGTCCTGTCCGGTGGCGTGGGCCTGGCGCAGGGCGTCCACGGCGGCGGCCTCGGCGGACTTGGGGCGCCCGGTCCAGAACTCGGCGTACGCGCGGAACTCCATGGCCTGCGGCACCGTCACCGACTCGCCCCTGGCCCGGGCGGAGGTGGCGGCGCGGGCGGTGGCGGTCGCGGCGCGGGTGTGGTCGCCGAGGAGCAGGGCGGCGATCCCGGAGTGGATGAGCAGGGTGGGGTCGCCGCCGGGGCCGCAGCGCCCGGCGGCGGCTTCGAGGACGTCGCGGGCGTCGTCGTACCGCCCCTCGAACGCGGCGGCCAGCGCGCCCAGTGTGCTCGGCGGCAGGATCCCGAGCCGGTCGGCGACGGCGGCGGCCTCATGGCAGCGGCGTAGGTCCCCGGTGTAGATGGCGGCCTCGGTGGCTCGTGCCAGCAAGTGTGCGGCGGTGTCCGAGGCTTGGTCGTGGCCGTGCCGGACCGTGGCGGCGAGCAGTGCGTCGAAGGCCTCGGAGGCGTTGCCCGCGCGCAGGGCGAGGAGGCCGCCGAGGGCGTCGTTGTCGGTGACGGCGACGAGGCGGCGGGCCCGGTCGCCGTCGCCCGAGTGCCAGGCCTCGGCCGCCGCCTGGGCGAGCAGGGGCATGCGTTCGGCGGGCTCGGGGGTGAGCGTGGCGGCGCGTTCGGCGAGGGCGGAGGCGAGGGCGGGTTCGCCGATGGCACGTGCCACCCGTGCCGCGAGGCGGAGTTCGGCGGCGAGGCGGCGGCTGGGGCCGAGAGCGGCGGCGGCCCGGTGCCAGGAGCGTCTGGGTCTTTCGCCCTCGCCGCTCAGGACACCGGCGAGCAGCCGGTGGGCCTCGCGTCGGTCGTCCATGGACGCGGACTCGTACACGGCGATCCGGGTCCAGGCGTCCCGGAAGACGATGCCCTGGGCCGTGGCGTGGGCCAGGCCCGCCGCTTCGGCCACGTCGAGGGGGCGGGTGTCGAGCCGGGCCGCCGTGACGGCCCGTGCGTAGGCGTGCGTGGGGATCGGGTGCTGGTCGGCGGCGGCGAGGAGCAGCAGGAAGCGGGTGTCGTCGGGCAGGGCCCGTACGTCCCGGCGGTGGGCCCGCAGGAGGCTGGGGGCGAGCGCGAGGGGTTCGGCGGGGAGCGGGTCGAGGCCCGCGGCCTGACGTTCGGTCAGGGCGGCGGCCAGTTCCGCGGCGGCCCGCGGGTCGCCGTGTGCGGCGTGCAGCAGACGTACACGCACGCCTTCGGCGAGCTCGGCCCGTACGGCCGGCTCGGCGTCCGTGCTCGGCCACACGTTCATGGGGGGCGGTGGCGAGCGATGCGGAAGTTGTGGGGGGTTCACCGGAGTCACCACGCTCATCACGTTACTTGCGAGTTAATCAACCAGTAAAGACCGGCGATTTCGCCGATGCGGCGCGCGTAGACCCCACCTGACACTCCAGACAACCCCACCCGTTTCAGGAGGCTTCATGCATCGCCGCATGCGCCGTATCGCCACGGCCCTCGCGACCGTGACCACCACGCTCCTTCTGTCGCTCTCCTTTTCCGCGACCTCCGCTCGGGCCGCCACCCACAACCCCGTTGTCTTCGTGCACGGTTTGAGCAGTTCGTCCAGCAGCTGGGACGAATGGGTCGCGTACTTCAAGGCGGACGGCTACACGGCCTCCGAGCTGCACGCCTGGTCCTACGACTGGGGTCAGTCCAACGTCACGACGGCACGGCAGCTCCAGACCAAGATCCAGAGCGTGCTCGCCTCGACGGGTGCCGCCAAGGTCGACGTGGTCGTCCACTCGATGGGCGCGCTCAGCTCCCGCTACTACCTGAAGAACCTCGGCGGGACGGCGTACGTGGACGACTTCGTGTCCACGGCCGGAGTGAACCACGGGACGACCGTCGCCGGCTGGTGCCGTTGGCTGTACACGTCCTGCAACGAGATGTACACCGGAAGTTCGTTCCTGACCGCGCTCAACTCCGGTGACGAGACCCCGGGCAGCGTGTCGTACGCCAGCTACTGGTCGAACTGCGACGACGCTCTCACCCCGGACACCACCGCGATCCTGAGCGGCGCCACGAACGTCGAGGTCGGGTGTGTCTCGCACACCGACATGAACAACGACGAGGGCATCTACGAGCAGGTGCGGGCCTTCATCGCCTGACGACAGACCGCCTGACCCGCCCGACAGTACGTCGTACGGCTGTGCCCGTCGCGTGGTCTCCTCCCCAGGGTCGCGCGACGGGTGAGCCGGTGTCTCCCGGGGGACAATCGCCGTAACTGTCGTCCTCCTCGGGAGGTCTGTCATGGTCCGCGCCACCAAGGACGCCGTGCACCACCCGCTGTTCGCCCGGTTCTACGCCAGACTGAGCGTGTCGGCGGAGCCGAGAGTCGGCCCGCTGCGCGATGAACTCCTCGCCGGGCTGTCGGGGCGGGTCATCGAGATCGGCGCCGGCAACGGCATGAACTTCTCCCACTTCCCGCGCACGGTCTCGGAGGTCGTGGCGATCGAACCGGAGCGCTCCCTGCGGCAGTTGGCCCTGGAGTCCGCCCTGCGCGCGGAGGTGCCCGTGGATGTGGTGCCGGGCGCGGCGGAGGCGCTGCCGGTCAAGAGCGAGGCGTTCGACGCGGCCGTGCTGTCGCTGGTGCTGTGCAGCGTGCGTGACGTACGGCGTGCGCTCAGCGAGGTACGGCGCGTCCTGCGCCCCGGCGGTGAGCTGCGGTTCTTCGAGCACGGCCGGGGCGGCGGGCGCGCGATGCGCACGACCCAGCGGGCACTGGACCGCACGGTGTGGCCGCTGCTGTTCGGCGGGTGCCATGTGTCCCGCGATCCGGTGGGCGCGATCCGCGCCGCCGGGTTCGAGATCGAGACGGTCAAGGAGTTGGTGACGCCCGGGAAGGGGCCCCGACTGCCCAGCTCGTACTACGTGACGGGCCGGGCACGGCGATCCGAACTCGGGGATTCCGGCGGGTAGTTCGCATCAAGGACCGCTGCGGTTCATAGGCTCCACTGGCGCAGCTCCTGGGTGATGTCGTGCACCGTGGCCTCGCCGCTCTTGACCAGTTTGGCCAGTTCGCGTACCTGTTCGGCGGAGGTGACGACCTTGACGCCGCTGGCGACGAGATAACCGTAGGCGACGGCGGAGGCGAACAGCGCGTTGGAGCGCTCCAGCGCCGGGACGTGCATGAGGAGTTGGAGGAGTGAGGCGGCTCGGGCGTGCGGGGTGTCGTAGACGGGGACGTCGAATATCTCGGCCTCGTGCCGGGCGACGGCCGCGACGAGGGCGCCCCAGTCGGCGATCTGGGGATCTCCGGGCGTCTTCTGTTCGGCGACCATCAGGAGCCAGGCGAGGTCGATTCTGAGCTGGCTCAAGGGATCAGTGACGTCCCTCGCGCCGGCCCTCGAGCTCGGCACCGAACTCCTCGACGAAGACCGCCTCGTACTGCTTCATGAAGTCGGCGGCGGACTCCACGAAGGTGTGGCCCACTTCCCCGGTGTCCTGTCTGACCAGCTCTTCTATGTACCGGTTCACACTCATCCCGCGCTCCAGGGCTCGCTCCCGGGCGGCTCGGGCCGTGTCCTCGTCCACCCGGACGTTCAGCTGGGTCTTGGCCATGACATGACGCTAGCGCCGGAGTGCTAGCGGATGCAAGGGCGCCTTGACTCCGCACCGCCCGCAGGGGCGCGATTGGGTGCCCCTTACATCGATGACGGAAACCCTTCCTGCGGCGGAGGCGGCCTCGGACTTCGGGGGGATTCCCGGTGTGTACTGGATCACATTAGGCTCGTCCGAGAACGCCCGGAATTCGTACCAGTTCGAACCAGGAGGCCGTTTTGTCCACTGCTGCCGCTGAGCACCCCCTCGGCCGTGCGGAAGCCGACGGCATCGCCGCCCGCGCCCGGAGCCTGACCAAGGCGTACGGCTCGGGCGAGACGACGGTGCTCGCCCTCGACGCGGTCGACGTGGACATCGCGCGCGGCCGCTTCACCACGGTCATGGGGCCCTCGGGTTCGGGGAAGTCCACGCTGATGCACTGCCTGGCCGGGCTGGACACCGTGTCGGCCGGGCAGGTGTGGCTCGGGGAGACCGAGATCACCCGGCTCAGGGATCGCGATCTGACGCGGTTGCGCCGGGACCGGATCGGCTTCATGTTCCAGTCCTTCAATCTGATCCCCACGCTGAACGCGGCCGAGAACATCACTCTGCCGATGGACATCGCGGGCAAGAAGCCCGACGAGAAGTGGCTGGACCAGGTCATCGACACGCTCGGGCTGCGGGACCGACTGAAGCACCGGCCGTCCCAGCTCTCCGGCGGTCAGCAGCAGCGTGTCGCCTGCGCCCGCGCGCTCGCCTCCCGGCCCGAGCTGATCTTCGCGGACGAGCCGACCGGCAACCTCGACTCCCGGGCCGGGCTCGAAGTGCTGGGCTTCCTGCGCGAGGCGGTCGACCAGCTGGGCCAGACGGTCGTCATGGTCACCCACGATCCGGGCGCCGCCGCCCACTCCGACCTGGTGCTCTTCCTCGGGGACGGGCGGATCGTGGACCGGATGGAGCGCCCTACGGCGGACGCGGTGCTGGAACGGATGAAGCGCTTCGACACGATTCGGGCCGCCTTCGACGGAGAGGGCGCCCCCGTCGACGTACACACGACCGAGCCCGTCGACCTCGACAAGGACTGAGACCGTGCTCAAGGCGACCCTGCGGAGTTTCCTGGCGCACAAGGGACGGCTGGTGCTCTCGGCGCTGGCTGTCATCCTGTCCGTGGCGTTCGTGGCGGGCAGCCTGATCTTCTCGGACACCGTCACCCGCACCTTCGACCGGCTCTTTGCCTCCACCTCGGCCGATGTGACCGTGGGCCCGAAGGACGACGAGTTGGAGGGGCAGCTGCCGACGGGAGCGGTCGAGACCGTGCCGGCCGCGCTCGCGGAACGGATCGCAGGCCTCGACGGCGTCGCCGACACCCATGTCGACGCGGCCGTGGAGAACATCACGATCGTCGACAGCGAGAACGAGTCCGTGGGGCCGACGACGGGCGCCCCCACCATCGCCACCAACTGGTACATCACCGACCGCAGCCCGGTCGAGCTCACCAGCGGACACGCGCCGGAGGGCCCCGGCCAGGCGCTGCTCGACGCGGACACCGCGAAGAACAAGGACGTGGAGATCGGCGACACGCTCACCGTGCTCGCCCGGCCCGGCTCCTTCGAGGTGGAGGTCGTCGGCATCGCCACCTTCACCACCACCAACCCCGGTGCCGCGCTCGTCTTCCTGGACACCGCGACCGCGCAGACCGAACTGCTGGGCGACCCCGAGGCCGCCACGAGCATCTCGGTGACCGCGGCGCCCGGCGTGAGCGACGACCAGCTCAAGCAGCGGATCGCCGACGAGCTCGGGCCGCGCGCGTACGAGTACCAGACCGCCGACGAGCAGGCCGAGTCGGCCGCGGCCTCGCTCGGCGGATTCCTCGACGTCATCAAGTACGTGATGCTTGGCTTCGCCGGCATCGCGACACTCGTCGGGGTCTTCCTCATCGTCAACACCTTCTCGATGCTCATCGCCCAACGCACCCGCGAACTGGGCCTGTTGCGCGCGCTCGGCGCCGACCGGCGGCAGGTACGGCGGTCCGTGCTCACCGAGGCGACACTGCTCGGCCTGGTGGGATCGACGCTGGGCCTCGCCGTGGGCATCGGGATGGCCTTCGGGCTGATCGAGCTCATGGGCGTCCTCGGGATGAACCTGAGCTCCGCCGAGATGGTGATCGGCGTGGGGACCCCGATCGCGGCGTACGCCGTCGGCCTCGGCGTCACCTTCGTGGCCGCGTATCTCCCGGCGCGGCGGGCGGCGGCCGTGTCCCCGATGGCGGCGCTCTCGGACGCCGAGATCGCCGGGGTGGGACGGCCGCTGCACCTGCGCGCGGTGATCGGCGGGATCGTGGGAGCGGCCGGTATCGCCGCGCTCGTGGGGTGCGCGGTGTCGGCGGACACGGGCTCGGCGGCCTCGCTGCTCGGCCTCGGCGTGGTCCTCACGCTCATCGCGACCGTCATCGCCGGACCGCTCCTCGTACGGCCGGTGATCCGGGTCCTCGGCGGCGCGTTCCCCGCGCTGTTCGGCTCGATCGGCCGGATGAGCCAGCGCAACGCGCTGCGCAACCCGCGCCGTACGGGGGCCACCGCGGCCGCGCTGATGGTGGGGATCGCGCTGGTCGCCGGGATGTCCGTGGCGAGCGCGTCGATGACCAAGTCGTTCGACGACCAGATCGACAAGACGCTGGGCGCCGACTTCGTCGTCCAGAACCAGAACTTCATGCCGTTCCCGCAGGAGGTCACCGACAGGGTCGGCGACACGGTCGGCGACGCCGGTCTCGTCGTACGGCAGCGGTTCACCCCGGTCGAGGTACGGCTGCCGGACGGCGAGCGAGTCGAGACGACCGCCGCAGCCTACGACTCCGGGCTCGACGAGGTCGCGAACGTCACCTACGCCGAGGGCGACAGCGCCGCCGCGCTGGCCGACGGCGCCATCGCCATGGACGTGGAGTTCGCGCGGGAGCACGATGTGACGGTCGGCAGCACGATCCCCGTGCGGTTCCCGGCCGGGAAGAACGCCGAGCTGAAGGTGGCCGCGCTCACCGACCAGGACCAGGCCGACGGCTTCGGGACGCAGGGCGGGCTGTACTTCGGGATGGAGACCATCGAGAAGTACGTGCCCGAGGGCCAGGACTCGGCGCTGTACGTGAACGCCGGCTCCGCTGTCGGCGTCGACGACCTGCGCGCGAACCTGGAGCGGACGCTGGACGAGTATCCGCAGGTGCAGGTCCGTGACCAGGCCGACTACAAGGAGCTGATCCGTGGCCAGATCGCTGTCCTGCTGTATCTGGTCTACGCGTTGCTCGGCCTCGCGATCGTCATCGCGGTGCTCGGTGTGGTCAACACCCTCGCCCTGTCGGTGGTCGAGCGCACCCGCGAGATCGGGTTGCTGCGCGCGATCGGGCTCGCCCGGCGGCAGTTGCGGCGGATGATCCGGCTGGAGTCGGTGGTGATCGCCGTGTTCGGGGCGGTCCTCGGGCTCGCGCTGGGGCTGGTCTGGGGCGTGTGCGTCCAGCAGGTGCTGGCGTTGCAGGGCATGAAGGCGCTGGCCATTCCGTGGGGCACGGTCATCGCGGTCGTGGTGGGCTCGGCGTTCGTGGGCGTCGTGGCGGCGCTGCTGCCCGCGTTGCGTGCGTCCCGCATGAATGTGCTGGCGGCCATCGCGCACGAGTGATGTACTCACCGGTATCCAGGGGGCGTTGAAGCCCTCACAGCACTTCCAGGCTCAAGTCCCTTGCAGGTGAGGAGAGTTCATGCCGCGCCCGTTCCGCTTCGGAGTCAGCCTGCTCAACCCCACATCCGCCGAGGAGTGGCGAGCGAAGTGCCGCCGCGCCGAACAGCTCGGCTACGACGTGATCCTGGTCCCCGACCATCTGGGCATGCCGGCCCCCTTCCCGTCCCTGGTCGCCGCTGCGGAGGCGACCGAACGGCCCCGGCTCGGCACGTTCGTGCTCAACACCGGCTTCTGGAACCCCACGCTCCTCGCACGCGAGGTCGCCACCACGGACGCGCTGACCGGCGGGCGACTGGAACTCGGGCTCGGCACCGGGTACGTAGGGGCCGAGCACGAGAAGGCCGGGCTGCCGTGGGGGTCGGCGGGAGAGCGCGTCGACCATCTCGTGCACACGATCGAGGAGTTGGACCGCCTCCTCGGCTCCGACGAGCCGCGTCCCGCGCAGCGGCCCCGGGTGCCGCTGCTCATCGGCGCCAACGGCGACCGGATGCTGCGGGTCACCGCCGAGCACGCGGACATCGCGGCGTTCACCGGTGCCCGCCCGGTGGGGGACGGCCGGCTCGAAGCGCTCACCGCGGAGGAGCTCGACGAACGGGTCGCCCGGTATCAGGGGTGCGCTTCCGGCCGCAAGGAACCGGCCGAGCTCAACCTGCTGATCCAGATCGTCGAGATCACCGACGACCGTTCCGCCGTCATCCAGCCGTGGCTCGGCCACGTCCCCCACCTGACCGAGGAACAGGTCCTCCAACTGCCGCTGGTCCTCGTGGGCACACTGGACGAGATCGTCAACCAGGTGCTGGCCCAGCGGGAGCGGTACGGCTTCTCGTATCTGACGGTCTTGGAGCCCAACATGGAGGTCTTCGCGCGGGTGGTGGAGGCCCTGAGCGGTCGTTGACGTCCGGATGCCACCGCGAATCATCACGGGTGAAGTCGTACGGATAACTCATGCAGGGCAAGACCTGTGGCCGCCGTACGCGGCGTCGTGCGCCGTCCGTCACCGGCGGTCCAGGAGGCGTTTGGGGTGCATCCCGTCGACCATGCCGACGAAGGGCGGATGGATGCTGTAGCCGAGCATCCGGCGGAGATCCTCCGAAACCGGGCTCGTCAAGGCCGAACTCGGCGACTTCCAGAAGCACGCCTCGCGCTGGGGCATCCCCGTCTCCCTCGCCTACATCGCCTTCGCCGTCATCACCGGAGCCATCACCGTCACCCACTGATCTCGCACAGGGATGAGCCCCTGTGCGATCGGAGAACACCGGGACTCTCTTACGAGAGTCTGACGCGACCACCGTTCCGCACCGGCACACCGCTCACTCTGGCCACTCTGAGGGCGTCCACAGCCGTGGACGCCACCGCTCAGACGCAGAGGAGCAGGACATGAGCACGCACAGCGGCCGCAGGGGTCACCGGACGAAGTCCAGGGCGCGGCGCATCGTGATCGGCGGCGGCGCCCTCGCCATCGCCAGCGCGGCCACGGTGGCCGTGTCCCTGGCCTCGGCCAGTCAGTACTCCCGGAGCGCCGCCGGGGCCGACCACGCCGTCTTCGTCCAGGGCAACGAGCTGGACGGCAACACCATCCATGTGTTCGCGCGGAGCGACGACGGCAAGCTCGAACCCGCGGGGACCTACGGGACCGGCGGCAAGGGCGGCGATCAGGTCGACGCGCCCACCGACTCGCTCGCCTCCCAGGGTTCGCTGGTCTACGACGACGCCTCGGGGATGCTGCTGGCGGTCAACGCGGGCAGCGGCACGGTGACCTCGTTCAGTGTCAAGGGACAGGAACTGAAAGGTCGCCAAGTCGTGGACTCCGGTGGCGAGTTCCCTGCCAGCATCGCGGTGCACGGCAAGGTCGCGTACGTCATGAACGCGGGCGGCGCGGGCAGCGTCCAGGGCTTCCGGATCACCGGCAAGGGGCTCGAGCCACTGCAGGGTTCCCACCGCTCCCTGGGCCTGGACAACGAGGACGTACCGCGCTTCGACACCTCGCCTGGCGAGGTCGAGATCACCCCGGACGGCCGCAACTTGGTGGTCACCACCAAGGGCAACAACACCGTCGAGGTCTTCCCGCTCAAGAAGAACGGCCTCCCGGCCGTCGCCGAACCGGTCGTCAACGAGTCGGCCGGCGGTGTCCCGTTCGCGATCAGCTTCGACGTGACCGGGAAGCGGATGCTGGTCGCCGAGGCCGAGAAGTCCACGGTCACCACGTACAAGGTGAAGCGCGACGGCAGGCTGAAGGTCCTTCAGGAGCCCTTGGCCAACGGCCAGGAAGTCCTGTGCTGGCTGGAACGCGCGGGCAACTACTTCTACGGCGGCAACACCGGCAACTCCACCGTCAGCGGCTACCGCATGGACAAGCACGGCAAACTGTCCCTGACCAATGAGGTGGGCATCGCCACCCCGCCCTCCGCCAACTCGCAGGGCGTGATCGACCTCGCCGTGACCGAGGACGAGAAGTTCGTCTACGTCCAGAACGCCGTCTCCGGCACCGTCGACGGCTTCCGCGTCGAGGCCGACGGCGCCCTCACCAAGGTCACGACCGCCGAGGGCCTGCCCGCCTTCGACGAGTCCGGCATGGAGGGCATCGCCGCGGTCTGACGGGGGGACGCGGGCGCGCCCCGGCCGGTATCAAGACCTGTCATTGGCCGTGGCGTGCTCGTCCTGGGCCGTGGGCATCTCGTCGAACCCCGTGGTCGCGCGGTGGAGTTCCACGAAGGGGCGGCCGTCGGCGCTCCATCGGCCGGTGAGGATCCAGCCGGTGGAGTCGGCGGCGTGGAGCAGGGCGGTCGTGCCGACACGGGCCCAGGGGAAGGGGCGGCCGTGGCGGCCGTGGGCGTCCTCGACGCGGACGGTGAGACGCTGGTTCACGTCCTCGTCGGCCGCCTCGGCCAGCAGACGGCCACCGGGCCGGACCAGGTCGTGCAAGCGGGCGAGCAGGGTCGCCAGGTCGCCGCCGATGCCGACGTTGCCGTCCATCAGCAGGATGGTGCCCCAACGGCCCTCTCGCGGCAGGCGGTCGAAGACGGAGCGCCGCAGCGCGGCTCCACCGTGGCGCCGGGTCCGGGTGACGGCGGCCGGGCTGACATCCACGCCGAGGGCCGGAACGCCGCGTGCGGCCAGGGCGCCCACCAGACGCCCGGGTCCGCAGCCGACATCCAGCACGGGGCCGGTGCAACGATGCAGCACGCTGGTGTCGGCGGCGTCGGGGGCGGCGCACCAGCGCTCCACATCCAGTGGAATCAGCTCCGCCGTCCCGTGGGCGTGGGGTTCCAGGCGGCGCAGGTACAGCGGGCCGCGGCCGGTGCGCAGGGCTTGGGCGTAGGGGTCGTCCGTCCAGGGCTCCCCCGGCTTCACGGGCGGCGCCGGCCGATCGACGGGATGTGCCGGCGCGACGAGTTGGACGGCCAGCGGAGTTCCGGTCTGCGGCTGGCGCGCCGCCGTGGCCGGGTCGTTCCGCTCGGCGGTGTGGATCTCCGTACCGATTGCCGCGCCGCTCACCGGGCGACCTCCGCGAGTGAGGCCAGGACGGTGGCGAAGTTCGAACCGGGGGGACAGAGGCCGGCCACCGAGGTGGCGTCGGCCTCGGTGTCGACGTCCCGCAGCAGGGGCAGGTCACGGATCGCCAGCCCCGCCTCGGCGAGCCTGCGCCGCTGGATCGCGCCGGTGCGGTCGGTGGACATCGGTACGCCCCGCACGAGGGCTCCGGCGCGGGAGGGTTCGGCGAGGCCGAGGGCCCAGAAGCCGCCGTCGGCGGCCGGTCCGAACCAGGCGTCGTGACCGTCCCTGCCAGCATCGGCCAGCAGGTCGGGAGTGAGCTGCGGGGTGTCCATGCCGACCAGCAGTGCGGGCCCGTCGTCGCAGAGCGAGAAGGCACCCGCGATCCGCTCGTCCAGTCCTCCCGACACCTGCGGGACGACTTCGATGCCCGGTGGCAGCCAGGGGCCCGGGGTTCCGTCGAGGACGAGGACCCGGCGCCGGGCAGGGACCTTGAGCACCGTGTGGAGGGTGTCGGTGAGGGCCGCCTCGGCGAGGGCGGCCGCCTCGTGCGGCGCGTAGGGCGGTGTGAGCCGGGTCTTGACGCGGCCGGGAACCGGTTCCTTGGCGATGACCAGCAGTGTGGCCGCTCCCGTGACGGCGGTCATCGTACGTCCCCCGGAACCGGTGCGACCGGGCCGGTGGCGGGGTGTTCGGCGAGGACGGCGCGCATGTCGCGGACCGCCTGCCAGGCGCCGCGCCAGGTGCCGGTGACCTTCGAACGGCCCATACGCGGGTGGTACGGCACGTCCGTCTCACGGATGCGCCAGCCGGCGTCGGCGGCGCGGACCACCATCTGCAGCGGGTAGCCGGAGCGCCGGTCGGTCAGACCGAGGGCCAGCAGCGCCTCACGACGCGCGGCGCGCATGGGACCGAGGTCGCGCAGGGGCAGGCCGGTGCGGCGGCGGATCAGACGGGCCAGTTCCAGGTTCGCGAGCCGGGCATGCAGCGGCCACGCTCCCAAGGTCGTCGGCCGGCGTCGGCCGAGGACCAGGTCGATGGAGCCGTCGAGGACGGGCCCGGCGACCCGCGGCAGCAGCTGGGGGTCGAGGGAGGCGTCGCAGTCGCTGAAGCAGACGATGTCGGCCGTGGCGACGATCAGCCCGGCGTGGCAGGCGGCGCCGAAGCCACGGCGCGGCTCGTGGACCACGTACGCCCCGAGGCCGCGGGCGATGTCGGGGGAGCCGTCGGTGGAGCCGTTGTCGACGACGATCGCGCGCCAGGTGGGCGGGATCCGTTCCAGTACCCAAGGCAGGGCTTCGGCCTCGTCGAGGCAGGGCAGCACGACGTCCACAGGCGAGGTTGATGTCTCGTTCACCCCTCTCACACTACGAACACAAAGCAGGCATAAGGGATTTGGTGTTCTTACGGATCGCTGACGTCGCCGCCCCCTTACCAGTCCCTGACGTCGCCGCTCCTGACCGGTCGCTGACGTCGCTCCTGACCGGTCGCTGACGTCGCTCCTGACCGGTCGCTGACGCCGCCACTCCTTACGGATCGCTGACATCCGCCGCCGCCCTCGTGGTCGGCGGAATGCCGGTGCGAGACTCGCCGGTGTGAAACACGTACTTGTCGTGGACGACGACCCCACCGTCTCCGAGGTCGTCGCCGGGTACCTGCACCGGGCGGGCTTCGCCGTCGATGTCGCCGCGGACGGCCTCACCGCCGTGGCCCGGGCCGCCGCCAGACCACCCGATCTGGTGGTACTGGACCTGATGCTGCCGGGCATGGACGGGCTGGAGGTGTGCCGCCGCATCCGCGAGGACGGCCCCCTGCCGGTGATCATGCTGACGGCGCGCGGTGACCAGGAGGACCGCATTCTCGGCCTGGAGGTCGGGGCGGACGACTACGTCACCAAGCCGTTCAGCCCCCGGGAACTGGTCCTGCGCGTGGAGTCCGTGCTCCGCCGCACCGGTGCCCCGGCGGCCGTCCGGACCGAGCCCGCGGAGCCCTGGCTGCGCAGCGGACCGCTCGCCCTGGATCCCACCGCACGGCGCGCCACCCGCGGCGGCGCCGAACTGGCCCTCACGGTCCGGGAGTTCGACCTGCTGGAGTTCTTCCTGCGCAACCCCGGCCGGGCAACCAGCCGCGAGGAACTCATGCGCCGGGTGTGGGGCTGGGAGTTCGGCGACCTGTCGACGGTCACCGTCCATGTGCGGCGGCTGCGCGAGAAGGTCGAGGACGACCCGGCCCGCCCCCGCCTGATCAGCACCGTCTGGGGCGTCGGCTACCGCTTCGACCCTCCCCGACCGGAAGACACGGAAGAGAACGGAGCCGACGATGGTCGGTGACACGCTGCTCATCGCCCTGTACGCGGCCATCGGCGCGGCCGCTGCCGGGCTGACCGGTGCGGTGGCCCTGCGGCTGCTGCGGAACCGGTCGGTCGCCCTGTCGCTGGCCGTGGTCGCGGCCGTCACGGTCGCCGCGATGCTCGCCGGAACGATGCTGGTGTCCTGGGCGATGTTCCTCTCGGACCACGACCTGTGGGTCGTGACGATGGTGTGCGCCATGGCCGCGGTCGTCTCCTTCGCCGTCGCCCTCCTGTTGGGCCGCAGCGTCGTCAAGGGCAGCCAGGCTCTGGCCGAGGCCACCCGCGCCCTCGGCGACGACGGCAGCTTCGTCCCGCCCGCCACCGCGCCCACCGCCGAACTCGCCCACCTGAGCCGCCAGTTGGCCGCCACCAGCGCCAAGCTGACCGCGTCCCGGGAGCGGGAGAGGGCACTGGAAGCCTCCCGTCGCGAGCTGGTGGCCTGGATCTCCCACGATCTGCGCACCCCGCTGGCCGGGCTCCAGGCGATGACCGAGGCGCTGGAGGACGGCATGGTCGACGACCCGCGCGTCTACCACACCCGCATCCGCACCGAGGTCGAGCGCATGACCGACATGGTCAGCGACCTCTTCGAACTGTCCCGTATCCAGGCCGGCGTCCTCGCCCTGACCCCGACCCGCATGTCGGTCTACGACCTCGTCGGCGACGCCATCGCGGGTGCCGACGCCCTGGCCAGGGAGCACAGGGTGCGGCTGGTGGGCGCCGGGGTGGAGCAGGTGCCGGTCGAGGTCGACGGCCGCGAGATGTCCCGCGTCCTGGCCAACCTGCTCGTCAACGCCATCCGCCGCACCCCCGCCGACGGCACCGTCGCGGTCTCCGCCCGCCGGGAGGCCGACCGCGTCGTGCTGTCGGTGACGGACGGCTGCGGCGGCATCGCGCCGGAGGACCTGCCCCGGGTCTTCGACACCGGTTGGCGTGGCACCGACGCCCGCACCCCGCCCGCCGGTGCCGGGCTGGGCCTGGCCATCGTGCGCGGCATCGTGGAGGCGCACAAGGGCCGTGCGGCCGTGAGCAATGTGCCGGGCGGCTGCCGCTTCGAGGTCCATCTGCCGGCGGCGGTCTGACGGCAGCGGACGGGTGAGCCGAGAGCTCCCGGAGGCGGGCCGGACTCAGCCGGCTCGCAGAGGCGCCGCCGCGAACTCCGCCATCCCCTCCACGAAGGCGACCTGCGGCTTCCACCCCAGTTCGTCGCGGAGTCGTCGTGAGGAGGCGGTGATGTGGCGGACATCGCCGAGCCGGAACTCCCCTGTGACGACCGGCACCTGGTCGCCGTAGGACGCGGCCAGTGCGGCGGCCATCTCCCCCACCGTGTGGGGCTCCCCGCTGCCGACGTTGTACGCCCGCAGGCGGCCCTCCGTGAGGCCGTCGACATCGTCCAGCGCGGTGAGGTTGGCCCCGGCCACGTCCCGCACGTGCACGAAGTCCCGCCGCTGCCCGCCGTCCTCGAACACACGCGGAGCCTCACCGCGCGCGAGCGCGGACCGGAACAGCGACGCGACCCCCGCGTACGGGGTGTCGCGCGGCATGCCGGGGCCGTACACGTTGTGGTAGCGCAGCGCGGACACCTTCCCGCCCGTCGCGCGGGCCCACGCGGCGGCGAGGTGCTCCTGGGCGAGCTTCGTGGCGGCGTACACGTTGCGCGGGTCGGCGGGGGCGCCCTCGTCCACCAGTCCGGCGGCGAGCGGCTCACCACAGCGCGGGCAGGGCGGTTCGAAGCGCCCCGCCTCCAGATCCGCCACCCGGCGCGGCCCCGGCCGGACCACGCCGTGCCGGGAACATTCGTAGCGCCCCTCGCCGTACACCACCATCGAACTCGCCAGCACCAGATGCCTCACCCGGGCCTCCGCCATGCCGGCGAGCAGTACGGCCGTGCCGAGGTCGTTGCAGCCGACGTAGTCGGGCGCGTCGGCGAAGTCCTTGCCAAGGCCGACCATCGCGGCCTGGTGGCAGACGGCGTCCACGCGGCGCAGGGCGTCGGCAACGGCCGCCGCGTCACGGACGTCCGCGTGCCGCCAGTCGACCCCTTCGGGGATCTGCGGGGCGGTGCGGTGGGCGGCGGTCAGCAGCGCGTCAAGGACGCGCACCTCATGCCCGGCGCCGGTGAGGGCGGCGACGATGTGCGAGCCGATGAAGCCCGCGCCTCCGGTGACCAGGATCAACATGCCCCGACCGTAGAGCCGTCCATCCGGTCGCGAGCCGTCGAGCGCGGGGACGTCAGCGGTTCGTAAGCCTTTCGGTCTGTGCCGTGTCCTGTGCTGTCGGGGGCGTCACCGCCGTAAGACGGCGCGGCGTGGGCCGGCGTCTTCCTCATGACGGTGGCCGCCGTCGGCGGGTGAGGCCCCGCGCGGCCAGGACGAGCGCCGTCACCGTGGCCACGGCGGCCAGCGCGATCAGCCAGTTGCGCGGATAATCCAGCGGCAGCACTGAGGAGTTGGCCGTTCGTCCCGGGCGCAGCAGCGCCGGCAACGCCACCACCGTCAAGGCGCCCGCGACCACCAGCGCCCCGCGAACCGGACCGCGCGTACCACCGCGCACCAGCACCAGCCCTGCCAGCAGCACCAGCGGCGCGATCAACGCGTCGTGCAGGACGACCGCCCCGCCCAGCCACACCAGAACGCCGGTCACATCACGGACGTCCATCAGCAGGGACACGCCGACGCCCATGAGCGCCACACCCGCCGCGCCCACAAGGACCCGCGTCACCTTCATGACAGCACCTCCAGCCGGCCGACCCACTTGGTCTGCAGCACACCGGGCCGGTTGGGGGCGATGAGCCGCGCCGGGTAGCCGTGGTCGGGGTCGAGTTCCTCGCCGTTCAGGCGCAGGGCGAGGAGGGTCAGCGGGTCTCGGGCGTGGTGATGGCCCATCTCCGACACCCGGTAGCCGCCGCGCAGCTGCAACGACACCATCCGCACCCGCGCATCCGGCCGGGCGCCCGCCCGCTCCAGCAGATCGACGACTCGCACGCCCGTCCAGTGCGCCGACCTGCTCCAGCCCTCCACACACGCGATCGGCAGCTCCACCTCGTGCTGCGGCAGTGCGCGCAGTTCGTCCAGCGTCAGGGTGTACGGCTGCGGGCCGTCCACCACCAGGCGGTACTCCTCATCGGCGATCCGGCCGACCCCGGCCGCCGCGGCGGTCCGGTTGACGGGCAGACCCTGCGGGCCCCGGTCCGGGTGGCGGGGAGCGAACAGGATGAGGTCCTTCAGCGGGGTGAAGGACTGACCCACCGTGGTGAGGGTGACGGCCCCGACGGCCGCGCCCAGCGCCGCCAGCAGGGACCGCCGGTCGGGAGCATCCTGTGCCGGCAGGGCGAGAGTCCCGGGGGACCGCCGGCTCCAATGCGCCCGGATCTCCGGGGCCTTGACCGCGATGTGCAGGACCAGCGCCCCCGCCACCAGCCACGCCACCGCGTAGTGCACCGGCACGAACGAGAACGGCCACGGGTACCACTGGACCGTGTTCAACAGCCCGGTCGCCAGCTCTAAGACGGCTCCGGCCACCAGCACCGCGATCGACAGACGCTCCAGCGCGTGCCGAAACGACCGCAGCGGTGGCCACGCGAACAGCCGTGGGTACACCGTCCACAGCTTGGCGAGCAGCAGCGGAATCGCCGCGATGCCGGAAGCGGTGTGCAGGCCCTGGGTGAGCCGGTAACCC
Organism: Streptomyces tailanensis; assembly: GCF_008386495.1. Lineage (GTDB taxonomy): Bacteria > Actinomycetota > Actinomycetes > Streptomycetales > Streptomycetaceae > Streptomyces > Streptomyces tailanensis. The sequence continues at coordinate 66,044 of NZ_VTHJ01000007.1, read as the reverse complement.
CACGACGGGCGACTCGGAATGTTGTCGGCCAGCCAGCCCGGCGGGTGTTGCATGAAGTGGCTGACCAGCCCGGTGGCGAAGCAGACGGCGAACGCCAGTCCCAGCCAGCGGCCGATCGAGGTCGCCGTGCGGGCGTCATGCAACCTGCCCTTGAACACCGGCGCAGAGACACGCAGTTTCATGCCTTCATCCCACCCGGCGCCAGGCCGTTCCGGAACCTGTGAATGCCTTACGGAACAGGGACGTCGCCGCGGCAGCATCCGAGACAAGTGCGGGCCACACCGGGGGCGACGATGACGTTGTCGGTGTTGTACAGCTTGTTCTCGTCCGCGTCAGGCTCTCGTAAGGCTCATGACGAAACGCTGACGTCCGCGCCCGACATGGGCCCGGCCGCCACCGTTCGGCCTAACGTTCCCGCGTGAACCGTGATCTTCGTAGTGATCTGCGTGGCGATACCAGGCTCGGCTTTCGCCGTGATCTCCGCCGCGACCTGTACACCGTCGCCGGCGCCGCGCTGCTCGTCGTGACGGCCGCGCTGGTCGGCGTCGCCATCAAGCGGTCGAAGGACGTCCTCCACGTCGGCTGGCCACCCCTGTACGCCAACTGGCTGCCCCACATCGGCCCCGGCACGCCGGCCGCCCTCGCCGTCGCGGTCGCCGTCGTCGCGTACGGCCCCACTCTCGCCGCCCGCCTGCCCTGGCGCACCCTGCTGCTCACCTCCTGGGCCACGGCCACAGCCTGGACGTTCTCCCTCGCCCTCGTCGACGGCTGGCACCGGGGCGTCGCCCGACGGCTGACGACCCGGTACGAGTACCTCCAGGTCATCGACCGCTTCCACGACATCCCCGCCACCCTCGGGGACTTCGCCCAGCACATCCTGCTCGGCTCCCCCGACCACTGGCCTCCGCACGTCGCCGGACATCCCCCGGCCGCCACCCTCACGTTCGTCCTCCTCGACCGGGTCGGACTGGGCGGGGGTGCCTGGGCCGGGGTGTGGGTCATCACCGTCGGGGCGACCACGGCGGCCGCCGTCCTCGTCGCTGTACGGGCCCTGGCCGACGAGGCCCTCGCCCGCCGGGCGGCGCCGTTCCTGGTGCTCGCACCCGCCGCTGTGTGGATGGGGACGTCGGCCGACGGCTACTTCGCCGCCGTCGCCGCGTGGACCGTGGCCCTGCTCGCACTCGCGGTGACGGCACGGACGAAGCGACGGTCATGGGCCGCCGCGTTCGGCTCGGGCCTGCTGTTCGGCCTGACCTGCTATCTCTCGTACGGCCTCACGCTGTTCGCGGTGATCGGGGCGGGTGTGCTGTTGCTGGGGCGGAGGCGGATTCGAGTGCTGCCCTTCCTGCTCGCCGGAACCGCCGTCGTCCCTCTGGCGTTCACGCTCGCCGGCTTCGACTGGTGGGAGGCGTACCACCTGCTGGTCGAGCGCTACTACCAAGGCGCGGGCGGCTTCAGGCCGTACGGCTACTGGGTGTGGGCGAACCTCGCCTGCACGGTGCTGGTGGTCGGCCCGGCCACGGTGGCGGGGCTGCGGCGGACCGCGACCGTGCTCGCGAGGGAGCGCGAACGGCTCCTCCCCGTCCCGGACCCGTCCCGGCTCCCCGCCGAAACCCGCCTGGCCCTGCTCGTGCTCGCCGCGTTCCTCGCGCTCCTCGTCGCCGACCTGTCCGGCATGAGCAAGGCGGAGACGGAACGGATCTGGCTGCCCTTCGCAGCATGGCCGCTCGCGGCGGGCGCCCTCCTCCCCCGGCCACGCGCCTGGCTCGCCGCGCAGGCCGCACTCGCGCTGCTCCTCAACCACCTGCTCCTCACCGGCTGGTGAAGGTCCCGGCGGCGCCCCCGCCTCGGGGGCAACCGTGATGCCCTGACTCCACCACCTCAGCAGAAACAGGGGTCCTGATCGGGCGATGGAAAACCCGTTCGCCAGACAGGCGAGCGCTCTGCTTGGCTCACCCCATGAGCGATGTTCACATCCGCCGCGCCACCCTCGCGGACATCGACACCGTGCTGCGGTTCTGGCGCGAAGCCGCGGAAGGAACCAGCATCAGCGACGACCACGACGGAGTCGCCCGACTCATCACACGAGACCCCGAAGCCCTGCTCCTCGCAGAGCGCGACGACCTCCTCACCGGAACCGTCATAGCCGGCTTCGACGGATGGCGATGCTCCGCCTACCGACTTGCCGTACACCCCGACCACCGCCGACAGGGCATCGCCACCGCCCTGCTGGAGGCCGCCGAACAACGCTTCGCCGCCCTCGGCGGGCGACGCGTCGACGCCATGGTGCTCGTACGGAACGAGACCGCCCATCATGCGTGGCGGGCGGCCGGGTACGCGTCCGAGGAGAAGTGGCGGCGGTGGGTGAAGCCGCTCGGCGACTGAGGAACAGGTCACTTTGCCGATCCTTTACCATGTGTGGACCAGTCGACCTCTACGGAAAGGTTGTGAGCGTCCGCCCATGGGCGAGCCTCCCAGTACCCGACCCGGCGCCGGACATATCGGAGCCGGTAGCCGACATCGCGCGTTCCTCCCGCCCCTGCCGGACCATGGGACGGGGGTGACCCGATGACCGAAGTGCTCCTCCTCCTCGTGGCACTGCTGCTCTCGGTGGTCTGTGGCGCCTTCGTCGCCGCCGAGTTCTCGCTGACCACGGTGGATCGCGGCCGCCTGGAGCGGGCCGTGGAGCGCGGCGAGCGGGGTGCCGCCGGCGCGCTCAAGGCCGTACGGAATCTGACGTTCCAGCTCTCCGGTGCCCAGCTCGGCATCACCGTCACCAACCTGGTCGTCGGCATGCTGGCCGAGCCGTCCATCGCCAAGCTGATCGCGGGCCCGCTGGAAGCGGTCGGCGTGCCGCGCGCCGCGTCGAGCTCGATCGCGCTGGTGATCGGTACGGCCCTGTCGACCGTCGTCCTGATGGTCGTCGGTGAGCTGGTGCCGAAGAACTGGGCCATCTCCGCGCCGCTGCCCGTGGCGAAGAAGGTCGCGAACCCGCAGCGCTGGTTCAGCGCGGCGTTCCGGCCGTTCATCGCCCACCTCAACAACACCGCCAACCGTCTGGTACGCCTCTTCGGTGTCGAGCCCGCCGAGGAGCTGGCCTCCGCGCGCGGCCCCCAGGAGCTGGCGGCCCTCGCCCGGCACTCGGCCAAGCAGGGCGCGCTGGAGGCGGACACCGCCGAGCTGTTCGTGCGCACACTGAACCTGGCCGATCTGACCGCGGAGAACGTGATGACCCCGCGGGTCCAGGTCATCGCCCTGGAGGCCCAGGCGACCTGCGAGGACGTGGCGAACGCGACCCGGGCCACCGGCCTGTCCCGCTTCCCCGTCTACCGCGGCAGCCTCGACTCGGTGATCGGCACCGCGCACATCAAGGACGTCCTCGCCGTGCCCGCCGAGCAACGGCTGCGCACCTCCGTGGCCGAGCTGCTGCGCGAGCCGCTGCTCGTCCCCGAGTCGCTCACCGTCGACCGGGTCCTGGACCGGCTCTCCGGCAAGCGCACCATGGCCGTCGTCATCGACGAGTACGGCGGGACCGCCGGTGTCGTGACGCTGGAGGACATCGTCGAGGAGGTCGTCGGCGAGGTGCGGGACGAGCACGACCCGCACGAGACGCCCGACCTGGCCCCCGTCGGCACGGACGACGACGGCCGCGCGCTGTACTCGGCCGACGGCTCGGCCCGCACCGACCAGCTCGCGCGCGTGGGACTGCGGGTGCCGGAGGGGCCGTACGAGACGCTCGCGGGTCTCGTCGCCAACGAGCTCGGTCGAATACCGGCCGTCGGCGACACCGTCGAGGTCGCCGGCTGGCGGCTGGACGTGGTGGACGCCTCGGGCCACCGGGCCGCGCGGGTGCTGCTGCACGCCCCGGCCTTCTCCGCCGACGAGGAGGGGGAGCGATGACCGCCGTCCAACTGCTGATCGGTTTCGCGACGCTGGTCGTCAACGCCTTCTTCGTGGGCGCCGAGTTCGCGCTGATCTCGGTGCGCCGCAGCCAGATTGAGCCGTACGCCGATCAGGGCGACCGGCGGGCGCGCAGCGTGCTGTGGGGCCTGGAGCATGTGTCGGCGCTGATGGCGGCCGCGCAGCTCGGCATCACGCTGTGCACCCTGGTGCTCGGTGTGGTCGCGGAGCCGGCGATCGAGCATCTCCTGGAGCCGGTGTTCCACGCGGTCGGCGTGCCGGAGGGCGCGGGGCACGCGGTGTCCTTCGTGATCGCGCTGGCGCTCGCCACCTATCTGCACATGCTGCTCGGCGAGATGGTGCCGAAGAACATCGCGCTCGCGGAGCCGGTGCGCAGCGCGCTGCTGCTCGGCCCGCCGCTGGTGACCCTGTCGCGGGCGCTGCGGCCGGTGATCTTCACGATCAACGCCTTCGCGAACGCCCTGCTGAAGCTCCTGCGGATCGAGACCCAAGACCAGGTCACCGCGACCTTCTCGGACACCGAACTGGCCCGGCTCGTCCGGGACTCCAGCGAGGCCGGGCTCATCGACGACCGCGCCCAGGAACGGCTGCACGACGCGCTGGAACTGGGCCGCAGGCCCGTGCGCGACGTCGTGCTGCCGCTGGAACGCGTCGTGTACGCGCGCGTGGGCGTCACTCCGGAGGAGCTGGAGCGGCTGTCGGCCGAGTCCGGGTTCTCGCGCTTCCCCGTCGTGGACGAGACGCGCCGGATCGTGGGCTATCTGCATGTGAAGGACGCGCTGGACGCGGCCCCGCGTGACGTGCCGTTCCCCGTCCGGGACATGCGGTCCATCGCCCAGGTTCGGGAGACCACGCCACTGGACGACGTGCTCACCGCGATGCGGCGCAGTCGTACGCACCTTGCGGCCGTGCAGGGCGCGGACGGGCGGCTCGCCGGGATCGTGACCATGGAGGACGTGCTGCGGGAGCTGTTCGGGCAACCTGCCGCGTAGGGGACGAGGGAGCCGACCGACCGCCGGGTATGTGCACGGGATAGCATCTCTGTCGCCATGCAGATGAACGCCACCCAGAGGAACGCCACTCCTCCCGTGTACTCCAGCCTTGTCGCGGTCGGCGACTCCTTCACCGAAGGCATGTCCGACCTGTTGCCCGACGGTTCGTACCGGGGCTGGGCGGATCTCCTCGCGGACCGGATGGCCGCGCGGACGCCCGGCTTCCGGTACGCCAACCTCGCGGTGCGCGGAAAGCTGATCGGCCAGATCGTCGCCGAACAGGTGGACGTGGCGGCCGCGATGGAAGCGGACGTGATCACGCTGGTCGGCGGCCTCAACGACGCCCTGCGTCCCAAGTGCGACATGGGCCGGGTACGCGGCCTGCTGGAAGAGGCGGTGGAACGCCTCGCCCCCGCCTGCAAACAGCTCGTCCTGATGCGCAGCCCCGGCCGCCAGGGCCCGGTCCTGGAGCGTTTCCGGCCGCGCATGGAGGAGCTGTTCACCTGCGTCGACGAGCTGGCCGCCCGGCACGGCGCCCTCGTCGTCGACCTGTACGGCGCGCCCTCCCTGGGCGACCCCCGCATGTGGGACGTGGACCGGCTGCACCTCACCGCCGAGGGACACCGCCGGGTAGCCGAGGCGGTGTGGCAGACCCTCGGGTACGAGGCGGAGGACGCGGAGTGGCGTACGCCGATGCCCGCGACACCGCCGCCCGGATGGACCGCACGTCAGGTGGCCCACGCGCGGTTCGCCAGGCAGTACCTGCTGCCGTGGATCGGGCGCCGTCTGACCGGCCGCTCATCGGGGGACGGCCGGACAGGCGCCCACTTTAGCGCTGAGCTGGGCAAAGCCTTTTGGGTCACGCCTGTGGACCACACAAACCCTGGCCCTGTGACGGACTGGCGACGGGTGGGGCCCTGACCCGGAGCCCGCCCGGCTGCCGTGCGCCGATTACAGTAAGTCGCGGGCGGGTTCGCGCCGACGGCGCGGGATGCGGAGCTGTTCTGGCGATCGGCACGCTCGTCGCCTCGCTGCCGCGGACTCACCCTGGATCCACCCCTCGCCGGAGGATCTGATCCTCGAACCACGGAACACTGCTTGTCAGCTCCGACCGTCCCCACTGGGAGCAGGACAGCCCCGGGGACGCGCCGTGGATCGACTGAGCGACGATCCACCGCTGCTCGGCTTCTGCCGCCGAACTCTCAGTCGGCACCACCAAGGCTGCGGATCATCCGGCTCCACAGGTGCGTCTGGCAGCGCCGAAAAGACGCCGGCCTTTGCGTGCCAGCCGCGGAACACGCCACGGAACATCGGGTGGGGCTCGTGCGGTAGAGGGCCCCTCAAAGAAGCCACTGCGTTCTCCTTCACTTGTTCCGTGATCGCTGACGTGACCGTTCACGTTACCGTTAACGGGATTCTTGCTCAGGTGAGCAGATTCCGTCAACGCCCGCCGCCGGACGGCTCACGATCCGCCGGTGGCGTTCTGGCGCTGCCTTGCTCTCGTGGCAGTGCCGGGCTGGTGATGGCGCGGCAGGCCGGTGAACCTGATTGACTTGGACACAGGGCGGCACAGGAACAGAAGTGAGTGGGCAGCGTGGCCGGACAGCGGGAAACGGAAGACCAGCGGGCGCGGGGTGTGAGAACCGTCAAGCGCGTCACGCTCCGCGACGTTGCTCAGGCGGCAGGCGTGTCCCATCAGACCGTCTCCCGGGCGATCAACGGCAAGGGGGAGATCGACCCGGGGACTCAGCAACGCGTGCTCGACGTCGCAAGGCAGTTGCGGTACCGGCCCAGCCGGTTCGGCCGGGGGCTGGTCCGCCCGGACGTCGTATCCGTCGGGCTCATCGTCCCCGACGTGGTCAACCCCTTCTTCCCGGAGTTCGTGGCAGGAGTGATTGCGGCCGCGGACGAACGCGACTGGCAGGTGCTCGTGGCCAGCACCGAGAACGATCGGTCCCGGGAGCTGGCCATGGTCCGCTCACTCGGCCAACAGGTTGACGCTCTTGTCGGCTACATCAGCCATCCAGATGCGCAGCTCGAGCCGTACGTGGGCACCGTGCCGCTGGTTGTAGTCGATCGCGGGCTGGACTCGTCGAACCACGCGTTGGTCCACATCGACACCGCGGCCGGAATCCGGGCCGGGATGCAGCACCTCATCGACCGGGGTCACCGCCGGATCGGCATGATCGACTGCGAGTGCGTGAGCGCCCCGATGGTCCGGCGCCGCACCTTCCTCGAAGTCGTCGGCGAACATGCGCTGCCCGTAGACGAGGGCTGGGTTGTCATGGGTGAGCAGTCCCCGGCCGGGGGCGCCGCCGCGTTCGAGGCGCTGTACGCCGCGCGCCCAGACCTCACCGCCGTGGTCGCCTTCAACGACCTGGTTGCGATCGGCGCGCTCCGGGCGGCCCGCCGGCTCGGCGTCCAAATACCGGACGACTGCGCACTGGTCGGCTACGACGGGCTGAGCGTCGTCGATCTGGTCGACCCGCCACTGACCACCCTGCACCTCGACAAGCGACGGCTGGGCGAACTGGCCATCCATCAAGTCGACCAACTCCTGGCAGGGGAACTGCCACCCCCTATCGTCCTGACACCGAGCTTGAATGTCCGCGGCACTACGTGACCCGCCTTTGACCTCGCTCCGTCAGCGGGGTTCGGTCGCTGAGCGGCTCGGTGGTTCGCCCGTAATGCCCCTGACGTCTGGGGTGAGCCGTCGTGTGACGCTGCGGCTGCGTCCGGTTGCACGGGCCCGGGGTGATGCGAGTCCCCAGGTCACCGGTGGCCGTGTCGTAGACCGCGACAGGGCGGGGCGTGCCGTTGACGACGGATCGGATCGGGACACAGGTTCCGCCTGCAGTTCGGCCCATGTCGTCTGGGGCCCGTTCATGCATGATGACGGGATGGACCATGGCGACCAGCGCTTCCACGTCATCGTGCTGTCGAACTTCGCGAAGGGCTTCGACAAGTACGCGTTCACTTATGGTAAGGCGGGGATTCCGGAGAGTACCTATCCCGACCGGTTCCACCTGCTGACCCGTGCGGAGTTGGGAATCGGCATCGGCAAGGCGCGACGCCTGCTGGACCGTCTGGCCATTCCGGGCGACCGGCTGCTGGTGCTGGAAACCATGGTGGACCCCGACAAGTTGGTGCCCAACGTGTCGACCGGTCTCGGCATGGAACTGCACGAGGCTCGTATCCCGGCACCGGTACTGGTGGGGTCGCCTATTCAACTGTCGCCAGTTCCCCGTGGAACCCGCCCTGCCGGTGACTGTGTGTGGTCGCCAGGGTGAATAATCCCCCGCATGGACCAAGGACTTGCGGCGCTGTTGGGCGCAACGGTAGGCGTTCTCGGCACGGTTGCGGCGTCGGCGATCTCCAGTGGGGCGACTCGGCGGCAGTTGGAGGGACAAGCCAAGGTCGAGCACTCCCAGTGGCGCAGACAACTGCGGCGAGACGCGTACAGCGCCTTCCTGGCCCCTGCCAACGAGTCGCGCAGCGTTCTGAAGATGGCTGCACGAGCGCTGGTAGGCGATGCCCCAGATGTGGCGGAGGCTGATCGGCGGCTCCAGATCGCGCAAGATCAGTTGGTTCGAGTGCAAGCAGCTTGGGCCGCCCTCGCAGTCGAGGGACCCGACTCAGTGGAGCAGGCCGCCCACAGCGTCCACCTGGGGCTCCACTCGATGCACACAACTCTTCTCGCCTGGCGCGACTCCTCGGGTGCCCCGGATCGCAACGTCAACTTCGTTGAGCGTCACGCCGTCGAAGTGACCATGGTCTCCGAGCGCCTCGGCAGCTTCGCGTCGGCGGCGCGGGCCGCCTTGGACGACGCAGACCTTCCGTCCAGCAGGCGCAGCTGAGGGGTCGGCGCAGGCCACGGCAGACTACTGGTGGGCTCGCCGTATTCAACTGTCGCTGCTTCCCCGAGGAACCCAGCCTGTTGGTGACCTTGCGTGATCTCCTGGAGCGTAGCGGCTCCATGTCCCGCCGGTCTCTCTGATGAGGCGGCTGGTGGTCTTGTCGTGGTAGCCGAGGGCGTCCGCGACGACGGGGCCGGGTAGCTCGAGGAGTTGCTGCCGGATGGCGGCGCCGCGGGCAGCGGCGGCCGGAACTCCGACCTCGTTCAGGAGCGCGGACAGGTGGTCGGGGCGGAACGGCTGGCCCGCCCGGCGGCCTGGGAAGAGCCAGGAGGATGCGGGGTTGGTGGCGGTGTTCATGTTGTCGCGGTTCGCGATGTGCTCCAGGAGCAGGGCTGCAACCGGTGCAGGGACGGGCGAAGCGGGCTCGCCGAGTCGTAGCAGCACCGTGTCGCCGTCACGGATCACGTCGTCGACGCTGAGCCGGACGACGCGGCTCACGGGCTGTGCGTAAAGGAGGACGATGACCCCGGCGGCTCGGAGACGCATGGGTATCGCCGGGTCGGTCAGCAGTCGGCCAAGGGCATCGAGGCGCTGGTCCTCGCTCAGCGCGGCTCGCCGGGAAACCTTCATCGCGGGGATGGAGAGGGTGCGTCGGCAGCGGTGGCTCTGCATAGCCCAGTTGAGGAAGGCTCGCAGGCAGGTGCGGCTGTGTTCGGTGTTCTCGGCATACCAGGCGTCGATGTCGATCTGGCCGCAGGACGCGAGGGTGCTGTTGCGCTCGCCGAGCCATTGCAGGAACGCGGTCGCGTACTTGACCTGTTCGGCGGCGAACCGTCGGACGCTGGGTGTGATGTGGCTTCGCTCCGCGCGGGTCCGCAGCCGAGGGAGGACGTGCCAGGTCGCGAAGAGTCTGATCGTCTTGGCGTGCTCGGGGTCGGCGATGTCGGTCAGGTGGCCGGGAAGCCAGCGTTGGAAGGAGCAGAGGTACTTGTCGACGGCGGGCAGGGCTCCGCACGTCATCAGAAGTTCTTCCAGGTGAGCGGCGGCCCGCCAGGGCTGGAGTTTGTGGAAGGCGTCGTGGGTCAGAGGGATTTCGCCGAGGCCGAGCCGCCGCAGTAGCTGCGAGGCGCTGCCCGGCTGGTTGCGTCGCATTTCCAGCCAGGCCAGGCCGCTTCTGGGCTTTTCCATCGCCACGAGCAGGTCGAACAGCGGTGTCAGTTCGGGACGGACACGACCGGTGCCGTCGTCCAGGAGCGCGGTGAGGCGGTCGGTGAGGGTGCAGCGTTCGCAGAGCCGTCCGGCCAGGAGCTTGCCCTCGAAGCCGCAGCGTGAGCAGTCGAAGGTCTGGGAGAAGCCGGCACAGGCGGTGCAGATCGCGGCCCCGTCACCGGGGCGGAGTCCGGGGAGGGCACGATCCTGGCCGCATCCCGGACAGGCGCCCCGTGTGCGGACGGCGCGGTCCGAGCAGGTTCGGCAGACGTATCCATCCGGCCAGGTGCCGGCCAGGTGCCTGCGGCGGCCGCAGCGGCAGCACTCGGCCATGTACCAGCGTTCGTACTGTTCGTCGGTAGCGTAGGGGCGGGTCATGCGTCGGGCAGGATGCGGGCGGCTCGGGGGCGGAGCTTCGCGACGTTCGCGGGCGGGGTGGGCAGGTCGCCGGTGGCGGTCTTGCGGACGCCGGCGTTCTCGGCGGTGGTGGCCACCAGGTCGGCCGGCGTGCAGGACAGAATGTCGCAGAGCGCGGCCATGACCTGCAACGACAGACGTTCAGGGGTGCCGGAGACCAGGCGGTGAACCTGGGAGGCGGACAGGTCGATGCCGCGTTCGTGCAGTAGCGGCACCAATTCGGTGGCCGTGAAGACCCGATGCTGGGCCATGACCTCGCGCAGCCGCCAGGTGTAGCCGACCTTGCGTTTCATGCCTGCCTCCCGGTCTGGGTCTGAAGGGCAGCGGCGATGGTGGAGTCCAGATGCCGCCGCAGGGTGCGGGTGCGGAAGTCCGAGGACACGCAGGTGTAGAGGGATGTGGTGCTGGCGTGCTCGTGACCGACCTGCTCCTGGACGAAGCGCGGATCCCAGCCGTCCTCGATCAGGTGGGTGACGTAGGACCTGCGGAAGGAGTGGAAGTCGAGTCCGTCGTCCAGGCCGAGGGCCTTGCGATAGGTGATGAAACGGGAGTTGAGCCGCTGGCATCCGATCCGCAGACCCCGTTCCGAGGGCCAGGCCGCCGGGTTGTTGTCGGTACCGAACAGCGGGCGGACCTCGGTGAACCACTCGTCCAGGACGTCCGGGGTCCAGTCGAACACGGTCAGCACCCCGCGGCGCTTGGGCGGCGAGCCCTTCTTGGCCTTGCCGAACCGGACCTGGCACCGGCCGTACTCGCCGAACTCGCCGCCGTGCGGGTTGCGGCCGAAGTCGGCGGCGTCGAGCATCCGCGTCTCGTTGCGCCGCGCCCCGTAGGCGTAGGCGGTCTTGAACAGCGTCGCGTCGCGGAAGGCGGGCAACCAGCCCTTGCGGCCGAAGGCCCGGATGCGGGCAACCTCGTCGTCACAGTGCGCGAAGAAGGCGTGCAGCTCGGCCTTGGTGAACGCGCGCTTCTTCGCGTCCGCCTCGTTGTCCTGGACGTGCACCGCGGTGTTCCACTCGTGCACCACCTGCACCGGGTGGGTGCCGAACCGCTCCTCGCAGGTGGCCGTCCACTCGTAAAGGGGATCGGTGATGAAGTGGCAGAAAGCCCGCACGGCCTCCGAGTACGAGCGGATCGTGGAGCGCTTCAGGTCCCGCAAGGAACGCAGGTCACCGAGCCACTCATCGACCATCGCCGGCGTTCAGAGCCAGGGGTAGGCGTTCACGTAGGCCGCAAACGCCTTGACCGTGTTCTCCCGGCCCTCGACGGTCGTCCGGGCCAGACTCCGCGCGAGCTGCTGGTTGGCGAACCCGGTCAGCATCGCCGCGAAGACCTGTTCTTCCGGCCGCAGCAACGCGACCCCGTCGACCAGGTGCAGCCCGGCCGCCCCCGGTATCGAACCGTTGGACCTCACCACTTCACCACTTTCCGCGACTCGCATCAGATGCGAGAAAAACGCATCCTATGCGAATGCTCGGCGGACCCCCAGGTCAGCCCCCTGCACGGGTCGCGGCGGAGCCCTCGTCGCGGGTATCGTCCCCGCCAAGGTCTCACTCAAGTCCGCAGTTCAACACCGCGATTGCCCTTTCCCCACGGGCCGATTCGCTGACTATCGCGAGTTCGCATCCTATGCAATTGGCGGCGCTCGCATCAATCGAACCGTGGTTGGCGCCGAGATTGATCATGGTCCGGCTGTAGCAGCCTGAAGGGCGTTGACGCGGTTCTCGTACTCGCGGCGGGCCTTGCGCTGCGCCGGGACCACCGGGGTGCCCTGGGTGCCGTCGAGGGGCTGGCAGCGGGCGAGGAGCTGGCGGTGGGCTGCGGGCGCGGCGGTGACGCGCAGTGTGTAGCCCTGGCCGCGCCGTACGGTCACGCCCTGGTCGAGCGCTGCGTGCTCGGTGGGCTCCAGATCGCCCGCGCGGAGGAAGTCCGCGACCTTGCCTGGCATGTCGAGGAGGACCGGCCGCTCCGGAGCCGGGGCGTCCTGGTCGACGATGGTGTGCTCGGGCAAGAGATCGGCGACGGCGGTACGGATGGCCCCGCGGCTGACGTGGTGGTCTCGGGCCAGGGCGGCGATGGACTGGCCGCCCAGATACGCGGCGCGCACAGCGGCGGCCTTCGCTGCCGTGACGGCCGGGCGGCGTCCGCCCTTGTTGCCCTTGGCCTCGGCGGCCCGCAGCCCGTCGTATGTCAGCTCACGCTGTAGGTCGCGCTGGAGTTCGCCGGCGGCCGCGAGGGTCTGCACCATGAACTTCACGGTGGACAGCAGCTCGCCGGTGCGCGGGTGGCGTGCGGTGAGGTCCATCGCGGAGAACGCGCCGTCGTGGATGCGCAGCGCGAGGCGGTCGCGGTGGAGGACGTCGAGCACGTCAAGGATGTGGCCGGTGCCGCGTACGAGGCGGAACATCTCGGAGATGTGCACGGTGTCGCCGGGCCGCGCGTAGGTGAGCAGTTCGCGGAACTTCGGGCGCTGGAGCGGGTGGAGGCGGCTGGAGGTGCCGGGGTCCTCCTCGAAGACGACCGGGTCCTCGATCCCAGCCTCGTCCAGGACGAGGTCCTGGCGGGCGGTGGACTGCTGGTCGGTCGAGACCCGCTTGTAGACCAGGTTCGCCACTCGTGGGGCCCCTTCCGTATGGAGGAATGGACCCTATCTGTCGTCAAACCCTGTCAGCAATCACCATCGGATCTGATTGGACTCGGACCGCCGCGAACCCCTGGATTGCACGGGTTCATTGGACGCGCAGGCCGCCTGTCGTCAAACGATCGTTTGACGACAGGGAGGCCCGCGATCACGAGCCTCCGACGGGATCGCTGCGCCCCACCCAGACATTAGCAACTCGGGTTGACTATTTTCGTTAGTCAACTACAGTTGCTTGCATGTCCGTCGGCGAGAATTCCCTTCCCCCTGATCCCGCTGACGCCCTGGCGGCTGTCGTGGCGCTGCGACGCCTTGCCGATCAACTGGAGGACGCCGCTGTCGAGCAGGCCATGAGAGCGGGCTGGAGCTGGCCGAAGGTCTCCGAGGCGCTCGGTGTCACCCGCCAAGCCGTCCACAAGAAGCACGCCAAGCGGCTCATCGCCGCCGGAGTCAAGCTGAGGAGGCGCGGCGATGAGCGCGTTTGACAAGTACCTGCATGCGGTCATCGTGCGGGCGATGGACGAAGCCCAGGATGATGGGTCGGCGACGATCGACGCGCACCATCTTCTGTTGTCGCTCGCCGCCGATCAGGGGTCTACCGCTCAGCAGGTCCTAACCTCGGCCGGGCTCGATCGCGCTGCTGTCCGCGAGGCACTGGATCGGGAATTCGAGCACAGCCTGAGCATGGTTGGAGTGTCACCGGCCGCCTATGACCTTCCCGGGCCGAGCCACGCTTCCCAGCAGCCCAAGATGGGTGCGTCCGCCAGACTCGCACTGGAGCGGAGCTTCTCCTCCGCTCGCAAGAAGGACCTGCGGTCAGCGCATCTACTGCTCGGGATCCTGCAGGCTCAAATCGGCACTGTGCCACGTGCTCTCGCCTTGGCCGGTATCGATCAGGCCGAGCTGGCGGACCGCGTACGGCAGACGCTCAACAGCCAGGATCAGTGACCACCGGAATCAGCTGACACGGCCAGTTCACCCTGCGGCCGTGCCCTTGCCGTGATGTGCAGTGGGTCCGGTAGGCGTGCGCGATGGATCGCACGCTGCGCTGGGCGCTAAGGCCCCTGGCGAGAGCCGAAGGGCCAGTGAATCTCGCCGTGGAGAGATGCCGGGCGGTCATCCACGGGTCACACACGACAAGGAGGACCACATGCACCAACACACCGCTCATACAGACAACGGCCGATCGGGCGCCGAACCGGCCAAGGCAGGGGGCGCGGTATCTGAGTCCGCGCCGGCCTCAGGGGCCGAGGGCTACGAGACAATCCAGCGCTTACTTCACCAAGCCGTGACTCAAGGCGGCCTTCCCGGCATTCTTGCTGAGGTTTGCGACGGCGACCGGCAGTGGTTCGGGACCGCAGGAGTGGCCGACACCCGAACCGGCCGCACGCGTACACAGCAGGACCGGTTCCGCATCGGCAGCATCAGCAAGACGTTCGTGGCCACCGTCGTGCTGCAGCTGGCGGCGGAAGACAGGCTAAGCCTGGATGACACCACGGAAGAGTGGCTGCCCGGCGTGATCCACGGCCATCACCACGACGGTGCCAGGGTGAACATCAGGATGCTCCTCAACCACACCAGCGGGATCTTCAACTACACCGATGACCAGGAAGCACTGAACCGTTACGAGACACACCCGCCCGAGTCACTGGTGCAGATCGCCACGTCCCATCCGCCCAACTTCACACCGGGTTCGGGCTGGGCGTATTCCAACACCAACTACGTCCTCGCAGGCTTGATCATCGAACAGGCCACCGGCCGCGCGCTTGCCGAGGAGATCACAGAGCGGATCTCCCGCCCATTCGGCCTGGCTGGTACGTACCTGCCGCACGGCAGCGACCCGACGATCCACGGGCCACACTCCCGGCACTACACGAAGCTGTTCCAGACCGACCCCGGCGCGCCGGTCCACGACGCGACCGAGCTCGATTCATCCATGTTCTGGGCAGCCGGCGGCATGATCTCCACCGCCGGGGACCTCAACCGGTTCTTCCGCGCCCTGCTGGGGGGCCGGATACTGCCACCGGACCAACAACGCGACATGTTCACCACCGTGCCCACCCGAGACTGGATTCCCAACGCCGCCTACGGCCTCGGCGTTTCCTCAGTGAAACTGCCCTGCGGGGAAACGGTCTGGGGCATGGGGGGTGCGCTCTTCGGATCATGGTCCTACGCCTACGGCGCTCGCGATGGCGAACGGATGGTCACCACCAACGCCAACGGCGACTGGAGCAATGGCGATTGGGACGACCCCATCGGTATCTTCACCGATCTGCTTCAGGCGAAGTTCTGCCGCCGGAGCGATACCTGAACACCGGTCACGGGTCGGGCCTGGCCGGCTCCTGATACTCACTCCTGCCCGCCGTCGTCGTCCTCGTCCAGCTCCGGCGCACCCGGGTCGCGCAGCGGGCGCAGGCCGCCGTCGACCGGGGTAGAGGAGCGGAAGCTGTAGCGGCCGAGCACGTTGAGGTTCGCGTGCTTGAGCGGGGAGACGCGGGCGACGTCCTCGTCCAGGACGTCGTGCTCACGCTCCTCGGCCGGCAGCGCCCGCAACTCCTGGACGGCAGCGTCCAGGTAGCGAGTCGTCCACAGCACAGCGGCATTCAGCACCAGCCCGAGCGCGCCGAGCTGGTCCTCCTGTCCCGTCCGGTACGCCTGCATGATCTGCCCGCGCTTGCCGTGGCAGATGTCCCGGGCGAGCTTGTGGCGGGACTCCTGCACGGTGAGCTGCCGGTTCATCTGCCGCCGGTAGGTGTCGTCGACCGGGTCGACCACGCGCAGCAGATGCAGGGTCTTGGCGATCCGCCCGTACTCGGCGAACGCGGTGCCCAGCGGGGTGGGGCGCCCCTCGCCGCCGAACATCCGCAACAGGTCGTACGCCCGCACCTGCCCGGTGACCAGGGAGCCGACCACCCGGAGCATGTCCGGCCAGTGCGTGATCACCTTGTTCAGGTTCACCTTGTTGCAGGCCAGGGGCTCCAGTGGCCCGTACCCGCCGGTGTCCACGCCGGGCAGCTCCGCCCGCCAGAACCTCTGGTCGGCCAGGTCGCGGAAGCGGGGGGAGAAGTTGTAGCCGAGCAGGGAGAACAGGCCGAACACCATGTCGGAGTAGGAGGCGTTGTCGGTGGCCACCATGTCCGGCTCCACCCCGGCATCGAGGTTCAGCAGGGTGTCCAGGATGTGCAGGGAGTCGCGCGGAGTGCCGGGCACGACCATCTGTCCGATGCCCGCTACCTGGTCATTTACAGCATTCAGCCATGTAATTCCGCGTTTGCAGTGGTAGTACTTCGGCGACGGCCCGGCGTTGATGGTCCGCTTCGGCACTACGAACCGCAGCCCGTCGACGGACGCGAGCAGGCCCTCGCCCCAGTGCTCCACGATCGGCACCCGACCCTGGGCCTCGATCAGCTTCGCGTTCGCCGCGGCGATGGTGTCGGCGCGCAGGTAGTACTGGTCGACGTGCACCAGCCGGGCCCGGGTGAGCGCCTCGTCGCCGGCGTCGATGACGGGGGTGTAGCCGATGTTGCACGCCTCGCTCACCAGCAGCGCGACCAGGGAGGTCTTCAGGTTCTCCATGCGGGTACGGCCGTCCCCCAGGTGCACGAAGGCGTCCAGAAATCCGGTCCAGGAATCGACCTCGAACAGCAGGTCCGGCAGGTCGATCTTCGGGAGCATCTTCGCGGTGGTCTTGCGCAGCCACTTCAGGGACTCGCTCTCGCCGAGCGCGCCGAGCCGGTCGACGTTCAGCTTCAACCGGCCGTTGGGCTGGACGTCGAAGCTGAGCTTCGCGTCCTGCCCAGCCTCCTCCAAGCGCTCCGCCATCAGCTGCCAGGCCGCGTCCAGGGCCCGCACCCGCCCGGCCAGGTGTTCCTCGACCGGCTCGTCCAGGCTCAGACCGTGCAGCACGTCCTCGGAGACGGCCTCCCACTGCTTGCCGTCCAACAGCCGCGCCCGCGGGTCCGCCCACCGGCTCGACGGCGAGGCGAACACGTCCCGCCGGTTCAGCGCGCGGAACAGCTGCTCCAGCACGCACACCACGTACGCGTCGCGGTCCACCGCCCCCTCGGGCAGCTCCGGGTCGCAGCACGACCGGGCACGCCCTCTTGCCGACCGCAGGCGGCGACGTCGCCGCCGTGCTGGTCAACGCACGAATCCCCAAGCAACGGGGCTCCCGGCCCTCTCGGTGTGGACCTGCTCAGTGCCCGCCCCGGGCGCCCGCCGCACCCACACCCCCACACCCACCGACTGCCTGGCCCCCTATCAGCCCGTAGGCCCACGGGCTCGGACTCGTACAAAGGAGTATGCAATCGTGTCCACGTCTCTTACCCGACGCACCGCCCTCACCGCAGGCCTGGCCTTGGGCGCATCCCTCGCGGTGGCCAATTCCACGGCGGCGCAGGCGGCAACCCGTCACACGGCCGACGCCACGGACTCCGCCGGTGTCACCCGGCTGCAGTGGACCGGCCTCGGGGTCACCAGCGAGCAGTACACGGTCATGAAGGAATTCACTGAGAAGGCCCTGGACCTGACGCTGATCACCAGCGCGGACGAGTTCGCCGTATTCCGCACACCCAACAGCAGCCTGTTCGAACTCTACGGGCCGAAGGCCCCCCACTACGGGCCGTGGCACACCAGCGCCATGGCCATGGCCATCGGCTTCGACGCCCCGAGCCTGGAAGCGGCCGAGTCGGCGCTGGAGAGGGTCGGCGCTCCGACGGCCTCTGACATTTTGGTGTTCCCCGGTGCCGGGGGAGGCGGGACCGACTACCGCGCCCGCTTCTTCCTCGCTCCCGACAACCGCTTCTACGGAGTCGCCCAGAGCAACATCCCCAACGATCCTGTCCCCGAAAGTGCCACGGGCGCAGCCGGGATCAACAGGCTTCAGTGGGGCGCCGTCGCCGTGACGGCCCACCAGCACGCAAAGATGCGGACGTTCGCCCAGCAAGGTCTGGGGCTCGACATCGTCGACGAAACCCCGCAGTTCTCCGCCTTCGGAGCCCAGAACGGAAGCATGTTCGAACTCTACGGACCCGAGGCTCCTCAGTACCCCTGGCGGACCAGGTCCACGTCCATCGCCATGGGCTTCAACACCATCGATCTGCACAAGTCCATGGCCCACCTGGAGCAGAACGGAGCGAAGTGGGTCTCTCCCGTCCACGTGATCCCCGGTGCCGGAGGAGACGGAACCGACTACCGCTTCCGCTTCTTCCGCGCTCCCGACAACCGCGTCTACTCCATCGCTCAGAGCAACATCACCGGCTGACCGCTCGGCGCGCCACTGCGGCGCGGGGACTTGAACCGCCCGTGACAGTCAGGCTGCTTTCCCGGCCGGGCTCACCTGGTGGGCCCGGCCGGGAAAGCGTCTGCGGCAACTCGCCATATCCCCTGTGGAGCCGAACGCCTCTGCACAGGCAGAGGACTCCGCGCCATGCGCCTGTCTGAGACCGAGGTCCGTTCATTCGTGGAGCCAGGGCTGCGAACTGCTCATCGTTGTCGGGCCCCCGGACACCGCCATACCGGGCAGGAGGCCGCCGGCCCTCTTGCAAGACCGCGGAAAGGCCTGCGGCGGAGCCGGTCAGGCGAAGGACGCGAGGAGCTGGCCGTACTCCTTGGCCGTGCAGGAGACATCCTCGTCCGAGAGGCCCAAGGCGGCGCCGTGCAGGACGAACAGCGGCTGGATGTCGACCTGCATCCACGCTCGAGCACAGTGGGCCGACGCCGGGTTCGTCCGCATCCATCGCTCGTACCTGGTCGCCCTCCAGCACATCGATCAGGTCCTTTTCCCGGAACCACCGGTTGCGTCGTCGTGCGGCAGACCCAGCTGCCCGTGAGTCGGCGCAGCGCTGCCCTGCTACGAGGCGCTCTGAGCGGTGCCTTCATCGCCACCTCCTCGGGACTGATCATCACCATGGCAGGTGCGATCAGCCAGGATCTGTTCGGTTCGGACGTGAAGCGATTCCGGCTCTCCTCGCTGTACGCGACGGGCCTCACCCTCGTCCTGGCCCTCGTCACAGCGTCCCAGAGCATCACCGACACGGTCGGGTACGTCTTCGCGTTCTCGGCGTCGACGCTGTTCCCGGTCCTGGTGCTGGGCATCTGGTGGCGGGGCGCCACGGCGGCAGCGGCGGTGTGCGGGATCACCGTCGGCGCGGGCCTCGTCGTGGGTGCGGCCGTTGCCCACTACGTTCTCGGGCGCCCGGCCGGCGCGCTCGGTGATCTCCTCGCCAACCCGGCCGCGGTGACCGTGCCGCTCGTTTTCACTGTCGTGGTCGTCGTGTCCCGGCTCAGACCCGTGAGTGTGCGGGCGGCGGAACAGTTCATCCATCAGATCCACCGGCCCGACGACGTGGAGACGCACCTCGCCGTACCCGTCCGGACGCAACGATGAGCGCCGCGAACACGACGCCGGGTGCCTCGGGACTCGTCGCGCTCATGCTCGTTGGGCTGGCCGCGTGCGCCGTGGGTCTCCTCGCCGGCGTCGCACTCGACCGACGACGTCCTCGTCCCGGATCCGGTCACGACCGGAGTTCGGTCGACGCCCTCGGCCGAGCTCTCGTCGGGTTCGGCGTCGAGGGCCGCGACGTGGAGCGCGCGGTGCGCCTGCTCAGGGCCTGCCTCGCGGTGGAAGGCGTCGCGCTGGTCGGCCGCGACGGCGTCAGCACCGTTGACGCGGCTGACGGCCGAGCGGACCGAACCCTTCGGGTGGCGGTGGGTGGCGGCGCGGAACGTGCACCGCTCCGCCATGACGGGTTTCGCGTCGTCGAGTCCCAGATCCTCGTCGAGGGCCGGTTGGTTGCCCACCTTGTGGTGCTGAGCTCGCTCGCCGACCGTGGGCTGGGCCGCACCGTCGACACCCTCGCCAGGCTCATCGGGGCTCAACCGGCGTGTCGCAGCCGGATCGGCTGGCCGCCGGGATTGTCGAAGAGCCGGATGCCGTCACCAAGCAGGACGGGTGCAATGTGCAGGTCGATTTCATCGATCAGGCCGCGTTCGAGCAGTCGGCGACCAATCGTCGGGGAGAGGACTTCGAGGTTCTTGCCGTCAGCGGCCTCCAGGCCGATGCGTACCGCCTCGGCCACGTCGCAGTTCAGGAACGTGGCGCCGTCGGCGGGCGTGGCGTCTTCGGGGTGGTGGGTGAGGACGAAGATCCGGCCCTTCCAGTCCTCGCTGTAAGGTCGGGCGCTCGGGTCGCGGTCCCAGCCGTTCCGCCCGCCCAGGACCGCACCGGTGGTCTCGATGTACTCCTCTTCCACGCCGTCGCGGCCGGTGACGCCGGTCAGCCAGTCCATGGCGTGGTTCGGGCCCGCCACGAACCCGTCCAGCGACATGCTGAAGTGAAAGAGAACCTTGCCGGCGGCCTGTTGCGGTTCGATGTCGAACATCTGGAGCGCCTTCGCTCGTCGTGCCAGGCGCGAAAAGCGCCGGCTACACAGACAGACCAGTCGGACGCCCCAAACTCATCGCCGCATCCCGGACCGTTCGGGCGCCGCAGACACGGAGCGACCCGGCGGTCCACCACCGTCGGGACCGACGCTGTCCGAAACCGTCCGGTTTCTCAGTGAAGGGCTCGATCGTCGTCAGGACATCAGCCGTTGGCACCGGCGCAGCGGTCTGGCTCTGTCGGGCGGCCGAAGCTGATCGCGCCGGACCAGACGGGGCGGGGCCTAGCACTACCTCCGATACAGCCCCTGGCAGGGACGTACGCCGACGCCGGCGACGACTCCGACAGCGATGACACCGTCTTCGTCGAGGCCGCCACGCAGGTGACGCAGGCACAGCACACCGCCCGCACTACCGCGGTACGCCGACGAGCCGACCGACGGAACCGATTCCCGCCAGGCCACTGCGACGGCGTCGCGCGTCAAAACGGCCCGCACTCTTCTCTTCGGCGTGGACTCCGTGGTATCGGCACGTCACGATATGCCTGCTGGCGCAGGCATTCCTCGCAGTCGTCCGTGTCGGCCGGGGAAAGCAGCGACGCCCGGAGAAGGCGTGGCGGCCTGCTGACGTCGGTTGTCCTGCCGCTGTCGACCGCGGCATCCGCGGGCTGCTCGCCGCGACCGTCCTGAGTCGCGTCGTCTGCGTCACGGCCGCGATCACCCGTGCGCTATGGCGCCAGGCGCATCAGGCGAGAGCCCTGATCAGCCACTATCGCCGACGAGGCGACCCACTGCCCCATGATCTCGGAATGTGGTACCGGCGCGCAGGCGGGTGATGTCCTGGACCGGTGGCAGTCCGTAGAAGGCCCGGTATTCGCGGCTGAACTGGGTCGCGCTGGTGTATCCCACGGTGTGGGCGACCTGGGCGGCGGTGGCGTCGCCGGCCAGCAGCTGGCGCCTGGCCGACAGCAGTCGCAGGTGTTTCTGATAGCGCAGCGGGCTCATACCGGTCGCAGCCTTGAAATGGCGGTGCAGGGTCGCCGGGCTCATACCGGCCTCGGCGGCGATCTGGTCGATGCTCACCGGTTCGGCAAAGCGGTCGCCGAGCCAGGTGATGACGGCGCGGATCCGAGTGCTCGGGGCTGCCGCGGCCTGACGCAGGGCCGGACCGAGCGGGCCGGTCAGCAGCCGGTAGATGATCTCGCTTTCGACGCGCGGCGCCAGGGCCGGGATGTCGTCGGGGGCATCCAGCAGGCGCACCAGGCGGGTCACGGCGTCGATCAATTCAGCGGGCATACCGGACGTGGCCCGCCAGGCGGGCTCGGCAGCCGGGGGCGGTGCGGCGGGGCCGAGTTCCAGCAGCAGTTCGGTGAGGATCTGCTTGTCCAGGGCCAGGACCGCCGAGCGGTAGGGCACCTGTTCGAAGACCGCGGTGACCGGCAGTTGCACGGTATTCAGCAGCATCCGGCCGCCGGGCACGCTCCAGCTCTGCGAGCCCGCGACGGTGCGCTTGGCGCCGGCGGCGATGAAGCTCACCATCGGCTCATACAGCAGACGGCTGGGCGGCAGCAACTCGTCGGTCGCGACCAGCGACAGCCGGGCCACTGCGGTGGTGGCCCACGGGCCGTCGCGGTGGTCGGTGATCGCCTGAGCGAGACGGTCCAGCATACGGTTCCCTCGACTGCTCAGTCCGCGCTCCACACGCCGACCATGGTGAGACGATCAGGCAATCATATGCCAATGCTGCCCAATGACCTGCGGATACGTTGCCCCTAGCGTCAGGAGCATGAACGCACAGCACGGTACAGAGCACGCCATGCCCGTTCGCTCGCTCGGCTCGCAGGGCCTGACCTCTTCAGCG
Organism: Streptomyces tailanensis; assembly: GCF_008386495.1. GTDB lineage: Bacteria > Actinomycetota > Actinomycetes > Streptomycetales > Streptomycetaceae > Streptomyces > Streptomyces tailanensis. The sequence goes on along the minus strand of NZ_VTHJ01000007.1, from coordinate 43,770 downwards.
CTGGGCCTGGGCACGATGGGCATGACCATGGGGTACGGCCCGGCCGACCCCAAAGGCGGGATCGCCGCCATCCGTCGCGCTTTCGAGCTCGGCGTCACCCACTTCGACACCGCCGAACTGTACGGGCTGGGCAGCGGCACGGGCGAGCAACTGCTCGGGCGGGCGGTCAAGGACTTCCGCGACGGGGTGGTCCTGGCCACCAAGTTCGGCTACGACCTGACCGACATGAGCCGCTTCGGCCGTGCCTTCGACAGTCGGCCTGGGCACATCCGCGCGGTCGTAGAGGCAGGCCTGCGGCACCTGGGCACCGACCACATCGATGTCCTCTACCAACACCGCGTCGACCCGAACGTGCCGATCGAGGACGTCGCCGGCGCCGTCGGCGAGCTCGTGGCCGAAGGCAAGGTGCGCTTCTTCGGCCTGTCCGAAGCCGGCCCGGACGCCATCCGCCGCGCCCACGCTGTCCACCCGGTCTCGGTCTTGCAGACCGAGTACTCGCTGTTCGAACGCTCCGTCGAGGCCGAGGTGCTGCCGATCGTCCGCGAGCTGGGCATCGGCTTCGTCGCCTGCTCCCCGCTCGGCCGCGGCTTCCTGACCGGGACAGCCACGCCCGCCGCCGACTGCCCGCCGAACGACCTGCGCGCCCACGACGCGCGCTGGCAGCCCGGCAACTACGAAACCAACCAGGCACTGGTCCGTGACCTGGGCGCGATCGCCGAGTGGAAGGGCTGCACAGTGGCGCAGGTGGCGCTCGGCTGGCTGCTGGCCCAAGGCCAGGACATCGTGCCGATCCCTGGCACCCGCAGCGCACAGCGCGTGGCCGAGAACGTCGCCGCCGCGCACCTCACCTTCACCCCCGAAGGGCTGGATCTGATCGGCTCGCTCCTGCCGAACGGCGCGGTCGGCGACCGCTACCCCGCGCCGATGATGCCCGCCTGGTAAACCGGGCCCGCCACAGCGACGCGACAGCGGAAAGGCTCACCCTTTCCGCTGGTCACAGCGCTTTCATCGATTGGCGCCTCACGCGGCGAACATCGCTCTGCACCCGCACGGCGACATTCGACCCGGATTCGACCCGGCCTGCCAATCTTGACTTGCCACACATGCTCTGACCTGGGCTTATGCCGGACGGGAACGATACTCGGATGTTACGCCGGGTACTGTCGCGCTCCAGGCGCAGGGCCGGCCGACGTCGCGCCCTGCCTGTGCGGGGCGAGGGCATCTCGGCTTGACCACTCGTTGTCTGTCGGAAGCGCCGACCCCTCGTCGGCAGCCCACTCCACCGTCACACGGGATTCACCGTCCAGCGTGCACCCTGGTATTGGGGCCTTACGCACGGTCACGCGATCGATGGCAAGGCGCAGGAGGCTGCGCCGCATGTCCAGCTCTGCCGCTTCCCACGTTTCCCGCAACAGTTGACCGTCGTCCACGATGCTCGTGTCGATGACAGCACGCGGGGCCGGCGTCCAAGTGCTTCTGGGCGGCCTCCACGACCTCGATCGCGTCACGATGCAGCGGAGCGAAGTAACGGGCAGCCGGACCGTCGTACAGCCCTGCCTGCCTGTCCGCCATGAGACGCCCGAGAGACGATTCCGCAGCATCGAGGGCTTCCCGTGCTCCCCTTGCCTCTTCGGTCTCCTCGGGGAGCGTCAGAGCCATCCAGCGCTCCGCGATCTTGACCGCCAGGGCGTCGGTCGGTTCCAGCGCCATGACGACGTTGAGCCAGCAGCCGACGACCTCCCGTTCGAGTGCTTCGGCGTACGCGGCCGCTGGGGCCGTGCAGATGCCGCACGCCCGCTCCTTCTCGCACTTGTACGAGAGCCCACGAAAGGTCATCGCGAGCTTGCACCCGTCACAGCGCAGCAGGTCCGTGAGGAGGTGAGACGCCTTGCCAGGGCCCGGAGTTCCGTCGCCAGCCAGCGGACGGACCTTGCCCGCCGCCACGCCCTGTGCATGCCGCTGGCCAGCCTCATCCACCAGCTCGTGCCCAGGCTGACGCGCTCACCTGCCTCGTTCCGGTAGGCGACGAGCCGCCGCCCCTCCTTGATCACCTGCCATCCCGCGTAGGAAGGGTGCGAGATGGTCCGGCTAATCGCTGCGTGCTGCCACGCGCCCCCGGACGGCCCCGGAATACCTCGCGCGTTCAGGTCACCGGAGATCGTCCGCGCAGATTCGCCGGCGCTCACCCGCCGGAAGATCTCCTGCACGAGAGCCGTAACCCACTGCCCGTCTCCCCGCTGCTGCTTGGTGTCCCTCGTACGCGCGGAAAGCTGATCGCTGTATTCCTTGGTGTCCATCGCCCGGTTCGAGATCCAGCGCTTGTCTCGCTCGTTCGCGGAGTCAAGGTTGTCGTACTCAAAGATCAGGCGGCCGGGCTCCGTGCCGTCTGCCGGGTCGATCACGTCGAGGACAGCACGGGCACCCTGGCGAGAGAACCGGTCCACCATGTGGCACCACAGCGCCGAGGTCTCACGGTTCCGTAGCGCTGCTGGCGCCCTGTCGAAGTCGGGACGCTTGGCATCCGCCTTGTAGCCGGACGCCAGGTCTACCCACACATGACGGACGGTGTAGCCGTTGCGGTCGGCCCAGCGACGCCCGGAGGCCTCCTGCGTGTCGGTGGACTGCTCTCGGCGGCGATCGTCCTCCCGCAAGTTCAGGCTTGACGGCCATCGGGGGTGGTGCTCCTTGGTGCTCGGATTGCGCCGCCCCCCTTGCCGTACGCGCCCCCTTCACTACGTGAAGGGGACCTGGGTGTCACACCGTCCGGAGACGGTCTGCCGGCCAAGCGTCCCGAGTTGCTGCCGTACGAGGGGCCAGTAGCGTAAGGAGCCGTCGTAGCGGCAGGCCCGTCGTACCGGGAGGCGCGCGTGTCCACCACCGTGATGAATCTGAAGGGCCGGATCCACGACTTCGGCCCCCGGCTGGAGAGCGCCCCCGACGACGTCGTGTACGTCGGCCGCCGCTGGACCAGGGGCCACTGGGACCTGCCGCAGCACCCGCTGTACAACCCGTTCCAGTACGACACCGCCAAGAAGAAGCGCGACGGGACGCGGGCCGAGGTCATGGCCAAGTACCGGGAGTACCTGCTCGCCGACCCCGATCTGCTGGCCCTGGTACCGGGGCTGCGCGGCAAGACGCTGGCCTGCTGGTGCGCGCCCGAGCTGTGCCACGCGGACATCCTGGCGGAGATCGCCGACGCCCCGGGCTCCTCCTCGTAGGCCCTTCGCGGCCCTTCATAGGTTCCTCCGAAGAGGCCCGCTGCGCTCACCTGCACGATTCGCCAGTAGAATCCGTCTACGTGACTTCTGCGCCAGCCAAGCCCCGCATCCCCAACGTCCTCGCCGGACGCTACGCCTCCGCCGAGCTCGCCACGCTCTGGTCGCCCGAGCAGAAGGTGAGGCTGGAGCGGCAGCTCTGGCTGGCCGTGCTGCGGGCCCAGAAGGACCTCGGCATCGAGGTGCCGGACGCCGCCCTCGCCGACTACGAGCGGGTCCTCGACACCGTCGACCTGGCCTCCATCGCCGAGCGCGAGAAGGTCACGCGGCACGACGTGAAGGCGCGGATCGAGGAGTTCAACGACCTCGCCGGGCACGAGCACGTCCACAAGGGCATGACGTCCCGCGACCTCACCGAGAACGTCGAGCAGCTGCAGATCCGGCTCTCGCTGGAGCTGATGCGCGACCGTACGGTGGCAGTGCTGGCCCGCCTGGGCAAGCTCGCTGGTGAGTACGGCGAGCTGGTCATGGCCGGCCGCTCGCACAATGTGGCCGCGCAGGCCACCACCCTCGGCAAGCGGTTCGCGACCGCCGCCGACGAGCTGCTCGTGGCGTACGGCCGGGTCGAGGAGCTGCTCGGCCGGTACCCGCTGCGCGGCATCAAGGGCCCGGTGGGCACGGCGCAGGACATGCTGGACCTGCTGGGCGGGGACGCGTCGAAGCTGGCCGAGCTGGAGCAGCGGATCGCCGGGCACCTGGGCTTCTCGCAGGCGTTCACCTCCGTCGGCCAGGTCTACCCGCGCTCGCTGGACTACGAGGTCGTGACCGCGCTGGTGCAGCTGGCGGCGGCTCCGTCGTCGCTGGCCAAGACGGTCCGGCTGATGGCCGGGCACGAGCTGGTCACCGAGGGCTTCAAGCCCGGCCAAGTCGGTTCCTCCGCCATGCCGCACAAGATGAACACGCGGTCGTGCGAGCGCGTCAACGGCCTGATGGTCATTCTGCGCGGCTACGCGTCGATGACCGGCGAGCTGGCCGGCGACCAGTGGAACGAGGGCGACGTGTCCTGCTCGGTGGTGCGCCGGGTGGCGCTCCCCGACGCGTTCTTCGCGCTCGACGGTCTGCTGGAGACCTTCCTGACCGTCCTCGACGAGTTCGGTGCCTTCCCGGCCGTCGTCGCGCGGGAGCTGGACCGCTATCTGCCGTTCCTCGCCACGACCAAGGTGCTGATGGGCGCCGTGCGCGCGGGCGTCGGCCGTGAGGTCGCGCACGAGGCGATCAAGGAGAACGCGGTGGCATCGGCGCTGGCGATGCGCGAGCAGGGTGCCGAGCGCAACGAACTGCTCGACAAGCTCGCCGCCGACGAGCGCATCCCGCTGGACCGTGCTCAGCTCGACGCTCTCATGGCCGACAAGCTGTCCTTCACGGGCGCCGCGGCCGACCAGGTCGGCGTCGTCGTCGGCCGGATCGAGGAGATCGTGAAGCAGCGCCCGGAGGCCGCCGGTTACACGCCGGGAGCGATCCTCTGACGCGCTTCACCCAGGCCGAACTGGAGGCCGCCCGCGACCGGCTGGTGCCGGATGTCGTCGCGGACGGCCTCCGGGTCCTTTTCTGCGGCATCAACCCGGGCCTGATGACGGCGGCCACCGGCCACCACTTCGCCCGCCCGGGCAACCGCTTCTGGCCCGTCCTCCATCTGTCCGGCTTCACGCCCCGCCTGCTGAAGCCGTCCGAGCAGCACGAGTTGCCGTCGTACGGGCTCGGCATCACGAACGTGGTCGCCCGGGCGACGGCACGCGCAGATGAGCTGACGGCGGCGGAGTACGCCGAGGGCGGGTGGCTGCTCACCGCCAAGGTCGAGCGGTTGCGGCCGCGCTGGCTGGCGGTGGTGGGGGTGACCGCGTACCGGGCCGCCTTTGGCGATCGCAAGGCCGCCGTCGGACCGCAGGAGCGGACCATCGGGGAGTCACTGGTGTGGGTGCTGCCCAATCCCAGCGGGCTGAACGCGCATTGGACGGCGGCGACGATGGCGGAGGAGTTCGGGCGGTTGCGGGTGGCGGCGAGCTGACCGGCGGGGTCCGTGGTCGAGGGTCAGCCCGTCACGGCGGGGCGATCTCCGTTATCAGCGCGACCAGTTGGAACGGCAGCTCCTTGTCCCACTGCGAGACACCGAGGGCGACCCAGCGGCCGTCGACCTGCCAGAGGTGCACGTTCGGGACGTGGCTGCCGAGCACCCCCCAGGGCTCGGGTATGTCCTCGCCCTCCATGGACCGGTCGAGGACGCTCCACAGGCTGAACACGTCCGGCGCTCCCCAGCGCTCGGCCAGCAGCTGCGACAGGGCGTCCCGGTCCGCTTCGTACTGATCCTCGGTCTCCTCCCACCCGGTGCTGTCGTCCTCCCAGAAGTCGCCGCTCGTCTGTAACTCGGCGAGGTGATAGCCGGGTCCTGCCGTGCCGACGTCCGACCGGCCGGGCTCCGCCGGATAGTCCTCGGAGCACAGCCGGTCGATGACCGCGAGGTGCTGCGCGATGCTCATGTTGTCCAGTAAAGCGGGCACCACTGACAATTGGCGGAGCGTCACGCGTCCCGGCGCCGTACGCTGCGGACCCCTCGTGGAGGATCACCTGGCCCGCCTTGTCGGGGAGGTCGCAGGTCGGGTGCAGCAGGCACTCGCCGCGGGTCGCCCTGACGAGTACGATCCGGGCCAATGTGCGCGCGAGCTGGGAGGACGGACGTTGGGGCGGCTGACCGGCGGGGATCCTTCTCTGCTCCGAAGAATCAACTCGGCGGTGGTGCTGCACGCGCTGCGGGCCACGGACCGGGCGACGCTCACCGAGATCACGCGGGTCACCGGGCTGTCCCGGCCCACGGTCGAGGGTGTCGTCGAGGGCCTGGTCGAGGCCGGGCTCGTGGTCGAGCAGGCCGCCGAGGAGGGTGCGGCACGGCGGCAGGGGCGGCCGGCGCGGCGGTACCGGTTCCGGGCGGAGGCAGGTCATCTGCTGGGGGTGGACCTGGGCTCGCACCGGGTGACCGCACTGCTCTCGGACCTCGACGGGCGCATGCTGGGCTCGCTGTCCAAGGATGTCTCCGAGACGGCCGCGGCGGACGAGCGGCTGGAGCGGCTCCGCTCGACGGTCGCGGAGCTGCTCCGCAGGTCGGGAGTCTCCCGTGGTTCGCTGCGCGCGGTCGGCGTGGGCAGCCCCGGCATCGTGGAGGCCGACGGCACCGTACGCCTGTGCACGGCTCTGCCGGAGTGGACGGGGCTGAATCTGGGTGAGCGGCTGAGCCGTTCCTTCAAGTGCCCGGTGCTGGTCGAGAACGACGCCAACGCGGCGGCGGTCGCCGAGCACTGGCAGGGCGCGGCGACCGAGTCCGACGACGTGGTGTTCGTGCTGGCGGGGCTGAGCCCGGGCGCCGGGTCGCTGATCGGCGGGCGGCTGCACCGGGGCTACGGCGGTGCGGCCGGGGAGATCGGGGCGCTGCATCTGCTGGGCCGGGAGGCCACCCCGGAGGCGCTGTTGTCGACCACGGGCGAACCGCTGCATCCGCTCGACGAGCAAGCGGTCGCCGAGGTCTTCAAGCACGCGCGCGAGGGCGACGAGCGGGCGCGCGCGGCCGTCGACCGCTTCATACGGCGGCTCGTCCACGACGTGGCCGCTCTCGTGCTGGCCCTCGACCCCGAACTGGTGGTCGTCGGCGGCTGGGCGACCGGCATCGACGACGTCCTCGATCCGCTGCGGCACGAACTGGCCCGCTACTGTCTGCGCCCGCCCCAGGTGGCCCTCTCCCAGCTGGGCGAGACGGCCGTCGCCATGGGCGCGCTGCGGCTGGCCCTGGACCATGTCGAGGAACAGCTGTTCGCGGTGGAGAGCACGGTGACGGCACGGCGCTGAGCCGACGTCGGACCACCGGCTTCGCCCGGGACCCAGCAAAACGCCGCGCCCCGGAGGACCGAGGCGCGGCGGGTGCGGGCTTGTGGCGGGGGCCGGCGGCGTCAGGAGGCGCGGCGCTCCGGGCCGTGGTGGATCTCGACGCCGCCCGAGTCGCCGAAGGTGAGGCGGCAGGTGTCGGCGCGGTAGGTGGCCAGGGAGACGGCGGCGGTGCGTCCTTCGGCGAAGAAGCGGGTGGTGACGACGAGGACGGGCGCGCCGGGCAGCCGGTCGAGTTCCTTGGCGTCGTCCGCGCGGGCGGAGCCCAGCTCCACCGAGCGGTCCTGGCCCTCCAGCTCCAGGCGCTGCAGCTCGCGCAGCACCGCACGCGCGCGTGCGGCACCGGAGGGCGCGTCTATGGCGGGGAGGGCGGGCACCGAATCCGCCGGGATGTAGAGCAGCTCGGCGGCGACGGGCTGGCCGTGGGACATGCGGGAGCGGCGTACGACGTGCACCTGCTCGCCGTGCAGGGTCTCGAGGATGTCGGCCACGGCGGCGGGAGGTGCCGCCTCCGTGCAGTCGACGGCCTGCCAGGCGTCACCGATGGTGCCCGGCCAGGCGTGCTGTTCGCCGCCGACGGCGACGCCCACGCGCGGCGGGGCCACGGTGGTGCCGACGCCGCGCCGGCGCTGCAGCCTGCCCTCCAGTTCGAGCTGTTCCAGTGCCTGGCGGAGGGTGGCCCGGGCGACGCCGAAGCGGGCCGCGAGGTCACGTTCGTTGGGCAGGATCTCGCCCACCGAGAACTCGGAGTCCAATGCCTCACTGAGCACGGTCTTCAGGTGCCAGTACTTAGGTTCCGGCACCGATTCGAGCTGCTGGGTCCCCACCCTGTCCTCCGCTGCTTCGCCGTGGCCCGGCGGCGTTTTTAGCGCCCTTGTTTATTAAAGGTTGTTGCACTTTCTTGCGACCATAGGGCGGCCCCCACCCTTGGTCAAGACCAATCCGCCAACCCCCGGCGCGCCCCGACGGTCTACTCGTCGACCGGCAGGGAGAGCAGCTTCTCGGGGTTGCGCACGAGGTAGATGGACTGGATACGGCTGTCGACGACATCGAGCTGGAACACGCTGTCGACCTTGCCGCCGGACAGGACGACCAGGGCGGGGCCACCGTTGATCTCCATGAAGCGGAACGTGGCGTCCGCGATGCCCTGGCGGGACGCGCCGTACACGAACCGTCCCACCTTGTCGGCGGATTCGATGACACGCACCGGGGCCTTGGCCAGGCCGCCGCTGTCGGCCACCAGGCGGACGTCGGGGGCCAGCAGCGACATGAGGTCGTCGAGGTCGCCGCCGGCCGCCGCCGCGAGGAACCGCTCGGTCAGCTCGCGGCGTTCGACCGGGTCGACGTCGTAGCGCGGCCGCCGCTCGTCCACGTGCTTGCGGGCCCGCCCGGCGAGCTGACGGACGGCGGGCTCGGCGCGGTCGAGCATGGCGGCGATCTCGGCGTACGGGTATCCGAAGGCCTCCCGCAGCACGAACACCGCGCGTTCCAGGGGCGAGAGGGACTCCAGGACGACGAGCACGGCGAGCGAGACGGTGTCGGCGAGCACGGCCCGCTCGGCGGTGTCCGGGACGATGTCCCCGTACTCGGTGACGTACGGCTCGGGCAGCCACGGACCGGGGTAGGCCTCCTTGCGCGACTGCACCTGGCGCAGCCGGTCGATGGCGAGCCGGGTGGTGACGCGGACCAGATAGCCGCGGGGTTCGCGCACGTCGGTCCGGTCGGCGGCGGACCAGCGCAGCCAGGCCTCCTGGACCACGTCCTCGGCGTCGGCGACCCGCCCGAGCATGCGGTAGGCGACTCCCATGAGGACGGGGCGGTGCTCTTCGAAGACGTCGGTCACGGTTTCTGTGGTCACCGTTCCATCCCATCCCGAGGCGTACGGCGGTGTCCAGTGGGCTTGTTACCGTCGGGGACTACCCGCCGGTAGCAGTTGCTGACAAGCTGTCTACGAATGCCGTACGTCAGCGCGCCCCACCCTCACAGACGAGGAGTCGCACCATGTCCGCCACGGTCAGCTTCAACGTTCCCTCCCCGCTCGGCCCGCGGTCCGTGACGGTCTCCTACGCGCGCGAGGGCGCCGGCGAACCGCTGCTCCTGCTCCATGGCATCGGCCACCACCGGCAGGCCTGGGACCCGGTCACCCACATCCTGGCGGCCGAGCGCGAGGTCATCACCGTGGACCTGCCCGGTTTCGGCGCGTCCCCCGGGCTGCCCGCCGGCCTGGCGTACGACCTGCCGACGACGTCCGCTGTGTTCGCCGCCTTCTGCGAGGCGCTGGAACTCGAACGCCCCCATGTGGCGGGCAACTCCCTCGGCGGTCTGCTCGCCCTGGAGCTGGGCCGCGAGAAACTCGTACGGTCCGTCACCGCGCTCTCCCCGGCCGGGTTCTGGAACGAGACGGAGCGGCGCTACGCCTTCGGCATCCTGCTCTCGATGCGGCACATCTCGCGACGGCTGCCACTCCCCCTGGTCGAGCAGTTGTCCCGCTCGGCGGTCGGCCGTACGGCCCTGACGAGCACCATCTACGCCCGCCCGGGCCGCCGTGCGCCCGAGGCGGTGGTCGCCGAGACGCTCGCGCTGGCGCGGGCCACCGGGTTCGACGAGACCCTCCGGGCCGGGGCCACCGTCCAGTTCACCGACGACATCCCGGGGCTTCCGGTCACCGTGGCCTGGGGCACGCGGGACCGGCTGCTCCTGCGCCGTCAGGGCGTGCGCGCCAAGCACGTCATCCCCGGGGCCCGCCTGGTCCATCTGCCCGGCTGCGGCCACTGCCCGATGAACGACGACCCCGCTCTCGTCGCCCGGGTGATCCTCGACGGCAGTCGCTGACACACTGCGGACGCTTTCCCCTCAGGGGCGACGCGCCCGCGTTCGCACATCGGTTCCCTCCTCGGCGCGGTCAGTTGTTCACTTGTGGTTTCCGTGTGCGCTGCGGCGCACCAGTAGTTGTGATACTGCACATTGGCCGGATCCGTCGCTGGAGGCGCATTCATGTCACACCGTCCCTCGGGTTCCCTGCCCGGCCGCCGCAGCGTGCTGCGCGGCTCGCTCGCCGCCTCGGCGGCGCTGTCCCTGCCCGCCTCCACCGTGCTCGGTTCGGCACCGGCCTTCGCCCTGTCGGGTCGGCCGAAAGCCGGCTGGGGTGTGCAGACCGGAGACGTGAGCGCGCACTCAGGCCTGGTGTGGGTGCGTGCGGACCGTCCGGCACGGATGATCGTCGAGGCGTCCGCCACGGAGTCGTTCCGGGGCGCGCGCAGATTCCACGGCCCGCTGCTCGGCGCCGACACGGACTTCACCGGTACGACGCGGCTGCGGGGCCTGCCGGCGGGCGAGCAGATCCACTACCGGGTGCTGCTCGCCGACCCGGACGACCCGCGCCGCACCGGCGAACCGGTCACCGGCACGTTCCGTACGACTCCGGTGAAGCGGCGCGACGGGGTGCGGTTCGTGTGGTCCGGCGATCTGGCCGGACAGGGCTGGGGCATCAACCCCGACTTCGGCGGCTACCGCATCTTCGACGCGATGGGCAAGCTGGACCCGGACTTCTTCCTGTTCAGCGGCGACACGATCTACGCCGACGGGCCGATCGCGGCGACCGCGAAGCTCCCCGACGGCAGCACCTGGCGAAACGTCACCACCGAGGAGAAGGCGAAGGTCGCGGAGACGCTCGCCGAGTTCCGGGGCAACTTCCGCTACAACCTGCTGGACGAGAACCTCAAACGGTTCAACGCCCAGGTCCCGTCGATCGTGCAGTGGGACGACCACGAGGTCACCAACAACTGGTACCCGGGTGAGACCCTCACCGACGCCCGGTACACCGAGAAGAGCGTCGACATACTGGCGGCGCGGGCACAGCGGGCGTTCGGCGAGTACTTCCCCATCTCCACGCTGCGGCCGGGCGCCCGGGAAGGCCGTGTACACCGGGTCTTGCGCCACGGCCCGCTGCTCGACGTGTTCGTGCTGGACATGCGGACCTACCGCAACGCCAACTCGCCGGGCACCCAGACCACCGACCCCCAGGGCATCCTCGGCGCCGAGCAGTTGGAGTGGCTCAAGCGGGAGCTGTCCCGGTCGCGGGCGGTATGGAAGGTCATCGCTGCCGACATGCCGCTCGGTCTGCTCGTACCGGACACCGGGGACGGCAAGCCGAACATCGAGGCCGTGGCGCAGGGCGACCCGGGCGCGCCGCTCGGACGGGAGCTCCAGATCGCCGAACTGCTGCGGTTCGTCAAGCACCAGAAGATCACCGGCACGGTGTGGCTGACGGCCGACGTGCACTACACCTCGGCCCAGCACTACCAGCCGTCACGGGCCGCCTTCACCGACTTCGAGCCCTTCTGGGAGTTCGTCTCCGGCCCGCTCAACGCCGGCGCGTTCCCGGCGAACGCCCTCGACAACACCTTCGGCCCCGAGCGGGTCTTCGTGAAGGCGCCGACCACCGCGAACGTGCCGCCCGCGGGCGGCTACCAGTTCTTCGGCGAGGTCGACATCGACGGCGACAGCGGGGAGTTGACGGTACGACTGCGCGAGCAGGACGGCACCGTGCTGTACACGAAGGTGCTCCAGCCGGGGCTCGTCGGGCAGTGACGGGCGGGCGCAGACGGCACTCCGGCGTGGCGTAGTCGGCACTCCGGCACAGCGGCCGTGGGCCGTGCCGGGAGGCCTCGCGCAACTGGAGGCGGCGGAGCTGGTGGCACGGCTCGACGAGTACCGGCGGCTGGATGTCCGGCCGGGTGCGGCGGACTTCGCGCAGGCGCTGCTGCGGGTGCGTCGTGACGACAGGACCGCGCTCGCGGCCGCCGCGGTGGCCGCGCGGGAGCTGGGCACGACGGAGGGCGAACGGCTGGCCGCGCGGCTGATGACCGACGTACCGTCCCCGCCCCACCGGTGCACCCGCACGGACGAACCCAGGATTCTGGTCGAGTTCGGTGAACTGCCGGAGTTCCGGAGCTAGTTGTTCCCTTCGGCGTTCCAGCGGCTGGGGCGTCCGCTTGCCGCCACTGGGGCGATGAGGAGTGGCGGCACTGGCTGGCCATGGTGCCGGGGCAGCCGGAGCTCGTGGCGGGCCGGATCCTGCGCGACCTGTCGCAGCCAGTCATCGAGGACACCGGGGCGGAGTTCTCGCGCCTTCCGTCGCTCGCCGAGAAGGAGGGGGAAGCGGATAAGGCCGTACGGCTCTGCGTGGCGTACGGCACGGCCTGGTCGGTGCTGCGGGCGATGCTGCCGCGGCTGCTCGCCGAACTCGACAGCGAGCGGAAGGCGAAGACGCCGATCCGTGGGCTCGGGGACCTGCTGGCCGTCGCCGCCGAGTGAGTGGAGCGGTCCGGGGCACACGGGGAGCTGCCCGACCTCGATCTGGCGGCGGACCGAAGGGGCACGTCGCGGCAGGAAATCCGCCTGTCATACAAACCGCAACAAAAGGTGCGGAACGATGCTTTTACCGATCAGTCACAGAGCGTTCGTGATCACGCAACACGCTTCCTTCACAGTGGTCACATGACTCCAGACATGTCTGATGTGACGCGGGCGAGGAACGGTCGCCCGGTACACCACTGGCGGCGGGACGTGGTCGAACTCGCCGCGCTGTTCACGGCGGTGGCGGTGGCCGACGCGGTGGCGAACCTGATCGGTCACGGACCCGACGGTCCGGCACTGCTGGTGATCTCGGCGGCCGTGCTGCTGGCGACCGCCGGCTTCCACATCTGGTGGGCACGCCGCCACGGTCACGCGCCGCCGACGAACGATACCGACGCCCGGCCGCCGCTCCCCGAGGTGCAGCAGGCCGGGCCGTCCGGGGCGGACGCCGAGGCGATGGCCGGGGCGACCGCGCTGTGGCGGATGCGGACGACGGTGAAGGACGAACCGGGCTCGCTGGCGGCGCTGTGCTCGGCGCTGGCGGGTCTCCGGGTCGACATTCTGAGCCTGCAGACACATCCGCTGGCCGAGGGCACGGTGGACGAGTTCCTGCTGCGCGCGCCCGAGGCGCTGGCGGCCTCCGAGATCACCCGGGCGGTGGCGCACGCGGCCGGTACCGGGACCTGGATCGAGCGCGGTGACGCCCATGACCTGGTGGACGCGCCGACCCGGGTACTCGGCCTGGCCACGCGTACGGCGCTGGACGCGGCGGAACTCCCGTTGGCGCTACGGCAGTTGCTGGGACGCTGCACCATCCGTTCGCTGCCCGCCCCCGCGGAGAGCGCCCCGGTCGAAGGGGCGCTGGAGGACACGTTGATGCGGCTGCGGGCGCCGGAGGGTGGGGTGATCACGGTGGAGCGGCCGTATCTGCCGTTCACGCCGACGGAGTTCGCGCGGGCGCGGGCCCTGGTGGAGTTGGACGCACGTCTGGGGCCCCGTATCCCGCGCAGCCAGGACGTACTGACGCTGCCCGAGGGCAACGACATCACGGTGCGCCGGGCCGACGAGGACGACCTCTCGGCGGCGACGGCGATGCACGAGCGGTGCTCGCCGCGCGCGCTGAGCATGCGATACCACGGTCCCGTGGGCGACGCCGACCGGTATCTCAAGCACCTGCTCAGCCCCCGCTTCGGCCGGACCCTCGCCGCGCAGACGGCCTCCGGGCGCCTCGTCGGCCTCGGCCATCTCCTCTGGGACGGCGACGAGACGGAGATCGCCCTGCTCATCGAGGACGACTGGCAGCGGCGCGGCATCGGCAGCGAGTTGCTGCGCAGGCTGGTGGCCATGGCGGTCGAGACGGGCTGCGAGAACGTGTACGCGGTGACGCAGTCGTCCAACACGGGGATGGTGGCGGCGATGCGGGGGCTGGGGTTGCCGCTTGATTATCAGATCGAGGAGGGGACGCTGGTCATTACGGCGGGGCTGGAGCCGATGTCCGCGAAGCGGCTTGGGGAGTGCCGGGTCGAAGCGCCGTAGGGGTGCGGATCAGTCACGACTGCGGGTTGTGTTGGGTTGCTCGCGCAGTTCCCCGCGCCCTTTTAGGGCCTCCGGCCCTTCAAGGGCGCGGGGCCGCGCCTTCCCATCACGCCCTGAGCTGAATCCCGGCGGCGTAAGGCTCATACCCCGTTAAGCAGCTGACGTTCGGGGTGTCGGCGTACCAAGATTGTCCGCATGGCTGACACCAAGAGTCTTCTGCCCCGGCAGGTCGCCGACGCGTATGTCGACGACCTCATCGCCCTCGACCCGCTGACCGGTACGTATCTCGGTGTGAAGGAGAGTTCGAGCAAGTTGCCGGATCTCTCCCCGGCGGGCCTGGAGGCCGTCGCGGAGCTGATTCGGTCGACGCTCGCCCGGCTCGACGAAGCGGAACGGCGGCCGGGGGCGGACAGTGACGTCGAGCGCCGTTGCGCGCGGCTGCTGCGGGAGCGGCTGACGGCGGAGCTGGCGGTTCACGAGGCCGACGAGGGCCTGCGCACGGTCGGCAACTTGGCCACCCCGCCGCACGGGGTGCGTGAGGTCTTCACCATCACCCCGGCCGAGACGGAGGATGACTGGAGGGCGATCGCGGAGCGGCTGCGCGCGGTGCCGGCGGCGTACGCCGGTTACCGTGAGTCGCTCGCGCTCGGTCTGGACCGCAAGCTCTACGCGGGTCCGCGGCCGACCGCCACGTTCATCGAGCAGCTCACCGAGTGGGCGGACACGGACGGGTCGGGGCGCGGCTGGTTCGAGGACTTCGCGTCGGCGGGCCCCGAGTCCCTGCGCGCCGAGCTCGACGAGGCGGCCCGGGCCGCGACGCGGGCTGTCGCGGAGCTGCGCGACTGGATGCGTGAGGTGTACGCCCCGGCGATCGAGGGCGAGCCGAACACGGTCGGCCGGGAGCGCTACGCCCGGCTGGCCCGCTACTTCACCGGTGCGGACCTGGACCTCGACGAGGCGTACGCGTACGGCTGGGCCGAGTTCCATCGGCTGCTCGGCGAGATGAAGCAGGGGGCGGAGAAGGTCCTGCCCGGCGCCGAGACGCCGTGGGTGGCGCTGGCGCACCTGGACGAGCACGGCCGGCACATCGAGGGCGTCGACGAGGTCCGCGTCTGGCTGCAGTCCCTGATGGACGAGGCGATCGAGGCGCTCGACGGCACGCACTTCGACCTCGCCGAGCCGGTGAAGAAGGTCGAGTCGTGCATCGCCCCGCCCGGCAGCGCCGCGGCCCCCTACTACTCGGCCCCGACGGAGGACTTCTCCCGCCCGGGCCGCACCTGGCTGCCGACCATGGGGCAGACCCGCTTCCCGGTGTACGACCTGGTCTCGACCTGGTACCACGAGGGCGTTCCCGGCCATCACCTCCAGCTCGCGCAGTGGGTGTACGTCAAGGACGACCTGTCCCGCTACCAGGCCACGATCGGTGGCGTCAGCGCCAACGCGGAGGGCTGGGCCCTGTACGCGGAACGGCTCATGGACGAACTGGGCTTCCTCAGGGACGCGGAGGAGCGGCTCGGCTATCTCGACGCGCAGATGATGCGCGCGGCCCGCGTCATCGTGGACATCGGCATGCACCTGGAGCTGGAGATCCCGGCGGACTCCCCCTTCCACCCGGGCGAGCGCTGGACGCCGGAGCTGGCCGAGGAGTTCTTCGACGCCCACAGCAGCCGCCCCTCGGACTACGTCGCGAGCGAGCTGACCCGCTACCTGACCATCCCCGGGCAGGCCATCGGCTACAAGCTGGGCGAGCGTGCCTGGCTCCTCGGCCGCGAGAAGGCCAGGCAGCGCCGCGGCGACGCCTTCGACACCAAGGCCTGGCACATGGCGGCCCTGTCGCAGGGCTCGCTGGGACTGGACGACCTGGTGGACGAGCTGTCGCAGCTGTGACGCCGCCGGCCGGGCCCACGCCCGCGGCCGGGCCCGGCCGCCGCCCATGCTCAGCTCGTGCGCAGTCAGCTCGTGCGTGGTCTCACCCGGACCAGGCCGAGCCACGTCTCCGGTCCCGTCGAGACATACGCGGCGCGGACCCCGTACTGGCCGGGGGTCAGATCCACCCGGATGTGGTCCGTCTGCCGGGAGGCGCTGCCGGGCCAGGCGGCGTCGAACAGAACGACCGGCCCAGGAACCCGCCACTCCATCTCCGGCCCCCACACGGCGGCCTCCAGCGCGGCCGCTACGTCAACAAGGCTTCCGGCATCGGCGTCGGCCGCGTGCCGGCGTACGAAGGTGCCGTGCTCCGGCAGGTACGCGGTGGCGGCGGGTTCGTCACCGAGGACGAGGGCGCGGGTGTCCCCGACCGGCAGGAGCCCGACGTATCCCTCGACGTCACAGGCGCGGTCGTGGTCGGACGACGTCTCGTCGCCGTCGGCGCCCGCCCAGAACGGCAGTACCGCCTCCGGTATCGCTATGAGCGGACCGCCGCTCGACTCCACCCACCGCACCGCACCTGGAACCGCCGTCTCCGCGTATCGAGCCATGCCCAGAAGCTACACGGCGGCCTTGCGCGCGAACTCGGCACCCCCGCTCAATTCTTGACAGAATGTCAGCAGCCGCAGTTCTCGGCGTCCAAGGGCGTGGTCAGCGGGTCGGCGTCGCGCCGTTCACGGCCCTGCCCTGTCTCGTACTCATACCCCTCGCGGGCCCAGTACTCGAAGCCGCCGAGCATCTCCTTGACCTGGAAGCCGAGTTCCGCGAGGGCGAGGGCGGCGCGGGTCGCCCCGTTGCAACCGGGGCCCCAGCAGTAGGTGACGACCGGCACGGACTTGTCGAGGAGTTGCTCCGCCTGCTCGGGGATGAGAGCGGTGGGCAGGTGGATCGCGCCCGGGATGTGGCCCTGCTCCCAGGACTCCGTGGAGCGGGAGTCGAGGACGACGAAACCGGGGTCGCCGTCAGTGGCGAGGGCGGCGGCCACGTCGTCCACGTCGGAGTGGAAGACCAGGCTGGCCCTGAAGTACGCGGCGGCCTCGGCCGGGGCGGCGGGCGCGACGCCCAGGACGGGGTGGACTGCGGACGTGGTGGTGACGCTCATGAGCTGGCCTCTCCCTCGCGGAACTCCTTGTTTCCCTGACCAGAAATCTACGATCGGCAACCCTCTTCCTGAAGGGGCATTCCCCGGCCTGAACCTTGATCGGCCGGTGATTCCCCTGCTATCCATCGGACATGACCGCGAATCCCCCGTACGTGCCCGACGCGACCGACTGGCGCCTCCTGGAGGTCCTCCAGCGCGAAGGCCGCGCCGGCTTCGCCGAGCTCGCCCGTGCCGTGTCGATGTCCGCGAGCGCCGTGACCGAGCGGGTGCGACGGCTGGAGGAGGCGGGTGTCATCCAGGGGTACACGGCGGTCGTCGACCCCGAGCGCCTCGGCCTGTCGATCCTCGCGTTCGTCCGCCTGCGCTACCCCAACGGCAACTACAAGCCGTTCCACGACCTCGTCGCCGTCACCCCCGAGATCCTGGAGGCGCACCATGTCACGGGTGACGACTGCTTCGTGATCAAGGTCGCCGCGCGTTCGATGCGCCATCTGGAGGAGGTCTCGGGCAAGATCGGCGCGCTGGGGTCCGTCACCACCAGCGTCGTGTACTCCTCACCGCTCCCCCGGCGGCCCCTGGGTCACTGACCACGCTGCCGCAGCACCGACCCCGTCCTGTCCTTCACGACCTCCAGCTGCGCGTGGACGCGCCGTCGCAGGTCAGCGACATGGCTGACGATTCCGACGCTGCGGTCGCGTTCGCGGAGCGAGTCGAGGACGTCGAGGACCTCGTCGAGGGTCTGGTCGTCGAGGCTGCCGAACCCCTCGTCGATGAAGAGGGTGTCGAGACGGACACCGCCCGCCTCGTCGGTGACGACGTCGGCGAGGCCCAGGGCGAGCGCGAGGGACGCGAAGAACGTCTCGCCGCCGGAGAGCGTGGCCGTGTCCCGCTCCCGGCCGGTCCAGGCGTCGACGACGTGCAGCCCGAGCCCGCTGCGGCCGCGTCCGGCCCGGTCGTCGGAGTGGACGAGGGTGTAGCGGCCGGAGGACATGCGCTGGAGCCGTACGGTCGCGGCGGCGGCGACCTGTTCCAGGCGGGCGGCGAGGACGTAGGCCTCCAGGCGCATCCTGCGCTCGTTGTCGGCGGAGGTGCCGGCCGCGAGTCCGGCCATGCGGGCGACGCGGTCGTACTCCTCGCGCAGCGGCGCGAGTCGTCGTACGGATGCGGTCGCCCGCGCGGACAGCCGGTCGAGTTCGGTTACGCGCCGCTCGGCCGCGTCCCACGCGGACACGGCGTGCCGGTACCGCCGGGCGGCGGCCTCGGCGTCCCGCTCGGCGGTCGCGAGGTCGGCGGGCGACTGCTGGGCGGCGGCCGCCGTGTCGGCCTCGGCGAGCACGGCCCGCACCGCCGCCTCCTCCGACTGCCGGGCATCGAGCCGCCGTTGGAGGTCCCGGTGGGCGGCGTCGTCGAGGAGCGCGGCGGCCGCCGCCCGCGGGGTGTCGAACCCGGCGCGGAAGGCCGCGTCGGCGAGCCGGGCGTCGGCGTCCTTGAGGCGCTGCGCGGTGTCGGCGGCGGCACGTACGGCGTCGGCGGCGTCGGTGAACAGTGCGGCCTGCCGCTCCAGCTGCGCGGCACGGGCGGCCACGCTCTCGGCATCGCCGCGCGCCTGCGTCAACTCCCCTTCCAGCGTGGCTCTTTCCCGCTCCAGCGCGTCCCGCCGGGTGTCGCGGGTCGCCGCCCTGACCGCCGCCTCCTGTCGCGCGGCGGTCCGCCGGTCACGCTCCCGCTCGGCGTGCAGCAGGGCTTCCTGCGCGCGGTGCAGTCCGGAGGCACTCTGCCGCGCCTCCCCGTACTGCTGCTCCAACTCCTCGGCTATAAGAACGAGTTGCTCGGTCGGGGTGTCCCCGGCCTCGGCGCTCGCGGCCGCCAACGCCCGCTGTACGAGCCCGAGTCGCCGCTCGGCCTCGCCGCGCTCCTCGTCGGCCCGCTGGAACGCGGCGAGCGCCCGTTCCTCCGTGTCGCGGTCGACGTGCCCGGCGATCTTCCGGGCCGGTTCGGGGTGTTCCGTGCCGCCGCAGACCGCGCACGGCTCGCCGGCGACGAGCTCGGCGGCGAGTTCGGCGGCGATGCCCTGCAGGCGCTGTTCCTTGAGGTCGAGCCAGTGGGTGCGCGCCGCCAACGCGCGCTCGGTCAGCTGGAGCACACGCGCCTGGGCGTCGTCGGTGTCGCGGCCGAGCTGGTCGCGCTGGCGCGCGGCGCCGAGCCGCTTCTCGGCGGGCTCGCGCTGTACGGCGAGCTGCTCGGCGCGGGTGGCGGCCTCCTGGGCCGCCTCGATACGGACCTGCAGCGCGGCACGCGTCGCCTCCCACCCGGCGAGCCAGTCCTCGGCGTCCCTCAGGACGTCCTCGTCGGCCCGCTCCTCGTCGGCCAACTCGTCGCGCTCGGCGACGAGTTCGGCGAGCCGCCGCTCCGCACGCCGGGCCGAGTCCAGGCCGCCCAGCTCCTCCGCGGCCCTGCGGGCGGCTGTCGCGAGCCCGGCGGCATCGGCGTCGGCGTGGGTCCGCGGCAGTTCGGCACGCGCTTGTCCCTCGGCCGTGCTCGCACTCCGGTGCTCGGTCTCGGCCTCGTCCCGCAGCTCCAGCGCCGGAGCCACGACCGCCGCCTTGCGGGCGCGCTCCATGCGTGCCCGGTCCTCCTGGTGGGCGTCGGCGCCCTCCTCCAGCACGCCGGCCCGCTTCCGCGCCTCGGCGAACCGCCGCTGGAGCCGCGCCACTTCGCGTACGTCGTCCAGTACGCGCTCGGCGGCGGCCTGCGCCGACTCGGCGGCGGCGCGAGCACAGTGGGCGATCGTCAGCCGCTCGCGGGCGGTGCTGCGGGCGACGGCGGCCCAGCCCAGGACGGCTTCGGCCAGCCCCGGGTCGCCCGGCGCCAGGTCGGGCAGCTCCACGGCGTCCCCGGCCGCCTGCTGCATACGGTGGGCGTCGGCGAGCAGCTCGGTATCGCCCTCCCGCACCCGCGCCTCGGTCTCCCGGCGCCGCTCGACGAGGCGCTTCTCGACCGCGGCGAAGCGGTGCGTGTCGAAGAGACGGCCCAGGAGCCGGCCACGCGCCTCGGCGTCGGCGCGCAGGAAGCGCGCGAAGTCGCCCTGCGGCAGCAGCACCACCTGGCAGAACTGCTCCCGGCTCATCCCCAGGACCTGGGTGATCTCCTCGCCGATCTCCTGGTGGGAGCGGCTGAGGTCCTTCCACGCTCCCGTGGCGGCGTCGTACTCGCGCAGCCAGGTCTGTGCCTTCTCGACCGTGGTGCCCGCGCCCCGCTTCTTGGGACGCTCCCACGGCGGCTGCCGGGTGATCTCCAACCGACGTCCGGCGATGGTGAGTTCGAGGCGGACCTCGGTGCGCGTCTCGGCCGCCGCGTGGTCGCTGCGCAGCATCATGCCCTGGCCGCTCTGGCGGGCACCCGGCACCGAGCCGTACAGCGCGAAGCAGACGGCGTCCAGGACCGAGGTCTTGCCGGCGCCGGTCGGGCCGTGCAGCAGGAAGAGGCCGGCGGCCGAGAGGTCGTCGAAGTCGACGGACTGGGCACCGCCGAAGGGCCCGAACGCGGTGATGTCGAGTCGGTGCAGTCTCATCGGCGCCCCTCGGTGCCAAGCCGGTGCAGTCTCATCGGGCCTCTTCCGTGCCGGACCGACGCAGGGAGTACGAGCCGTTCATCGGGCGACCTCCCGGACGGTCTCGTCGGCCCGTACGGCGTCGAAGGCGTCCCGGAGCACCGTCTGTTCGTGCTCGTCGGGTCCGGTGCCGCGCACATGGGCCACGAAGTCCTCGGCGATCTGCTGGTCGTCGCGGCCGGCCAGGCGCCTGGCGTAGGAGACGTCCGGGTCGCCGGGGGCGCGCTCAGGGTCGAAGACGAGGCTGAGCGTGTGCGGGAAGCGCTCGCACAGCCGGGCCATGGGCTCGGCGGGGCGTACCGGGTCGGTGAGGGTCGCCTCGACCCAGGCGTCCTCGTGGCGCGCCGGCCCGGGGTCGGCGAGCAGCTCCTCCAACCGCCCCCGGATGCGGGCGAGTCGGCGCGGGACGGGGCAGTCGACGCGCTCGGCCTCGATCGAGCCGTCGGCGCCGAGGTCGACCAGCCACATGCTCTTGCGGTGGTCGGCCTCCGAGAAGGAGTACGCCAGTGGGGAGCCCGAGTAGCGCACGCGTTCGGTGATGGTCTGGCTGCCGTGCAGATGGCCCAGTGCCACGTAGTCGACGCCGTCGAAGACACCGGCGGGCACGGCCGAGACGCCGCCGGCGGAGATGTCCCGCTCGCTGTCGCTGGGGGCGCCGCCAGTGACGAAGGCATGGGCCAGGACGACGGAACGGGTGCCGTCCGCGCGGGTGGCGAGGTCGGCGCGGACCCGGTCCATCGCGGCGGCGAGCACCGCCTCGTGGCCCGCCTTCTCCACCCCGAACTCGTCCTTCACCAGGGCGGGTTCGAGGTACGGCAGCCCGTAGAAGGCGACATCGCCGTGGGAGTCGGTGAGCATCACCGGGGTGCCGGCCGCCGAGGGCGCGGTCCGCAGATGGATCCCGGCCCGTCCGATGAGGCCCGCGCCGACGCCGAGGCGGCGCGCCGAGTCGTGGTTCCCGGAGATCATCACCGTGGGCACGTCCAGCTCGGCCAGGCGGTGCAGGGCGTCGTCGTAGAGCTCGACCGCCGCCAGCGGGGGCACCGCGCGGTCGTACACGTCCCCCGACACGACCACCGCGTCCACCTCGCGCTCGCGCACGGTCGTGACGAGGTGACCGATGAACTCGGCCTGGGCGCCGAGCATGTTCACCCGGTGGAACGCCCGGCCGAGATGCCAGTCGGACGTGTGCAGCAATTTCATGAAATCGCCCCGAACCGCACGTTCACCCCTACTGCCCCTCCAAGACCAGCACGAACCAGCACGGGGCTCGCTGTCAACATCCGCCACGCTAACGCATGCCGCCCACTGACCCGGTATCGCAAGCCGGGCGGTAGCTCACCCATCGGCGGATTCCGACACCTTCTTGACGCCGTGCCGCGTTCCGTACACCGGTTCGGGCGGGGATGCTGGGGGCCAGGGCGGCCGCTTTCCACGGCCGTGCAAGGCGACAGGCCACGGCCGAAGTGTGGCGTCGGGACATCGGAGGTGGCTGGTGGCCGTGGGTGCGACTCGGGCCCGGTGGTCCCGGCTGGCCGTTCATCCCACCCGCGGTGTCGTGTGGGGCTTCGCCTTCGTCGTCGTACTGGGTACGGCCCTGCTGACGCTGCCTGCCGCCACCGCGCCCGGCCGGGGCACGAGCGTGCTGACCGCCTTGTTCACCTCGGCGGGTGCGCTCAGCGGTGGCCTTTCCATCGTGGGGACCGGCAGCCACTGGACACCGTTCGGCGAGGGCGTGGTCCTGGCGCTGATCCAGATCGGCGGCTTCGGCATCATGACGCTCGCGTCGCTGCTGGCCCTGCTCGTCTCGGGTCGGCTGCGACTGCGGACCCAGCTCACCACGCAGGCGGAGACGGAAACCCGCGGTCTGGGTGTCGGGGGTATCCGCCGGGTGCTGCTGGGAATCGCCGGTACCACCCTCGCCAGAGATCCGCGGGCGCGCCGACGCGGACATCATGGGCCGCCGGATCTCCGGCGCCACCCTGCGCCAGGCCCTCACCGTGGCGCTGCTGGGCGTGGGCTTCGTGATGGTCGGCACGCTGGTCCTGCTCGCCGTCAGCGAGGAGTCGGCCGAGGCGGTCCTGTTCGAGGCCGTCTCCGCCTTCGGCACGGTCGGACTGACCACCGGCATCACCGCGGACCTTCCTCCGGCGGGCCAACTCACGCTCATCGTCCTGATGTTCATCGGACGCGTCGGCCCCATCACCCTCGCCAGCGCGCTCGTCCTGCGGCAGCGCGACCGCCGTTACCCCCTGCCCGAGGAGCGACCCGTCATTGGCTGACCGTCTCAAGTTCCTGCGTACACAACGGCATCGGCGCACCGCCGCCGACCGCCGCCCGGCCCACGACTCCAGAGTCGCCGTCATCGGGCTCGGCCGCTTCGGACAGTCCGTGGCGGCGGAACTGATGCGACGCGGCTGGGACGTGCTCGGCATCGACGCCGACGCCGGCCTCGTCCAGAAGGTCGGCGACGAGCCGACCCACGCCGCCGCCGCGGACTGCACCGACCCCGCCGCGCCGGCGCAGCTCGGCGTCGGGGAGTTCTCCCGTGTGGTGGTCGGCATCGGCACCGACCTGGAATGCGGTCAGGTTGCCGGGGCGGAAGTAGTTGGAGAGGGCCGCGTCCACCTTGTCGGGCTTGTAGATGTTGCCGTGCGCCATACGGCGTCGCAGGGCCTGCGGCGACATGTCGACCAGCTCGACCTGGTCGGCCCGGCGCACCACCTCGTCCGGGACGGTCTCCTGCTGGCGGATGCCGGTGATCGACTCCACCACGTCACCCAGCGACTCCAGGTGCTGGATGTTGACGGTTGATATCACGTCGATGCCGGCCACGAGCAGCTCCTCGACATCCTGCCAGCGCTTGGAGTTGCGCGAGCCCGGAATGTTCGCGTGGGCCAGTTCGTCGACCAGGGCGACCTGGGGACGACGGGCCAGCACCGCGTCGACGTCCGTCTCCGTGAAGACGCTGCCGCGGTACTCCAACTCCTGGCGGGGTATCTCCTCCAGCCCGTGCAGCATCACCTCGGTGCGCGGCCGGCTGTGGTGCTCGACGAAGGCGACCACGCAGTCGGTGCCGCGTTCCACCCGCCGGTGCGCCTCCGACAGCATCGCGTACGTCTTGCCGACGCCCGGTGCCGCACCGAGATAGATCCGAAGCTTGCCGCGTGCCATGTTCATCCCTCGAAGCGGTAGCCCATTCCGGGCTCGGTGATCAGGTAGCGGGGGTGGGACGGGTCTGCCTCCAGTTTGCGGCGCAGCTGGGCCATGTAGACCCGCAGGTAGTTGGTCTTGTTGCTCTGGGACGCGCCCCACACCTCCTGGAGCAGCTGTTTCTGTGTGACGAGCCGACCGGGGTTGGTCACCAGGATCTCCAGCAGGTGCCACTCGGTCGGGGTGAGGCGGACGTCGCGTCCGGCGCGCCGGACCTTCTTCGCGGCCAGGTCGATCGTGAACCCGTCCGCCGTGACCAGCGTCATCTCGGGTTCGATCGGCACTGCTTCCGTACGGCGGACGGCGGCGCGCAGCCGGGCCAGCAGCTCGTCCATGCTGAACGGCTTGGTGATGTAGTCGTCGGCGCCCGCGTCCAGGGCGGCGACCTTCTCGTCGGACGCCCGCCGGGCGGACAGCACGAGTATCGGCACCCTGGTCCAGCCGCGCAGGGCCTGGATGACGTCGACGCCGTCCATGTCCGGCAGGCCCAGGTCGAGGACGACCACGTCGGGCTGGCGGGCGGCGGCCAGGCGCAGGGCCGTGGCGCCGTCCGGGGCCGCGCCGACGCCGTAGTGGCGGGCCTGAATGTTGATGACGAGCGCGCGTACGAGTTGGGGGTCGTCCTCCACGACCAGCACCCGGGTCATCGGTGTGCGCCTTCTGTCATGCGCGGGGGCGGAACAGCCCGTGAGGGCCGGCTGGCGGTGGGAGCCGACGGCTCCGGGAGGTGTCCCGGGCCGTCGGCTCCCGCACGGTTCGCGTCAACCCGTCAGCTCTTCGCCGCGAGTTCCTTGAGCGCGATGTTGAGCTCCAGGACGTTGACGTGCCGCTCGCCCATGAAGCCGAGCGTGCGGCCGTCGGTGTGCTCGTCGACCAGCTTCTGGACCTGCGCCACGGTCAGTCCGTTGTTCTCGGCCACCCGCTCGACCTGGACGTCCGCGTACTCCGGGGAGATGTGCGGGTCGATGGCGGAGGCCGAGCCGGTGACCGCGTCCTTGGGCACCTCGGACTCGGGTACGCCGTTGAACTCGGCGACCTGCTTCTTCGCCGCCCTCACGTTCTCGACGAGGGTCGGGTCGCTCGCGCCCAGCTGGCTGGAGCCGGTGGCCAGCGGGTCGTAGCCGCTGTGGGAGGGGCGGCCCTGGAACCACTTCGGGTCCGGCTTGTCGGTGCCCTTGATGTTCCAGCTCTGGCCGATCAGCTTCGAGCCGACCTCCTTGCCGTCGACCTCGACCATCGAGCCGTTGGCTTTGTCGTGGAACAGGGCCTGGCCGATGCCGGTGACGAGCAGCGGGTAGGCGATGCCGGTCACGACGGTGAGGAGGAGCAGCATGCGCAGGGAGGCCCACACCATGCGTGCGGAGCTTGCGAGAGATGTGTTCATGTCCTTCAGCCGATCCCGGGGATGAGCGAGATGAGCAGGTCGATGATCTTGATGCCGATGAAGGGCGCGATCAGCCCGCCGAGGCCGTAGATCGTCAGGTTGCGCCGCAGCATCTTGTCCGCGCTGACGGGCCGGTACTGCACGCCCTTCAGCGAGAGCGGTACGAGCGCGATGATGATCAGCGCGTTGAAGATGACCGCGGACAGGATCGCGGAGTCCGGCGAGGACAGGCCCATGATGTTGAGCTTGTCCAGGCCCGGGTACACGGTCGCGAACAGCGCCGGGATGATCGCGAAGTACTTCGCGACGTCGTTGGCGATGGAGAACGTCGTCAACGCGCCCCGGGTGATGAGGAGTTGCTTGCCGATCTCGACGATCTCGATGAGCTTGGTCGGGTTGGAGTCGAGGTCGACCATGTTGCCGGCCTCCTTGGCGGCCGACGTACCCGTGTTCATCGCCACGCCGACGTCCGCCTGCGCGAGCGCGGGCGCGTCGTTCGTACCGTCACCGGTCATCGCGACCAGCTTGCCGCCGGCCTGCTCCCGCTTGATGAGGGCCATCTTGTCCTCGGGAGTGGCCTCCGCGAGGAAGTCGTCGACGCCCGCCTCCTCGGCGATCGCCTTCGCGGTCAGCGGGTTGTCACCCGTGATCATGATCGTCTTGATGCCCATGCGGCGCAGTTCCTCGAACCTCTCCCGCATGCCCTCCTTGACGACGTCCTTCAGGTGGATGACACCCAGGACGCGGGCGCCCCGGTCGTCCCTGACCGCGACCAGCAGCGGCGTGCCGCCCGCCTCGGAGATGCGGTCGGCGATCGTGTCCGCGTCGTCGGCGACGGTGCCACCCTCCTCCCGCACCCAGGCGAGAACGGAGGCCGTGGCACCCTTGCGGACCTTCCTGCCGTCCACGTCCACACCCGACATACGGGTCTGCGCGGTGAACTCGATCCACTCCGCGTGCGCCAGCTCGCCCTGGTGGCGCTCGCGCAGCCCGTACTTCTCCTTCGCGAGTACGACGATGGAGCGGCCCTCGGGCGTCTCGTCGGCCAGCGACGACAGCTGGGCGGTGTCGGCCACCTCGGCCTCCGTCGTCCCGCTCACCGGCACGAACTCGGCGGCCTGGCGGTTGCCGAGCGTGATGGTGCCGGTCTTGTCGAGCAGCAGCGTGGAGACGTCACCGGCGGCCTCGACCGCGCGGCCGGACATGGCGAGTACGTTGCGCTGCACCAGGCGGTCCATACCGGCGATGCCGATCGCGGACAGCAGGGCACCGATCGTGGTGGGGATGAGGCAGACCAGCAGGGCCACCAGCACGACCAGCGACAGGTGGCTGCCCGCGTAGTCCGCGAACGGCGGCAGCGTCGCCACCGCCAGCAGGAAGACGATCGTCAGCGACGCCAGCAGGATGTTCAGGGCGATCTCGTTCGGCGTCTTCTGCCGCGCGGCACCCTCGACCAGGTTGATCATCCGGTCGATGAAGGTCTCACCGGGCTTCGTCGTGATCTTGATGACGATGCGGTCGGAGAGGACCTTCGTACCGCCGGTGACAGCCGAGCGGTCGCCGCCGGACTCCCGGATGACCGGAGCCGACTCACCCGTGATCGCCGACTCGTCGACGGAGGCCACGCCCTCGATGACGTCGCCGTCCCCCGGGATGATGTCGCCGGCCTCGCAGACGACCAGGTCGCCGATCTTGAGGTCGGTGCCCGGAACCTGCTCCTCGGAGCCGTCCCCCCGCAGCCGGCGCGCGACCGTGTCGGTCTTGGCCTTGCGCAGGGTGTCGGCCTGCGCCTTGCCGCGGCCCTCGGCGACGGCCTCCGCCAGGTTGGCGAAGATCACGGTCAGCCACAGCCAGGCGCTGACGGTCCAGCCGAACCAGTCGCCCGGGTCCTTGAAGGAGAAGACCGTCGTCAGGACTGAGCCGACGAGGACCACGAACATCACGGGCGACTTGATCATCACCCGCGGGTCGAGCTTGCGGAGGGCGTCCGGCAGCGACTTGACGAGCTGCTTGGGGTCGAACAGCCCTCCGCCGACCCGCCCGTCGGGCTTGTGCCCGGTGGGCGCGTCCTGGTGGGGCGCAAGGGTGGGAGTGGGCATGGAGTCCTGCTTCTTTACATCGGTCTTCTTTGCGTCGGTCTTCTGCGTGTTGGTCGTCATCACGCCAACCCCTCGGCCAACGGGCCCAGGGCAAGGGCCGGGAAGAACGTCAGACCGGTGATGATCAGGATCGCGCCCACCAACAGGCCGGTGAACAGCGGCTTCTCGGTGCGCAGGGTTCCTGCCGTGGGCGGGACCGGCTTCTGCTCGGCGAGCGACCCGGCCAGCGCCAGCACGAACACCATCGGCAGGAAGCGGCCCAGCACCATGCACAGGCCCAGCATCGTGTTGTGGTACTCGGTGTTCGCCGCGAAGCCCGCGAAGGCCGAGCCGTTGTTGTTGCTGGCCGAGGTGTAGGCGTAGAGCACCTCGGAGAAGCCGTGCGCGCCGATGTTCGTCATCGACGACTCGCCCTTGCCCAGCGCCATCGCCAGCGCCGTGCCGATCAGCATGAGCGTCGGGGTGATGAGGATGTAGCAGGCGGCCAGCTTGATCTCACGGGTGCCGATCTTCTTGCCCAGGTACTCGGGCGTACGGCCGACCATGAGCCCCGCGATGAACACCGCGATGATCGCCATGATCAACATGCCGTACAGGCCGGAGCCCACGCCGCCGGGCGCGATCTCGCCCAGCATCATGCCGAGCAGCAGCACGCCTCCGGAAAGGCCGCTGAAGGAGTCGTGGAAGGAGTTCACGGACCCGGTCGAGGTCATGGTCGTGGAGACCGCGAACAGCGAGGAGTTGCCCTCGCCGAAGCGCTGCTCCTTGCCCTCCATGGCGCCGCCGGCGAGCTGGGAGGCGGTGCCCGGGTGGGCATACTCGATCCAGGTCACGGCGATCACGCCGAGGAACCAGATGGTCGCCATCGCGCCGACGATCGCGTAGCCCTGCTTGACGTTGCCGACCATCCTGCCGAAGGTGCGCGGCAGCGAGAACGGGATGACCAGCAGCAGGAAGATCTCCAGCCAGTTGGTGAAACCGTTGGGGTTCTCGAACGGGTGGGCGCTGTTGGCGTTGAAGAAGCCGCCGCCGTTCGTGCCCACGTCCTTGATGGCCTCCTGGGAGGCGACCGCGCCCGGGCTGATGGCCTGCTTGTCGCCTGTCAGGGTGGTGATGGTGTGGATGTCGCCGAAGTTCTGGACGGCACCGCAGGCGATGAGGATCACGGCGGCGACCACCGAGATCGGGACCAGGATGCGGATGACGCAGCGCACCAGGTCCGCCCAGAAGTTGCCGAGATCACCGGTGCGGGATCGCGCGAATCCGCGTACCAGCGCCACCGCGACGGCGATACCGACGGCCGCGGAGACGAAGTTCTGCACGGCCAGGCCCATGGTCTGGGTGACGTGGCTCATCGCCACCTCGCCGGAGTACGACTGCCAGTTCGTGTTGGACACGAAGGAGGCGGCCGTGTTGAACGCCTGGTCCGGGGTGATCGGCTTGAAGCCGAGCGACAGCGGGAACTTGCCCTGGATCCGCTGCAGCAGGTACAGGAACAGCACGCTCACCGCGGAGAAGACCAGCACTCCGCGCAGGTAGGCGGGCCAGCGCATCTCCGCGTCCGGGTTGGCGCCCACGGAGCGGTAGATCCACTTCTCGGCCCGCAGGTGCTTCTCGGACTGGAAGACGGCGGCCATGTAGTCGCCGAGGGGACGGTGCACGAGAGCGAGCGCGCCGATCAGCGCGGTCACCACGAGCACGTCAGCAAGTACGGAACTCATGGCGGCGGCTCAGAACCTCTCCGGGAAGACGAGGGCGAGGACGAGGTAGCCCAGCAGGGCGACGGCCACGACGAGACCGATGGTGTTCTCGGCAGTCAAAGCTTCGCCACCCCCTTGGCGACGAGAGCCACCAGCGCGAACACCGCGATCGTGACGACGACGAAGGCCACATCGGCCATCGCAAGCTCCTGGATGAGGTTCGAGAACGGATCGGACCAGTACAGAGAACCCGCCATCCGACCGGATTCAAGCGCCCTTAACGGCCCTCTTACGGCGACTCCGACGGCCTTGACGCATCTCTTACGCCGCGCCGCGCCCACCGCTCGGGTGATCACGGACGCCGAAGCGTCAGGGATCGGTCGGCAACCCGTCAGCCGCCTCCGCGTATGGCACCTTCGCGGCGACGATGCCCCGTGGACATGGGCCGCGTTCACAGGCTGGCGCTGTTCGGTCTGGGGCTGTCCGGCTGTGTCCCGCAGTTGTTCAGCGCGGCCGGGCCCAACTCGTCGCCCTGAACCACGCCTTCTTACTGCTGACCCTGCTCTGTACGATCACCGCCGTGGCCGCAGGAGTCCTGCGCACGGGATCCGACCGCACGCGCGAGATGGCGGCATGCAACCACTGAACGCCCCTCGGATCCGCAGGAGCCCACCACCATGTCCACCAACCGGAACATCGTTCTGTTCGACCTCTTCGGGGTCATCGCCCGCCACCAACGCCCGGGCGCCCTGGCAAAGATGGCCGCCCGCTGCCACGTACCCACCGACGCCTTCACCACGGCCTACTGGGCCTGCCGCCCGCTCTACGACGCGGGCCGGCAGTCCGCGCCCGAGTACTGGACCGCCGTACTGCGACGGCTGTCCCTGTCCGTCGACGCCGACACGATCGAGGAACTGCGCCTCACCGACATCGACAGTTGGTCACGCGTCGACGACCGGATGGTCGCCTACGTCCAGTCCCTCCGCGACGTCGCCGAGGTCGCCTTGCTGTCCAACATCCCCTCGGACCACGCGGACGCCTTCCTCGCCGCGCAGCCCTGGCTGCACAATCTGGATCACGTCGCCCTTTCCGGGAAGATCAAAGTGGCGAAGCCGGCCCCAGCGGCCTTCCATCACTGCGTCGTCGCCATGCGGGCCGCCCCGGCCGACTTCCTCTTCGTCGACGACCGTGAGGAGAACGTACGCGCCGCGCAGGCCACCGGTATGAGCGGACACGTCTTCACCGACCGCGACGAGCTGACAGCCGTCATCGACACCTGGTTGCCTCCCGAAGGGAGTGTCAGTGGCACGGCGTAGCGTGTGATCATCGACCAGCACCACGGGGGAAGGCCGACGTATGGGCAGGCGTGTGGAAAAGGACGGGTACACCGCGGAACTGACGGATCATCTGGAGGTCGTCTACCGCAATCCTCAGGGGCGCAGGCTCAAGAGGTTTCCCGACGCGCTCGCGGGTGCTCCCGGGCTCGTCACCCTGTTGAAGGCACGGACGCATCTGCGCAAGCACCGTGAGGCGTGCCGTCTGCAGGCGCGTGAGTGGGCGCCGGCCGGGGTCAGCGTGCCGCGTGCCCTGGCCGACGCGGACCCGCTGTGGCGGGAAGCGCTGGAGGCCGAGTCCGTCGAGCTCACCGACGAGCTGGGTGACGGCGGCCTGTGGGCCCGTACGTACGCCGGGTTCGACGGCCGCACGCTGACCCAGCTGCTTCCCGAACAGCTCATCCCGTACCGCGACCACCTGATGCGCGGGCAGCTCTGGGAGCCGGACGGCTGCTTCTCCACCGGCATACCGGACCCCTCCGACGGAGCGCTCCCCTTCCCCGAGCGGTTCATCGCCGCCCACCCCGGCCTTGAGGAGCTGGCGACCGAGAAGCTCCTGCTCCTGCAAGAACGCACGAGCCAGTGGAGTGTCGTCTACAAGACCGACATCGACAGTGTCCTCCAGGGCCTGGAGGAGTCGGCTCCCGCGCTGCTGATCACGCTCCTCGACGAGATGGCCGACCTTGCCCTGCGGCAGGGCGAGCTTCCGGCAGCCGCCGCTTGGTTCGGGCGCGCCCGCACCGCCGAGCGGGTACAGGCGCGCAAGGTCGACAAGGAGTGGCTGCTGGGCCGGTACCTCACGTATGCCGAGGGCAAGGCCCTCTCCGCCACGGCCCTGCGGGCCTGGGCGCGCGAGCTGGCTGTCAAGGGAGTGGCGACCGAGTCGGACCTCTCGCGCTTCCGCAGGGTGGTGATCCGCCGCCTCCAGGCGTCGTCCGAGGTGTACCCACAGCTGGCCGTCGATGTGCGCAAGCTCGCCAGGGCCGCCGGTCTCGAACCCGAGGGGGAACTGGCCACCCTGCTGGGGGAGATGTTCGCGGTCGGCGGTGTCTCGCTGTACGACGACAAGTTCTGGACCGACTGCTTCAAGGGCCCGGCCGTGGACCTGCTGGGCACACACGCCCCCGAGGCCGTACGCCAGGTGCTGAGCCTGCGTCCTCCCCCGTTCGACGACGGCTCCAGGCTGTGGCGGGAGCTGCTGGAGCGCACCGGTGCGCTGGCGCTGCTCACCGGCGAGGTCCCGGGGCTGCCGGTCGGCGAGGCTGCCGCCTGGCTGTCCGCGTGCGTCGTGGCGAACAGCGGCAGGAAAGGCACCTGGCCCGACATGTACGAGATCGCCGAGAGGATCGCGCCGAAGCTGGCGGCCGACGGTGTGCCCGTGGAGTTCCCTTATCGGCGAATCGGCCAACGCACCTACGGTAAGACACCTCTCGACCTGATCGACCTGCTGCTGGAGCACGGAGCGCCGGTCGCCGACCCACCGGAGCTCCTCGGCCCGTCGCAGCTCTACGACATCCAGCTCAGCCGTCGGCCGGAGCTGGCGTACCTGCAGGCGGACGAGCGCTTCGCCCGCGAGTTGAGGGAACGGGTGCGCGCCGACCTGGAGATGACCACCAAGGACCTGGCGACCAACGCCTGGTACCAGCCGCACGACACCAAGGGCTGGGAGCGGATCCCTCAGCTGTTCGACAACCCGATCGGGCACGAGGAGATCCGCGCCTGGTTCGGCCGCGAGCGGGCGAAGCTGCGCACGGGGGTCGACTTCGAGGAGCTGGTCCTGCTGCTCGGCCGTCTCGTACACGTGGGCGTGGCGGTGGACCTACTGCTGAAGGACACGGACGCGGCTTCGGAGTTCGCGGCGGTGGACGTCATGCCGCTGCTCATGGAGGAGTTGCCCGACACCGTCTCGCGTGCGCAGGTGGAGGAGTCGCTGACCAGGCTCCAGCCCTACTACGTCGAGCGTGAGGGTGTCCGGGGACCCAATCGCGGGCCGATCCTCGAAGCGCTGCCGCAACTGGGCGAGCCGATGCACAGCCAGGCCGCTCGCTCCCTGGTCATGGCCGTCAACTGCCGTGCGGGACTGGAGCGGCTGGTCCGCCGCCTCACCCCCGGCGAGGGTGATATGGCGCCGACCGGCGACGCGCGTCCGGAAGAGCCGGAGGACCAGGTGAGCCGTCAGATGATGAAGCTCGCGAAGGACGGAACCGCCGTCTGGGGAGGCGATCTGGCGCAGGCCACCACCACGTTCGACCGCATGCCCCGCGACGGCCGGTTCCGCCGCACCCACGCGTGCGCCGCGGCACTCGCCCTGTGCGCCGTCTCCTCCAGGGCGGACGGCTCGGCGGCCCGGTCGCTGATGATGTACGCCGCGCACCCCTTCGTCACCGGTGAGCCGAGCCGCTGGCGGATCGTCCACTGCGAGGTGCCCGAGGACCGTACCGACATCAACGCTCCGCTACCCGGGAAGGCCTTCCGGACGGCCACGTCCGTCGCCTTCGTCCTGACCGGTGGAGGCAGAAACCCCCGGCGGACGCTGTGGGAGTACTCCCCCGACGGCGCCTTCCCCGAGGACGGTCCACTGGCTTCCGCGGGTGTGAAGCTCACGCGTGCCCATGTACTGAAGCCGGCGCGTCCCGGCGGCTGGTTCGCGCGCTTCGCCGAGCTGTACCGCGAGCACGGCCCGGCACCGGCCCGCCCGGAGCTCGCCGGAGCCTTCGCCGAGCGGCTGGGCCTCTCCCCGGCGGAGGCCGCCGTGCTGCTGACCGCATATGTCCCCTGCGCGCCCTACCAGTTGGACGAGGAGGACGACTACCTCTCCGGCCACTACTCCACCGACCTGGAGCCCTGGAAGATCCGGCAGAAGGAGGCGGAACAGGCGGTTGCCGCACTGACCTCCGCGCTCGGCTCCCCGTTCTTCACCACTCTCTACGACAAACTCCTTCCCGACGATCCCGAGCAGCTGTGGACCAAAGGCCCCGACGTGGACCGGGCCGCCGAGTGGTGGCTGGAGGAGCTGGGCCGCCCTCTGCCCGTACCCACCGCGCTCCTGCCGCTCGCCATCAAGGAGACACTCCCGCCCCAGGGCGAGGCGGCCTTCGCGCGGCAGCGGCGCCGGGGCGCCCAGGGCTGGTGGCCCCACCTGCGGCTACCCGCCCTCCTCGGCCGCCTCGCCGCCGGGGCGCACTGCCTGGCTCCCCACCGCGCCGGCCTGGTGGGCGAACCGCAGCTGCCGGCCCTGCCGCGGATCGCCGCCTGGCTCGCCTACCGCACCCCGGCCGGCGACCCACTGCGCCCCGCGGTCGGCGCGGCGATATCCCGGCTGTGCGAGGAACGGGCCTCGGCCCCCGGCCCGCTCACACTCTTCTCACTGCAGAGCAACTACCTGATGGGGCCGCCCCCTTCCACCGAGGCACTCACCGCTCATCCGGCGATCACGGAGGTGGCCGACACGGTGTACGACATGCGTCATCTGCGTGTGGACCCTGCCGCGCTCAAGGGGCCCGATGATCCTCTGCTGGACACCCTGGACGCCTACCTCGACTCCGTACTGCCCTCTCAGTGGCTGCCCAGCCCCTCCGGGTTGCCCGCCCTCGCGGACCTGCGGCTGCTCCTGAGCGACGACTTCGCCGCGCTCGGAGAGCACCTGGTCACCGACGGCGAGCGGCCCCCGGGATGGGAACAGGACCCCGCGCGGTCCGTGCCTCGTCTCGTCGACGAGTGCGCCAAGGCCTTCGGGCTGGGCGAGGACGCCGCGTCGCTCTACCTGATGCTGCTGGCACTGCCGGACCCGTCAGACCGCAATGTCAAGGCGTGGACCGGGTGGAAGCCCAGTCGCTTCAAAGCAGCGGAGGCCGAGCTGGGCACGTCGGGCCGAGTGCTGCGGGCCGTCCGGCCGCGAGCGGGCCGCTCCCTCTTCCTGCCGGGGGCATGGCAGGAGCGAAAGCCGCCTCGCCTTCCGATCGAGGCGTCGAAGCTCGGTCTGCTGCCGCTGGCCAGGGAGCACCGGTCGACGTCACATCTGGCTGCGGTGCCCTCCGCCCCGCTGCCCATGCTGTTCACACGGGTGTGGGAAGGCACAACAGTCGGCCCGGCAGCACGCCGGAGCTGATCTGCATCGCGCCCGGCGACCAGGACGAGGTGCTCGCGTTCTTCGCCAAGCAGGCGCACGCGGCGACGCACGGCAGCCGCGTGGCCATCGGGCGCCCTCAGCCCGGCGCGGGCGGGGTGGTCCACTCCTACGAGGAGGCGCTGAGCACGCTCGAACTCGCCGACCGGCTGGCGCTCGACGCGCCGGTGGCGCACGCCGCCGACCTGCTCGTCCATCCGGTGCTCGCGCGCGACCGGCAGGCCATGGCCGACCTCGTGCTGAGCCCCCTGCGCGACGCCCGCGGCGGCGCCGAACCCCTGCTACGAACACTGGAGGCGTACTTCGAGTCGGGCTGCACGGCGGCCGAGGCGGCGCGTCGGCTGGCCCTCAGCGTGCGAGCGCTCACCTACCGGCTGGAACGCATCCACCAACTGACCGGGCCAACCCGGCCGATCCGATGCACGTCGTGCGAGCACCACACCCCCTAGGTCAGGCCTAGGGCGCTTTCACGCGTCCCCGTACGCCTCTCCCCCGAGTTCGAACCCCGCCGTGCCCGCGGTGGCGTCGGCGAGCCAGGCGCGGAAGGCGTCCACGTCGGCGTCGGGGAGCCCGATCTCGATGGTGACGGCCTCGTCGTAGCGGACGTCGCGGACCTCGCGGCCGGTGGCGCGCAGGTCGTTCTGCACCTTGCCGGCGCGCTGGTGGTCGACGGTCACCGTGGCCAGCCGGAAGCGGCGGCGCGTGATGCTGCCGAGCGCGTCCAGCGCCTCGCCCACGGCACCGCCGTACGCCCTGATGAGGCCGCCGGCGCCCAGCTTGACGCCGCCGTAGTAGCGGGTGACGACGGCGGCGACGTACCGCATGTCCCGTCGCATCAGCATCTGCAGCATGGGGACGCCCGCGGTGCCGCCGGGCTCGCCGTCGTCGCTCGCCTTCTGGACGGCGGCGTCGGCGCCGATGACGTACGCGTAGCAGTTGTGCGTGGCGTCGGCGTGCTCCTTGCGGACGGCGGCGACGAAGTCCTGGGCCTCCTGCTCGGTGGCGGCCGGGGCGAGCGCGCACAGGAACCGGGAGCGGTTGACCTCGGTCTCGTGCACGCCGGCGCGGGCGACGGTGCGGTACTCGTCCTGCATCCGGCCACCCTATGCGCAGTCCGGGACGCCTGAGCGCCGGGCCTCGTCCGGGGCGGTCAGGTGCCCGGTCAGGCCTCCTTCTTCCCCTTCTTTTTCCCCCGGGCCACGATCATGTCCGTCAGGAGTGCCGTGCCCGGGGCGAGCGAGGCCCACGAGTCGCCGTGCCAGGCGAGGATCGCGATCGCCGAGGTGGGGAACTTCGTCCGTACGTCATCCAGCGCGTCGTCGAGAGCGTCCCCGGCGAGGTCCAGTACCAGCTCCTCCAGGCCGGGGTTGTGCCCGACGAGCAGCAGGGTGCGCACCTGGTCGGGCGCCTCGCGCACCACGTCGAGCAACTCCGGCACATCCGCCGCGTACAGCCGTGGATCGTGCCGTGCGGGTGGCGGCGTGCCCCACTGCGCGGAGGCCAGCTCCCAGGTCTGCCGGGCCCGTACGGCCGTGGAGCACAGGGCGAGGTCGGGCAGGCAATCCGCCTCGGCGAGTGCCCGGCCGGCGGCGGGGGCGTCGCGGCGGCCGCGCGGCGCCAGGGGCC
The DNA here is from genome assembly GCF_008386495.1 of Streptomyces tailanensis. Classification (GTDB taxonomy): domain Bacteria; phylum Actinomycetota; class Actinomycetes; order Streptomycetales; family Streptomycetaceae; genus Streptomyces; species Streptomyces tailanensis. The sequence goes on along the minus strand of NZ_VTHJ01000007.1, from coordinate 7,614 downwards.
GCTCGTGGTCGGGCACGCCCACCGGCCAGGCGGACTTGGCGTGCCGCAGCACGACGAGTCTGCGCAGCGGGCCGGCTCCTCCGGATCGCGCGCTCATGCCGATGCTCCGATCTCGCGGGTGAGCTCAAGGCCGAGAAGCCGGTCCGCGTAGGCGTACGACTCGAACCGTGCGCCGCCCGGCATACCGTCCACCCCCTCCACGTCCCGCAGGACGTCAAGCACGCCGGGTACGTCGAGGTCGTCCTCCCAGGCGGCGCGCAGGGCCTGTCGTACGTGCTCGGGAACCGGCTTCGACGGCCGTCTAGCCCAGTCGGCCACCGCCTTGCGCCACTGATCGAGCAGCGCGTCCGCCTCGGTCAAGGCGGTGGCGTCAAGATGTACCGGGGTCCGGCGGGCATGGGCAAGGAGGGCGAGCCGCAGGGCACCGTCCGAGGTATCGCCCTCGTCCGCTTCCCCGGTCACCGGCGCGACCTCGACCACGGCCTCGACGCCGCCCACGGGTTCTCCGAAGGCGCCCACATGCAGCACCTGGCGCCCCCCGCCCGTCGCGGGCGCCTCGGTCGGCCGGATGCCGAGGCGGTCGGCGCGCTCCCGCAGTTCGGCACCCGGGTCGGCGACGAGAAGAACGGGGATGCCGTCCAGCTCCAAGGCGCGCGCCAGGACGTCGGCGACCAGCAGTACCCGTAGCGCGGAGGTATCCCCCCGTTCCACATGGGCGTGAACGCGGGTGAGCACCCTGCGAACCTCGACGGGCTCGCCGGTCCGGGCATCGGTGATACGCAGCACGGGGTGAGCGTAGGCGCGGGGACGCCGGAACGCAGCACGGAGGACGGCATCCCGGCATCCCGGCATCTGACCACTGTCACAGCGGAGAGCGGACGCCGGGAATCTCCGGACACCCCGCGCTGTTGCCGCAGGCACCGCCCGTCACCACGGGCGCTCACACGGACAGCACGGACAGAGGAGACGGTATGTACGGCGACCCCGCCACGATCCGCAAGATCCTGACGGAACTCGGCGACACCTGGGCCGTCGTCGGCCTGTCCACCAACCGGAGCCGCGCGGCGTACGGCGTCGCCGAGGTCCTCCAGCGCTACGGCAAGCGCGTCGTCCCGGTCCACCCCAAGGCGGCAACCGTCCACGGCGAGCCCGGCTACGCCTCCCTCTCCGACATACCCTTCCCCGTGGGAACAGTGTCGTGGGTGTTATCAAGTTGAGGAGGGAGGTGTGATGATCTTGGTGGGATCGTCGTGGGAGGGGCCTGCTGGTGGACACCGCTGCACCGTCGTACTGGGGGTTCCGGTTCCCGCCGGAGGTGATCGCGTATGCGGTCTGGCTGTACCACCGGTTTCCGCTCTCCTTGCGTGACGTGGAGGAGCTCCTCTTCGAGCGCGGGATCACCGTCTCCTACGAGGCCGTCCGTCTGTGGTGCGAGCGGTTCGGGCCCGTCTACGCCGCCGGGCTGCGCCGCCGGCAGCCCCGCCCGGGCGACCGGTGGCACCTGGACGAGGTATTCCTCAAGGTCAACGGGCGGATGCGGTACCTGTGGCGCGCGGTGGACCAGGACGGCAACGTCCTGGACATCCTCGTGACCAACACCCGCGATGCGAAGGCGGCGAAGCGCTTCTTCCGCAAGCTCCTCAAGGGCACCGAGACGGTGCCGCGGGCGGTGGTCACGGACAAGCTCCGCAGTTACAGGGCCGCCCACCGCCAGGTCATGCCCTCCGTCGAGCACCGCTCCTCGAAGTACTTGAACAATCGCGCCGAGAACTCACCTCCTTCTCCCGGATCTCACCGCACTTCCGGCCCCGCCGCCACCGGTTCACCGCCTCCGCCTACCGCACCGAAATGACCAACCGCCACACCATCTGGCACCAGATCACCGGCACCACCCTCCTGGCCGCAACCATCTGACAGCAATCCACACCGGACCCAGAAGGCCCTCGCCCCGTTCAAGGACAGAGCACGGAGTGTCGCCCGTCACCGACGTCCCCGAACAGCACAGTGGGTCCTTGGTCCCGGATCCGCATGTCCGGCGGGGCAAGCCCCTCGGGGGAAGTGGCGGTGGTTGTCCCTGACTGTCCCTGTGCAGTCGTCGACCAGCGCTGCACACGGTCCCGCGATACAACTGAATGCCGGTAGTCGCGGGGTGACATGCCATAGGCGGCGCGGAAAGTGCGGCTGAAGTGGGCCGGGTCGGGAAAGCCCCAGCGGGCGGCAATGGCCTGGATGGGGCGGGAGAGCTTGGAGGAGTCGGTGAGGTCACGGCGGCAGCGCTCCAGGCGGCGCTCACGGATCCATGCGGCAATGCTGACGCCCTGGTCGCGGAAGAGCGCGTACAGCTGGCGGGTCGAGATGCCGTGGGCGGCCGCGACGGTCTCAGGACTGAGGCGCGGGTCGGCGAGGTGCTGCTGGATGAAGTCCCGGATGCGTAACTGCAGGGCTCGCCGACGGGCCTGGGGGTCCATCGCCGCCTCGGCTTCCAGGTGGCGGGCAAGGAGGGAAGCGAGGAGGTCCACGGTGACCGAGGCCAGGGTTGGACTGTCAGCTGGGGTGTGCTCGGCGGCGTGTGCGGTGAGGTCGGTTAGCCAGCGGGCGAGCACCCGGCCCATGCCGTAACGCCCGCTGATCGGGACGGCGAGCAGGCTCTGCACCGTCTTCTCCGGCAGTGGCAGCAGCCTGCGGGGACACTGCACGGTCACATGCGACCAACTGCCCGGATGGCGGTGGACATCGCCGCGGTAGGGGCGGCTGCTGTCCATCACCACCAGGTCACCGCCCTGCAACGCCGTGTCACCCCCGGCCGTGGAGAGAGTTGCTTCCCCGTTGAGGAAGTAGTTGATCTGGTACACCTCCGGGTCGGACTGCCGGATCATCTTCGCTGTGCGCACGACCCCTAGGTGCGGGTACGCCAGTGCGGACACCTGTAACTCCCCCAGGTCCACGACACGCATCCTGGCTCGGAAGTCGTCCTGCTCCTTGCTGTGCAGTCGGTTGCGCATGTGCGACCGCGCTGTGGTGTCCTCCCACAGCGCGAACCGCTCCGGCGCCGGAACGACCTCCGTGCTGAACTCGGTCACCCGCATGTCCGCCCCCATGTCTCCCGGTTGTCCCTGCTGCTCATCGGACTGCCCCGCGCCTCCGTTTGACCGCGCCCCGTCGATGAGCAGCCCAAGGGGCGCGGTGGGGCGGCTCATCACATGTGGCATACGGTCCGAGAAGTCAGTGCTTCGCCGACGGGCGCCTTGTTGCCGCGGCCGGCTGGTGTTCACGTCGGATGCTTGCGGTGCGGGATCCCGGCAGCAAGGGTTTGTCTCTGTCCCGGACATCTGGGTTTTGTCCGGGCTGGTCAGGAGGCTGTCCGGCGGATGGCCGGACAGGATTGGACGACCGGAAGCCGGCTCATCCGCCGCCGGGCCCTCGCCGCCTCGCCCGGTCACGCACTACGACGACCCGCTCACCGGTCGCGTGCGGAAACCGACAACCCCCCTGCAGGGATGGTCAATCACTTTCGCTTCCTGTCTCGACATCCTCGTTAGCGCATCACGAACCGGCCTGCGTGGGACTTGGTTCGTGCCTGGGACGCAGCAAACCGCCAGGCGAACCGAGGCGTTGGCCGGAGTACTGACCACTCATGGACAAGGAGTCGTAGATGTACAGGAAGCTCGAAAACCTGGGCGCCGCCCTGCTGGAGCGGCTGGCCCCCAAGGCCGAGGCTTCGGCCTCGGCGCAGGGCTGCTGGTACGCGTGCATAGCGGGCTACTGGCACGAGTGCTGCGACGGGTACGGCTGCGACCGTTCGGAGAGCCCGTGCGGCTGACGGCGGCCTGATCCGCGCCGGGCGGCGCCCCGGGCGCCGCCCGGACGTACGTCGGCACCAAGGACCGTTCCCCGCGGTGGAAGGAGTGGCGAGCATGCTGTACGTCGCGATCGGAGCACGTTGCCTCCTCGGCGGAGTCTTCCTGCTCTCGGTCGTCAGCAAGGTGCGGGGAGCGGCCGCCTTCGCGGCGTTCGTGGCCTCGGTACGGTCGATGACGGCGACACGGGTGGATCGAGCGCGCTTGGTGGCGGCCGCTGTCGTGGCTGCCGAGGCGCTGGTGTGCGCACTGCTGCTGGTTCCCGTCCCGGGCACTGTCACTCTGGGCCCGGCCGCGGCGGCAGGCCTCCTCTGCTTCTTCACCGTCGCGATCGTGCCGGCCCTGCGCCGGGGGGTGAGGGTCCCGTGTCGATGTTTCGGCCCCTCCTCGGCTCCGTTGGGGTGGCGGCACGTGGCGCGGAACACGGCGCTGGTCTGCGTGGCGCTCATCGCAATAGCCGGGACGTCGGCCTCCGGCCGGGCGCAGATCCAGGGAGCGGTGACGGCGGTGGCAGCTGGGTTCGTGGCGGCACTGCTCGTCGCGGCCCTCGACGACGTGCTGGCCCTCTTCGGTACGAGCCTGTTCGAGGAACCACGGAAAGGAAACCATGACCTACCTGATCGCGGCCGTGGCGTTCGCAGGAACGCTCGGCGCGTTGAATCTCGTGCTGCTGCTCGGCGTCATCAGGAGGCTGCGGGAGCACACCGACCTGCTGGCCCAGGGCGCCATGGGCGAGCGTGAGCTGCCCGTGATCGCTGTGGGCGAGCACGTGGGCGAGGCCAGAGCCGTCACGGAGGGCGGTGCCGAGATCAGCACGGCGCGACTCCCCGACGGGGCCGTGGTGGCGTTCTTCGCCCCGGACTGCCGTCCGTGCCGGGAAAAGGTCCCCGCTTTCGCGGAGTTCGCGCGTGGCGTGCCGGGTGGCCCGGACCAGTTGCTCGCCGTGGTGGTCGACGCGGCCGGGGACGGGGGCCTCTTCGCGGACATGCTCGGCGAGGTGGCGCAGGTCGTCGTCGAGACGCCCGACGGCCCGCTGAGCAACGCCTTTCAGGTCAGGGCATTCCCCACCATCCTGCGGGTGGCGCGACGGAGCGAGGCGGTGGTGGTCGCGGAGAACCAGCTGGCCGCCGAACTGGCGCCCACGGCGACGATACGGTGACGGAGGACGCCGCGGCGGAGAGCCGGTGCACGGCCCGGACGGCAGGCGGCAGGCTTTCGATCCTGCGGCGGCTGGCGACAGCGGGCGCGCTGGCCGGGCGCGCCTGCCCGCTCGTGCTGGCCGTTCACGCGGCTCTCGCGCTGGTGATGGGGGCGGTGCCGGTGGCCGCCGCGTGGCTGACCAAGCGCCTTCTGGACGGGCTGGTCGAGGGACATGCCGGGCGCGAACTGATCGCGACGAGCGCGGCGCTCGCCGCCGTCGGCGTCCTCGGGCGGCTCATCCCGCAGCTGAGTCAGTTCTGCAAGGCGGAGATGGACCGCTGCGTGGGGCTGTTGGCGCAGCGCCGGCTGTTCGACGCCGTCAACGGGTTCATCGGGCTGGGCCGCTTCGAGAACCCTCGGTTCCTCGACGAGCTGAGGCTGGCGCGGCAGGGCGGTGGCAGTAACCCAGGACAGGCTGTGGACGGAATCCTAGGCGTCCTGCGTTCCGGAACGACCATCTCAGGCTTCCTCGTCTCGCTGTGGCTGCTCAGCCCTTGGATGAGCGTGTTCATCGTGCTGTTCAGCGCGCCGGCCCTGGCCGCTGAGATCAGTCTCTCGCGCAGGCGCGCCCGGGCGGTTCGGCAGATGAGCCCCGCCGAACGGCGTGAGTTCTTCTACGGCAATCTCCTCTCCAGCGTCCAGGCGGCCAAAGAGGTGCGACTGTTCGGGATCGGCAACTTCCTGCGCGACCGCATGATCGCGGAACGGCGGTCCGTCGACGCGGCGAAACGGGCCGTCGACCAGCGCGGGCTGTGGGTCCAGACCGGACTGGGCACATTGTCGGCGCTGGCGACGGGCGGCGGGTTGCTGTGGTCGATCCAGGCGGCGCACGAGGGCCGGCTCTCCGTCGGGGACGTCATGGTCTTCACGGCCGCCGCCGCCGGTGTTCAGGGCTGTCTGGCCGCCATCGCTGCCGACGTGGCCCGTACCCATCACGCACTGACGCTCCTGGGCCACTACGTCGCGGTGGTCACTACGGGACCCGAACTGCCGGTGAGTGCCACGCCGGAGCGGCTGCCCGGGCTCCGGCGCGGCATCGAACTCCGCGACGTGTGGTTCCGCTACTCGCCTGAGCACGCCTGGGTCCTGCGTGGCGTCAGCCTGTTCATCCCGCAGGGGGCGTGCATCGCCCTGGTCGGCCTCAACGGTGCGGGCAAGTCGACGCTCGTCAAACTCCTGTGCCGGTTCTACGACCCCCACCGGGGAGTGATCCTGTGGGACGGAGTCGACATCAAGGAGGTACGACCGGAGGAACTGCGCTGTCGGGTCGGTGCGGTCTTCCAGGACTTCATGTCGTACGACCTCACCGCCGCCGAGAGCATCGCCCTGGGCGACCTGTCCGCGTTGGGCGACCGGGAACGCATTCGTACCGCTGCCGGCCGCGCGGGTGTGGACGACATCCTGCGGAACCTGCCGCACGGCTACGACACACTGTTGTCCCGCTCGTTCTTCCTGGAGTCGGACAAGAACGACCCGTCCACGGGCGTCGTCCTGTCGGGCGGGCAGGCCCAACGGGTGGCCCTCGCCCGCGCGTTCCTGCGCGACCGGCGAGACCTCCTCATCCTGGACGAGCCCTCCGCCGGTCTTGACGCCCGGGCCGAACACGAGATCCACACGGCGATCCGGACGCATCGGACCGGCCGTACCAGCTTGCTGATCTCCCACCGCCTCAGCGCGGTGCGGGATGCCGATCGCATCGTGGTGCTGTCAGAGGGACGCGTCACCGAGCAAGGCACCCACGACTCGCTGCTGGCGGCCCGTGGCGACTACCAGCGCCTGTTCTCCCTGCAGGCCGCCGGCTATCAGGAAGGGCTCCCCGTCGACCACTCGGTGCGGGGAGGGACCCCATGAGCCGGAGCGACCTTGCCCCGTGGCTGCGGGCACACCGAGCGCGGATACGCCGGGCAAGGCGCACCCGCCGGGCCCAGGTGCTTGCCCTGGCCCTCCTGAGCGGGGCGTCGCTGACCACCTCCCTGCGCGCGCACGCCGACTGGGCCACAGCGGCAGGGTGCGCCGCCCTTACCGGAATCGGGGGAACGACCTTCGTTCTGTGGCTCTCCCGGACGTGGGCGGTGGTGACGGTGTGCGGACCCAGCATGGAACCGGCGTACCGCGACGGGGACCGAGTCCTGGTGCGGCGGTCCCCCACGCTCCGCAGGGGCCAGGTCGTGGTCGTGGAGCAGGGGGCGGGACGGTACGCGGGGCAGCGCCGCCCGCTGTCCGCGGTCGCCGGCGCTGTAGCGGTTGCGGACCGTGCCTGGCTGATCAAACGCGTCGCCGCCGTCCCGGGCGACCCGGTGCCGCCAGAGGCGGGCCCGGCACTGGCCGAGCTGGCCGGGAGTCGTGTGCCCGAGGGTGCACTGGTGCTGTTCGGGGACAACACGGCCGTCAGCGTGGACTCGCGTACTCTCGGTTTCTTCCCCCACAACCGGATCCTCGGCGTCGTCGTCCGTCCGCTGCCCGCCCCCCGGCGTCCCTAAGCTTGACGTTTACTGACTTCGGCTCGTCAAGGTGAGGCTGGGGCGTCGAGGGTCAGGCCGGTGCCCGCTGTGAAGCC
>NZ_VTHJ01000069.1 GCF_008386495.1 Streptomyces tailanensis | reverse complement strand
CCGCCTCCGCTGTCCTGGAAAGAACCGCAGATCAGCAGGTCGGGTGACCTGCGACGTTAAACGCCAAGCTAAGGTGGTGTTAGCCCATCTGGCTGGCGAGTGCGCATCCCGCAGTCGGCGGTTATCCCGCCGCAGCGCGGCCGTCTCCTCGCGTTCGCCGCTGTGGGAGGTACGTGCCTGAAGTGGCCTAGGGCCCTGTTCCACCGAAGTGAAACAAGGCCCTGACCTGGGAAAACACCCCAGGCACTCTGTCGGGACGACAGGATTTGAACCTGCGACCCCTTGACCCCCAGAAGCTGAGCCCAAGGTCAGGGGGTCCGTACCGTCCAGGGAGGACGGTAAACGTCCAGGTCAGGGGCCTGGGAGCTAGTTTGTCGCAACGTGGTTTGTGAGAAATCTGTGAGACGCCCTCTCCCTATATATGGGGTCTGTCGGGTCACCAGAGCCCGGCAGAGGGGATCTACGAGGGATGGCGACGCGTTGTCAGGCGCGAAGCGCCCGCTTACGAGACGTACAACATCATGGCAGAGTGGTTTGTATGCACGAGGAAAACGGCTCCTCGTTTGAGTCACCAGCCAAGTTCCCGACGCCTGAGCAGGAGCAGGTGTTGGGAGAGGTTGTGTATGACACCTTGGCGGGGCAGATCTCGGAGGATGAGATCAGGGCGCGTATGGCAAGGGCCGGATTCAAGCAGCACCACGCCGATGACGTGATCACGGCCGTAGAGTGGATTGAGGAAGATCCATCTTTGTCATCCATGGATGACGCGATGCACTGGCGGCCGGAGTAAGGCTAGTACGCCTTTGTGCGGTTGAAGTCGCTGATGTTGAGCTTGACGTTCGTGTCTTTGATCACCGTGGGGAACTCACCGGTTGCTGTCTGGCCAGGTTGCACGTTGGTTACCGCTCGGGATCTTGCAGGCACCAGCAGGGAGGGCAGCAACGCCGAGCAATGGAGCATGAGGACGTAAGGGGCTGGCTCATCGGAGAGCGTCATCCCGGATGCTCTTGCCCTGCCCACCGTGGCTTAGTTATTCCCAGTCGCTGTTGAGGGCGCGCTGATGAGGTGTACATCGCGCCCGAGTGGGGACTGCGGTTCTGTGCAAGTCCTAACTGCTGTCAGTGTCGCGGCAGCGTAACTGTCGCGCAGCTTACATTCTTGGGTGTTCTATCCGACTCGCAGGTCAGATCATCGGCTGATACATGGTCTGGTCGAGCACGGATTGTGAGGCGGGAGAGACCATTAGATTTAAAAGAAAATCTGACGCTTTCGTTTACATCTCCCTTCTTATTTGGTTGCAGTACCGCATGATAAAGCAGGTCTCCATTCTTGAAGTCTTGATTTTCCCATCCAACCTCAACGATGATCATTTCGCCTTTACCGACCCCATCAGCATGGACCCTGAAGCTTACTTCTACTGCATTGTTCGGTCTCACCGATACGTCGATTACATTAGGTCGACTACTCCCCGTGGATGTTTCCACAACACCGCCGATCACTAGTGCCAGTGCAATCATGTACAGCAATACTCCGCCTCCCAACAATCCGGCCTGTACTCGATTGCCGATCTCATCACCTTCCGCGAAGAGCGATGAAATTATGAAACCGATAGCCACGACGCCCAAGATAGTCGATACGATGTATCGAATCGGGTGCTCGCTGATGGCCATAAGCAGGGAGCTTTGAGAGATCCCGAATGCCGTACCAATACCTGCTACACCCACAAAGACCGCCAGTAGGATCTTGGCGATGGTAGACAGATTGCGGTCTAGTCGTAGTTGCCTTTCCTGTTCTTCTGTAAGTGGGGCAGGTTGGGGAGGTTGATTCATTAGGATTCCTTTTCAGGGAGAGGAGGATTTATCCCCAGGTGATCCGCTCGGCTCCGTAAGCGACCAGGATCCCTAGCCACAAGAGCACAAGGCTGATGCCAATCGCGATGTACCATCTTTTTGTGAGCTCGGAGCTGAGTGTCGAAGTTTCTCGTACTAGCAGTAGAGAAGCTGCAATGGCCGAGGGTACAAGGACGACAGCGACATCAGTACCTGACATGGTCTTTTGAGAGCCCACATTGAACCAGTGCAGAACAAAGATTGTGAAAGCTAGAACCGCAGTGGAAGTGAGAATGAAAATTACCCATCGACTGATGGTTGCAGGTAGGCTTGTCTTGAGAGGCAAGTCCAGCCAAAGACGGAAGAAACGCCCTCGATCTGCGTCTTGGAAGGCCATAAATTCGGGTGTGGATTCGTAATACCGTGGTACATCGTTTACTACTTCGTGCCGCTCGGTTAGGGCTCGAAGATCGCCGACTAGTTCTACGTTGGTGTCAGTTACATGGATACTCACGTGGTTGGATTGTGCATCGCCCCACACGATGAGCTGGCTTGAGGACTTTGCGGTACGCCAACCCCGTGGCTTGCGATGGCTGCTTGCTACTTCTCTGGGCGGGCCTAGATGTAGACCCCGTTTTTCTGCGGTTTTGATCATAAAAGGCTCATCGAGAGGAACAGTACATCTCGCAACCGCATCCCAGTGGTCACCGTAAGAAGCGTAAAGGATCAGCAGCTTTCTCGCCGCCTTTTCTTTGAGTGTCGTCACTCCGTGGCGATTATAAACATCTACCAAGAAATCTCTGAGTGCATTCACAAGTTGGGTGACATCGTTCTCGTTCGAGATGGTTACATTGAATTGTGATGCTCCGGGTAGGGCGAGAAGAGGATTGAATGTTGGACTGTCGACGCTTGGTTCCATTCTTCCGGCAACCATCCGGCGAACAGGCTCCATCGCATTGTCCCACGACTGAATTAGTGCAGGCCCTAGCGAATTACCGGTCAACCCATTTATTGGATACTGGTTGAAGTACTTCACTAGCAATTTTTGCCGCTCCTTCTGAGACCGTATAGATTTTCCGTACAAGTCTTGCCATGCGGCTGTAGTGAAGCTAAAAATTGCCTTCAAGAAACTCTCGATGTCACTTGATACTGCGATTTCTGCTTGGTCTGCGAGAGCCATGAGGTAGTGGGAGAAGATGCTTGAGTGTTGCTTACTTCGGAGAAGGAGGGCAGGTTTTCCGGCAACCTCCAGATTGAAGTCAAGAAGTGGCCCTCTTGGGAAGTTCCCAACAGGCAACCATAGTGTTGCCTGCGTGTGATGGGGACGGATACCGCCGACTTGTACGTGCTGGCGTAGCGGCCCCACTTGGATAGAACGTCTTCGATCTGCCCAACTCGCGCTCGTCAGATCAATTCTTTCTACCGCGCGTACTCGCCATTGCGTGGTTGTATTTAGTAGCCCTACAGCAACCGAGCGAGCTATCTTTTCATTTGACTCAAGGTCGCAAATCTGACTTAAGTTGGAGGTGTGGTGATCCATTTCTAAGGAAGTCTTTCCGCTTGAAGGTTGCCTCTACACAAGAGTAAAGATCTAATGATTGGCTACTTGCAACATGACTTCTGCCAATTGGGTGAAACGTTGATCCATTAGAGTGATAACACCTTTCTCCTCTTGCGCAAATTGAAATGCGGGAGTAAAATACCACCATATGGAAAGAGGAAGGAGCGATCATCGGATATTCTATCCTCACGAGAAATGCGAACTCCGGCTTACTGTGCCTGAAGGCACAGAGGTGGTGGTGTTTGTGCGTAGGCGCATTTTGAAGAGGGACAAGAACCCGCCAAGCGCCAGCGATGCTGAGGGCGTAGCGCCTGTATCGCATCAGGACGTTGATGAATCGTTCAAAGATCGCGAGGCTCTTGCGCATTCTATAGTCGAAGATGAGTCTGGAGATGATGAGCGATTGGAGAAGGACAAGCTGGCGCGAAGGGAGCGAAAAGTTGGTGTAGGGCTAACCAAGGAAGAGCGTGATATTTTTAGGGCTATGACGGATGCGGGCCATAAAGCGAAGAGCTATTGGTATGATCGAATAGAGCGCCCCCGCATTATGGGCACTAAAGGCATGTTTGGCGGCATGCCTTTTCATCGTTGATTCGTTTTGTAATTTATCTTACATCTTTCCTCGTTCTGCATTCGTATAATCCGTTCTCATATGACAGAACGAGCAAGACCAACATTCGACGGGGAAGCCGTCGCGAAGGCGTTAGGCACCGAGGTATCCCCGGTGACCGATCCCGCCTACGGCGAGGGGAAACACTTCCAAGTCCGCTCCGACAAGGCTTTCCTGAGTCTCGATACCTTCCCCGAGGCGGGCGTCTCCCGTATCACCACCAAGGGCGCGAGGATCGAGCTGTTTGGCAGCTCTCTTCCTACCGTTGAAGACGAGGGCATCGTCTTTCTGCAAAAGGACCAGGATCACGAGCACTCAACCGTTGCTCTCCATCCTGATGGCGCACTGACCCTGGGGTACCAGGTCGACACTGGCCCGGCCTCCGTCCCGGGGCTTCCCGATGACGTTGAGGACACCGCGCAGATCATCACGCGTGAAGAGGCTGTTGAACCACTAGTAGACGAGCGCCTGGATTCACCGGCTCCGGTGGTGGTTACCGCTCCCAAGCCCCCGGAGAAGACCGGCCCTGAGCGGATACCTGGTGCTTTCCCTGACGAGCGCCCGATGATCCAGCGTGTCGGCGACCCCATGACCAACGGCCATGTGCAGCCTGCGCCCAAGGTGCGAGAGGCCACAGCGGCCGCAAGCCCTCAGGACGAGCACCCGCTCGACCGAGCTGCCCGGATCAGACAGCAGGACCAGGCTCAGAAGGACTCCTCGCCGGCCTCGGAGACCAAGGAGGCCGAGGGCCAGCGCGTGAAGCTGGTCGGTCGACTCGGGCGCACCCCAACCTTCCGAACGACCGCAGGCGGCAAGCTCGTTGGGAAGTTCCCTCTCGCCGTCCACCTGGAGAGCGGCGAGACCCAGTGGCACGACATCCTCGCTTATGGCGACCGTGCAGCCAGTCTTCAGAAGAGAGCCGAGGCCGAGGAACTGGTCAAGGGTCGTGAGGTCGAGGTCGTGGGCTACATGCACGAGCGGGAGTACAAGGCACGAAGCGGTGAAACCAAGAAGGCGCGGGAGATCAACTCAGTCGCTGTGAAGCGACGCTGACTTGCAATGGCTCTCAACTCGCGGACCTTCCATGACCGCTCTACGCTGAGACTAGACTTTTTTCCGCTCGGACCCCCCCGTTCGGCCTCTGGGCCTTTTTGTATCGCTTTCAATGGTTCCACGGGAGGGCGTAATGCCTGCGGAGCAATTTCCTTGCGCTTTCGGTTGTGGTCGGACCTTCCGTAGAGGGGAAAGTTGGGTCGAGATTACCCAGCACGGTGCCGTTCCCGAGTGGGGGTTATGGAGCGTCATGGGCCTTGACGACGAGACGGGTGAGCGCGTCGAGTACGCGCGCATCCGCTGTTGGCTGTGTGATGACATCTATTATCCCCCTGACTGGATCGTCAGGCAGATCAAGGCGCGGGGGTCTTCGGATGACTGAGGAGTGGCTGCGGCTCTGGCAGGACGAAATAGACCGTAGCGAGGCCTACGCCCGGGAGCAGGCCAGGCTTGAAGCCTGGCAAAGAGAGTTGGCTGAGGTTACCTCCGCCACGATCGTTCTGGGGCGGGATATGTCAACAGATCAGCCTGTGACTGTCACGGCTGAGGAGCTGTGTTCGGGTACATATCTGCTTGGCACTCAGGGTGCGGGCAAGTCGTCTCTGCTTGAGCAGATCGTGTATCAGCGTATGGAGCAGCATGACAGCGTCATCGTGCTGGACCCACATGGCGAGCTCATCGACAACATCATTGCGCGCATGCCAGAGGCGCGACTCAGCGACACATATCTTCTCGACCTGAGCAACGCCAGGGGCTATCCGTTCCACCTCAATATCTTCCACTGCGCAGATCCATCGGATGAGACCGAACGGGCACGGACACGTGGCCGGGTACTTCGTGTGTTCCGACGTATCTGGCCGGAGATCGAGGCGGGTCAGTACGCTGAGAAGCTCCTTCGCCATGTCACGAACACCCTGATCTACAACCCGGACTGTACGTTGGTCGACGTGCCGGAGTGGTTTCGTAGTTCAGACGCGGTTCGTCCGGCTCTGCGTAATGTTCAGGTGCGGGATACGCGTGCGTTCTGGGAGCACGACCTTTTCTCTCTGTCTCCCCGCGAGCGGTCGATCCAGATGGAGCCGTTTCTTAACCGGCTCAGCCGGCTTCTCTCAGATGATCTCTTGCGTCGTCTGCTGTGTGCTCCTGGTTCTCCTCTGGATGTGGCTCAGCTCGTACAGCAGCGTCGCAGCCTTTTCATTAAATTGCCTGTAGATAGTGATGTCATGGGTGAGGCCGCAGGCCTTGTCGGTGTCGCTCTCTTCTCACTCTTCTACGCCGCCACTTTCGATGAGCGAGATAAGGGCTGGCGCGATAGTTACACGCTGATCGTGGACGAGTTTCACAACTTTGTCACCAGCGAGTTCGTCAAGCTGTTTGTAGGGGGACGCAAGTATGGCGCCAGGCTCGTCCTTGCACACCAGTACATGAACCAGCTCGACCAGCCAGGCCTGGACATGAACAAGCGCGGCGTCCTCACGGCGCGAAACGTCGTCTGTTTCCACACAACGCCGCATGATGCTGTCGAGGTTGCTTCCTTGTTTGCCCAACTTGAGAAGAACTGGAACCGCCCCAATCTGGTGGCTGATGTAGCAAGCGCACTCGATCACCATCCTGTCGAGGCAGTCAAATCGTTTGCTATGAGGCATGTTTACCCGCTCATCCAAGGAAGTCGTATGCGGGCAGGTGATTATTTGGACTTTGGGTGGGGGGAGAGACACTTCACTGCTAATAATGTCCGGCGTACCCTCGCCCTCTTGAATGAGTTCCTCTACACGGCCGAGCGGGATGGCCGTGTGAACAACGAAAAGATGGATGCCTTCATTGAAGCCATGAGCGAGATTGCGTTTCCTTATGGCGACAAGGAAACCGTTGCCGCCAGCCTCCACGCTGACTTGTCGACGGTTTCCGGTGCTCTCATCGGTGAGCCAATACTTGAACGTCCGCCAGTTAGCTCTGCCGGTGAGGTTACAACGGAGCTTCCGTCGCTGCGCTCTCGCACAGCGTTTATCAGGGCAGGAGAGCACGCCTTCCATATGGAGACGTACCCCCTGCCCGACAAGATGGCTGGCCATGCTGCGAAGCAGCGAGAAGCAATACTTTTTGAGCAAACACATCGGGAGTACTGTTCATTGCGGGACGCTGTTGATGAGCGAATCGCTAACAGCCCGTGTGGTCGCCGCCCGTCTCAACTAGAGTCGGCACAACCATCACGGCGTGATGCGCCCAGTGCACGCGGCGGATCGCAGCCTCCAGTACCGTCTCGGCCCCAACAGACGATAGGCCGGAGGTCTCCAAAGAAGCGCGAATAAGCGGCTTCTCTTACGCGAGTCTTACGGCCAGGACCAGGAGTTCTCACGCACGTTTGGCAAAGTGATTCAATGGAGAAACATCCGCAGCTCTACCCCCAACCGAGACCAAGACCCGATCCCGTACGGATCACCGCGGTCGACGACTCGATTCTTCGGGCAGTCAATCAGTTCCACTACATGACGGCATCCCAAGTGAGCCGTCTCCTCTACCCCGAGGCCCGTGACGAGAACCGATATGCACAGCGTCGCCTCCGTCGGCTTGCAGAGGCCGGTTACCTCATGCGCTTGCGCGAGCTTCCAGCTCCCCGGGTGGGCTCAGCCCCGCATGTCTTCACCTTGGCCGACAAGGGCCGCCAGTATCTCTCAGGCCGCGGTGTCGGCCTCTCCAATGCCTACTTCCGCCCCTCCGAGGAGCGCCGGAAGGCACAAGACAACCCCTTCATGGAACACACCCTTGCAGCTGTGGATGTCCTGGTCGCAGCGGAGAGTCTTTGCCGCAAGTTTCGTGTGGCCATGCTCCGCATGCTGGCTGAGCGCCAGCTGAAGCGAACCAACATCCGGGTTACCCCGGCCGGCCAGCCGGACGCTCGTCCAGTGGCAGTCATCCCCGATGCATGGTTTGAGCTTCAAGTGCTCGACGAGCCCCCTGTCGCGATTGCTTTGGAGCTGGACCGCAGTACGGAGCACCAGAAGCACTGGCGCCGCAAGGTTGCTGCTCTAGCGGCATGGGCTGAAGGGCCTTATCGGCAAGCCTTTGGCTCGGACAACCTCACCGTGGCTGTTGTGACACCGAGCACCCAGCGACGTGTCCAGTTGTCCGATTGGACGATCAGAGAGCTGGATGAGATCCATAAAACGAGTCTCTCCCAGATTTTTCTCTTCACCGAGGCCTCACCGGTGACCATCCCCCCTGAGGTCTTCTTCTTCGAGCTGTTGTGGTACACGCCGGAAGAGAGGAAGCCAATGAGTCTCCTCGATATGACTGAAACGCCACTTGAGGACGACAGTGATTTGGTCGTGGCTCTAGTTCAATACAAGATGGGGGGTGAGCGCAGGATCGAATGAAGTTCTTTGCTGCCCAACAGTCACGCATTCCGCTTGGCACTTATTGGAACTGGTTTTTCCCACGGACTTTATACTTACCGATTGAGGCCGCCCGGACTCATATGCATGTCCTGGGCAAGACCGGTTCGGGCAAGAGCTACTTCCTCGCCTCGCTCTTTCTCTCGCTGTACCTCGCCGGACAGCCAGTCACCCTCATCGATCCACACGGCGATCTGGCCCAGCTGATGCTTGCCCATCTCGTCGCCCAGGGCCAGCTTGAAACCCCCGAGCAACGTCAGCGACTCATCTACGTGGACCTTCCGGCAGCAGCAGCCGAAGGCCGGTATCTCCCTTTCAACTTCCTCGCCCAGCCCTACGACGACCATGCCATGGCCGAGCACGTCACCGAGGCCGCCAGGCGGGCCTGGCCGGAGCTGGCTCACGGCGCCCCGACGTTTGAGAACATCCTCAAGCACTCGGTCGTGGCCCTGCGGGAGGCAGAGCTTCCCCTGACGCGTCTCTCGGATCTCCTCACTGACACAGCGTTTCGTAACGAGCTTCTTGCGACTCGTGTCCGCGATCCTCAGGTGATCCGCTTCTTCCGATTACGGATGGATCAGTGGGGCCGGGATGCCCCGGTCATGAAGGAGTCCACGCTCAACAGGGCGGATCTGCTGACCCTCTCGCCCATCCTGCGGTACGCCCTCGGGCATCAGGACAACGTCCTGGACTTCCGAGGCCTCATCGACTCGGGGACATCCCTGATCGTCAATCTGTCGGTGGCCTCGCCAGACACTCGCCGGCTCTTTGGGTGTCTGCTCACCGTGGGCATGGAGACCGCGGCCCTGAGCCGTGCCAACCTCCGAGCCAACGGACGACGGCGCCGGACACCCCATGTTCTGATGATCGACGAGTTCTCCCAGTTCATGGCACAAAGCGAGGAGAGCCTCACTCGCATGCTCTCGGAGACCCGCAAGTACAAGCTGTTCTGCGTCATGGCACACCAGAACTGGAGCCAGGCTTCAGACCGCCTCAAGGGAGCCCTTCAGAATGTCGGCATAGAGGCGATCTTTAAGGCAGGCCGACCGGATGCGGAGTTCTCAGCCAAGCTCTTTGGGACAGTGAACACCGAGGCCGTCAAACACGTCGTCACCGACCAGGCCGCCGAGAAGCGTACGCATCCCACGTACTACCCACTCCCCGAGCAATGGGAGCACACAACCCAGCAGATCCAGCAGCTCGACGTCGGCGAAGCTTTCATCCGCCTCCCAGACGACCGCTTACAGCGCGTCCACACACCGAGGCTTCCAGAGCTCCCAGCAGTCACTCACGGCCTGGACGAGATCGAGCGGTACTACCTCGATCGATACTTCAAGCCAGCCCCTCCCATCGAGGCCGCAGCAGTCCCCACCGTGCAGAACCGTTCCTTGATTGGCCGACGACCCAGGGCCCAGAATCGAAAACAGTCCCCTACCGCCGGAACCGTTTTCTCGAATCCGAGCCGGAAAAGCGGACGTTGACTTTTGAGTGTCCGATTTGTTATAAGAAATCTACTATGAAATACCTTAGCTCAACACCGGACATAATGGGTGGTGACGTTGTAATAAAAGGCACCCGCATCCCAATCGAGACGATTTTGTATCGCATTAAAGATGGGTACTCCTTGGATCGAATCCATGACATGTACGATTGGGTAGATCGAACGACGTTGGAAGGTGCTATTCAAGAGGCCTTGGACGCTGCCATTGGCGCGCTTCCGTCGTTGGTGACGAGACACAGCCATGCCTAGAGCCTTCTACAAACATAAGCTCATCTTTGATGAGCACTTACCAAATCGTCGTGAGTTCCCCCGCGTGAACAGCCACTTCGACGTGAAGCACATTGCTCACGACTTGCGGAAAGCCGGCACGCCTGACGCGCAAGTCTACGAGTTAGCCGTGCAGCTCAATCGAATCGTAGTGACTCAGAACACCAAACATTTTGCTCCACTCGCGAAGGCTAGGGGAGGCCCAGGCGTTATAGGCATCCCTCCTCATTGGCGTGAAGACCAGGTAGATTCCAAACTCGCGGCTTTACTCACGAAACACGGCCCCACATATTTCGAAGGCCAGCTTGTGAATCTTACGGATTAATCCGAGAGGGAGGTGATCAGGAGTTGCATCGCGCACTATAGCAAGGGCTGGCTTCGCTGCGATCTGATCCGATTGACGCCGGACTTCCGCCTGAGGTGCGAGTGCCCCTCACCACTTCTACACTGGCAGGAGACGTGGAGGCGCTGGAGGTAAGGCTTATGACTGGAGAGCCTCTTTCGACGTTCGCGGGTGTTCTGATCGCTGCCCTTGTGCACGAAGTGGCAACACACGGTTTCGAGTTGTTGCGTGAGCGCTTCAACAATCCCGTCTATCACCCGATCGTCGAACCCGTGCAACTACACAGCGGTCGGAATCCAACTACGCGAGCCCAGGTTGACCTATCAGTTCTGCCCGTTGGTTCTCTGCAGAGCCCGTGGCAGCCCACCCCACGGCCCTATTGGATGCTTTTGGGGATCCAGAACCGTGCTGGTAAGCGACATGACGTTCCGGCCCTCTACGGTGAGCCTATCGATCTGATCGTCGATAGCGACGAATACGACTTGGCTGCGCTCTTCTTCAACCAACCGAGAACCTTCAATGAGCTGCCTACCTTGCAAGCGATATCTAGTGATCACGCTCTGCTAATCTCCCGTAGGATTCAGCCGGTGAAGATGATTGCACGGTATCCAAGCGACCAGGAAATAGCCTGGCTTGCCAAACAAGCCCCGCCCTCTGGCCTGCGCTTTAAGCTCCCGCCCATCACTAGCCAGCGTGTCTCCTCGTTGCAGCGTCAACTTCCCGCTCTTACCGGACTTCGTACTTCGCGTCTCGATCAGATCATTCAAGAGCAAGCCCGCAAGAAGAAGCTGCTGTCTGAGCATCTGTTCCAGACGCGTCAGCCAACAAAACCGCTCCCCACGCTCCCTGAGCTGACTCGGCGCACACCGCCTCAGGCTCCCAAGAAACCACCGTCGTCGCCCGTCTATGACACGAGGTGTAAAGCGCATACACGGAGGGGTCAGCGGTGCCAGCTACTGGCGCAAAGCGCCAGAGGCGGAGTGTGTGACATGCATCTTCATATGGTCGCTGAGGGCAAGAGAGTTCTATGGCATGAGAGTGGCAGCTTGATTCAGCTGAAGAAGCGTTGAGGTTGTTGAGGGTTGTTGATATTTTCCCTTCCCTCCCTTAATTGACGGTCTCGTGCGGTCTTCCCTCTCGGGTCAAGGAACGGCCGAGGCCGGCTCGTGAAGTCCTTGACGCGCAGGGAAACCGCGGCATCATCTCGTCAAAAGGAGGGGAAGGCCTGTAGCCGGAGGCCTCACGAGAGCGCTATGTCGCACAATAGAAGTCTGGCGACGGGATTTTGAGGCTGTGGTTCTTGATAACTCGTCATGGGAGTCCTGTAGTAAAGCTAATTGTGGCTATCGTAGTTGATTTTCTCTCATTATTGACCCTGTCGCATCAGAGGCTTTTGGGTGATCTATAGTAGAGGCGCTCTTATTCGCCTCGACACCATGCAATTCCGGCAGCAAGTTCGTAGGCGGTGCTTTCCAGAAGTTCTAGATGATGGTTTGTCAAAGCTTCAGGCGTTGGGCAGTCAACCATGAGGATGCCGTAAAGAGTTTTGCCTGACTTGACTGGATGAATTACGGCCGATCGAAAACCGTAAATTCCTGGCCATTTTAGAGACTTGCTGATGTCGTTCTCTAGGAACCCTTTTCCATTCTTAATCTGGTCGTAGATATGTTTTCCTGGGTTGAGCGTTGATACGAATGGACCCGGTGCGCCACGTGCGCCTGACTTGTTGCCTCGTTCGCATACCAGGCGTCGAACTCGTCCTCCTTCGAGTGCGGGATAATGTTCAAGAAATGCAGCGCGTACTTTTCCTGCGTCTTTAACGCAGTTTTCAGCTGTATGCATCGCCTTTACTTTTAGTGTACTTTCGTGCGAGCTGCGTGTTTCTGGCTCTGCTTCACTGATGACGTGTAGGTACTCTGATAGTTCGAAGGTACTGGATAGATACTTGCGCATGAGGTTGCGAGCCCGCTTTTCAGCGGTTCTATTGAGTGTGTCGATTTCTCTTTTCAGTCTGCTCACCTCTTCGGCTTCATTCTTAGCGCGGCGTGCGGTTAGTCGTGCATTCAGTACAATCGAACCGACTCCAATAGGCAAGGCAATCCAGAGTGCCCACGTAGGCCAGCCCCAGTCTTTGAAGAAGGCGGCTAGTACCGCGATGCTATATCCAATGCCAGCAAGTGAGTAAGTCCACCAGTACTGGGTTTTAGGCCTCCAGGACGTTGGTTTAAGTTTCCAGGATGCTGGTTTCCACCATGCCATAGGAGTGAACATAGGCTGGATGGCGTGCTTGTGCTCAATTAGATACGTCCGTTCGAGTCGGCTCATCACTCAAGTAGGTGATTGACATAGTCACGTCAATTCCCTTATAAGTAACTATGCATGGAAGGCGAGAGGAGGTTAGATCCGGGCTGGCAAGCCCATTTAAGTCCGCAGGATTGGGAGCGGCACCGAGAAATGGTTGAGGATCCGTTTGGTTACGTTGATCGGTTCTTCCGTGACAGGCCAGAGCTGGCTGAGAACGTTCATCCTGATGCTTTTGCAGCCATGGTGGACTTTACCGAGTATGTGTCATCTATAGGGGCCACAGCGAAGCCCCCCTCCCACTCTGCCGCCGAGCAAGCGAAGCAGCCCTCTTTAGCCCGTAGGGCAGCCATCTTCTGCCGCAGGAGACTGGGGCGGTCCTGAGGCTTTACCCACCTACATCGCGCCGGGGCCCTACGCAGGGAGGGCTCGTCGGGCACTTGAGGGCAGGCGGTGTCTGCCCGATTCGCTGGCGAGCGTAAGCCCTCCCTGCTCCCAGCACGATGTAGGCCACCGGCCAAACCCTCAGGACCGATGAGCCTGCCGGATTCGTGGCAGGCCCTCGTCGTTGGTGCGGTTCACGCCTGTACTGATGGCGCACAGCTTGGGGCACAGCCCCATAGGTCGGCCTTAATGGTCTTGCCGTGCTCTTTGTAGGCGACAGTGCCGAGATACCTGTCACGGAAGAGTCGTCTGCCGCACAACGCGCAGTGCTGTTCGCTGAGTTGCAGGACGTTGAGTGTTGTGGGGTCAGGAAGGAGGTGTTGGGGCAGCGTTGGTTTGAGTCGTAGGTCTTTGCGTCGTGGCTTGATGTCCTGGGTCATCACAGCCGCCTTGCCCGGTTGATCTCGGTGACGCGGGCGCGTAGTGCTTCCGTCTCAGTCGCCGGCCTGACCTTGTCGGGTCTTGCATCCCACTCAACTCCCCCGCCGGGCTGGCGAAGTTGAATGTAGGGGCCCTCATGCCCCATCACGTACCCGATCTTGTCGTTTCTGGACGTGTCCACGACGAGCGTGTCAATCGGCAGCTTGGTGCTCATGGCTGTTGGTCTCCTCGCCGCAACGCGTCGGCCAAGCGCATGGCGACGTCCGCACGTACGCGCCCGAGCTCCACCAGGCCGAGGTTTGGCGATGCTTGTTCGACCCACAGCGACGGCAGCACGATGCCTACCTCATGGAGAGCCGCCCTCAGAGACTCCACCGCTGTGAACGGGTCGACGTCCTGTGTCTTCTTCGTGTTCTTCGCGACCATGAACAGGACGGTAGGAACGGGGTGTTACCAGGCGCCACGCAAGTTTCTCGAAGTTTCTTGACGCCTCGTCGAAGTTGCGCGATGTTATCCATGAAGCCCAACTCGACTTGGTACACGGTGCGTTGATCTACGTGATGCTTGATGGATCAGTCCCCGATGAAAGGAACTGGTCATGGCGCGACGACTGCGCTTCAACGGCACTGGTTCAGGCGGCGGTTCTTGCCCTGCTATCCACGAGGACCTGGACTCAGGCGAGGTCATCGTGCATGGGCCGCGGCTCACCGACCCCGAGGCCATCGCTCAACTTCAGCACCTGGATGAGGACGAGATTCCCATCGTGGTACCGCGCAACACGTTGATCGACTTTGGCCCCACGGACCGGGACACGAAGCCGCGCATCCTCGATCCCGATACGTTCGCCAGGCTCTTTGAGAACTTCCAGCACAGCGCCTGGCACCTGGAGATGCGCCGGGGCTACGCCGTCGATGAGGCCACCGGGACCTACGCTCAGTTCGTTCGGGGTGAGACGCCCACATGGGACATGGACTCACCATGGGCTCGTACCATCAGCGCCAAGACCCAAGACGGCGCGTACGTGGGACGCGTCCGGATCGTCGACAACCCGCCGACTAAGGGACAGCGCTACCTGCTCGCCCATGCCGAGCACAACGACGAGCTGGGTGAGGAAGTCCGCAACATGTGGCGTGAGGACGCCAAGCGCGTGAACCTCCCCGATGAGGACTTCTGGATCTTCGACTCCCACATCGTCGCCCTGTGCATCTTCGACGAGGCCGACATCCTCACGGGCGCCGAGCTGATCACAGAGCCAGCCCGTGTCAACCAGTACAACCGGCTGCGCGACGTCGCAATGCACTACGCCACCCCGTACAGGGACTTCGTGGCGCGGATGCCCGCGAAGGAGTAAAGACAGGTGAGTACGTACCGGTGAGCACGGACTATCAGAAGGCACGCGAGGATCTCGGGATCCGGCTCCGGGAGCTTCGACTCACGGCCCCTGGAGGCCGACTCACCGGTACCCAGCTCGCAGAGCGGCTTGGATCAGGCTGGACCAAGGTCAAGATCAGCAAGCTTGAGAACGGGAAGCAGACGGCAACAGCTGAAGACCTGCGCGCGTGGGCCATGGGCACCGGTCAGCCCGAGACATATGAGGAGCTGCTCGCCCGCCTACGGGGATTCGAGTCCCACATCCGCTCATGGCGTCGCCAGCTCGCCGGAGGCCATAGGGCCGTCCAGGACGCCGTCACACCCGAGCACGACCGAGCACGTGTCCTCACCATCTGGGAGAACTGCCTGATTCCCGGCATGGTGCAGATCCCCGAGTACGCACGCCATGTGTTCGTCCGGCATGCCGATCTCATGCGATCCCCCCGGGACACCGAGGATGCTGTACGCGCCCGGATCCAGCGGCAAGAAGGCTTGTACCGGCCAGGCAGGAAGTACCGGATCATGATGTGGGAGGGCGCTCTGCGCTCCCTGGTGTGTCCTCCGTCTGTCCTCGCAGCGCAGCTCCACCACCTGGCCGGCGTTATCGGCCTGGACACCGTCGAGCTTGGCGTCGTTCCCTTCAGCGCCTCGCTGAAGATCTTCCCGGGCAACAGCTTCTGGCTCTACGACGACCGTCTCGTGATCGTTGAGGACTGGCATGCAGAGCTGTGGATCGACGATGCCGACAGCATCGCTACCTACCTCCGCGTATGGAACACGCTGCAAGAGTCTGCGGTGTACGGCACGGATGCACAAAATCTGATCAACGCTGCGCGACGGGCGCTGAGCGGCGGACATTGATGTATTGCCCATCGTGAGGGTGATTTGTTGGGCGATACTTTTTTGCGCTTGCGTGAAACAATTCCTTATTGACAGATGTGTCCATTTTTCGTTATTCTGGATTCATCTTAAAGAAATTCCATCGAAATGAACCTGTCCCTTAGGTTTTCGGTGGGTTTAACTTATC
The DNA here is from genome assembly GCF_008386495.1 of Streptomyces tailanensis. Classification (GTDB taxonomy): domain Bacteria; phylum Actinomycetota; class Actinomycetes; order Streptomycetales; family Streptomycetaceae; genus Streptomyces; species Streptomyces tailanensis. The sequence continues at coordinate 32,003 of NZ_VTHJ01000069.1, read as the reverse complement.
TATGGTTATTGCAGTTGCCTCACAGAAAGGAGGAGTAGGAAAAACATCTTCCACCATTTCGCTTGCCGCCGGCATCGCCCGTAAGGGCAAACGTGTCTTGCTCATCGACATCGATTCTCAGGCCAATAGCAGCAAGGTTCTTCTGTCGAACTATCCGCAGGTTCAGAAACACGAGACTGTTGTTGCGACAATCCTTGAGCGTCGCCCCCTCCCCTGCCAGCCAACAAGCGTTCCGAACCTCGACATAGTCCCCTCTCACATCCTGCTCTCAACGACTGATGTCGAGTTGACTACAGCGATTGACCATCGCGAGGAACGGTTGAAACGTGAGTTGGACATGGTCAAGGCTAACTATGACTATGTCTTCATTGATTGCCCGCCAACCCTCTCATGGTTGACCATTAATGCGTTTACGGCCGCAGACAAGGTCATCGTTGTTGTCGCGCCTGGTTATTTTGAGCTCGACTCGATCGTTCAGATCAGTAAGACCATTACCGAAGTACGTGAGTACTTCAATCCTTTTCTTCAGCTGGCTGGTTTTTTGTTCACTATGGCTGACCCGACGGTCAATACTAAGACGTCGCTTCAACTTCTCCGCCAGACCTATACGAGCTCAGTTCTTACGACTGTCATTCCCCGTAATACAGACCTCCGTGATGCACACTTTCAGAAGCGCGATATCTTTTCTTTTAACCCGAAGTCGACGGCAGCGCTGGCTTACAACAAATTGATTGCCGAACTGTTTCATATATGAAAAAACTGAATACTGACGCCATCGCAAACGAGTTACGAGGGTCTGTTTTCTTTCCAAAGAAGCCGACACACGAGCCCTCGCCGGCTCCTTCTGTCTCTCATCATCCGACCGCCCGACCGGGCGACGAACCGACCGCTCGCACTACCGACCGCCCGACCGGGCGACGTGTGCTTATACGTCGGGGTTTTGAATGGGGGCAGGACCAACTAGACACCTTGAAGAAACTATCCCTTCGCGAACAGATGGATGGTAGTGGTGACGGCAGTATGAGTCGCATAGTTCGCGAAGCCCTTGATGATTACTTCAAGAAACGTGGTCTCTGACAAAGAACCTTTTCTTCTGTATCTACTCACCTACCGACCGGGCGACGAGGCGACCGCTCGACCGGAAGACCGGTCGGCCGGACGGCCGTCCGTACGGGACTATACAAGACTTTCTATATTTGCTTAGCTCATAAATAGCGCAGACAAGGCAGCCGCCGTCTCCCCCATTTTGGGGTTTGCGATTAAAGACGGACTAGCCTGCCGTGATCGAGTGACCGAGTAACCGAAGCAACGGGATCGATCCATAATCTAATGGATCGATCTAGGACGCTGGGTAACACCAGTTGGTCTGAGTTACCTCATCGACGTCTGCTGACGCGTAGGGCTTTTTTGAAAAGCGACGCGTCAGCGTCGATAGGAAGGCGAAGGGAAACGAGGGAGCAAAGAGAGCGGGGAATAGGGAGCCTCCAAGGGGGATCTAAGGGGGTTTCTTTGTCGTGGGATAAACGACGCCCAGGTGCAGCGGTGAGCTTTTGTTCACGGCCGAGTAATTCACTTTGTACCAGCTCATGTGTGTAGGTGAGCACAAAAGTTGATCGCAAATGGTGATCGAGTAGCTTTCGTACCCGTACCGGATGGTGGTCGGGTGTCGTACCGTCTCAGGCCGGTACAGCAACCGGTACGAGTACCGGCTTTGTTCGATGGAGTGGTGTGAACACAAGGAACTGGAAGGAATGGCCCGCTGACCAGCGGGTTTGGGGGTGGCAACGGACGGGGGAGTCAGCCCCGCCACTGGGTACAATTTTTGCTCCCGTGCGGTCGGTGGCGCGGCTGACTCCCCCGTCCTCTCCGCCTGCACACACAGGTTCCCTGTGAGCCCTTCGGGGTGTGCCAGCTCCGAGGCCACCCCCAGAGGGGGCCATAGTGGCGATCACGGCGGCATTCCTTCCAGACCTTCCTTCCGCCGCGCCGCAATAAGCCGCCTACGCGGAAAAGAGGGATCCGTTCCGGATGCAAGAGAATGGGTGGCAAGGCCACAAGGAAGCAGTATCAGGGGACTGGTTGTTCTCGGCGGCTTTCAAGGAACCTGCCGGGTGCCAAATCCCCACCACTCGTAAGCGTCCTCATCGCGCCCTTTTTGTGTGCACGTGATCCACCGCCGCGTCAAGGCTTCCCTTCGGCGGACGATTCCGTCCGGCCTTGACCCGCCGATGGCCACGTGCTGTGGAGGGCGCGCGCGATGAGGACGCTTACGAGGAGGAAGAAACATGCAGTACACGATCATTCGCATATACCAGGTACCAGGAGCAACACAGAGGGAAGCAACCGACCGATTTCTTCAGGCGCGTGAGCTTGGGGTGGAGCGCGACTTTCATGTCCGGGACTATGTGAAGGGTCCTACGGGTGGCACTGAGCGGAGGCCTGAACCTCGCTCATGGTGGGAGCTGGTGAGGCGCCAGCTGTTGGGGTGATGAAGCCTTCCTCTTTGTCCTTTTCTCCATAGCTTTTAGGTGAGTTGGAGGGATAAAATGGGGGGTAACCTCGCCGGTGAGCCTCTTTGTGCAGCCGAGCATCCCTTCAAACCGCTTCGGTCCGCCATTGCAACCCGATGGCGGCCGGTCTTGGAGGATGACCCTCATGAGACCCACCCTTGATGAGATCCGCTCGTGGGCAGCAACCATCGATGTCCATCAGGCAGCCCAGGCGTTGGGGATCTCCCGCTCGCACCTGTACGAGCTGATCAAGAGGAACCAAGCACCCTTTCGGGTCGTTTCCTTCGGCACCCGGTACCGGGTGATCACCGCCTCGCTCATCCGCTATCTGGAAGGGGAGTGAGCAAACCCTCTGTAACAGCCTGTAGAGCCGTTAGAGCCCACGGAAGACTGAAGCTTATTCTTTCCTCTAAAGGCGCGAAGCGCCCGCTTAAGAGAACTACACAGCCCCACAAGGGCCATATCTAATGGGCCTCGCCGGCCTCGGAGAGGGGAGGAGTCGTACAGACAGCAGAGAGTAGGGGGGCAATCGTAAGAAGGAAACGATGCCCGATCCGATCAAGAAACTAGTCCTGCAAGACGGCACGGTGCGGTATCGCTTCGTGACGGATGGACCAAGGAAGGCTAACGGCAAGCGTCGGCAGGTCACCAAGACCTTTGCTACCCGCAAAGAAGCCCGAGACGAGCTGGCGCGCATACGTCACCAATCCAAAACCGGCGAGTACGTCGCGCCGACCAAACTGACCGTGAATGAGCTTCTGGACATCTGGCTTCGGGCTGCGACCCGTGATGTCGAGGAAGCGACTGCCACCAACTACGACAACGCGGTGCGTCCTATCCGCAACCATCTTGGTTACAAGCGCGTGCAGCAGCTGACCGAGGAGGACGTTGAGGAGTTTGTCGATTGGCTGGTCACCAGCGGCCGCAAGCGAGGCGGCAAGCCAGGTACCGGCTTGGGTACCCGCTCGGTGCAACTGACGCTTGGCCGGTTGCGCTCCGCCTTGAATTTGGCCGTGCGCCGAGGTTGGGTGGTGCGTAATGTCGCCGAGCATGTACGGATCTCCCGCGATGCACGTCTCAAGGCACGCGAGAATGCGCCCGAGCGTCGTCCTTGGGACGAGGCCGAGGTGAAGGCCTTCATCGACGCAAGCCGTAATCACCGGCTCTTTGGCGTCATGCTTCTCACCCTTATCGCCGAGCGTCCCGCCGAAGTCTGTGGGGCGAGGTGGCGCGAAGATGTTGACCTCTCAGGGGAGGGGACTATTGCCGTTGGCAATACCCGAACCATCGTCTACGACCGTGCTCGTCCGCGCGGACTCCGAAACAAGGTCGTTGAGAAGCAGCCCAAGACCGCAAACGGCAAGCGAACCTTGCCGCTGCCCAAGCCTGTCCATACGGCGCTTGTCGCCTTCCGTGCCCGTCAAGAGCAGGAGAAGGAGCAAGCAGGCGAGGCCTACGAGGGCTCGGGGTATGTCGTGGTCGATGAGCTGGGGAGACCGTTCAAGACAGACAAGCTTCGACGCGAGGCCCAGAAGCTGATGGAGGAAGCCGGGGTGCGTCGGGTCCGCCTCTACGACGCGCGACACGCCTGTCTGTCCTGGATGGCTAACAACGGGGTTCCCGACACGGTGGTGTCGGCCTGGGCCGGACACAGCGACCTATCCTTCACCAAACGCGTGTACGTGCACCCGGACCCGCAGAGCCTCAAGGCAGGATCGGAGAAGCTGAGTGAGCTCCTCGGCTGAGCGTTGATCATCCGCGTTTGTGAGAAATTGTGAGATGAAGCCTCAGAAACGATCAAGGGCCTTGTCTCACATGATGTGATCCAAGGCCCTGACCTGTGATGACAGTTCCTTCAACTGTCGGGACGACAGGATTTGAACCTGCGACCCCTTGACCCCCAGTCAAGTGCGCTACCAAGCTGCGCCACGTCCCGTTGCGCTGTCCGCGGGTGGACCGCGTGATCGCGCAGACAGAACTTTACCGTACGTCGGGTACTGCCTCGCGGCCGGTGAGGGGCGAGGGACAATCGGGGCATGAGCTCGACATCGGACGACGCGACGGCGCAGGGGCGGGACCGGGACGCGGAAGGGCGGGCGCGGAACGCGCGGCCACGGGACGGGCTGGGGCGGCCGCTGCCGTACGGGGCGCCGGGGGTGGAGCGGCAGCCGGAGGGGGTCGTCCGGAAGCCCGAGGAGACGGTCACCGAGGCGCAGGCACTGCTGGACGCGGGGAAGCCGTTCCATGCGCACGAGGTGTTCGAGGACGCCTGGAAGTCGGGGCCGGACGAAGAGCGCGCGCTGTGGCGTGGGCTCGCCCAGCTCGCGGTGGGGCTGACCCACTCGGCGCGCGGGAACGTCAGGGGTGGCGCCCGCCTGCTGCGGCGCGGGGCCGGGGCCGTCGAGGAGTGGGCGGCCAGGAGCGGGCGCGGACGGCCGTACGGTGTCGATGTGGCGGCGGTGGGGGCCTGGGCCCGGGAGTTGGCCGACGTCGTGGAGCGGGAGGGAGCCGCGGTGGACGCGGGGGTCTGGGCGCCCCGGCTGCGTGGGGGCGCGCCCGGCTGACCGATGGCCTCCCCGGCCCTCACCCCGCAGGCGATGCGGGCATTGTCAGTGGTGTGCGGCAGACTCGGGGCGTGCGAAAGATTCATGTCATCGGTATCGGGGCGGGCGACCCGGAGCAGCTCACCCTGCAGGCGGTCAGGGCGCTGCGGAGCACGGACGTGTTCTTCATCCTGGACAAGGGCGAGGTGAAGTCGGACCTCACGCAGCTGCGCCGGGACATGCTGGACGCGCACATACCGGAGGGGTCGTACCGGCTGGTGGAGGCCCGCGACCCGGAGCGGGACCGCAAGGCGGGCGGGACCGCGTACTCGCCGGCCGTCGGGGACTGGCGCAGTGCGCGCGCGGACATCTATGAGCGGCTGATCTCCGAGGAGTTGGACGAGGAGGAGACCGGGGCGTTCCTGGTGTGGGGTGATCCCGCGTTGTACGACAGCACGATCGGGATTCTGGAGGAGGTCCTGGAGCGGGGCGCGGTGGACTTCGAGTTCGACGTCGTGCCCGGCATCAGCAGTGTCTCGGCGCTGGTCGCCCGGCACCGTACAGGGCTCAACCGGGTCGCCCGGCCGGTGCAGATCACCACGGGGCGGCGGCTCGCCGAGGGCTTCCCCGAGGGGGTCGACGACGTGGTCGTGATGCTCGACGCCCAACAGACCTTCCGGCAGTACGCCGATCAGGACATCGACATCTACTGGGGCGCCTACATAGGCACCCCGGACGAGATCCTCGCCTCCGGCCCGATCGCCGAGGCCGCACCCCGCATCGAGCTACTGCGCTCCGAGGCCCGGGAGCGCAAGGGCTGGATCATGGACACGTACTTGCTCCGCAGACATCCGGAGAGATGAGCCACCCGGCCCCGCCACGCGTCAGCGTGAGTCCAGGCCCAGCCGGGCCAGTACCCCCACCACGTCAGGCACCGCTGGCATGCCCTCGGGCAGCGGTGGACGTCGTACGACGACGACCGGCACCCCGAGTTCCCGGGCGGCGACGAGCTTCGCGGCGGTCGCCTCTCCCCCGCTGTCCTTGGTGACGAGGACGTCGACGCGGTGCTCGCGCAGCACGGCCCGCTCGCCGGCGACCGTGAACGGGCCGCGTGCGAGCAGTACGTGGGTGTGGGGGGGCAGCGGCGGTTCGGGGGCCTCCACCGACCGTACGAGGAAGTGGAGTTCGGCCTGGTGCGCGAAGGCCGGGAGGCCCAGGCGGCCGGTCGTCAGGAAGATTCGACGGCCCAGTGCCGGCAGCAGGGCTGCGGCTTCGGTGAGGGATCCCGCGTCGTGCCAGCGGTCACCGGGGGCGGGCCGCCAGCCCGGTCGGCGCAGGACGACGGCCGGGGTGCCGGTGGCCTTCGCCGCCTCGGCCGCGTTCACGGTGATGGCCGTGGCGAAGGGGTGCGTGGCGTCGACGACCGCGTCGATCTCGTGCTCGCGCAGCCAGCCCGCCAGTCCCTCCGCGCCGCCGAACCCACCGATCCGTACGGCCCCTTCGAGCGCCCCCGGCCGGGAGACCCGCCCGGCGAGGGACGTGGTCACGCGTACGTCGGGCCGGGCGTCGAGGGTCGCGGCGAGTTCGCGGGCCTCGGTGGTGCCGCCGAGGACCAGGATGTGCGGGGTCATGGCGTCGAGCGTACGGGGGCGGGCCGGGCAAGCGGGACGCCGGTACTACGCGTCCGCCATGGCTCCCGGGACGACGCATCTGCCGTGGCTCCCGGTACCGCGTGGACATACGTGGGTATCGTCCGGGTATGGCCTCGAAACGTGCCGTCCTCATCGACATCGACGGGGTGCTCACCGTCTCGTGGAAGCCGCTGCCCGGCGCGGTCGAGGCGTTGGCAGAGATCCGCGGGGCGGGTCTGGCGGTCGCCCTGGTCACCAACACGACGTCCCGCACCCGTGCGTCGATCGCCGAGACGCTGGGCGGCGCGGGCTTCCCGGTGACCGCCGAGGACATCCTGACCGCGCCCTCCGTGACCGCCGCGTACCTCGCCGAGCGCTGCCCCGGAGCGCGCTGCGCGCTGCTGAACAGCGGTGACATCCGCGAGGACCTCGCCGACGTGGACGTGATCGACGAGGTTGAGGACGCCGGCACCGTACCGGATGTCGTGGTCGTCGGCGGTGCCGGTCCCGAGTTCGGCTACGCCTCGCTCAACCGGGCGTTCGAGCACCTCCAGCGCGGTGCACGGCTGGTCGCGATGCACCGCAATCTCTACTGGCGGACGGACGACGGGCTGCAGCTGGACGCGGGTGCGTTCCTGGCGGGGCTTGAGAAGGCCGCCCGTACCGAGGCCGAGATCACCGGAAAGCCGGCGCCGGCGTTCTTCGAGGCGGCGCTGGCGCATGTCGGCGTCGGCGCGGAGGAGGCGCTGATGGTGGGGGACGACATCGAGTCCGATGTGCTGGCGGCGCAGCGGGCCGGGGTGACGGGGGTCCTCGTGCGGACCGGCAAGTATCTGCCGGAGACCCATCGGGCGGCGAGCGGCAGGCCCGATCATGTGATCGATTCCTTCGCGGACCTGCCCACCCTGCTGAGGGGCTCAGCGCAGCAGTAGCTGCAGGCCGCCCACGACCGTCGCGGCGATCACGATCTGCTCGAACAGTCGCTGGTTGATGCGGTCCACCGCCCACTTGCCGAGCAGGGCGCCCGGCAGGACGAACAGGGCGAGCGCCGCGTCCAGCAGCAGGGACGGGCCGTCGATGAGGCCGAGGCCCACGCTGAAGGGCACCTTGGAGACGTTGACGATCAGGAAGAAGAAGGCCGACGTGCCCAGGAAGCCGAGCTTACGGAAGCCGGCCGAGAGCAGGTACATGGACATCACGGGGCCGCCGGCGTTGGCGACCATGGTGGTGAAGCCGCCGAGGACGCCGTACGAGCGGGCCTTGGCGCGGCCGGCGCGGGTGGTGACCGCGTCCGGTTCGCCGTCCTTGTCGGCGGTGCGGCGGCGCCAGAGTGTGACCGCCGTCATCAGCAGCAGGATCGCGCCGATCGAGGTCCGTACGATCTGGTCGTCGGCCCACATCAGGAACAGGGTGCCGAACACGACGCCCGCGCCGACCGCCGGGAAGAGCCGCCAGAGGGTGGGCCAGTGGGCGTGCCGGCGGTAGGTCAGCACGGCGAGGACGTCCCCGACGATCAGGAGCGGCAGCAGGACGCCTGTCGAGGCGCGGGCGGGCAGGACCGCCGCGAAGATCGCGAGGCTGACCGTGTTGGCGCCGCTCACGGCGGTCTTCGAGAAGCCGACGAGCAGGGCGGCGAAGGCGAGGACCGCGAACTCGGCCGCGGACAGGTGCCAGAGAGTCATCGTGTTCATGCGGAGTCCGATGCTATGCCCACCTATCGGAGCGCGACAGGAGCGTCTCGCCTGATGGCCCCTGCCACCGACGGGGCGGGATCCCCACCCCGGTTCCGGCCCGCGGCGCTCGGCACCATGGACCGGCGCCGGGTCGCCTGGCAAGATCCCCGGGGTACCTTCACCGACCCAGTGGGAGCAGCCATGGCCGACTCGCGCGAGCACGCCTTCGCCGGTATCCGGGGCGGTGTCACCGTACGGGAGTGGCCGTGTGAGGAACCGAGGTACATCGCGCTCCTGGTCCACGGCTACGGCGAACACATCGGCCGGTACGAGCATGTGGCCGACACCCTGGTCGCCCACGGGGCGGCGGTGTTCGGCCCCGACCACATGGGGCACGGAAAGTCGGCGGGCGAGCGGGTGCTGATCGAGGACTTCGAGGACGTGGTCACCGATGTGCACACGGTGGAGGAGTTGGCCCGGACCGCGTACCCGGGGGTGCCGCTGGTGCTGATCGGCCACTCCATGGGTGGGCTGATCGCCGCGCGGTACGCCCAGCGGTACGGTGCCGGGCTCACCGCGCTCGTCCTGTCCGGCCCAGTGATCGGCATCTGGGAGCCGCTGGGGGTGCTGTTGGCACCGCCGGAGGTGCCCAACATCCCGCTCGACCCGAAGCAGCTCTCGCGCGACGCGACGGTCGGGGCCGCGTACGCGAACGATCCGCTGGTGTGGCACGGCCCGTTCAAGCGGCCGACGTTGGAGGCCTGGGACCGCATGCTGGAGACCATCTCCAAGGGCGGGGGCATCGGTTCGCTCCCTTTGTTGTGGCTGCACGGCGACGACGACCGGATCGTGCCGCTGTCCGGCAGCCGTATGGGCATCGAGGAGTTCCGCGGCGTCGACTGGACCGAGCGTGTGTATCCGGGCGCCCGGCACGAGGTGTTCAACGAGACGAACAAGGACGAAGTCCTGGCGGACGTCAAGGAGTTCGTGGACGGCGTACTGGCCCGCTGAGGCTCCGGAGGGCTCGGCTCCGCCGACCCCGGAGGCCGTGTTTTCCCCCATCCGTCCGGGGCACCCGGTCCCGCATGGAGTGGTTGCGGGAAGCGGCTTGCGTGGGAGAGGACCCCGAACTGTTCTTCCCCGTGGGCACCACAGGACCGGCGCTCGACGACATCGCCGCCGCCAAGCGCGTCTGCGCCCGCTGCCCTGTGCTGCGCGAGTGCCTCAACTGGGCGCTTCGCACCGGACAGACGGCCGGCGTGTGGGGTGGCCTGGGCGAGGACGAGCGCACCGCAATGCTCCGCAAGGACCACGAACGCCGACGACGCCCGGCACGCGGCGATCGTCCGACGCACAGCGACAGTGCGACGCACAGCGAAGGTGCGACGCGCGGCGAAGGTGCGACGCGCGGCGATCGCGCGGCATGAGGCGATGAGGGAGTAAGAGGAGTAACGCGTGATGACGACGGTGAGGAGCGCCCTGCCCGAGCCCGCCCGCAGGGTCGCCGGGGAGGCACTTCAGGAGAGCCTGGTGGACTTGCTGGGGCTCTCGCTGATCGGTAAGCAGGCCCACTGGAACATCGTGGGCCCCCGGTTCCGCTCGATCCACTTCCAGCTCGACGAGGTGGTCTCGACGGCACGGTCGTACGCCGACCAGGTCGCCGAACGCGCGGCCGCGCTCGGCATCGCCCCCGACGGCCGCCCCGAGACCGTAGCGGCACGCTTCGCCCTGCACGGCACGAAGGACGGCTGGCTGCGGGACACCGAGGTGGTACAGCTCCTGGTGGAGGCGCTGGAGACGGCCATCGGGCGGCTGCGCGGGCGTATCGACGCCACGGAGGACGCGGACAGGGTGACACAGGACCTGCTGATCTCCCTCACCTACGAGCTGGAGAAGCAGCGGTGGATGTTCGATGCGGAGAACCAGCACGTGGAGGAGTAGGCGCTTCTGCGGGCCCGTCGCGGAGAATGGTGCGCGGAGAACGTGAAACCGCCACGCGAAGGGGACCACGTGCAGCTCAACACTCGCGAATGGGGCTCCGGAGACCGGACCGCTCTGCTCGTCCACGGCATCATGTCCGACTCCCGCACCTGGCGCCGCGTCGGCCCGGCGCTCGCCGAGCGCGGCTACCGGGTCGTCGCCGTGGACCTGCGCGGCCATGGGACGTCGGAGCGCGGCGAGTACAGCCCGGAGCTGTTCGCCGAGGACCTGGTGGACACCTTCCCGGAGGGCGCCGAGCTGGCCGTCGGGCATTCCCTCGGCGGGCTGGCCCTCTCCCTCGCGGTGGCCGAACTGCGGCCCCGGCGGGCGGTATTCATCGACCCGGTCTGGGGCAACGCCGACCCCGGACGAGGCCTGGGTCCGAGCGTGTTCGTCGCCGCCAAGGACGCCACCCGCGAGGACATCGCACGGCACACCCGCGCTGGGACGAGGAGGACGTCGACGTCGAACTCGCCACACTCGCGGCGTGGGACTCGGCGTCGGCGTATTTCCTCGACGGCCGTCCGCTCTCCGGGTTTCTGCCCGCCGGGCCCGCCGGGCCGTCCCTGGTGCAGCTGGCCGACCCGAGCATCCTGACAGGACCGGAGGACGCGGCGCGCCTGCGGACCCGTGGCTTCGAGGTGCGCACGGTCAGCGGGGCCGGCCACACCATTCACCGCGACGACTTCGACGGCTTCATGACGTCACTGGACGGCTGGATCTGAGTCCGAGGGGCGGTCAGTTCCGGTCCTCCTCGCCGCGGCCGCGGCTCGCGACCATCCGCTCCAGGCGGTCGAACCGTTCGTGCAGGGCGTGGGCGGTCTCGTCCCACAACTCGTGGGCCTTGTGGGCGAGTTGTTGGCGCTTCTGTTCCCGGCTCACGAACCAGGTGGCGATGGCTGCCGTGACCATGCCGTATGTCGTGATGCCGACGACCATGACGACCGCGCCGACGACACGGCCCCAGAGGGTCACGGGGTAGAAGTCGCCGTAGCCGACGGTGGTGGCCGTTTCGATGGACCACCACAGGGCCTTCGGGTACGAGGTCAGGTTGGCGCCCTTGGCGCCGTGTTCGGCGGCGATCACCGCCCAGGAGCCGAGGAGCATCACGACGAGGAGGACGGCCGTGGCGCCGCCGGCCGCCTTCAGGTGGAGCGGGCGGCCCAGGTCGTTCCGGCCGAGCAGCAGTTCGACGGCTCTGGTGAGGAATCCGGGCAGCATGTCACTCCTCCGTCGCCCGTGGCGGCGCCTCGGTGGGGCGGCCGCGGCGGGCGTGGGTGGCGTGGCGGTCGAGTTCGTAGGCAACCCGGATGAGGGGGACGTGGGTGAACGCCTGGGGGAAGTTGCCGAGTTGGCGGCGCGCGAGGGGGTCGTACTCCTCGGCGAGCAGTCCGACGTCGTTGCGCAGGCTCAGCAGCCGCTCGTACAGGGCGCGGGCCTCGTCCTCGCGGCCGAGCGGCAGCAGGGCGTCCGCGAGCCAGAACGAGCAGGCGAGGAAGGCGCCCTCGCCGCCGGGGAGGCCGTCCGGGGAGTCGGCGCGGCCCGCCGAGTAGCGGGCCATCAGCCCGTCGGTGAGCAGTTCGCGTCGTACGGCCTTCACGGTGCCGATCACACGAGGGTCGTCCGGCGGCAGGAACCCGGTCTGCGGGATCTGGAGCAGCGCGGCGTCGAGTTCGCGGGAGCCGTACGACTGGGTGAAGGTGCCGCGTTCCGGGTCGAAGGCGCGTTCGCAGACGTCCCGGTGGATGAGGTCCCGGACCTGCCGCCACCGCTCCACCGGGCCGGGGCGGCCGTGGTTCTCGGCCATGCGCACCGCCCGGTCGAAGGCGACCCAGCACATCACCTTGGAGTGCGTGTAGTGGCGTGGGGCGCCCCGCATCTCCCACAGGCCCTGGTCGGGCTCGCGCCACGCCTGTTCCAGGTGGTCGAGGAGGACCGCCTGCAGTTCGACCAGATGGCGGCGCGGGCGCAGTCCGCAGCCGACGGCCAGATGGATGGCGTCCATGACCTCGCCGGGTACGTCGAGCTGCCGCTGGGCGGCGGCCGCGTTGCCGATCCGTACCGGGCGCGAACCCTCATAACCCGGCAGCCAGTCCACCTCCCACTCGGTGAGCCGCCGCTCCCCCGCGATGCCGTACATGATCTGCACGTCCTCGGGCCGCCCCGCCACCGCCCGCTCCAGCCAGCCCCGCCAGGCGTCCGCCTCGGCGGTGAACCCGCTGCGCAGCAGCGCCTCCAGGGTCATCCCCGCGTCGCGCAGCCAGCAGTAGCGGTAGTCCCAGTTGCGGACTCCGCCGATCTCCTCCGGCAGGGACGTGGTCGGGGCGGCGACGATGCCGCCGGTCGGCTCGTACGTGAGGGCCTTGAGCGTGATGAGCGAGCGGGCGACGGCGTCGCGGTACGGGCCGTCGTACGTCAGCCTGCGCAGCCACAGCCTCCAGTACGCCTCCGTGGCGTGCAGCGCGTCGAAGGGGTCGACCGGGTCCGGGGTCGGCAGGTGGGAGGGGCGCCAGACGAGCACGAACGGGACGCGTTCGCCCGGGGTGACCCGGAAGGAGGAGGTGTGGGCCGGGCCGTCGGCGGTCAGCCGGACGGGGGTGCTCAGCCACACCGCGTCGGGTCCGGCGATGCCGGTCAGCTGACCGTCCTTGTGCCGCATCCACGGCAGCAGGCGGCCGTAGTCGAAGCGGAGGCGCAGCTCCATGCGCATGTCGACGGTGCCGGAGAGGCCCTCGACGATGCGGACGACGCAGGGGGCGTCCTCTCCGCGCGGGGGCATGAAGTCGGTGACCAGGACCTGGCCGGTCGATGTCTGCCACTCGGTGTCCAGGACGAGGGTGTCGTCCCGGTAGCGGCGGCGGGCGTACGGGCCGTTCTGGCCGTCCTGGTCGGCCGGGGCAATGCGCCAGCGGCCGTTGTTCTCGTCGCCGAGGAGGGCGGCGAAGCAGGCGGGTGAGTCGAAGCGGGGGAGGCAGAGCCAGTCGACTCCGCCGTCTTTGCCGACCAAGGCCGCCGTCAATAGGTCGCCGATGAGGGCGTAGTCCTCGATGGCGGCGGGGTGTCCTGGCATGGGGTCAGTTTCGGGGGATGTTGGGATTCTGGCATGCGGGGTGGGGCGTTCGAGTTGCCGCTGTAGGAGCTTCCGTGGTTTGTCGACTGCGGGCCGTTTCTGGCTGATCGCGCAGTTCCCCGCGCCCCTGAAGGGGCGCTCCCCCTCGGCCTTGTCTGTCACGGCACCCGGTACGGCAGGATCGTTACCGCCACCGATGGGAGTTCCTCCAAGGTGTGGACTAGGCGTTCGGCTGTGCCGCTGTGCAGGAGGCGGCCGAGGAGCGTGCGGTAGGTGCGGTGGGGGATGAGGAGGGTCAGGGCCGTGCGGCCGTCGGCGGTGGTCGCGGTGGCGAGACGGGTCAGGGCGTGGGGCACTCGGCGGTCGGGGCAGTCGACCAGTTCGAGGGGGACGTCGGTGGCGTGAGTGGCTCGCCAGCGCTCGGCCAGGCGGTGGGCGTGGGTGGTGTCGACGGCGATGTGGACGGCCCGTACCTCGTCCGGGCGTAGTTCGTGGGCGTAGCGCAGGGCGTGGAACGCCGACGGGTCGAAGGCGTCGACCAGGACCAGGACCACGTGGCGTCGCCAGCGGGGGCGGTCGCTGTGTGCGGCCGGAGGGAGGGCCGCCAGGGCGGCCGATTCGGCGCGGTATTCGCGGTTTACGCGGATCAGGGCCCAGACGCCGAGGGGGAAGACGACGACGACCAGCCAGGCACCCTCGGTGAACTTGGTGACGGCGAAGATCAGGACGACGACGGCGGAGACGGTCGCGGCGGTCGCGTTGACGGCGATCTTCCAGGTGCGTCCCGGTTCGCGGCGTCGCAGGTGGTGGGCGGTGAGGCCGGAGCCGGCCATGGTGAACGCGGTGAACACGCCGATGGCGTAGAGCGCGACGAGTTTGTCGACGTTCGCGTTCGTCACCAGCAGGAGGGCGAGCGCGACGGCGGAGAGGGCGATGATGCCGTTGGAGAAGGCCAGCCGGTGTCCGCGGCGGGTGAGCCGGCGGGGCAGGAAACGGTCCTCCGCCACGAAGCTGGCGAGGTACGGGAAGCCGGTGAACGGGGTGTTGGCGCCGGTGTACAGGATCAGAGCGGTGGCCAGCTGGACGAAGGCCAGGCCCGCGGTGCCCCACCAGCCGCCGCCGAAGACGAGGTGGGCCTCCTGGGCGATGACCGTGGGGGTGCCGTCCGTGTAGGGGGTCGCGTGGGTGAGATGGGCCAGGCCGGAGACGCCGAGGACGAGGACGCCGAGCACGCAGCTCATGGTGATCAGTGTCCGGCGGGCGTTGCGGCCCTGTGGCTCCCGGAAGACGGAGACGCCGTTGGAGATCGCCTCCAGGCCGGTCAGGGACGAGCCGCCGTTGGCGAACGCCCGGAGCACCATGAACAGCGAGGCGCCGTACAGCCAGCCGTCCCCCGCCGTGCCGACGGGCACGGCGCCGCTCGCGTGGAGGTCGGCGTGCGGCAGGTCGCCGAAGGCCCAGCGGGCGACCCCGATGACGAGCATGAGCCCTACGGCCGCCATGAACAGGTAGGCGGGCAGGGCGAACATCCGGCCCGCCTCGCGCAGTCCGCGCAGATTGCCGTAGGCGAGAAGCAGGACGACGCCGATGCTGAGGGGGAGTTGGAGGTGGTCGATGCCCGTCCAGTCGTCGCCGATCAGATGGGCGAAGGAGATGATCGCGTTCGTGCCCGCCGAGACCTGGACGGCGACCGTCACGACGTAGTCGACGAGGAGGGCGACCGCCGCGACCTGGGCGATGTCGGGTCCGAGGTTCTCGCGGGCGACGACGTAACTGCCGCCCGCCCGCGTATAGATCATGACGACGTCGCTGTAGCAGAGCGTCAGCAGGACGAGGACGAACAGGATGGCGCCGGTCACCGGCATCAGCAGGGTGAAGGCGGCGACCCCGACCACCGGGACCAGCACCCGAAGCATCTCCTCGCTGCCGTACGCCGACGAGCTGAGGCAGTCCGACGCCAGCACCCCGAGGGCGGTCCGGTTGCCCAGCTTCTCCTTGGCGATCCGCTCGGTGACCAGAGGCGGGCCCAGGACAAGGCACTTGAGGCGGTAGCCGTACGACTCGGGTGCATCGGGGGCGGGTGGCAGCTCGGGGTCGCGGGCCACGGAGTCGGTCATGCGGCCATCACACCCGCGTACGGGGTGACTTCCCAGAGGCCACCCCGGTGCTCGGCCGAGCGGGTGATGTTGGGTCGTGATGAGGGTGCCGCCCCGGAGGACGACTTCCGCCTTCGAGTTCATCGTTGGTTAATCAGCCAGTCAACCAGGGATGAAGCGGGATCGGACACTGTTGCGTCAACTGCGACACCGGTGGACGCGTCACTCTTGGACGCCCCGCGGAAAGGACCGGTCCATGAAAACCTCGGGAATCTCCCCGCCCGACGGAATCCTTGTTCTGGCGGACATCCTCTCCGGCAAGCTCACGGCGAGGGACGCCGCACCGGCGGTGGCGTCGGCCGATCGGACCGCCGGACGGCCCGCCGCGGTGGCACCTTCGCGATCGGAGCGGCGGCCGCTGCCCCCGTGCCGGTTCGTCGTTGACGACATGGTCCAGGGACTCGGACTCTGAGTACGCTCCCCGCCATGAGACTGCGGAACACACGCCCCCTGGACGTCGGTTCGGCCCATGTGATCGTGACCGGCGGGTCGAGCGGCATCGGCCTGGCCACGGCCCGGCTGCTCGCGGCACGTGGTGCGAAGCTGTCGCTGATCGCACGGGGAGCGGAACGCCTGGAGGCGGCCGCGCAGACGGTCTCGGCCGCCTCGCGAGTGGTCGACGTGGCCGACCGGGCGGCCCTCACCCGTGCCATCACCGAACTGGAGGCGGAACAGGGGCAGCCCTGCGACATCCTGATCACCTCGGCGGGGCTCGCGCGCCCGGGGCACTTCCTGGAGCTGTCGGACGAGGTCTTCCGGCAGATGATGGAGGTCGACTACTTCGGCACGCTGTACGCCCTGCGGGCCGTCGCCCCCGGCATGGTGGAACGCGGGTACGGCAGCGTGGTCGCGGTGTCGTCCGCCGCCGGGCTGCTCGGGATCTTCGGCTACAGCGCGTACGCTCCGGCCAAGTTCGCCGTGCGCGGGCTGATGGAGTCGCTGCGGGCCGAACTCGTGCCGCGCGGGGTGCACGTCGGTGTCGTCTTCCCGCCGGACGTGGACACCCCCCAGCTCGCCGAGGAGAACCAGTGGAAGCCGGAGGAGACCCGGGTGGTCGGCGGAACGATCAAGCCACTCACGGCGGAACGGGTCGCGGCGGCGATCGTACGGGGTATCGATCAGCGGCGTTTCATGATCTGCCCGGACCTGGGTACGCGGGCACTGGCCCGGTTCGGCAGCGTGCTCATGCCGTTCCTCAACCGCGAGTTCGACCGCAGGGTCAGGGCGGTTCACCGGTCGACGACCAGGGCCTGACTCGTTCTCTGTCGGGCTGGCGGCGCTGTCGGTTCAGATCGTCGCCGCGACGCGGAAGCCGATGTTGCCGGCCGAGCTGTCGGGGGTGTTGGAGGAGCGGGCGGCCACGCGGTAGCGGTTGCAGTAGGAGGCGTGGCACATGTGGGAGCCGCCGCGCATGACGCGGGAGGGGCCGTTCGGGGGGCCGGTGGGGTCGGTACGGGGGCCGGTCAGGTGGAAGTCGGGGCTGAAGTGGTCGGCGCACCACTCCCAGACGTTGCCGACGGTGTTGTGGAGGCCGTAGCCGTTGGGGGCGAAGGCGTCGGCGGGGGCCGTGGAGCGGTAGCCGTCGGCGGCGGTGTTGTGGGTGGGGAAGGTGCCGCGCCAGATGTTGCAGGTGGGGCGGCCGTCGGGGGCGAGGTCGTCGCCCCAGGGGTAGCGCTTCCGTTCGAGGCCGCCGCGGGCCGCGTACTCCCACTCGGCCTCGGTGGGCAGCCGGGTCCCGGACCAGGCGCAGTAGGCCTGTGCGTCGTTCCAGGAGACGTGCACGACGGGGTGGTCGAGGATCGCGTCGACGGAGGAGCCGGGGCCTTCCGGGTGCCGCCAGGCGGCGCCTCGGACGCCGCGCCACCATGGGGTGCCGGGGACGCGTGGGGACACGGCGAACAGGTCGTCGGGGAGGAAGCCCTCGAAGACGAAGGAGAAGTCGAAGTGCTCGGCCTCCGTCACATGGCCGGTCGCGTCCACGAAGGCCGCGAACTGTTCGTTGGTGACGGTCGTCGCGGCGATCCGGAACGGGCTCAGCTCGATCTCCCGGACCGGTCCTTCGCCGTCCGCCGGATAGCCGACCTCGTCCTCGGTGCCCATGAGGAAAAGGCCGCCGGGCAGTTCCAGCAGCCGTTCGGTGTGCCGCGCCTCCTGTGGCTCAGCCGAGGTCATGTCCCTCGTCACCCCCAACGGCACGGCCACAGGCTCCCGACCGGGGGCGCAGCAGGGCCTGTCGTGTGCCATCGCGTGGTCCTTCGAGGTGACTTGTGCCGGGGCGTTCAGGGTTGGCGTGCAGGGTAGCCCGACGGCGACGCCGTCGGGACGTACGCCGGGGTTTCGCGCTCTTCACGCGGACAGAGCCATGTGACATAGTACTGGCGTGACCGAGCGACTGACCTGCGACGTCGTGGTTGTCGGAGCGGGAATGGTGGGCGCGGCCTGCGCCCTGTACGCGGCCCGGACGGGTCTGGGCGTCGCCGTGGTGGACCGGGGCCCGGTGGCGGGCGGCACGACCGGCGCCGGTGAGGGCAACCTCCTGGTCTCCGACAAGGAACCGGGCCCCGAGCTCGAACTCGCCCTGCTGTCCAATCGGTTGTGGACCGAACTGGCCGCCGAGCCCGGCCTCGGCCCGGCGTTCGAGTACGAGGCGAAGGGCGGCCTCGTCGTCGCCTCCACCCCGGACGGGCTCAGCGCCCTGGAGGACTTCGCGGCCGGGCAGCGCGCCGCCGGAGTCACGGCGGAAACCATCGCCGCACATCAACTCGCCGATCTGGAGCCCTACTTGGCACCCGGCCTCGCGGGCGGCGTGTACTACCCGCAGGACGCCCAGGTCATGCCCACCCTGGCCGCCGCCCATCTCGTACGGGCCTCCGGCGCCCGGCTGCTCACCGGCCGCACCGTGACCGAGGTGCTGCGCGCGGCCGCCGGCACCGTACGCGGCGTACGGACCGACCGGGGCGACATCCACGCACCGGCCGTCGTGAACGCCGCCGGAACCTGGGGCGGCGAGCTGGCCACGCTCGCCGGAGTCGGCCTGCCCGTCCTCCCCCGGCGCGGCTTCGTCCTCGTCACCGAGCCGCTCCCGCCCCTGGTGCGGCACAAGGTGTACGCCGCCGACTACGTGGCCGACGTGGCCAGCGACTCGGCGGCGCTCCAGACCTCCCCGGTCGTCGAGGGCACGGCCGCCGGGCCGGTGCTGATCGGGGCGAGCCGGGAGCGCGTCGGCTTCGACCGGTCGTTCTCGCTGCCCGTCGTACGGGCGCTGGCGGCGGGCGCCACCCGGCTGTTTCCCTTCCTGGAACGGGTGCGGGCGATGCGGACGTACATCGGCTTCCGGCCGTACATGCCCGACCATCTGCCCGCGATCGGGCCCGACCCCCGGGTGCCGGGGCTGTTCCACGCCTGCGGCCACGAGGGCGCCGGGATCGGGCTCGCCACCGGCACCGGGCAGCTGATCGCCCAGATGCTCGGCGGGAAGACGCCCGATCTGGACCTGATGCCGTTCCGGCCGGATCGGTTCGAGGAGTGCGAGGCCTACGAGGGGGACACGGCATGAACCCGCTGGAACTCGCGGAAGCGGAACCGGGGCCCGCCTTCACCGTCACGTTGGACGGTCGGGAGATCGACGCGCTGCCCGGTCAGACGGTCGCCGCCGCGCTCTGGGCCGCCGGGGTCACGTCCTGGCGCACCACCCGGGGCGAGGGCCGGCCGCGCGGGATCTTCTGCGGCATCGGCGTCTGCTTCGACTGCCTCGTCACGGTCAACGACCGCCCCAATCAACGGGCTTGCCTGGTCCCGGTCCGGCCGGGCGACTCCATCCGGACGCAAGAGGGGACGGGCCATGAGCGCTGAGGGACCCCATCTCGCGGTGATCGGCGCGGGCCCCGCCGGGCTCGCCGCGGCGCTGGCGGCGGCCGGGCGGGGCGTGCGCGTCACGGTGGTCGACTCCGCGGCGGCGGTCGGCGGCCAGTTCTACCGGCAGCCCTCGGCCGGGCTCGGCGCGCGGCGGCCGGAGGCCCTGCACCACCAGTGGCGGACCTGGCGACGGCTGCGCGAGGGCCTGGATCAGTACATCGCCGCCGGACGCGTCGGCCACTTGGCGGACCACCACGTCTGGTGCGTCGAGCGGAAAGAGCGGACACCCGAGGGCTTCACCGTGCACGCGCTGCTCGGCCCCGAGCAGGAGAAGCCGGCCGTGGTACACGCGGACGCCGTCCTCCTCGCGACCGGCGGCTACGAGAAGGTACTCCCCTTCCCCGGCTGGACCCTGCCCGGCGTCGTCACCGCCGGGGGCGCGCAGGCCATGCTGAAGGGCGGACTCGCGGTGCCGGGCCGTACGGCGGTCGTCGCCGGGACCGGTCCACTGCTGCTGCCGGTGGCGACGGGGCTCGCGGCGGCCGGTGTCACGGTGGCCGCGCTGGTGGAGTCGGCGGATCCGAAGGCGCTCGTGCGGCGGGCCGGGGCGCTGGCGGGCCGGCCGGACAAGCTGGCCGAAGGCGCCGGGTACGCGAGGGAGTTGCTGCGCCGCCGGGTGCGGACTCTCGTACGCCACACCGTGGTCGAGACGCACGGCACGGACCGGCTGGCGGCCGTGACCGTCGCCGCGCTCGACGCCGCGGGGCGTGTCCGGCCCGGCACCGAGCGGAGCATCCCCTGCGACACGCTCGCCGTCGGACACGGCATGCTGCCGCACACCGACCTCGCCGAGACGCTCGGCTGCCGGATCACCGGGCCGAACGTCCACGTCGACGAGGAGCAGCGCACCGACGTGCCGGGCGTCTGGGCGGCGGGTGAGACCACCGGCATCGGCGGCGCGGCCCTCGCCCTCGCCGAGGGGCACATCGCCGGGCGGTCGGCGGCCGCCCGGCTGTGGGGCCGGGATCCCGATCCGCGGGAGTGGGCGGCGGCCGCCAAGTCCCGTGCGGCGCTACGGGAGTTCTTCGCCGCGCTCGACTCCGTGTACGCACCGCCGGCGCACTGGACCGAGCAGGTCACCGACGGCACCGTCGTCTGCCGGTGCGAGGAGGTCACCGCCGGGGCGGTCCGCGCGGCCGTCGGCGAACTGGGCGCCGGGGACGTACGGACCGTGAAGCTGCTCACCCGGGCCGGGATGGGCTGGTGCCAGGGGCGCGTGTGCGGGCCCGCCGTCGCGGGGATCGCCGGGTGCCCGGAGAGCGTGGCCCGGCGGCCGTTCGCGCGGCCGGTGCCGCTGGGGGTGCTGGCACAGGTCACAGACCAAGCAGCAGACCAGGCAGCGGACACTGAAGTAGCACCCGATCAGTAATATGTCACACCTCATTGAGAGGGAACCCACCATGCCGACCACCTCGATCCTCACCGAAAACCGTCCCTGGCGCGGCGTGCTCGTCGCCACCGCCCTCCCCCTGCGGGACGACCTGTCCGTCGACTTCGACCGGTACGCCGAGCACTGCGCCTGGCTGGTCGAGAACGGCTGCGACGGTGTCGTACCGAACGGCTCGCTCGGCGAGTACCAGGTACTGACGCCCGAGGAGCGGGCCAAGGTCGTCGAGACGGCGGTCGCGGCGATCGGCGGCTCGCGGGTGATGCCGGGGGTCGCCGCGTACGGGTCCGCCGAGTCCCGGCGCTGGGCCGAGCAGGCGCGGGACGCGGGCTGCGCGTCGGTGATGCTGCTGCCGCCGAACGCGTACCGCGCCGACGAGCGGTCCGTGCTCGCGCACTACGCGGAGGTCGCGAAGGCGGGTGTGCCGATCGTGGCGTACAACAACCCCATCGACACCAAGGTCGACCTCGTCCCCGAGCTGCTGGCCAAGCTGCACGGCGAGGGGTACATCCAGGGTGTGAAGGAGTTCTCCGGGGACGTCCGCCGCGCCTACCAGCTCGCCGAACTCGCCCCGGAACTGGACCTGTTGATCGGCGCGGACGACGTACTGCTGGAGCTCGCGCTGGCGGGCGCCAAGGGCTGGGTCGCCGGGTACCCGAACGCGCTGCCGGCCGCGACCGTGGAGCTGTACCACGCGGCGGTGGAGGGCGACCTCGCGACGGCCAAACAGCTCTACGCACAGCTGCACCCGCTGCTGCGCTGGGACTCCAAGGTCGAGTTCGTGCAGGCCATCAAGTTGTCCATGGATGTCGTGGGCCGCCATGGCGGACGCTGCCGTCCGCCCCGGGTGGAGCTGCTGCCGGAGCAGGAGGCCGCGATCCGTTCCGCCACCGAGAAGGCCGTCGCGGCGGGGCTCGCGTAACCCGGGCGGGAAGGGAGACCGGTCATGCGCAGCAAACTCGTCCTGCACGCCGTCGACTCGCACACCGAGGGCATGCCCACCCGGGTGATCACCGGCGGGATCGGCACGATCCCCGGCGCGACCATGAACGAGCGTCGGCTGTGGTTCCGTGAACACCGCGACGACGTCAAGCAGTTGCTGATGAACGAGCCGCGCGGGCACGCGGCGATGAGCGGCGCGATCCTGCAGCCGCCCACCCGCCCCGACTGCGACTACGGCGTCGTCTACATCGAGGTCTCCGGCTATCTGCCGATGTGCGGGCACGGCACGATCGGGGTCGCGACCGTGCTCGTCGAGACCGGCATGGTCGAGGTCGTCGAGCCGGTGACCACGATCCGCCTGGACACCCCGGCGGGCCTCGTCGTGGCCGAGGTGGCGGTGGAGGACGGCGCGGCGAAGGCGGTCACCTTGCAGAGCGTGCCGTCCTTCTCGGTCGGCCTCGACCGCAAAATCGCACTCGCCGACGGGCGGACGGTGACATATGACCTTGCATACGGCGGCAACTTCTACGCCATCCTGCCGCTGGAGCAGTTCGGGCTGCCCTTCGACCGCTCCCGCAAGGACGACATCCTCCGGGCGGGCCTGGCTCTGATGGACGCGATCAACGCCGAGGAGGAGCCCGTGCACCCCGAGGACCCGTCGATCCATGGGGTCCATCACGTCCATCTGTACGCTCCCGGTGCCACCGCCCGGCACTCCCGGCACGCGATGGCGATCCACCCCGGCTGGTTCGACCGCTCACCCTGCGGTACGGGCACCAGCGCGCGTATGGCACAACTGCACGCGCGGGGCGAACTGCCCTTGCACACCGAGTTCGTGAACGAGTCCTTCATCGGCACCCGGTTCACGGGACGGCTGCTCGGCGAGACCGAGGTGGCCGGCGTACCGGCCGTGCTGCCCAGCTTCACCGGCCGCGCCTGGGTCACCGGCACGGCGCAGTACCTGCTCGACCCGTCCGACCCGTTCCCGGCCGGATTCGTCCTCTAGTTCGTCTTTCAGTTCGTTGTCTGGAGAGTCCCATGGCCTCGTCCGCCCCCGCCCTGCCGACGCTGGGCGGCAAGAAGCGCAGCTACCGCGAGCGGGTCGCCGACGCGCTGCGGGCCGCGCTGATCGCCGGTGAGCTGCGGCCGGGCGAGGTGTACTCCGCGCCCGCGCTCGCCGCCCGCTTCGGCGTCTCGGCGACGCCGGTGCGCGAGGCCATGCTGGATCTGGCCAAGGAGGGACTGGTCGACACCGTGCCCAACAAGGGGTTCCGGGTCACCGAGGTCACCGAGAAGCAGCTCGACGAGTACACCCACCTCCGCTCGCTCATCGAGATCCCGACCACCGTCGGCCTGGCCGGGACCGCCGACCCGGTCTCCCTGGAGGCGCTGCGGCCCGCCGCCCGGGAGATCGTGGCCGCCGCGGCCGCCGGGGACCTCATCGCGTACGTCGAGGCCGACACCCGCTTCCACCTCGGCCTGCTCGCCCTCGCGGGCAACGCGCACCTCGTCGAAGTGGTCGGCGACCTGCGCAAACGCTCACGGCTCTACGGTCTCACCGCGCTCGTCGAGGCCGGCCGGCTGCTGTCCTCCGCCCAGGAACACCTGGAACTCCTGGACGCCCTCCTCGACCGCGACGAGGACGCCGTACGCGCCGTGCTGACCCGCCATCTGGGTCATGTGCGCGGCATGTGGGCCGCCCGCGGCTGATCGTCGGCGCGGCGCATGTGATCGCCGCGACCCGGGAATGTGTGATCGGAGCGACGCGCACACCCGATGACGATGAAAGTATGATCAGCCAATGTCTGACATGACCGAAACCACGCCCGGCTGGCTGAGTTCCGACGAACTCGAATCGGCGCGAGCCCGGATGCCGATCCTGTACGTCGAGGCCGTGCCCGTGCGCGTCGACGACAGCGGCGAAGTCACCAGCATCGGCCTGCTGCTGCGCATCGGCCCGGACGGAACGGTCAGCCGCACGCTGGTCTCCGGACGCGTGATGCACCACGAGCGGGTGCGCGACGCCCTGCTGCGTCATCTGGAGAAGGACCTCGGCCCGGTGGCACTGCCCCGGGTCCCGGCCGCGCTCCAGCCCTTCACCGTCGCCGAGTACTTCCCGACGCTGGGCATAACGCCGTTCCACGACCCGCGCCAGCACGCGGTGTCCCTCGCGTACATCGTCCCGGTGGCCGGTGACTGCCGTCCCCGGCAGGACGCGCTCGACCTGGTGTGGTTCAGCCCGCAGGAGGCCGCGTCGGAGTCGGTCCAGAGCGAGATGCCGGGCGGCCAGGGAGTCCTGCTGAAGCAGGCCCTGGCGCATGTGGGCTGCCTGTCGTAGGCAGGGGTCGGCCGGGTGAGCGGCGGTTCCCACGCGTGCCGCCGGCCGATCCGAAACGCCGGTCATCGCCATGTCCGGGTATCCGGTTGTCACCCGCTTAGGCTCAACTCCGTTGTCCCGTAAGGAGATCGACGGTGTGGGAGCGGGCCCCTCGCGGGCCGGGGAGGCGGCGACATGGAGCACGACGAGCTGATACGGCCGCTGCCGGAGTTGCTGAAGGCGCACGCCGCGACAGCGCCCTCGCGGGTGGCGTTCGCCGACGACCTGCGCGGCGTCACCTATGCCGAGCCGGAGCGGCGTACCGGGAGGCTGACCGCGTATCTCGCCCGTACAGGGCTGGCGTGTGGTGACCGGGTCGCGATCTGTCTCGGCAATCACGTCGAGAGGGTGGAGAGCGTCCTCGCGGTCCTCCGCGCCGGAGCGATCGGGGTACCGCTCAACCCCCGCTCCTCCGACGCCGAGCTCGCCCACTTCCTCCAGGACAGCGGTGCCTGGGTCGTCGTCACCGACCCCGCGCAGCTCGCGCGCCTGCACCCCCTCGCCGCTCCGGGAGAGGCCCGTCCGCGAGTACTGCTCACCGGTACAGGGCCGATTAGCCGGACGCCCGCCTCGGCACGCTGATCGCCCGGCTGTCCATCTTCACCGTCCCGTTCCTGCTGGTGTGGCTGGCGATCCTGGGCATCTTCCACGGCTTTGGCCTGCCGCTCGGGCCCGGGACCGAGATCGGCATGAGGTAAGGGACTACTGGTCGGCCGCACCCCGCGTCGTGAGGTACGCCCGGTGCGGGCTCCGGCTCAGCCTGCCCGCGGCGGGAGCGGCCAGTTCGGTCGCCGCGGCGCGGGCGGCGGCTGCTCGGCCCGCCTCGCCAAGGGAGTCGGCGAGTCGGGCCCGGCCCAGCCAGTTGTAGGGGCTGTGCGGGCTCAGGCCGGTGCGTTCGCCCAGCAGCCGGCGGGCCAGGTCGTGTCGGTTCGCGCGCAGGGTCGCCTCCAGAAGGGTCCGCTGGATCGCGTCCCGCTGGGCGTGGCTGCCGCCGAAGGTGTGCAGACGGCGGCGGATCGGCCAGAGCAGGTCGATCACCGCCGGGTACTCCCCGCGGACGTGGGCGACCAGCGCCTCGCAGACGGGCAGGCCGATCTCGGCGGTCATCGCGTGGTTGCTGGTGGGGCGGGTGCCGTCCAGGGTGAGCCAGCGCCGTCGCTCGGCGATGAACTCGTCGGCCGCCTTCAGCCGTCCCGCTCCGGCGAAGGCCATGACGGCGTGTACGTCGTTGAAGGCGTAGTACGGCGGATCCGCGCGCTCGGCCCACGCGTCGGCCAGGGTCTGCCAGCGGGCGTCCTGATCGAGGCCGGCGAGGAGGAAGCGCCACAACAGGGCGGCGGCGTCGAGGAGTTCCATGACGAACCCGGTCGAGTCCTTGTGGTGCAGTACGGCGTCGTAGATCCGGGTGGCCGTGTCGGTGTCGCCCGCCTCCAGCGCGTACAGGGCGTAGTGCCACCAGTTGTGGACGGTCAGGAGGGTGCCGCTCGCCCAGTCGTCGAGGCGGGCGTCGAGATAGTCGATGCCCTCGGCGAAGCGCCCCTGCATCTCGTGGACGTGCACCACGGCGTGGATGGCCCAGACGTCATGGGGATTGCGCTCGACGGCGGCGAGGGCCACTTCCCGGGCGCGGTCATAGTGGCCCGACTCCTCCAGGCCGAAGGCGTACATGCCCATCAGCGGCCCGCGATGGGGATCCTCCGTCTCCCAGGCGGGCAGTGCCCCGCCGATCCTGTCGCGCAGCCGGGTCGCGTCACCGGTGAAGAAGTCGAGTTGATGGCCCACCGCCAGAGCCAGCGGATCACGGGGGCTCTCCACGACGAGCTCCTCCAGAACCTGCCCGGCCCGCCCCATGTCTCCCCCGAGCCAGGCCCGCGCCGCCGCCATGTGCATATGTTCGCGGTGCGGCAGCGCCGAGTGGTCCAGTCCGGCGCTGAACTCCGCGAACCGCTGCCGGGCCTCGACGGCGTCGCGCGACTCGGTGCCGAGCACGCCCAGGTAGGCGGCGAACGCCTGGGCCAGGGGCGAGGACGGGCACGCCGATACGGCGTCCTGGACCGCGTCGGGGAAGTCCGGGCGGAAGAACAGCAGCCCCTCCACAGCACGGTCCAGATGTCCCGCCGCTTCGGCGGTGCACTCGTACAGGCGGTTGCCGTACCGGTCGGTCACCATGGCAGCTCATCTCCGGTGCGCACGCGGCGTCGTTGACGGTTGGCGGCACGACGACCGTGCCGCCACAGGTCGGGGAGCGGCCGTCCTTGCCGCCACCATCAAAGCCACCGGCACTCGACCGGTCCAGCGGGAACGCCCGAAAGCATGGCGAACGCGCCTCCACGCGCCCGCCCGCGCCACCCGTGCGCGCCGCCGACCGAAAAACGTCAGGCGGCCGTGCAGGTGCCGCCGTTGAGGGTGAAGGCGGTCGGTGCGGTGTTCATGGCGCCCTTGCTCGCGGTGAAGCCGACGGTCACCGAGCCGCCGGCGGGGATGTTGGAGGTGTAGGAGGCCGCGGCGACACTCACCGAGCCACCGTTCTGGGTCGGTTTCCCACCCCACATGTTGGTGATGGTCTGGCCGTCGGCGAAGGCGAAGGCGAGCGTCCAGCCGTTGAGAGCGGCGGTGCCGGTGTTGCGGATGACGATCTCGCCCTGGAAGCCGCCGGGCCACTCGTTGGTGGCGCGGTAGGCGACGGAGCAGGTTCCGGCGGGTGTGCCCTCGGTGGTGACGTTCACCGTGGCCGAGCGGGGCGAGCGGTGGCCGGCCGCGTCACGGGCGTAGACCGCGAAGGTGTACGCGGTGTCGGCGGTCAGGCCCGTCACCGTGACGGAGTTGGTGGTGGACGCGGCGACCTTTGTCTCCGTGCCGCCGTTGATCCGGACCACGTCGTACGCGGTGACGCCGACATTGTCCGTGGCGGCGGCCCAGCCGAGGGTGGCGGTGGTGGCCGTCACGGCGGAGGCCGTCGGGGTGCCGGGGGCGGTGGGGGCCTGGGTGTCACCCGGGGTGCCGCCGCCGAAGATCGTGGCCTCCTTCGAGGTCTGGGCGATGCCGTTGGCCCCGTTGAAGATGCGCTGGCCCCAGGAGCTGAGCTGGTTGGGGTCGAAGCCGATCGACAGGTCGAGGATCGGGTCGGTGTTGCCGCTCCAGGACCAGGCCAGGTAGCCGAGGTCGAGCTGTTCGGCGGTGGCCATCATCGTGTCCTCGTCGGGGTCGCCCCACTGGTCGGCTGGGCCGCCGAACTCGCCGATGAGGATGGGCAGTTCGGCCGCGACGAAGGCGTTGAGATAGTCGGTGATCTCGGCGGCGGTGTCGAACACGCTGTACATGTGGATCGAGAAGATCAGGTTGCCGGTCGTGTCGGCGTCGTAGACGGACTGGGCGTTGGCGCGCATGACACCCTGCCAGTCCTGGCCCCAGTTGGGCGCGTCCACCATGATCGTGTGCTCGAAGCCCGCGGCCCGCAGCTTCTGCACGGCGGCGATCGTGGGGGCGGTCCAGCCCTCGGGACTGGTGTTGCCCCAGGGCTCGTTGCCGATGTTGATGATGACGTAGTTCTCCTCGCCGGCGAGGACGTCCCTGAGGCCGATCCAGTAGTCGGCGGCGTGGTCGAGCGTGCCCGCGGCCGCTTCCTCGCCGTATCCGGTGGTGTCGTGCACCTCCAGGACGCAGATCAGCCGGTTGGCCTTGCACTGGGCGACGACGTTCGCCACGTCGGCGGCGCTGTTCTCGGTCCAGCGGTGCCCGTCGGAGAGGACGACGCGGACGGAGTTGGCGCCCAGGGCCTTGATGTCGGACAGCGACTGGGTCTCGTTCGGGTACCAGGTGTGGGCGTGGTTGACGCCGCGCATGACGAAGTCGTTGCCGTTGCCTTCGAGCAGCCGGCCGTCGCTGATGTGGAGGCCGGTGGCGAGGGTGCCGGGCGACGGGGCGGCCTGGGCGACCGGGGAAAGGACGCCGAGGAGGGCCGCCAGTCCGGCGAGGAGGATGAGTAAGGGGCTCTTTCGCTGCGTGCTTCTCGTTGTTCTTACTGCGTCTGTTCTCACTGCGACTCCAGTGGGGTGAGCGCCGAGAATCTCAGGCACCAGAAGGGTATGGGAGCGCTCCCATGTACCCATTTCGCCACGTACACGTCAAGAGTTTGCGCGCTCGGCGCCGCAGATCCGCCCGGACCGCCGCCGCGACGACCGCGTCCCGCTCGGTACGGCTGAACAACCCCTCGGCCACCCAGGCGTCGGCCAGGACCCGCACTGACTCCACGAACGCCGCCGAGGTGGCGAAGGGCGCCTGCGCCCAGAGGACGTCGAGGAAGGTCAGGCCGTTCGCGCGGGCCCGGTTGGGTACGCCGGAGTCGGCCGTGCCGAACACCACGACGCGTTCGACGCGCCGGAAGTACGCGTGATAGCGGCTGGTGTAGCCGACGAAGAAGGGAGCCAGGACCAGGCCGTGCGTGGTGAAGTGGTGCGGTCGGCCCTCGGGCCGGATCACGTCGGCGAGGTCGCCCCGCAGCGTGAAGTCCTTGTAGAAGGAGAACTGCCGGAACCCTTGCTCCGCGCTCCGGGCGACCAGCAGCACTGGCCCGTGGAACACCGACTGGACGGCGGGATCGTCCAGGGCCCGCTCGACACGCAACCGGTACAGCATGGAGATGCCGACGCGGTCTCCGCGCTGCCAACTCCTGCTGAGGGTCAGATACGTACCCGGCACGGCCTCGACCCGTTGCCGCACCCCGTTGACCGTGACAGTCACCCCTCCCGTGGCCCAGGACGGAATGCGCAGCTTGAGGTCGAGGCTGCCGGCGCCCTCGCGGAACGTCAGGGTGCGTACGCCCTCGGCCGGGAAGTCGCTCGTCTGCTCGATGACGAGACCGCGCTCCGGCCAGCACAGGGTCGAGGCCAGATACAGGTTGACGTACAGCGCGCCGCTGTCGGCGGAGCGGAGGTACACCGAGTCCTGGTACTTGGTGTGGTTCTCCATACCGGTGCCACCGCAGCAGGTGCCCGTGTTGCCGTACTCGCGCGCGACTCCCGGCCCCATGCCGACGAAGTACGTGACCTCGGGGCTCTCCGTACTGGCCGCGTCCCGGCGGGAGGCGAGGATGTGGTTGGTCAGCCCCCGCTCGTAGTGGTCCATGTATGCCGGGTCCGGCTCGCGGAAGAACAACTGCCTGCTCAGCTTCAGCATGTTGTACGTCGCGCAGGTCTCGGCGTTCTTGTCGTCCAGGGTGGCCGCGATCGCGCCCCGGGCCCGGAACATCTCGCCCTGGCCCGTGCCGTCGAGGCTGTACGTCCGGGGCCCGGCGACCATCCCCCAGAACTTCCGGGCCGCGCTCGCGTACCGCTCCTCCCCCGTGTGGTCGAACATCGGCAGGTAGCCGGTGAACTGCGGGATGTGCTGGTTGGCGTGCCGCCCGTCGAGGATGTCGCGGTCCTCGGCGCAGGCGTCGAGCAGCGCGGTGTTGTCGAAGCAGCGGGCGGCGGCGAGGTGTTCGGCGCGGCCGGTGAGGGCGTACAGGTCGGCCATCACCTCGTTCATCCCGCCGTACTCACCGGCGATGTAGATCGACCACATGCGCTCCAACTGCGCCTTCGGAAGGCGACCGAGCCTGCTGTGCACCCAGTCGCCCATCTTCGCGGCGACGGTCAGGGCCTGGGCATTGCCCGCCAGGGTGTGCGCGTCGAGCAGGCCGCGCATGATCTTGTGGCAGGTGTAGTACGGCGCCCAGATGGTGGGGTAGGTCGTGTAGCTCTCCAGCAGGATGAACTGCCCGCAGGCGAGACACAACTCGTGCGGTCGTCGTACACGAGAGACGTGGCTTGGCACAGCGGGCACTTCGCGCGGGTGCGTACGCGGCGCAGCTGGTCGCGCTGATAGGTGCTCGTTCCGCCCCAGTAGCCTTCGGCGCGGTGGAGCATGGCCCAAGCGAGGCATTGGGTACGGACGTCGCAGGTGCGGCACCACTGCTGCGCCTCGTCGACGCCGTCGTCTGTCTCGACGTCGGGGACGAAGTCGAAGTCGGCTGTCGCGCAGGGGGCGTTGGTCTGCCACTCGGTTCCCTCGGCGCTGACGGCGTCGAGGATCCTCTTCTCGATGTCCACGGTCGTCCGCCGTTCAGGGGCAGGGGGTGCCGTCGGCGACGGCCCATACTGCGGCGCCGTTCGCGCCGAGACAGGGTCGTATGCGGCCTTGTGCCTGGAGTCGTTTGCAGGAGAGGTAGACGGCGTCGCGGTCGTGGCCGGTTGCGGCGGCCAGCGCGCTGCGGGAGGCGGTGCAGGCGGCGATGAGTTGGCAGATGTGTTCGTCGCGGGCGGCGACTTGGGGGTCGCGGGGCCGGCCGGGGCGGCGTGCGGTTTCCTGCATGACTGGCTTCCATTCAGTTGAGCGGTCGGCTGAATACCAGTATGCATAGAGGTGCAAGTGGCCGGAATATGCCAGCTACCCGCTGTGTGACACTCCCTTTCGAACGGCCCGCTGCTGGGCCCGCACGGTCCAGGAGGCCTGATGGATCTACTCATCCTCGTCGGTGGCGGGGCTGCCGCGTTGCTCGCGATCGGGGCGCTGGCGCGCGGGATCTGGCGTATCAACCGGCGGATCGTGACGATCGTGGATGCGGTGCAGGAGTTGTCTCCGAACGGCGGCCGTTCGATTAAGGACACGGTGACGCGGACGGAGCGGAAGGTGAACGAGACGGCATCCAAGGTGGACGACACAGCGCGGGAGTTGTGCGAGCTGAAGGAGCGGTTCGACGAGCACTTGGGTGGCGCGTAGGCCGGGCGCCCCGCCGGCTGAGGGTGCGTTGGATCCGCAGCGCAGGGTGTACGCGTAAGGGCCCCGTCCTCTGGGAGGGCGGGGCCGCTTCGTCTTGTGCTGCGCGCTCGCGCCGTCAACCGGCCTTCTGCTGCTTCTGCTTCCGCAACTCGCGCACGCTGGCGGTGAGGGTGCCCTCTTGCTGCTCGTAGTGGGAGAGAGCAAGGCCAAGGCCGAAGAAGGTGGGTGCCCATTCGCCGACGAAGATTCCCCACCGGTCGGCGCGGGCGAGCCCCGTGCCGGGCTCGGCTTTGAGGCTGGTGAACCAGGTGACGAAGGATGCGCCGATGCTGCCGATGGCGGCCATGTAGGCGTGTTCGCTGCGGATGCCCATGTCGTGCATTTTTTTGATGACCATGGTGACTCCGTTCGAGTAGCGGACATCGTGTGACGAAGTGCCCCAAAAAGGGACGGCCATACGTCCATGGCCGCCGACGTGCCGCGCACCCAGACCACCCATAGGCTGGTCCCGCTCGGGGCTCTCGCGGAGGTCAGCCATGCCCCACGCCATCTGGTCCGGAGCCATCTCGTTCGGCCTGGTCACCATCCCCATCCGGGTCACGTCCGCGACCGAGGACCACAGCGTCCACTTCCACCAGGTCCACCTGGAGGACATGGGCCCGGTCCGCTACCGCAAGGCCTGCGAGCTGGACGGCCAGGTCCTCACCGAGGACGAGATCGGCAAGGGCTACGAACTGGCCCCTGACCAGATCATCCCGGTCGCCGAGGACGAGCTCGCCCAGATGCCGCTGCCGATCGCGCGGGCGATCGAGATCGTCGCGTTCGTGCCCTACGAGACGATCCGCCCTGTACAGATCGGCGCCGGCTACTACCTGGAGGCTGACGGGCCGGTCGCGGGGAAGCCGTATGTGCTGAACCCCGGGGAATTGCACTCGATGCAAGTCGACATCGGGGTATAGGCCGATCACCGGGGACTCCTAGGCGCGCGCATGCTATTGATCAGAAACTCATGGGGTTCTCGTCCAGGACGTAGCGGACGTGCGGGCCGCCGAAGTAGCCG
>NZ_VTHJ01000068.1 GCF_008386495.1 Streptomyces tailanensis | reverse complement strand
CACCCAACACCGTACGGGGCATTCGGCTGAGCATGAGCCCTGGCAACAGGACTCACTCCCGCTCAGTCCCTAGGAACGGTGATCGACAGGTCAGCAGCCGCCGGACGTGCTTGGCGCGCCGATGCCGATCTGCAGGGTCGCGGGAGCCGCGCAGCAGCCTCCGCCCTCGCTGCTCTGGGCGGCGTCGGGGTCGTCGTACAGGCCCGCTCCGCCGCATACGCCGGTCTCGGGCAGGGTCAGCTCGACGCGTTCGGCGGCCTCGTGGTCGCCGGCGAGGGCGGCGGTGATGGAGCGGACCTGCTCGTAGCCGGTCATCGCGAGGAACGTGGGGGCGCGGCCGTAGGACTTCATGCCGACGAGGTAGAGGTCCTGCTCGGGGTGGGAGAGCTCGCCCACGCCGTGCGGGTAGACGGTGCCGCAGGAGTGGACGTTCGGGTCGATGAGCGGGGCCAGGGCGGTGGGGGCCTGGAGGCGTTCGTCGAGGCCGAGGCGGACCTCGGAGAGGAAGGACAGGTCGGGGCGGAAGCCGGTGAGGACGATGATCTCGTCGACCGGGTCGAGGCGGCGGCCGTCCTCGGCGAGGAGGACGATCCGGTCGCCGGCGCGGTCCACGGTCTGGGTACGGAACCCGGTGAGCGCACTGGCGTGGCCGGCCTCGACGGCGGCCTTGGCGCGCAGGCCCAGGGCTCCGCGAGCCGGGAGCTGGTCGGCCTCGCCGCCGCCGAAGGTGTTCGCGCCGATGCCCCGGCGCAGGATCCACACCGCGTGCGTGCCCGGCTCGTCCTCGGCCAGGTCGGCGAGGTAGGCCAGAGCGGTGAAGGCGGAGGCGCCCGAGCCGATGACCGCGGTGCGCTTGCCCGCGTACCGAGCACGGACGGCGGGGTCATTGAGGTCGGGGACGCGATAGGAGATGCGGTCGGTGGCCGTCCTCTCGCCGAGGGCGGGCAGGCCGTCGGCGCCCATGGGGCCGGGGATGGTCCAGGTGCCGGAGGCGTCGATGACGGCGCGGGCGGTGAGGCGCTCCTCGTGGCCGTCGGCTGTCCGGACGTGCACGGTGAAGGGCTGTTCGGCGCGGTCGGCGTCGACGATGCGGTCCCGTCCCGCGCGGGCCACGCCGGTCACGGTGACGCCGTAGCGGACGTTGTCGCCGAGGACGTCGGCGAGCGGCTGGAGGTACCGCTCCGCCCAGTCGCCGCCGGTCGGGTAGGCGGCGCCGTCGGGGCGGACCCAGCCGGTGGGGGCGAGGAGCTTCTCGGCGGCGGGGTCGGTGACCTCGGCCCACGGCGAGAACAGACGCACGTGCGCCCAGTCTCGTACGGCCGTGGCGGCGGAGGGGCCGGCCTCCAGGACCAGCGGTTCGAGGCCGCGCTCGACGAGGTGCGCGGCGGCGGCCAGGCCGACGGGACCGGCTCCGATGACCAGGACGGGCAGCTGGTCGGTGGTGGGCACGCTGTTGGTGGGCACGGCCACGATGTTCCCCTTTGAGTCGACCGATTCGCTTGATTCGACGCATGTCGATGTCTTGCGTACCCAGGATGGCACCTATATCGATGAGCGTCAACATAGACATTCACCGAATCAACGACGAGTGCGACTGCAACCAGGGGACGCCCCTTTCCGAGGGGCGCCCCCAGACGTCACTCCGCGGTTTCCCGCCCAGGCAGGAATATGAGGGCCACCAGCGCCAGCCCGAGCACGGCACCGATCAGTTGCATGGCGATGAAGCCCGCGACCGAGCCGGGCGCGATGCCCGCGAAGGTGTCGCTGAAGGTACGGCCGATGGTCACCGCGGGGTTCGCGAAGGACGTCGACGAGGTGAACCAGTACGCGGCGCCGATGTACGAGGCGACGGCCACCGGGGCGAACCGCAGCTGGCCGGTGCGGGCCAGGCCGAAGATCAGCAGGATCAGCCCGGCCGTGGCGACGACCTCGCCGAGCAGCAGGTGCCCGGCGGACCGGTCGTGCGTGGACCACTCCACCAGCGGCTCGGCGAACATCGCGTCCGCCAGGATCGCGCCCGCGATCGCTCCCACGATCTGTGCGGGGACATAGACCGCCGCCTCGCGGATCGTCACCCCCGCGCCGCCACGCCTGGCCGTCCACCATTCGGCCAGCGTGACCACGGGGTTGAAGTGCGCGCCGGAGACCGGACCGAGCAGGAGGATCAGTACACCGAGGCCGAAGACGGTGGCCAGGGAGTTGGCCAGCAGTTGCACGCCGACGTCCTTCGTCAGCTCGGTGGCCTGGATGCCGGAGCCGATCACCACCGCGACGAGGGCCGCGGTGCCGACCAGCTCGGCGGCCGCGCGGGCCGCCAGCGGCCTACGGGGCGGGGTGGCGCCCGGAGCGGGCTGCGGCGCGGCGGCGGGCATCGCGGACTCCGCGGCAGACTCGCGCGTGCCGGACTCGTGCGTGGCGGTCAACAAAAACTCCTTGGTGCAGTCGCCAGGAAGGGCGAGGGATCAGGGACAGGACCGCTTGTTGTCGGAGGCGGTACGAGCGGACTCGGCCAGGTCGGCGAACCGGCCCGCGAGGGAGGCGATGACGTCGGGCTTGAGCCGGTAGTAGGTGAACCGGCCGCAGGGCTCCGTCTCCACGACCCCGGCCTCGCGCAGCACTCTCAGATGGTTGGAGAGGTTGGTCTGCCTCGCACCGGTCTCCTCCACGAGGTGGCTGGTGCACAGCATCTCTTTGGCGAGCAGGGTCACGATCTGGAGCCTGAGCGGGTCGGCCAGAACCCGGATCAGGTCAGTGTCGACTGACGTCATCATGGACTGATACTCTCACATCAGTGGTAGCTGACACCACCGGGCGCTGACATCATTCGCGCCTGATGTCGTCGTGAGACAAGAGAGACCTCTGATGTCCGACAAGCCCTCCGTGCTCTTCGTCTGTGTCCACAACGCGGGCCGTTCCCAGATGGCCGCCGCGTGGCTGACCCACCTGGCCGGGGACCGCGTCGAGGTCCGTTCCGCCGGCTCCAACCCGGGCGCCAACGTGAACCCGGCCGCCGTCGAGGCCATGGCCGAGGTCGGCATCGACATCTCCGCCGAGGTCCCGAAGATGCTCACCATCGACGCGGTCAAGGAGTCCGACGTCTGCATCACCATGGGCTGCGGCGACACCTGCCCGGTCTTCCCCGGCAAGCGGTACCTCGACTGGACGCTGGACGACCCGGCCGGTCAGGGCGTCGAGGCGGTTCGCCCGATCCGCGACGAGATCAAGACGCTGGTCGAGGGCCTGATCAAGGAGATCGCGCCGGAGAAGCCCGAGGCCACGGCATGAGCGACGGCGAGATCCGCAACGTCATCGTCATCGGCTCCGGCCCCGCCGGATACACCGCCGCCCTCTACACGGCCCGCGCCTCGCTGAAGCCGCTGGTCTTCGAGGGCGCGGTCACGGCCGGCGGCGCGCTGGTGCAGACGACCGAGGTGGAGAACTTCCCCGGTTTCCGCGACGGCATCATGGGCCCGGACCTGATGGACAACATGCGCGCCCAGGCCGAGCACTTCGGCGCCGAGCTCGTTCCCGACGACATCGTCGAGGTCGACCTCACCGGCGTGGTGAAGACCGTCACTGACAGCGCGGGTACGGTCCACCGGGCGAAGGCCGTCATCATGGCGACCGGCTCGCAGCACCGCAAGCTGGACCTGCCCGGCGAGGACGCGCTGTCCGGGCGTGGCGTGTCGTACTGCGCGACCTGCGACGGCTTCTTCTTCCGCGAGCACGACATCGTGGTGGTCGGCGGCGGCGACACGGCGATGGAGGAGGCCACCTTCCTCTCCCGCTTCGCCAGGTCCGTGACCGTCGTCCACCGCCGCGACACCCTGCGGGCCTCCAAGACCATGCAGGACCGCGCCTTCGCCGACCCGAAGATCTCCTTCGCCTGGAACAGCGAGGTCGCCGAGATCCACGAGGACGGCGGCAAGCTCGCCGGGCTCACCCTGCGCGACACCGTCACCGACGAGACCTCCCGCCTCCAGGCCACCGGGCTGTTCGTCGCCATCGGCCACGACCCGCGCACCGACCTGGTCACCGGCCAGCTGGACCTGGACGACGAGGGCTACCTCAAGGTCACCTCCCCCTCCACCCGTACGAACATCCCGGGCGTCTTCGGCGCCGGTGACGTCGTCGACCACACCTACCGGCAGGCCATCACCGCGGCGGGCTCCGGCTGCGCGGCCGCCCTCGACGCGGAGCGCTACCTCGCCGCCCTGAGCGACGCCGAAGCCGCGGGCGAGCCGGTCACGGCTGCCGTCTGACCACCTTCCGGCCGCGCGCTTGGCGATCATCGACCGGCTGGTGCTGGGCGACGCCTCGCCCGGCGAGCTCGGCCGGGAACTGGGCCTGCCCAGCAACCTCCTCGCCCACCACCTCAAGGTGCTCGACCAGGTCGGCCTGGTCGAGCGATCCCGCTCGGAAGGAGAGTTGTTCGTGGGCGTTGTCGCAGACGGCGACCACGAGGTAGTCGGGGCGCGAGGCCCGTGGGCGGTCGCCGTGAGGAGCACGTACTGCAGGGCCTGGCCGGCCCGCAGCCAGTCCTCCCGTCGGTCGTGAGGCGTCCACAGCAGGGCCAGCTGGACGTGGCGTTCAAACCACAGGGCGGGCCGACGGACGATGGCGGGCAGTACGACGGCGAAATCCCTCATCGGTACGCGCCTGCCCGCGTCCGGCGGGCCGAGGGCGGTGACGGGAATGCCATACGGGGCGTCCGATCCTGGGACGGTGACCCAGGTGAGGGTTTCGGCTGTACGTGCCGGGTTGGCGCCGTTGCGTGCTTCGGCAGCGGCGGTCAGACGCAGCAGCCGCCGGGTGCCGGCGAAATCCGGTACGTGAAGGCGTGCGCCGGCGGCCTACGCGGCGGTCACCATCTCCGCCACGATCGGCTCGGGCACCGGGCGGCCGGTGAACGGCATCCGGCTCGTGTGCCGTCGTGGGATGGCCTCATAGAGGCCGGGGTCCGGCGGCTGGTCGTCCGCGCCGAGCGGACCGGTCAGTCGTACGGCGGCCAGCAGGCCGGGGGCGTGAGGGTCCGGCAGCAGTCGTACCTCCGGCCGCCAACCCAAGTGGACGGCGGCGAGGCGGAGGTTGAAGACCGCCGCGCCCGCGGACAGATACTGGGCGCGGTGTGTCGGGTCGGTCAGGGGCAGGGTGCGCTCCGGCACCGAATGGACCTCCAGCAGTCGGCTGTCGGGGGCCAGGCGGAAGCGCCAGGGTTGGGTGTTGTGGATCGACGGGGCCGCCACGGCGGCCGCCAGGAGCGACTCCACGGTGGCCGCGTCCAGCGGGGTTTGAGTGCGCATGAGGGCTTCTCTTCCTTTCTTCCGCGCTTTCTTCGGCGTGCTTTCTTCGGCGTGGCCGCTTGTCAGGTGGCGGGCAGGGCCGTGGCCAGCAGGACGACGCCGAGTGAGCCGACGAGGGAGACGACCGCCAGGGCGCGGGCCAGGTCGGCGCGGCCCCTGGCGTGGGCGATGCCGTGTCCGGCCGCGGCGAGCATCACGAGGATGAACAGGGCGAGTTTGGTCGCCAGGGTGCGGCCGTAGCCGGGTTCAGCGAGGGAGGACCAGGTGACGCCCTTGTGCCAGGCCATGGCCCAGCCGGTGGCCAGCTACACGGGCAGGAAAACCGCTCCGGTCAGCATCCCGAACCGGCGGCCGACCGCCGCGGTGAAGCTGTCCTTGGCCTCCGGGGCGAGCAGGTGGCGGGCCAGCGGCAGGATCACCAGGGAGAGGGCGAGTTGGCCGCCGATCCACAGGGCGGCGCCGGCCACGTGCGCGAACCTCACCAGGGATCACCAGCCGACGGTGTCCATCAGTCGCTCACCTCCACCATGCCGTGCGCCCCGGCTTCGGCGTGGCGCATGTCGTGGTCGACGAAGCGGTAGTGGCCGGCCTCGGGGAACGTCGTCTCGGTGAATCCGCCCTGCGCCGGGGCCAGGTCGAGCACCTGCGAGCCTGGTTCGGTTCGAGCAGGTAGGCGCCCTCCTTGTACACGGTGTCGAAGACGGTGCCGACGATGTGGAAGGCGATGCCGTCGCTCGGCCCGGCGCCGACCACCCGGAAACGGGCCCGTTCACCGGCCTTCACCCTTCAGGGGCTGCTGGGCGTACTGGTTGGCGATGCCGTTGAACGCCCAGGCGTCCGGGGTGTTCTGGCGCATCTTCGTCACCTGGGCCGTGTGCCGGGTGTGCCGAGGTAGAGCTCGAAGGAGACCAGCACGTACTCGTGGTCGACCTTCGCCAGGCCGGGCGGGTCGATGACGACGGCGCCGTACATGCCGTTGCCGATGTGCTGGAGGTGACCCCGCGCTGCCTGGAACGGGGCATCATCCCGGTGCCCCGGGGTGCCCTGTACGTCGTCCGGGACACCCACTGGATGCTGCTCGGCGCCTGGTACGGGGTGATCGCACTGCTGGTCCTGACCCGCTTCTGGCCGTACTGGAGCAGCCTGCTGTAACCGACCGACACACTCCGGGACATCCCGCCGAACTTCCTCGGCGGGGTGTTGCCGTGGCTAGCGGCCGTGCTTCTTGTTCCAGTCGCTCACATACCAGGCGTAGATCGCGTTCCCGATCCCCGCGGTGAACATGAACAGCCAGAAATGCGCCCAGAACGACTGACGCTTCCGCCGGCCGTACCCGCCGCCGAACGCCACAGCCGACGCCGACGCGGCCACGGAGTTGTTGATGATGATCGGCGCCGCGTACTGCTGCTGCGGCGGATACGGCTGGCCCTGGTACTGCTGCCCCGGGTGCTGCTGCCCCTGGTAGGCCTGCGGCGGGTACGGACCACCCGGCTGCGGCTGCGGCGGGTACGGCTGCTGGAACTGCGGCTGCGACGACGACGCGGACATGGATCCCCTCCTCGGCCACAGACGTGGCCATCTACACGTAGAAAGCGAGAGATTCTTACACGAACCGCACAAGCCCCGACGCCCACGTCCACACACACCGGGACAGCACTGTCGAATGCCGACCAAGCCGCGGCCCAACTCCCCATCCACGCACGCCAGATGCCCCGTACCCGGTCAGCCGGCAACTCGTCATCCGGACGGAATGGAGCCGGCTGCGCGTGCTGGGCGAGGAAATCGGGATGCCTGAATGCGCCACTTCAATCGACCATGGAGGCATGACCCAGCCGGATCATGCTGTCCGAGCCGGAATGCACTGCCGGGTGCTGCGGAGCCGTGTACGTCACAGTGCGCCGCGAGGGGACGCCGACCAGTTGCTGCAGGAACTGGAGTTGCATCTGCCGGGCTTCGGCCGGACCGTTTCCGCACTCGCCGGTGGGTTCCACAGTCCTGCGCTTCGTACGAGGGCGCCCGAGCGACCGCGTCGCCTGCGGTGGTGGGGAAGGACTCTGATGGTGCCGAGGGACGGGCCAACTCACGGCAGGAGGCCGTGAGCATCAGGCTCTTCAGCTGTTGGCGGTTTTGCTGCGTTTTCCTGCATGAGTCGGGCCTTGTCGCCAGAGGGTGCGTGCTTTGTGCGGGGGTCGGTCGTTAGGTCGATCGGATGCGGGGGTGCGCACCGGTTCGGGGCTGTGGAGGGGGTGGTGCGTGTGGGCCGGTTGGTGGCGACGGCGACGTGCACCGCCTTCGGCGGTGTGGTCGAGAGCAGTGGTGAACGGGTGGGTCAGCGGCTGCTGTTGGAGCGGGTGTCCTACCTGGCCTCCTTGTGCCAGGAGCTGACCGGGGCTGTGGTGGCTTCCCGGTGGGACGAGGGTTCGCTGGATGTGCTGGCCGCCGGCCTCGGCGGGCAGGGCAAGGAGCTGCCGTCCAAGGGATGGATGGCGCTGCGCCGCCTTCACTGGGCAGGAGTCGCCGCGCCTGCCGAGGGTGTGTACGTCTCGGACCGGGTGCGCCGGGCGGCCGAGGAGTACGCGGCACGTACCCTGCGTCTTGCGGTGCACCGGCGCACTGTGGTGGCGGCCATCCTGGCGACCTGGCCCGCCGATCCTTCTCGGCGTACCGGGGCGGAGTGGGCCGCGTTGCGGGCGCTGCTGCCCGCCGGGATCAGCGGTGCGGAGATCCGCAGTCGCACCCGGCAGGTGGGCGCGTATCTGGCCGAGCACGGCAAGCTGCCCGCCGGGTTGTGCGAGCTGGAGGAGCCGCCCCGGGTCGCGGCGCAGGTGCTGCTGGCGGCGATGGACCGCCAGCAGGTCACCCTGCAGCGCCTGGATGAGACCACGGCCCGGCTGCGGGTGAAGCTCCCGCTGTGCGCTGCCCCGGCCTCGGGGCGGGAGTGGGCCTGGCATGTGATCGACATCCGGCTGCCGGGCACCGTCCACGCGGACGCGGTCCTGCACACCCCCACCCTGCGCCCCACCCCAGCTGGGCGGATCGCGGTGGACCTGCCGTACTCCCGCCCCGTCCCGGCCGCCAGGGCGTCCGGACATCGGGTGGCGGTCGGTTTCGACTGGGGTGTGAACACCCTGCTCACCGGCGCCCTCGGCCGCTTGACCGGGCGGGGTGAGAGCAAGCGGGTGGTCACCGACGGCCGGCCCCTGATCTTCGACGCCACCGCGATCAGTGCGAAACTGCACCGGCTGCGCGGCCACCGCGAACACCTGGCCGCCAAACGTGACCACTACCGCGCGCTCGCCAACCCTCTCGGTGCCCCGCACCGCGCCTGGGGCCGACTCCTGCACGGGGCGGCGGTGCTTCAGCGCGAGCATGAGCGGGTATGCGCCCGCATCCGGAAGCTGAACGACGCGCTGGCGTGGTCGGCGGCCCGCTGGGCCGTCGACCAGACGACCGCGCTCGGCGCCACCGTCATCTACCTCGAAGACCTCGCCACCCTGGAGGCCCGCGGCCGCAGACGCGGCAACGCCCGGCTGTCCGGGCAGGTCCGCGGCACCGTGGCCGAGGCGATCCAGGACTGACGCGTCGGCAATGACGATCGCTCGCGTCACCAGGTGATCCGCGCGCCACCGGGTGATCCGATTGATGGGCCCAGTGGGCCCGTCAATCGGGACGTTCGGCCCGCGCAGCCCGCCATCACTCCTCGTTAGGTTCGCCTTAGTAGGACCCGTGCGAGAGCGAGGCATGAGCATGGCATCGATGGATCAGCCGGCCCTGCGGAAGAACCTTCCCGTTCCCGGCGAAGGACTGGACGCGGCCCGCATGCCCGGCCATTGGCTGCTCGCCCGCGTGGGCAAGCGCGTGTTGCGCCCCGGCGGTGTGGAGCTGACCCGGTGGATGCTGGACGCGTTGGGCGTGGATCCCGAGGACCGGGTGGTGGAGCTGACCGCCGGCCTGGGGCCACCGCCCGGCTGACCCTCGCCCGTCGCCCGGCCGCCTACACCGCCGTCGACCGCGACGCCGCCTGTCGTGGCCGCGCTCAGCGTCCTCGTCGCTCCCGGCCCGACCGAGGTGCGTGCCGTACGGTCGGACGCCGCGGACACCGGCCTGCCGGGCGGCGACGCCACCGTCGTGTACGGCGAGGCGATGCTGACGATGCAGCCCGAACCGGCCAAGCGGCGCGCGTACGGGAAGCGCGCCGCCTCCTCGACGACTCCACCGGCCGGTATGCCATTCACGAACTGTGTCTGCTGCCCGACGACCTGGACCCGGCCCTCGCCGAGCGGATCGCGGCGGACCTACAAGACGCCATCCGCGTCGGCGCCCCCCCTGACACCCACCGGCTGGAGCGAACTCCTCGCCGACGAGGGGACCACGCCGGCTCGTCGCCGACGAAGGGCTGCTTCCCGCCCTGCGCATCGCCGGCCGGGCGCTGCGGGACCCGGCCGTCCTGCGTCGTGTGCTGCACATGCGCCGCGTCTTCCGACGGCACAGCGCCCACTTGGGCGCGATCAGTCTGCTCGCCGTCCCCACCCAGTCCCAGCCCTGAGGATGTACTCCACATGACCGCCACCGTGATCACGGACCTGGCCACCGAGCTGACCGTGCCCGAGGACGGCACCCTCAGCCGCGTCCTGTACCGCGACGACCGGCTGCGCGTGGTCGGCTTCGCCTTCGCCGCCGGCCAGGAACTGACCGAGCACACCTCCGCCCTGCCCGTGGTCATCCAGGTCGTCCGGGGCCGCCTCGACCTCGTCCTGGGCGACGAGAAGACCGAGGCGACACCCGGCAGCTGAATCCGCCTCCCCGCACGGCTGGCGCACACCGTACGGGCCACCGAGCCCAGCATCATGCTGCTGACCATGCTGCCGACCCCCGAGCCGTCCGGATCAGCGGTGCCTTCCACGGCGTGGGCGACACTTCAGTGGCCGTCCTGCTTGAGCCTGTCCTGGGCCTGGGTGGCGATGACGGCGGCCTGGATGCGCCGTTCCACACCGAGCTTGGCGAGCAGGCGTGAGATGTGGTTCTTCACCGTCTTCTCGGCGAGGTAGAGCCGCTGGCCGATCTGCCGGTTGGTGAGGCCCTCGCCGATGAGGGCCAGGATCTCCCGCTCCCGCTCGGTCAGGCCCGGCAGTGCGTCGGGCTCGGGCTCCGGCTCCTGGCCCTGGCGCAGCCGGGCCATCACCTTGGCGGTGGCGCTGGGGTCGAGCAGGGACTGGCCGGCGGCCACCGTGCGCACGGCCGACACCAGGTCGGAGCCCTGGATCTGCTTCAGCACGTAACCGGACGCGCCCGCCATGATCGAGTCGAGCAGGGCCTCCTCGTCGTCGAACGAGGTCAGCATCAGGCAGGCC
Source organism: Streptomyces tailanensis (assembly GCF_008386495.1). Taxonomy (GTDB): domain Bacteria; phylum Actinomycetota; class Actinomycetes; order Streptomycetales; family Streptomycetaceae; genus Streptomyces; species Streptomyces tailanensis. The sequence continues at coordinate 37,792 of NZ_VTHJ01000068.1, read as the reverse complement.
AGCTCCGGCATCCGCGAGCGCAGCTCCCGGCACACGGTCACGCCGTCGCCGTCGGGCAGGCGGACGTCGAGCACCGCCACCTGCGGGCGCAGCGCGGGCACCCGGACCAGGGCCTGCTCGACATTGGCGGCCTCGCCGACGACGGTGATGTCCGGCTCGTCGTCCAGCAGGTCGTGCACCCCGCGCCGTACCACCTCGTGGTCGTCCAGAAGAAAGACCCGGATCGGGTTGTCGGGGCCGGGCTGCTCGCCGTCCGCCATCGGATGCTCCTTGTTCCGCTCGCTCCGCGTTTCGCGCTGTCTGAATCCGCCTATCGCAGATCCTGTGCGATCCCGGGCCGAAGGACCAGGGCCGATCGGCCCTACTGCGTTCACAGTGCCCGCAGGCCGTGCTCCCGGAACCGCTCGCGCACCCGCTCCGTCAGCCCCGGATCCGGCGCGGGGGTGTCGCGAAGCGGGAAGGGAATCCCCACCTTGGCCATGAAGGGACGTCACCAGGTCGGTGGCTATGGCGTCGGCGCGGTCGTCGTTGTTGCCGTACGCCGGGTAGTCGCCCTCGACCTCGTAGTCGACGGCCAGCCCGGTCGCGTCCCGGATGACCTTCACGCGCGCGTGCCTGACGGCGGACAGGCTGTCCACGGCGACCGACAGGCCGGCGATGCCGCACGCCATGAAACGGTGCACCGGGGTGGTCGTGCAGGTGGGGCCCGCCATCCGTCCCTCCCTTGCCGGGCCGTTCGGCCCGGTCAGCCGTCCCAGGTCCAGTCGGCGACCTCGGGGAGGTCGGTGCCGTGGACACGGATCCAGTCGTGGTGGCGCAGCCGGGTGTCCTCCATCCGCTGGCGTACGGCGGCGGCGCGGACGGCGAGGCCGGGGACGCGGTCGATGACGTCCATGACCAGGCGGTAGCGGTCTTCCCGCAGGCGGGCGATGCCGAGCCGCGGAACGGCTTCTTCCGACCGGTCGTTCCTGGCCTGCCGCTCCTGGCCCGGGCTTGTCGCGGCCACCAGTGAGGGCAGGTCGGGCGTGGTGTGCCGGTGCGTGGCGGAGTGCGGGACGCGCAGGCGGGCCCCGCGCCGCGCCGCCTCCCGGAAGGCATAGGCCGCCGCTTCCGTGTCGGCGTCGCTCTCCAGGCCGAGCAGCACCTCGCGGCCCCCGTCGCAGGGGTGGTCGCCGCGGACGGCCAGCAGCGGACCGTGCGCTTGGGCGGCCAAGCGCCAGCTCACCGAGCGGGCCAGCGCGCCGGAGACACCGCCGAACCCCCGGGTGCCCACGACGGTGAGGGCCGCGTCCTCCGGACGATCGCGAGGAGGCCGGGGTCCTCCGGGGCGGGCAGCAGGCGCCCGACCGGCGACCATCCGCAGTGCGCGACGACGACCCGGAGATTCCAGAGGCACGCCCCCACCGAAAGATGCAGGGCGCGACCTGTCGGGTCCGTGTGGCGCAGGCCCCGTTCGGGGGCGGCGCGCACCTGGAACATGGCCGACTCGCCGTCGAGGCGGAATGACCATGGCGGGGTGTTGTGAATCGAGGGCGCGGCGACCGCGGCCGACACGCAGGTCTCCGGAATCACGGCGTCCAGGGTTGTGCTGTGCATGATGCCCTCCTCACGCGTAGGCCAAGGGAGGCCAGGGGGTGCTGTCCTCCGAGCGTGGGTGCCCGCCACGGCCCTGTGAGGAGCCGATGGCCGCGCCGCCGGTCCTCACGGGCAGGGGCCGAACGGCCCCAGATCTGCTTCGAGTTGGCCCCGGCCGACCCACCCCTACTGCCTGCTCGGCCCATGCCAGGGCTCCCTCTCGACTGTCACCTTCGTGAGCGCCACGACGAGGAAGAGGGGCAGGCCGATGGACGACGGCAGCAGGCGTACGAGGAAGAACCAGCTCTGGCGGTGGCGGAACAACCCGCTGCGGCGGCGCGACGACATCGTCGAATCCTGGATCGTGCCGGCCGTGTGGGCGGTCATCGCGGTCGGCGGTACGGTCGTCGGCCTGGTGGCGGCCCAGGCAGCCGACGAGGTGTTCGCCCGGCAGCGCGCCGAGCGGCATTCCGTACGCGCCGTTCTTCTCACCGACGTCCCGCGGAGCCTGGGGGGTCGGGACCAACAGCGACAGGATCGCCGCGAAGGTCCGCTGGACGGACCCCGACAGCACAGTCCACACGGACAGGACCCTGGCGGACAGCGGGCTGACGGCCGGGTCCGGGATCATGGTCTGGACGGACGGCCGGGGCCAGATCGTCACCGAGCCGCCGAGTCCCGCAGAAGCGGCCGTCGAAGCCGGCGTCTTCGCCACCGCGGCCGGCCTCGCCTTCGCCGGCCTCGCCTTCGGCGCCGGAGCCCTCGCCCGGTGGAGGCTCGACCTGCGGCGCGTCGAGCAGTGGGGCAGGGAGTGGGACCTGGTCGGCCCGCGGTGGAGCCACAAGACCGGCTGATCCACGGGTCCCCGACCTTCCGTGTACCTCATGCACAGGGGGCCGGGCGGCCCGCGCATGGGGCCGTGTGGCCCATCGTCCGGCACGGGGCACGGGAGCACGCTGGAGGTGCCAGGTTCGTACGCCCCGACTGGAGGCACGTCATGAACGCTCCCGCCACGGCCGGCATGCTGCAGGCGCTGCCGGCCGAGCACCGCCGTCGGCTGATGCGCTTCGCCCGTGAGGTGTCGTTCCCGCAGGCCACCCCCCTCTTCGAGGAGGGCGGCCGGGCCGACCGCTTCTGGATCATCCGTACCGGCAGCGTGGACCTCGACCTGCGCGTACCCGGCCGCCGCGCGGCCGTCATCGGGACCCTCCGGCACAACGAACTGGTCGGCTGGTCCTGGCTGTTCGCCCCGCACCTCTGGCATCTGGGTGCCGAGGCGACCAGCCCGGTGCGCGCCTACGAGTTCGACGCCACCGCGATACGCTCGATGTGCAAGGACGATCCCGACCTGGGCCGGACGGTCGCCCTGTGGGTGGGGGGCGTACTCGCTCACCGTCTGTACTCGGCCCGCACCCGGCTGCTGGACCTGTACGCCCCCTACGGCAGCGGCAGCCTCCTGTGACCGGGCCGACGAGTCGAGGTGACAGCGCCGTAGGAGGCATCATGCACGGCACCCCGCACATCGTCAGCGACGTGATGACCCATACCGTCGCCGCCATCGGCCGTGGCGCCTCGTTCAAGGAGATCGTGCGGATGATGCAGGACTGGAAGGTCAGCGCCCTGCCCGTCCTGGAGGGCGAGGGCCGGGTCGTCGGCGTCGTCTCCGAGGCCGACCTCCTGCCCAAGGAGGAGTTCCGCGACAGCGATCCCGACCGGCACACCCAGCTGCGGCGCCTGCCGGATTTGGCGAAGGCCGGCGCGGTGACCGCCGGGGAGCTGATGACCTCGCCGGCCCTCACCGTCCACGCGGACGCGACGCTCGCCCAGGCCGCGCGGACCATGGCCCTGGCGAAGGTCAAACGGCTGCCCGTCGTCGACGACGTGGGCATGCTGCAGGGCATCGTCAGCCGCGCCGACCTGCTGAAGGTGTTCCTGCGTGAGGACGAGGACATCGCGGAGGAGGTCCGCCGGGAGGTGGTGTCGTACCTCTTCCCCAAGTCGACGTCGTCCGCAATCGTGACGGTACGGGACGGGGTCGTCACCCTCAGCGGTCACATCCGGGACACCTCCCTGATCCCCGTGGCCGCACGTCTGATCCGGGCCGTCGAGGGAGTCGTGAACGTGAACTTCGACGTCTCCGAGCCCAACCGTCCCTCCAAGCCGGCTCCTGCCCCGCCGAGTCACAGCGAGAACACCTCACCCTCGTGACCGACCCGAGCGAACGATGAAGCAACGCGGCGAGAACCTCGCCGCGTTGCGCACGTTTGGGCCCGCCTTCAACTTGGAACGGCTGCGCCGGACAGAGCCGACAGGCAGTCGTCCCGGTGCCGTGTGGCCCCAACCGCGGAGCGGGGTGTGGGACCGATGTGCCTCAATCCATGGGGCCGTTCGGCCCCTCTTCGCCCAGTGCCGGGAAACAGCGCCGAAACGCGGGCCGGCGCCTGCTACACAGAAGATGCCGCCCGATGCGATGAGGCGGCGCCCTTCCAACCCCACCCCCTGCCCGGGAGGCTCCATGCTGTCCGCAGAATCCGCCGCCGTAGTCCGTGCCACCCTGCCCGCCGTGGCCGGAGCGCTCGACGAGATCACGACGCGCTTCTACGGCGCGATGTTCCGCGACCGGCCGGAACTGCTCGACGGGATGTTCAACCGCGGCAACCAGGCCAGCGGAGCCCAGCGCCGCGCACTGGCCGGCTCGATCGCCGGGTTCGCGACCGCGCTGCTCGACGATCCGGAGACCCGCCCGGACACGCTGCTGGACCGGATCGCGCACAAACACGCCGCGGTCGGCGTCACCGACGACCAGTACACGATCGTCCACAAGTACCTGTTCGGCGCGATAGCCGAGGTCCTCGGCGACGCGGTCACCCCCGAGGTGGCGGCGGCCTGGGACGAGGTGTACTGGCTGATGGCCGGCGCCCTGATCGGCCGTGAGGCCCGTCTGTACCAGGACGCGGGCGTGGAGCCCGGCAAGGTGTGGCGGCAGTGGACGGTGGTCGAGCGCCGCACCGAAACCCCGGACGTGGTGTCCTTCCTGCTCCGCCCGGCGGACGGCCGCCCGGCGCCGCGGGCGCGGGCGGGCCAGTACGTGAGCGTACGGGTCCTGATGTCGGACGGGGCGCATCAGCTGCGCCAGTACAGCCTGTCCTCGGACCCGGGCGGGGATCTGCGGCGGATCACGGTGAAGCGGGTCGCCGGGACGGCCGACGCGCCGGACGGTGAGGTCTCCAACCTGCTGCACGACCAGGTCCGCGAGGGCGACGAACTGACGCTCTCCGCGCCCTTCGGCGACGTCTTCCTCGACGACCCGGCCGACGCCACCACTCCGGTCGTCCTCGTCTCCGCGGGCATCGGCGGCACGCCCATGACCGGCATCCTGGCCCATCTCGCGGCCCTCGGCTCGACCCGCCCGGTGCTCGTCCTGCACGCCGACCGCTCCCCCGCCGACCACGCCCTGCGCACCGAGACAGGCAAGCTGGTCGGCCAACTGCCGGAAGCCCGCGCCGTCTTCTGGTACGAGCACCCCGAACCGGAGGAACCCGACGCCCGCGAGGGCCTGATGAACCTCGACGGCATCGAACTGCCCGAGAACGCCACGATGTTCCTGTGCGGCCCCCTGCCGTTCATGCGAGCCGTCCGCGCGCAGTTGCTGAACGCCGGGGTCCCGGCACAGCGCATCCGCTACGAGGTCTTCGGCCCCGACCTGTGGCTGCCCGGCCCGACGGCCTGAACGACGTCGGGACATCCCCGCCCCCTCGCGATTCCAGGAGAGGAACCGCGATGACCAGCAAGGGAACCGGCATGACGACCAGCAAGGACACCCAGACCACCACTACCGGCGTGCTGCTGCGTTCGGACGGCGAGGTGGTCGAGGAGACCATGACCTACGCCCGCACGAAGATCGACGCGGTGCTGGGCCGGCCGGGACTGCCCGCCGTCAGCGGCGAGGTGCGCATCACGAGAGCGTCCGCCCACCACGCGTACCGTCCCTGGTCGGCAGCGGCCGCCCTCCACATCGGACGGCGCGAAGTGGGCGTATTCGCCGAGGAAGCCACCGGCCGCGAACTCGTCGACCGCCTCCACGACCGGTTGCGCCGCCAGACCGACAAGGCCGCACACACCGGACGCGACGACCGTCGGGCGGTGACCCCGCCCTGGCGCGGTGGCTCCGGCACCGACTCTCACCCGGCGTGAGCCCGCGGTGAGTACAGGCCCGGACGCCGCGGCACCTCCCTACCGGTGTCACCCGCATGGCCGCCACGAAGCGTCGGCCATGCTCGACCGTGTTGGTATGGGAGCGACCTCTATTCCTACGGATGGAGTCGGCCATGTACGAGATGTGGTGCGGCGCGAACACCTCGGGAGAACCGATGTGGCATGTGCTGACGACGGACAAGACCCTGACGCTGTGCGGGGTGGAGAAGCACGAGGAACCCGATGGGCGGGCGCCGACGGACAGGCACTGCTTTCCGTGCATGAAGGCGTTCCAGGTCGCCATGGCGTCCCCCAAGTCCTGAACCGCGGCTTCGAGCCGCACGGGCCCTGTCGCTGACCGGCCGTCATACCGCCGTCAGCTGCGGAAACCCCTCCTGCCGTGCGACCGATCGGGGGATCGCTGGAGCGTCCGATTGCGGCCGGGGCGAGGTCAATTTAGCGTCAAGTGTCGGACTTATCCGATAAAGCCATTGCAAATCCCTGCGCTGGCTTGCCCATGGCATCGAACAACGGAGCATTCATGTCGGTGATGACCGGTACCCAACCCCTCCAGCAGTACGGCCAACAGTTCGGCAGCCAGCAGTTCGGCGGTCAGCAGCCGGGCGGCTCGCAGCAGATCGCCCAGATGGTCCAGCAGGCCATCCAGCAGGCGTGTCAGCAGACGGCCCAGCAGGTCGCGCAGCAGGTGCAGCAGACGTTCCAGCAGATCCAGCAGATCCAGCAGCAACTGCAGCACCGGCCTGAGCTGGCCCAGCAAGCGCACCCGTACATGGCCCTCGTGCTGCACCGCACGCTGGCCGGGGCCGTCCGCCACGCCGTGGAGCAGTCCGTACAGCAGGCGCTGCCCAGCGCGATCGTGACGCTGCTTCAGCAGGGCCAGCAGGGCTTCCAGAGCCAGCAGGGCCAGCAGGGCCAGCAGCCGTGGGGTGGCGGGTACGGCCCGCAGTCGTTCGGTCAGCAGTTCCCGCAGCACCAGCAGCCCGCGTTCGGCCAGATGGGCGGCCAGCCCTTCGGTATCGGCTGACATCAGGCGGCGCACGATGCGGTGTGCCCAGGGCCGGTTCCTGGGCACACCGCATCACCGTGGAAGCGCGCGCCGCCTGTCACCGGATCAGGAGCACAAGGACGACGTAGGCGTGGTGAAAGTGGACGTAATGGTCAAGGACAGGCCCGGAAACAGCCGCGAGAGCGGATCCGAGGGTGCGACGGCCGGCAGGTCGGCGCCCAAGGGCAACGAGGAAGAAGCAGCGCCACGCAGGCAAGGCGCACCGTCACCCATCGCGGTACAGCCGCGCCGGTCGAGGTACATGGTGACGGCGCTGCCGCAGAATCTCCTGCCACCGGGAGTTCCCGAACCGAGCATGGACGCGGTGTGCGACCGGCTGGACAGAATGCCCGAGGTCAGGGTCGTCCGCAGACTCCTGCCGTCGGACAAGCTCCAGTCGGCGGGCCTCCAACCCTCCTGCCCGGAGATCGCCGTTGTCGAGGCGGCCGAGACCCAGGTACCGGTGATGCGGTCGCTGCACGTACACATCGAACCGGACCTGCCCCTGTCCGGAACCTTCCCCGCGTCCGCGCAGACCGCGGGCATGCTGCCCCTGCGCGATCCGGGGCTGGTCATGCCCCTGGAAGAACCCGTGGAGCTCAAGCTGCGCGTCTGCGGTCCGGACGGTGAACCGCTGGCCGGCGCCGGGGTGTTCCTGATCGGGGCGACGTGGCCGAGCCAGAGCATCACCAGAGCCGACGGCAAGGTCACCATCACCCTGGCGACGGAGACGGCGGAGTCCATCCAGTCCCTGTATGTGCGCCCCGCGGGTGGTTACACGGACCGCTGGATCCACCGTCCCGACCTGTCGGCGACCCAGGAGAATCTCGTCACCCTCACCCCGCTGTCCGAGGTGTACCCGGAACTGGAGCAGCGACAGCAGTACGGCTGGGGCCAGCAGGCCATGCGGCTCGACCGGCTGCCGCCCACGTTCCGTGCCTTCGGCATCAAGGTCGGCATGATCGGTTCGGGCGTCAGCGCCGAGCACCCTGATCTGAAGCAACGTGTGAGCTCCGGGGTCGACATCGTCCGCGGCACGGACGAGGGCTGGGCCCAGGACACCCTGGGCACCGGCACACACGCGGCCGGCGTCATCGCCGGCGCGGACACCGGCACGGGCATCATCGGCATCGCCGTCGACGCCTCGATCGAGGTCTGCCAGGTCATGCCCGGCGGGCACTTCAGCGACCTGATCGCCGCTCTGGACCACTGCATCGAGCGGGAGGCCGACATCGCCCACATCGCGGTCGCGACCCCGTATCCCTCGGCGCTGGTCTCCCGCAAACTCGCCGACGCCACCGCGGTCGGCATCGCCTGCATCGCCCCGGCGGGCGACACCGGCGGACACGTCTGCTTCCCCGGCTCGCTGCCCACGGTGTACGCCGTCGGTTCCCTGGGAGTCTTCGGCTCGTACCCGGAGGGCACCTCCCAAGCCACCCATGCGGGGCCGCAGTTGACTCCGGAGGGGCACTTCACCGCACCGTTCAGCTGTCTCGGAGCGGGGGTCGATGCGGCCGCCCCCGGCGTGGCGGTCCTGTCGTGCGCCCCGCAAGGCGGCTACACCGCCCTCGACGGCACGGTGACGGCCTCCGCCCACATCGCGGGCCTGGCCGCGCTCGTCCTCGCCCACCACGAGGACTTCCACGGCCAGTTGCTGCCCCGCGGACCCGGCCGCGTGCAGCGCCTGTTCGAAATCATCGCCGCCAGCTGCCGCCCACTGGCCGCCCCCGGAACACTGGAGGCGGCACGCGTCGGCCGCGGCCTCCCCGACGCCCTCGTCGCCCTCGGCCTGGCCCCCGGAGTACAGCTCGCCCCGGCCCTGTCCCCCTACGCCGTGTCCATGGCCTGACGAGCGCATCCCACAACGGCACACGGAACGGCATCCGCATCGAGGCAGCGGGTGCCGTTCCGTGAGGTCATGCTCCGGATCCGGTGTCCGGTCCCGGAGCGATCAGGTGCCCTGCTGGAAACGCACCGGTTCACCCAGCACAGCGCGGGCGCTCTCGAAGTCGGCCGGGGTGAGGTCCTCCCGCAGGCGCAGCCGGGTGTCGGTGGGCCGTTGCAGGGGGTCGGTGACCGACTTCAGGGTGGCCGCGAGCGTGGCGTTGGCGCGGTAGCCGGCCCACGTCCACCAGCGGACGTCCTTTCCGACGCGCGTCACCAGCGTGCCGCCCGCGTGCACGGTGTCGGGGGCGTCGGTCTCGCGCTGTTCGGTCAGGCACGCGTCCGCATGCCGGGTGGGGGAGACCGGCGGGTCCGTACTCAGCAGCACCTCGCGCATGGCGCGCGTCCTGCGCCGCCACCGCCTGACCCGCCGCCGGGGAGTGGATACTCGGCAGGCGCATTGACCGGTCAATTGACTGATTGTACGGTCTAATCGTGGCCGCACCTCTTTACGTACAGATCAGGCGAGAGATCGAAGCAAAAATCCGGGCCGGGGACCTGCCCCCTGGCGCACGGCTGCCGACCGAGATGGACCTCTCCACCGAGTACGGCGTCAGCCGGGCCACGGCCCAACGGGTCCTCAACGACCTGGCCGAGGCAGGGCTGGCGATCCGTCGGCGGCGCCACGGAACGTTTGTCGCGGACGTGAGGCGGCAGATCAATCTGCTCGGCTTCGTCACCCCCGACGTAGCCGCAAAGGGCACGCCGGGCAGACACGAGGTCGTGTCCGCGCGGATAGCCAGGGCCGCCGACGCCATCCTGACGCTCCCCGGTGCCGCCCCCGACACGGCCGTGGTGGAACTGGTCCGCCGCAAACTGGACCTGCGCGAGGAGCCACAGTCCGTCGAGCGACATGTCGTTCTCTTCGCGGTCGCTCCCGATCTGCTGAACGAGAACCTCGAAGACCTCGTCACCCTGCCGTATCTGCGGCGCAGAGGAGTACCGATCGACTCGATCCGGCTCTACCTCGATCCGGTGACCCTCGACGAGCACGACGCCACCTTGCTGCACAGCGAGTTCGGAACGCCCGCGCTGATGAGGCGCAGGGAGTTGCGTGCCGACGACGGAAGCACCATCGAGGTGGTCACGACCCTCGTTCGTCCGGGAACCGCCGAGTTCTTCCTGGAGCTTCCCGTCCCCGCCATGTGAGCAGCGCACTGCTGCCGGAAAGGAAGTAGGCAGAACAATGAAGATCATCATTGTCGGCGCCGGTGTACTGGGCGTAAGCGTCGCCAGGCAGCTTGCTCTGGCGGGCGAGGACGTTCTCCTGCTGGATCAGCGCGGACCCGGCACCGGTACGTCCTCGACCACCTTCGCCTGGATCAACTCGTACCGCAGGCTCGACCCGGACTACCACCGGCTGGGCCTCGCGGGGATGGAGGAGCACGGCAGGCTCGCCGAGCAGTTGGGGGGCGCGCGGACCTACTTCCCCAGCGGGGCACTGCAGTGGGCGAACTCCTCGAGCGAGCAATGGCTCGCCGACAACGTGGAGCGGCTGCGGGCCCTCGGCTACCCGGCACACTTCGTCACGCCTGACGAGGCGACGTGGATAGCAGGCGACCTCCGGATCCCCGCGACCATCACGTCCATCGCGCACTTTCCCAGCGAGGGATACGTGCTGCCGGACCTCTTCGTCGGGAACCTGCTGAAGGACGCCGAGCGGCACGGAGCCAAGTGTGCGATCGGCCGAGTCGTGGCCATCGCGGACAATCCTGACGGGGTGTCCGTCACCCTGGCCGGAGGCGAAGTCCTCAGGGGCGATCGAGTGGTCCTGGCGGCAGGCCGTTGGTCGGAGCGTCTGGCTGCCCAGGCCGGGATCGACGTTCCGATGGTGACCGAGACCGGTCGCGGATCGCAGACCGTCGGTCTGCTCGGCTACGCCAGGTCCCCGGAACTCGACCTGCGCTGTGTGATCCACAGCCCTGGCCTCAACCTCCGGCCCTCGGCCGACGGGCACACGGTCCTGCAAGCTCTCGATCTGAACGCGCACGTCGATCCGGAAGACCCTCCGTCCCCGGACGGGGACATCGCACGCACCCTCACTCAGCGGTTCTCCGCACTGCTGCCCGACCCGGACGAGCGACCGCGGATCGACCTGCGCATAGGTTTCCGATCACTACCCGCGGACGGGCACACCATCGCCGGCTACACGTCCGGGCAATCCCGCGTCTACTGCCTCGTCTCACACAGCGGGATCACCTTGGCTCCGATTCTGGGACGCCTGGTCGCCACCGAGATCACAACCGACCAGGGACAGGACCTTCTCCGGGCTTTCCGGCCCACACGATTCATCGGCATACGGCGCTCGGACACAGAGGTGGCGCAACACGCGACCAGGCTGGGTGAGCAGTAGCCGACAGCCCTGAACCTCCGTTCGTGCCGCGGAGGGCCTGTTGGCGAGTCGTCGGGGCTGGGGGCGAGGACCCGCTTACCGAGGGCCCTCGCCCCTGTCAGAGTGCCGCGAACTCGACGAACGCGATCCACGCCGTGGGGTCCACGGCCAGTGCGGCGCGGGTTGTGTCCTTCGAGTCGCGGACGTGGACCGTGCCGGGGCAGGCGGCGACCTCGACGCATTCACCGCCTTCCTCGCTGCTGTAGCTGCTCCTGCGCAATGCCAACTGGTCTATGGACAGCTGATGTACGTGCGCGTTCATGGCTCTCCCGGCTCGACGTACGCGATCCTCCGTCCTTCCTTCGTTTCGATCAAGGTGAAGGGACCAGCCATACCAGCGTTCTCCTCACGGTCGAACGGCATCACCTGGATCTCGATGTTCCGCCGCTCCCCGTCAGGAGAATGTGCTCAAGCTGGCCACGCAGGACTCCCCGCCCTCCGATCGGACGCCTCAACACGGCCTCATCAATGACAAAGCTGGCGAGCGGCGCGTCACGGCCGGACAAGACCTCCTGCCGGGCCAGGCGCGCCGACGCTCGCTGTTCGATCAGCTCGTCATCCATACTCCTCCGTCTGCAAGAGCCCAGGCACCGCCTGGTTCGCATACACATGCAGCTCAACGGCCTCCGCCTCCAACCGCGCCGCATCCCGGAAGAACGCCGGATACTGAGCCCGAGCCACCTCCTCCTTGCTCGCGCCCAACACCCCACCCGCGCCCAGCACTTCATCCGCCCGGTCGATGAACTTCGGCGGCGGAATACGTCTCCCCTGCTCAAACGACGCGATCGTCGACGCCGAGTACCCGGTCAACGACCCCAACTTCGCCCGGTCCATCCCCGCCCGCTCCCGGAACAGCTTCAACTGCCGTCCAAACACGTACAGAATGCCCGCCCCGAACTCGTACTCCGGCTGCTGATCCTCGTCGTTCACGCCGCGGCTCCTCCCGTACGACCACCACAGTCACCGGACTCCGCCCGCCCAACGCTCGGCTCGGGAACCGTTCACGCCCAACACCACGTACAAGCGCCCCGCCCACGTGTACAGCCCGCACCCGTCAGCGCAACGCTCCTGTTCAAGGCTACGCAGCGTCCGCAACCGTTGACCGCGTGAAGTCGGCGATCCCCCCGAACGGGCATATGCCACAACACCCCGCGCCCGAACGCGAGTTCGCCATGCACTTCACGTCAACCCCACGCGGCGCCCGCCTCGCCCGCCGACTCGTCTCGCACCGCCGGCACGACTGGGGTCACCCCTACACGACCCCGGTCAACGAGACACTCACCCTCATCACGGCCGAACTCAGCGCCAACGCCGTACGCCACGGCCACGTCCACGGCCGGGACTTCCACGTCCAACTCACCCTGGCGAGGACACCTTCCGCCTCGAGGTGACCGACACCCGAGCCGAGAAACAGCCCTCGCCCACTCCCCCGACCCCCGACTCCCTGTCCGAGTCCGGCCGCGGCCTGCACCTCGTCGCCGCCCTCGCGGACGACTGGGGCGTCACTGCTCGCCCGGCCGCCCCCGGCAAGAGGTATGGGCGGTGCTGCATTTACCGACCGGAGGCCACTCGCACAAGCACCCGGTGACCCCTCGTCCGGCAGACTCGGCATCGACGTACAAGCACGACACCGAGTCGTTTCCGGCTACTTCTTCACGGCGGCGCGACGCCCTCGGGTTGCGGCCGGGGGACGCCAGTTGCGGAGGTCGTCGTCGGTGAAGCCGTGCTTGTCCTGCTTCTGCCGGCGGTAACCGGATCTCCTCGGCGGTCAGCGCCGTGTTGGTGAAGTACGTGGCGAGGGGCAGATTGTCGGGGGCGGGGGTACCCGGAGGTTTACGTGGTCCGGACGGTGTCTACGGCCATACGGGCGGCGTCGTCCGCCCTGCCGCCTGCGCTCGGCCGGCGGCCCGGCGCCGACGCGGCGGTGGGGAGAAGAACGTCACACGCGGATGACGCGCAGGCCCACCTCGGTGAAATCCACGGCGGCCTCTGCCTCCATACCGGTGTCGGTGACCACGACGTCGAAGTCGCGGAGTTCGGCGAACCGGCAGAAGGTGTCGTTCCCGATCTTGCTGCTGTCGGCGAGCAGGACCCGCCGCCGCGCGCGCTGGCACATCGCCCGTTTGACCTCCGCTTCGGCCAGGTCCGGTGTGGTCAGGCCGTGTTCGACCGAGACACCGTTGGTCGCCAGGAAGGACACGTCGATGAGGAACGTCCCCAGGGTGCGGATGGCGACCACGTCGACTTCCGCGAGCGTACGAGCCCGTACGCGGCCGCCCAGGGTGAGGACCGTGAGCTCGGCGTGCTGCGCGAGCAGCTGGGCGATCGGCAGGCTGTTGGTGATCACCGTCAGTTCACGGCCGGCGGGCAGCAACTCGGCCAGACGGAAGGTGGTCGACCCGGCGTCCAGCAGGATCACTCCCTCGTCGGGCACCTCGTCCAGCGCCGCCGCGGCGATCCTCTTCTTCTCGTCCTCCATCACCTCGCCACGCGTGGGCAGGTCCGGCTCGAAGCCGAGCCGCCTCAGGGGGATCGCTCCGCCGTGCACCCGCCGCAGCAGACCCTGGCGTTCCAGCAGGGCCAGATCCTGCCAGATCGTCTCCGGGCTCTCCGAGAGGGCATCGGCCAGCCGCTCCACGCTCGCTTGTCCTTCCTCGCGCGCGAGAGCCACGATCCGCCGTTGGCGTTCCTTGGCCTGCATGATGTGCTTCACCTCTTGCTGTGGCGCCCCCTCGGACGCCGACCTGGGGGAAGGGATCACCAGGACGACGGTTCCGGAGGCGCCGGTGTGGGAGACAGGGACTGCTCGGCCCAGATGACTTTGCCCCGCGGGGTGTAGCGGGTTCCCCAGCGCTGGGCGAGTTGGGCGACGAGGAACAGGCCGCGCCCACCCTCGTCTGTGGCTGTGGCCTGGCGGAGGTGGGGGGAGGTGCTGCTGCCGTCGGAGACTTCGCAGATGAGCACCCGGTCACGGAGCAGACGTACCTGAACGGGCCCGGTGGCGTGCCGGACGGCGTTCGTGGTCAGTTCGCTGAGCAGGAGTTCCGTGGTGAAGGCGCAGTCCTCCAGGCCCCATTCGGTCAACTGCCGGACGGCGGCCGCGCGGACGGCGGAAATCGCCGCCGGGTCGGTGGGCACGTCCCAGCACGCGGTGTGTTCGGCGCCGAGGGCGCGGGTGCGGGCGACGAGCAGGGTCACGTCATCACAGGACTGGGGGCCGGGCAGGACGCGCAGCACCGCCTCACAGGTCTGTTCGGGAGCCCGGTCGGCGTGTGACAGAGCGGCCCGCAGCCGTTCGAGGGCCACGTCGATGTCCCAGTTGCGGTCCTCGATGAGTCCGTCGGTGTAGAGGACCAGCTGGCTGCCCTCCGGCAGTTGCAGTTCAGCGGTCTCGAAGGGAAGGCCGCCCAGTCCGAGCGGAGGGCCGGCCGGCAGGTCCGGGAAGTGGACGGCACCGTCGGGGTCGACCACCGCGGGCGGGGGGTGGCCGGCTCGGGCCACCGTGCAGCGCTGGGAGACCGGATCGTACACGGCGTACAGACAGGTGGCACCGACGACGTCGTCGCCTCCGGAGCGGGATGCCTCCTCCTGGCCCAGGGCGATGACCAGGTCGTCGACGCGTCCGAGGAGCTCGTCGGGGGCCAGGTCCAGGGTGGCGAAGTTGTGCACCGCGGTGCGAAGCCGGCCCATGGTGACGGCAGCGTGCAGACCGTGTCCGACGACGTCGCCGACCACCATGGCGACGCGCGCCCCGGACAGCGGAATGATGTCGAACCAGTCGCCGCCCACCCCGCCCATGGCGATGTGGGCGGGCAGGTAGCGATGGGCGGCCTCCACCGCGGTCTGTTCCGGGAGCACGCCCGGCAGAAGGCTGCGCTGCAGGGTGAGAGCGACCGTCTGCTCGCGGGTGAAGCGGCGGGCGTTGTCGACACAGATGGCGACGCGGGCGATGAGTTCCTCCGCCAGGTGCAGGTCGTCCTCCTCGAAGGGCCGGGACTCCCGGCAGCGGTAGAAGGTGGCGAGCCCCAGCGACGCCCCACGGGTGCGCAGCGGGACGGCGATGAGGGAGTGGATGCCGTACTCCACGATCTCCCGGATGCGGCCGGGATCCTGGGCCAGCCACTCGGGGACGGCGCGCACATCCGGTTCGAGGACCGCCTGTCCCTCGGCGAAGCACCGGGCCTGCGGCGCCGACGAGGCGAAGCTGACCCGCTTGCCGACCGGGAAGAACGGCGGTTCGGCGTGGTGGGCGCCGAGCGCCGCCCGTTGCAGGGGCGCATGCCGTACGAGCGCTTCGTCTCCGCGCAGCACGGGCTCCAGCAGATCGACCGTGACGACGTCGGCGAACCGTGGGACGACCACCTCGGCCAGCTCCTCCGCGGTGCGCGTCACGTCCAGGGTGGTACCGACGCGGATGCTCACGTCGTACAGCAGTTCCAGGCGCTCCCGCGCGGCCATCGCGAGCCGCCCCAGCTCGGGATGGCCGACGGCCAGCAGCCACTCGATGGGGGCATCCGTCGCCGCGCCCTCGTCGGGCCCCGCCTCCCCCGTCGCCTCGTCCACCGCAACCTTCTCCACCGGTGCTTCCGGTACGGCCTGCCCCAGTGGCTCATCCGGCAGGGCTGCCACACCTGACCGCTCTGGAAAGGAAGCCCGAAGCACCACCTCCGGTGTGTCGGCCTCCGGTGCGCTGTCCGCCGGTGTGCCAACCGTCGACGCGCCGCCGCTCCCGTTCGGCACTGTCACCATGCGATGCCCTGGTTCGTCGCCGACGAAGCTCAGCTTGACCACCACGCCTTCCTCACCCGAGGTCCCCGCCATGGGACGGCACACGAGCGCGGCCATACGGCCTCCGGACAGCGGCACCTGCACCGTGGTGCGGCCGACCGCGGAGATCAGCTCGGTGGCCTTCTCCCGCAGAACATTGCGGTCGCTGTCGGTGAGGGAGGAGAGAGAAGAGAGGGAGGTGTCGTGCGAGCCGGGCAGGCTCCGTGCCATGTCCGCCATCGCCGCCTGCACGCGGCGCTCGACCTGCAGAGCCTCCTGGAGCAGCGCATGCTCCCGCTCCGTATGCCCCTCCAGCAGCCGCAGCGAGATGGCCTCGGCCGCCTTGCGAACCCTTGCCGCCATGGCCGGATCCGCGTCGGCACACCAGGAGGTCAGACCAACCACACCCGCGAGGCTTCCGCTGAGCGGGTCGCGGACGGCGGCGCCCACCGACACGAACGGGTGCAGGCTGCCGACGAAGTGTTCGGCGCCGAAGACGTGGAAATCCCCCCGCTCCTCCAGGGCCGTGGCGATGCCGTGGGTGCCGACGTACTCCTCGGTGTAGGTGAAGCCCGGTGCGAGCCGAACCGCCTCGAAGTGCTTGTACAGTGCCTTCTCACCGGCATGGCAGCGCAGGATCACGCCGTGCCGGTCTGCGAGGATCACGCCCACGCGCGCGCCCGCCAGCTCGGATTCCAGCCGCTCCAGCACAGGCACCGCCGCCCGGACAAGCCGGTCGTCCATGTCCAGGTCCGCCTGGTAGGGAGGTTCGATCCTGTCCGGCGACACCCCCATGGCGGTACAGCGCCGCCATGAGTTCAGGATCGGGGCCCGCAGGCTGGCCACGGCCGACTCGCCCCCCAGGAACCGCTCCCGGTCACGGGCCAAGGCATCGTCGGCGCCCCAGAGATCCGTCACGGAGACCTCCTCTCCTCGGAGGAAGAACCCCGAACGCCTCGGCTCGATCGGGGGCCGGAGCATGGCCGCTGCCCGGGGGCTCCGGTCTGCCGACATCGGGACCGAAGGCTCCCGGCCTGCGGGGCATCGGCATCCGCTATCAGGCGGCACATCCGTATTGTCACGATACTCCCTCCATGCCGTTCGGGGCTCGAGCAGCCGGACGCACCACGCGCTCCCACGAGCAGGACCGCCGCTCGGCAGGTTCACCGGCTCGTGGTCCCGGGAAGCGTCGGTGCCCCTTCGAGCACGGGGCGTCGTCCGAAGTGCTTGGCGACGAGCACACAGGCGGCACCCACCAATACGCCCGCCGCGATGGCTGCCAGGTACAGGGCGGGGTTGCCGATCAGACCGATGACCCACAGGCCACCGTGCGGGGCGCGCGAGGTGGCGCCCACGGCCATGGACAGGGCACCGGTGACCGCACTCCCTGCCATGATCGACGGGATGACCCGCAGCGGGTCGGCCGCCGCGAACGGGATGGCGCCCTCCGTGATGAACGAGGCGCCCAGCAGCCAGGCCGCCTCCCCGGCCTTGCGCTCGCTGTCGGTGAAGAGCGCCCGCCGCACGACCGTGGCCAGGGCGAGGGCGAGCGGAGGCACCATGCCCGCGGCCATGACGGCGGCCATCACCTCCAGATCGCCGCTGGCCAGGCCGGCGACGCCGAAGGTGTAGGCGACCTTGTTGACCGGACCGCCCATGTCGAAGGCCATCATCAGGCCGAGCAGAGCGCCCAGCAGGATCGCGTTGGCCCCGCTCAGGCCGTCCAGCCAGTCGGTGAGGCCACGCTGCGCGGCGGCGATCGGCTCCCCGATGACGATGATCATCAAAAGGCCCATCACCAACGTGGACACGAGCGGAATCCCGACCACGGTCATGACCCCCGCGGCTGCACGCGGCAGGTGGATCCTCCGCAGAGCCGTCACCACCGCACCGGCGAGCAGGCCGCCGGCCAGGCCGCCGAGGAAGCCTGCGCCTGTCGCGACGGCCAGCAGACCGGAGACCACGCCGGGTACCAGGCCCGGCCGGTCGGCGATGGCGTATGCGATGAAGCCCGCGAGGATGGGCACCAGCATGGAGAAGGCCGTTGCACCGATCTTGAACAGCACCCCCGCGTATCCGGCCCGGTCGACCAGTTCGGACAGGTCGGTGACTTCGGGATAGGTACGCCCCTGCCAGGTGCCGCCGTCGACCTTCACGGCGACCTCGGCGCCGCCGATCATGAAGGCGAGCGCGATCAGGATGCCACCCGCAGCGACGAAGGGAATCATGTAGCTGACTCCGGTCATCAACCACTGACGCAACCGGGTGGCCGGGTGGACCCCGGCGCCCTCCGAGGGCGCGCCGTGCGCAGGGCCGCCGACCGCAGCTCCACGGTCCTCTGCGGTCCCGTCGGCCCCGGCGCCCGCGGTGACGTCCTCGGGGGCATCGCCCGGACCGGTACCCTCCGCCGTGGCCGCGCCGGCTGCCGCCTCCGCGGCCTCCTCGGCCCGCGAGATGAGCTCGCGCGGATGGTTGATGGCCCGTTGCACAGGGGCGATCACAACGGGTTTGGCCGCGAACCGCTCACGGTCCTGGATCTCGGTGTCGGCCGCGAAGATCACCGCGTCTGCCTGCGCCACCTGCGCGGCACTCAGCCTGACCGCACCGGCGGCGCCCTGCGTCTCCACCACGATGTGGTGCCCGGCTTCGGCGGCGGCCTGCTCCAGGGCCTCGGCGGCCATGTAGGTGTGGGCGATGCCGGTCGGGCACGCGGTGACAGCGACGATCCTCATCTTCCGCCCACCTCCTTGTTGATGAGGTCGACGACTGCCTGCGCGTCCACGGCACGGCGCAGGGCCTGTCTGAAGGAGACGTGCACCAGGCGGCGGGCGATTGACGCCAGGATGTCCAGGTGCTCGGCATGGCCGCCGGCCGGCGCGGCGATCAGGAAGACCAGGTCCGCCGGGCCGTCCGCGGCGCCGAAGTCGACGCCGTCGGCGCTGCGCCCGAAGGCGAGCGTGGGCAGCGTGACATGGACGGAGCGGGCGTGTGGGATTCCGATGCCCCCTTCGATACCGGTGGGCATCTGCTCCTCCCGGTCCCGCGCGTCGGCGAGGAACCCGTCGAGGTCCGTGACGCGGTCGGCGGCGGCGAGCCGGGCAGCGAGGGAACGGACCGCCTCGTGACGGTCCGCGGCCTCCAGGTCCAGATCCACAAAATCCGCGGTGATGAGATCGGGCATCGTGTCAGTTCCGTTCGGAGATCGGGCGATCGGATTCGATACGGTGTCGCACGACGACAGCCGACCGGTCCAGGTCCCACTGTCCGGGCATTCCGCTGCCGGGCTGCGACACTGCGGCAGCACCCCAGGCCAGGGCCTCGGCAAGAGCACCAGGCCCCTCGGTGGTGGCCGCCAGGTACCCCGCGAGGAGAGCGTCCCCGGCGCCGACGGTGCTGCGTGGTACGGCGACACGCTGCTCTCCGTGCAGCACGTTGGAGTCACCGACCAGCAGGGCACCGTCGCGGCCGAGACTGGCCAGCACCGTCCGGGCGCCGCGCGCACGCAGCACGTTCGCCGCGGTCACGGCCTCGCCGAGCGTGGTCACCGGCATCCCGGCGGCCTCGGCGAGTTCGCCCCGGTTGGGCTTGACCAGATCCGGACCGGCGGGCAGGGCAGCGGCGAACGGGGCCCCGCTGGAGTCGACGGCGATACGCGGCGCCCCGCTGCCACGCAGGCGCGACACCAGGTGCGCGTAGAGGTCGACGGGGGCACCGCGTGGCAGGTTGCCGGCGAGAGCCACCCACCGGACGCCCTTGGCGGTGGTACAGGTGGCTGCGGCAAGCGCGTCGATCTCGGTGGCGGAAAGCCGCGGGCCGGCCGCGTTCAGCTTGGTGACGGTGCCGTCGGGCTCCACGACGCTGATGTTGACCCGGACGCTGTCGGCGATCGGGATGGTGACCACCTCGACGCCCTCGGAGGCGAGCAGTTCGGCGAGCTGTTTGCCCTCGATGCCGCCGCAGGGCAGGACGGCCACCGTCCGGTGACCGTTGGCGGCCAGCGCCCGAGAGATGTTGACGCCTTTGCCCCCCGGATCGAGACGGCTGTCGGTGGCACGGATGACCGAGCCGGGCCGCAGGTCCGGAACCTCCAGGGTGCGGTCCAGGCTCGGATTGGGGGTGAGGGTGACGATCACGCGCGCACCACCACTGGAGCCGACGGCAGCGGGGGCGCCGGTCTGCCCTCCATCGGGCAGAAGCCCGATGGCCCTGTGGCGACGAGCCGCCACGGTCGCGCTGTCGAAGCGGTCGGAGGGACAGTTCGTTTGACCGGCAGAACAACATTACCTCTGGCTGGTGAGGACGCAGCCGGAGAGGCTGAGAACGTGGCAGGGCGAGCCCGATCGGTCCCCCGGCCGCACGTCGGTGGCTCGGAGATCCGGCGGCTTTCCCTGAGCCATGGACGCGTCGCCGCTGCGGTGCGTCCGCGCTGTACGCCGGGCGCTCCACCACGACACCGGCCAGCCGAAGTCCCACCGCGCCCGCATCGCGGGCGTCGGATACGTCAGAGCCGCTCGACCCGGGCGGTCACCGGCGTGTTCCCACGCGGCTGTGATCGCGACATCCAGGTACCTGACACGCCATCAGGACAAGCATCCAATGAGTGCGAACATGCGTCATCGCAGACACATCGACGACGCGAAACGTACGCCTGTACGCCCTACGTGGGGCGCCACCAGCATCGGGGCTCGGGGCCGACAAGCGAACCGCCGCCGTGGCGCTTCAGCGGGGTTGCCTGGCGAACGCCTCGTACGCCCGCTCGTCGAAGAGGACGAACCTGACCTCATCGACCGATGTCTCCGTGGCCCGGACGGTCTGCACCGCGATGCGGGCGGCGTCGTCCATGGGCCAGCCGTAGATGCCGGCGGAGATGGCGGGGAAGGCGATCGTGCGGGCGCCCAACTCGTCGGCCACGCGGAGGGATTCGCGGTAGCAGGAGGCGAGGAGGGCGGAGCGGTCGAGGCTCTGGCTGTAGACCGGGCCCACGGTGTGGATCACCCAGCGGGCGTCGAGTTCGCCGGCCGTTGTGGCGACGGCCTGGCCGGTGGGGAGGCCCTTGCCGATGGGGGTCCCCCCGCTCGAGCGCAGCCGAGAGTGGGGGAGGGAGGCGCGGAGCTTGCGGCAGTCGGCGAGGATGGCGGGGCCGCCGCGCCGGTGGATGGCGCCGTCCACTCCTCCCCCGCCGAGGAGGGAGGAGTTCGCGGCGTTGACGATGGCGTCGACGGACTGCTCGGTGATGTCGCCCCGGACGAGGGTGATGGTGGTCATGTCCGCCTCTATACCAGCCACCAGGCCCCGCGAGCCGTCGAATAACGGGCTCCCGGTACCTACTATCAGCCGACCGGCAGCGCCCGCATCCCGTGGAACGTGCTCGCGGGGAGTGTGAAGTCCTCCGGTCGGTTGGTGAGATGTAGTTCCGGGAGCCGTTCGAAGAGGGCGGGCAGGCCGATCTGGAGTTCGGCGCGGGCCAGTGACTGGCCGATGCACTGGTGCAGGCCGTGGCCGAAGGTCAGGTGTCCGGTGGTGTCGCGGCGGACATCCAGCGTGTCCGCGTCGGAGAAGACGGCCGGGTCACGGTTGGCGGCGTGCACCGCCACGACGACGCCGTCCCCGGCGCGGATACGGACGTCCCCGACCTCCACGTCCTCGGTGGCGATCCGCCGCAGCCCCGTATGGGCAACGGTGAGATGGCGCAGCAGCTCCTCCACCGCGTCCGGCCACAGGGCGGGCTCCGCGCTGAGTGCGGCGAGCTGGTCGGGGTTGCGCAGCAGGGCCACGACGGAGAGCGGGAACATGCTGGCGGTCGTCTCGTGGCCCGCCACCAGCAGCACCGCGGCGAGTCCGACGGCCTCGGCCATCGTCACCTCGCCGGTCGCCACCCGGTCGCGCGCGAGCCGGGAGATCAGGTCGTCGGCGGGCTCCCTCGTGCGCAGGGCGAGCAGTTCACCCAGATAGGTGTGGAGGGCCTTGCGGGCGGCGAGCCGCTCGTCCGGCCCGGCGGCGAGACTGCTGATCGCCTTCGCCTGCCGCTGGAAGAAGTCGTGGTCCTCGTACGGCACCCCGAGCAGTTCGCAGATCACGAGCGAGGGCAGCAGCAGGGCGTACGCCTCCACCAGGTCGCCCGTCGTGGCGCCTTGCGCCGTCATCGCGTCGAGCAGTTCGCCGCAGATGCGGGCGATCGCCGGCCGCAGTTGCTCGATACGGCGGAAGGTGAAGTCGGGGATCAGTACGCGGCGCAGTCGCGTGTGGTCGGGCGGGTCCATGATGAAGAACTGGCCGGGGGCGCGCGGCGGCGACTGCGGACGGAACCCCGGGAAGCCTTCCAGGGTCACGTCCGCGCTGAACCGCGGGTCGGCGAGGACAGCGCGGGCGTCCTCGTGCCGCGTGACCAGCCAGGGGCTGTTGTCACCCCAGATCGTCACCCGCCGGACCGGCTCCTCCGCACGCCACTTGGCGTACTCGGGGGCCGGGTCCAGCAGCGGGCGCTCGGCCGGGAGGGAGGGGTGGGGCGCGTGGGTCGGGTGGGGCGCGTGGGCCGGGTGGGCCGGGGGGGCCGTCATGTGGACAGCCGCCCTTCGTCCTCGGAGCCGTCGCTCTCGGAGCCATCGCCCTTGGAACCGTCCGCGTCCAGTCCGGCCAGCCCCAGCAGCAGCGCCTTGATCTCGGTCGCCTCGTACGCCTCGCGGGCCGGCCCCGGTGCGGAGCACAGCAGTACGGGCCCGTCGTCCGGGTGGGCGGGCAGTCGGCCGTGACTGCCGCTGACGCCGGAGGGGTCCAGCGGGACGGTGCTGATGCGGTAGCGGAACCCGAGCTTCTTGCGGGCCACCTGGCCGATCGCGCGCAGCTTCACCGCGGGGACGGTCTCGTCGTACAGCAGCTCGGCGGGATCGTAGCCGGGCTTGCGGTGGATCTCGACCTGGCGGGCGAAGTCGGGGGCGCGCTCGTCGTCCAGCCAGTAGTAGTACGTGAACCAGGCGTCCAGGTCGGCGACCGCAACCAGCTCGCCGGAGCGTTCGTGGTCCAGACCGTGGGCCGCTTTGCCCTCGGCGTCCAACACCCGCTCCACGCCGTCGAGTTCGGCCACGATCTTGGCGACCGCCTCCGTGTCGGCCGGGTCCCGTACGTAGACATGGGCGATCTGGTGGTCGGCTACGGCGAAGGCCCGCGAGGTCCACGGGTCGAGGTACTCCATGCCGTCCTGGGTGTACACGTCGAGCAGTCCGGCGCGACGCAGGGCGCGGTTGATGTCGACCGGGCAGGAGACGGGCGTGATGCCGTACTCGCTGAGTGCCACCACCGTGGCGCCCTCGCTCAGGAAGTGGGCGATCAACGGACGCAGGGCGTCGTCGAGTTGGCGGGCGGCGCGGATCGTGGCGGGTGAGTCGGGGCCGGATCGCTGGGGTTCGTAGTCGAGTTGGGGGAGGTAGACGAGGGTGAGGTCGGGGTGATGCTCGTCGAAGACCTGGCGGGCGGCACCGAGGATCCATTGTGTGGAGGGCATGCCCGCGTTGGGGCCCCAGTAGGTGAACAGGGGGAACGGGCCCAGCCTGTCGGTGAGTTCGTCATGCAGGGACGGCGGCCAGGTGTAGCAGTCGGGTTCCTTGCGGCCGTCGGAGTAGTAGACCGGGCGTGGGGTGACGGTGAGGTCGACGTCCGCGCCCATCGCGTACCACCAGCAGATGTTGGCGACCTTGTAGTCGGGGGCGGACCTGCGCGCCGTCTCCCAGATCTTCTCGCCGCCGACGAGCGCGTTGTGCTGGCGCCACAGCAGCACTTCGCCGAGGTCCCGGAAGTACCAGCCGTTGGCCACCGCGCCGTGCCCGGAGGGCGGTTCGCCGGTGAGGAACGTGGACTGGACCGTGCAGGTCACGGCGGGCAGTACGGGGTCGAGCCGGGCCCGGAAACCGCGGTCGCCGAGGGCTGCCACGGCGGGCATGTGCTTGAGCAGTTTCGGGGTGAGGCCGACTATGTCGAGGACGACGAGCCGGTTGGGTCGGGTGCTCACTGGTGGTCCTCCTTGCGGCCGAGTCGCATACTCACCGTTCGTATACTCACCATTCGGGTACTCACCGGTCATCCTCCTTGAGGCCCAGCCCCGTCAACTGCTCACGCGCCCAGGCGAGTTCGGCCGCGATGCCACCGGCCAGGTCGGCGGGCGGCTCGGGGAGGACGGACCAGGTGTAGGTCTCGACCTCGATGTGGTCGCAGTCGGCCGAGGCTCCGCCGAGCAGCCCGGCGAGGACAGCGCTCAGCTGGTCGGCGGTCGTGCGCAGCGGTGGTTCGGGGTCGGCGTGCAGCGGGGCGTGGAAATGGACGCGCCAGGGGCCGGTGTCGGTGGGCAGACCGTCGTCCAGCGCGTCCGGGAGGTCGTCGACTCCCCGTATTCCGGCCGCTGTCGAGGTACGCGTCTGGTGCAGGAAGCGGGGCTCGACGAAACGGCCCAGGGCCGCTCGGGTCGCCGGGTCGGCCGGGTCCGGGGCCTCGATCGCGCAGGACGCCTGGAGCTTGACGACCGGCAGCCCGGCGTCCGCGAGACGGCTCAGGGCGGCGCCGGGCTCCTCGAACTGGACGGCGAGATGGCAGGCGTCCAGGCAGACACCGAGTCGGTCGGGGTCGAGGCCGCGCAGTTCCCGTACCGCCTGGGCGGTGGTCTCCACGACGCAGCCGGGCTCCGGTTCGAAGGCGACCCGGATACGACGGCCGGTGTCCGACTCGATCTCGGCGAGCCCGGCGGTGAGCCGGTCCAGGGCCCGGCGGGCGGTCTCGGCGCGGTCCGGGGGCCAGGAGGTGCGCCAGGCCAGGGGGAGAGTGGAGATACTGCCCCGCTCGGCGTCGTCCGGGAGGAGTTCGGCGAGGACGCGGGCGCAGTCGAGGGTATGGCGCAGCCGGGCCTCGTCCGCCCAGTCGGGCAGGTACACATCCTTCTTGACCACCTCGCGGTGGAACCGGGCGTACGGGAAGGCGTTGAGGGTGACCGTCTCCAGGCCACGCGCCGCGAGTTCGGCCTTGAGGCGTTTCAACTCGGCGGCCTCACCAGCAAGTTGACTGACCACACCACGGGCGAGCCAGAGTCCGATGCCCAGCCGGGCTACGCCCAGGTGCTCGCGCACGGGCTCGGCGTAGGTGGCGAGCTGGGCGATGACGCCCTCCAGGTCCTCCGCCTGATGGACGTTGCTGCAGTAGCCGAGGTGGACGGCGGTGCCGTCCGGGTGCCGGAATCGCATGACCGTCCCCTCACGCTCCGCCGCGCCGGATGGAGTTGCCCTCGAAGGAAGACTCCTCGTCCGGCTTGGGCTCGTCGAGGTCCAGTCGGCCGCTCTGCCCGTAGAAGTCGACCGGGTTCCGCCACATCACCCCGTCCACGGCGTCGTCGTCGAACCCGGCGGCGAGCATCGCGTCGGCAGTCCTACGGGTCTTGAGCGGGTCCGAACGGCCCCAGTCGGCGGCGGAGTTCACGAGCATGCGCTCGGTGCCGTGCTCCTGGAGGATGGTGACCATGCGGTCCTCGCTCATCTTGGTCTTCGGGTAGATCGAGAACCCGGCCCAGCAGCCGCTGTCGAGGACCATGCCGACGGTCAGCTCGTTGAGGTGGTCGAGGACGACGAGTTCGGGGGCGATGCCGGACTCCCGTACGACGTCCAGGGTCCGGCGGGTGCCGGTGGCCTTGTCGCGGTGCGGGGTGTGCACGAGGGCGGGCAGGCCCTGCTCCATGGCGAGTTGGAGCTGGAGCGCGAGCGCCTCGCCCTCCTCCGGTGTCATGGAGTCGTAGCCGATCTCGCCGACCGCGACCACCCTGTCCTTGGCGAGGTAACGGGGCAGCTCGTCCAGCACTGGCCGGCAGCGCGGGTCGTTGGCCTCCTTGGGGTTGAGCGCGATCGTGCAGAAGTGCTGGATGCCGAACTGGGCCGCGCGGTAGGGCTCCCAGCCCAGCAGCGCGTCGAAGTAGTCGTAGAAGCTCTCCGGCGACGTCCGGGGCTGGCCCATCCAGAAGGCGGGTTCGACGACGGCGCGCACCCCGGCCGCATGCATCGCCTCGTAGTCGTCCGTGGTGCGGGAGTTCATGTGGATGTGGGGGTCGAAGATGCGCACGGTCAGCTCTCTTTCCTGAGGACTGCGGCTCTGTCTTGAGGACTGCGGCTCTGTCTTGAGGACTTGCGGCTCTGCCTTGAGGACTGCGACTGCAACTGCGGCTTACTGGAGTGCCTTCAGGGCGCGTACGGCGGCCTCTCGGCGCTCGGGGGTGGCGGCCCAGGTCTCGGCGGCGAGCTTCTCGGTGAGGGTGGCGAGGGCGGGGAAGGCGCGGACGACGGGCCAGATGTCCTGCGGTACGTCCCGTCCGGCGGCGACCCGCTCGTGGGCGAAGTCGGCGAGCATACGGGCGAGTTCGTCGTCGGCGCGGGTGTCGAGCCCGGCGATCCGGTCCAGCGTGATCTCGTAGAAGACGCACTTCAGGACGGCCTGGCGGTACTCGGCGTCGGGCAGCCGGGCGGCCCCGTACGGGCCGAGGGCGGCCTCGATGAGGGTGCTGTCGTTGCCCCGCAGGGCTTCGCGGACGAAGCCGAGAGCGGCTTCCTCGGGCACGTCGAGGAAGGGCAGTGCCCTCAGCACGGCCCGCTGTTCCGCCGGGTCGCCATGGCGGAAGAGACCTGCCAGTTCGGACGCGAGCGGAGTGCCGTCGAGAGGGAGCGCGAGGAGCAGAACAGCGCGGGCCGCCTCGTCCGCGGTCCAGTGCTCGACCAGACGGTCGCGACCGCAGTGCCGTCGGACCGCGGGGAACAAGGCCCGTACGGCGGTGGACCGGGCGGCGACGCGGGCCTCGGCCTCGTCGACCCAGGCGCGGCCGGCGGGGTCAAGGGGGTGGAGGGCGAGGGCGGTTCGGGGATCGGGGGGCGCGGAGTCGGACATGCCGGTGGATGCCATGACGGAACGACCTCTTGTGGGGAAAGGAGAAATTACCAGGGGTGACGGGAAAGGGGGGTGGGGGTGGGGGTCAGGCCGATGCGGCGGCGCGCAGGAACTCGATGGAACGCCGGGCGACATCGGGCGCGTCGAGGGAGCCGCCCTGGATCTCGACGGAGACCAGGCCCTGGTGGCCGAGGTCCTTCAGGGCGGTGAGCACGGGCGGGAAGTCGATCTCCCCGGCGCCGAATTCGAGGTGCTGGTGAACGCCGCGCCGCATGTCCTCGATCTGCACGTTGAGCAGCCGCGGAGCGGCAAGGCGCACGCACTCCAGCAAGGTCCGGTCCTCGACACAGTGCGCGTGCCCGACATCGAGGGTGATCCCGAACAGTTCGTGCCCGCCGACCAGTTCGGCCAGCTCCACACAGCGCTCCACGGTGTCGACGAACATGTACGGCTCGGGCTCGAAGGCCAGCGAGACGCCGTACTCCTCCGCGGTCTCCAGAACGGTCTGCACGCCTGCCGCGAGCCGCTTCCACGCGTCCCGTTCCGGCAGCCCGCCGGCAGGCGCGGGGCCGCTGCACAGGTGGACGGTGGGCGAGCCGAGGTCGGCCGCGATGCGCACGGCCCGCCGCAGCAGGTCGATCCTGCGCTCGGCCGCGTCGGACATCAGGGTCGGCTCGTGCTTGCCCCAGGGGTCGAGGAGGTAGGGCGCGCCGGTCTCGACCGTCACGTCGAGCCCGTGCCGGGCCAGGTCCCGCGCGATCGCGGCGACGCGCCGGGGCAGGTCGTCGGCGTACGGGTCGAGGTGTCCGTGGTCGAGGGTGAGGGCGACGCCGTCGTAGCCGAGGTCGGCGAGGACCGCGAGGACGTCGCTCAGCCGGTGGTTGGTGAAGCCGTTGGTGCCGTAGCCGAATCTGAGAGGGGTGGGAGGCGGTTTCATTCCGGGGGCTCCTCCGGCGGAGGTCTGTGCTGGTTCAGGTGGGGGATACGCTCCGGGCGAGCCGCCGGGCCAGGGGGTGTACGACACCGAGGGCGGCCGCCGCGAACGTGGATCCGCTCCGCGCGGTCAGCGCCGCCTGCAGGGGCATCAGCCCGAGGATTCCGGCCCCGACGGCCCGTCGTACGTTCTCGCCCGAGGGCTCCCGTACGGCGCGGGCCTGGGCCGTTCCGTAGCTGCCCAGGTAGGCGAGGGCACCGGCGGCGACCACGGCGGCGCGGGTGACGGCGGTGGCGCCGGGGTGCCGCGAGGTAGAGGTGGCGTCGGCGCGCGCCGAAGTTCGCCGGGCCGCGGTGACGACCGTGCGGACGGCGGGGAGTGCCGTCGCGAGGGCGGTGGTCGTGGAGGCGGCGAGGGTCGTGGCGGGCAGCCGGGCGGGGGCGCCCGAGATCTCGTGCCGGCTGAGGGCGGTCAGGGTGTAGGTGTGGGCGCCGACCAGGGCGGCGGGGACCGCGCCGCGCAGCAGAGCCTTGCCGGTGCCGCCCCTGCGGTCGGCGACCAGTGCGCCCGCGAGGACGTCCAGGGCGCGGGCCGAGGC
This sequence comes from Streptomyces tailanensis, assembly GCF_008386495.1. GTDB lineage: Bacteria > Actinomycetota > Actinomycetes > Streptomycetales > Streptomycetaceae > Streptomyces > Streptomyces tailanensis. The sequence goes on along the minus strand of NZ_VTHJ01000068.1, from coordinate 9,420 downwards.
CATGGCGGCGGGGCCCGCCGGGGTGGACTTGAGCTTCAGGTCGTAGGCCCAGACGGCGCCGGCCAGGGGGAGCGCTCCCAGGAGGCTTCGGCGGCCTCCGGAGGCGGCGGCGAGGCCGAGGCCCCCGAGGGTGAGGGCGCCGGCGACGGCGAGGGCGGTGCGGCGGGGGACGCGGCCCGACGGAACGGGGCGTTCGGGGCGCTCGACGGCGTCGATCGTGGCGTCGGCGTAGTCGTTGAGTGCCATGCCGGCCCAGTAGAGGCAGACGGACGATCCCATCACGCCGAGGGTCCGCGCACCCAGTGGACGCCCGGCAGCGGCGGCACCCGCGAGGACGTCGCCCGGCACGCTCAACGCGGCCGGTGCGCGAACGAGTTGAGCCAGGTCAGCGAGGCCCGGCGCGGTCCGGGACCCGGAGCGTGGCTGCGACGCTCTCCGATCTTTCATGGCCGCAACCTACCCGCGCTGCTTGAACATTCATGCGCGGAATGTGTGAAGACCTTTGTGTGTTCGTGACTTGGCTCTGGTCATGGTTGAACCGCTTTCGAACACCCTTGGCTGCCAGGTGCACTTTCCGGACAGCCGGGCCTCAGGACTCCTGGCGCAGCCTCCGCCACACCGCCTTGGCCGCGTTGTGCCCCGACATGCCGTGCACCCCCGGGCCCGGCGGGGTGGCGGAGGAGCAGATGAAGACGGCGGGGTGCGGGGTGTGGTACGGGAAGAGCGAGAGCTTGGGGCGCAGCAGCAACTGCAGACCGGAGGCCGCGCCGCAGGCGATGTCGCCGCCGACGTAGTTCGCGTTGTGCGCGGCGAGTTCGGGCGGGCCGGCAGTGGCGCGGGCGAGGACGCGGTCGCGGAACCCCGGGGCGAACCGCTCCAGTTGCCGCTCGACGGCGTCCGTCAGATCTCCCGTCCAGCCGTTCGGGACATGACCGTACGCCCAGAAGACATGCTTGCCCTCGGGGGCGCGGGTCGGGTCCACAAGGCTGGGCTGCACGGTGATCAGGAACGGCGCGTCGGGGGCGCGGCCCCGGCGGGAGGCGTCGTTCAGGGCGGCGCCGATCTCGGCCTTGCTCGCCCCGACCTGCACCGTGCCCGCGTGGCGCGCCTCCTTGGCCGTCCAGGGCACGGGGCCGTCGAGTGCATAGTCGATCTTGAAGACGCTCGCACCGTACCGGTACGACTCGTAGAAGCGCCCGAACCCCGCGATCCGGGCCAGCGCGGTGGGCGAGGTGTCGAAGACGTACGCGCGCGCGGGCGGCAGATCGTCGAGCCGCTTGACCTCGTAGTCGGTGTGGACGGTGCCGCCGAGGTCCTTCAGATACGCGGTGAGCGCGTCGGAGATGGCCTGGGAGCCGCCGCGGGCGACCGGCCAGCCGGCGGCGTGCGCGGCCAGCGCGAAGACCAGGCCGACGGCGCCGGTGGCGAGGCCGCCGAGCGGGGCGATGACATGCGCGACGAGCCCGGCGAACAGTGCCTTGGCCTTCTCGTCCTTGAAGCGGCGCATCAGCCAGGTCGAGGGCGGCAGACCGACGAGGCCGAAGCGGGCAAGGGTGACCGGATCGCGGGGCAGCGCGGACAGCGGCAGCGACATGAAGTCACGGACCAGCGTCTCCCACTTGGGCAGGAACGGGTCGACCAGTCTGCGGTACGCGCCCGCGTCGCGCGGCCCGAACGAGGCGGCCGTCTCCCCCACCGAGCGCGCCAGCACGGCGGCCGTGCCGTCGCGGAACGGGTGCGCCATGGGCAGCTCGGCGTGCAGCCACTCCAGGCCGTAGCGGTCCAGCGGCATCGCCTTGAACGCGGGCGAGTTGATCCCCAGGGGGTGTGCGGCCGAGCACGGGTCGTGACGGAAGCCGGGCAGGGTCAGCTCGGCGGTGCGGGCGCCCCCTCCCACGGTGTCCTTCGCCTCGAACACGGCCACGGAGAACCCGCGGCGGGCCAGCTCCACGGCAGCCGTCAGGCCGTTCGGCCCCGCCCCCACCACCACCGCGTCGAGCATCGACGGCACGTCCGGACCCCTTCGTCAGCTTCGTCAGCCGATGGCCATTCAGGATCAGGATATGCCCGGCCACCGACAGTGCCCGGGCATGGGTAGGCTCCGCGCAATGACGCGCCGGTTCCGTTTCACCGCTCCCGACGACGACACCTGGTGCTGGTTCGAGGTGGGGGACGACGGGCGTGCGCTGCGGCAGATCGTCTTCCATGGCGACGAGCAGACGGCCACTGTCGCCTCCGACACGGGCGAACTCACGCAGGTGCGGCGGCTCGGCGGGAGCTGGGGCGCGAGCTGTACGAGGTCGTGTACGGGACACCGGTGCCGGGATCGGTGCCGGAACCACCGGGTGCACTGCCCGTCACCGAACTGGAGTTCAGTCTCGCCTGAGGCCGCGCCCGCTCGTACCGCCAGTGCCACGTGCGACACGACTCCGGCCCGGTCCCCGTCGGCGCAGGCCTGCCCGGCACGTTCACCGTCTCGCCCTGGGGCCCCGGTGTCACCGGAGTGTTCGTCGATCTCGGTCTGCCCCTGCCGGGCTTCGTGGACGCCCTGCCCCTTCTGGAGGCGGAGTGCGAGTGGCCCCCGGAGGGCACCCCTGCGGAGTTCGAGGTGATCGACATCCGTGTGGGCGGCTCCTTCCAGCTCAGACTCCGCCCGACAGCAACCCCACCACCCGGCGAGCCGTGGCCGCGTCGCGGGCCGCGGTGAACGGCAGGGCGTTGCCGCCGGTGATGCGGAACGGCTCCCCCGCCAGGGTCAGATGGGCGCCGCCCGCCTCCTCGACCAGGAGGAGACCGGCCGCGTGATCCCAAGCGGCTTCCCAGGAAAACGCCGTCGCATCCAACCGGCCCTGGGCGATGGCGAGATACTCCAGCCCCGCCGAACCGCACGCGCGCGGGGCGACGCCTTCCGTCCAGAGGCCGAGCAGTGCCTCCTTCTGGTCCTCCGTGGTGTAGTCCGGGTGGGAGGTGGCCACTTCGAGGTCACGGCCGGGCTCCGGTGAGCCGGCGCGCAGGGGTTCGCCGTCCAGGGTGGCCCCCTGGCCCCGTATCGCCACGGCGAGCCGGTCGAGGGCGGCCGCGTACGTCCAGGAGGCGCGCAGGACGCCGCCTTGGGCGAGGGCGACGAGGGTGCAGAAGCCGGGCTCGCCGCGCACGAACTGCCGGGTGCCATCCACCGGGTCGACGATCCAGACCGGCGCCTCGCCCCGGATCGCGTCGTACGACGCCGGGTTGGCGTGCACCGCCTCCTCGCCGACCACGACCGAGCCGGGCAGCAGCGCGGAGAGCGCCTCCGTCAGATACAGCTCGGCCTTGCGGTCGGCGTCCGTCACCAGGTCGTGCGGGCCGCTCTTCTGGTCGACCTCGTGCGCGGCGAGCTGCCGGAAACGCGGCATGATCTCCGCGGCGGCGGCCTTGCGGATCGCTTCCTCGACGTCGGAGGCGTGCCGGGCGAGAAACTCGTCGATGGTTTCGTTGTCTTCGATCATGCCTCCATGACAGCACACCCCACTGACAACCCCCGCCCGGCCGGTGTATTGCACATGGAATCGCCATGAATGCCCGGAGTCGGCCCCGGCTCAGCGCCCGACCGCGTACCCCTGCATGCCCCGGGGATTCGCCGCCGCCGACAGCACCCCGGTCTCCGGGTCCCGTGCGACCGCGCAGAGCCGGCCCTCGGACCAGGGCGCGCCGACGGTGACGCCGTGGCCGCGCCGCCGCAGCTCGGCGACGACCTCCGGCGGCGTGCGGGACTCCACCGTGACGCTGCCGGGGCGCATGCCGCGCGGGAAGAAGGAGCCGGGGAAGCTGTCGTTGTGCCAGTTCGGGGCGTCGATCGCGCCCTGGAGGTCGAGGCCGCCCCGGACCGGCGGGCGCAGGGCCACCGCCAGGAAGAAGTGCAGCTGCCACTGGTCCTGCTGGTCGCCCCCGGGCGTACCGAACGCCATGACGGGCACCCCGTCGTGCAGCGCGAGCGACGGGGTGAGCGTGGTGCGCGGCCGGCGTCCGGGGGTGAGGGAGTTGGGCAGGCCCTCGTCGAGCCAGGCCATCTGCAGCCGGGTGCCGAGCGGGAAGCCCAGTTCGGGCGCCACCGGGTTGGACTGCAGCCAGCCGCCGCTGGGCGTGGCCGCGACCATGTTGCCCCAGCGGTCGACGACGTCCAGGTGACAGGTGTCGCCCCGGGTGCCCCCGTGGGACGCGACCGTGGGCTCACCGACCCCCAGCGGGTTGAAGCCGGGCTCCGCGGAGCCGTCGCCGGGCTCTGCGGAGGCCACCACGCGCGCGTGCGCGCTCATGCGCGGGGCGCGCCCGCCGGGACTGCCGGGGCGCAGCTCGTACGACGCCGTGTCACCGACGAGCGCCCGCCGCGCGGCGTTGTACTCGTCGGACAGCAGCTCCGCCAGCGGCACCGGCGCCGCGTCCCCGTACCAGGCCTCCCGGTCCGCCATGGCGAGCTTGCAGTTCTCGACGAGGAGGTGCACGTAAGCGGCGGACCCGTACTCCGGCAGTTCGGGCGGCAGCAGGGCGAGCTGCTGGAGCAGCACCGGCCCCTGGCTCCAGGGGCCCGCCTTGCACAGGGTCCAGCCTTTCCAGTCGTACGTCGCCGGGGTCTCGTAGGAGGCGGACCAGGTGGCCAGGTCGGCCATGGTGAGCGTGCCGGTGTGCCGTTCGCCGCTGGTGTCCATGGTGGGCCGCCCGGCCTGCCGTACCAGGGCTTCCGCGATGAAGCCGGAGCGCCACACCGCACGCGCCGCCTCGATGCGGGCCTCCCGGTCCCCCGTCCCCTCGACCTCGGCGAGCAGCCGCCGCCAGGTCGCGGCGAGCGCCGGATTGCGGAACAGCTCACCGGGGCGGGGCGCCTTCCCGCCCGGCAGGTACACCTCCGCCGACGAAGTCCACTCCTCCTCGAAGAGGACACGCACCGACTCGACGGTGGCCCCGACGTTCTCCACGGGCGCGTGCCCGTCCTCCGCGTACCCGATGGCGTACTTGAGGACGTCGGCGAGGTCCTTGGTGCCGTGATCACGAAGGAGCAGCATCCAGGCGTCGAACGCGCCCGGCACGGCCGCCGCCAACGGCCCCGTACCGGGTACGAGATCCAGGCCGAGGCCCCTGTAGTGCTCGATCGACGCCCCTGCGGGTGCCACGCCCTGTCCGCACAGGACCCGGACCTCGCCGTCCGCCGGGGCGAGGATGATCGGCACCTCGCCCGCCGGGCCGTTGAGGTGCGGTTCGACGACGTGCAGGACGAAGCCCGCGGCGACGGCCGCGTCGTAGGCGTTGCCGCCGTCCTCAAGGACGGCCATCGCGCACTGCGACGCCAGCCAGTGCGTGGTGGACACCATTCCGAAGGTGCCCTGGAGCGTCGGTCGAGTGGTGAACACGGGCGGACTCCTCACTGCACGACAGCCGTTCGAAGATCGTACGCAGACCGCTCCCCCGTCAGGGAAGCCGTCGGCCGGCTGTGAGCAGATGCCCGCTCGCCCCCAGCAGCGAGGGCTCCGACTCGATGCGCCGGGTAGCCGCCAGGACGGCCTCTCTGCGCTCCGGGTCGTCCAGCCACTCCTCCACACCGCCCATCAGCCAGGCCACACCCTCGACGCCGTACCGTCCCTCGCACACGAGCCCCGCCTCGGTGAACTCGCCGGGCACCTCGGCCGGGTCGGCGAAGTAGGCGGTGGTGAAGATCGGGTCGTCCGGTGAGGGCATATGCCTGCCGTCGTCCGAGACGGCGTCGGTCCGGACTCGGCGCTCGGACAGGAAGTAGTTCCCTTGCATCAGCATGTCGTTGAGCCCCGCGAACCGGTTGATCGTCGCCGCGACCACCACACCGCCCGGGCGGACGGCCCGGTACGCCTCGGCCAGGGCCCGTACCCGGTCCGGGCGTTCGGGCAGGTGGTAGAGCGGCCCGAGGAGAAGCACGACGTCGTACACGGCGTCCTCGGCGGGCAGCGCGCGGGCGTCCCCGTGCCGGGCGGTGACACCGGGCAGCCGGCCGGCCCGCTCGACGTGCATCGGTACGGGGTCGACGACTTCGACCTCGTACCCGTCCCCCGTCAGCCACTCCGCGTGGATGCCCGTGCCGCCGCCGACGTCGAGCACACGCGCGGGAGCCCCGGGAAGCAACCGTCGCAGGATGTCCTGGGTACGCCAGAACTCCAGCCGCCCGGTGCCTTCTCTGAGGCGGGCGTCCTCCTTCCCCTGCTCGTAGTAGGCGACGATCTCCTCGCGCACGGCAGGGAGTTGGGGCTCGGTGGCAGACGGTGACTGAGTCATGCGTCCAGGGTGCTGATCGCGCGAAGCGCGGTGCAACCGGTTAACCGCCCGGTGTCAGAACTCCGACGTGTCGAGTTCCAGGGCGAACGGTTCGGGCAGGGGAACGGGGGCTCCGAACTGCAGCGGGCCCTTGACCTCCGTGTAGCCGAGGCGGCCGGGGCTGGCGTAGAGCGTGCAGGAGCGCTCCTGGCGGTCGACGAGCAGGTAGAGCGGGGCCCCGTACTCGGCGTAGCGCTTGCGTTTGACGGTGCGGTCCGTGTCGCCGTTCGCCTCCGAGGTGACCTCGACGATCAGCAGCGTCTGGTCGGGTACGAGGGCGTACGCGCCCTTGGTGAGTTCCTTCGGGACGACGGCCAGATCCGGGATGTACCAGTTGCTCGTCCCCGGCAGGTCCAGATTGCCGGAGCCGACCTGGCAGCCCAGTCTGCGGAGCGCCGGGCCGAGTTGCTCGTAGACCTGGTACGCGACGCCCTCGTGGTCCCAGGAAGGGATGACCGGCTGGATGATGCCCTCGATGATCTGCGCCCGTTCGCCCTCGATGTACTGGATCGCGTACTTGAGTGCTGCTTCGGGGTCGGAGACGGCGTACATATGCGTCTGAGCGCTCATCGGTTCTCCATGAACATCGTGCCTGCAGCATGATCGCCGCCCCCGGTCTACCGCAATCCATCCCCGAATGCCGCAATTCCTCGCACACATCACCCCAATTGACGAACTCCGCAAAACGGGGCCGCCCACAGCGCGCACTTTCGCCCCACAGGGAGTCGTGTGACACTGGCGTACCCACCGCCCGGCGGTACCGCCGCCTCGACCCCGAGAAGTGCGCTGTGCGTGATCTTCCTCTGCCGCTCGCCCTCACCGCGCGCCTGCTGCCGGTCGCCGTAATCGCCGCCGGCGGCTGGGCGTTGTCGTCCGGCCCGTTCGCCGCGAGCCCGGCCGGGGAGAGCTCCGCGCAGGAGTCCGAGGCCAAGCCCGCCTCCCCCTCCGAGTCGGCTCCGGCGACGTCGGCCGCGACCAAGACGTTCACGAAGGCGCCCTCGCCCTGTGGCGGTGTCTCGACGAAAACGGTCAAGTCCCTTGTCCCGGGCGCGAAGACGGCCGGCAAGGAGATCGCGTCGACCGACGAGTCCGTACGCCGCACCTGCTCCTGGAACGCGCTCAAGGGCTACGACTACCGCTGGCTCGACGTCTCGTACGAGATTCACGAAACGGACGAGAAGGCAGAAAACGCCTACAAGGAGCGCATCTCGGAGAAGAGCGGCGGCGGCGCCGTTCCCGGTGTCGGCGACGAGGCCTACTCGGTGGTGAACCTCACCACCGAGGACAAGCAGCAGACACGCGAGGGAATCGTGTACGCGCGTGTGTCCAACGCCCTGGTGGTCATCACGTACAACGGCAGCGACTTCGAGTCGAAGAAGGCGCCCAGCACGGACGAGATCAACAAGGGCGCCATCAAGGCCGTGAAGGAGGCGGCGGCCGTGCTGGAGGACTCCCCGTAGCACGGCCGCCGGTCCACGTCGCTCAGACGGTCTTGGCACGCTCCTTGTGGCCGGCCATCAGTGCCACGTACAGCGCCATCGACGCGGCCAGGCCGACCGCCCAGCCGTAGTCGGCGAGCGGCTTGAGGAACGGGATGAGTCCGTCGGCCGGAAACGGGCCGGACGACACACCGTCCGCGGACACGGTCGAGTACGAGCCGCCGACCGCGAGGACACCTCCGACGACGAAGGCCACGATCGCCCGCCAGTTCCAGCCGTTGGAGTACCAGTAGCGCCCGCCGGGCGTGTACAGGTCGGCGAGGTGCAGGACCGTACGGCGGATGATCCAGTAGTCGGCGATGAGGATGCCCGCGACCGTGCCGAGTAGTCCGCCGACCACGCCGAGCCAGGTGAAGATGTAGAACTCGGGCGTGGAGATCAGCTTCCACGGGAAGATCAGGATGCCGACGACACCGGTGATCAGGGCGCCCGTACGGAAGTTGATGAGCTTCGGGGCGAGGTTCGCCAGGTCGTACGCGGGTGAGACCACGTTCGCCGCGATGTTCACGGAGATGGTGGCGACCAGCACGGTGATCAGGGCGAAGAGGAGCCCGAAGACGTTGTCGGCCTTGGCGGCCAGTGTGACCGGGTCCCAGATGGCCTCGCCGTAGACGACCTCGGAGCCGGAGGTGACCAGGACGGCCAGGACCGCGAAGAGGGTCATGGTCGTCGGCAGGCCGAGGGACTGGCCCCAGGTCTGTGCCTTCTGGCTGGCGCCGAAGCGGGTGAAGTCGGGGATGTTCAGGGAGAGCGTGGCCCAGAAACCGATCATGCCCATGAGGGACGGGAAGAAGACCGGCCAGAAGTCGGGGCCCCAGCCGAGCTTGGAGGGCTGGTCGAGGAGCGCGCCGAAGCCGTCGGCCTTGACCGCGATCCAGATCAGCAGCACGAGGGCGCCGACGATCACGAAGGGCGCGGCCCAGTTCTCGAAGTGCCGCAGGAAGTCCATGCCGCGGTAGATGATCGCGATCTGCAGCGCCCAGAAGAGGATGAAGCAGAGCCACAGCGGCCACGGGTTGCCCGCGATCTTCCCCGCGTTCTCCCACTCACCACCGGTGAGCTTGGAGCCGAGGACGAAGATGCCGGAGCCGCCGATCCAGGTCTGGATGCCGAACCAGCCGCAGGCCACGGCCGCGCGGATCAGCGCCGGAATGTTGGCGCCGCGCAGACCGAAGGAGGCGCGGGCTAGCACCGGGAACGGGATGCCGTACTTGGGTCCGGCGTGCCCGGTGGCCAGCATCGGCAGCAGCACGATGATGTTGGCCAGGGCGATGGTGAAGACGGCCTGCTTCCAGTCCATGCCGAGGGCGACCAGGCCGGAGGCCAGGGTCCAGCTGGGGATGCAGTGCGCCATGGAGATCCACAGCGCCGCGAAGTTGTACGTCGTCCACTTGCGCTCGGCGACCGGTACGGGCCGCAGGTCCTCGTTGGCGAAGGGGCTGTCGGCGGGGAAGGCCTCGGGGGCGAGCTCGATCCGGCCACCTCTGTCGGCGGACTGGGATATCGGCGACCCCGTGGGGACTGTGTCGGTCATGGGCAGGCCAATCAGGGAGGCGGGACGGGAAAGGCCGCGCGGGGGCCTTGGGCGGGGCCGGAGAGGGGCGGG
>NZ_VTHJ01000067.1 GCF_008386495.1 Streptomyces tailanensis | reverse complement strand
CGCGTCCCCCACCAGATCGCTCACACCCCATCAACGACCCAGAACCCAAACCGTTTCGGATCAATAGCTCGGAATCGCCGGTTAGCAAAACCGGCGATTCCGAGCATCATTGATGGTCCACCGCCACCACCCGCCCATACGTCGAAAGGCACGACCAAGACGACCATCAACTCAGCTCAATTCGCCTCGTCAGCGCCTCACATTGTCGCCTAACTCCGGCCGAACAGGTCCCGAGTGCGATGTCGCCGGTGCCGTGGTGGTCGAGTCCTGTCAGGTCCTGGGGCAAGCCAGAGACGCCGTCGACCTGCATCGGGATGGACTGCACATCGGCTTTGCCCTCAGCCGCGATGCGGCGTGACCTGGCTTACACCTGCTGTTCCAGCAAACTCCGGGCCCGACACCGTGATCCACAACTCGCCACGGGCATTAGGGCCATGCGTTTCCTGCAGTTTCAACACCTATCGGCTGCGCGTAAGCAGCACCGTTTTGAAAGGGACTGGAGAGTCCAAAATGCACAGACAGAGTAACGAGCTGCCGGGCTCCCAGTACAGCCCAACGTACATCCGCGCCACCTGGGACGGAACGGGGAGCGTGGAGGACGCTTCCAGGGTATTCGGTTTCTCTCGAGCGAAAGGCTACGACCTGGTTCGTCGCGGGGAGTTCCCATGTCGCGTGCTGCGCATCGGCCGTACGACACGTGTCGTCACTGCGTCCTTGCTCCGCGTGCTGGAAAGCGGGGAGCCGGAGTACAACGGTGCCCGCGCCGGGCACTACTGACGCCGTCGTGGCCCGCCGCGTGCGGAAGCCTCGCCGGAGCCTTCCGGTCTGGCTCCCTGGCTGACGCTGGTCGCGGTCGCCGACGCCTATCCCGTGCGGCCGAGTCGGCCGCGGCGTCCTCGGGCGCGACCGCGTGCTCGGTGGGTGAGCTGGTCGACCGCGCGGACATCGACGTGGTCGTCAACATCATCCCGCCCACCGCGCACGCTGGGGTCGGCTGGGCAGACGGCTCGGGCCGCGATCGACGATGGTGCGATCGGTGAGCCGGTCGGGGCGACGGCGTTCGTGACGCATTCCCGGACGGAGACCTGGCCCCCCGTCCCGACGTTCCTGTTCCAGCTGACCGCCGTGCGTCAACTTCCCCACTTCACCCGAACGAGGGAATCGGAAAGCCGATTGTCGGCCCAGGTGGCGGGTCGTTGCTGGACCACAGCCAGGCACGCAGCTCCATACGGCGGACAGATTGTCAGTGGTATGCGGTAGAGCCGTTGCCATGTCTTCGACGTTGCGCGACATCGCACCCATCGATCCTGCGGCCGCTCACCCTGGTCTGGGCCTGGATGACTACCAGACCGTGGAGTTGCTGGCCGCGGGCCTGGCTCGGATGTACTTGGACCGGCAACATTCCAGGCAGAGCCTCGGTCCGGAAGACCGGGTCGGGACGTCAGGAGCGTTGCCGCGGGCCTGGCGTACCGCGGTAACCCGGCTGTGGTGGACGGGTCTGGCCCAGCAGGTGAACTGGCCGGGAGACGACCTGGACGTGTTTGCCGCGTGCCGCCGCCCTCTCGGCACTTGGCCGATCCGCCTCGACCTCGCTGAAGGCGACCGGGACCAGGTACTGCTGGAGGGGGATGAACTGTCGGAGTTCGCCGAGCAGTCCGTGGCCTTGGCGGGATGTCAGGATGTCGAGGCGGAGCTGGTGGAGAACCGGGTCTTCGCGCTCCTGATGGCCGCCGCCCAGGCCAACGGCAGCACGCAGCAAGAGATCCAGGACGCTTATGTGACCCTCCGGCTGCTGCTGGTTCACCAGCCAGTCCTCAGCGACCTGGACGTGATCAAACGGGTATGGGCAATGCCGGCGGCTGCCCCGCAAGGCGAGCCGTACGTGAAGGACCTGGTACGCGCCGCCTACCGGTTCCAGCCGGCACCGGGCACGGTGACACTGCGGGTGTGCGACAGCTGTGGCAATCCGCTGACCTCCCCGCTCGTGCGCTGCCCGGTGGCCAGCTGTCCGGGCCGGGCCGGGACTCGCACCGTCCGCACGCTGGAGGGGTACTGGGTGCAGAACCGGGCCACCCGCCGCTTTCACCACGATGCCGGCCTGGTCGAAGACCGTCTGTTCAAGGGCAGCGACGCCCTGGCCGCGCAGCTGGTCGAGGACGGCTGCCCCATTCGGGTGTCGTTGGAACGCTACCCATTGATGGACACGTGGGACGGCAGCCTGCATTTCACCCACGGGGACGGAAGCGCGGAATGCTGGCTGTTCGACGCCAAGGACACCGTCAGTGCGACCCTGCTGGGACGCTGCTTCAGCCCTCCGTCCGAACCCGAAGCCGCGCGCCGTTTCCTGGTGCTCGCGCAGCACCGGGCGACCCCCGCCTACCGAGCCGACTTGGAACGCGAACTCCACGGCCGGGTCCGCGGCATCACCGTGATGGACGAAACCACGTTCCTGCGCCAGGCCGCGCAGCACGCACGACGGCTCGGAGGGCGGGCATGAGGAACATCCGCGCCTGGATGGACCCCCTGGTCAAGGAGCTGTCCGATGAGGCCGTCAGCTCGCTGTTGGGGCCACTGCAGCCACGGGAACTTTGCCAACTCGAACTCGGCCTGACGTTCCTCGCCGACCACCTGCCAGGCAAAGGGGTGGGCTCACTGTGGCCGGTCCTGTCCGGCTACAGCATTCCCCGGCCGGGCCTGGACCGGGAGATCCGCTCACTGCGCATGTTGATGGGCGACCTCGCTCGCTCGGGCCAGTTCCTCCACCTTCTGGACCGATATCTCAGCGCCGATGCCCGCCTGCGCGGCTTCGACGCCGAGCAAACCGGGCGCCACGTCCGCCCAAGCACCGTCTTCACCCCGCAGTCCTCGCCCTACCTCATCGGCCGACACGATGTGTACCGGCAGGCCCTCAAGGCCACGGTCGCCTACACCCCGGTCACCTTCTGTCCGGCACCCGTAGGATCAACCGTCTCTTTCGAGCGAGCCGACGGCTCCTGGGAGTCGGCGCACCTGCCCGAATGGCTGCCTGCGGACGCCCCTCTGACGCTGCAGGATCCGGCGGCCTCGCGCCACCGTGCTCCGTTCATCTTCACCCGCGGCGAGTTGCGCACCGTCGCCGCATCCGTTGACGAACTCCTCCAGGACCAGCCGCACATCACCAATCGCGACTGGGCACAGCGCCTAGCGGCCATAGAGTTCGCCGTCCCCGACCCGGGTGCCGGCACCCTGGACGACCTCACCGACGACGACCGACCGCTTGCCCTGGACGGCGTCCTCCACCTGGTCGGGCTGATGAACTCCGGCAAGTCCACGCTCATGGACCTGCTCACCGTGCTCGCCGTGCGGCGCGGTCTACGCGTCGGCTACCTGCTGGCGTCAGCCGCCGACGTGTACGCCAAGGCCGCATTTCTGCGCGCGCTGGGGATCAATGCGGTGCCCCAGATCGGCCGCAGCAACCGCTCCGAGCACGTGGCCGCCTACTGGCGCACCACGCTTCACGACCAGGACACCCTCGTCCCCACCCACGCCGACGGGGCCGCTCGCTACACGGTGGACATGTGCCTGCTCGACCAACTGATCGGCGGAGAGCCGCTGGAGGAGAAAGACCGACCCTGCCGCGGCAGATTGAAGGTCGCCGGAAAGCGCGGGATGCGGGACTGCCCGATGCTCTCCCGCTGCCCGCGCCACCATGACCTGCATGACCTCGGCGACGCCGAGGTCATCCTCACCACACCTGCCGGCATGCTCCACTCCAAAGCCGGCTGGTCAGCCGCGAACATGCGCGTCATCGAGCGGTTCCAGCACGATCTGGACCTGCTCCTGGTCGACGAGGCCGACGACGTCCAGCGCAACCTGGACAACGCCTTCCTCCAGCAGCGGGTGCTGACCGCGCCGAGGGACGGCTGGTCCACCCGCACCCGGCATTCGGTGGCCGAAAGCCTCGACCACCGCTGGCACCTGCCCCTGAACAACCCCGACGTCCAACGCTATGAGGAACTCGAACGCCGTCACGGCCAAGCCCGCATCCGCCTGTACCAGCTGCTGGTCGATGAGGAGGGGGCGCCGCTGCGCGACATGTTGGGCCGGGGCCCCTTCAGCGGCCACACGCTGCTACGCCACCTGGCCCGCGCCCTCCACGGTCTGGGGGAACGCTCCGAGCACCAGAAGTCGCCCCAACTCGAAGACCAGGCACAGGATTTTTTCGAAGCAAGGCTGCAACCACTCGCCGCCGAGTCCATGGACCCGCCGCCCAGCGACCTCGCGCCCCTGCTGGAGGCCATGACCTCCGCCCATGACGGCACCTCTCACCCGGATGTCGCAGCGCTCGCGTGGCTGCGCCAGTGCGGCGCCCCCGAAACCGTCCTCTCCGATGGCCCCACCGACACCGATGCGACCGACGGCATCGAGGCAGAAGACCACCCCGAAGACGGCGAGGCGATTGGCCAACCCGAACCACGCGAACTGCAGTGGGCCCGTTTGCTGCAGGCCGGTATCTGGGCGGCCCGGATCACCACGACGTTCTTCGAGATGGCCAAGCTCTACCCGGCCGTCAATGCGGACCTCGCCCTGGACGTGGACGAAGAAGCCGGGTTCCTCAAGGACCAGCCGCCCCGTGAACTGCTGGCATTCGTCCCCGAACAGCCCGCCGGGAACCTGATGTCGCTGGAATGGCAGCCCACCCCCAACGGTGACAGCGGCTCCCTGCGCATCCTTTGGCTGCGCGGCGTGGGCCGCTGGCTCCTGTACCACCTGCACGACCTGCTGTCCCCAGAGGGCATCGACGGCCCCAACACTGTCCTTGCCTCAGCGACGTCCCATGCCCCGGCGGCGCCGAAATTCCACATCGATCTTCCCGTCGGCCTCGTGCTGCGCACCCCCAAGTCCTCCCGCGCCGCCCTGGCCGCCTCCCGGATGTTCCTACGCCCGGGATACACCGCCCAAGGCCGTCCGGTGTTCGTCTCCGGCACGGGTGGCGATCCCGAGCGCCGCGCCCAGGCCCTGCTGCAGAACACCGCCGCGCTGTGTCTGCCCCGGCCCGGGGCCACCATCGACCTGCTCGCCCAGGTGCGCCAGCTGCTGGCCGAGGGCCGCAAGCAGGTGCTGTTCACCGTGCTCAGCACCCGCGATGCCGAAACCGTCGCCGCCTACATCAACCTACGCACCCCGTACACCGCGCGGCACGTGGTCCGCGACGGCGACACCCCCGGCCCCTATGGAATCGCCCGCCGCCAGGTCGCCACCTTCCCCGCCACCGGCGCCGACATCCTCGTCGCCGCCGAAGGCACCATCCAACGCGGCCACAACCTCCTCAACGCCCGCCGCGAAGCCGCCCTCGGCGCGATCTTCTACCTGGTGCGGCCACACCCCCCGGGCGACGACTCATCGTTCGTCCTGTCCCTGCTCGGCGCCGACGCCATGCGCCGCCTGGCCGACCCCGCCGACCTGTCCGTCCCTGGCACAGATGCCGACGATCTCGCCCGCCGACTGCGTCACGGGGCCCGCGCCACCTGGAGCCTGTTCGGCCAGCCAGTGCTCTTCTCCCGCCTGGCCGAACAAAGACTCCGCGACGCCTTCGCCGGGAACCAACTGATCTCCACCTACCAGACCGCCGGCCGCGGCATCCGCGGGGACGTCCCCGTCCTCGTCTACCTGTGCGACGCCGCCTGGGCCCCGCGCACCGCAGACCGCGACGAAACCGCACCCGACACCGAGCGCACCAGCCTCCTAGTCGCCACCCAGCACCTGCTTGACCGCATGCTCACCGCCCCCCGCCCCGACGTCTCGGCGGCCGAACGCCTCAACTACGCCGTGCAGGACGCCTGTTGGGGTCTGGCCGGGCACCTGTACGCCACCATCGACCTGGGAAACTGACATGCCCCACTACCCCCGGCAGCAGTCCGCCGTCTTCGTCTTCGCCCACGACGCCGAACTCACCGTGCACACCCGCTCGGCCGCCATCCCCGCTCCCTGGCTGCGCCATCTGCGCACCGTCTGGGAGACCCGCCCCGGACGCCACAGCGCCGGCAGTCTGCCCACCCGCAGCCTGTCCGCCCTGCTGCCCGCCTTCGATCCCCGCATCACCGCCCTGAGCCATCATCTCGAATCACCGCACGCGCTGCGGGCCACCGCCGAGCCCGCCGCCCCCTTCGACCTGGCCGTCGCCGCCTGGGCCGCGTCTGACGTCGCCCCCCACCTGCCCAATACCGACTGGGAAGCCCTCCTAGGCGAACACCCCGTGCAATGGCAAAGCGACGACCTCAACCTCGCCCACCTCGCTCGCGCCCACGTGCATCCCAACAACACCGCCAACCCGGCCGAACCGGTCTGGTCCCTGCTGCCCAGCCTGCTCGCCGAACACATCACCACCACCGGCCTCACCCTTGCCGGCCACGACTACACCGGCTGGCTCGGCCCCACCCAGCCCGACAACCGCCGCCGCGTATACCTCGGCCCGCCCATCGCGCTCACCGACCGCACCGGCGCCCACGGCCTGTACACGCACTACATCGAGTTCCACCTGGAAACCATCCCCGGCGACCCCCAGGTCCGCGTGCACGCCGACCTCCACATGGCCCGCTTCGCCGCCCTCCCGATGAGCTACGTCCCGCGCCGAGGTGACAAGGCCGCCACCCTCAGTGCCCTCCTCCACACCGACACCGGCTTCTTGACCTCCCACGAGCGCCGCATGCTCGTCCAGGCCGAACTCACCCTCCAGCACACCAGCGACGGTCCCCGCCTGGCCTGGTCGCCACGCATCTCCCGTCTCCTGGCGCTGCTCTCCCGCCCCCGCTACCCCGCGCCCGACACCCTGCGCACCGATCCCGCCTCGCTGGCCACCAGCACCGAGCAGTCCGTCGCCGCGTGGGCCACACACAGCACCGGCATGCGCTACTCGCTGCCCGAACACCCTGAGGCAACGCCGGCTGTCCGCAAAAGTGCCGAGCACCCGGCGGCCCCCGGCTACCAGCCGCGCGACCACCTGGAGGTCTTCGACGCCCTCACCCCGCTCTTCGCCCCGCTCGGCCTGATCCCGATCGCAGCCACCCGCAAGGCCCCCGCCCGCACCCGCGCCCTCCCGCCACCCTCCGCCCGCATCCCGGCCGGCCCCCGCCCCCACTACCACCTGGAGCACTGGACCACATCGCCCCGCACCCGCCAGGCCCTCCACCTCGCCCTCACCGAAAAACTCCAACTCGCCCCTGAACCATCCGAGTCCGCCTACAGCCCGGCCACCTACACCGGCGAGGACTACAGCCTCACCGTGCACCCCTACGATCCCGGCACCCTCACCGGTGGAACGTCTCGTTCCGCCCATCCTGATCGCGCCGTGCGCCGCGCTGAGGACGACCAGGCCCGCGCCGCCCATACCCAGCAGATCCACGACCACGTCCCGCGCACTGCTGCCCTGCGGGCTGCGGTCATCGAACTTGAGGACCAGCACTACTTCGGCCGCAACCAACTCCTCGACCCGAAAACCTCGTTCAAGGCGACCCTGCCTGCGCTGGGACGGCGGGTGCAGTGCATGCGCCCCGTCCTCCCTGCCCCCGACAAAGCCAGCAAGGTCAAGCGCTATCCCGGAACCGACCTTCGCTCCAGCGACATCGAACGCGCCGCCGCCTCCGCGCTCGACGCCCTGCGCCAGATCGGCTACCTTCCCGACCTGCCCCAACCTCCCGGCATCACGGGCCCCTTCGAGCTGATCACCCTGTGGATGCCGCCCGCCCCTGGCAACCAGTGCGTCCCGATGATCCTGCGCGCCCGACCCGGCACCGCACCCACCGCACAGCTCATGCCCACCCGAGGCAGCCGCTACGAACCCGAAATCCCCTTCACCCAGCTCCCCCTAGTCCTCACCGACAAACGCGGCCGCATCAACGCCTACCGCGAGCGCCCGGCTCTCGTCGACTTCCTCCGCCAGGCCCTGGCCCCAGACAGCACCACCGACCGGATCTTCCTCGCCCGCGCCGCCACCCTGCGCAACCGCGACATCTGGCCCTGGCTCCAGGACACCCATCTCACCCCCGGCGCCGTCCACGCGCCCGGCACCCGCCTGGATCAACCCGAATCAATCCCCACCCCGCGCAAACCCGACGACCTGCCTGGCCTACGCATCATCCGGCTCCGCGAGGCCGCCGACCGCGCCGCAGTCGCCCAACTCTTCGGCGTCCCCTACGACGAACAAGCCCAGCAACGTACCCCCGGAAACGGACGCTTCAGCGGCCTCGTCCAGCACAGCGACACCGTCTTCTACGGACTCAACCCCCGCCCCGCCCAAAACCAGACCCCGCTCGATGTCACCAAACTCGACCCCGCACGCCCCCAGGACGCCACCTGGTCCGTACACAACCCCCGACCATTGGAGATCGTCACCGCCTTCCTCCAGGACGGCGACGATCCCGCCGAACTCGCCATGTACGTCCAGGCCCTGCGGCGCTCTGTCCTGCAC
The DNA here is from genome assembly GCF_008386495.1 of Streptomyces tailanensis. Taxonomy (GTDB): domain Bacteria; phylum Actinomycetota; class Actinomycetes; order Streptomycetales; family Streptomycetaceae; genus Streptomyces; species Streptomyces tailanensis. The sequence continues at coordinate 45,964 of NZ_VTHJ01000067.1, read as the reverse complement.
ACCACCAACGGCACTGTCTGGCCCTGGCTCATCCACTGCGCCGATCTCATGACCGAGTACCTCGTATAGGACCCACCCCGGCAAACCCAATAGCCTCGGCTGCACCCCTCATCGCTGGCGGGTACGGCCGAGGCGGGCCACACCTCACCCAGGCACGATGCACCCGCCATAGGGCCGGAGTAGATCTCCGCCGCTGGCACGGAAGCGCAGAACCTGCTAGGCGTTCCGCACAGGTAGGGAGCGAACCCTGCGGCCAGCAGGGGGCCGCCCGTAGGTGCCTGATACTCAGCCGCTGCATCAACATCGGCTCCTGGACCGAAATGTGAGGAGGGTCAGCTCGCGCAACTGCCGACGGAACCCCAGCGTAGAAAGTCCGTACCGCCGGCGCCGTCGAGGACCGCAACCGCGTACTGGGCGTAGCCCCATTCCGGCCGGGCGCGGGATTCGGTGAGGATTGACTGGCACGCCACACCTGCGGCAACCTGCCCCCAATTTTCCCGCGTGCTCTGGTCCCACTCGGGCTTGGTCGCCCACACATGCATCACGCCTTCGTGCGGGGCGAAGCCGATGCTGGTGTTCTCGTCGCTGATGTAGCGGGGTCATGGAAGAGCCGGGAATTGCCGTTCTACCCTACGAATAGCTGATGGACCGCCTCGGTTGCCGATCGGTTCTCGTTTTCGTCGGCACCCGTACGCCAATCGGACGAACTACACCTGACTCCTGATAAACCCGTCAGGCAGGCACGCTGTAGATGAATTCCTTACCGCCTCGATCGGGGCCTGCTGAGCGTTCACGCCTGAGCGCTCCTGCTTCGAGGAGACGCTTGAGTCGGTTGTTCGCGTTGGGCAGGGAGATATGCAGTTCCTCGGCAAGCTCGGCCGCACGGAACGTGTTGAGTTCGCGGGCACACCTATAGGTGTCAGCCAGGACTTCTGCGTCTCCGAGGAGAGTGCGGCTCTCCGCATCCACGGCGAACTGCTTGCGCCGTTGGAGGCATACGTTGACTGCGTCGCGGGTCTCTTCGTTCAAGCCCCCGAGTTGCACGGCTTCGACAGCGTTTTCTGCTGCGAGGAGTGTGTAGAACTTGCCGAGGAACTCGTCCGCGAAGCTGTTGGTCATTGCTGTGACGCCGGTGAAGTCGATGGTCAGCAGGGCCTGGGCGTCAGAGCGTCGCAGACGCTCTTCCAGGTCAGCTCGTGCTGTGGCGCCTGCTGCTCGCGTGAAGAGGAACTGCCCGTAGGGCTGTACGGGGAAGGTGATTGTTCCTTGCCTCGTCGTTTTCATTGAAGCCATTGAAGCATACTGAGGTTACGGCGCAAATGAAACTCTCAGCCATGCCCAGGTGCCCTGTATGGGCATCGCCGCGGCGAGGGTGCTGACGGTTCGCATCCCGGTGCGGTGCCGGGCAGCGCGCACCAGCCCGCTTCCGCTGCGCACAACGAGCCGGGTCGGACCGGTGGTGCCGGCCTGACGGAGCAGGTCGGGCAGTCCGTTGCCGCGGCTGTCCCGGGTGCCGCTGATGCCGGGTTGGAGGGCCTGGCGGAGTGCGGTTTCACTGTCCGTCAAACCAGCGTGGTCAGGATTTCGGCACAGGTGGGCGAGGACGCCAATGCCGTTGTCACATATGGCCACTTCCAGACGCCGGGTTCCGGTGGTCTTTCCGGTGTACGCCTGGGCGGCGATATAGGCACCCGCTTGGCCGTGACCGTGACTAACGGCGTTGTCGATGAGTTCGCCGACACTGCGGGCGACCCGAGCGCCTGGGGACGCGCCGAGATTGGCCAGGGCGAGCAGTCCGATGCGCTCACTAACGTCGGGGGCGGTCTCTGGGGTCAGCAGAGTCGTCTCGAGGAGGGTGGTGTGGTGGTCGCTGCGGACGTCGAACGGAACGGCTCCGACCGCAATGGTGCTTTCGGGAAGCTGGGCGAGGAGGTCCATCCGCTGCAAGTAGGAGGTGACACGGGGGTCGGAGGGCAGGCGCAGGACGCTCTTGCTGGAGGCGACGGCGGTGGCGTGAGCGAGTGCGGCAACGGCGGTGAGGTCGAGAGGGCTGATGAACCGCAGGCGCGTGGCGTCGATCGTGACGACCTGGTCGGCGCGGCGCTCGGGAGTCAGGTCAGCGCGGAGGAGCGGATGCCGTCCGGCGAGTTCGAGTAGCACGGCATATCAGGATGCCAGGAGGGCCACCCCGGTAAGTGCGTCACCCGTTTGGGCGTGTCGCGTGTGTCTCTGGTGACCCGTGATACGGTTTCATTGTATTCAGTGAAACCGAGCAGAGGATGCGCGATGCCTGACATCTCCACCGCCCCAGACGTAGCCCACCGGCGCGAGTACAAGATCCTCGTGAACACGCGCGAGAAGACCGTCCACAAGGACACCCTGACCTTCGAGGAGGTGGTCCAGCTGGCCTTCGACCCGGTCCCGTCGGGCCCGAACATCCTCATCACGGTGAGCTTCCGGCACGCCCACCAGAAGCCGGCCGACGGCACCCTGACCGCCGGGGGCAGCGTCGAGATCAAGAACGGGACGGTGTTCACCGTTGTCGCCACTGACAAGTCGTAGCCCCGACCTGAAGCGCCTCCAAGAGGAGGGCTTCGAGATCGACGTGAAGGACGGCCACCTGATCGTCACCCACATCCCCTACGTGGCCGGGGATCGCACGGTGCGGTTCGGGATCCTCGTGTCCGAGCTGACACTGGCTGGCGACATCACCCGGGCCCCGAGCACGCACGTGGTCTACTTCAGCGGCGACACCCCGTGCGACCACAAGGGACAGCCACTCAACCAGCTCATCAACGGGCCGTCCGGCTCGGTGCTGGCCGGTGTGCGGACGACCTTCATGTTCTCCAGCAAGCCGGTCGGCACAGGCGTGTACAACGACTACTACGAGAAGGTGACCGCTTACGCGGCGATCCTGTCCTCCCCCGCCCAGGAACTGAACCCCGAAGCAACGGCGCGCACGTACAGAGTGGTGCCCGGCGAACCGCAAGACTGCGTCTTCCGCTACGCCGACACCGCCTCCAGCCGGGCCGGCATCGGAACAACCACGCAGCGTCTGGCCTCGATTGAGGATGTGGCGATCGTCGGTCTGGGCGGCACCGGCGCCTACATCTTGGATTTGGTCGCCAAGACCCCGGTCGCGCGAATCCATCTGTTCGACGGCGACCGTTTCCTTCAGCACAACGCCTTCCGGGCACCCGGCGCGGCTTCCGCGGAGGAACTAGAGGGCGCACCGCTGAAGGTCGACTACTACGCCGCCCTTTACGGGAAGATGCGGTACGGCATCGTACCGCGCCCGGTGTTCGTCGATGAAACGAGCGCCGAAGAGTTGCGCGAGATGGACTTCGTGTTCCTGGCGCTCGACCAGGGAGCAGCAAAGCGCCTGTTGGTCGAGCAACTCGAGGAGTACGGCGTCTCATTCGTGGACGTGGGTATGGGCATACTCGAGGGCGACGACGCGCTGACGGGACTGCTGCGTATAATCACCAGCGTTCCTGGCCAGCGCAGCCATATCCACGAGCGGCAGCGGATTCCCTTCGCAGACGGGGACGAGCACAACGCGTACGCGCGCAATATCCAGATCGCCGATCTGAACGCGCTCAACGCCGCCCTCGCAGTGGTGAAGTGGAAGAAGCTCTGTGGCTTCTACGCCGACCTTGAGCACGAACACCACAGCGTCTACCAGCTTGACGGGAACATCCTCACCAACGAGGACACGACGTGACGGACGTCCGGCTGACACACATGTTCATCGACCACTTCCCGGAGAAATTGACCCAGGACGTGGTGTACATCTCCTTCCCTCACGCTCTGGTCGCCCACTTGTGCTGCTGTGGCTGCGGCTACGAGGTCGTCACCCCCCTCGCGCCCCGAGAATGGAAGCTGACCCTCGACGGGGTATCGGTCTCCCTGCACCCCTCCATCGGAAACTGGAGCTTCCCCTGCAAGTCCCACTACTGGATCCGCAACAACACCGTCATCTGGGCCAGACAGTGGACCAAAGAGGAGATCTCGGCCAGCCGCGCAGCATCGCGCGCAACTAACCAGCCAGCGCGCCGTACAAAACCCCCCGTGTCAGCCCAGTCCGCCGCAGCCTCGTGCCTTGCCTTCAGATGGTGGGCTGCCCTGCGGAAGCGCAAGCCCCGATAGCCGAGCGGGCCGGGTGTCGGGCAGATCGCTACCCGACACCAGCGCACGATGCGATGCAGCGCGGCGTTGGCCTGCCGGTCGCCGCCGCGGTTGAGGCGACGGATCTGCCGGCCTCCCGAGGAGCGCTCGACAGGGCTGACACCGCACAGCGCGGCGAACGACGCCTCGCTGTCCAGCCGTTCAGGGTTGTCCCCCACCGTGATCAGCAACGTGACCGCCGTGTCCGGACCGATCCCCACCACGTCGAGCAGCTGCGGGGCATGCCGTTCCACGAGCCGGGCAAGACAAGTCTCCACGTCCCGGATCTGCTCGGAGAGCTGGCCAATCCTGCGAGCCAGTCTTCAACTTCCCGACCAGCCGCTCGACTTCGTTTCTGCGGGCATACGATACGGAATCGAAGCCGGTAGACCGACGCACCGCGTAAGACAACTCACCGGAGTCCGCCAAGGAATTTCCAGGAGGCAATGCACACCACACCTGACGCATTGTCCGACGCGACAGATAATCTCATCGGGTGGCCCAAGACGTCGCTGCACCGTCGGGACGTGTGTGACTGCGCAGGCGCCAGGGGTGCTCCGGGGCGCGGTGTCCGCGCCGGGTGTGTGCCTCCTTGGGTGGGTGGGTGCTGACTGTTTTCGGAGGAACTGCTGGTGGCGCAGATCGACTTCCGTCTCGTCCAGACCGCGGTCATGGGAGGCCGGGATTCGGACCAGCCGGTCATCCTGCCCGAGGAGCCGCACAATCTGGATGAGTTCCGCCGCCAGTTCGGCAAGGACGACTTCTGGTGCGGAACGCTGCTCGGTGGCTGCGGCGAGCGGCTGATGACCAAGCGCTACGAAACGAAGGTCTGTCACTTCTCCCATTTCCCGGACCGCGACGGAAGCCGGGCGGCTTGTCATCGCACGGCCAACGGCGTCGACAGCGCCGATCACCTGTTCGTCAAAGCGCACGTGATGCAGTGGCTGGCGGGCCAGGGGCACGCGGCGCAGGCCGAGTTGTGCAGCCTCGGGCGCGGCCCCGGGGATGCCGTGGACTTCGTGCTGCGTGCCACGAATCAACGCCTTCGCTTCGAGCTGCGGCCCAACGACTACCGCAGCTGGCGTGGAACGGCGGACAGCCTGGCCGCCAAGGAAGGGCACGTCGAGTGGGTCTTCGGGCTGGAGAGCGCCATCACCCGGGATATGACGGCCCGCTACGGCTATGCCCTGCGGGTGCGGTGCGAAACCGACGGCAACAGCCGCCGGGTTCTGATCGGCACCGTCACCGAGAACCGCCCCGTCGCCTGGTCTCCGCTCGAGCAGTGCCGGATGACCGGCGACGGCCTCATCACCCCCGACCTCGACGAACTGCGTAACCGCGGGCTGATCCGCGAGGGCGCCGCGCGCCACGCCGCCGTGGCCGGCAGCCTGCCGCTGCGCGGCGCCGAGATCGTCTTCGCGATCGACGGCGAGGCCCGGCCGGACACCGACTCGCCCCTCGTGGAGGGCGGCCGGTACCTGATATCCGGATTCATCAAACCGGCCGGACACCGGATCCTCAAGGCCCAGCTCTCCTTGCCCCACGACACACCCCGCCCCACCGAGCAGTACGTGTACCGGCTGGCGGGCGCGGTGCGCCTGCTGGTCACCGAAGCCGACTGGCCGGGTGAGAACACCGGCTGGGCGGTGCGCGCGGACAGCCTCATCCAGCTCAAGGGTCTGGACGCGGAACGTACCGGCCTGTGGCGTCCCCCCGTCGCCTTGGACGAGCCCCTGCCCGCGCCGAAGCCCGCCACGCCCGCCCCGGCCCCCACCGTTCCGGTGCAGTCCCAGGGCAGCCGCACCGCCACACTGTTGCGGCGGGCTCTCGAAGACGTGGCGCGGGAGGGGGCCACCACCACGTGGAAACAGCTGGCCGAGCGGGTCGGCCTGGATCTCGCGCACCTGCCCGATCCCAAGCGCCGGGACCTCCTCGTGGAGGTCGACAAGCCGCGAGATCGGAACCGGTCGCTGTTGTGCGTCCTGGTCCGCGCGCCCTCCGGCCGTCCCCTGTCCTATCTCGCCACCGTGCTGCGCCTGCTCCAAGTCCCCGCCCCGGCCTCGGAGTCCGCGCTGTACCGGTGGAGCGACGAGCAGATCCGCGCTGCGCATACGGCGTACGGCCACCGTACTCCTCCCCTACCGGCATCGGCTGCTATTGCGGAGGCGCCCCGCCCCGCGGAAGCTCGGGCCGCCCAGGAACAGCTGACCCTCCTCAAGGCTCAGTTGGCCGTGGGCCGTGCCACGTTGCCCCACGCCACCGGCCGTCGCGCCGCCCGTCTGGCCACCACGGTCAAGGACGGCGAACAGCACCAACGGCTCTACGAGACTGTCCGGCAACGCAGGCAGGAGCTGCGCGCGTGGCAACGCGAGGGCGAGCGGCTCCTGGACGACCTCGACCGCCTCATTGGCCACCCTCTGCCGGCGTCTGCGCCCCCGAAGAGGAGCACGCCCGCCGTCCCGCCCGCCGCGGCGAAGAGCCCCGTCTCGCCGGGGAAGGACCAGCGCACGTTCCAGGCGCAGGCGACAGCAGACATCGCCCGTCTGAGGCAGCTGTTCAAGCAGGCCCGTGATGCCGACGACCTGAACGAGGCCAGACGGATCCGCCAGGAGGTCTCACGGATCGCCACGGGTCACCTGTCCGGTGAGCCACGGCAGAACCTCCTACTGCTCCGCACCGACCTGCAGACCTGGATCAACAGCCGTGAAGCAGCAGCCGCCCACGCGGCGCTGCGCACCTTGTTCGCCGACCTCGCGACGGCCGGCCCCGCCCCCACGTCTCTCGCCCTGCGCAGTGCCCTGGCCCACTCGAAGATTCTCAAACGACGCTGCCCCGGCCCCCTGCCGCAGGACCTCGACACGGCGCTCGCCCGCCTGGAAGCCCAGGTCAACGGCGAATCGGTGACTCCAGATGGCGGAGCCCCCCTGTCGGCGACCCACCCGTCACCCAGCGGCGCGCCACCTTCCGAGTCTGCCGCTTTCGCAGAAGCCCGAGCGGAGTTCGCCTGGCTCGTGAAGGAGATCCGTGCCGCGCAGGAGGCCGGCGACCTGGCTGCGGTCCAGACCGCGCGCCACTTGGCCGGACCCATCTACGGCCGGCGCCTGTCGCCCGAAGACCGTGCCACCTACACGCCGTTGATGCGCGAGGTGAAGGCGTGGTGCCAGGAACAGGATCCGAACACGGACCCGATCCTGCGCCGTATCCGTCAAGTCCTCGCCGAACTCGGCCGTGCCGGCAACGGCCTGGCCACCGAGGAACTCGCCGCATTCCTCGACGAGATCAGCTCGCTGCGCCGTCAGTTGGACCGGCGCCTACCGGTGCTCGAAGAGGTTCAGGTCAAGCGGTGGAAGCGCCAGCTCAAGGCCGGCACCTCGAGCGCGCCGCGTCGTGCCGCACCGCGCGCGGCGGACCCGGTCAAGGCCGTCCCCGGTCCCGAGGCCACCGCACCGTCTCCCCCGGACCGTCTGCCGATCGAGACCATCGACAAGCTGGCCGCCATCGCCCGGGACGTCCTCAAGGACGCGGCGCGCAGCGGCGGCTCACTTCTGACGTGGGGTGACCTGCGGCTGCGGATAGCGGGCGGGCTGCCGCACCTGCACCCGGACGACCAGGGTGAACTCCTGGTCGCCGTCGACCGGGAGACACCGGTCGGTGAACCGCTGCTGTCCACACTCGTCGCGAGCTCGGACGCCTCGCTGCACTGGCTCTACCGCCACGTCCGCTTCAGCCTCGGCCGCGAACGCATACCCGAACCAGACCTTCCCGCCCACTGGGCCACCGAAGTCCTGCGCCTGCGCCAAACCTGGCGCCACCGCTGACCTGCCGCACTCAGCGAACGGCGTGCGGGCCCAGCCGGCCCGCCGTTCAGCTCGGTCGCGGACATCCGCCGGCCCCGGCTCGCTGCACTGGTCCGCCACGACTGCACGCGGCTACGGGTAGACACCGAGCTCGTAGTGGGACACCCCGGCGTACACGGTCACGGTGCCGTCGTCGTGAATCTCGCCCCAGGGGCGCTCCGGGAGTGAGATGTCCAGGAAGCTGCCGGAGCAGCCCTCGCAGCAGTCGAAATGGTCCTGCCACGCTGTCACGTCCGCTTCGGTGCGAGGGTTGCGCATCGTATGGACGTCGTGACCGCTGCACTCGTCGTTCGGGCACGGTGCGCCGTGGCCACAGTCCGCAGTGCCGCACGGGCAGGGACGGTCGCACCCGGCCGGTTCCCAGTCCTGGGTGATCACGGCGCGTTCTCGGGGTGACCTTCGATCCGCTGTCAGGGCTGCCACGACGTCCTGCCGGGACGCCCCGGTCGCTTTCTGCACGGCGTCCGTGAGCGCGACCACATTGCCCAGGTCGGGATCAGTGCCCGAAAGCCATACGGTCGGTGAGCCGGACGAGTCGGCCTCGTTGCGGTACAGCCTCGCGAAGAACGAACGCGTCCCCGTGTCGTATCCCCAGTCACTGCCCCGCTCCCAGCCGCGAAGCGGCAGAGCAAGGGTGAAGTCCTCGACGATTCGCTGCCCTTGTGGCACGTAGAGCGCGGTCATACGGTGCCAGCGGCAATGCGCCAGATCGCCGTGGACGATGGCGGTGCAGGCGTCGGCGAGGGCCGGATTCCCTCGGCAGCGCCGCTTGGTGCGATGGGCACGGCAATACGTCTGCGTCGCCTCGATGAGCTGGTCGCACTGCCGTCCCCCCGAGTCGCTGGGTGCCATACAGCGCTGGCGGTGCGCGGCGGCGGGGTGGCGATTGGCCAGCGTGCCGTCGGCCCGCTGCTGTTCGATCTCGCGGTGGATCCGGGCCACGCTCTCATTGCGCGCCGCGCCCTGCAGCGGGTAGACGGTGCCTTTCGTCGTCAGCAGGTTCGTGAAGGTGTCCGGGGCGAGCTGCGGCTCCAGCAGCAGCCGCAGACCGTCCTCGCCGACTGGGTACTCCACCGCTTCACCCGACGGGAGGACGCTGCGCAGGCGCCGGCTGGTGACCAGTTCGAGCCACAGCTCCAGCATCAGTTCGCAGTCATCAGAAATGGGCTGGAAGAACCAGCGCTCCTCCGCGTCATGGATGGTGCGGATGCCGCGGTGGGCCTCAGTCCGGGACGCCTTCTTCGCCCGTTCCCGCAGTCCCTGGGCGCCCGCCAACGTGGTGAGGTCCAGACGCGCCGCACGAGATGCGCGGCCGCCGACCACATGACGGGCGGCATACAGCGTGTCCACCGTCTTCGCGGCCAGCACGCCGACGTCCACCACGTCGCCGTAGGTCCGCAGGCATCGGTAGTCGCCGTCGAAGAGATTGTGGCCGATGATCAGGTCGACCTCTCCGGCCACGGCACGGAGGTCCGACAGATTCTGATCTCGGAACGTGTGAAAGGCTACTTGCCTCCAGAATTCCTGTCCCGGCATGTCGGCGGCGTCCTGTCGTTCCATCACCAAGAAGCCGACGACGTCGATATCCCAGCGCTCGGGCAGGCTCCGGCCCGCTACCCGCGCATAGTCCACATCCAGCACTCCCACCGTGCGGGGAGATCCTGGGGGCAGCCTCCGTACCGCAGGCGTGCGATAAACGGGCGCGTGGCCATACCTGTCGGCGTCCACGACGCTCGGGTCCGGCGCCACAATCGGAATCCATGCCTCCACGTCCTCCACGCTGGCATAAGCGCCGTCACTTCCTCCGTGCGTACACACCGAGTGCGCCACATAGAAGGCGAACCCCCGTCGCCGCAAATCCAACGCGTCTGGATCATCGGCAAGTTGACTCTCGGAAAACACCCACAGGTAGACCGGAACGGCCAGGTCGGACCGCAGGTACCACCCCGCTTGGAGCGGCGCCCGAGGGAAGTCGACCTTCGGGACGAAATCGGATGAATTTCCGTCGGGAGGCTGCGCCGTGAACTCCAAGAGTGGCTGGCCAGACTCCCGCCCCGCGTCGATCAACGCCTGAAAGGTCCACCCGCGCGACGGCACCCGCGGGTCACCGAGCTTGATCACGGAGGGCAGTTGCTCGTGCGGGGCAACCTCGCCAGTGCGCCGGGCCCGCGACGACGGCTTCTTCTTCCTCTTCTTCGGCATGCGCCGGACAGTAGCCACCCTCTCTGACAACGGCCGCGCCCCAAGACGACCTACCCGACGGCCCGTTGATCTTCCCGGCGTCGGACGAGGACCGCGATCATCGCGGTGACGGCTTTCGGCAGCCCGGTGAGCCGAGTGCGCAGTCGTGTCACTGGCTGCAGGCCGCCGAGACCCGGCGCGGGACACCGAGCTCCCGCGCGGGCGGACGCGACCTGCCCGGCCTGGTTCTGGACCTCGACGCCACCCTCGTCACCTGCCACTCCGAGAAGGAACAGGCAGCCGCCACCTATAAACACGGCTTCGGCTTCCATCCGCTGCTGTGCTTCCTGGACAACACCGGCGAGGCTCTGCCCGGCCTGCTGCGGCCGGGCAACGCCGGAGCGAACACCGCGAGCGACCACATCACCGTCCTGAACGCCGCCCTCGCACAGATCCCCGATGCCCATCGCCACGGCACCGACATCCTCATCCGCACCGACAGCGCCGGAGGTACCAAAGCGTTCCTGACCCACCTGCGAAACCTGCGGGCTCGCGGCATCCAGACCTTCTTCTCCGTCGGACACCCCGTCACCGAACCGGTCCGCCACGCGATCCGGGCCCTGCCCGGCCGAACCTGGCACCCGGCCCTGGAACAGGACGGCTCCCTGCGCGGCTCAGCCGAAGTCGCCGAACTGACCGGCATGATCGACCTGGCCGGATACCCCGACGGCACCCGCGTCATCGTGCGACGTGAGCGCCCGCATCCCGGCGCCCAGCTCTCCCTGTTCGACCTCGACGAGGGCATGCGCCACCAGGTCTTCCTCACCGACACCCCCATCGCGGGCGGCGGATCCATCCAGCACCTCGAGGTCCGCCACCGCGCGCACGCCCGCGTCCAGGACCGCATCCGCTGCGGCAAAGCCACCGGCTTCGACCGCTTTCCCTCCCGGCTTTTCCAGGTAAACGCGGCCTGGCTCGAGCTGTCCCTGACCGCAATCGACCTGCTCGCCTGGACCCGCGCCCTGCTGCTGGACGGCGAACTCGCGGCTGCCGAGCCGAAGAAGCTCCGCTACCGGCTGCTGCACGCCGCCGCCCGCATCACCCGCGGCGGCCGCCGCCTCCACCTGCGGATCGCCGCCACCTGGCCTTGGCGGCATGAGCTGGCGAACGCTTTCGCCTGCCTCGCGGCCCTGCCGCGGCCAGCCACCTGACCAACAGCGCCGCCCCTGCCCACCCACAACCCGAGGAACCCGGAGCACCCGACCCGAGCGCCGGGCCCCAGGCATGCCCACCCACCGACAGCCACGGTCCACCATAGTCAGCCCAGCTCAGCCGACCCAACTGAAACGGGCAGGTTAAGACCCTCGAGAAGGAGAACGAACGCTTGCGCGCGAAGCTCAGCGACTGAAGGCCCCGACCGAAGCCACCGGGCTGGCTCGCCAGCAGCGCACGGAGACCGAGCTGGCGGCAATGGCGAAGATCGCCGCCGCACGGACACCCAGTTCGCCCGCACAATGGCAGCTCATCGCTCCCTTCGGCGAAGACCCGGCCGCGCACCGGTCGGCGATACGCGCCATCGCCGCGTAGACACGGTCCACGTCAGCCTTCGCTCATTCGAGCGAAATGGTTTCGAACCACCCGCCGCTGACAAAACGGAACTGACACCATGCCGCCGTCGTACGTCAACCTCGAGTCGAAGGCGGGCCATTGGAACGGCAGGTCAATGAGCGGCAACTCTCGGTGCTGAAGTGGGTGGAAGACGGGTGTCCTGCCGGCGTTTGGGAGACCAGCTCCTACAAGACCACCTGTCAGGCACTGCAGAACCGCGGCCTGGTCCTGGTCTCCCGGAAGGGTGGGCAGTGGAGCGTCGCCCTGACGAGCGCCGGCCGGCACTACCTGGCGCAAGGCACATACTCTCCCCGTGGATCGCGCCCACGGAAGGCCCAGGCCGCCGCTCCGCAACCCCCGTCCCCCCGAGCGCAGGAAACTCCGGCCTCCGCGCGAAAGCCAAGCCCTCCTCCACAGCGTCGCGTGACATTCACGGAGCAGCTGCTGCAAGAGCTCGCGGAGGCAGGCGGCCAGATCGTCAAGCCCGGCAGCGGTCCGGACTCCGAGAAGTGGCCGTCCCGGATCGCCGCGGCGCGCAGATCCGGAAGGATTCCGGAGACGAAGGAGCTGTACGGGGGTTGGTGCCGAGGCGGGTACGAGATCAAGCTCGTCGACATCCCCGCCTGGCGCCTTGCCGTCCTCGAACCCGTCCCCGTGCCTGCCCGGCTCACCCGCCCGCACACCGTGATCCGGGCCATGCAGAACGAACAACAGCCGCTGGGCCTGACCAGGCCCGTCCAAGGACGCGCTCTCCGGCTCATCCAGGCGCTGATCACCGCTGCCGAGGCCGAAGGACACTCCAGTTCGGCGGGAGCGACCGGCTTCGCGCCCCCGTCGCATCGCCGCCGCAGAGCGTCTCCCCACTTCACCATCAACGCACAGGGCCAGACCGTGGGGTTCCTCGTCCTCCAGGAACAGGACCGGACCGAGCACGTCGCCACCGAGAAGGAACTCGCCGACGCCAAGAAGCACTCCTGGATCAGGATCCCCCGCTTCGACTACACCCCATCCGAACGCCTCCGCTTCGTCCTCAGCGGCGGCCAACCGCACCGGGCAAGCGAATGGTCCGACGCCCCCGGCCACCCCCTCGAAGACCAGCTCGCCGAGATGGCACAGGAGGTCACCCTCCGCGGCGAAGCCGCCGAACGCAGACGTCGCGACGAGATCGAAGCCGCACGCCAGAAGCGCATCCGCTGGGAAGCCGCCATGGAAGACGCCCGCATCCGGTACGCCGAGGCGTACCGCTTCAGACACTTTGAAGCGCAGGAAGTGGCATGGCGCCACGCCACCGGACTGACGGAGTACTTGAGCGCCGTACGCACGCGAGTCGAGGCCATGACCCCGGGGCAGACCAGAACCGAAGCCGAAGCATGGATCAGCTGGGCAGCATCCACCGTCGAGCGCCTCGACCCATTACACACACCACCCCGACTGCCCGACATCCCCGAACCACGAGCCGACGACCTCAGGCCCTTCCTCGGGCACTGGAGCCCCTACAGCCCCTGACACGACACCCACCTGCCACCCACCCCGCGTCACGACTGCCCCTATGACGAGGGCCAACGCCACGGCGGGTTAGCCCCGACGAAACTCTGTGTGGTGCGCGCGGTGTAGTCAGACTTCGCCGCCCTCGTCCCAACCACATTCAGTACAACGAACTCCCGCGTACATGTCGTCTCGGACGTGATCAACGGCGCTCCAGCCTTCCAACTTCGAACTTGGAGCTCCGCACCGGGGACAGCCAACGATGACGCCGAACCCATGGAAGTACCTGTACTCCAGTCCGGACTCCTCAACGGTCCGCTGCATCGTCTTCACGAGTTCTGCTTGGGAGTCCACACCTACGAGTTCCCGAGCAGCTCGATCGACATCACCGTCAACCATGGAAACCCACATGATCGGCTCAAGGAGCGGCGGAAGCGGGGTGTCGTCGAGGACAACCGGGATGACGCGGACAGAGTCATCCCTCAGTCGCCGTGTGAGGGCGGCCTCCCACTCTGTGTTCACCCAAGGGGACTTCGAAGAGTTGGCGGACCAGAAGACCATGACGGTGTCTACGAGCCCCAGCGCCTCGTTGATCTTGCCGGGGATCCGATCCCCAGGTCGGATCTTCCATGAATCAAGCCAGACGTCCACGCCGAGCAGCCGCAATCGGGCGGCAAGTGGCGTCACTTGGGGCTTGTCGCGGTGGTTGTGAGAGATGAAGGCGTGCATGAACACAGCCTCCCATCGGGGGCTCCACCAGATAGGGGAAATCGTCAAACTGACGAGATCGTGCGTCTGGCTCGTCGCCCGCGCAGTCGACCTCACCGTCCGGGACGTGAAGGAACGCGAGCTGGACACCACCCGACCCAACCGCTGCAGTAGGGCCAGTCCCCCGGCTCGGCCAGTCTGAAGCTGCCAGTGGGTCCAAGAAGTCTTCCAGCCTACCGAGAGGCGCCATCAGAGATCTCCGCACCACCTCATGCCGCGCATCCCGCGAAACCCGGTCTCAAGCAGCGGCAGCCGCTGCACAATCAGGTTCATAGGGTTGCGCCGTTCGGACATCGTCCAGATCGAAGCACCCCGGAGAGCGGCTCCCGCGCGGAAGGTGCAGATGACGAGTGGCCCACAACGACGCCTACCACTGGCCGCCTGAGCTTTTGGACCTGCTGATCGAACTGGTGCCCCGGCTCAACCGGAGCAAAGAAGGGGTCCTTGGATTCTTGCGGGGCGCTGGCGTCAGCGAAGACCTGCTCGCGCCCCATCGACAGCAGCTCGCCGCGGACAAGTCAGCAGTCAGCAAGTACAAGATCGTTCGTGCCGTGCTCAGCCGGATCAATGAACAGGGCGATGCAGGCTTGGGCGTTCGCAGGGAGATCCTCAAACGAGCGATCGAATTCGAGGACTTCTCCACACTGTGGCCGGACGACCGTCTCCCGGCCCAGGGGCTACAAGCAAGCGTGCGACGACTCGTGAACGTCAAGGACTCATTCACGCGGATGAGCCAGGCGCATGATGAAGAGCGAGCAGCTCGCATCAAAGCACGCACAAGCGAGCTTGAGCGCCTTGCTCGACGGAAGGCAAGGTTTCAAGCACTCCGAGACCGACTCAACGATCTGTTCAACGAAGACGACCCGAGAAAGCGAGGCACCGCCCTGGAAGGTGTGCTCAACGACCTGTTCGCGACCGAAGGCATCTTGATCAGGGAATCCTTCACGCTGCGCAGCGAGGAGGGGCATCCCGTTGAACAGATCGACGGCGCCCTCGAAGTCGACGGATCCGCGTACCTCGTAGAGATCAAGTGGTGGGGTGAGCCTGTCGAGATCAACGCAATGAGCCGCCACCTGGTACGGGTGTACGGGCGCTCGGAAGTCCGCGCCCTATTCATTTCTGCATCTGGCTTCACCGGGCCGGCCATCGAAGAGAGCGAACGCGCACTGAACCAGCGAGTGATCGTCCTGGGCGAACTCCGGGAGCTCGTTCTCCTGCTCGAACGGCAAGGTGATGTTGCGGCCTGGCTGCGCGAAAAGGTCCGCTTCGCGCAGCTCGAACGTCGTCCTCTCGCCCTGCTGGGCTCCGATTTCTGAGCACCCTACGCACCATCAGAACACTCAAGCGCACAGCGTCCAGCCAGGCAGTCGTTCGCCCAATACCGATGGCAAGGCGCTCCCCCAATACCGTCGCTGCACACAGGGGATCCGCTGCGCGTCTTCTGTCACGTCCGTGTCACGAGCCCCATGGACGCTTGCGTGTCACAGGGCTCCGACCTGGACTTACGCGACCGTCCTGGACCAGCTGGACGCCCAGAGACGGCTTCTACGACATGTGCCACGTCGTGCCGAGCGAGGGCCCGAGGATCAGGACCGGGGCGTCGTCCGGCCCGTCGAAGCGGTACTGGAGGGCGGGGGTCGTCGTCTCACTCACCGCTCCACGCTAACGTCCCTTCCTTGGTGCTCCGCCCCAGGGCCCCGAATCCGCCCAGACGGCTCCCGAACATCAGCGGGCAACTCTCACATCCTCTTCACCGAAGCGCAGGTCACGACGGGGCGGCGGCGTCGGCATCGGAGGGCGAATCAAGTAGTCGAACAGGCGTCCCCGCGTGTCGCGTGTCGTCGGCTTCGGGGTGCGGCGGTGGTCAGAGGTCGTCGGTGGTGGTGCCTATGCCGGTGAGTGCGCCCACCGGGTCGAGGTCCGGGGTGCCTCTCGGCCACCAGTCGTCGTGGCCCGGCTCGGACTCGTAGGCGTACCACAGCCCGTCGCGGCCCAGGCGGAGCTGGACATGGCCGTGCGGGTGGGTGAGGTGGTTGCGCCAGGGCCGGAACGCCGGGAGGTCGGCGGCGAGGAGCAGGGGGCGGGCGCGGTCGAAACGGCCCGCCGGTGGGTCCCAGGGCTCCTCCAGGACGGCGAGCCCTTCGAGGCCACCCTGACGCCAGGCGGCGACGGCCCTGGCCAGATCGGCCGGGGTGCGGCCGGTGGCGGCGGCCAGGGAGGAGTACAGCGCGCGGGTCGTGGCGGTGAGACCGGAGCCGGGGCGGGCGGCGGCCAGCCGTACCGCGTCCTGCCAGAGCGTCAGCTCGGCCACCGGATCGCGTCCGGTGGTGAGCAGCGCGTGCGCGCGGGCGGCCGCGTCGGTGGCCAGCTGGTCCAGCGCGAACGGGTCCGGGCCACCCGGCGCGCCCGGATAGACCGGCGGCTGCTCCGGATGCGGCGGCGGGGGCAGCGGCACGGGCAACGGTGGGAGCGTGCGTGGGGCGAGCGCGTCACGGGCCCGGACGCCGGGGAGCGGTGCGGGCTCCTGCTCCTGGGCGGGGCGGGCCGCACGGGCGGCGTTGCGCCGGGACAGCGCGTCGAGCAACTCCCGCTCGCCCCGGCCCCGCAGAAGCAGCAACACGAACGGGTCCTCGTCCAGCAGCCGCGCGGTCTGATAGCACAACGCCGCCGCGTGCTTGCAGGGGTGCCCGAAGTCGGGGCAGCTGCAACGGGGGTCGAGCTCACCGGGGCCGGGCAGCAGGCGTACGGCGCGTGGGGTGCCGGTGCCGCGTCCGGTGCCGGCTCCGGCTCCGGCTCCGGCGAGGGCCTCGGGCATCTTTTTGTCCAGCAGTGCGGCTATGTGTGCCGGTCGTTCGGCCGCCGCGTCGAGGAAGCGGTCCCATTCGTCGTCGTCCAGCGTGCGCAGCCGTAGCTGCACCCGGTACGGCCGGGGACGGCTTCCGTGCACGTACGCCAGCACCAACCCGGGCGTCACGGTGATCGCGTCCACGTGCCCCTTGTCGGCATACGCCCGCCCCCGTGCGAGCCGAGCCGCATCCAGGGCGCCCTCTTCCAGAGCCGCGACCCACGCATTGCCCCACCAACTCTCCGCGAACCCTCCCTCGCCCTCGGCCGAGGGGCGCGGCGGGAATGCCGGGAACGTACGACGCAGCTCCCCGATGGGGGTCCCCCCGCTCGAGCGAAGTCGAGAGTGGGGGAGGGAGGGGGCGGCCATGGTCCGGGGGACGCGGGGGGTGACTTCGGCCGCCGCGCCAGTGGAGTGGTCGGGCATGGGGTGGCCATGGGGCGCGGGGTCGAGGGCCTCCGGGTCGTGGCTCTCGGAGGCGTGGGTGGGGCCGTCGGAGGCGTCGGGGGCGGGGCCCTCTGAGGCGGAGGCATGGCTGGTGAGGTCGTGGGTCGGCGTCGGCGCGCCGCCGGTGTCCGGCTGCTCGGTGGACGTGGGCCGGGCGGAGGCCATGTCGTGCGTCGACTCGTCGGGCGCAGGCCCCTCGGAGGGCAACTCGAAGGCACCGGCGAGCAGTTCGCGGACGTCACGGGCCCGATGTCCCCCGGTGCGGCCCGGGCTGCCGCCCGGCGTGCCCTGCCGTGCCCAGGAGCGGGGCGGCGGCGAACCGGCGGCTCGGCGGGCGGTCTTGGGTTCCTTGTCCTCGGCGTTCTCGGCCTCCGTTCGAGCCCGCTCGGCCGCGTCGCGCGCGACCCGCAAGGCCTCCCGGGCGATGTCCCCGGGGCGGGCGCCGGACCGGGAAGGCAACGGTGCACCGGGCGGGGCACCCTCCCCGGCTCGGATGCCCGTCGGCTCGGCGGGAACACCCTCGCCCACCGGCTCCTCGGAACCGGCCGCCTTGGACTCCACGGCCCTCCGCAACGCCTCCCGCGCCACATCACCCGGGCGGCCCGCCCCGCGAACCCGGGCCACACCGACAGGCGGCGTCGAAGCCGGGTCCCGGCGGTCGGCGCCCTCCGGCCCTCCCCGCCCCTGTTCCCGCGCCGCACGCAACGCCTGGCGAGCCGCGTCGGCGGGACGTGCCCCGGCACCGGAGTCCGGCACGCCCGCATCTGCCCTTCCCTCGCGCGTCGCCTCCCCAGCCGTGCCCTCCACGGCTCCCGGCTCCTTCTCGACCCCGCTCACGTCGACCTCCGCAACGACACCAGGTCCGTCAGCTCGCGGTCGGTCAGTTCTGTGAGGGCGGCTTCGCCGGAGCCGAGGACGGCTTCGGAGAGGGCTCGCTTGGATTCCAGCATTTCGGCGATGCGGTCCTCGATGGTGCCCTCGGTGATGAGGCGGTGGACCTGGACTGGCTGGGTCTGGCCGATGCGGTAGGCGCGGTCGGTGGCCTGTTCCTCGACGGCGGGGTTCCACCAGCGGTCGAAGTGGACGACGTGGCCGGCGCGGGTGAGGTTCAGGCCCGTGCCCGCCGCCTTCAGGGAGAGGACCAGTACCGGTGTCGCTCCGCTCTGGAAGCGGTCCACCATCGTTTCGCGGTCCTTGACCGGCGTACCGCCGTGCAGCAGCTCGACCGGGACGGCGCGTGCGGCGAGGTGCGCGGTGATCAGCCGGGCCATGCCGACGTACTGGGTGAAGACCAGCGCCGAGCCGTCCTCGGACAACAAGGTGTCCAACAGCTCGTCCAACAGGGCGAGTTTGCCGGAGCGGGCGGCCAGGCGGTCTCCCGTGCCGGCGGCCTCCTCCTTCAGATACAGCGCCGGGTGGTCGCAGATCTGCTTCAGGGCGCCCAGGAGTTTCAGGACCAACCCCCGGCGGGCGATCCCCTCCGCCGTCTCGATGGCCAGCAGGGACTCGCGCACCACCGCCTCGTACAGCGCGGCCTGTTCGCGGGTGAGCGGGACGGGGTGGTCGGTCTCGGTCTTGGGCGGGAGTTCGGGGACGATGCCCGGGTCGGACTTCTTGCGGCGGAGGAGGAAGGGGCGGACCAGGCGGGCGAGACGGGTCACGGCCTCCTCGTCCTCGCCGTTCTCCACGGCGCGGGCGTGGCGCGCCCGGAAGGACTTCAGGGGGCCGAGGAGCCCCGGGGTCGTCCAGTCGAGCAGGGCCCAGAGCTCGGAGAGGTTGTTCTCGACCGGGGTGCCGGTGAGGGCCACGCGCGCCGGTGTCGGGATCGTGCGCAGGGCTTTCGCCGTCGCCGAGTAGGGGTTCTTGACGTGCTGGGCCTCGTCGGCGACGACCATGCCCCACTCCTGCTGGGCGAGCCGGGGTGCCGTCGAGCGCATCGTGCCGTACGTGGTGAGGACGAAGCCGCCGTCGAGGCTCTCCAGGGTGCGGTCGGGGCCGTGGAAGCGGCGTACGGGCACGCCGGGGGCGAAACGGGTGATCTCCCGCTGCCAGTTGCCCAGCAGGGACGCGGGGCAGACGACCAGCGTGGGCTGGGGCCGGGACCGGCGCAGGTGCAGGGCGATGACCGTGATCGTCTTGCCGAGGCCCATGTCGTCGGCGAGGCAGCCGCCGAGGCCGAGGGAGGTCATGAGGTCCAGCCAGGCCAGGCCCCGGAGTTGGTAGTCGCGGAGGGTGGCGGCGAGGCCCGGCGGCGGGTCCACCGTGCCGATGCCGGCCGTCAGGCGGTCCCGCAGTGCGGCCAGCGCGCCGGCCGGCACCGCCTCCACCGTCTCCCCGTCGACCTCGGCGGTGCCGGTGAGGGCCACGGACAGGGCGTCCACCGGGTCGAGCAGGCCCAGTTCACGTTTGCGGGCCTTGCGGACGAGGGCCGGGTCGACGAGGACCCACTGGTCGCGCAGGCGGACGACCGGGCGGTGGGCCTCGGCGAGGGTGTCCATCTCGGCCTCGGTGAGCGGGTCGCCGCCGATCGCCAACTGCCAGCGGAACCGGAGCAGTTCCTCGCTGTCGAAGAAGCCGGTGCCGTCCGTGGCCGAACCGGGCGCCGGGCGCACCTCGGCCCGGGCGCTCAGGTCGTGGGCCAGGTCCCGGGGCCAGTGCACGGCGACCCCGGCCGCGCCGAGCCGGGTCGCGGCGACGCCCAGCAGGTCGGAGAGCTCCTCCTCGGAGAGGGCGAGGACATCGGGCACGTCCTGCTCGGAGAGCCGGTCCAGCGGTGGCCAGACCCGGGCCGCGCGCCGTACGGCCAGGGCCGCGTCCACGCGGGCGCGGGGACCGAATGCCGCGTCCGCGTCCCCGGCCCACAGCGCGGCCGCGTCGACGACGATCGTCGGGTCAGCGAGGCTGTGCACCTGCACCACGGCGGCGCCCGCCCGTCGCCCGCCCTCGCTGTCGTCGAACAGGTCGTATGCCGACAGGTCGAGCCGCAGGGAGATCCGTACGCCCGCGTCCATGCCCGCGGCGACCTCGGCCGCCCAGTCGCGCGCGGCGGGCAGCCGCTGTCCGGCGCTCGCCGCGAACGGTTTCCCGGAGACGTACGGCGCCGCCGGGCCGCGCGGGAGTGTGTCGGCGACCGCGTCCAGGAAGGACCGCATCAGCGCTTCCGGCTCGGGCAGCCGGAGGGGACCCTTGCCGGGCAGCGGCACGGCGTGGCCCTCGTACGGCAGGGCTGCGGCGACGGCCCTGAGGTGCGCGATGTCGTCGGGGTCGAGCGGTCCCGCCCGCCAGGCGTCGAAGCCCTCGGCGGTCAGCCCCGGCAGCAGCCGCCCCCGGGCCACGAGCCGCAGCGCGTGCAGAGCGGCGGCACCCCAGCAGGCCGTGGCAGGGTGCGCGGCCGGATCGCGCCGGGCCCCGGCCAGCAGTGGCAAGGCCTCACCGATGGGCAGGGTCACGGCGGGGACGATGCCTCTGCGGACTCCGGAGCCATGTCGTCGTGCGACAGTGAGGTCCTCGGTGGTATCCGAAGGTGGCGCCCCGCCCTCCGGGTCCCAGAAGGCGACCCGGCCGTGGCGGGGCAGCGGGGAGGGCAGGAATACGGCAGCCAGCCGCACGGGAACAGCTGTGTCGGCCTCGGGAACAGCCATGTCTCGCATACGTCCGGTCACCTCCCGCCCTTGAGTCGGATGAGCCACTGAGGACCTGATCAGCTGTCTCCGACTCTACGGGCGGGGTCTGACAATCGGCCCTCGTCCCGTTCGTGCCCAGGTCAGGGCACTGTCCGCGAGACCAGGTACACCATCGGATGGTCCGGGTTCGACCGGTTCACGACGATGTCATGGGTGGGCGCGGGGTTCTGCTGCTCGTGGACGAGGCCGTACCAGGGGCCGGCGCCGGTGAACTTCCAGCCGACGATGCCCCGGTCGCGGGAGTTGATGGCGATCTCGTCCTCCTCCAGGTCGTCCGTGCTGACGCCGATCTGGTTGAGGAAGCGCTCCAGGCCCTCGTTGCTCGTATAGAACTGCACGTACAGACGGCTGGTCTTCCAGTTGTTCGTCTCGTAGTACGCGACATGCTTCGAGTACGGCGGGATCGGCACCTGGTAGATGCGCTGCTGGACCCGGGAGGGCCAGTGCGCGGTGAGGCCGGTCGCCGAGTACTTCGCCTCCTTGTCCTTGCCGCTGTCCCGGCTCTGATTGGCGGAGATCACCAGGTAACCGGCCGGTACGCCGATGAGCAGCACGATGATCGCCAGGGTGAGCGCCCTGCGGCGGATCTTGTGGCGGCGGTCCTCGGGGGGCCGCTCGGGTTCCTCCGGGGACGCGCTCTGGTGCGGCAGGGCGGCGGTCATGCGGAGTCCTGGGTGGTGCGGCGGGCCTCCACGTACCGCGCGTAACGCTCGTAGCGCTCCACCCGGCGCCGGTTGGCGCGGCGGAAACGGCGGGCCACGAGGCGGGCGAGGTCGGCGGCGCCGACCATGCCGGCCTCGGGGCCGAGCTGGGCGCGGGCGATACGGGCCTCGGGGCGGTAGCCGCGGCCGGTGAGCTGGCGCTTGAACGCGTCCCGCGCCGGAGCGATCAGCAGGTCGTCGGCGGCCGAGACGCCGCCGCCGATGACGAAGCAGGACGGGTCGAGGGCGGCGGCCAGGTTGGCGATGCCGACGCCGAGCCACTGGCCGATGTCCTGGAGCAGCTCGATGCACATCGCGTCGCCCTCGCGGGCGAGCTCCGTGATCATCGGCCCCGTGATGTCGCCGATGTTGCCCTTGACGTGCTCGATGATCCCGTACGCCACCGGGGAGTCGGCGGCGGCCAGCTCGCGGGCCTCTCTGACGAGGGCGTTGCCGGAGCTGTACTGCTCCCAGCAGCCGCGGTTGCCGCACGGGCAGCGGTGGCCGCCGGGCACCACCTGCATATGGCCGAACTCGCCCGCGACGCCGAACTTGCCGCGCTTGACCTGGCCGTCCTCCAGGATCGCGCCGCCGATGCCGGTGCCGAGGGTGATCATGACCAGGTGGTCCTCGTCGCGGCCGGCGCCGAAGCGCCACTCGGCCCAGGCGGCGGCGTTGGCGTCGTTGTCGACCAGGACGGGCACGGCGAGGCGGCCGGCGAGGCGGTCGCGCAGCGGCTCGTTGCGCCAGGACAGGTGGGGGGCGAACAGGACACGGTTGCGGTCCGCGTCAACCCAGCCGGCCGCGCCGATGCCGACCGCGTGCACGTCGTGCCGGTCGGAGAGGTCCAGGACCAGCTCGACGATGGTGTCCTCGACGACCTGGGGGCTCTTGGACTTGTCCGGGGTCTCCGTGCGGAGCTTCTCCAGGATGTTTCCGTCGGCGTCCACGACGCCCGCCATCACCTTCGTGCCGCCGATGTCGATGCCGACGGTGGGGACGCGGGGGGCCGTCAGGTGGGAGCGGCGCTCGCGCGTTCCCACGGTCCGCAGGACGGTGGCCCGCGCGGAGCCGCGGTGGGTGAAGTCGCGGTAGGTGCTCATCGGCCCGATTCTGCCTTAACGCTCCGCTTGGTGCGCCGGTGGGGCTGGGGGTGGCATGGGTGGAGTTTTGACTGCGGGTGAGTGGGGGCTTGTCGCGCAGTTCCCCGCGCCCCTAAAAGAACTGGGAGCTCCCTCGGCCGAAAAGCACAGGGAGCGCCTTCAGGTTACGACCTCACCAAAAGCTGGAATTCGAACGAATAGCGCGACGCTCGGTAGATGTGGGTGCCGTATTCGACTGCTCGTCCTGTGTCGTCGAATGTGGTGCGTTGCATGGTCAGGAGGGGGGCGTTTTCGGGTTCTCCCAAGCGGTCGGCCTCCTCTGGGGTTGCTGCTCTTGCGCCGATTGTTTGGCGGGCGCTGTGGAGGGTGATGCCTGCGGTGCGCATGAGGCGGTAGAGGCCGGTGGCTTCCAGTTGGGGGGAGTCGAGGTCGAGGAGGTCGAGGGGGAGGTAGTTGCAGAGGTAGGCCATGGGTTCGCCGTGGGCGAGGCGGAGGCGTTCGATGCGGCGGACCTCGCTGCCCTCGGCGACGGCGAGGGCGGCGGCGACCTCGGCGGAGGCGGCGACGGTGGTGTTGACCAGGACGCGGGTGGCGGGGCGCTGGCCGGCGGCCTCCAGGTCGTCGTAGAGGCTGCTGAGCTCCAGGGGGCGCTTGACCTGGCTGTGGACGACCTGGGTGCCTACGCCCCGGCGGCGGACCAGCAGGCCCTTGTCGACCAGGGACTGGATGGCCTGGCGGACGGTCGGGCGGGACAGGCCCAGGCGTGCGGCCAGCTCGATCTCGTTGCCCAGCAAGCTGCCCGGGGTGAGCTCGCCGTGCTCGATCGCGGCCTCCAGCTGCTGGGACAGCTGGAAGTAGAGCGGGACCGGGCTGCTGCGGTCGACGCTGAGCTGGAGCGACACGGTCGGATCCACATCTGGTTTCGGCACGGGCCGAGCGTAGCCCCGGTGCCTGGTGACGGGAAGTTGCGTAGTTCGGTTGTCCGGACAAAGCATTGACACAGCGGCGGGTGCGACCTCACTTTGTTTCCCATGCGCATCGGACTCATCGGAGCTGGTCGGATCGGGACGATTCACGCGACCACGCTCAGCCGTCACCGTGATGTCGGCTCCTTGATCATTACGGATGTCGACCCGGCCCGGGCCCATGACCTCGCGGATCGCCTGGGCGAGACGGTGGCACCGGGGGTGGATGAGATCTTCACCTGGGGCGTGGACGCCGTGGTCATCACGGCCGCGACCTCGGCCCACGGCGAACTGATCGGTCGGGCAGCACGCTCGGGACTCCCGGTGTTCTGCGAGAAACCCATCGCGGTGGATGTGCCGGGCACCTTAAACGCGCTCACCGAGGTCGACTCGGCGGGAACCGTGCTGCAGATGGGCTTCCAGCGCCGATTCGACTCCGGGTACGTCACCGCGCGCGAGGCCGTGCGCTCCGGCCGACTCGGGCGACTGCACACCGTACGGGCGCTGACGGCGGATCAAGCGCCGCCGCCCGCAGCGTACTTGCCGGGGTCCGGCGGGATCTTCCGGGATTGTCTGATCCACGACTTCGACATCGTACGGTGGGTGACGGGGCGTGAGGTCGCCTCGGTGTACGCCACCGGGTCGGACGTCGGGCATCCGATGTTCCGGGAGGCGCACGACCTCGACACGGCGGCCGCCGTACTGACGCTGGAGGACGGCACCCTGGTGACGGCGACGGCGGCGCGCGTGAACGGGGCGGGCTACGACGTGCGCATGGAGCTGGCCGGGGAGCTGGACACCGTCGTGGTCGGCCTGGACGACCGTACGCCGGTCGCGTCCGCGGAGCCGACCGGACCGCCGCCCGCCGACAAGCCGTGGACCGGTTTCCTGGAGCGCTTCGCCTCCGCCTACGAGGCCGAGTTCGCCGCATTCGTCGAGGTCGTGCGCGGTGAGCGGGCCAACCCCTGTGACGGCCGCGAGGCCCTCCAGGCCCTCCGCGTCGCCGAGGCGTGCGAGCTTTCCCGCCGGGAGCAGAGACCGGTGAACGTCGGCGAGATCGCGGGCGGACGCGACTGAGCCACGAGGACGCCACCGACGCGGAGGACATTCACCAGCGCACGGGCAGGCTCCGCACCCCCCGTATCAGCATGCCCGGCAGCCAGGCGCCCGGTGGGCCGTCGAGGGTGAGGGTGGGGCATCGGGTCAGGAGTGCGCGCAGGGCGACGCGTGCCTCCAGGCGGGCCAGCGGTGCGCCCAGGCAGAAGTGGATGCCGTGGCCGAAGGCGAGGTGGCCGCGGGTGTCGCGGTGGATGTCGAAGCGGTCCGGGGTGGGGAAGCGGGTGCCGTCGCGGCCGGCGGCGGCCAAGGCGACCATCACCGAGTCGCCCGCCGCGACGGACGTACCGGCGATGTCGAGGGGCTCGGCGGCGTAGCGGAACGTCGCGTTCTCCACCGGGCCCTCGTGGCGCAGCGTTTCCTCCACGACCGCGTCGAGGAGGCTCATGTCGGCCCTCACCTCGGCGAGTTGAGCGGGGTGGGTGAGGAGGGCGTGGACGGCGTTGGTGATGAGGTTGACCGTCGTCTCGTGGCCGGCGATGAGGAGGATGAAGGCCATGCCGCGCAGCTCGTCCGGTGACAGGCGGTCACCGTCCTCGTCCGTCGTGCGGATCAGCGCGCTCAGCAGATCGTCGGCGGGTGGGGAGCAGCGCTTGTTCTCGATCAAGTCACCGAGATACGCGGCGAGTTGGACGAAGGCGTCGTACTCGCTCTCCGCGCTGGTCGGCGCCACCGTCTCCGTCGACCACTTGCGGAACGCCGCCCGGTCGAACTCGGGCACCCCGAGCAGCTCGCAGATGACGGTGAGCGGCAGCGGGTAGGCGAACGAGTCCACCAGGTCGGCACGGCCGAGCGGCAGCATGGCGTCGAGCAGCGAGCCGGTGATCTCCTCCACCCGCGGCCGCAGTTGCTCGACCCGGCGGGGCGTGAACTCCCGGACTATCAGCTTGCGCAGCCGGGTGTGGTCCGGTGGGTCGCTGACCAGCAGATACTTCCCGATCAGCTCTTCGTCGAGAAACGTGATCCCGATCTTGGAGCCGTCCTTCGACAGCCGGGGGTCGGCGAGCGCCGCCCGCGCCTCCTCGTAGCCGACCACGAGCCACACCTCGTGCTGCTTGTCGGGCATCGGAAGCCGCACCCGGTGCACCGGGCCCTTCGCGCGCAGCTCCGCGTACACGGGGTACGGGTCCTCGGTGAACCGCGTCCCGTACGCCCCCAGGTCGCTCACTTCCACATTCCCCATGAGTCCCCCTCACCCACACAACGCCCGCCCTCACCCACAAGTGCCCGCCCCACGCCCCGATTTCCGCCCGCCCCGACTCCCGAGCCCTCGCCGAGCGCTGCTGACGAGTCCTCGTCTAACGGTCCTCGTCCTCCAGCAGCCCCGCGTCGTACGTGAGCAGGGCGATCTGTACGCGGTTGTTGAGGGCGAGCTTGGCGAGGATGCGGGAGACGTGGGTCTTGACGGTGGCGATGCTCATGAAGAGTTCGGCGGCGATCTCGGCGTTGGAGGCGCCGCGGCCGACGGCGACGGCGACCTCGCGTTCGCGGTCGTTGAGGGCGGCGACGCGGGAACGTGCGGTGGTGGTGCGGGGGTCGGGGGCGGTGCCGGCGGCGTGGGCCATGAGCTGGCGGGTGACAGCGGGTGAGAGGACGGGGTCGCCGACCGCGACGCGGCGTACCGCTTCGACGATCTCGGCGGGCGGGGTGTCCTTGAGGACGAACCCGGCGGCGCCCGCGCGCAGGGCGCGCACGACCTGGTCGTCGGCGTGGAAGGTGGTCAGGACGACGACTTGGGGCGCATCCGCACGGCCTCGGAGCCGCTCGGTGGCGGAGAGGCCGTCGAGCGTCGGCATCCGGATGTCCATGAGGACGACGTCGGGGCGCGTACGGTCGACGAGGGCGTCCACCTCGTCGCCGTCGGCGGCCTCGCCCACGATCTCGATGTCGTCGGCGCCACCCAGCATGAGGGACAGTCCGGCGCGCACGAGGGGATCGTCGTCGACGAGGAGCAGTCGGATCGGGGTCATCGGCCCACCGTTCGGATATCGGTCATGGGGCCCTACGGTAATGACGCGTCGCGCGGACCGCCGCGTCGTCGTGCGTCGACCCGTTAGTGTCGGCCGGTACGGCAGTCAACTGACGGAGGTTTTGGGTGCGTTACCGACTCCTGGGCCGGACCGGGCTCCGCGTCTCCGAGCTGTTCCTCGGGGCCATGACGTTCGGGGAACAGGGCGGGGTGGGGGCGCCCCGGGAGGAGTGCGCGCGGATCCTCGACGTGTACGCGGAGGCCGGCGGCAATGTGATCGACACGGCGGTCAACTACCGCGGCGGGGAGAGCGAGCGGATCGTCGGCGAGCTGCTCAAGGGGCGGCGCGACCGGTTCGTGCTGTCCACCAAGTACACCGTCTCGCGCGACGGCAGCGACCCCAACGCCGCGGGCAACCACCGCAAGAACCTGGCGCTGTCCCTGGAGACGAGCCTGCGGCGCCTGGGCACGGACTACGTCGACATCTACTGGGTGCACATCTGGGACCGGAACACTCCGGTCGAGGAGACGATGCGCGCCCTCGACGACGCCGTACGGTCCGGGAAGGTGCTGTACGTCGGCATCTCGGACGCGCCGGCCTGGGTGGTCTCGCGGGCCAACACCCTCGCCGAATGGCGGGGTTGGTCACCGCTGTCGGCGCTCCAGGTCCCGTACAGCCTGCTCAACCGGGACGTCGAGCGTGAACTGTTGCCGATGGCGGAGGCGTTCGGGATGTCGGTCGCGGCCTGGAGTCCGCTGCAGAACGGGATCCTGTCCGGCAAGTACACCCGGCCGGGCGGGGTGGCCCCCGGCACCGCGACCCGGCTGTCCGCCGAGGCGATCGGGGAGCGGGAGCGCGCGGTGGCGGAGGCCGTGCAGGCCGCCGCCGACGAACTCGACGCCACCCCGGCGCAGGTGGCCATCGCCTGGACCATGGCCCACTCCCCCGCCGTGCACCCCATCCTCGGCGCCCGCCGCGTCGAGCAGCTCATGGACAACCTCGGCGCCGCCCGGCTCGTCCTGCCCGAGGAGCTGCTGGCCCGGTTGGAGGAGGCCACCGACTTCCGCCTCGGCTTCCCCGGCGACTTCATCGACGAGGCGTCGGCGTGGGTGTACGGGTCGGCGGGGCAGCGGGTGGTGCCGCGTACGACGTGACGGGCGCCGGCCCGGGCTCGGCCGCTCAGCCCCGCAGCCGTACCCCGTACCGGGTGCGCAGGCGGTGGATCTCCCAGCAGGCCACCGCCGTGACCGAGGCCGGGCCGCCGAGGAGTGCGGCGAACTGTACGAGGGGCGGGCCGGGCGGCAGTCCGCCCATGGCGAAGCCGATGGCGGCGAACTCCCACACCAGGACGCCGGTGATCAGCGCCGGGAGCGCGGCGTTCACCTCGGCGGTGTTGAAGCCGCTGCGCACGGCGGGGCCGGAGGCGAAGACGACGAACAGCAGCGTCCAGAGGAACGGCACGGTGATCAGGAACGGCGCCAGACGGATGGGTCCCGTGTCGTCCTTGAGGGCGTCGCCGGCGCCTTCATCGCGAAGCCCAGGAGCGGCGTCGCGGTGAAGGCGCCGACGTACCACAGGGCCGACTTCCCGGCGGTGCGCAGCGGGCGTCGCATGGCCCGTCTCGCGGCCGGTGACGAACAGCGGTAGAGGACGGCGGCGACCACGGGCGCGCTGAGCATCACCAGCCAGGGTGTGATGGTCAGTCGCAGCATGAACTGCTGCTGCGCCTGGTCCACGTCCTCGGGTTTGCCGTACGCCGCCAGGATCAGCAGCGACATGACGGTGGCCGTCCAGGCCCGGGTCTTCTGCACCCGTCGCGCCTCGGGGTCCTGGACGCGGCTCCGGCCGTGGGAGGGGAAGATCCGCCGAGCCGGGCGGCGGGCCGAGCGGGCCAGCGGGTAGCCGACCAGCACGGCGACCACGAGCGGCCACGCGCACAGGACCGCCATCGCCCACACACACCCGTTCAGCCGCGGACTGCTCAGGAGCTGCCCGAGCGGCGGCCATTCGTCCTCCCGCAACCGCTGCCACAGGGAGGGGGGCCGCTGCGGTACGTACGGGTACGGGTACGGGTGCGGCGGTGCGTCGGGTCCCGGGGGCGGCGGCCCGTACGGTCCCGGGGGCGGCGGGTACGGTCCTCCGTTCGGCGGCCAGGGTGGCTGGTACGGATTGTGTCCCCCGAAACTCACGCTGCTGTCCCTCCCGAGGCGCTCGGTGCCGAACGGCTCGTACGCGTCGGATGGTGCGTACGGGCCAACTGGCAATCATGGCCGAGGAGATGGCGTGACGCACATCGTTCTCAGCGCCAGCGAAGCTTTCTCAACCCCAGGGCAGCCAGGCCCGTACCCCGAACCCGCCCTCGCCGTCGGGCCCGTGCTCCAGTCGGCCCCCGGCGAGCGTCGCCCGCTCGGTGAGGCCGATGAGTCCCTGGCCCGAGCCGGGGACGGGCGGGACGTCCGCCGGCGGAGCGGGGTTGCGTACGGTGACGGTGAGTCCGTCGCCCGGGGCGCCCGACACCGCGACGGTGACCTCGGCGCCGGGGGCGTGTTTGCGGGCGTTGGTCAGGCACTCCTGGACGATGCGGTACGCGGTGCGGCCGACGGAGGTGGGGACGGCGGCCGGGTCGGTGACGTGGTTGTCGAGGACGGCCTTCATGCCGGCCTCGCGGGACTCGGCGGCCAGGGTGTCCAGCGCGGCGAGCGTCGGCTGCGGTCGGCCCGCGTCGTCGGGCTCGCCCGCGCGCAGCACCCCGATGATCTCCCGTAGGTCCTGCAGCGCCTCGTGGGCGCTCTCCCGGATGACGCCGGCCGCGCGGGCGATCTCCGCGCGAGGCGCGTCGGGCCGGAACTCCAGGGCGCCCGCGTGCACGCTGAGCAGCGTCAGGCGGTGGGCCAGCACGTCATGCATCTCCCGGGCGATGGCCTCGCGGGCGAGTCGCTGTGCCTGCTCAGCCCGTAGTTCGGCCTCCGTCTCGGCACGCCGGGCGCGGTCCCGGAAGCTCAGTATCAACTGCCGCTTGGAGCGCACGAACATGCCCCAGCCGACGGTCGCGGCGGTGAGCAGCACGTCGAGGAAGACCGCCCAGGGGTAGGTCACCTCGGGGTCGGGGCGCAGCCGGAAGAACAGCGGGGTCAGCGCGACGGCGGCGGCCGCCACCCAGGCCACGTACCGGAAGGGCCGGTGCACGGCCAGGGTGAAGAGGGCGACCAGGCCGGCGCCGTCCGCGGTGTTGGAGACGAAACAGACCGGGACCATCGCCACGGCGAGCCCGACCGGCCAGCGGCGGCGCAGCCAGACCGCGGCGCAGGCGAGCGCGCCCAGCACCTGGTCGAGGACGGCGACGGCCTGCGGCAGGTCGGGCTCGTTGCGCACCGTGTCCGTGGTCAACAGGCCGATGAACACGGCCAGCAGGAAACAGGTGAAGTCGACGACCCAGTCGCGCGCGGTGCGCCGGGGCCGGCCGGAACGCGCGAACCGCCGTCCGGGCGGGCCGCCGTCCGGCTCCGGGGCGGGATCGAGTACGGCCGAGGGATACAGCCAGCGCCGCCCCGGGAAGGTCGGGGGCTCGGGTACCGGCTTGCCATCACTCACGGTCGATAAATCTACGCAGAGACGGCGCCCGGCACCGCCCCTTGCCGAGGATCGCGACCAAAGTCGTGACCGTCTCGACTTTCGACGCTCCGCCCGCGTACGAACGGGGACTCCGGTCGGGCGGGCCTCGCCCCGTCGGCCGATGTGAGCGCGCGGTCCGCGGGGCGAGGATCCTGCACATGAAGCAGTTACTGGAGTTTCTCGGTTTCATCGCCCTGATGCAGGGCTCCGGCGGTCTGGTGTACGAGCTCACCGGCAAGCTGCGGTGGGGGGTGACGCAGCGGTGGAGCGCCCTGGACGGCTACGAGATCTATGTGAGCGTCGCGCTGATCGTCCTGGCTTTCGCGTTGTTCGCGGCGGCCGAGAGCCGGAAGTCCTGACGCACCGAGGCCGTCGGCCACGCGCATGTGCAGGCCTCGTGGAGCCGCCGCGCGCCAGGTTAACTTCCCGAAAACTCATCGGACGTGCCCGGAAAATCATGGAACTTGTCATTGACATGCCACTGTCTACGCGCGTCATCATGGGGCCATGAGACTCCCCCCACGGGCAACACGCATCGGCGCCGCAGCCGCCCTCTTGTCCGCCCTCTTCGTCGGCGGCACCGTCACCGCCGCCCCGGCCGGCGCCGCGACGACCGCCGTCGGCAGCATCTGCTACAGCGATCTGCCGTCGCAGGCGTACACCACCCTCAACCTGATCGCCCAGGGCGGCCCCTACCCGTACTCGCAGGACGGGAGCGTCTTCCAGAACCGGGAACGCATCCTCCCCATTCAGTCCACCGGCTATTACCACGAGTACACGGTCAAGACCCCTGGCTCCTCGACGCGCGGTGCCCGCCGCATCGTCACCGGTGAGGAGTACCAGGAGGACTACTACACCGCGGACCACTACGCGTCCTTCGACCTCATCGACTACGACTGCTGAGATCGCGAACCCGCACGATCGTGTGATCCGAACTCCTCGCCCCGCGGCTCCCCCCACCTCGGCCGCGGGGCGAGGCTTGTTCGACCACCAGTGGCAGAGATGCCACCCGGCTGATCAGCGGAGCGTGGTGCCCAGCCGATACCGGCCGGATGGCAATCGGTAGGACGACACACCGTCCGCGTGCCCGAGGAAGCGCACCCCTTCCACGCGCGCCAGGGGCGTTCTGCCTTCCCGGACGGCATCGGCATCGGCCGGACCGTCGGAAGGCGCAGTTTCGCCTCGCTGTTGGCGGGCACGACGGCGTCGTTCCTGCCGCGTCCACGCCTCGGTACGGGCGGCGAGCGCCATGTTCCTCAGCGTTCGAGCGGCTCGTAGTCGTACCAGTCGAAGTGGACGCGGCCGGCTGAGGCGAACATTCCGACGACCCGGCCGGTGAAGCCGCCCGCGACCTCCGTGGAGAGGTATCGACCGTCCAGCGAAGCGAGTTCGACGAAGGTGCCGTCCGGTTCCTCGATACCGATCAGGACGGTGTCGGGCCCGGTGCGGGCGTCGGTCACAGGGTGTACGGGGGCCGCCTCGATACGGAGGACCACGGGTCCGGCTGGTGTCGGCCGCGACGCCACAACGCTGTTCAGCGGGCCGATGCGGGCCCGCACCCGTACCTCATCCGACGTCGCCTCGATGTCGTAGTGGTGCTGCTCGTCGAGACGGACGGTCAGGCCGCCGCGTCCTTCCGCCGGGTCGATCAGAGCGCGGACCCGGCAGGAGGGGTGCTGCTGCCGTCGGCCGACGAACATCACGTCGGGCTCGTCGAGTGATCCGCCACGGGCGTGCAGGGTCAGCCAGCCGGGCCGCTCTTTCGTGGTGCAGTCCTCCGGGGGGCGGTGACGCAGCGAGACCCAGTACGGGGCCAACTCGCTGTGATCGAACTCGTCCCGGCCCGACACGGCGGCACCCGGCCGCAGGGGCCACGGAGGCGCGGGCATCACGGGCGACAGTTCGCCGACGACCGGCCAGCCGTCGACCCAGTCGACCGGCACCAGGAACGTCTCCCGGCCGAGTACGTGCCAGCCGGGCGAGCCGCCGCCAGGCCGTACGCCCAGCAGCACCATCCACCATGAGCCGTCGGGCGCCTGGACCAGGTCGGCGTGACCGGTGTTCTGGATGGGGTGGTCGGTGCCCCGGTGGGTCAGGATCGGGTTGGCCGGGCACGGCTCGAATGGGCCGGCGGGCGTGCGGCCACGGGCGATCGAGACGCCGTGGCACCGCTCGGTGCCGCCCTCGGCGATGAGCAGGTACCAGTAGTCGCCGATCCGGTACAGGTGTGGTGCTTCCGGGGCCTTGGCACCAGGAGTGCCGGACCAGAGACGCCGTGACTCGCTGAGCGTCTCTCCGATGTGGGGATCGATACGGACCTGGCCGACTCCCGCGACGGTGCACCAGCAGTTGCCGTCGTCGTCCCAGGCGAGATCCGGGTCGATGCCGTGCACCCCGGGCAGCCGGATCGGATCGGACCAGGGGCCGGCCGGGTCGGTGGCCGTGAACAGCAGATTCCCGTCGCCGCTCACGTTCGTGACGATCAGCCAGAAGCGGCCGTCGTGGTAGCGCAGGGTGGGGGCGTAGATCCCCCCGGAGGCCGGCGAGTCGAGGGGCAGGCGCAGTTGACCCGGCCGGTCGAGCGCGTTGCCGATCTGGGTCCAGTGCACCAGGTCGCGGCTGTGCAGGATGGGCACACCGGGGAAGTATTCGAAGCTGGAGCACGCGAGGTAGTAGTCCTCGCCTGCCCGGCAGATGCTCGGATCCGGGTAGAAGCCGGGGATCACAGGGTTGTTGAAGGTGTTGCCCGTCTCGGGCGTGCCCGACAGCCTCATCGAGTCCCTTCTACAGCATGGGGTGAGAAAGTTTCTGTCGCATACTCAGATAGTTTCCAGCGGAGGCTAGCGACAGCCGCCACCTGAGGTCAATGGCCTCGCGTGCCGCTCCAGCGAGGTCAGCTCTTGGGCGGAGCCGTGCTGGACCGGACGGTCAGCGTCGTCGCGATCTCCAGCCCGACCTGGGGCGCGTCTTCGCCGCGCCCCAGCGTGAGCGCCAGCTCGGTCGCGGCCACGGCCATCTCGGTCAGGGGCTGGTGGACGGTGGTCAGGGGCGGGTCCACCCAGGCCACGACGGGCAGGTCGTCGAAGCCGACGACGCTCAGGTCGTCGGGGATGCCCAGGCCGGCCTCGCGCGCCGCCTGGTAGACACCGAGCGCCTGGAGGTCGTTGGCGGTGAAGATCGCTGTCGGGCGTTCGGGCAGGGCGAGCAGGGAACGCGCCGCGGCGCAGCCGTCCTCCTGCGTGAGCGGTGCGTGCACGACGAGTTCCGGATCGACCGGCAGGCCGGCGGCATGCATCACGGAGCGGTATCCGTCCAGCCGGGCGGTGCAGCACAGTACGTCCTCGGGGCCGCTGATCATCGCGATGCGGCGGTGGCCGAGTTCGGTGAGGTGGCGGGTCGCGGCACGGCCGCCGGACCAGTTCGTGGTCCCTACGAAGGGGACGTCGTCCGGCAGCTCCGTGGTCGGGTCGAAGACGACGAACGGAATGCCTTTGGCCTTGAGTTGCTCACGCTCGGCCTCGGAGAGCTGGGCCACGGACAGCACGCAGTTCGGGCGCCGGAAGACGGTGTCGTCCCAGGTGGGGGCGGCGGTGTCGTGCAGGCCGAACTCGGACACCATGAGGCCGACGCGGTGCTGACGGGCCACCCGTTCGACGCCCCGGATGATCTCGACCGCCCACATGTCCTTGAGCTCGCGGAACACCAGCTCCACGACGTTGCTGCGGTTGGAGCCCGCGGGTTTGCGGTAGCCGTACTTGTTGACCAGCGCCTCGACGCGGGCGCGTGTGTCCGCGGACACCCCCGACTTGCCGTTGATCACCTTCGACACCGTCGGGACCGAGACCCCCGCCGACTCGGCGATGTACGCGATGGTGACCGGCCGGGACGTGTCGCCTTCCCCGCCGTCGTTGTCCACCGGTTCGTCAGTCGCGTAGTCCGCCAAGGTCGCCTTCCCGATCTTCGAAGTGCTCGTGCCCGGCGGAGGCCTGACACGAAAGCCGGTTGAACCGCGTCGCGTGTGTGCCCGGCCATTCTCGCACCCCTTACCGACGAAACCTGTGGCCTTGCGCACATCGTCATGTTAATTTCTCCGCCGCAAACAGCGAAAGTTTCCTTGATCGATTGACGTTCCCCCCACCGACTGGAAGGTGCACGTGATGACGAGGAGACTCGCAAGACTCCTTCCGCGACGACGCCGATCGCCGCGCTCCCCACGAAGACTGGCGGCGCTCCTCCTGGCGATCGCCCTGCTCCCTCTGGTGCCCGCCACCGCGCAGGCCGCCGACCCGCCGCCGCCCAGTGCCCCCGCCGCCCGCAGCGCGGGTCGCGGCCATGCAGCCCGGCTGGAACCTGGGCAACACCTACGACGCCATCCCCGACGAAACCTCCTGGGGCAACCCGCCCGTGACCCAGGCTCTCTTCAGGAAGATCAAGTCGGAGGGGTACAGGAGCATTCGGCTGCCCATTGCCTGGGGCATCCACCAGGGCGGAGCACCGGCCTACACAATCGACCCGGCCTGGATGGCGAAGGTACGCAAGGTCGTCGACTTGGCGCTGGCCGAGGACCTGTACGTCATGCTCAACATGCACCACGACTCGTGGATGTGGGTCAACAACCTCTCGGCGGACCACGACACGGTGCTGGCCCGGTACGAGGCGACCTGGACCCAGATCGCGGCCGAGTTCCGCGACGACCCGTCCCGGCTGGTGTTCGAGAGCATCAACGAGCCGACGTTCGGCAACACACCCGGTGACGACGAGAACTACCGGCTGCTCGCCGAACTCAACCGTGTCTTCCACCGGATCGTCCGCGAGTCGGGCGGCGGGAACGACAACCGTCTGCTCGTCCTGCCCACCCTGTACACCAACTCCGAACAGGGCCGACTCGACGCGCCGGCCGCCGAACTCACCGCCCTGCGCGACCCCATGGTCGCCACGACGATCCACTTCTACGGCTGGTGGCCGTTCAGCGTGAACATCGCCGGATACACCCGCGACGCCGCCTCGGAGCAGGATCTCAGCAGCCGGTTCGACCGTGCGTACAACACCTTCGTCGCGCATGACATACCGGTCATCATCGGCGAGTACGCCCTGCTCGCCCACGATCACAACCGACCGGGCATCATCCAGCGGGGCGAGGTGCACAAGTACTTCGAGTACGTGGGGTACTACGCCCGCCAGCGGAAGTTCACCACGATGCTGTGGGACGCCGGCCAGTTCCTGAACCGCAACACCCTGCAGTGGCGGGAACCGGAGCCGGCCGCCCAGATCAGGTCGGGCTGGACCACCCGTTCGGGAACGGCCTCCAGCTACCTGCTGTTCCTCCCCAAGTCGGGCTACCTCACCAGCCGGACGCTCACCCTGAACCCGAACGGCACCGACTTCCAGGGGCTCCGGCACGGCAGCCGCAACCTGCTGAAGGGCCGGGACTACACCGTCTCCGGCAACCAGCTCACGCTGACACCCGCCGCGCTCACTCAGCTGGCCGGCGACCGGCAGTACGGCCTCAACGCGACGCTGGAGGCCGGTTCTCCCGAGGCGTCCCCTGGCGGATCGACGTCATCACGTACGACACCCCGGTCCTGTCGAACGCCTCCGGGAGCACCAGCGGCCTGGCCATCCCCACCCAGTTCCGGGGTGACCAGCTGGCGACCATGGAGGCCAAGTACGACGACGGCGGCAATGCCGGCCCGGCCGACTGGACCTCGTACCAGCAGTGGGACACCGCCTTCTCGGCGTACACCGGCGACGCCTCAAGCTGACCTCCGAGTTCTTCAACTCGGTCAAGGACGGCTCCCGGGTGACGCTCACCTTCCACTTCTGGAGCGGCGCCCAGGTGAAGTACCACGTCACCAAGACGGGCACCTCAGTGACCGGCACGACCGCCTGAGCTCGGCGGCGCGGCCCGCCCATGGCCGCGCGGCACCCAGGCCTCGTCAGGCGTTCTCCGGGAGTTCGTAGCTGCCGAACTCCGGGCGGCCTGCCAGGTCGTACGTCTGGATCGAGACGCCGGTGCTCGTGATGCTGCCGCCCGAGTGTCGGAAGGCGGTCGGGACGCCGCCTTCCGCGAAGAGGCGGCGGCCGGCGCCGAGGACCACCGGGAAGGTCAGCAGGTGCACGGTGTCGACCAGGTCGAGGGCGAGGAGCGACTGGGCCAGGTCGCCGCTGCCGTGGACCTGGACCTCGCCGTCGGTGCGCTCCTTGAGGGCGGTGACCTCCTTGGCGAGGTCGCCGGAGAGTACGGTCGTGCCGCTCCACCCCGGGTTCGTGAGGGTGGTGGAAACGACGTACTTGGGGAGGGCGTTGAGCTTGCCCGCGACCGGGTCGGCGGGGTCGGTGACCTTCGGCCAGTGGGCGGCGAAGATGTCGTACGTCCTGCGGCCCAGGAGGAAGGCGCCTACGCGGCCGAAGACTCCGTCGATGAACCGGCCGAAGTCCTCGTCGCCGTAGGGGACGACCCAGCCGCCGTACTCGAAGCCGTCGCGGCGGTCCTCGTTGGGACCGCCGGGGGCCTGGTAGACGCCGTCGAGGGTGACGAAGGAGGTGAGGGTGAGCTTGCCCATGGGGTGCGCCTTCTTCTGTGGTGGGGTCTGTTGTCATGAGTACAGACCCCACCGGGGCGCGCAACTCATCGGTGGCCCCCGTGCGCGTCCCTGAAAACACTCAGGCACCCAACTCCTGATAACGCGCCCCCAAGCGGGTCCTGCCCTCCTCCGTCAGGGAGCCGTGGAGGCGGAGGCGGGAGATGCCGCCGTCCGGGTAGATGTCGATGCGGGCGTGGGTGGCCACTACCGGGGCGGGGAGGACGAAGCGGTGGTTGGTGTCGGGCTGGAGGCGGGTGCGGGGGAGGATTTCCCGCCAGTCGCCTTCGTCGCCGTCCTTGACCGAGACCGTGGCCCAGCCGGCCGCGTTGCCCTTCAGGTACGCCGTGTCGATCTCCAGGGAGCGGATCTCGGACTGGGCGGCGAGGCGGTAGCGGATCCAGTCGTTGCCCTGGTCGCGGCGGCGGCGGGTCTCCCAGCACTCGTGCATCACGCGGGCGCGGCCGGGCTGGATGGTGTTGGTGGCGGGTGAGTAGAAGAGGTTGGAGGCGTCCTCCGCCTGGCCGCCGTTCTCCAGGGCGACCACGTCGAAGGTGCCGAGGACGGCGAGCCACTCCGGGTCCGGTACAACCTCGCCGTACACGCGCAGGCGGGCGATGCCGCCGTCGGGGTGCTGTTTGACGCGCAGGTGGGTGAAGCGCTGCTCGACGGAGACGGCGAAGCCGTTGGCCGCGTGGCCGCCGACCGGCGTGCGGGGGACCAGCGTCGTCCACTTCACGTCGTCGGCCAGCAGGTCCTCCGGTGACGGGGAGCCCGGCACCGAGGTGGCCTCCACCGACACCGCCTGCGGGTAGTTGCCGCGGAAGTGGGCCGTGTCGACGACGATGCCGCGGATCACGCCGGGTGCGCCGAGGCGGACCAGCGCCCAGTCGTGGTCGTCGGCCGTCGGCCAGGGGTGCTCGGCGGAGGCGCCCCGGCGCCGACGGGTCTCCCAGCCGTCCATGATCTTGCCCTTGTGCCCGAAGTGCTCGGGGTCGAACTCGGCGCGCTCCGGCAGCAGCAGGTTCTCACGCTGGGCGAAGAACTCGTCGTTGGCGGCGATGACCCCGGCGCCGAGCCTGCGGTCGGCGAGGTCGGCGTACTGAGTGAAGGGGAAGTCGGCGGTGCGGTAGTCCGCGTACGGGTCGCCGCCGCCGTACGGGTTCGCGTCGCCGGTGAAGTTCACGATCGCCGTCACGTTGATCAGGTCTGCCTTTCGGTGGTCGTCGGCCGCTGCGGGTGCGGGCTGGGGTGAATCAGGGGGTACGGGTCAGGAGTCGTCCCCTCGGTTCGGTGAACTCGCCGTCCGCGACGATGCGTTCGCCGCGCAGCCACGTGGATCTGACGACGCCGTACAGGGTCTTGCCGGCGTACGCCGTGACGCGGTTACGGTGCTGGAGGGCCGCCGGGTCGACGGTGAACGTCTCGTCGGGGGCGAGGACGGCGAAGTCGGCGTCGCGGCCGGGCTCGATGGCGCCCTTCCGGCTGCCCAGGCCCACAAGGTCGGCTGTACGCGTGGACATCCAGCGCACCACGTCCTCCAGGCCGTGGCCGCGCCGGCGGGCCTCCGTCCAGACGGCCGCGAGGCTCAGCTGGAGGCCGGAGATGCCGCCCCAGGCGGTGGCGAAGTCGTCGGTCTTCAGGTCGGCCGTCGACGGGGAGTGGTCGGTGACCACGCAGTCGATCGTGCCGTCCGCGAGTGCCTGCCAGAGGAGGTCCTGGTTGGCGGACTCCCGGATGGGCGGGCAGCACTTGAACTCGCTGGCCCCGTCCGGGACTTCCTCGGCGGTGAGCGTGAGGTAATGCGGACAGGTCTCGACCGTGATCCGTACGCCGTCCCGCTTGGCCGCGGCGATCAGCGGCAGCGCGTCGCTCGACGACAGATGGAGGACGTGGACGCGGGCGCCGAACCGCCCCGCCTGAGCGATGAGCGCCGCGATGGCGGTGTCCTCGGCGTCGCGCGGGCGCGAGGCGAGGAAGTCGGCGTACCTGGGGCCGCCCTGCTGCGGGGCCGCGTCGAGGTGGTGCGGGTCCTCGGCGTGCACGATGAGCAGTCCGCCGAAGCCGGCGATCTCGGCCAGGGACCGGGCGAGATCGTCCTGGTCGAGGTGCGGGAACTCGTCCACGCCGGACGGCGACAGGAACGCCTTGAAGCCGAAGACACCGGCGTCGTGCAGGGGGCGCAGGTCCTTGACGTTGTCGGGCAGGGCGCCGCCCCAGAAGCCGACGTCGATGTGCGCCTTGCCGGCGGCGACCCGCTGCTTCGTGCGCAGATGGTCGACCGTCGTGGTCGGCGGGAGCGAGTTGAGGGGCATGTCGACGAGGGTGGTGATGCCACCGGCCGCCGCCGCGCGCGTGGCGGTCCAGAAGCCCTCCCAGTGGGTACGGCCCGGGTCGTTGACGTGCACGTGCGTGTCGACCAGACCGGGCAGCAGGACGTCGTCACCGAAGTCCTCCAGACGGGCGCCGGACGGTACGTCGGCGTCGTACGGGAGTACGGCCGTGATCGTGCCGCCCGCGACCGCGACCGCCGCGGGGCGCGTTCCCTCGGGCGTGATGACGCGCGTCGAGCGCAGCACCAGTTCAGCGTCGGACACCCGGACCCCTCTCGCCGTACCGCTCTTCGCTTCCGCTTACTTCCGTTTACTGCCGTTTACTTCCGCGTAACGGAATTCAACGTTCCGTTGAAGGAGTCTTCACTTGGACTCCTACGCCGTCAAGGGCACCCCTCCACTACACCCCTCCACCCTGCCCCCGATCCGCCCACTCTGGATGTTTTCACAAACCGGAATTAGAATTCCACTGAGCAGAACGTAGTGACGCGCAAGCGAGCAGTCAACGAACTGACCGGTAGGCTGCGTGCCTGCCTGCCACAGTGAAAGGACCAGCGCCCGTGCCGACGTCCAGCGCCAGCACCACCGACTCCGCCAAGTCGTCCTCGTCCAGTGGCGGTGTGCAGTCCCTCGAGCGCGCCTTCGATCTGCTGGAGCGGATGGCGGACGCCGGCGGCGAGGTCGGCCTCAGTGAACTGTCCGCGAGCAGCGGGCTCCCCCTGCCGACCATCCACCGGCTGATGCGGACCCTGGTCGTCTGCGGTTACGTACGCCAGCAGCCCAACCGGCGCTACGCCCTCGGCCCCCGCCTGATCCGCCTCGGCGAGTCCGCGTCCCGGCTGCTCGGCACCTGGGCCCGGCCCTACCTCGCGCGACTCGTCGAGGAGACCGGCGAGACGGCGAACATGGCGCTCCTCGACGGCGACGAGATCGTGTACGTCGCGCAGGTGCCGTCCAAGCACTCGATGCGGATGTTCACCGAGGTGGGCCGTCGGGTGCTGCCGCACTCCACGGGCGTCGGCAAGGCGCTGCTCGCCGAACTGCCCGCGGACGAGGTGCGCGCGTTGCTGGCCCGTACGGGTATGCCGGCCGCCACGGAGAAGACGATCACCACGCCTGACGGTTTTCTCGCGGCGCTCGACGACGTCCGCGCGCTCGGGTACGCGGTCGACGACAACGAGCAGGAGATCGGTGTGCGTTGCCTCGCCGTCTCCGTCCCCAACTCCCCCACGGCCGCGGCGATTTCGATCTCCGGGCCGGCGGGAAGAGTGACCGAGGTGGCGACGGAACGGATCGTGCCGGTGCTGCAGCAGGTGGCGGCGGAGCTGTCGGAGGCACTGGCGAGCTCGGGCGCGGGTGCCTGACCCCGGGCTTTTTCGGGGCGAGGCTCTTCTGAGACGGTCAGCGCCGCGGTGGCTCCCCGAACAACTCCACCGCCGTACGTACATCCGCCAGGCCACGGGACAGCGCGCTGACCGAGCCGATGGAACCCGCGATCAGTAACAGGGACCGCCGCAGACGCGGAACCTCCGGCATCCCGCTGACCGCCATCGCCGCAAGCGCCGCCAACTCGTCCTCGGCGATGGCCCGGTCGGGGAACTCCGCGGGATGCGCGGCGAGTTCGCGCCGCAGCCGGGACACGGCCGCGCGCAACTCCGTCACCCTCGGATCCTCGTCACTGCCGGTCACTGGCCTCTGCCCCAAGCTCCGCAACACAGCTCTCCCCCCCCTCTCACGCACACCCTTGTGCGCGAGCCCCGGTCGTACGCCGTCGCACGACCCACCACCCCGTGGTGTCGGTCGGGCGCCGGGGGTGGCGCGGGCCAGTAAACGCCAACAGTGTGGCGAGCGCCACTCCAAGGACCGAAATTCAGTCCGTGGAGATCGCACCGGACCACGCCCGGCCGGGGGCGCTCCCGCGCCGGGTCGGGTATGCAGGGGGCATGACGCACCACACAAGCCCCAGCGAGGGTCAGGCCACGGACCACGTCGTCGGGCTTCTGCTCGCCGCCGGCGGCGGCCGGCGCCTCGGCGGACGCCCCAAGGCCCTGCTGCCCCACCGCGGCCGCCCCCTGGTCGAACACGCGGTCGCGGTGCTGCGGGCAGGCGGCTGCTCGCGGATCCATGTGGTTCTGGGAGCCGAGGCGGCGGCCATACGCACCCGGGCCGACCTGTCCGGCTGCGTACTGGTGGACAACTCGGACTGGACCGAGGGCATGGGCTCGTCGCTGCGGGCCGGACTGGAGTCTCTGGCCGGCACGGGCGCCGAGGCCGTCCTGGTCTCGCTCGTCGACCAGCCGGGAATCGGACCGGAGGCCGTGGCCCGCGTGCTCGGCGCGTACGAGTCGGGCGCGTCGCTCGCTGCGGCGGCGTACGGCGGCGAGCGGGGCCACCCCGTTCTCTTCGGCGCCGATCACTGGGCGGGCATCGCGGCGACCGCCACCGGCGACCGGGGGGCACGCGCGTATCTGAGGGCCCACGGCGACGCGATCACACTCGTCGAATGCGGGGACGTGGCGCGGCCGTACGACATCGACACGGAGACCGATCTCGTCCACCTCGAATGAGCTCGTCCACTTCGATGCTCGACCCGAAGAATCTCGACATCAACAAAAGATTGAACTTCCACTATGAGGAAACTAGTATCCACGGTTCAGAAGCGCCCCCGCTGAAGGAAGTGACAGCTCATGTCCGCACCAGCGCCGTCCCCGCTGGCCATCGTCGACGCCGAGCCCCTGCCCCGCCAGGACGAGGTCCTCACCGACGCGGCCCTCGCCTTCGTGGCCGAGCTGCACCGGCTGTTCACGCCCCGGCGTGACGAGTTGCTCGCCCGCCGTGCGGAGCGCCGCGCCGAGATCGCCCGCACCTCCTCGCTCGCCTTCCTCCCGGAGACCGCCGCGATCCGCGCCGACGACTCCTGGAAGGTGGCCCCGTCGCCGGCCGCGCTGAACGACCGCCGCGTCGAGATCACCGGTCCCACGGACCGCAAGATGACGATCAACGCCCTCAATTCCGGGGCGCGGATCTGGCTCGCGGACTTCGAGGACGCCTCGGCGCCGACGTGGGAGAACGTCGTCCTCGGCCAGGTGAACATGGCCGACGCGTACACCCGGAACATCGACTTCACCGACCCGCGGACGGGCAAGTCGTACGCCCTGCGTCCCAACGAGGAGCTGGCGACGGTCGTCATGCGCCCGCGCGGCTGGCACCTCGACGAGCGTCACCTCGTCGACGCCGACGGCAAGCCGGTACCGGGCGCGCTCGTCGACTTCGGCCTGTATTTCTTCCACAACGCCCAGCGGCTGCTCGACCTCGGCAAGGGCCCGTACTTCTACCTCCCGAAGACGGAGTCGCACCTGGAGGCCCGCCTCTGGAACGACGTGTTCGTCTTCGCCCAGGACTACATCGGCATCCCGCAGGGCACCGTCCGCGCCACCGTCCTCATCGAGACGATCATGGCCGCGTACGAGATGGAGGAGATCCTCTACGAACTCCGCGACCACGCCTCGGGGTTGAACGCCGGACGCTGGGACTACCTCTTCTCCATCGTCAAGAACTTCCGTGACGGCGGCGAGAAGTTCGTCCTCCCGGACCGCAACGCGGTGACGATGACGGCCCCCTTCATGCGGGCATACACCGAGCTTCTCGTCCGTACCTGCCACAAGCGCGGCGCGCACGCGATCGGCGGCATGGCGGCGTTCATCCCGTCGCGGCGCGACGAAGAGGTCAACAAGGTCGCGTTCGAGAAGGTCAAGGCCGACAAGGACCGCGAGGCGAACGACGGCTTCGACGGCTCCTGGGTCGCCCACCCCGACCTGGTCCCGATCGCCATGGCCTCCTTCGACGCCGTCCTCGGCGACAAGCCGAACCAGAAGGACCGCCTGCGCGAGGACGTCCACGTCGAGGCGGCCGATCTGATCGCGATCGACTCGCTGGACGCCAAGCCGACGTACGCCGGTCTCGTCAACGCCGTCCAGGTCGGCATCCGCTACATCGAGGCCTGGCTGCGCGGCCTCGGCGCGGTCGCCATCTTCAACCTCATGGAGGACGCGGCCACCGCCGAGATCTCCCGCTCCCAGATCTGGCAGTGGATCAACGCGGGCGTCGAGTTCGAGAACGGCGAGCGGGCCACGCCCGAGCTGGCCCGCAAGGTCGCCGCGGAGGAACTGGCGAACATCCGCGCGGAGCTGGGCGAGGAGGCCTTCACCGCCGGCCACTGGCAGCAGGCCCACGACCTGCTGCTGGAGGTCTCCCTCGACGAGAACTACGTCGACTTCCTGACGCTGCCGGCGTACGAGCAGCTCAAGGGCTGAGCCCTCTTCAGGAAGCCGGCTTGTCCGAGTGGCCCAGGGACTTTCCCGGGGCCACTCGGTCGCGTACGGCCTGCTTGACGGCCGTCGGCTCCGGGAAGCCCTGGTCACGGCGGTCCCAGACGACCTCGTCGCCCACGCGGACGACGAAGACGCCGCCCTTGCCCGGCTTGAGGGCCAGTTCGGTGAGTTCGGTCTCGAAGGTGGTCAGGAGCTCCTGGGCCAGCCAGGCGGCACGCGGCAGCCACCGGCACTGCGTGCAGTACTCGATCTCCACGCGCCGCACATGGATCTCCACGCGCTGAACATCGCTCATCCCAGATGCACCGACCAATCCTGTTCCGCCGCCGGTTTGCCGTGCAGGTCGGGGACCCGCTTGAGCCAGTTCGGGCGGCCTCGCTGTGTCTTCGCCGCGCGGAGGGCCTCCTCGGCGGCGAGTTCCTCCCGGGAGGGGAAGTCGGTGGGGAGCCAGGCGGCGGAGGCCCGCACGCGCGCGTGGAGGTAGTTCACGTACGCCGAGCGGACCTCGTCGGGTGACACGAACCCGTCCCCCGTGGTCAGCCAGGCGTCCGGGACCTCCGCCACGATCCCCCGCAGCAGCTCCTGCGTCACCTTCGGCGCCAGCTCGGCGTCGGCCGCGCGGACGTCGGGGGTGTAATGGCCGAGGGCGTGGTGGCGGAAGTCGTAGGCCTTCGCGGGGTCCGAGGCGTCCCAGCGGTGGTGGAAGACGAGGGCCGCGCCGTGATCGATCAGCCAGAGGCGCGGGGGTGCGATGCCGAGCGTGGGCCAGATCATCAGGTTGGAGCTGTGGACCGTGCGGTCGACGTTGACCGTGAGAGCGTCGAGCCACACGATCCTGCCCGCCTCCAGCGGGTCGACCCGGAACTCCTTCGCGACCTCCGGCGTGAAGTCCTTC
Organism: Streptomyces tailanensis; assembly: GCF_008386495.1. Lineage (GTDB taxonomy): Bacteria > Actinomycetota > Actinomycetes > Streptomycetales > Streptomycetaceae > Streptomyces > Streptomyces tailanensis. Next base: position 1,316 of record NZ_VTHJ01000067.1, on the reverse strand, counting down.
GCGCCCGGCAGATAGTCCATACCGAGGTTGAGGCCCGCGCTCGCGCCGTGGAGTTCCCGTACCTCCTGGTGGGGCTCGTGCTCGGCGAGCGCCGGGTCGAAGTGCGCGAGGACCAGCTCGGGGAACCTCAGCCCCAGCGCCCGCGCCAGCTCCCCCACGATCACCTCGGCGACCAGCGCCTTGTGCCCCTGCGCGGAACCGGTGAACTTCACGACGTAGGTGCCCAGATCATCCGCTTCGACGATCCCCGGGACGGAGCCGCCCGCACGTAGGGGCTCGATGTATCGAGTCGCAGTGACTCCCCTCAGCATCTTCTCAGGCCACCTGCCTCATAGACCTTGCACTGGGGGAGTTCGGACCGGCACGCAGATCTCCCTGCCTCCCAGCAGTCCGTCAGTAGCCGTCCGCCCCTTGCTTCCGGCCCCCGGCATGAAGTGAGCATATTAACCGAGGGTGATCGCCAGCGAGGAGTGCCCGAGCCACCGCGCCGCTGCCAGGGCTTCGCTCCCTCGGCGTGCGAAGGAATGGTGACCGAAGGCCCGCAGCAGTTGCCGCCGGGGTGGCGGCCATGTCAAAAGTTCCAGGCCCGGTAGCAAGACCCCTGATGGACCGGTCCTGTTGATCTGCCGGTCGGCCTTGTTCGTGTCGGCGCTTCCGTAAAACCCCACCTGATCGACGGCCGGGACGGAGCTGGGCGCAGCGCCACGGGGGAGACGAAACGCCCAGCCCGCCGGTCGGAGGTCCGCCAGGCCGTGGACGTGACCCCCGGTAACACTATGCCCTCCCACACTCGAAGCCCGCTGGGCCACGACTCGTCCCCCGCTGGGCACCGTCGGCGTTCCGCTGGACGTCCGCCCCAGCCGCCTTCGAGGACGGGGAACTAGCTTCAGGGCCCCGGCATCCGGGCGAAGGGAGTCATCGTGCGCAAGGTGAGGACGTGGCTGCGGCGGGCCTGGCACGACATGGCGCCGGGACTGGTCGCCGTGGGCCAGTGCTTCGGCGGCCTGACCCCACCGGAGTGCTACGGCTTCACCCCGTACGCTTTCCTTCAGACCGCCCCGCTCCCGGGCCACCCCGAACGCCTGACCACGACCCCGCTCTCGGACCTGCCGGCCCATGAACGCGCCGTATGGAGCGACCTCACCGAGGTGTGGGAGGACACGGCCCCCCGCTGACGCCTGGGCCCTGTAGTCACATTCCCGTCTGCCGCGCGACGCCATGCACGCTCCCCCACTCTCGGCTTCTCCTCCACTCTCGACTTCGCTCGAGCGGGAGGGACCCCCATGAGCGGGAGGTGCCCCCACCGCCGCACCGGG
>NZ_VTHJ01000066.1 GCF_008386495.1 Streptomyces tailanensis | reverse complement strand
GTACTGCAGGGGGGACCCTGTGGGAGAGTAGGACACCGCCGAACAAATAGTGCGAAAGGCCCACACCATAAATGGTGTGGGCCTTTTTGCGTTTGGCTTTAGAGGTCTCCCTTTTAAAGGGTTACACCCCCGCCGAACCAGAGGGACTAGAGGCGTCCTGCTGCCTTCAGAGCCAGATAGGCGTCAGCCAAGGCCGGTGCCAAGTCGTCCGGAGTCGCGTCGACGACCGTGACGCCGTGGCGGCGGAGTTGTTCGGCGGTCCGGTGGCGGTCTGTCTGGGCTTGGGCCGCTGCTGCGGCGTCGTAGACGGCCTCTGTGCTGCCTCGGGAGGTTGCCATGCGGGCGATGTGCGGGTCGGCGACGGAGGCCACCAGGACCGTATGGCGTTGTGTGAGGCGGGACAGGACGGGGAGGAGGCCCTGTTCGACGGGGGCTGCGTCGAGGCTGGTGAGGAGGACGATCAGGGTGCGGCGGGAGGCCGTACGAAGTGCGGTGGCTGTGAGGCCTCGGGCGTCCGTTTCGATGAGTTCCGGTTCGAGGGTGGCCATCGCGTTGACCAGGGACGGGAGAACGTCGCCGGCGGAGCGGCCCTGGACGAGGGCTCGGACGCGGCGGTCGTAGGCCAGGAGGTCCACGCGGTCGCCGGCGCGGGAGGCGAGGGCGGCCAGGAGGAGGGCCGCGTCCATGGAGGCGTCGAGGCGGGGGGCGTCGCCGACGCGGCCGGCGGAGGTTCGGCCCGTGTCCAGAACCAGGAGGATGTGGCGGTCGCGTTCGGGGCGCCAGGTGCGTACAGCGACCGATGACTGGCGGGCTGTGGCGCGCCAGTCGATGGAGCGGGTGTCGTCGCCGGGAATGTACTCGCGGAGACTGTCGAACTCCGTGCCCTCGCCCCGGGTCAGGACGCTGGTGCGGCCGTCGAGTTCGCGCAGGCGGGCCAGTTTGGATGGCAGGTGCTTGCGGCTGGTGAACGGGGGGAGGACCCGTACGGTCCAGGGGACTTTGTGGCTGCCCTGACGGGCGAAGAGGCCGAGGGGGCCGTACGAGCGGATCGTGACCTTGTCGGCCTGGCGGTCTCCTCGGCGGGTGGGGCGCAGGCGGGTGGTGACGCGTCGGCGTTCGCCCGGGGGGACCGTGAGGTGGTGGCGGGAGGCGGTGACCTCGCCGCCGGGCAGCCAACTGCTGGGGGGCCAGGCGTCGCGGAGGCGGGCGCGCAGGGGGCGGTTGGAGGGGTTGATGACGGTGAGGGTGACGTCCGCGGTTTCGCCCAGGCGTGTGGAGGTGTCGCCGGAGCGCGTGAGGCGCAGACGGCGCACGGGGGCGGCCAGGGCGTAGTCGCAGGCGCACGCCAGTGCCAGGGGGGCGTTCACGGCGAGGACGCCCGTCCAGCTGGGTTCCCAGATGCCGACGGGGAGGGAGCCGAGGGCCGCGAGTAGTGCGGCGCGTCCGGTGGGAGCCATCAGCGGGGAACGGGGACGTGGGTGAGGATCGCGTTGATGACCGCGTCGGCCGTCACGCCTTCCATCTCGGCTTCCGGGCGGAGCTGGACGCGGTGGCGGAGGGTCGGGAGCGCGAGTGCCTTGACGTCGTCCGGGATGACATAGTCGCGGCCCGTCAGCCAGGCCCAGGCGCGGGAGGCCGCGAGGAGGGCGGTGGCGCCTCGAGGGGAGACACCGAGGGTGAGGGACGGGGATTCGCGGGTGGCGCGGCAGATGTCCACCACGTAGGCGGTGATCTCGGGGGAGATCGTGGTCTTGGCGACGGCGGCGCGGGCGGCTTCGAGGTCGGCGGCGTTCGCGACGGGGCGTACGCCGGCAGCGCGTAGGTCGCGTGGGTTGAAGCCCTCGGCGTGCCGGGTGAGGACGTCGATCTCGTCCTGGCGGGAGGGGAGGGGGACCGTCAGTTTGAGGAGGAAACGGTCCAGCTGGGCCTCGGGAAGCGGGTAGGTGCCCTCGTACTCGACCGGGTTCTGGGTCGCGGCGACCAGGAACGGGTCGGGGAGGGAGCGGGGGGTGCCGTCGACCGTGACCTGGCGTTCCTCCATCGCTTCGAGGAGAGACGACTGGGTCTTCGGGGGCGTGCGGTTGATCTCGTCGGCGAGGAGGAGGTTCGTGAAGACCGGGCCGGGCTGGAAGGAGAACTCTGCGGTGCGGGTGTCGTAGACGAGGGAGCCCGTGACGTCGCTCGGCATGAGGTCCGGGGTGAACTGGACGCGCTTGGTGTCGAGTTCGAGTGCGGCTGCGAGGGCGCGGACGAGCAGCGTCTTGGCGACCCCGGGGACTCCTTCGAGCAGGACGTGCCCGCGGCAGAGGAGGGCGACTACGAGGCCGGTCACGGCGGGGTCCTGGCCGACCACGGCTTTGGCGATCTCGGCGCGCAGGGCTTCCAGGGAGGCTCGGGCGGCGCCCGGATCTCCTGTGGTCCCGGCGTTGTCAGTGGTCGGGTCCATCATGAACGGCGTACCTCTCTTTCGAGGGCGTCGAGTTGGTCGGTGAGGGTGATGAGGGCCGTGTCGTCGCCGGGCGGCGGGCCGAAGAGGAGGGCGTGCAGGGACTGTCCGTTGCCGTGGAGGTGGCTGGACAGGGCGGGGAGCAGGGCCTCGGGCGAGTGCGCCCGGGAGACGGGGACACCTACGAGGGGGGCGAGGCGCGTGCGGGTGGTGGAGCGAAGAGCGGTGGCCGCGCGGTCGCGGGCGTTCGCCTTGCGGTAGAGGCGGGCGCGGCCTTCGACGGTCTCGGAGGCGCGGATCGCGACGGGGAGTTTCTCGGCAACCAGGGGGCCGAGTCGGCGTGCCCGCCAGAGGGCGGCCAGGGCTGCTGCGATGAAGAGCTGCAGGGTGCCCCAGAGCCAGCCGGAGGGGAGCAGGTCGAAGAAGCTGCGGGGCTCTGTGTCAGTTGTCGAGTCGTCGGCGAGTGAGGGGAGGTACCAGACCAGATGGGGGCGCGAGCCGAGGAGTTGGAGGGCGAGGGAGGCGTTGCCCTCGTCGTCGAGGCGGTCGTTGTGGAGGATGTCGGGGGCGCCGAGTACGACGGTGTCGCCGCCTCCTTCGGCGGCCGGGACGCGGACCAGGGTGGGCAGTCCTTCGCTGGGGTAGCAGGTGTCGGCGGTGCGGGCGGTGACCTGGTAGCGGAAGCCGCCGGTGTCGGCGGTGCCCGCGCGGCGGGCGGCGGGCAGGTCGCAGCGGGGCGCGAGCGTGGAGTCGAAGCTCGGGGCGGGGTCGGAGCTTATGCCGGGGGCGAGGGTGCTTACCGACGGGGAGCCGGGGGCGACGAGGACAGTGCGGCCGCCGGAGGTCTCGGTCGTCGCGCGGAGGCGGCTCTGCTGGGAGTCGGTCAGCAGGTCCGGGACGGCGACCAGGACCGTGGTGTCGGGGCCGGCCGCGGCGCTCGCCTCGTCGAGGGTGGTGACCAGGCGGGTGGACACGCCCTGGTCGTCGAGGAGTTCGGCGACGGCACGGCTGCCGTTGGGGTCGGCGGAGCGCGGGTCGAGGCGGCCGTGCTCGGCGCCGGAGCGGATCACGGCGATCACGACGGCGGCCGCCAGGAGGATGACCGCCCCGATGACGACACCGCGCGCGCGGGTCCACACCTGACGGGCGGTGGGCGAGGCCGAGGTGGACGGGAGCGTGGCCTCGGTGGTCATTCGGCGGCCCCCTGGCGGGTGCTGTGGGGTGTGCTCGTCGCGATCTGGGAGCGGCTGCTGCCGACAAGGGCGGGTTTGGCGCGCTCCAGGTCGTCGTCGAGGGCGGCGAGGCGGCGGTACGTTCCTTCGGCTGCGGATCGGCCGCCGTATGTGACGTCGTCGAAGTCCCGGGCGGCGGCACGCAGTCGGTCCGCGTGGGCGGGGAGCACGCCGCCTGCCTCGGAGGCCGCCTCGTCGGCGGTGCGGCCTGGGCGTACGTCGAGCAGGGCGCGCTCCTCCAGAGATCGGACGATGGCACGCATGCGTTCCTGGACGGCCTGGTTCCAGTGGCCCTGGGCGGCCTGTGCCTCGGCGGCGGCGCGGTGTTCGGCGGCGCTGCGGGGGCGGTCGTCGAAGAGTGTGGCGGACGAGGTGGGCGTGCGGCGCGGGGTGCCGAGGCGCCACCACAGGGCACCGATGAGTGCCAGGACGAACAGGACGATGACGGCGAGGCCGAGCGCACCGCCCGGGGTGGCGGCGGAGGCGGCGCCGAACAGCTTGTCGAGCCACTCCCAGAAGGCGTCCATGGCGCGCTCGTACCAACTGGGGTCGTTCTCGTGGTACATCCCCTTGGACAGCTCACGCTCTGCCGCCTCCCGCGCGGGGTCGCGCGGGAGAGTGACCGGCGGCTCGTCCGCCGAGCGCCACGAGGCGGGTACGGCGGTCGGCACTCCCCCCGAGAGTCTCACCGCATCAGCTCCCCAGGGTCGTGCCGCGGGCGTCGGAGCCGTAGTCCTGGATGCCGGCGGCGCGGGCCAGTTCGAGGTCGAGGGCCTCGCGACGGATGCGCTGGTCGACGTAGAGGAGCACCGTGACACCGGCGCTGATCGGGAAGGTGAGCGTGGCTCCGATCACCGCGCCGATGCCGCTGATGACGAGGTACGTCCAGCCCAGGGTCGTGCTGCCGGCGAGGAAGGTGGAGACGCCGTCTCCGTCCACGAGGGCGCCGGCGACGGAGAAGGGGATCACGACGATCGACGCCACGACATTGGCGATGATCATGGCGAGCAGCTGGATGCCGAACACCCGCCACCAGGAGCCCCGCACCAGCTTGACGGAGCGGTTCATCGACTTGAAGACGCCCTGCTTCTCCAGCATCAGTGCGGGCGAGGCGAGCGAGAAGCGGGTCAGCAGCCACAGGGCCACGACGAACGTGCCGAGTCCGCCGATGACGGCGAGCAGCGCGCCCGCGCCGCCACCGCCCCCGGCGACGACCAGGACGCCGGGCAGGATGCCCACGGCGATGAGCATGCTGCCGATCAGGGGCAGCAGCAGGGTCAGGCCGAACAGCCTCAACAGCTGCGGATGGGCATCACGCCAGGCCTCGGCGGTGGTGACCGACTTGCCGAGGACGGCACGGCTGGTCACGGTCGTCAGCAGGGCTGTCGCGACGATCGTGCCCAGCAGGGAGATCAGCACGACCGCGATGGTGCTCAGCAGTGTCTCGCCCAGAGCTTCGGTCAGCTCGCCGGGCGTGGCGGTCGGGTCGTTGAGGACGTCCGAGTTCGCCATGTCGTTGAGGACGAGGCCCTGGAGCAGGATGACGGCGATCTGGGTGACGACCGCGACGGTCAGGGAGATGCCGAGGACGGTGCGCCAGTGCGTGCGCATGGTGGAGACCGCGCCGTCGAGGATCTCGCCGACGCCGAGCGGGCGCAGCGGGATCACACCGGGCTTGGCCGCGGGCGGGGGACCGCCCCAACCGCCGCCGCCCCAGCCGGGGGCGCCGTAGCCGGGAGGGCCGCCGGGAGCTCCGTAGCCGCCAGGGGCGCCGTAACCGCCGGGGCCCGGGTACGGGCCGCCACCGGGGTGTGGTGGTTGGCCTGGGTGGCCGCCCCAGCCCGGGCCGGGTGGGGGTGGCGGGGCCTGACCGGGGCCCTGAGGGCTCGGATTGCCCCACTGGGCGGGCGGGGGCTGCTCCTTGGACCACTGGGACGACGGCTGCGACTGGTCGGCGCCGCTGTGGTCCGACGGCTGCGGCTGGTCCGTGCCACCCTGGTCAGCAGGCTGCGCGGCACCCCGCTGGTCCGGCTTCTCGCCGTCCGAGGGGGCCGATCCGGGCGAGGCCCAGCCCGGAGTGTCCTTCATCGTCGCTCCTTCACGGTGCTCGTCCGCGGTCGCGGCGGCAGGTTGGCGCCCATCGTGCCACGCGGTGTCCGAGAAGTGACCGGGGGCCGTAGGAGCTGCGCACCTTCAATTGTCCGCCGGATAGGGGGCAGACTGACCGCATGGCTGATCAGTACGCGCAAACCGGCGACGACATCCGGCCGACCGAGATACCCGCGATCCGCTGGGACGAGCCACCCGAAGGCCCCGTCCTGGTCCTCATCGACCAGACGAGGCTGCCGGCCGAGGAGGTCGAGCGGGTGTGCACGGACGCGCCCGCGCTCGTGGAGGCGATCCGTTCGCTCGCCGTGCGCGGGGCACCCCTGCTGGGCATCGCGGGGGCGTACGGGATCGCGCTCGCCGCCGCACGAGGCTTCGACGTGGAGGAGGCCGCCGACGCACTCGCGGGCGCCCGCCCCACCGCGGTGAACCTCGCCGTGGGCGTGCGCCGGGCACACGCCGCCTACCGGGCCGAACTCGGCCGCGAAGGCGACCAGAAACAGGCCGCCGAGGCCGCCCTCGCCGCCGCGCGGGCACTGCACCGGGAGGACGCCCAAGCCAGCGAACGCATGGCCGCGCACGGGCTGGCGCTGCTCGACGAGCTGCTCCCGGCCGGTGGGCACCGGGTGCTCACCCACTGCAACACCGGGTCGCTGGTCTCGGGCGGTGAGGGCACGGCGTTCGCGGTGGCCCTCGCGGCGCACCGCGCGGGCCGGCTGCGCAGGCTGTGGGTGGACGAGACGCGGCCACTGCTGCAGGGCGCCCGGCTCACCGCCTATGAGGCGGCGCGCAGCGGAATGGCGTACACCTTGCTCACGGACAACGCCGCGGGCTCACTGTTCGCGGCCGGAGAAGTGGACGCGGTAGTGGTGGGGGCCGACCGGATCGCCGCCGACGGTTCGGTGGCGAACAAGGTGGGCACGTACCCGCTCGCCGTCCTGGCCCGGTACCACCACGTGCCGTTCATCGTGGTGGCGCCGGTGACGACGGTGGATCCGGACACCCCCGACGGGGCGTCCATCGAAGTGGAGCAACGAGCAGGTCATGAGGTGACCGAGATCACCGCACCCCAGGTGCCGGTGGCGGGAGCAGAGGCGGGAGGCGGTATACCGGTGGCGCCCCTGGGGACACAGGCGTACAACCCGGCGTTCGACGTGACGCCGTCCGAGTTGGTGACGGCGATCGTCACCGAGGAAGGGGCCGTGTCGCCCGTGACGGCCGATGCGCTTGCGGAGCTGTGTGACAGGTCACGCCAGGTAACGATTTAGTTAATGGGATGATGGCATTCATGAAGGGACGAGTCCTTGTCGTCGACGACGACACCGCACTGGCCGAGATGCTCGGCATTGTGCTGCGTGGTGAAGGTTTTGAGCCGTCTTTCGTAGCCGACGGCGACAAGGCGCTGGCCGCGTTCCGTGAGGCCAAACCCGATCTTGTGCTGCTCGATCTGATGCTGCCGGGCCGGGACGGTATCGAGGTGTGCCGCCTGATCAGGGCGGAGTCCGGGGTACCGATCGTGATGCTCACGGCGAAGAGCGACACCGTGGATGTGGTGGTCGGCCTCGAGTCGGGCGCGGACGACTACATCGTCAAGCCGTTCAAGCCGAAGGAGCTCGTGGCCCGGATCCGGGCGCGTCTGCGGAGGTCGGAGGAGCCGGCTCCCGAGCAGCTCGCCATAGGCGACCTGGTCATCGACGTGGCCGGGCACTCCGTGAAGCGGGACGGGCAGTCGATCGCTTTGACGCCGCTGGAGTTCGACCTGCTGGTCGCGCTGGCGCGCAAGCCATGGCAGGTGTTCACCCGTGAGGTCCTGCTGGAGCAGGTCTGGGGGTACCGCCACGCGGCGGACACCCGTCTGGTGAACGTTCATGTGCAGCGGCTGCGCTCCAAGGTCGAGAAAGACCCCGAGCGGCCGGAGATCGTGGTGACCGTACGTGGCGTCGGATACAAGGCAGGACCCAGCTGACATGTCCGGGGACAGTGCCGCTTCGGCGCCCGGCCAGCCGGGGACCCGCGCGGAGCGGCCTGTCGGCCGGAAGACGCCGGGTTCCCGCTGGGGGCGTTTCCTCGAGGGCGGGCTGCTGCAGGGCGGAGTCCAGGGCAGCCCGGTCCTGAGGCTGTTCATGCGCTGGGTGCGCCGTCCGCTGCTGCCCGTGATGCGGCTGTGGCGGCGCAACATCCAGCTCAGGATCGTCGTCACCACCCTGCTGATGTCGCTCAGCGTCGTCCTGCTGCTGGGCTTCGTCGTCATCGGCCAGGTCCGCAACGGACTGCTCGACGCCAAGGTCAAAGCCTCCCAGAGCCAGGCCACCGGCGGATTCACTGTCGCCGAACAGCGGGCCGACAGCGCGGCGAGCGCGGGCGGCAACGAGGGCGGCGAACTCAACGGCGACCCCGTGCAGAACGTCGTCGAGTGGATGACCAACCTCGTGGCATCCCTCTCCAGCGGCGGCCAGGGCGCCTTCGACGTCGTCACGCTCAGCCCCGCCTCCGCGGACGGCGACACCGGCGGCCTCGGACCACGCGTCTCCGGAGGCGTGAAATGGGACCTCAGCGTGCCCGTGGAACTGCGCGAACGCATCGACGACGGCACCGGCCCCGTCCAGAGCTACACCCGGATCCACTACGACAACGGCCAGGAATCCCAGCCGGGCCTGATCATCGGCAAACAGGTCAGCGACCCCAACAGCAACCCCTACCAGCTCTACTACCTCTTCCCGCTCACCCAGGAGGAGAAGTCCCTCAGCCTCGTGAAGGGCACCCTCGCGACGGCCGGGCTGTTCGTGGTCGTACTCCTCGGCGCCATCGCCTGGCTCGTCGTACGGCAGGTCGTCACACCCGTACGGATGGCGGCCGGGATCGCCGAGCGGCTGTCCGCCGGGCGCCTGCAGGAACGTATGAAGGTCAGCGGCGAGGACGACATCGCACGGCTCGGCGAGGCCTTCAACAAGATGGCCCAGAACCTGCAGCTGAAGATCCAGCAGCTGGAGGACCTGTCGCGGATGCAGCGCCGGTTCGTCTCCGATGTGTCGCACGAGCTGCGTACGCCGTTGACAACCGTGCGCATGGCGGCGGACGTCATCCATGACGCGCGCGTGGACTTCGATCCGGTGACCGCACGCTCGGCGGAACTGCTCGCCGATCAGCTGGACCGGTTCGAGTCGTTGCTCGCGGACCTGCTGGAGATCAGCCGGTTCGACGCGGGTGCGGCGGCCCTGGAGGCCGAGCCGATAGACCTGCGCGACGTCGTACGGAAGGTCGTCACCGGGGCCGAGCCGCTCGCCGAGCGCAAGGGAACGCAGATACGGGTCCTGGGGGACCAGCAGCCCGTCGTCGCCGAGGCGGACGCCCGGCGTGTCGAGCGGGTGCTGCGGAACCTCGTGGTGAACGCGGTGGAGCACGGCGAGGGCAACGACGTCGTGGTCAAGCTGGCGGCGGCGGGGGGCGCGGTCGCGGTCGCGGTGCGCGACTACGGCGTAGGCCTCAAACCGGGCGAGGCGACGCGCGTGTTCAGCCGCTTCTGGCGGGCCGACCCGGCACGCGCGCGTACCACCGGCGGCACCGGACTCGGGCTGTCGATCGCCCTGGAGGACGCGAGGCTGCACGGTGGCTGGCTGCAGGCCTGGGGTGAGCCGGGCGGGGGTTCGCAGTTCCGGCTCACACTGCCGCGCACCGCGGACGAGCCGCTGCGCGGATCCCCGATACCCCTGGAACCGAAGGACTCCCGGCGTAATCGCGGAGACGGCGCCGGCCTGCCCTCCGGCGGCAGCGGCAAGCTCGCTACGGTCCCCGTTCAGGCCGGTGAGCACGGCGCCGCACGGACGGCCATAGGGCCCAGGCCGGGCGCCGGACACGTCCCCACGGCCGACCCGACGGCACTGCCCGGCAACGGCGCACGCGTCGTGCCCCGGCCCACGGCACCGCCACCTGCACAGCGGGCTGACGACGCGGGGGACACCGAGGAACGGCCGTCCGAGAATGAGAACGGCTCGGCACACTCGGAGCAACAGCACGAGCAGGGGGAGGCATTCCGTGGGCGCTGACCGTGAAAAGCGCGGCCGCGGACGTTCGGTCCGCGGCCGCGCGCGTCCGGTACGGACAACGGCGTACATCGGCCTGGGTGCCGTGCTCCTGGCCGGGTGCGCCTCGATGCCGGACAGCGGGGACATGCGGGACGTCCAGTCGACCCCGCGGCAGGACACACAGGTGCGGGTCTTCGCACTGCCACCCGGGGAGGACGCCCGGCCGCAGGAGATCGTGCAGGGCTTCCTGGAGGCCCTGACCAGCGACGACCGCAACTACGAGACAGCACGCAAGTACCTCACGGGCAACGCGCTGAAAACATGGGACCCGCAGGCGTCCACCATGGTCCTCGACGAGGCGCCCACCCCCTACACCCAGGTCACGGGGAGCCAGCCGGACGGCACCGAGTACCGATACGAGCTGACCGGCGACAAGGTCGCCCGGGTCGACGAGCAGCACGCGTACACACCCGTCGGCGGGGAGTACCGCAAGACCGTGCACCTCACGAAGGTGAAGGACACCCAGCAGTGGCGCATCGACGAGCTGCCGCAGGGCGTGGTCCTCGGCCGGTCGGACTTCGAGCGCAACTACAAGTCCATCAACAAGTACTACTTCACCTCTGCCGCACAGTCCGGTGAGCCCGGCACGGTCGCCGACCCGGTCTACGTGCGCAGCCAGGTCGACCCGGTGACCCAGGTCGTCCGTGACCTGCTGAAGGGCCCCACCCGCTGGCTGAACTGGGTCGCGAGGACGAGCTTCCCCTCGGGTACGGCGCTGAAGAAGGGCACCACGACCCTGACGCCCGACGACCAGAACAAGCTCGTCGTGCCGCTCAACGAGAAGGCCGACCGCGTCTCGGAGAGCAGGTGCGAGGAGATGGCCGCACAGCTCCTCTTCACCCTCCAGGACTACATGCCCACGGGCGTGGACGAGGTCGAACTGCAGGGGTCGACCGGAGCACAGCTGTGCGAACTCAGCGAGGGCCAGGCCGGCATCATCGCCTCGCACGGGTACGGCAAGAGCGCCGAGTACCAGTACTTCATCGACGGCGAGCACAAACTCGTACGCCTGCCCGAGAGGGATGCCGTGTCCACGCCGACGCCGGTGCCCGGCGGGCTCGGCGAGGGCGAGAAGCAGCTGAGGTCGGCCGCCGTGTCACGCGGCGAGGAGCGGGCCGCCGGGGTGTCGGCCGACGGCAGCGAACTGTACGTGGCGCCGCTGACGACGGGCGGGACGATCGGCGACCCGGTGCTGCGCAGCGCGGGCGCCACCGTGAAGGATCGGCTGACGACGCCGAGTTGGGACGGGCGGGGCGACCTGTGGGTGGCCGACCGTGACCCCAAGAACCCCCGGCTGCTGGTGCTGGCGGACGGCATGGGCGAACCGCTGGAGGTCAGGACACCCGGGCTCGACGGGCGCATCGAGGCGGTGCGCGTGGCCGCCGACGGGGTACGGGCCGCGCTGATCGTGGAGAAGGACGGCGAGCGGTCGCTGTTCATCGGCCGGATCGAGCGGGACGCCGACGCGGACGGCACCACCGTCTCCATCGTCGAACTCCGATCCGTGACACAGGATCTGGAGGACGTCTCCGCCATGTCCTGGGCCGGCGACAGCCGACTCGTGGTGGTCGGCCGCGAGCACGGTGGTGTGCAGCAGACCCGGTACGTCCAGGTCGACGGCTCCACCCTGTCCGGCCCGGCACCCTCCCCCCTCACCGGCGTGGAGGAGATCGCCGCCTCCGAGGACGAGAGCCAGCCCCTGGTCGCCCACTCGGCGGACGGGATCGTCCGCCTGTCTCCGGGCTCGCAGTGGCAGACGGTGGTCAAGGAGGGGACGGCGCCGGTTTATCCGGGGTGACGGTCTGGGGTTGTCCGGGGTGGCGGCCTTGGGTTGTCCGGGGTGGCGGCCTCGGGCGTTGGCGATTGGCAGTTCTGTCTCAGCGGGATGCCTCGCTTGTGGGGTGTTGGTGGGACTGAGCTGCCAATTGATGACGTGCGTGGCCTCGTTCGCTCGCGTGTCGCTCGTGCGGGTGACCGCCGAGTGCGGTTGCGATGAGTTGTCCACAGGTGGTTTTCCACAGGGGTGGCACGGCCCCGTCCGCATTGGCACAGTGGTCGGCATGCGGGGGTGGTGGCAGGACCTCACGGATCTGGTGCTGCCGGCCGAGTGCGGAGGCTGCGGCAGACCTCGCGCGGTGCTCTGCCCGGAGTGCCGCGCCGAGCTGACCGGGGCCCCGCCGGGCCGGGTGCGACCGGTGCCGGAGCCTTCGGGGCTGCCCGTGGTGTACGCGGCGGCTCCGTACGAGGACGCGGTACGGGCCACGCTGCTCGCGCACAAGGAACGGGGTGCGCTGGCGCTCGCCGAACCACTGGGTATGGCCTTGGCGGGGGCGGTGCGGGCGGGGCTGGACGAGACGTGGGGTGAGATGCGGTGGGGGAGGGGTGGGGGAGGGGGCGGGGCCCCCGAGGAAGAGCACGTACTGGAGGAAGAGCCCGTACTGCTCGTCCCCGTCCCCTCCGCCCGCCGCGCCATCCGAGCCCGTGGGCACGACCCTGCCCGGCGGATCGCGCTCGCGGCCGCCGGGGTGCTGAGGCGTGCCGGGGTGTCGGCCCGGGTAGCCGGGGTGCTGCGGCAGCGGCGTGCGGTGGCCGATCAGTCGGGGCTGGACTCCCGGCAGCGAGTGGACAATCTCGCGGGTGCTCTGGAGGTGGTGGCCGGGGGCGCTCGGCTGCTGGGCGGTGGTCGGGTCGTGCTCGTGGACGACCTGATGACGACGGGCGCCTCGCTCTCGGAGGCGGCGCGTGCGGTGCGGGCGGCACGGGCCGGGTGCGCGATTTCAGGGGCGTCGGCTGCGGGGCGAGCAGCAAGGGGGCCGGGCGCGCGGCCGGTCGCAGGGGATTCGGCCGTGAGGTCGGCCGTAACGCGGCCGGAGGCGAGGTCGTCGCCGAGGCCGGCGGTAAGGGCGTCGGGCGTGGGGCGAACAGCGGAAGAGGTGGTCCGGACGTTCGGGGTGAGGGGAATGGCCGGTGTGGAGGGTGCCCGGGACGGGATCTGTGCGGCCGTGGTGGCGGCGCCGCCGGATTCTTTCCGGATAAACCGGAACTGACAGTGAACTTGCATCGTTGCAGGTAATGAGAGGGCCTATTCACCTGAACGGAGGTACGTCTCGGTAGAGGGTGACGACATCCGTCCGGGCGAGATATGTTCGGTTGTACGGGAATGGCCCCAGCCGTTCACCACATATCCGAATGCCGTACTGCGGGTTTTCTGCAATCACCCGCTTCGGTGGGGTGGAGATCTTGTCCTCGGGGGAGGAGGAGGTGGAAGTCACCGAGTCCGCGGTTCCGGACCGAACCGGAACCTGGTGCACAAGGGAGATGCTCCGCCAGTGGAGCGGAGCGATCCGGGAACGGAGTTCTGCGTGGACATCGTCGTCAAGGGCCGCAAGACCGAGGTGCCCGAGCGGTTCCGCAAGCACGTGGCCGAGAAGCTGAAGCTGGAGAAGATCCAGAAGCTCGATGGCAAGGTGATCAGCCTCGACGTCGAGGTGTCCAAGGAGCCCAACCCCCGACAGGCCGACCGCAGTGACCGGGTGGAGATCACGCTCCACTCCCGCGGACCGGTGATCCGGGCGGAGGCAGCGGCGAGCGATCCCTATGCGGCGCTCGACCTGGCGGCGGACAAGCTCGAAGCCCGGCTGCGCAAGCAGCACGACAAGCGTTACACGCGCCGAGGCGCGCGCAGGCTCACGGCCGCGGAGGTCGCCGACCACGTTCCGGGCGTGGCGACCCTCAACGGCAACGGATACGTCGCCGACGAGGAGAAGTCGGAGGGCGTGCCCACCAAGAGGATCGGCTCGCTGGAAGTGAAGGGCGAAGGCCCCCTCATCGTCCGTGAGAAGACCCATGTCGCGTCCCCGATGACCCTCGACCAGGCTCTCTACGAGATGGAGCTGGTCGGGCACGACTTCTATCTGTTCGTCGACTCCGAGACCAAGGAACCGAGTGTCGTCTACCGGCGGCACGCCTACGACTACGGCGTCATCCACCTCAGCACGGACCCGATGGTCGCCCAGGCGCATGCGGACGCCGCGGGCGGCACGCTCGGCGGCTGACCGCGCCGGGTGACAGCTGAACCGGTGCCCCTGGAGCGCGCGTGCGCCCCCAGGGGCACCGGTGTGCGGCCCCTTGCGGCTCGCTCTGTCACCGCACTGTCGGCCGGGCATGAAATCATGGCCGAACCGGCCCCAACCGGCGGGCCGTTGCCTTGGGTTGGCGATGGCACAGGAACACAGGCCACGGCCTTCAGGGGGAGGAACGATGGCGGACAGCAGCTTCGGACCGATGCGTGACGAGGATGCCGGCGAAAGCTCCGTCGGCATGGGACCCGCGGGCTCCCCACGCAAGGAGCCCATCCGGGTCCTTGTCGTGGACGACCACGCGCTCTTCCGCCGTGGTCTGGAGATTGTGCTCGCCGCCGAGGAGGACATCCAGGTCGTCGGCGAGGCCGGTGACGGGGCGGAGGCGGTCGACAAGGCCGCGGACCTGCTGCCGGACATCGTGCTGATGGACGTACGGATGCCCAGGCGCGGCGGGATCGAGGCGTGCACCTCCATCAAGGAAGTCGCCCCCAGCGCGAAGATCATCATGCTGACGATCAGCGACGAGGAGGCCGACCTCTACGACGCGATCAAGGCCGGTGCGACCGGGTATCTCCTCAAGGAGATCTCCACGGACGAGGTGGCCACGGCCATTCGCGCGGTCGCCGACGGGCAGTCGCAGATCAGCCCCTCGATGGCGTCGAAACTGCTCACCGAGTTCAAGTCCATGATCCAGCGGACGGACGAGCGGCGGCTGGTGCCCGCGCCGCGGCTGACGGACCGGGAACTCGAAGTGCTCAAGCTCGTGGCGACGGGGATGAACAACCGGGACATCGCCAAGGAGCTGTTCATTTCCGAGAACACCGTGAAGAACCATGTGCGCAACATCCTGGAAAAGCTTCAGCTGCATTCCAGGATGGAGGCCGTGGTGTACGCGATGCGGGAGAAGATCCTCGAGATCCGCTGAGATCCGTCGAGACACGTTGAGAATCGCTAGGCGAGCGCTCTCAGGAGGGGTTCGCGCAGTTCGGGGGCCACGCGTTCCACGCGTACGTCGGTGCAGTCCACCCAGCTCGCTGCCTCCAGCAGGGCTTGGGCCACCGCGGGGATCGCTTTGGGACCGTCCAGAGTGATCTGCTTGGCGACCAGGGTCCGGCCGTCGCGGGCGGGGTCGACACGGCCGACCAGCCGGCCGCCGGCGAGGACCGGCATCGCGAAGTAGCCGTGGACACGCTTCTGTTTGGGGACGTAGGCCTCCAGGCGGTGGGTGAAGCCGAAGATCCGTTCCGTGCGGGCCCGTTCCCAGATCAGGGAGTCGAACGGGGAGAGGAGCGTCGTACGGTGGCGGCCGCGCGGGGCGGTTTCCAGGGCCGCCGGGTCGGCCCAGGCGGGTTTGCCCCAGCCCTGCACCGTCACCGGGATCAGGCCGGAGTCGGCGATCACCTCGTCGAACTGCTCGGCCTTGAGGCGGTGGTAGTCGGCGATGTCCGCGCGTGTGCCGACGCCCAGGGCCTCGCCGGCCTGGCGGATCAGGCGGCGCAGGCACTCCCTGTCGTCCAGTTCGTCGTGGAGCAGCGCGTTCGGGACGGCGCGCTCGGCCAGGTCGTACACCCGTTTCCAGCCACGGCGCTCCACGCAGACCACCTCGCCGTACATCAGGGCGCGTTCGACGGCGACCTTCTCGCCGGACCAGTCCCACCATTCGCTGGTGCGTTTCGCGCCGCCCAACTCCGTTGCGGTGAGGGGGCCCTCGGCGCGGAGTTGTTTGATGACGCGGTCGTAGGCGCCGTCGGGGAGTGGGTGGTTCCAGTGAGGGCGGGCGCGGTAGGAGCGGCGGCGGAAGGCGAAGTGGGGCCATTCCTCGATGGGGAGGATGCAGGCGGCGTGGGACCAGTACTCGAAGGCGTGGGGGCGTGCCGAAAGGGCGCCCGTGGGTGCGGTGGTCCAGTAGGCCTTGTCGACTGTGGTGCGGCCTATGGCGCCGAGGCGGGCGTACGGGATGAGTTCGTGGGAGCGGGCGAGGACCGAGATGGTGTCGAGTTGGACCGCGCCAAGGTGTCGGAGCACGCCGCGGACGCCGGACCTGCGGTCGGGGGCGCCGAGGAAGCCCTGTGCCCGGAGGGCGATTCGGCGGGCCTCGTCTGCGGTGAGTTCTGTGGTGGGGCGCGGGTCGGGTGTCATGGTGCGCAGCGTAGGGGAGGCCACTGACAGGCTGGGGTGAGCTGGGGATTCGGGGCTGGGTTCGGGGTCGGTCGTGCGGCGCCCGGCGCCGGGGCTGGGCGGGGGTTGGGTGCGCTGCTCGGCGCTACGAGGTGCCGCTGCGCCCACCCGTGCCGCCCCAGCGGCATGATCGCCCGCAGCTACGGCAGCTACGGCAGCTACGGCAGCTACGGCAGCTATGACAGGTCGACTTCCCAGTGCCGCTGCGTTGGCGGGCAGCCGCCCGCGCGGCACGATTGCCCGCAGCTATGGCGACGGGGGTGGGTAGTCGCCCCAGCGGCACGATTGCCCGCAGCTGGGAGCGGAAGCGTTCTATGACGGCGCCGGCAGATACGGCGCCGTAGAAGGCAGGCCCAGGTCGGACGGGAGCAAGGAGGCTATCCAGCAGTCGCGGCGGACTCCGTTGTTGTTGAGGGCGGAGCGGAGGGTGCCTTCCAGGGTGAAGCCGGTGTGTTCGGCTACCGCGCGGGAGGCGGTGTTGCCTACTTCGGCGCGCCATTCGAGGCGGTCGATGGCGAGGGCGGTGAAGGCCCAGCGGGCGGCGGCGAGGGTGGCCTCGGTGATGTAGCCGTTGCGGCGGTGTTCCTTGGCGGCCCAGAAGCCGATCTCGGCGGTGCCGAGGGAACGCATGGTGATGCCGAGCATGCCCGCCAGCTCCCCGGAGGGGAGGAAGACGCCGAAGGTGAACATGGAGGCGTTGGTCCAGCCCTCGGGAACCGCCTGCTCGACGAAACCCACGGCGTGCTCGCGCAGGTACGGTGAGGGGATCGTCGTCCAGCGCTGGATGTCCGGGTCCTGTGCGGCCGCGTACACCGTGTCGGTGTCGTGCGCGTCCACGGTGCGCAGGAGCAGGCGCTCGGTGGTCAGGGTGACGGGTTCCATCGGGCGATTCTGCTCGGCGTGGCGGAAGGGCGCCATCTCAATTGCGGCCGTCCTGTGGAGGGTCCCGGGTGGCGGGAGGCACGGGGCGTGCGGACAGGGGCACAATTCGTGCGTTTCGTGGGCGGAACGCGGCACCATCAGTGACGCCCGTCCGTTGTCCTGGTGGCTGTCGCTGACAGACCTCCCGGCACGGTGGGGTCCTCGCTTACGATGGCCGTTGCTCAAGCTGTGATTGAAAACTGCCAAGTGTCATTGAAACCGACCGTCCCAGGCCCGACCGGCAAGGAGACAAACCCCCGTGTCCGTCCTCTCGAAGATCATGCGTGCAGGCGAAGGCAAGATCCTGCGCAAGCTGCACCGCATCGCGGACCAGGTCAACTCCATCGAAGAGGACTTCGTCGACCTCTCCGACGCCGAGCTGCGCGCCCTCACCGATGAGTACAAGCAGCGGTACGCCGACGGTGAGAGCCTGGACGACCTGCTCCCCGAGGCGTTCGCCACCGTGCGCGAGGGCGCCAAGCGCGCGCTCGGCCAGCGTCACTACGACGTGCAGATCATGGGTGGCGCCGCCCTCCACCTCGGTTATGTGGCCGAGATGAAGACCGGTGAGGGCAAGACCCTCGTCGGCACGCTGCCCGCGTATCTGAACGCTCTGTCCGGTGAGGGCGTCCACCTGATCACGGTCAACGACTACCTGGCCGAGCGTGACTCCGAGATGATGGGTCGCGTCCACAAGTTCCTGGGTCTGAGCGTCGGCTGCATCCTCGCCAACATGACGCCGGCCCAGCGTCGCGAGCAGTACTCGTGCGACATCACGTACGGCACGAACAACGAGTTCGGTTTTGACTACCTGCGCGACAACATGGCGTGGTCCAAGGACGAGCTGGTCCAGCGCGGCCACAACTTCGCGATCGTCGACGAGGTCGACTCGATCCTCGTCGACGAGGCCCGTACGCCGCTGATCATCTCCGGTCCGGCCGACCAGGCCACCAAGTGGTACGGCGATTTCGCCAAGCTGGTCACGCGCCTGAAGAAGGGCGAGCCCGGTAACCCCCTGAAGGGCATCGAGGAGACCGGCGACTACGAGGTCGACGAGAAGAAGCGCACCGTCGCCATCCACGAGTCCGGCGTCTCCAAGGTCGAGGACTGGCTGGGCATCGACAACCTCTACGAGTCGGTGAACACCCCTCTGGTGGGCTACCTGAACAACGCCATCAAGGCCAAGGAGCTCTTCAAGAAGGACAAGGACTACGTCGTCATGGACGGCGAAGTCATGATCGTCGACGAGCACACCGGCCGTATCCTCGCCGGCCGCCGCTACAACGAGGGCATGCACCAGGCGATCGAGGCGAAGGAAGGGGTGGACATCAAGGACGAGAACCAGACGCTCGCCACGATCACCCTGCAGAACTTCTTCCGCCTCTACAAGCGCCACGACCACAACGGCAAGGAACGGCCCGGTCTCTGCGGCATGACTGGTACGGCGATGACCGAGGCCGCCGAGTTCCACCAGATCTACAAGCTCGGCGTCGTCCCGATCCCGACCAACCGCCCCATGGTCCGCAAGGACCAGTCGGACCTGATCTACCGCACCGAGGTCGCGAAGTTCGAGGCGGTCGTCGACGACATCGTCGAGAAGCACGAGAAGGGCCAGCCGATCCTCGTCGGTACGACGTCGGTCGAGAAGTCCGAGTACCTCTCGCAGCAGCTCTCCAAGCGTGGTGTCCAGCATGAGGTGCTCAACGCCAAGCAGCACGACCGTGAGGCGATCATCGTCGCCCAGGCCGGCCGCAAGGGCGCCGTCACGGTGGCCACGAACATGGCCGGCCGTGGTACGGACATCAAGCTCGGCGGCAACCCCGAGGACCTCGCCGAGGCGGAGCTGCGCCAGCGCGGCCTCGACCCCGAGGAGCACATCGAGGAGTGGGCCCAGGCCCTGCCCGAGGCCCTCGCGAAGGCCGAGGAGGCGGTCAAGGCCGAGAAGGACGAGGTCGAGTCCCTCGGCGGCCTCTACGTCCTGGGCACCGAGCGGCACGAGTCGCGTCGTATCGACAACCAGCTGCGCGGTCGTTCCGGTCGTCAGGGTGACCCTGGTGAGTCGCGGTTCTACCTGTCCCTCGGCGACGACCTGATGAGGCTCTTCAAGGCCCAGATGGTCGAGCGCGTGATGTCCATGGCCAACGTGCCGGACGACGTCCCGATCGAGAACAAGATGGTCACGCGCGCGATCGCCTCCGCCCAGTCGCAGGTCGAGCAGCAGAACTTCGAGACCCGGAAGAACGTCCTCAAGTACGACGAGGTCCTCAACCGGCAGCGCGAGGTCATCTACGGCGAGCGGCGCCGCGTCCTGGAGGGCGAGGACCTGCACGAGCAGATCCAGCACTTCATGGACGACACGATCGACGCGTACATCGGCGCCGAGACCGCAGAGGGCTTCGCCGAGGAGTGGGACCTGGACCGGCTGTGGGGCGCCTTCAAGCAGCTCTACCCGGTGAAGGTCACCGTCGACGAGCTGGAGGAGGCGGCCGGCGACCGGGCCGGGCTGACCGCCGAGTTCATCGCCGAGTCCATCAAGGACGACATCCACGAGCAGTACGAGGCGCGGGAGGCGCAGCTCGGCTCCGAGATCATGCGTGAGCTGGAGCGCCGGGTCGTCCTGTCGGTGCTGGACCGCAAGTGGCGTGAGCACCTCTACGAGATGGACTACCTCCAGGAGGGCATCGGCCTGCGCGCGATGGCCCAGAAGGACCCGCTGGTCGAGTACCAGCGTGAGGGCTTCGACATGTTCCAGGCCATGATGGAGGGCATCAAGGAGGAGTCCGTCGGCTATCTGTTCAACCTGGAGGTCCAGGTCGAGCAGCAGGTCGAGGAGGTCCCGGTCGAGGACACCAAGCCGTCCCTGGAGAAGGGCGAGGCGGTGCCGGCCCAGGCGGGTGCCTCCCGTCCGGAGATCCGCGCGAAGGGCCTGGAGGCCCCTCAGCGTCGCGACCGGCTGCACTTCTCCGCGCCGACCGTGGACGGCGAGGGCGGCATCGTCGAGGGCGACCTGCCCGACGATGAGCCGGTCCGCTCCGAGGCCGACGGCCTCACGCGCGCGGAGCGCCGCAAGCAGCAGGGCAAGGCGGGCGGGCGTCGCCGCAAGAAGTGAGGGTCGCGACGCTGCGGAGCGAGGTAGTGGCGTAGCGCCGCGGTGCGGCAGCGAGCCTCTGAAGGGCCGGGCATCTTTGGGTGCCCGGCCCTTCACGCGTTCGTGCTCAGTCGCCGTCCGCGTGTGGCAGCCTCGGGCCGCCCAGTTCCACGGCCGTGCAGCGCCAGCGGTGGTCGGGGCCGTGTTCCAGGCGGAAGGCCATGGCGCGGAGTCGGTCGCCCGCACCGATGCGGGCGAAGACCTCCAGGGCGCCCGGGGCGGCGACGTAGTAGCCGATGTCGCGTACGACCGGGTGGACGCCGTGGGTGGTGCGCAGGGGGCCGTGTTCGGCGAGCCGGGCCAGTTCGTCGTAGGCCCGGCCGGCGGTGTGGCGGAGCATGCTGTGCACGGGGCGCCGGCCGCTCAGTACGGCCAGGAGGAGGTCGGCGAAGTGGTCGGTGGGGCGGAGCTGGGGGACGGATCTGGTCGAGGTCGAGGTCGAGGTCGAGGTCGAGGTCGAGGTCGAGGTCGAGGTCGAGGTCGAGGTCGGGGTCTGGGGTTGGGGTCGGCCGGTTGTGGTTCGTGCGGTGGAGGGGCGGTCGTCTCCCGGAGTTGTGCGGGCGGGGGTGCGGCCGGGGCGGCGGGTGTCGTGGCGGACGGGAGGGCGGGTGCCGGTGCTGCGCTTCTTCCTGGTCATGACCTTGTTCATGGGGATCCCTGTTCGTCGGTGCAGGCGCTTGATACCTGTCGGTAACTTCGTGGTGGGGATCTTGTACGAGGCCGGAGGGGGCGTACGCAAGGAAGGGCGGCGTCCGGCGGAGGCCGCGAAATGTTCACCTATCAGGGTGATGTGGAGGGGGTTCGGGCCTGGTGGGGCAAGGGTGGGCCGGGTGAGGCGGTGGGCCTGGGGTGGACGGGTTCGGGGGGTCGGGTGGGACCTCGAAAGGGGACGCCCGCACGTATCCTGAAGCTCCTTCGAGACTCCTCGGAGACCTCGCGGAGACCCCTCGTCGAAGCCTCTCGTCCGAGCCTCTTCGTTGAGGCCTCTTCGGGGTTGGTGAACACGACTACGAAAGCGGCCTGCCATGCGCGTCTACGTCCCCCTGACCCTTCCCGGGCTCGCCGAGGCGTACAAGACGGGTGAGCTGGGGGACGGGCCGTTCATCGCGTACGCCGTCACGCCGGCCCTGCGGGAGTGGTACCTGTCCGACGACATCGAGGAGCTGGAGTACGCCGCGCTCAATCGGGCCGCGCTCGCCTCGTTGCGGTTGTTGGCGGGGGAGCCGGGGGGTGTGCGGCGCCGGGTTGTCGTGGCCGTGGATGTGGCTGACCGGGACGCGGTCGCCGATCCCGATCGGGGGCTCGATCCGGCCGCGCTCGGGGAGGTGCGGGTTGCCGGGCCGGTGCCGTTGGCCAAGGCGGCGGCCGTGCACGTCGACTCCGTGGAGGCGGAGGGTGAGGTGGGGGAGGCCGTGGACGCGTTGGGAGCGGCGGACCAGGGGGACGACGACGCCCAGTTCATCGTGGACGGGGCCGATGACCACGAGTTGCTGTGGTACGCGACGCAGGAGATCCCGAACCTCGTGGGTGGGCTGGGGGGCTGAGTTCCTGCCTGCCTGGTTGCGGGTTTGCCCCGGCGGCACGAGGGCCGCACGACTGGGTTCGGTTCCGTGTTCGGTGGGCGTACTCATGGTCACGGTGCGTTGTCAGTGGTGGGGGGTACGTTCTTGGGCATGGGGAAGCACGGAGCTGGGGCGCACATCGTCTGGGACTGGAATGGGACGTTGTTCCATGACAACGAGGCGATCATCGGGGCGACGAACGCGGCGTTCGCGGAGTTGGGGATCGAGCCGCTCACGATGGAGCGGTACCGGGAGCTTTATTGCGTGCCGGTGCCGAAGTTCTACGAGCGGTTGATCGGGCGGCTGCCGACGGACGAGGAGTGGGAGGTCATGGACGGGATCTTCCACCGGTACTACGCGGAGCATCGGGTCGCGTGCGACCTCACCGAAGGGGTGCCGGCGCTGCTCGCGGACTGGCGGTCGGCGGGGCGCAGTCAGTCGATCCTCAGCATGTATGTGCACGAGGAACTGGTTCCGTTGGTGCGGGGATTCGGGATCGAGTCGCACTTCATACGGGTCGACGGGCGGACCGGGCCGTCCGGGGGCAGCAAGAGTGAGCACATGGTGCGGCATCTGCGTCGGCTCGTGGGGGTGGAGCCGGAGCGTACGGTCGTGATCGGGGACGCGGCCGATGACGCGGTCGCCGCGCGGTATGTGGGGGCGCGGGCCGTGCTCTACACCGGGGGGTCGCACAGTCGGGCCAGCTTGGAGGGGGTCGGGGTGCCGGTGGTGGACACGTTGGAGGAGGCGGTCGCAGAGGCCGAGCGGCTGGCGGCCTAGGGGTTTCGGGTGCGTGCCGCTCAGGTCGCCGGTGCCTTCGCTCGCAGTACCGTCAGGAACTCGCGCATCCAGCGGGAGTGATCCGGCCAGGCGCGGGCGGAGACGAGGGCGCCGTCGACCACGGCCTCGGTGTCCTGGAAGATCGCGCCGGCCGCCTGCATATCGGGTTCCAGGGCGGGGTACGCGGTGACGCGGCGCCCGTGGAGGGCGTCCACGGCGGCGGTCAGCAACGGGCCGTGGCAGATCTGGGCGACCGGTTTGTCGGTGTCGAAGAAGGACTTGAGGATCTTGCGGAGTTCGGGGTCGTTGCGGAGGTACTCGGGGGCTCGGCCGCCGGGGATGACGAGGGCGGCGTACTGGCCGGGGTCGACCTCGGAGAAGGCCAGGTCCGCGGGCCAGGTGTAGCCGGGCTTCTCCGTGTAGGTGTCGAAGCCGGGTTCGAAGTCGTGGACGACGAAGCGGAGGGTTTTGCGGCTGGGGGCGGCGATGTGGACGTCGTAGCCCTCTTCGCGTAGGCGTTGGTAGGGGTACAGGACCTCCAGGGACTCCGCCGCGTCGCCGGTGATGATCAGGATCTTGGCTGTCATGGTGGGGCTCTCCTCGGCTGTGCGGTGGACTTCGTCGGGCTGGGTCGGATTTCCTTCGTCAACGTGCCTCCGGGGTGGGGGTTTGCCAAGTGGCTGGGCGGGTTCGGGGCGGGCGCGGGGGTTTGTCGGGGTCCGGCTCGGTTGTCTCGCCCCCGCCGCCCCCTACCCTTCCCATCCTGGGGCTCCGCCCCAGACCCCGCTCCTCAAACGCCGGAGGGGCTGGATAGAACCGGCGCTCCCCGAGCGCTTCACCCCTCCCCCCCCGCTAAGCTCGCCTGCGCGGCGCATAGCTCAAACGTGCGCGGTTGGTACTGTGCGGAGTGTCAAAGTTGGAGCCTTGGTTTTGTACACATACGGCTCATGACGGGGCCCCCGTCCGGAGCGATAGCCTTGGTGGCGTGATCAGCGCGATAGTTCGCGGGGGCTTTGTTGTCCCTGCTTCGCGCCCGGTGAGCACGGAGGACATCCGTGGCCGGGCGGCGGTCGCTGGTCCTTGCGGGTGGGAGGGAGTCGCTGTGGCGGCTCCCGGGGTACCGCATCGGGCTTTCAAAACGCCCCCTGCATCCCCTGCATCCCGTGGACAGGCGGCGGCGCCGAGAGCAGCGTCACACCCCTGTCGCGTATCGAGAATGGCCGATTACCCCCCGCTCATCTCACCCCGCGTCATAGCGTCGAAGCAGACCGGACACCCCGTGTCGTGGTGGCGCGTCGGAGGGGACGAGACCGTACTTCCTTCTACGTCACGCAACGGCGCGCGACAGGAGCCAGAGGACAATGCAGACCAAGCTGGACGAAGCCAAGGCCGAGCTGCTCGAGAGGGCCGCCCGGGTAGCTGAGAACAGCCCGGTCGGGGGGCAGCTACCGACTGGGACGACGAGCGAGAGCAAGTCCGGCGCCCCGGACCACGACACCGTGCTCGCGTTCCTCCAGCGCTACTACCTGCACACCGCCCCGGAGGACCTGGGCGACCGCGACCCGGTCGACGTCTTCGGAGCCGCCTTCTCCCACTACCGGCTGGCCGAGAACCGCCCCCAGGGCACGGCCAATGTGCGGGTCCATACGCCCACGGTGGAGGAGAACGGCTGGACGTGCAGCCACTCCGTCGTCGAGGTCGTCACGGACGACATGCCCTTCCTCGTCGACTCCGTGACCAATGAGCTGTCACGGCAGGGGCGCGGGATCCACGTCGTCGTCCATCCGCAGGTCGTGGTGCGGCGGGATGTGACTGGGAAGCTCGTCGAGCTGGTCACCGAACCGACGGCCGTCGGCGCGGCTGTCGCCTCGGTCGCCGCGGGCGAGACGCTGCCGCACGACGCGCACATCGAGTCCTG
Organism: Streptomyces tailanensis; assembly: GCF_008386495.1. Lineage (GTDB taxonomy): Bacteria > Actinomycetota > Actinomycetes > Streptomycetales > Streptomycetaceae > Streptomyces > Streptomyces tailanensis. The sequence continues at coordinate 30,351 of NZ_VTHJ01000066.1, read as the reverse complement.
GATCCACGTCGAGATCGACCGTGAGACCGACCGGTCCGATCTGAAGCAGATCACCAATGATCTGCTGCGGGTTCTGTCCGACGTCCGTGAGGCCGTCGAGGACTGGGAGAAGATGCGGGACGCGGCGATCCGTATCGCCGAGGGGCTGACCAGTGAGTACACGGCCGACGACCTGCGCGAGCAGGAGGTGGGGGAGGCCCGCGAGCTGCTGCGCTGGCTCGCCGACGACCACTTCACCTTCCTGGGGTACCGGGAGTACGAGCTGCGCGAGGACGACTCGCTGGCGGCCGTCGCCGGGACCGGGCTCGGCATCCTGCGCGCCGATCCGCACCACTCCGGGCGCGACCAGCACCCCGTCAGCTCCTCCTTCGAGCGGCTGCCCGCCGACGCCCGCGCCAAGGCCCGCGAGCACAGGCTGCTCGTCCTGACGAAGGCCAACAGCCGTGCCACCGTGCACCGGCCCTCCTACCTCGACTACGTGGGCGTGAAGAAGTTCGACGCCGACGGGAATGTCGTCGGTGAGCGGCGGTTCCTCGGGCTGTTCTCCTCGGCCGCCTACACCGAGTCCGTACGCCGGGTGCCCGTCATCCGGCGCAAGGTGGACGAGGTGCTGCGGGGCGCAGGGTTCTCGCCCAACAGCCACGACGGGCGCGACTTGCTGCAGATCCTGGAGACCTACCCGCGCGACGAACTGTTCCAGACCCCGCCCGACGAGCTGCGGTCCATCGTCACCTCCGTGCTCTATCTGCAGGAGCGCAGGCGGCTGCGGCTGTACCTCCGCCAGGACGAGTACGGGCGCTACTACTCCGCCCTCGTCTACCTGCCGCGCGACCGCTACACCACCGGCGTACGCCTGAGGATCATCGACATCCTCAAGGAGGAACTCGGCGGCATCAGCGTCGACTTCACCGCCTGGAACACCGAGTCGATCCTCTCCCGGCTGCACTTCGTGGTCCGCGTCCCGCAGGGCACCGAGCTGCCGCAGCTGACCGACGCCGACAAGGAGCGCGTCGAGGCTCGGCTGGTGGAGGCCGCCCGCTCCTGGGCCGACGGCTTCGCCGAGGCGCTCAACGCCGAACTCGGCGAGGAGCACGCCGCCGAGCTGCTGCGCCGCTACAACAACGCCTTCCCCGAGGGCTACAAGGCCGACCACAACCCCCGCGCCGCCGTCGCCGACCTCGTCCGCCTCGAACAGCTCGAACAGGACGAGGACTTCGAGCTCAGCCTGTACGAGCCCGTGGGCGCCGCGCCCGACGAGCGCCGGTTCAAGATCTACCGCAAGGGCGCGTCCGTCTCCCTCTCCGCCGTGCTCCCCGTCCTCAGCAGGCTCGGCGTCGAGGTCATCGACGAGCGGCCGTACGAGCTGCGCTGCGCGGACCGTACGACGGCGTGGATCTACGACTTCGGGCTGCGCATGCCCAAGTCGAAGACCGGCGGGGACTTCCATGGGGACGACGCGCGGGAGCGGGTGCAGGAGGCCTTCGCGGCGACCTGGACCGGGCAGGCCGAGAACGACGGGTTCAACGCGCTCGTGCTGAGCGCCGGGCTCACCTGGCGGCAGGCCATGGTGCTGCGCGCGTACGCCAAGTACCTGCGGCAGGCCGGGTCCACGTTCAGCCAGGACTACATGGAGGACACCCTCCGCAACAACGTCCACACCACCCGGCTGCTCGTGTCGCTGTTCGAGGCGCGGATGTCGCCGGACCGGCAGCGGGCCGGACGGGAGATCGTCGACGCGCTCCTCGAAGAGGTCGACGCGGCCCTCGACCAGGTGGCGAGTCTGGATGAGGACCGGATTCTTCGGTCCTTCCTCACCGTCATCAAGGCGACGCTGCGGACGAACTTCTTCCAGGAGGCGGCCGGCGGCAGGCCGCACGACTACGTCTCCATGAAGTTCGACCCGCAGGCCATGCCCGACCTGCCGGCGCCGCGCCCGGCGTTCGAGATCTGGGTGTACTCGCCGCGCGTCGAGGGCGTGCACCTCAGGTTCGGCAAGGTCGCCCGCGGGGGTCTGCGCTGGTCCGACCGGCGGGAGGACTTCCGGACCGAGATCCTCGGCCTGGTCAAGGCGCAGATGGTGAAGAACACCGTCATCGTGCCCGTCGGCGCCAAGGGCGGCTTCGTCGCCAAGCAGCTGCCGGACCCGTCCGTGGACCGGGACGCCTGGCTCGCCGAGGGCATCCGCAGCTACAAGACGTTCATCTCCGCGCTGCTCGACATCACCGACAACATGGTCGCGGGCGAGGTCACGCCGCCCGCCGACGTCGTACGGCACGACGAGGACGACACCTACCTCGTCGTCGCCGCCGACAAGGGCACCGCGACCTTCTCCGACATCGCCAACGAGGTCGCCCAGAGCTACAACTTCTGGCTCGGGGACGCCTTCGCCTCCGGCGGCAGCGCCGGCTACGACCACAAGGGCATGGGCATCACCGCCCGCGGCGCCTGGGAGTCCGTCAGGCGGCACTTCCGGGAGTTGGGCGTTGACACCCAGACCCAGGACTTCACGGTCGTCGGCATCGGTGACATGTCCGGTGACGTGTTCGGCAACGGCATGCTCCTCAGCGAGCACATCCGCCTCGTCGCCGCCTTCGACCACCGGCACATCTTCATCGACCCCCACCCGGACGCGGCCACCTCCTACGCCGAGCGCCGCCGCGTCTTCGAACTCCCGCGCAGCTCCTGGGAGGACTACAGCACCGAGCTGATCTCGACCGGCGGCGGCGTCTTCCCGCGCACCGCCAAGGCGATCCCGGTCAACAGCCACATCCGGGAGGCCCTCGGCATCGAGGGGAAGATCTCCAAGATGACGCCGGCCGACCTGATGAAGGCGATCCTCAAGGCGCCGGTCGACCTGCTGTGGAACGGCGGCATCGGCACGTACGTCAAGGCCTCGACCGAGTCGCACGCCGACGTCGGCGACAAGGCCAACGACGCCATCCGCGTCGACGGCGCCGACCTGCGCGTCCAGGTCGTCGGCGAGGGCGGCAACCTCGGACTCACCCAGCTGGGCCGGATCGAGTTCGCGCAGAACGGCGGCCGCGTCAACACCGACGCCATCGACAACAGCGCCGGCGTGGACACCTCCGACCACGAGGTGAACATCAAGATCCTCCTCAACGGCCTCGTCGCGGACGGCGACATGACCGTCAAGCAGCGCAACAAGCTGCTCGCCGAGATGACCGACGAGGTCGGCCACCTCGTCCTGCGCAACAACTACGCGCAGAACACGGCCATCGCCAACGCCCTCGCCCAGTCCAAGGACATGCTCCACGCCCAGCAGCGCTTCATGCGCCACCTGGTCAGGGAGGGCCACCTCGACCGCGCGCTCGAATTCCTGCCCACCGAACGGCAGATCCGCGAGCGCCTGAGCACCGGCCACGGCCTCACCGGCCCCGAGACGGCCGTCCTCCTCGCCTACACGAAGATCACCGTCGCCGAGGAGCTGCTGCACACCTCACTGCCCGACGACGCCTATCTGCGGCGCCTGCTGCACGCGTACTTCCCGACGGCGCTGAGCGAGCAGTTCCCCGAGCACATCGACAGCCACCCGCTGAGCCGTGAGATCGTCACGACCCTGCTGGTCAACGACACGGTCAACACGGGCGGTACGAGCTTCCTGCACCGGCTGCGGGAGGAGACCGGGGCCTCGCTGGAGGAGATCGTCCGGGCGCAGACCGCGTCCCGTGCGATCTTCGGGTCGGGCGCGGTGTGGGACGGCGTCGAGGCGCTGGACAACAAGGTCGCCGCCGACGTCCAGACCCGGATCCGGCTGCACTCCCGCCGCCTCGTAGAGCGCGGTACGCGCTGGCTGCTCAACAACCGGCCGCAGCCGCTGCAGCTCACCGAGACCATCGCGTTCTTCTCCGAGGGCGTGAACCAGGTCTGGGGCGAGCTGCCCAAGCTGCTGCGCGGCGCGGACCTGGAGTGGTACCAGAAGATCTACGACGAGCTGACGGCCGCCGGCGTCCCCGACGAGCTGGCGACACGTGTCTCCGGGTTCTCCTCCGCCTTCCCGGCGCTCGACGTGGTCTCGGTCGCCGACCGCATGGACAAGGAGCCCCTGGCCGTCGCCGAGGTCTACTACGACCTCGCCGACCGACTGCGCATCAGCCGGCTCATGGACCGCATCATCGAACTGCCGCGCGCCGACCGCTGGCAGTCCATGGCCCGCGCCGCGATCCGCGAGGACCTGTACGCCGCCCACTCGGCCCTCACCGCCGACGTCCTTGCCGCCGGGAACGGCACGTCCACGCCCGAACAGCGCTTCAAGCTGTGGGAGCAGAAGAACTCCGCGATCCTCGGCCGGGCGAAGATCACCCTGGAGGACATCCAGAGCTCCGACGCGTTCGACCTGGCGAACCTGTCGGTGGCGATGCGGACGATGCGGACGCTGCTGCGCAGCCACTCGTAGGGGTACGGGGTACGGCAACGGGGGCGCCCCAAGGTTTTGGGGCGCCCCCGTTCGCGTGCGTCGCCGGGTTACTCGGTGACCTTCCAGAGTGTCACCTTGCCCTCGACCGTGGGCACTTCCCAGCTGTACTCGCCCGGGGTCAGCGCGGTGATCTCGTACATGGCGAGGTTGCCGGACTTGGTGAACGTGCAGAGCCTGTCGCCCTTGTCGATCTCCGTCTCCGCGCCGAAGTACTCGGAGTCCAGGGTCTCGGGCAGGGCGTCCGTCCCCGTGCCTTCGGCGCACTCCTGGGGGGTGGCGCCCCCGCTTTTGCCCACCGTGTTCTCGAAGTACCAGTGGCTGTTGTCGAGGTACATGTCCCGCACGTTGTCGAGCATTTCGGCCTTGATGTCGACCTCCGGCTTGTCGAGGTCGACATAGACGTAGTCCGAGCCGGTGGGGGTGCGGAGGGTGAAGGACTTGTTCTCGAAGACCGCCGTGTACGTCGCGTTCTCGGGCACGGTGGGGGAGTCGCTCGGGTCTGTCCCCTCACTCTCGCCGCCCAGCCCGCCGGAGCCGGAGCCGGAGCCGGAGCCGGACTCGGTGGGGGTCGGGCTCGGTGTCGAGGACGCTTTGCCGCCGCTCGTGGTGTCGCTGCTGTCGCCGTCGTTCTTCTTGCCCAGCACCCACACCGCGGCCGCCGCGCCCGAGCCGGCCACGAGGACCAGGACGAGGGCGATGAGGGCCGCCTTCAGGCCGCGGCGGCTCTTCTTGGGGGCGGCCGGGGCGGGGGCGGGGGACTGGGGGGTGAGGTTGTAGGTGTGGGGTGCGGGGGGCGGGTAGCCGTAGCCCGGGGCCGCCGGGCCCTGGGGGGCCGGGCCGAAACCGGTGGGCGGGGGTGCCTGAGGTACGCCCTGGGTGGTGCCCGGAGCCGGGTCCTGCGGGGGCATCGTCGGGGGCGGCGCGGTCGGCATTTGGGGTGCCGTGGGCTGGGGCGGGGCTTGGGCGGATTGTTCGCGGCGGGCGATGTCGGCGGTGAGCGGGGCCGGGAGCCAGCCGTTGAAGTCGCTGAGGCCCCGGCCCGCCGACTCCTGGCAGAGCGCGGCCAGTTCCTCCGTGCCGATGCGCCCGGCCGGGTCGGCGGTCAGGCAACGCTCCAGCAGGGGGCGCAACGTGTCGTCGTAGCCGTCCAGTTTCGGCGGGCGCTGGGCCGTGTTGGCGATCTGCGCGGCGATCGTGATGGCGCCGCCGTCGCCGTACGGGTGGCGTCCGGTGGCCGCGACCGCCGCGATCAGGCCGAGCGAGAAGACGTCGGTCGCCGGGGTGACCGTCTCACCGAGGGCGTGCTCCGGCGACATGTACTGCGGGGTGCCGATCAGGCCGCCGGACTGGGTGAGTTGGGTGGCGTCGGCGGCGCGGGCGATGCCGAAGTCGATGACGTACGGGCCCTGGGAGCCCAGCAGGATGTTGCTGGGCTTGAGGTCGCGATGGATGACGCCGGCCGCGTGGATCGACGTCAGGGCGCGGGCCGCGCAGCCGACCAGCTGGAACACGGCGGGCAGGGGGAGCGGGCCGAAGGCGACGAGCGCGTCGTGCAGGGGGATGCCCGCGATGAACGCCGAGGCCAGCCAGGGGAGTTCGCCGGTGGTGTCGTGGTCGACGACCGGGACGATGTGGTAGCCCTGCACCCGGCGGGCCGCCTGGACCTCCTGCTCGAAACGGCGCCGGAAGTCCGGGTCCTGGCCGTACTCACGGCGGATCACCTTCAGCGCGACCGGCTGGCCGCCGCGGGTGTGGGACAGGTAGACCGTGCCCATGCCGCCTTCGCCGATGCGGGCGGTCAACTGGTAGCCGGCGGTTTCTCGCGGATCCTGTGGCCCCAGAGGGCTCAGGATGTCGCCAGTGCTGGTGCTAATGGAAGCCTCCCCCAAGGTGCAAGTCCCGTGATTTTATACGCCGCTTATGACAGTTGGGGGTGGTGTTGTGGTTCCCCGAGGGGGTGCTTGCGGTGCGCTTGTATGTGCGGGTGGGTGGGGGCTTGACGCGGGGAACTGCGCGAGCAACCACGAATCACCCGCAGTCGCCACGGAACCCGGACCGACCGAGCTCTGTCGCGCACGGCTACGGCTCCCGCCGTACCCTCCGCTGCCACTCCTCATCCCGCACCGTGATCGGCGCCGTCGCCGGAACCCTCCGCACCGTCGGAGCCTCCGCCAAGTGGGCCGGGGCTGTCGGGGCCTCCGACAAAGACAGCGTGCGGAAGGCCGTCTCGATGATGGCGACGCTGGTCGCCACGGGACCCGGCAGCCACGCGGTGAAGTCGCGGACGTCCCGGCGGGCCGCCCCCGCGCAGTGTTCGGCGATGGCGGCGGCCGTGGGGCGGGCGGCCGGGTCGGGGGTGAGGCAGCGGCGGATGACGTCGAGGAGGGGGCGGTCGATGCCATCGAGGGTGGGCGGGGTGACATCGGTCGCCGCGATACGCGTGGCGATGGCGAGGGGGTTGCCCCTGCCGTACGGGTGGCGTCCGGTGGCGGCGACCGCCGCGATCAGGCCGAGCGCGAAGACGTCGGATGCCGAGGTGACCCGGCGGCCGAGGGCGTGCTCGGGGGACATGTAGCGCGGGGTGCCGATCAGGCGCCCGGCCGTGGTGAGCGTGGCGGAGCCGGCCGCGCGGGCGATGCCGAAGTCGAGCAGCCAGGGCCCGTCGGCGGCGAGCAGGAGGTTGGCGGGCTTGACGTCGCGATGGATCACCCCGGCGGTGTGTACGGCGTCGAGCGCGTACGCGGCGCAGGCCAGCAGGTGGAGGACGGCGGGCATGGGGAGGGGCCCGTGGGTCTGAAGGACCTGGTCGAGGGGGACGCCGGGGATGTAGCGGGTGGCCAGCCAAGGGCGCTCCGCCTCCGCGTCGTGGTCGACGATCGGCACCAGGTGGTAGCCGGAGACCCGGCGCCCGGCCGCGACCTCGCGGGCGAAGCGCTCACGGAAGGCCGGGCTGTCGGCGTACTCGGCACGGACCAGCTTCAGCGCGACCGGCTGACCGCCCCGGCTGCGGGAGAGGTAGACCGTGCCCATGCCGCCCTCGCCGATGCGGGCGTACAACGGGTACCCGGCGATCTCCCGCGGATCCTCCGCCCGCAGTGCCTCAGGTACGACCCCGCGCATCCACCGGCCCCCTCCACTCACAGTCGTATCCGGAGCGTATCGCGGCGCGTTGGGCCCGTGGATCCCCTCGGGGCCACCGAAGGAACCCGTGCACGGCAAAGGAAGCCAGGAGCGTCCAAGGAACCCGCACGCGCCCACGGACATCTAGCAAAGTAGACCCCAAGCCCCTCACGGCTTATAGAGGGGTGAAGCACGGATGAACAGAACTAATGGGGTGAATGTCGGCGTGGACCAGCGACCCGCCATGTCCGTCGTCGTGATCGTCTACAACGACGAGGCCAGGCTGCCCACCGCCGTACGGTCGGTGCTGGAGCAGACGCTGCGGAGCGTCGAGGTCGTGATCGTCGACGACCACAGCACGGACGGCTCGTACGAGACGGCCCGGCGCCTCGCCGCCGAGCACCCCGACCGCGTACGGGCGTACCGGCTCCCCGAGAACAGCGGCGGCTGCGGCGCGCCCCGCAACCACGGCATCCGCGAGACCCGGGGCGAGTACGTCCTCTTCCTCGACAGCGACGACGTCCTGGAGCGCAACGCCTGCCGGAACATGCTGGAGGCGGCCGAGACCACCGGCGCCGACCTCGTCTCCGGCCTCTGCGTCCGCGTCCACGTGGACACGCGCACGCGCAAGGAGGTCAAGTGGTACCCGTGGCTGTACGCCCGCACCCGTACCCTCGACTCGATCTCCGAACTCCCCGACCTGCTGGTCTACGACACTCTGTCGACCAACAAGTGCTACCGCCGGGACTTCCTCGTCGAGGGCGGCCTGGAATTCCCCGTCGGCATCCACTACGAGGACCTCTTCTTCTCCGCCCAGGCGTACGCGGCCGCCCGCCGGATCACCCTCATCCCGAACCGCGTCTACGACTGGAATGTCACAGAGTCGGCCGCCGCCAAGTCGATCAGCAACCGCCGTGCCGAGATCGCCAACTTCGCGCACCGCATGGAGATCCACCGCAGGGTCGACCGGCTGCTCGCCGACCGGGACATGGGGGCGCTGAAGTTCCACAAGGACGTCAAGTTCCTCAAGCACGACCTGGTGCTGCACCTGCGTGATCTGCCCTTCCGGGATGCCGCCTACCGCCAGGAGTTCGCCGCGCTCGCCCGCGCCTATCTGACGTCGATCGACCCGGCCGCGTACGACGAGGTCGAGCCCATCCACGCGATCTGCGCGTATCTCCTGCGCGAGAGCGACTGGGCCAACCTGCTGCCCGCCGTGGACACGCTCACCAACCGCGACAAGGTCTCCGCCCCGCTCGTCGAGCGCGACGGACGGATCTACTGGTGCGACGCCGGGCACCTGACGGATCCCTTCGCCCGCCGCATCCTCGACGTCACCGAACTCGGCTACCACTCCCGCTCCGTCGAGAAGCTGTTCCTCCGCAACGAGCTCACCGAGTACCGGCAGGAGGACGGCGGCGGCGTCGTCCGCCTCGCCGGCCGCGTCACCAACCCCCTCGGCGTCATCCCGCCCGCCGCCCGGCTCACCGCCGAGCTGGAGTTCTACGCCCGCCGCCCGGGCGTACGCTTTCGGACCTTCCGCGTCCCGGTGCCGGAGGTGCGCCACGGGGGCGCGTACGTGAACTGGCAGGCCACGGCGAACGTGTCGAAGACCCTCCGCCCGCTCGGCATCGTGGATGCCGTGTGGGACGTACGCCTCCACCTCGACGTCGACGGAAAGCGCACCACCAGCCGTCTCACCGCCGCCGAACCGGACCTGGCCACCGGCGAGTTGCCGGTCCGCCCCCGTCTCACCCGCCTGGTCGCCGACCGCGTCGCACCGCAGATCTCCGCCCGCGGCCACCTCGCCTTTCGCCTCGTCCCCGACAAGAAGGCGAACGTCCTCGTCACCCGAGGCCTCCGGGGCACCCCCGGTCGGCTCGCCAAGTCCGGCTACCGCAAGGCGAAGGCGCTGCGCAAGAGGGCCACCTCCGGGGACACCAAAATCCGCCTTTATCACGAGGTTTTCCTGCGGATGCCGGTGCACAAGCGCCTGGTGGTCTTCGAGAGCCACCTCGGCCGGCAGTACAGCGACAGCCCTCGGGCGATCTACGAGGAGATGCGCCGCCAGGGCCTCGACTTCGAAGCGGTGTGGTCGTACTCGGGCAAGCCCGACGGCTTCCCCTCCGACGCCACGCTCGTACGCCGCTGGTCCCTGCCCTACCTACGGGCGCTGGCCCGCGCCGAGTTCTGGATCGACAACCAGAGCTACCCGCTGAAGCTGACCAAGCGCCCCGGCACGGCCTACCTCCAGACCTGGCACGGCTCCGCGCTCAAGCGGATGGGCTTCGACGAGCCCGGCTGGAAACTCAAGTCCCGCGCCGAGCAGGCGGAACAGCAGCGCACCCTGGACCGCTTCGACCACTTCCTGATCCGCTCGGAGCACGACGTCCACACCCTGGCGAAGGCATTCCGGCTGAGCGAGAAGACGCTGCTACGGGTGGGCTACCCGCGCAACGACGAGCTGGTGCAGGCACGAGGGGCGACTGAACGCCCGCCGCTGGCGGCCGAGTTGGGCATCCCGGCGAACAAGAAGATCCTCCTGTACGCCCCCACCTTCCGCCATCACGGCCAACGCCGTTTCTCCCTCCCCTTCGACGTGGAGCGCTTCGCGGAGACGTTCGGCGACGAGTACGTCCTCCTCGTCCGCGCCCACTACCTCAACCACGTCGTGCTCCCGCCGTCGGTCAGAGGCCGGGTCATCGACGTATCGGCACACCACGACGTGACCCCCGTCCTGGCCCTCGCCGACGCCCTGATCACGGACTACTCGTCGGTGATGTTCGACTACGCCCTGCTGGACCGCCCGATGCTCTTCTTCACGTACGACTACGAGGAGTACGTGCACGAGGGCCGAGGCACGTACTTCGACCTCTTGGAACGGGCCCCGGGCCCGGTCGTACGCACGGAGGACGAACTGCACGCCCTGCTGACGGCGTCGACGCTGGAGGAGCAGTCGGTCAAGTACGCGTCCGCCCGCGAGCGCTTCGTCGCGGACTTCGGCGAGTACGACAAGGGCACGGCGGCGCGGCGGATCGTGGACGAGTTCTTCTCCGAGTGGAGGCGCAAGTGACCGGCGGGCAGAGGGACATCCAGCGGGACATCTTCCTGGTCTCCAACAGCGTGGACGAGATGGGCGGTGTGACCAGCTGGTCGCACCATATGGCCCGGCTCTTCACCGAGCGCGGCCACCGCGTCCACGTCATCGGCATCACCACCCCCGAGGACCCGCACGACCTCGGCGAACTCCCGTACCCCACGGCGAGGTTGTACGACGGCCAGCCGCCGGCCCCCGGCCGGGCGCGGGACGCGAGCATGCGCGACCGGGCGACCCGACTGACCCGGCTCTTCGCCGCCGCGCGCCCCGGCGGGGTGGTCATCGTGACCCAGGTGTGGGCGATGGAGTGGGTGAGGCTTGCCGACACGACCGGCCTGACCGTCATCGGCATGAGCCACGAGTCCTACGAGACGTCCAAGGCGAGCTCCCGCTTCCGGCGCGTCCTCAAGCACTACCGTGACGTCGACCGCATGCTCGTCCTCACCCGCGAGGACGCCGACCGCTGGATCACCGAGGGCCTCGACAACACCTCGTTCATCCCGAACGCCGTCCCCTGGCTCCCCGACACCCCCTCCCCCCGCACCGAGAAGTCCGTCATCAGCATCGGCCGCCTCAGCGACGAGAAGGGCGTCGACATGCTCCTCGACACCTGGTCCGAGCTGGCCCCCCGCCACCCCGACTGGACCCTCAAGATCTACGGCTCGGGCGAGGACGAGGAGCTGCTGCGGAAGCAGTGCACAGCCCTGGGCCTCGACGCCTCGGTGAGGTGGATGGGCCGCACGAGCGATGTACCGGGCGCGTTGCGGGGCGGCTCGGTCTTCGCCCTGTCATCGAGGGGCGAGGGCTTCCCCCTCGCCCTCATGGAAGCCATGGCCATGGCAGTCCCCTGCGCGGCCTTCGACTGCGCCCCCGGCGTCCACGAGATCATCGCCGACGGCGAGAACGGCCTCTTGGCCCGCCCGGGCAACACGGGGGAACTGGCGTGCAAGCTGGACCAGTTGATGTCGGACAAGGGCCTACGGGACAGGATGGGCGAGACGGCGAGGGAGAACATCCGACGGTACGGGGCGGAGGAGATCGTAGACAGGTGGGAGGCCTTGTTCACCTTCCTGGAGAGGTGAACCCCTGCTTTTAAGGGGCGCGGGGAACTGCGCGACAAGCCACAACCAACCCGCAGTCGCGACACAACAGTTCCCCCCGAGCTATAAGGCGCGCGCCCTACTTCTTCCCCCCGGTGAACTTCTCGTACTCCTTAAGCACATCCTCCGTAGCCCCATCCATCCGCAACTCCCCCCTCTCCAACCACAACACCCGATCACACGTATCCCGGATCGACTTGTTGTTGTGGCTCACAAGAAACACGGTCCCCGCGTTCTTCCGCAGCTCCCGAATCCGCGCCTCCGACCGCTTCCGGAATGAGGCGTCACCCGTAGCCAACGCCTCGTCGATCAGCAGCACATCGTGATCCTTGGCCGCGGCGATGGAGAACCGCAGCCGCGCCGCCATCCCGGAGGAGTACGTCCGCATGGGCAACGTGATGAAGTCCCCCTTCTCGTTGATCCCGGAGAAGTCGACGATCTCCTGATACCGCTCCCTGACCTGCTCCCGGGACATCCCCATCGCGAGCCCCCCGAGATGGACGTTGCGCTCACCGGTGAGGTCGTTCATCAGCGCGGCGTTGACGCCGAGGAGGGACGGCTGACCGTCCGTGTAGATGCGCCCGTTCTCGACCGGAAGGAGCCCGGCGACGGCCTTGAGCAGTGTGGACTTGCCGGACCCGTTCGTGCCGATGAGGCCGATGGCCTCGCCCCGGTACGCGGTGAAGGAGACGTTCCGCACGGCGTGCACCTTGCGCACACCGGCCGCCTTCTCGGTCTTCTTCCGCCGCAGGATGCGGTTGAGCGCGGCGGTGGCGCTGCCGCGTCCGGCCCCCGTGCCGTTGACGCGGTAGACGATGTCGACACCGTCGACGACGACGGTGGGGACGCGCTCGGTAGCGGTGGTGTCGGTGGCCCGCGAGTGCGGGCCGGTGATGGTGTCAGCCACGGCCGTACGTCTCCTCAGCCTTCCAGAAGTAGATGAACCCGCCGATGCCCGCGAGGAGCGCCCAGCCGAGGGCCGCGGCCCACACGTGCGGCGGAAGCTGGTGCGCCTCGAAGCTGTCGATGAGCGCGAACCGCATGAGGTCGATGTAGAGGACCGCCGGGTTGTACTCCAGCAGAACGTGCGCGAATTGCGGCAGATCACGGTCGGCGAGGATCTTGTCCATGCTGAACATCACGCCCGACGCGTACATCCACGTCCGCAGTACGAACGGCATCAGCTGCGCGATGTCGGGGGTCTTGGCGCCGACGCGCGCCATGACCATCGCGACCCCGGCGTTGAACATGAACTGCAGCGTCAGCGCGGGCAGGATCAGCAGCCAGGACGCGGCGACCGGCACCCCGAACGCGAGCAGGATCACGACCAGCGCGGCCATGGAGAACAGCAGCTGCTGAAGCTGTTGCAGGCAGTACGACAGGGGGAGCGAGGCCCGGGGGAAGTGCAGGGCGCGGACCAGGCCGAGGCTGCCGGATATGGCCCGGGTGCCGGCCATGATCGAGCTCTGCGTGAACGTCCACACGAACACACCGGTGACCAGGAACGGTACGTAGTCCGGCACGCCGTGCTTGGTGCCCATGAGGACGCCGAAGATGAGGTAGTAGACCGCCGCGTTGAGCAGCGGGTTCACGATCTGCCAGACCTGGCCGAGCTTCGCCTGGCTGTACTGCGCGGTCAGCTTCGCCGTGGCGAAGGCGGTGATGAAGTGCCGCCGGGCCCACAACCGCCGTACGTACTCGCGCAGGGTGGGGCGGGCCCCGCTGACGCTGAGGCCGTACCGCGCGGCGAGCTGCGCGGGGGACTCGGCGGGCGTCGCGGCGGGGCCGGTCTTCGTGGTCGGTGGCGGTGTGTGGAGGACCTGACTCACATCCGCTGCTTTCGGTAGTGGGGGGTGGTCCCGTACTCGGCCTCGTTCTTACGTCGGGACGGGACCGTATCGTCGCAACGTGAGCGTAAGCCGATGCGACGTCGGAACGCAACCGTTTCGTCGTTACGCCCCTATGCTGTTGCGCATGACGACTAACGCCGACGCCGGTAAGGGGGCCGAGGCGGGAGCCGGGGCCGGGGCGGGAGCCGAGCGCACTCCGCCGCGCCGCCGCCGGGCGCCCGCCGGGGCGGCCGTGCTGCGCGAGGATGTGACGGAGGCGATCCGCGCGGCGGTCTTCGAGGAACTGGCCGCCGTCGGCTACGCACGGGTGTCCATCGAGGGCATCGCTCGGCGGGCGGGCGTCGGCAAGACGGCGGTGTACCGCCGCTGGCGCTCCAAGCTCCACCTGGTCCTCGACCTGGTCTCGGCGGTGGCGGTGCAGGGCCTCCCGCTGCCGGACACGGGCTCGTTGGAGGGGGATCTGCGGCTGCTGTACGAGGTCACGTCCCGCGCCCTGCGCCACCCCGTCGCCGGCCAGATCATCCCCGACCTCCAGGCCGAGGCCGCCCGCAACCCCGAGATCGCCGAGGCCATGCAGAAGGCGCTGCGGGAGGGGCAGCAGAGTGTGGCCACGGGGATCGTGGCGGCGGCCGTCGCGCGCGGCGAGGTCCGAGAGGGCGTCGACGAGGACCTGGCGCTGGACCTGATCTCCGGCCCGCTGTACTGGCGGTCGGTGGTCGTACGGGCACCGAAGCTGCCGAAGGGCTACCTGGAGAGCCTGACCCGGGCCACGGCGGCGGGGTTGCGGGCGCTGTAGTCCGGGTCGGGGAGAGTGTTGGGGCCTACTTGGACTCGACCTTTCCGAGCGGGTCGGGGCCGGCCGTCAGCGCCTCACTCGCCGCCTGCCAGGCAGGGTCCCCGGGGTACAGCTCCGAGCGGAAGTAGGCCCACGTGAGGCGCTGGACCACGGACACCCGCGCAAGGCTCTCGTCCGTCGTCTCGGCGACGTCGTACCCGGAGACTCCGCCGAGGCCGTGCTCCGCGTCGAACAGAGTGAGCAGGGACTTGTGGCCGGGGGAGAGGACGTAAGGATCGGTGAACCAGACCGGACCCCGAACCGTCAAGTGGGTGGAGGCGTCCTTGTCGCCGACGACCACGAGCGTGGGCGTCGTCATCTTGGAGAAGTCCATGGTCGAGAGGAACGGAAAACCCTCGGCCGCGGACTCGGTGAGGGCGGCGCCACCACTGCCGGGCGCGGCGAGCAGCACACCCGCCTTGATCCGGGGCTCGGCCAGGTCCACTTCCGTACCGTCGTCCGGATCGATCAGCCGAGCGCCGAGCAGCAGGCTCGCGGTGTGCCCGCCCATCGAGTGCCCGGCCACAGCGACCTTGCCGTGGTCCAGGCGTCCGGCGAGCTGCGGGACGGCGGCCTCGATCGCGTCGAGCCGGTCGAGGACGAACGACATGTCCTCGGCCCGCGACCGCCAGAACATCGGCGCTCCGGGGGTGTCGGGGTCCAGGCTCAGCGACCTCGAACTCAGATGGGTGGGCTGGAGGACGACGAAGCCGTGCGCCGCCCAGAAGTTGGCGAGGGGGGCGTAGCCGTTCAGGGAGGAGAGGTGGTTCGAGTGGCCCTGGCCGTGCGAGAGGAGGATGACTGGCAGGTCGCCCCCGGTCACGGGCGCGGACACCCGCACCTCCAGGTCCACGGCCCGGTCGGGAGCCGGCAGCACGACGGGACTGACCGAGAGGACGGGAACGGACGAGCCTAAGGTGGCGGCAGGGTGAACCGATTCGCGCATGATGAGTTGCCCTTCAAAGCGGAGCGCTGTTCCGCTAAACCTACGGAACGTCGTTCCGCTTAGTCAACGGTCGCCGGATCGCTGAATCGTCGGAGGAAGTACGCAGTGCCCACAAAAGGCCAGTCAGGCCAGTCCGAGTCCGAGGAGAAGCCCACCCGAGGCAAACGGGCCGACGCGGTACGCAACCGGCGGACGCTGCTCGCCGCCGCCGCCGAGGTGTTCGTCACCTCGGGCGTCGACGCGCCCATCCGTGAGATCGCGTGCCAGGCGGGCGTCGGGGTGGGGACGATCTACCGCCACTTCCCCACCCGGGCGGATCTCGTCGTCGCCGTCTACCGCCACCAGGTCGAGGCCTGCGCCGAAGCCGGCCCCACCCTGCTGGCAAGCGCCGACTCCCCGCTCGCGGCACTCCGCCAATGGGTCGACCTCTTCGTCGACTTCCTCGTCACGAAGCACGGCCTGGCGGGCGCCCTGCAATCCGACAGCAGCGGCTTCGAAGCGCTCCACGCCTACTTCCTGGACCGCCTGGTCCCCGTCTGCGCCCAGTTGCTCGACGCCGCGGTCGCCGCCGACGAGATCCCTCCCGGCACCCAGCCCTACGAACTGATGCGCGCCATCGGCAACCTCTGCATCGGCCACGACCCCCGCTACGACCCCCGCCGCATGGTCGAGCTGCTACTCCGGGGCCTGCAACACCCGCGTCCGTAGGGGCGGGACTCCTGTGGGCGGTGGCGGCGGTAATTGGCGGATCTGTCCCGCTCGCGGCCTCGGGGAAACCTTTCTTCGGCCGCCCGAGCTGGGACAGATTTACCAATCCCCCACCTACACAGCCAACCTCCGGGCCAGATCGGTGAGTTCGGGCGCCCGCAGGACCCGGTCACCGAACCCCGGCAGGGGTACGTGCAACGGCTCCAGCCACCGCTCCGGGATCCCGTCGACGCCGTACACCGCCCCCGCGAGCCCACCGGTCACGGCGGCGACGGTGTCCGTGTCGCCGCCGAGGTCGACGGCGGCCCGTACGGCGTCCTCGTACGAGTCGGTCGTACGCAGGGCCCACACGGCGGAGCCGAGGCAGGGCCAGACGGCGCCGTTGAACTCCGTTGCGTCGTCGGGGTGCCAGGTGGGGGAGAGGACGGTGGCGTACCGGGGCCGGTGGCCGAGGGGTACGGCCTCCAGGATGTCGGGCAGGGCGGCGATCGGGTCGCCGCCGCCGAGTGCGATCCGTACGAGTTCGTGGAAGACCGCCGTACCCTCCCAGGCCGCCGGGTCCCCGTGCGTGAGCGCGGAAAGCCTCCGGCCGGCGTCCATGGTGGCGTCCCTGCCCTGTGGCGCGAAGTACACCGCCGAGGTCGCCGCCCGCATCAACGCGCCGTTGCCCGCGGCACGTTGGTTGACCTGGAAGTGGAGGGCTGCGGCCAGGTCCCAGGGGTCGCCGCTCCCGAGTACGTCCTCGGTCTGGATGCCGATGTCCTTGGGGTCGGCCGCCGCCCAGCGCTGGAACCGCCGGAAGACGTCGGGCAGTTCGAGCCCGCCGCAGTCGACGAGTGACTCCCCGACGAGCACGGCCATCTGTGTGTCGTCGGTCGCCTCACCGGGGTCCCAGCCGCCGCCCCCGCACATCTCCCCGCCGTGGCCGGGCTTCGGGAAACGCGCGGAGAACGCCCCTTCGGGGCTGAACTCGAAGGGGGCGCCGAGGGCGTCGCCCACGGCGGAGCCGAGCACGGTGCCGAGGGCCCGCTGCGGATCAATGACGGCCAAGAGTGCCTGCTTTGAGGGTGGTGAGGAGGGCGTGGAGGGGGGTGGGGGTGGTGGTGAGGTGGGTGGTGGGGGTGTCGCTCTCGCGTATTCGTATGGAGGTGGGGGTGGGAGCGAGTTCGACGCAGTCGTCGCCGGAATCCGTGCCGGAGAAGGACGACTTCTGCCAGTTGAAGGGGCCGCGCATGCCGGTTCCTTTCACAGATCGCGGGCGATGCGGGTGATGAGGTCACGCGACTCCGTGGGCGGGAGAGCTGTGGCCAACACTCGCTCATAGCGCCGTTGATACTGCATCAGGTGTGATTCGGCATTGAAGAACTCGCCGCGGTGGGCTGTGTCGATCTGCACGGTGTCGAGCTGAGGGACCGGGCCGTGCAGATAGAGCATGGAGTACGCGTTACCGGCGAACTCCTCAGTGTCGAAGGGCAGAACGCGTACGGTCACGTTGGCCCGTTCGGAGCGTTCAAGGACTTGCTCCAGTTGTCGCAGAGCAGTACGGCGGCCGCCGACCCGCATACGGAGAGCCGCCTCGTGGATGACAGCTTCGTACGGCTTACCAGGCGATCCGCCGATGGTCTGCTGCCGCTGCAAGCGGAAGGCCACAAAGGTGTCCACGTCCTCCTTCGTCACGTCTGGTGACGCGTAATTGAACATGGCCCGCATATGGTCCTCGGTCTGCAGCAAGCCCGGAACATGGATGACTTGGAAGGTGCGGATGCGAGTGGCGTGATGCTCACACTCCGCCAGGTCGCGCCCTTGCGGGGCGATTCCACCCCGGTACTCCTGCCACCACCCCTTGCCCCGTTCGCTCGCCATGTCCACCAAGGCCTCGACGTACGCCGTGTCGTTGCATGAGCAGTGGGCTGCCAGACGGCGGATGCGCTCACCGCTTATGCCGGCGCGGCCGGTTTCCACATGGCTCTGGTGCATGGGGCTTGAACCGAGGAACGCGGCGGCTGCTCGGGCGGTGATACCAGCCCGTTCACGCAACTTGCGCACCTCGGCGCCCAGGCGCTGCTGTCGGGCCGTCGGGTTGCTCCTTAGCGGCATCCGCCCCTTCTCCCTGGTCGTCCCGCTGAACGAGTCTGCCGGGCAAGCATGGCACGGGTCACACGGTCGAGTGCCAATCTGTGTGTATGGGTTGCTCCGTCAATACATTGCGCCCTACCTTCGGTGACGTGCCCGGCACTCCGAGTGCACCCTGCCTCGCCGTGCCTCAACTCGCCCATGCCCCAAGCAAGTTGGAGTTGACGAGCCATGCCCAAATACCAACTCAACTGCCCCCTCCTCCCCACCACTCCCCGCGTCGCCCGAGACTTCGTCACCACCGTCCTCCGTGCCCTCGAACTCGACGCCCTCGTGGACGACGCCGTGCTCTGCACCTCCGAGCTGGTCACCAACTCCTGCGTACACGCGAAGGGTTCGGGCGGCGCCCTGTTACTGCTGGACACGGACGACTACGACAGCGCCGTACGCGTCACCGTCTACGACCGGGACCGCACACCCCCGTCCCTCCACGAGGGTTACGACGCCGAATCGGGCCGGGGCCTGTGGATCGTGGACACCGTCACGGGGGGCCGCTGGGGCACCGAGCATTTGGGGGCAGCGGGGAAGGGGGTCTGGTTCGAACTGGGCGGCGGCCTCGCTACCGAGGGTGTGATCCCTCCGCGTACCGGCAACGGGTCTGCTCGCCGCGATCATCCCGCTCAAGTTCTGCGAGCGGGCGGTGACCGTCCTTGGTCGTGATCCGGCTCGCGTTCCCGGGCCGGAAAACGTGCTCGCGCGCCGCTGCTCTGGCAAGTGATGAGTTCGGGCAGAACGATGCCGATCGGCGGCAGAGCGAGGAGCGAGGAGCGAGGAGCGAGGAGCGAGGGATGAGCGCACAGGCCGTGCATCACGACGGGCCGATCATCCCGATGCCCCCGTTGACAAGGGACGCGTTGCGGGAGGCAGCGAAGCGGCTGAGCCTTGTCGACCTCCCGCAGTTCGATCTGGAAGCCGGACGGGCATTCGACCAGGCCGGCCAGACCGGGAGCACGGCCCCGCTCCGGCTCTTCCTCAAACGCTGGGGGGTCTTCGTGGCGATCGAGCGGGACCCGGTCCGGGCGGCCCGCCTGCACGAGGCCGAGCGGATCTCGCAGGACGGCGCCGCCGGCGAACCGGAGTTCCGCGCTGCCATGACGGAGATCAACAGGATTCTGCGCGAAGCCGAACAGGAGATCGCGGATTGAACGACCAGGTGCCGCCGGATCCTGAGTGGGCTTAGGAATACGGGGCAGAGCCGGACTGGGTGGTCGGCGATCTTCCTGTTGAGGCGCGTACGGCAGCCGAGGAGGTCGAACGGGAACTCGTCGTGCTCGCGTCATTGGGCCAGGATCCGGGCGACGGGGCCACCGTCACGAATCCACAGGGCCTGCGAGTGATCGCCATGGGGCCGCTCATGGTGTGGTACCAGATCATCGACTACCGGAAGCGCGTGTACATCCAGCGAGTGACTTGGGTCGGCTGAGCACAGATCCCATCACTGGATGGGGTGGCTCCGGTGTCGGCCCGCCCACGATCCCGACGCGCGGTGGTCCCGCGTCGACGTGCGGGGTGCCGCCAGGCAAGGCCAGTACCCGGATGTCAGGGCAGGTCCGTCAGGTCCGGTCCCCGGCCGTCTATCACCTCCGGGATCTTGACGCCGTGTCCCTCGGCGCTGCCGAAGTACGTGGGATCGCCGGGCTCGGCGGAGACGCCCAGAAGTGCGTCGAGTGACTGGAGGGCCGCCGCGAGGCGTGGGGCGTTCTGCTTTTCCACGTCCGGATGGGGCAGGCCCCGGAAGTCGAAGGGCCCCCAGATGTCGTGGAACACGGCCAGTTCCGCCCAGACTCCGGGAGCGTCCGGTGCCACCGTCAATTCGACCAGCCGGAAGGTGCTGGCCCTTGAACAGGAGGTTCCTCGGATTCCCCGACTCGGGCACCTTGAGGCGCACTTCGGGTTCGCCGAGCGCGAGGCGGTGGGAGACCAGCGCCGCATACGCGGCCAGCAGATCACGCAGGCACAGCAGGAGAGCGTCGGCAGCCCCGTCGTCACGTCCCCAGGCCCACCGGGCGACGGGAGTGCCGACGATCATCATGTTCCCTCCACCGTCGGCCCTCTGCTTTCCGTCCTCCGCGAAGCTGTTATCCCTGCCTGGTTCCCTCGGGGGCTTGCCAAGCCCGGATCTGTTCGCCGTTCTCGTTCCACTCGAATTCCGCGAGTGGGCGATGGCCGTCCTCGGTCGTGATGCGCTTGGCCGCGAGGGTTCCGTTGGGATGCCATCTCTTTGCCTCCCCGACCGGAAAGCCCATGCGCATGTTTCCTTCGGCTCGCAGGTTCCCGTTCTCGAACCATTGCTTGACGGGGCCGTCCACAATTCCGTCGCGGTAGGTCTCCAGGCTGACCAGCGCGCTGCCTTGGTATTCGACGACTTCCCCGGTGAACAGCTCCCCCTGGTAGAAGAGGCGCTCTCCGTCGTCGAAATCCACCTCGGGATCGTCGATGTCGATACGCGGAAGAGTCATCAGGGAATCCAGTTCTCGGGGCCTGCGGGGTCCTTGAGGTAACGGCCGTGGCTGCTCGGTACCCCTTCCAGCATATGGTTGCAGTTGCCGCAGAACGGCGCGCCCCGGGGATAGGTGCCGGTCGCTTTGTCGGCCAGGTAAGGGAATTGGACCGAGGCGCGCATCTCCGCCAGCGCCGCCGGGCCGTCCGGCAGGCCTGCCTGCGTGCGGGCCCAGAGGAGCTGGTTCGCGGCCTTCACCTCAGCATGGCTGAGGATGTCCCCGTGGTGCGGTGGGTTGTCGACGATCTGGTCGTAGCGCGCCCGCAGTGTCGGGTGCAACTCGGAGAGCGGAATCGGATGGGCGGGCCGGGGGCCGTTGATGCCCTCGACGACGTGCCCGGTGCGGAGATCCATGACCGAACCGGCGCACGCTCCGGTCTGTGCCCGTGGCCAGGTCTTGGCTTCCTTGGCCTGCAGATAGGCGTCGGCACGCTCACGGGACAGGTCGTCCAGGTAGTTGGCGACCGGACGGCCGTTCACCTCGGTGATGAGGTCGCCGGAACGCGTCACCTGGCTCTCGTCCAGCTGCGCGAGGAGCTTCTCACCCGCACCGGGCGGCGGCACCACGCCGTCTCCGCCCGGCAGATCGGTGATGTCGTTGACCGGAGGTGTCGCCGGGGGTTCCGCTTGGTTGTCCCTGCCGGATTCCGGGTGCTGCCCGGTAGTGTCGCCCTGGCCCGAGGCGGAGCCCTCGCCGTGACTGCCGGAGGGGGTCTCGCCATGGCCCCCTGAGGGGGTTTCCGAGTGCCCTGCACCTGATGTCTCCACGTGCCCACCCGAAGTCGTCTCACCGTGGCCGTGCCCGCCACCGGTGGGACCCTCACCGCCGCGTGAGCCCCCGCCGCCGGTCGGTGTCTCACGGCTCCCGGACGGCCCTCGGCCCAGGTCATCGGCGCGGCCACCGGGCAGGTTGTCCGCGCGACCACCCGGCAGGCCGTTGTCCCCGGTCCGCCCTGTGGCACCCAGGTCGTCGCTGACCCGACCGGTCCCGCCCAGGTCGTCCCCGACCCGGCCCACAACCGTCGTGCCGTCGCCCACCCTGGCGCCCGCGCCCACCAGCTCCGGCTGCCTGGTGTCGACGTCGGCGGCGCGCTCGGCCGCCGTGCCCTCGCGGGCGATGTCGTCCAGGGACTCGCGTACCGTGCCGTCGGCGTTGTGCATGACCAGGGTGTCGGTGTTGAGGTAGACGACCTCGCCCTGGGGGGTTTCCATGCGGACGCTGTTCTCGGGGGTGAGGCCGGTCGGGACGTCGTCCGTGATGTTCGTCGGGAGGTCGTCCGCGAGGTTCGGGGTGTCGGCGATCTGGTACGTGCCCTCGCCGAGCCTGATGTGGGTGCCGTCGGTGATGCCGCGCAGGCCCGCCATCACGTCGCTGATCTTGACGGCGGTCGCGCCGACGCCCTTCGTGATGTACGTCATCGGGTCGACGATCCTGCCCGCCCGGCCCGCGAAGGACAGGGCCTTGGCGATGGCGCCCGCCTTGCCGGCGCCCGCCACGGCGCCGCCCGCGCCGCCGGTGAAGACCGTCGTCAGGACGTTGAACGTGACCGCTCCGGCCGCGCGAGACGGGTTCTTGCCCCACTCGTCGTAGGCGATGAGCGCCTTCCCGGTCTCCACGACCGCCGTACGGGAGTCGCGCAGCCAGGAGGGGAGTTTGTCGGCCGGGGTCAGCCAGTAGGCGGCTCCCAGCGGTGTCGCCGTAATGAGGATGCCGGTCGCGAGTTTGCCGAGGCCGACCCAGGCCTGGCCCGCCGCGTCCCAGCCGTTGACGCCCACCAGCGTGCCGAGGCCCTTGATGGTGCCCCACACGCCGTCGACGAAGAAGCCGACGGTGAAGTCCCAGGCGTGCTCGTGGATGTAGTACCAGGGGTTGGACTCCTCGACGGGGTCGCCCCAGGGCAGACCGCCGGCGTTGTCGAGGTCCTCGCCCCGGAAGCCGTACATGTTCTCTTTGCTGGAGCCGTCGTTGATGATGAGCGGCTCGCCGCCGATGAGGGCGATGATCTTGTTGTAGCAGTCGCGTTCGGCGGCCTGGAAGGCGGCGTACGCGGCGTTGATGTCGGAGCGGCGGTTGTTGTTCTCCTCGACGAGGTCACCGTCCGCGCGCCACTCGTCGTCGTCCGCGATGCGGTTGCGGAAGCCGATCGCGTCCTGGCGGAGCTGCTCGAACCGCGCCTTCAGCGGCCCGACCGCCGCGGCGTAGTCGTCGAGGGCCGAGGCCACGGTCTCCAGCTCCGTGGAGAACTCGCCGCCCTTCGTTGCCACCGGCGCGGTCGTCGCGAAGAGCTGCTCCGCCTCCGGGGCCTTGTAGTACGCGGAGAGGCCGCCGAAGCGGGTGTGGATGTCCGAGGCCGAGTCCTTCAGGGACGTACCGGCCGAACGGATCCCCGCGATGTTCTCGTCCAGCTGCTCCAGGTTGCCGGTGAACTCGGGGACTTCCTCCGGGATGACGGGGATGTCGTCGCTCACTGCGGCCCCCGCCCGTTGCCGTTGCCGTTGCCGTCGACGCCCGGCGGCGGGGGCACCACCGTCGCCTTCAGCGCGTTGGTCTGATGCTGCTCGGCCATGTCCAGGTCGCCGATGACGTACGCGTTGGTGGCGCCCGCCGCGCCCTGTACGGAGTCGATGGTCCGCTGCGCCATGAACGCCAGCTTCTGCTGCCGGTCCGACATGTACTGGCTCAGCGCCGCCGCCACCGGGCCGACCGGCACACGCGGGGTGCCGGCGACCACCGGACCGATCATGGGCCCGCTGAACTGGCCGCCCGGCACCGCCGTACCGGCCGACTCCGCCGCGCCCGCCATGTTCGTCACCAGCGAGTTGGCGGCCTTCTCCAGACCGCCCGCCGCCTCACCGGTCGAGTTCAGCGTGGTCTGCACGTTGTTCGGATCGATGTCCCAGACCGGCATCGTCGCTACCCCCGTAACGCCCCTGTCGGATACGTCGTTCGCTTTCGTTCGCTTCCCTCATTACACACGAACAACCGTCACCGTTCAGTTCCCGCGCGACGTCAATCTCGCCACATACCGTGCTGCTTCACCGTGCTTCACAGGGAATTTCGCAGGGGCATGCAGGGGCATGCAGGGGCGTACAGGGGTTATTTCGCCGGGTGGTTCAGGGTCCAGCCCGCCCACGCCGACGCGATCATGTCGTCGACGCCGTGGCGTGCCTTCCAGCCCAGTTCCGCGGCGATCCGGTCGGCGGACGCGACGACGCGCGCGGGGTCGCCGGGGCGGCGGTCCACGACCACCGGCTCGGTGTCGTGGCCGGTGAGCGCGTTGATCCGGTCGATCATCTCGCGCACCGAAACACCTTCCCCGCGCCCGATGTTGAGCGTGAGGTCCGTGCCCGGAGTCTCGCGCAGCCGTCGCGCGGTCGCGACATGGGCCTCGGCGAGGTCCACGACGTGGATGTAGTCGCGGACACAAGTTCCGTCGGGGGTCGGGTAGTCGGCGCCGAAGATCCTGGGCGGGGCGTCCTCGGAGAGCTTCTCGAAGACCATGGGGACGAGGTTGAAGACGCCGGTGTCCGCCAGTTCGGGGGCGGCCGCGCCCGCCACGTTGAAGTAGCGCAGCGAGGCCGTGGACAGGCCCGTGGCCCGGCCCGTCGCCCGTACCAGCCACTCGCCGACCAGCTTGGTCTCGCCGTACGGGCTCATCGGCGCGCACGGGGTCTCCTCGGTGACGAGGGCCTCATCTCGCGCGGCGGACGGCATGCCGTAGACGGCGGCGGAGGAGGAGAAGACGAAGGAGGCGACCCCGGCGTCGGTGACGGCGAAGAGCAGGGTGCGCAGGCCCTCGACGTTCTCCCGGTAGTAGTGCAGCGGCAGGTCTACCGACTCGCCGACCTGCTTCTTCGCCGCGAGATGGACGACGCCGGTGATGCCCCGGTCCCGGATCACGTTCGCCAGGCGCTCCGCGTCGAGGGTGGAGCCGACCTCCAACGGCACGCCCTCGGGCACCCGTTCGGCGATCCCCGTGGACAGGTCGTCGTAGACGACGGCCTGTTCGCCCGCGTCGAGCATCGCGCGCACGACGTGCGCCCCGATGTAGCCGGCGCCGCCGGTGATCAGCCAGGTCATGGACGACCGTCCCCTCGTAGGTGATGAGCAGGTGATGAGTGTCAGTGAAGCAGGCGTTTGAGGCGGCGGCGGAGCACTTCGGTCAATCCGCGCCAACCGGGCGCGAGTCGGACCGCGAGCGCCCCCGCGTGGGTCGCGTACGGCTGGACCAGGAGTACACCGTGGCGTGCGCTAGGCAGTGCGCGCCGGCGCAGCAGCCCTGCGCCCGCGAGCGCGTGGGCGGTGGTGTTCCGGTGGGTGCCGTCCTTGAAGCGCACCCGCACCCGGAGGTCCCAGGTGCCGCTGCCCAGCGCCTCCAGGTCCAGGGGGACCTCGGCCGACCAGTGGCCGGACTCGGACGCGGACGCGGACTCCGGGTGGGCCGTGAGGGGTGTCGTACCGGTGAAGCCCACCCGCCCGTCGTCCCGTTCGGTGATCTCCACCTCCATGGTCTCCGGGCTCGCGTCGGCCATCCGCCCGTACAGCTCGTGCAACCGCAGCCGGAGCACGGTCCCACGCGCGCGTGGCCGCAGTTCCGCGTCGACGGCGGCGGGCAGCAGGTGCACGGGGCGGATCAGGAGGTGGTCCAGCTCGACCTGGGGCAGGTCCGCCGACCAGACGGGGGAGCCGTCGCCCGCGCGCGCGTACGGCGGGTTCAGCCGGGGCGGGCGGGCCGCCATCTCCTTCAGCCGGCCCAGGTCGCGCGGCTCCTCGGCGGCGAGTATCACCCGGGCGACGACCCGGCCGGGCGCGGGCGCCGGGTGGAAGTCGCGCTCGTCGAAGGAGGACAGGTACGCGCGCGTGAGGGTCCACCACTCACGCCGGTACTCCGCGCCGCGCAGGTCCAGTTCGCGCGCGTACATCCGCAGCGAGTGGTCGAGGAAGCGGGCCCGGGTCGCCCGCGCCAGCCGCTTCTCCCCGGCGCCCAGCAGGATGTCGTACGACAGTTGGTCGGCGTCGACGCGGGCCCGCCAGTTGGCGATGCCCGAGCGGTCCAGGGAGATGGACAGCCGGGCCGCCGAGCGGCGCACGTTCCAGACGTACACCGGGTCGGGGACGAGCGCGACGCGTGGGCCGGCGGCCAGGACGCGCGCGACGAACACGAAGTCCTCGTACGGGAAGCGTCCTTCGGGGAAGTGGATGCCTCGCTCGCGCAGGAAAGCCGTGCGATAGAGCTTGTTGACGCAGAGGGTGTCGTGCACCAGGCGTACGCGCCGCGCGGGGTGCGCGACCAGCGTGCGCCGGGTGTACAGCTCGGGCTGCCAGGGGGTTTCGCGCCCCGACGGCAGCTCCTTGCGCAGACACAGGCCGGCCGCGACGGGCGCGTCGTGCCGCACGGCCGCGTCCAGCAGCGCGTCCACGGCACCCAGCGGCAGTACGTCGTCGCTGTCCAGGAACATCACGTACGGGGAGGTCGCGGCCCGTAGGCCCTCGTTGCGGGGGGTGCCGCAGCCGCCGCTGTTCGTCGGGCGCCGGATGACTTTCAGGCGTGGTTCGTCGGCGGCCAGCCGCTCCAGCAACTCCCCGCTGCCGTCGGTCGAACAGTCGTCGACCGCGATCACCTCGCCCACGGCCGGGCCCTGCGCGAGGGCCGAGCGCACGGCGTCCGTGACGTGGGGGGCGTCGTCGTATCCGATGACCACGACGGTGACCTGCGGATGCGCATGCGCTTGCTGAACAGTCATGTGTGCCCCGGACCCGAGAGAGGTGTGCGTAACTTTCCGTTCAGGGCGGTTTTGCTGCCCGGTGGGGAAGATGACTCGGGAGAGCGTGGGGTTCCGCTTTGGGGTGGGTGACTCTGGTGGCGGGGAGTTGACGCGGTTGGGTTGGGGCGCCTGAGAGCTCGGTTTGATCGGCGGGGGCGCGACTGCGGGTGGGTGGGGGCTTGTCGCGCCCACGCGGCGGAGCCGCATGTCGATACAGCCCCGCGCCCCTTACGGGGCGGGGGTCTCCAGGGCTGCTTCGTCCAGGGCTGTCGTCAAGCGGTTCAGGCGGTCTCGTAGGTCTCGTATCTCCTCGATGTCCAACGCCGTCGCGGCGACGATGCGGCGTGGTACGGCCAGGGCGCGTTCGCGCAGGGCGGTGCCTTCATCGGTCAGGCGTACCTCTACCGAGCGTTCGTCGCGGGGGCTGCGTTCGCGTCGTACGAGGCCGGCCGCCTCCAGGCGCTTCAGGAGCGGGGAGAGCGTTCCGGAGTCGAGCCGCAGGTGCTCGCCCAGCTTCTTCACGGGCAGCTCGCCCTGCTCCCACAGCACCAGCATCACCAGGTACTGGGGATAGGTGATCCTCAGGTCCTTCAGGGCCACGCGGTAGACGCTGTTGAAGGCGCGCGAGGCGGCGTGCAGGGAGAAGCAGATCTGCCGGTCGAGGCGGAGGAAGTCCTCCTCGGAGATCTCCTGAGAAGTCGTGTGCGAGATCTCCTCGGGCAAGGGGGCGGCGCTCGTGGTCATGGGGCCAGGATACCGCGCCGCCCATCATTTAGTTGTAGACAATTGAATTGTGTGCTCTACTTGAGTCCGTGAACGGCGGCCGGACCGGATCGCCGGACGTGATGCGAACTGTGAACTGTGAAAGGGACGGATCTCCCATGGACGCGCTCTACACCGCTGTCGCCACCGCCACCCACGGCCGTGAGGGCCGCGCCGTCACCAACGACGGCAAGATCGACCTCGCGCTGAGCATGCCGGTGGAGCTGGGCGGTAACGGCCAGGGCACCAACCCGGAGCAGCTGTTCGCCGCCGGGTACGCCGCGTGCTTCGGCAGCGCCCTCGGCCTGGTCGGCCGCGCCGCGAAGGTCGACGTCAGCGACGCGGCCGTGACCGCCGAGGTCGGCATAGGCAAGCAGGGTGACGGCTTCGCCCTCGCCGTCACCCTCCGCGTCGAGCTGCCCGACACGGTCGACGAGGCCACCGGCCGCAAGCTCGTCGAGCAGGCCCACCAGGTCTGCCCCTACTCCAACGCGACCCGCAACAACATCCCGGTCGAGCTCGTCATCGAGTAATCGAGTAGCCGAGCGGCTCGTTTCGACGCCTGACCCGCGCCCCTGGATCTCCAGGGGCGCGGAGTCGTTGCGGTGCCTGGAAAGGTTCCCTCAGCATCAGCGTCCGTACCACCCGCTCGGCCGCCCGCCCGTCGTCGAACTCGCAGTACCGCTCCCTGAAGCCCGCCCGCAGGCGCGTCGACTCGGCGTCCCGCCACTGCCCGGAGTCGAACAGCGAGGTCAACTCCCGGTAGGAGTAGGAAACATGGCCGGGAGGGTCGGTGGTGATGTCGACGTACGCACCCCGGATGGCTGTGAAGGCGCCCCAGTCGTCGGCGTGGATGACGATCGGGCGGTCGAGGTTGGCGTAGTCGAACATCAGGGGCGAGTAGTCGGTGACGAGGACGTCGGAGGCGAGCATCACCTCTTCGACGTGCGGCTCGTCGGTCGCGTCGACCAGGACCCCCCGCCGGTGCAGTTCGGCGAGCCCGAAGCCGCGTGCCGGGCCGTCCGCGAGGGACGGGTGCAGCCGTACGACGAGGGTGTGGGCCTCGCCGAGGCTGCGGCGCAGGTCCTCGGCGAACCGGGCGAGGTCGAAGCGCTCGACGTGCCCGCCGCGCCGGTGGTCGCGGGGCGAGGGCGCGTACAGGATGACCGTGTGCCCGGCAGGGATGCCGAGCCGCGCACGCACCTCCGCGCCGCTGTCCGGCCCCGCGTTCACGAGGACATCGTTGCGCGGGCTCCCGGTGCGCAGCGAGGTGAAGCCGCACGGGTACGCCCTGCTCCACACCAGCTCCGAGTGGCGGTTGGCGATCAGGCTGTAGTCCCAGGGGGCGGCCCGGCGGTCGGCCCGGCGCAGCATCCGCGGCACGTCCGGGGCGAGCCGGGCGCCAGGCTCGTACAGCGGGTCGGCGGCCATGAACTTGAGGGGCGTGCCCCGGTGGGTGTGGATGTGCACGCTGCCCGGGCGTCTGGTGAGGATGCAGAGCGGCAGAGTGACGTTGTCGACGACGTACGTCGCCCGCGCGGTCAGTCGCAGATGCTCGGGCGAGCCCGGCGTCACGTACTCGACGTCCGCCGGCAGCGCCGCCACCTGCTCCGGCCGTACCACCCACACCCCGCGGACGTGCGGCGCCAGTTCACGGGCGGCCCGGTACACGGCCGCCGGATCGCCGAGCACGCCGCGGTGCGAGAACGCCGAGTACACCGCCAGATCCGGGTCCAGCGGCAGCCGTTCGTGCACCAGGGACCAGCTCCGCCGTAGCTGCTCGGCCCCCGCCGCGCGCACCACTTCGCCGCCCGCGCCGAGTGCGTCGCGCACCCGCCGGGCCTGCCGCTGGGCCCGGTAACCGGCCCAACCGCCTTCCAGTACCCGGAACTCGGGGGCCACGGTCTCGCCGTGCGAGCCGTCCGGCCCGTACTTCCGGAACAGTTCCGCCGTCCGTCGGAAGAACTCCCCCTTGTCCTTGGCCGGTACCCGGTCCGGTCGGTCGAGGATGTCCAGGCAGTGCTCCGCCATCCTGCGCCGCAGATACGGTCGCCAGCGCACCGCCACCTGCTCCGGCCGGGAGTCCAGGAAGGTGAAGACCCGCTCGTACTGGTCGTGGACGTCGAAGTGCGCCCGGCCGGTGGTGGACAGGAGGTTGCCCTGCCGCCGCTGCCGGTACGCCACGCAGATCCGGTCCAGCGTGGCGATCCGGCCGGCGGTGAGCAGTACCGGGTACGTCCAGGGCGTGTCCTCGTAGGGGCCGGGCGGGAAACGGAATCCGTGCTCCGCCACGAACTCCCGCCGGTACGCCTTGTTCCACGCGACCGGGAGCAGATCGAGGATCTCCGGGTGCTCCGCGACCGTGAACGTGCCGTCCCCGACCGCCTTCAGGATGTGCGCGAGGGGGTTCCGGCTGGTTCCGCCCCACCAGTACGTGCGGGTGTGGTCGAAGACCAGCACGTCGGGGTCGTCGGCCTCGTCCAGGCGGTCGGCCAGTGCGCGCAGGGCGCCCGGGGTGAGGGTGTCGTCGCTGTCCAGGAAGAGGAGGTAGTCGCCGGTGGCGTGCGGTAGGCCGGCGTTGCGGGCTCGGCCGGGGCCTACGTTCGTGGGCAGGTGCAGTACGTGTACGCGGGGGTCGCGGGCGGCGTAGGCGTCGAGGATCTCGGCGCTGCCGTCTGTTGAGCAGTCGTCGACGGCGATCACCTCCAGGTCGCGGTACGACTGCTCCAGCAGGGAGTCGAGGCACTCACGTACGAAGTCCCGGATCTTGAAGACCGGGACGATGACACTGAAGCGGGGCATTCTGTCCTTTCGGGTTCGCGTCTGCTGGGAGGGGGTTCCTGCCGGCTTTTTCTCGCCCCCGCCGCCCCTACCCATTCCCATCCCCAGGGGCTGCGCCCCTTCGGCCCCCGCGGGAGAGCTCGGTCCAGTCGGTGTGTTGGCGGGTGCGGGTGGGTGGGGGCTTGTCGCGCAGTTCCCCGCGCCCCTGAAAAGACGGGGCTGCGCCCCAGTCTTTTCAGCGGCCCGCAGGGCCGTGCCTTTAGGGGCGCGGGGAACTGCGCGAGCAACCAACGACAACCCGCACCCGCCATACAAACC
>NZ_VTHJ01000065.1 GCF_008386495.1 Streptomyces tailanensis | reverse complement strand
GGCCAGCAGGCGTCACACCACCGTGACCTGCAACTTTCTGCTACCACTGCGACTTTGAAATCGCCCTGCGGGCGCTCCCTCTCGCCGACGAAGAGAGGGCGGTCTGGCCCTATCTCGGCCGCAAGCGCGTGGCCGAACGAGCACTCCTCTACTACCTGGCCGACCTTGCCCAGCTCGACCAACTCAACGGAAAGTGCAGCCACTTCGACGCATTCGGCGGGGACGGTGTCGTCGTTCGATGTTCAGCGGGTGGCGCGGGCGCGGCATTCCTCCAGGAAGGACAGCACGCTCAGGTGATAGCGGCGTGCCGCGTAGCCGAGGCTGATGTTGTGTCCGGCGCCCGTCAGACGGTCGGTGCGCACCAGCGGGGAGAGCAGGGGGGCGGTCAGTTCCCGTATAGCTGCGGGGTCACAGGCCCAGAAGCGCTCGTGTTCGGCGAAGGTGAAGCGCACCGGGACACGGATGCGGTGGGCCAGTCCGGCGTACTGCCGAGGCCAGTGAGGGATCTCCTCGGCCTCGCGGGGCGGGATGGGGCCGACAAGGTGCTGCGCCAGCTGGAACGTACTGGGTGGATACAGTGCGAGCGGCCCCCAGTGCAGGCGGTGGTCGTGTCGCTGCCCGACAGCGGCGAGTTGGGTGGGCGACAGGGCCCATCGCTCACCCACTCCCGAGACGTCCACCCCCAACAGCCTGTCCTCCGGTTCCGCCGTCGCGACCGTGGTCAGGGCGAGTTTGCCGCCAAGCGAGTGGCCCACCAGAAAGAACGAGGCTCCTCGCGCACGCTCGACGGCGTACGTACGCAGCGCTGCCCGCACGCGGGCGGCCTGCTCGGCCAAGCGCATGCCGTGTGGCAGACGGCCCGCGGAAGCGCCGTAGCCGGGGCGGTCCAAGGCGAGGGCAGCGTAACCGGCCGCGGCTGCAAGGGACAGCAACGAGGTGGATGGATCGGCCTGGCCATGGAAGTAGCCCGCGCCCATTCCCCCGCCATGGAGGGCGACGAGCACGGCGCGCGGCTCCTGCCCGGGTGGAAGGGCAAGCAGCCCCGACAACCGTACGTCCCCCGCCGCCAACTCGACCTTCTCCACGACGCGGGACGACGGCGTTCGTTTCGGTGTCATCGGCGCTGGGACGGACTGTGACATGGGATCTCCGTATGTTGTCGAGCAGCCGGGGAGGACGTGAGGTGCCCCAGGGGGACCCGCCGACCTGGCCGACCCGGGTTGAGATCGGCTCGTTGAACCGCCGGGTGCGTGGCCCACAGGTTCGGCGGTGTGAGAGGAGGGACGGGCAGCCCGGCCCCTCCTGCTCGGCCTTATCTCCCGCCGCGGTGAACCGAGGCCGGCCTGCCAGGCGACGGAGCGCCCTCTCAGGGCCCGACCGTGGTGGCCGACACCATGGTGTGGATCAGAACTGGTAG
Source organism: Streptomyces tailanensis (assembly GCF_008386495.1). Taxonomy (GTDB): domain Bacteria; phylum Actinomycetota; class Actinomycetes; order Streptomycetales; family Streptomycetaceae; genus Streptomyces; species Streptomyces tailanensis. Next base: position 54,817 of record NZ_VTHJ01000065.1, on the reverse strand, counting down.
GGGCGCTTGAGCCGGGCGTTGCGCAACACGTCCGCCCACCAGGCGAGTTGGTCGAGGAACGTTTTAGCCGCCACCTCCGCGCCCTGCGGCGCTCCCCCGTTGTCGAAAGCTCCCCACGCGTTGTGGAAGGAGAGCGTTTCCCGGATGGTCAGCGCGTGCACCTCCGGGAACACCTGCCGCAGATGTTCCGCGGCCCGCAGGCCCCCACCCATTCCCCCGTAAGACACAAGGCCCACCGGCTTGGCCGCCCACTCCTGCAGATGCCAGTCGATCGCGTTCTTGAGCGACGCCGGGAAGGAGTGGTTGTACTCGGGTGTGACCACCACGAAGGCGTCGGCTGCGGCCATCCGGGGCGTGATCCCGTCCTTGATGCGCTGCACCTCGGCGTCCAGGGGCCGGCCCATACCCGGGACGTCCAGAGGCAGTGGGTGATCGGCGAGGTCCAGGAGGTCCACGTCCCACCTCCCGTGCGAGACCGCCCTGGCGGCCACCCAACGGGCCACGTCGAGGCCCATCCGGCCGTTACGGACGCTGCCGACCACTACGGCCAGTCTTAAGTGCTCGTTGTTCATGCCAGTTCCTTTCACTTGGCCCTCCAGGGGCACCACGTCGCTGTCGCGTCGGCATCGGTGCCGCATCGGGGGGACGCACGCTCCTCGCCCGTGATCATAAACTTCACGGTCGGCGGCAGACTTTCTCCGGGGCGGACGGCGACAGGGATGAGCAAGAGATCCTTTGGCGCAAGGTAGTTGAGGAGCATGGTCAACCAAGGTGCCATCAACCGCACCGACCGGCCAGTACGTATGCCAGAGTCACTACGCGAACCGAAGCGTACCGGTGTCCCACACAGAGCATCCGTTCTCGAGCGAATGGGCCCTCGTTCTCCCGCCCCCCACAGCCATTCCGCAGGAGGAGCACGTGTCGCAACAGGCCAGTCGGTTTCGTACGAGCCCCGAACCGTCCAAACGGTTCGGGGCGGAAGGCACCCCCTTACCGGACACCAGCCGGTGGCAGGTGCTAGTCATCGAGGCCGACGACCGGGCGGCCAGCAGCCTCAGCAGGCACCTGGAGGAGCACGGGCACCGAGTACGCCGTGCGAGAACCGGCCTGGAGGCGCTCCGGGCACGGCAGGACGCCGAGGTGATCCTGATGGACCTTGAACTCCCCGACGTGGACGGCCTGGACATGTGCCGGTCCCTCACGGCGACCTCGGACGTCCCGCTGCTGGCCGTCACCTCTCGCGCCGACGAGACGGACCGTGTGCTGGGTCTGCGGGCCGGCGCGGACGACTACATCGTCAAGCCGTACGGCTTCCAGGAACTCCTGGCACGCATGGAGGCCGTGATGCGCCGTGCTTCCCCAACCCGCCAGGAGCAGCGGGTGTTGCGTCTGGAACCGCTCGTTCTCGATCCCGTCGTCCGCTCGGCGCAACTCCACGGCGAGCGGCTCGACCTCACCCGCAAGGAGTTCGACCTGCTGCACGTGCTCATGGTGCGGCCGGGCGCGGTGGTGAGCCGTCAGCAACTCATGCAGTGCGTATGGCAGGAGACGGAAACGGCGCAGAGCCGCACTCTGGACACCCATGTGGCCACGCTGAGACGGAAGCTCGGCTCGGCCGACTGGATCCGCACCGTGCGGGGTGTCGGCTTCCGCCTCGGCCAACCGTGACCGCGCGGGCGCACTTTCTTCCCCCCCCCAGTCCTCTCGGAAGGAACCCTCATGCCGCCACACTCTCAGGCACCCTCCGAAGCGCGTACGGATTGCGTCGGTTGCTCCTGGACGAGTCGTGAGGCGACCGGGCGAACGGCCCGGACGGCCGCCCCCGGGCTCCGGTTGTGCGGCAGCTGCCGTGACCGGCTGATCCTGCACATCACCGAGGCCGCGCACCTTTACCGCGAGTGCGGGGAGATGCTGTCCTGTACGACCCAACTGCCGTTCCGTGAGCGTACGAGCGGGGGCGGCGCGCCCACGGGCATACCCTTCAACGAGGCTGCAGCCCGGATCCGCGCCGACCTGCTTGCGCTGCTCGGCTCCTGGGCCTCGCTGGTCGCCCTGGAGCGGAACGCGGCGGCCCCGCCCCGCGACATGGAGGCCCGCGCCGCCTTCCTCAAGTCCCAGGTGGAGTGGCTCGCCGCTCACCAGGCCGCAGCCGACGTGTGCCAGGAACTCGCGGCCGCGGTCGTCGAGGCCCGGCGAGTGGCCCGCCCGGACGCGGCTCCCGGACGGCTCCACCTGGGGCCCTGCCCCGAACCTCGGTGCGCCGGAGAGCTGGTCGCCACGGCACACGCCACCCTCGGCGAGAGCCCTGACCTCGTCACCTGTACGGCGGAGGAGCGCCATTGCTGGCCGAGCCGGCAGTGGACCCTGCTGGTGCGCCGGATGGCTGCCGCCCGCGCCGACGAAGGCGGCCGGCAGCCGGAGCGCTGGCTGGGCGTAGACCACATTGCCCGGGTGTTCCAGGTGTCCACCGGCACGGTGTACCGGCTCGCCTCCGAGCACGGCTGGGGTCGCTGCCGCCGGGGCGGGCGCACCTACTACCGCGAGTCTGAGGTGCACTCCGTCTTCGCCCGCCGGGTGGAGCGCGCGGGCCGGGGCTGACCGCCCCGCTCGGGACGACGGCGGAGAACCACCGAGACTCAGTCGATGCCCCGGACGATGTGGGACTCCGCGTCGTCCCGGTCCTCCTCCCCTGCGAGCAAAGGTGATTCGCCCTTCTCCGGTACGGCGGTGAAACCCGGAACGGACGCGTGCGACGCGCGCGCCGGGCCGCCTACCGCCGGGCGTGGGGATCCGGTCCCCACCACGAGCGGTTCACGGGAGCTCATGACGTCCTCCTTTCACGAGGGTGATCGGGACGAATCGCCGGGCCGCAGCCCGCCGAGCGCGGAGAGCCAACCGAGCGCGGCGACGATGACCACGGCGGTCAGTACCGGTTTGTGGGCCGACGCCGCCGGACCGGACGCGGAAGGCAGCAGGGCGGCCGTCAGCGCCAGGAACAGGGCGGCCCCGGCCTGGACCGCTGTCTGATATGCCGCGCTCGCCCGGCCCTTGCCGCTGTCCGGTACGCCGACGGTGGCCTGGGTGTTGAGCGCGGCGAAGGCCAGGACGAACCCGGCGCCGACCAGGAGGAGTGCGGGGAGCAGCCCGGTCGGGTAGGGGGCCGTCAGCCCTCGGTGCCACAGCAGGACGAATCCGGCCAGGGCCAGCGACATCCCTGCGGCGATCGGACGCCGGGTGCCGAACCGCCCTATCATCCGGCCGGAGTGCAGGGCGGAGCAGGCGAGCGGGGCACTCGCGGGCAGAAACGCCAGCGCCGTCCACAACGGGCCGTGCCCCGCCCGCCACTGAAGGTGGAGGGTGGCCGTCAGTAGCGTGCTCAGGTAGGCCCCGTTGAGGCAAGCCGCCACGAGCGCCGCGCGCGCGAGACCGGGGGCGCGCAGCAGCGAAGCCGGGACGAGCGGTCGGGACACCACGCGTTCACGAAGGCCGAGGGTGGCGAACAGGGTCACGGAGAGCAGCAGCAGGCCGCTCCCGCGCGGCCCCGTCCAGCCGTCGGCGGGCACCAGGGTGAACCCGCCCACCAGAGCGGTGAGGGCGCCGGTGAGCAGGAGGGCCCCGGCGGCGTCGGGGCGGCCCGTGCCCGCGCCGGGAGCCGGTGTGTCCCGGGGGATGACCCGAGTCCCGACGACGAAGAGCACGGTGACGACAGGCGCCGGGAAGGCCAGGGCCCACCGCCAGTCCCACTCTGTGAGCAGGCCTGACAGCGGGAGACCCACCGTGAAGCCGGCCGCCCCGAAGAGGGCGTACACAGACACGGCGCGCCGCCGGACCGGTCCCTCGGTGAAAGCGGAGGTGATGATGGCGAGCCCCATGGGCGCGGTGAGGGCAGCGCAGCACCCCTTGACGAAACGGGTGACCACGAGCACGACCGGATCCGTCGCGACCGCGCCGGCCAGCGAGGCCGCGGCGAACAGGGCCAGGGCCACCAGGTAGGTCCGGCGCCGGCCCCGGCGCTCCGCGAGCTGCGGGCCGTACAGCAGCAGCCCGGCGAAGCCCAGGGCGAAGCCGCTCATCGTCCATTGGACGCCCTGCGGCGGCAGACCCAGATCCGCGCCGATGGCTGGCGCGGCGACGACGAGTACGGAGACCTCCAACGCGTCGAGCAGCATGTTGCCCGCGAGAACGGCGAGCAGGGCCCACCGCCGCAGCCCTGCCGCGGCAGTGGGCAGCGGGGCCGTGGATGACGTCATGGTCCTCTCCCCGTGGATTGGTCGACCGGATGTGGGGTGGTGGACGGGGCATGTCCGGGGCCCGGCACACGGCCGGACCCTCGGACGGGGCTCAGCCGAGCAGCGTGCCGCCGGTGGCGTCGAGGAAGGCCCCGGTGACCCAGCGGGCGTCGTCGCTGGCGAGGAACGCCACGACGTCGGCGACGTCCTCCGGCTCGCCCACCCGGTTGAACACGGACAGCCCGGCCATCTGTTCGACGGCCTCGGGGATGCCGAAGACCGGGTTGCTGTTGCGGGTGATGCCCGGCGCGACGCTGTTGACGGTGATGCCCCGCGGACCCAGGTACTTGGCGAAGTGCAGGGCGAGCTGTTCGACCGCGCCCTTCGTCATGGCGTAGGCGATCTCGTCCGGGTTGGCGACTCGCGTCAGCCCGGACGAGATGCTGACAATGCGCCCGCCGTCGGGCATGTTCCGCAGCGCCCGCTGGATGAGGAAGAAGGGAGCCTTCGCGTTCACGGCCACCAGCCGGTCGAACTGTTCGGGTGTGGTGTCCTCCACCGCCACTCCACCCATTTCACCGGCATTGTTGACGAGGATGTTCAGGTCGGCGACGCCGACGCGCTCCTTGAGGCCCGCCTCGAGCCCCAGGAAGAGCTCGTGAACGTCGCCCGGCGTGCCCAGTTCGGCGCGGACCGCGAAGGCGCTCCCGCCGTCCTTCTCGATGGCCGCCACGGTGTCGTCGGCCGCGTTCTTGTTCGTCGCGTAGTGCACGGCGACCAGCGCGCCCTCGCGGGCCAGGCGGACGGCCGTGGCCCGGCCGATGCCGCGGCTTGATCCGGTGACCAGCGCCGTCTTTCCTGTGAGCTTGCCCATCGGGTTCCTTTCGTTCGTCTGTCCCGCGAACCCGGAGGCCGCGGGGAATGTCGTACGGACGGCCGGCGCGTCGGCCGTCCCGAACCAGCGCTCCAGCGCGTCACCAAGGCCCTCGGTGCCCTGGCCTGCCCAGACAACGTGGCCGTCGGGGCGCACCAGCACCGCTCCGGTGCCGGTCGGCGATCCGGACCGCCCACCACCGGCACCGCGTGCCGTGAGGACGCGGTCCGCGCGGCTCGCAGCGGCCCGGCGCAGGGCAGCGGTCCGTGTCTCGTCGCCGTCGAGCCGGAGCAGCAGCCCCTTGCCCGTGCGCAGCGCCTCGGCCGAGGTGAGGGGCTCACCGTCCGCGCCGGCCAGAGGGGCGAGCGGCAGCCGTGCGCCGAGGAGGCGGTGGTTGCCAAGACCGGCGTCGTAGCGGACATCGAGACCGCCGACCATCCCGGCGAGATGGGCACGGGTCTCTTCATAGGTGATCAGCTCGGCCATGACCGCTCGGACGGACTCGGTTTCCGGACCGCCCATCAGCAGCGTGGCCTGGGCTCGGATGTTGGCCAGGACCCGGGCGCCGACCGGGTGCCGTTCACTGTGGTAGGTGTCCAGGAGTTCCGGATGCGCCTTGCCGCGCACCTGCTGGGCCAGCTTCCAGCCGAGGTTCACGGCGTCCTGGAGCCCCAGGTTCAGGGCCTGACCGCCGATCGGCATCTGGCGATGCGCCGCGTCACCGGCCAGCAGAACCCGGCCGTCGCGGTAGGTGGCCGCCTGCCGGGTCGTGTCGTCGAAGGAGTTGACCCACAGCGGGGTACCGGACGCGATGTCCTCGCCGGTGACCCGTCGCCAGGCGGCGGCGAGTGCGTCGAAGCCGGCCGGTATCGTGCGCTCGCGGGGCGGGGTGCCGAACTCGTGGACCATCACCCGGGTGACCCCGTCGGCGCGCCGGGCCGCGATGGCCAGGCCCCGGTCCAGCCGCTGGAAACGGCGGTCGGGCACGTCGAGACCGGCGACGTCGGCCCGGAGGAGTTCGCGTTCCGCAGCCTGGCCCGGGAAACCGATGCCGGCCAGTTGCCGTACGCTGCTGCGCTCGCCGTCGCAGCCGACTAGGTAGCGGGCGCGCAACCGGACGGTGCCCCCCGCCGATTCCACCTCGGCCTCGATGTGGTCCCGGTGCCGGGCCAGGGCCCGCAGCCGGTGACCGCGCAGCAGCCGCGCTCCCAGTTCGGCCGCCCGCGCCCCGAGCAGCTCCTCGGTACGCGTCTGGGGGACCTTCCACTGCCCGGGGTGGGTGCTCGGAAGCGTCAGATCCAGGGGGATGCCACCGAAGTGGCCGCGCGGTTCGTTCGGCACCGTGCCCAGCCGGTCGAGCAGGCCCCGGGAGCCGAGGATCTCCATGGTGCGAGCGTGCAGCGTGGAGGCCCGGGACTCGGTGGTGGGCTCGTCCCGCTGCTCGACGACGAGCACCTCGGCGCCGCCCAGCCGGAGTTCACCGGCGAGCATCAGCCCGACCGGGCCGGCGCCGACGACGAGCACCTCCGTGTCGAGTGCGGCGCCCATGTCAGCGCTTGGCCTCGGCGTACTCCTTGGCATGCTGGAGCGTGGCGCGGCTGTTGGTGCTGAGCGCGGTACGGACGTATTCGCGGGCGCGGGCCACGTCGGCGTCCGAGCCGAGGACCTCGGTGATGTTCGCGGTGTTGAGCACGACGGTGTGCTGCGAGGTGGCTGCGACGCCGCCTTCGGTCTCCTCAAAGGTCCACACGCCGGTGTGCAGGGTCATCAGCGCGGGCAGCGTGACCTGCTTGTAGGCGATCTTGCGGTGGGGGAAGCAGACTCGGTGAGACTTGGTGGTGTGGGTGGAACCGTCCTTGGCTCGGGTGTCCATCTCCAGGGTCTGCATGCCCGGGGTGGCCTCCGTCAGCCGTACGGAGGCCACGTGCGGCAGCCGCTCGGACCAGTGGTGTGCGTCGTTGATGAAGTCGTACGCGTCCTTGGCCGATCCGGCGATGTGCACGGTGTCCTCGAAGGAGAAAGTGAGGTCGGCCATGGCGTGGGCGCGTTCGATGTTCTCCTTCAGCGCCGCGAGCTCGGACTGCGAGTTGCGGTCGACGGCCTGCTCGATCCACTCCAGCGAGGCCGGGTCGTCGTCGACGGCCCGGTAGTCGTGCAGCAGGCGGATGCGGCTGGTCGCCGCGTCGCGTTCCTCGACGATCCACGCTCCGCCCATCTCGGCGACGGGCGGGGTGGAGACCTCCTGGCGGAAGTCGATGCGCCGGGCTACTTCGTCCAGGGTGCGGCGTGAGGTCCAGTTCTTGGCCTCTCCGTTGGCGGTCGCCCAGATACGGATGCGCTCGCACTCGGCGCCGCGCTCCACATGGTCGACGTAGAGCGTAGGAGGGAAGATCCGTGGCCAGTTGGCCACCTCGGCGATCAGGCGGTAGACGGCGACGGCGGGCGCCGAGACGATGATCTCGTGCTCGACCTCGCGCAGTGCGGTGGACTGCGGCATGTTCAAGTCTCCTCGGTCGGTGTTCGAGGGTGGGCGGGCGACGTGGCTCAGAAGTTGCCGAGGCCGCCGCAGACGTTCAGGGCCTGGGAGGTGATGGACGCGGCGGAATCGGAGGCCAGGTAACCCACCAGGCCTGCGACTTCGGCGGGGGTGGAGTAGCGGCCGAGCGGGATCTTCGTCTGGAACTTCTCCAGGACGGTCCCCTCGTCGGTGCTCCAGGCCGCGGCGTAACCGGCGCGCACGCGCTGCGCCATGGGGGTCTCCACGTAGCCGGGGCAGACCGCGTTGACGGTTATGCCTGTGGGCGCCAGCTCGTTGCCGAGGGCCTTGGTGAAGCCGACGACGCCGTGCTTGGAGGCGGAGTACGGAGCACCGAGCACCACGCCCTGCTTGCCCGCGGTGGACGCGATGTTGATGATGCGGCCGCGGCTCTTGAACCGCATCCGGCCAGTGTTGAGCACTTCGCGGGTCATCCGGAAGACACTGTTGAGGTTGGTGTCGATCACGTCGTGCCACAGCTCGTCGCCGATGTCGGCAGTGACGCCGCCACCGCTCCGGCCGGCGTTGTTGACCAGGACGTCGACGCTGCCGTGGCGGGCCACGGCGGCCTTTACGAAGGCGTGCACGCCGGCGTCGTCGCGCACGTCCAGTTCGGTGCCGTGCGCGTCGATGCCCTCGGCGCGGAGCTGCTTGACGGTGGCGACAACGTTCTCGGCGTTGCGGGCACCGAGGAAGACCGTGTGGCCCTGCTCTCCGAGCAAGCGCGCGACGGCCAGCCCGATGCCGCTGGTGGCACCGGTGACGAGAGCGAGACGAGGGGCTGAGGACATGGGGACTCCGTAGGTCGGGGCCCTGAGTGCCTGATCGGCCTCAACGGGCGTGGCTTCGGTGGCGCAGGTAAGGGTCCGCCGGGCGGCCGGGGTGACGGAACGGGTCAGGCGGCGGCCGCAGTGATGTGCCGGTTGACGATGCCGATGAGCCCGCGCGGGGTGGCGGCGTCCGTCAGGGCGGAGTCGTCCAGGGTGATGGCCCACTCACGCTCGATGCGGCTGCCCGTCTCCAGCAGGGCGAGGGACTCGTATCCCAGGTCGGTGAAGGAGGTGTCCAGGATGTCGCCGTCCAAGTCCACACCCTCTGCGGCGCCCGCCCCCTCAAGGAGGATGCGCTTGAGGTCGTCCAAGGTGAATGAAGCAGACATGTCTTCCTTGTGTCCTTCCGTGTCCTTCGTGGCAGGTGGTGCCGGCGGCTCCACGCCGTGGTGCGCGGATCCGTGGTGGGGCGGGGCCGGGCACGGCCCGGACCGTTCAGTCGGCCGCGCGCAGCACCGCGGCGGAGTTGAACCCGCCGTGACCGCGGGCCAGGACCAGGGCGCAGCGCACCTCGGCGGTGCGTGGCTCGCCGGTCACAAGGTCCAGGCCGTAGCCGGGATCGGGTCGGCTGTGCACGGTGGGCGGGATGATCCCCTCCGCCATGGCCAGCAGGGTGGTGGCGACGTCCAGTGGTGCCGCGCCCGAGTAGAGGCGGCCCGTCATGGTCTTGGGAGCGGTGACGGGCACCCCCCGCTCACCGAAAACGGCCCGCAGCGCGTCGGCCTCGGCCCGGTCGAGTTCAGGAACGGCGGCGGCGTCCGCGAAGACAACGTCCACAACGGCGGGGGTGGCGTCGGCGTCCGCGAGGGCGATCCGTATCGCGCGTTCCAGCCCGCCCGTCCCGTCGCGGCTGGGGGCCGCGTCGAAGGTGGACGCACAGCCGTCGAGGGTGCCGTAGACATGGGCGCCGCGCCGGCGGGCCGCCTTCGTGTCCTCCAGGACGAGGAGGGCGCCGCCCTCACCGGGCACGTGCCCCGAAGCATCCCGGTCGAAGGGCAGAAAGGCCCGTTCGGGACGGTCGCGGGTGCTGAGCCGGCCGCTGGTGAGCATGGCCGCCCAGCCCCAGGGGCAGATCGAGGCGTCCACGGCTCCGGACAGGACCAGTCCGGTTCCCTTGCGGATGGCGCGCCGTGCCTGGGCGAGGGCATCCAGCCCGCCGGCCCCGTCGGCCACCAGCACGCCGCTGGGGCCCTTCATGTTGTTGCGGATGGAGATCTGGCCGCTGTTGACCGCGTAGAACCAGGCGAAGGACTGATAGGCGCTCACGTGCTGGCTGCCCTGGCTCCACAGTTTGCGCAGTTCGTTCTGGCCGAACTCGAAGCCGCCGGAGGAGGCGGCGGTGATCACGCCCATGTCGAAGCCGTCCCGTGCGGACGGGTCCACGTCGGCGTCCGCGAGCGCCCAGTCGGCCGCCGCCAGGGCGAGCCGTGTCATGTGGTCGGTCTGGGGAAGCAGTCGGCTGGGCAGGTGATCGGCCGCCTCGAATCCGGGCACCTCGCCCGCCAGTGTCGCCGGATACCCGTCCGTCCGGAACCGGGACACCGGGCCGATTCCGCTCTTGCCGACGCGGGTGGCCGCCCAGTAGTCCTCCGTGCCGAGGCCGTTGGGCGCGGCCACGCCCAGCCCGGTGATGGCCACCGATGTCGCGGCGGGGCTCATGCCGGGCTCCTCTCGGGCCGGGCCAGCACCATCGCGGACTGGAAACCGCCGAAGCCGCTTCCGACGGTCAGCACGGTGTCAGTGACGTGCTCACGCGCGGTCAGCGGTACGTAGTCCAGGTCGCACTCCGGGTCGGGGGTGTGCAGGTTGGCGGTGGGCGGGACGACGTTGTGCTCCATTGCCAGGACGCATGCGGCGATCTCGATGGAGCCGATGGCGCCCAGCGAGTGGCCGACCATGGACTTGATGGAGCTGACGGGCACCGCGTACGCGTGTGCGCCCAGGCTCCGTTTGAAGGCGGCGGTCTCGTGCCGGTCGTTCTGCTTGGTGCCAGAGCCGTGGGCGTTGATGTAGTCGACGTCCTGCGGGGCCAGCCGGGCCTCGTTGAGGGAGCTGCGGATGGCCTCCGCCATCTCGGCGCCGTCCGGGCGCAGTCCGGTCATGTGGTAGGCGTTGGAACGGGTGGCGTAGCCAGCGATTTCGGCATAGACGTGCGTCCCGCGGCGGCGTGCGCTCTCCAGCTCCTCCAGAACGAAGAACGCGGAGCCTTCGCCCAGGACGAAGCCGTTGCGGGTGCCGTCGAAGGGCCGCGACGCGGTGCCGGGGTCGTTGGTACGGGGCGTGGTCGCTTTGATCGCGTCGAAGCAGGCCATGGTGATGGGGGAGATCGGCGCGTCGGAGGCGCCGGCCACCATCACGTCGGCGCTGCCCTCGCGGATGAGCTCCACGGCGTGGCCGACCGAGTCGATCCCGGACGTACAGCCGGTGGACACCACGGCGACGGGGCCGTGCGCTCCGGCGGACCGGGCCACCTCGGCCGCGAAGGAGCTCGGTACGAACGCCTCGTACAGATGGGGCGGTGCGTAGCGGTGGTCCACCAGTTCCAGTCGACCGCCGTCGCTGACGACGCGGTACTCCTCGTCGAGGGTCATCGTCGCGCCCACCGCGGTACCGACGACGACGCCGGTGCGATACGGGTCGATGCCCGCGTCGGTCATGGCACTGTCGGCCAGGGCCTCCCGAGCCGCGACCACGGCCAGTTGAGCGGCCCGGTCCATGCGCCGGATCTCCTGCGGGGAGAGACCGTGTTCCTCCGGGACGAAGTCGATCTCGGCGGCCACCCTGGACCGGAAGGGCGAAGGGTCGAAGAAGGTGATGCCGCGGGTCGCGGTGCGTCCCTCGCTCAGTAGGCTCCAGAAGTGCTTGGCGCCCACACCACCGGGGGCGACGACGCCTACACCGGTGACGGCCACGCGCCGGGCACTCACTGCTTCGCCTCCCAGGTGTAGAAGCGGGTGGCCATGGCGTCCTTCGGGGAGCGCCAGGTCGTTGGGTCGTAGGCCTGCACGAAGGGCTTGAGGTCATCGCTGATGCGGACGAAGCGAGGGTCGTCCTTGGCGTTCTCGATGCGCGAGCCGCCGTCGTCCGTGTCGAAGTCCTGGAGGTGAAAGTAGAGGCCACGGTAGGAGAAGAGCTGCCGGCGGCGGGTGCCCATGCGGTGGGGCATCTCGGTGTCGTCGAAGGCCTTGAACAGTTCGGCGACCTGCCCGGCGGACTCGGGCGCGAGCCGGGCAACGATCAGGGTGCTGTGCATGGATGGTCTCCCGTGGTGGAGGGGTCAGGCGGTCCGGGCGGGGCCGAACCACCGTGCGAGTGAGGTGGGCAGGTCCTGGTGGCAGCCGGGCGCCGCCCAGGCGACATGGCCGTCGGGCCGCAGCAGCACGGCCGAGGTGTTCGCCAGGTCCCCTTGCGAGGGCTTCCTCGGGGTGGCCGTGACGATGTCGACGCGGTCGCTCCAGTCGAGGGCCCGGCGCCGTACATGGGGGTTGTCCGCCAGGTCCAGCAGGACGCCGCGGCCAGGCCTGAGTAACTCGGTGCTGCTGGTGGCGCCGCGGGCAGCCGTCAGCGGCAGGTTCGGCATGCGCAGGCCGAGCAGCGGATGGTCGCCGCCGCCCAGGTCGTAGCGGATCTCAAGGCCGGAGACCATGGCGGCCAGATGCCGTGCGACCGGCGTATACGCGATCAGTTCCTTCATGACGTCGCGCAGAGGCTGCATCTCCGGTCCGGAGAGGAAGAGCAGGCCCTGCGCGCGGGTGTTCAGCAGCAGACGCGTGCCGACGGGGTGGCGCTCGGTGTGGTACGTGTCGAGCAGTTCCTCGCCGGCCCGGCCCCGGACGACCGCGGCGAGCTTCCAACCGAGGTTGACGGCGTCCTGGATGCTGGTATTCATGCCCTGCCCACCGGCCGGCAGATGGATGTGGGCGGCGTCTCCCGCGAGCAGGACACGACCGAGCCGATACGTCGTGACCTGCCGGGTGGCGTCCCCGAAGGAACTGACCCACACCGGTTCACCGTGCGAGATGTCCTCCCCTGTGACCCGCTTCCAGCCGGCGACCACTTCCTCGTAGGAGGGGGCCGTGGTACGGCGCTGCGGAGGGGTGCCGCGTTCACACAGGATGAGCCGGGTGACACCGCCGGGCAGCGGGCCGACCATGACCATGCCGCCCTCGAAGGTCTCACCGATCATCCGGGGTGCCAGCTCCAGGCCGCGCACGTCGGCGAGGAACATCTCCATCGTGGCGGCGGTGCCGGGGAAGTCGAACCCGGCCGCCTTGCGGACCATGCTGCGCCCGCCGTCACAGCCGACCAGGTATCGGGCTGTCAGCCGTACCGAGTCACCGTCCGGAGTGCGCACCTCAGCAGTGACGTGGTCGCCCTCGCCGGTGACGGAAAGCACCTCGTGGCTGCGGCGCAGGTCACCCCCAAGGTCGCCGACCCAGGCTTCCAGGGCGGCCTCGGTGTGGGACTGGGGAACGGTCTTGGCGGCCTGGTGGGCGCCCTCGAGCACGCCGAAGTCGACGGGCAGCCCGCCGAAGTGGCCGACGTTGCTGGTCTCCACCTCCCCGAAGCGGCTCAGCAGGCCACGCTGGTCGAAGACCTCCATCGTGCGGGCGGTGAAACCCAGTCCCCGTGACTCGCCGGTCCGTTCGGGGAGTTTCTCCAGCGTGATGACGTCCACGCCTGCCAGGCGCAGCTCGCCGGTGAGCATGAGCCCGGCCGGACCGGCGCCCACGACGATCACATCTGTGTCCATCTGCATCTCCTCCTTGACCCAGGGCCGGCGTCCACACGGGCAGGCGGCGAACGGCCGGCGGTCGTCCGGCACGCGCAGGGCCCCTGTCCGGACGACTGATCCGAGGGATCGCCGTTCGGACAGGGGCCCTGCCCACCAATGTCAGCCCGTTCGGAGCGCTCTGTCCCGAAGCGGATGTCTTTCTGTCAGCGCACCACCGAGTCGGCCAGGCGGTAGCGCTTGCCCCCGATGCCGCGAACTCCGGGCATGGTGAGCGCCTCGAAGCACTCCTTGGGGCGCTCGCTCTGCATGAAGCGCTCGTGGGACTCCTCGTCCACCCACTGCGCCCAGTTGAGAACTCGCGTGCCGTCCACACTGATGTGGAAGTGCGAGGAGACCAGGCCGGGGAACGGCGTGCCGAGCGGTCCGTCCAGCAGGTTGTCCGCCGCGCGCCGCTGCCGCTCCCGGCCGTCGACGTCGAAGACAGGTGGAACGAGCAGAGTGGGGACGCTTCCGGGTTCCAGGACCCGGCCCCGGTACAGCCGGTACCGGACGGGTTCGACGGCGTCGGGCTCCCTCTCGTACCGGCCGGTGTCGCGGACGTACTCGCGGTAGACCTCGTCGGAGGTCCACTGCGCGTACGTCAGCACGTTCTCCGCCTCGGTGCAGGTGAAGACGCTCATCGAGAGCATGCCCTCCGGGAGCGGTCCTTCCCGGTAGGGGGCCATGACTCGTTCGGCCTCGGCACGCTGGGCGTCGGCTGAGCCCACGTACAGCGGCGTGACCAGGACTATGCCGCAGTCGGAGCGGCTGACGTCCGGGAAGGGGGCCGTCGTCGGAGGGGTCATGCGCGGGTTCTCCTCGGTGTCGGGAACTGTCCGGGGCATGGCCTTCACAAGCGCGAACTCCTCTGCCCCGCCTGCAGGTTAACCTTCCCGAGGTGCCTGATCGGGCCCGGTTGAGGGCGGTTTCCGGACGTTCACGAGCCGAGGCTCCGGTGCAGGTGGTAGCGCCTGAAGCCGATCGGGCGCACGCCCGGCGTCTGTTCCGTGACCCGCAGATTGCCGTGCCGTGTGCCGCCCTCCAGGAACGCGACGTGTGCCTCGTCGGTCGTCCACTCCGCGAAGTTGGTCACCCGTGTCCCGTCGACGCTCAGGTGGAAATGGGAGCCGATCATGCCCGCGTGCTCGTCCGCCGGCGCCTCCTCGAGCCGGCGTGCGATGGAATCCACGATGAACCGCTGGCGTTCGGGCCCGTCCACGTCGAACATGGCGGTGACGAGCGCCCCCGGCGGCTCGGCCGCGAGCTCCGTCACCACGCTGCGGTGCAGCCGGTACTCGACGGGCTCCCTACGGGCGACGGCGACGGGCAGGGCACCGACAAACCGCCGGTACGTGGTGGCACCGGAGCACTGCGTGTATGTCATCACCGTGTCGCCCTCCACGCTCAGGTAGCACGAGAAGGTGAGGACCTCCTCGGGCCACGGGGCCCGCCGCCAGGCGTCCGTGACCTCGTCGAGCACGGACCGCGCCCGGTCGGGGTCTCCCACGTACCAGTGGCTGACGAAGACCGCGCGGGCGTCGGGGCGCGCGATGTCCGGCGTGGTGGTCTGTTCGGCAACGCTGTCGGTCATGGTCGTCTCCACGAGGGCTGGTCCTCTCCCGTACGTCCGGGTTGCGCGCGAGGTGTTCCGTACGAAGGTTCGTCCTTGCTGGGGGCTCACACCGAGGCCTGGCCGAAGTGGCGGCGCAGGGCCGTCTCGAGGTCGCCGTCGGCGCTCGTCCACGCCACATACCCGTCCGGCCTGACCAGGAGGGCGTCCGTGCCGGATAGCTTGCTCACTTCGGGGTCGTTGGCGAGACGGGCGGTCACCACGTCGACCCGGTCCTTCCAGCCCTCGGCGACGGCCGTGCGGCTGTGGTCCGGACCGAGCAGCAGGAGCACTCCTCGGGCCGGGTGGAGCAGTTCCATGCTGGTGACCCGGCCGCCGTCCGGCAGGGCGAGAGGGGTCCTCGGCAGCCGCTGGCCGAGCAGCGGGTGGTCGCCCGGGCCGACGTCGTAGCGGATGTCGAGTCCGCTGACCATGCCGGCCAGTTCCCGGGCCGCCTCCTCACCCTGGAAGATGTGGCTGAGCACCTCGCGCAGCGGCTGCATCTCCTCGCCGCCGAGGAACAGTGCCGCCTGGGCGCGCGTGCTGCGCACCAACTCCGCGCCGACGGGGTGCCGTTCGGCGTGGTATGCGTCCAGGACGGACTCATCCGCGCGGCTCGTCACCACGGCTCCCAGCCGCCAGCCCAGGTTCACGGCGTCCTGGATGCTCACGTTCATGCCCTGACCGCCGGCCGGCAGGTGCACGTGCGCGGCGTCGCCGGCCAGCAGGACTCGGCCGCGCCGGTACTCGCTCGCCTGCCGGGCCGCGTCCCCGAAGGAGCTCACCCAGACGGGTGTGGCCCCGGAGATGTCGTCTCCGCTGACCCGCTGCCACGCCTCGGCCACTTCGTGAAACTCGGGCGGCCCGGAACGTGCCCTGGGCGGCCTACCGCGTTCATGTACGACCACCCGCATCACCCCGTTGGGCAGCGGTGCCGCGAGGAGCATGCCCTTGGGGCGCCGCCCTCCCGACCACAGGGGGTCCAACTTCAGGCCGCGGACGTCGGCGAGCAGCAGCTCCGTCGTCGCGTCGGTACCGGGGAAGTCGAAGCCGTTCGACCGGCGTACAAGGCTGCGACCGCCGTCGCACCCCACCAGGTAGGGCGCGGTCAGCCGCTGCTCCCCGGCGGCCGTCTCCACCCCGACCGTGACCTGACCGCCCTCGTCCTTTACGGCGACCACCCGGTGCCCGTAGCGGAGTTCGACGCCGAGTTCCTGCGCCCACTTGCCCAGTACCGCCACAGTGCGCGCCTGGGAGACACCGGTGGCGCTCGCGTGCGCGCCGTCCCCGACCGCGTAGTCCACCGGCACGCTCCCGAAGTGGCCGCCCGGCGCCCTCCCGAGAGGGCCGAACCTCTCCAGCAGCCCCCGCTGCTCGAAAACCTCCAGGGTGCGGGCCGTGAACCCCATGCCGCGGGACTCGGAGCTGGGGCCGCCCTCCTTCTCCAGGACCACGACAGCCGCTCCGGCCAGCCGCAGCTCCGCGGCGAGCATGAGCCCCGCCGGGCCGGCCCCGACGACGATCACATCCCATTCCATGCCTGGGTGCGCCTTTCGTACCTGGCTCTGTGTCGTGGTCACCGTGATCGCGCCGGCCGGGCAGCACTCGGCGATCTCCCGCAGCCGCGTCAGCTCGGTGTCGTCACCCACGTCGTGCCCCTCGCTCTCCCCGTTCCCGGTGGTGCGGAAGACGGCGTGTCCGTCGTCGGCTAGCTCGAACAGCGTGGGTTCCATCGCCTCGCACATCCCGGTGCCGAAGCAGAGTGTCCGGTCCACGTGTGCCACGGCTCGCATCACGGCTCTCCGTGCTCCGCCCGCGGGGTGACGGGAAGCGAGGTCAGCCGCCGGATGGCCCAGTTCTCGATGTAGTGCACCTGGTCCCGGGGCACCGCGAGCGTCAGGCCGGGGAAGCGGGTCACCAGGGCGGGGATCGCGATCTCGCCCTCCATCCGCGCCAGGGCGGCGCCGATGCAGTTGTGCAGCCCGTGTCCGAAGGCGACGTGGCGCGGGCTCTCGCCGGTGAAACGGAGGCGGTCCGGCTCGGCGAAGCGCCGCGGATCGCGGTTGGCCGCGAGCAGCCCGGCGATCACGGGGGCGCCAGCGGGCAGCTTGACGCCCGACAGTTCCACCGGCTCCGTGGTGACCCGGAACAGCGCCGTGTGCAAGGCTCCTTCGTAGCGCAGCAGTTCCTCCACGGCACTCCTGGCCAGGCCGGGCCCCGTGCGCAACCGGGCGCGTTCCCCGGGATTGTCCAGCAGCGCGTAGGTGGCGTTGCCGATGAAGCCGCGTACCGTGTCGCTGCCGCCCATGATGAATGCGGCGACCAGGCCGGTCAGTTCGTCGCCGTCGAGCCGGTTGTCCTCGTCGCGGGCCTGGATCAAGGCCGAGGTCAGGTCGTCGGCGGGGTGGCGCCGCTTGTCCTCGACGAGTTCCGCGGCGTACTCGCAGATCCTGCCGAACGCCGCCGGGACGCGGTGCATCAGGGCCGGGTCGGAGGGAAACGCCTCGTTGAGGGCGGTGACGAGTTCACGGTGCCGCTCGATGCGGAAGCCGAGGATGGCGCTCAGCACCCCGGCCGAAACCTCGCCCGCGTAGTCGTCCATCACGTCGAAGGTGTCGCGCCGGGCACAGTCGTCCAGCACGTGGTCGACGACGGACCGTACGGTGTCCCGCCACTGCTCGACCCGTCGGGTGGTGAACGCACTCATCGCCAGCCTGCGCAGTCGCGTGTGGTCCGGCGGATCGATGACGGCGATGCCCCGCTCGAGGATCGTCCCGGCGGCGCTGACCAGCCCCGCCTCACGGAAGTCGTCGCCCGCCCAGGCGCCGGTCTCCGCGCTGAACCGGGAGTCGGCGAGGACCGCCCTGACGTCGTCGTACCGCGTCACCATCCAGGTCCGGACCTCGCCGACCGGGAAGAGGAACTCGTGGACGGGGGAATGGTCGCGGAGCCAGGTCAGGGTGGGGTGCGGATTCTGGTAGTACGCGGGCGAGAACAGTGCCGGAACGCCCGGTGCCAGGGCTGACGTCATGTTCGGTCCTCTCTCCGGGGGGGGGGGGCGGTCGCACGCGTTGCGGGCGGCGCGCCTCACAGGTCGTTCCACTTCTCGGTGGGCGGGGCGAAGAAGTCACGCAGCGGGGGAGGGAACACTCCGGCGTCCGCCGCGCTGTTGACCAGTCCGTGTACGAACCTCGCCAGCTTCTCGGTGCGCTCGCCGCCCAGGGCCTCGTAGGGCTGCCGGTCGAGCCTGCTGGTGTCGTACTCGATCTCGTCGCGCAGTTCGGCTCCCTGCGCGGTCAGCCTGCCCTGGCCGTCGATGAGGCCGCTCGCGGCCAGGTGGTCGCGAGCAGCCGACCACTCCTCCTCGGTCCAGCCGCGCATCGGCATGACGATCTCCTTCGGCATGCCGTGACCGCTGGCGCAGTCGATGACCAGCGACCGGATGCCCGTGACCTCGAACCAGTCGAGCACCGCGACATGTCCGTCCCCGCGGTGCTCGCGCAGAAGCGTCGCGGCGTGCCACAGGGCCACGTGCGGTTCGTCCGGCCGGGCCAGGGCGGCGTTGGCGGCGTGGAGGGGCCGGCCTGCGAGCAGCCCCGCCGCGGCGGCCTCGGTGGCCAGTTCGGCTGCATCCGCCATAGCCCGCGAGTCGACGACGGCCCGTCCCAGCAGGCGCTGCAGAACCGTGCCCGCGGCCTTCTGGCGGGCCTCGACGGCCCGCTCCGGTGAGACGCTGTCCCATACTCCGGGCACTCTGGAGGCTACGAAGCCGGGTGCGAAGGAGTTGAACACGCCGGTGACCAGCTCGGAGCCGACCGCCCCGAGCGGCGCGGCACGGCCCGCCATGTAGACGCTGGAGTGCTCCTCGACGCCGAAGGGAGCGAGTTCCTCACGCAGGTCGGCGGTGAAGTAGAGGATGGAATGCAGGCTGTTCAACGCCTGTGCGCAACGACGCGCGTACGGCACGGGATCGGCCGACGCCGGATATCTCGATTGCATGGCTCCTCGGAAGTATCGGTGCGAAAGGGGTGAAACGGGATGAACAGGACACGTCGCACGCGCCTTGGGCACGGGACAGGGCGGTCGCACACGGCGACCGGGCGACGCGAGGGTGCGGGCGGCTCACGCGGTGATCCACGCCTCCGGCGCCTCGGCACCCGGCCCGGGGAAAAGCTTGTCCAGACGGCTCAGGACGTCGGGGCCGAGCCGGAGCCCCAGCACGGCCAGCGCACCGTCCAACTGCTCGTCCGTACGGGGTCCGATCACCGGCGAGGTCACCTCGGGGCGCGACAGCACCCAGGCCAGGCCTACCCGGGCGGGCGGCTCGCCGATCTCCCTGCACAGGTTCTCGTACGACTCGATGCGTTGCTCGTGCTCCTTGAGCGCCGGCACCGCACGGCCCTGTGCCGACTTGACGGCCGTACCTTCGCGGAGCTTGTCCAGGACGCCGCCCAGCAGACCGCCGTGCAGCGGGGACCAGGGAAGCACCGCCATGCCGTAGGCCCGGGCCGCGGGAAGCAGTTCGAGTTCGACCTGGCGGGTCACCAGGTTGTAGACGCAGCTCTCCGACACCAGTCCCAGCGAATGCCGGCGCAGCGCCGCCTCCTGTGCCATCGCGACATGCCAGCCCGCGAAGTTGGAGGAGCCCACGTAGAGGACCTTGCCCTGGCTGACGAGCAGGTCCATCGCCTGCCAGATCTCATCCCAGGGCGCGCTGCGGTCGATGTGGTGCATCTGGTAGAGGTCGATCCGGTCAGTACCCAGCCGCCGCAACGACGCCTCGCAGGAGGCGACGATGTGACGGGCAGACAGCCCGCTGTCGTTGGGCGCCGGGGACATCTCGTTGCCCACCTTGGTTGACAGCACGACGCGGTCCCGGCGCGTGGGGTCGCCGGCGAGCCAGCGGCCGATGGTCTCCTCGGTGTAGCCCTTGTGGACGCGCCAGCCGTACATGTCGGCGGTGTCCAGGAAGTTCAGCCCGTGCTCCAGCGCCCGGGTCATGAGACGGTGACCCGCTTCCTCGTCAACCCTGCCGCCGAAGTTGACCGTGCCCAGGCACAGTCGGCTGACGCGCAGGGCGGTGCGACCCAGCTGTGTGTACTCCATCGCTCACTCCTCGGTTTCGGCCATGCGCTGCCGAGCGGGTCCCGGACCGGCTCAGCCGGGCGGCAGGCCGCGGTGATGCGCTGTCAGCCGCTCCAGGACGGGGACGACCTCCGCCGGCGAGGGTGCGGCCAGACGGTCGCTCTGGAGTTCAGCCGTGCCCTGCCGGAAGCCGGGCTCCTCTAGGGCACGGCGGAGCTGCCGGCCCAGCTCGTCCGGGGTGAGCTTCGCAGGGTGCAGCAGCGGGCCCGCGCCGCGCTGTGCCGCGTACCGCGCGGCGACCCGCTCGTCCCACGTGGGCACCGGGAGGATGAGCTGCGGCACCCGGTGCGTGGCCGCGACGGAGAAGGTGCCCCAGCCGCCGTGGTGGACGATGGCCGCGCACGAGGGAAGCAACTGGTTGAGCGGGACGAAGTCCACGGTACGAACGTTCTCCGGGATCCGGTCGAGGCCCGTCAGCTGCGCCCGGTTCAGTGTGGCCACCACCTCGATGTCGAAGCCGGCCACGACGTCGAGCATCTCCTCCAGCGGGAAGCCGGTGTCCTTCCCGAACAGGTGCCGCGAGCTGACGCCCAGGGTCAGGCAGACACGGGGGCGCTCCGGGGGGTCCCGAAGCCATTCGGGGACGACTGACGCCTCGTTGTACGGCACCCATCGCAGCGGCACGGTACGGGTGTCCAGAGGGAGCCGCGCCGCCTGCGGGACCAGGTCCACGCTCCACTGGCCGAGCAGCATCTCCTCCGAGAAGTCGAGCCCGTACCGATCGAGCAGGGGCCGCATCCACCGTGCCATCGGGTCGCGTTCGGCGGAGCGTCCGCTGGCCCGCTCCCAGACCCATCCCATCTTGTCCTGGCCCCAGAGGACGCGGGCGTGGGCGGCTCCGGCGACCCGTGCCGCGACCGCGGCGGGCAGGCACAGGGGGTCCCACAGCACGAGGTCGGGCCCCCATGAGCGGGCGAAGTCGATCAGATCGGTGACCATGCCCTTGTTGTCGCCGAGCGGATAGCACTGGCCGATGATCGACAGGAGCCGCTCCTGGAGCAGTTCCCACTCGGCCGGGCCGCTGGTCAGCACGTCGAGGGCGAAGGCGTCGGGTGGGATGTCGAGGTGGCTGCCCTCCTCCGCCGCCTCCACGTCGGCGGTGGCCACGCTCTCCCCCACGGGTACGGCCATCACTCCGGCAGCGGTTACGGTGGCCGCCATGTCGTCCGAACCCATACCGGGGTGGCCCACGACGCAGACCTCGTGGCCCGCGCTCTGCAGGGCCCAGGCGAGAGGGATGACGGGGTAGAGGTGCGAGGTCGACGGGAACGTCGCGATCATGACACGCATGGGTCCTCCTCGGGGTGTGGGTGGCCGTGGATCACGTGTGCGTCCCGACGAACAGGCCCCTCCCGTTGGGCCCGCCTTCGCGGAACACCGCCTTCACACCAGCGAGGAGGAAGGCGGTCTCGTACTCGTCGCGTGTGAACAGCGAGTGCACTTCGGTTTCGGTGAAGTCCTTGATGCCGGCCGGGTTGGCGACCGTGTAGCGGACGGTCATACGGCTCCTGCGCCCCTCCCGGACGGAATGCGAGACGCGGCTGATCACGCCGTGCTCGTCCTGGGTCACCGCGCCTGACACGAACCCGTCGAGGAACCTCTCCGGGAACCACCACGGCTCAGCGATGACGACACCACCGGGGTTCAGATGCCGCACCATGCTCGCGACGGCCTGGTTCAGCTCGTCGACCGAGGTCATGTAGCCCAGCGAGAAGCACATGCAGGTGACGACGTCGAAGCGCTGCCCCAGCTCGAACGCGCGCATGTCACCCTGATGGACGGGGACCGCGGGCAGCTTCCCCTGGGCGATCCGGCACATGCCCTGGGAGAGTTCCACTCCGGCCACGGTGGGGAAGCGCTCGGCGAAGCGCCGCAGGTGCTCACCCGTGCCGCAGGCGATGTCGAGGAGGGAGGCCGACCGGGGCCGCAGCTCAAGGGCGATGTCCGCGAGAGTGTCGGCCTCGGCGGCCCAGTCCCTGCCGCGGCTCGCGTGGATCCTGTCGTATATCTCGGCGTGCTCGGTGCTGTAGGCCATGGATTCCGTTGTGGAATCGGTGATCACAGGGCGTCTCCTTGCAACTCGGGATTGGTGCCGATGCAGGCGAGCAGGGTCCTGGCCTGGACGTTCAGGTAGTGCCCGTGCCGGGCCAGGGCGGCGAGCTGGCCGTACGTCACCCAGCGGTGGCCGCGCGGCGGTTCGAGGGGCGCCTGCTCCTCGTCCGCCTCGATGACCAGGTAACGGCTCTGCGCGTTCAGGAACCGTCCCCCTTCCTCGGAGTGGACCGCCTCGTAGCGGATCCGAGGGCTTTCGGCGCAGGCCAGGACGGTGTCCAGGAACAAGGGACGCTCAGCCGGGGGAAGGTGCGCGTAGTTGCCGGGTGTGCACTGGACTGTGGGCGCGATCTCCGGCCCGTGCACCAGTCCCCCCTCGACGCGGGCCTGCGCCAGGAAGTGCCGTACGCCTCCGAAACGGCGCGTCAGGAAGGCGGCAATCCCCTCGCCACAGGGCTCGACCAGGGGCTGGGACCAGCCGGTCACCTCCCGGGTGGGTGCCTCCGCCGCGACGGCCACCACCCGGAAGTAGCGGCTGTCGGGGCGCTCGATCGCCTCCTCGCCGAGGGTCCATCCCGCCACCTCGCGAAGCGGCGTCGGACGGGCCAGCAGCAGCTGCCGGGACCTCTCCGCGGTCAGCCAGGAGACCACGTCGGTGTCCGGGTGCAGCGCCTGCGGGCCGTCGTCGGGCAGCGCACAGGCGAGCGCCGAGCGCGCGTCCATGTTCACCACGTCGTCGAGGCGGAGGAGTTCACCGATCTGGCCGAGGGTCAGCCAGCAGAAGTCCTCGTCCACGACGGGGTCGTCCCGTGTCTCCACCACCATGTTGCGATTGCTCTTCTGGTGGAACCACGAGCCGTGCTCGGACTGGAGGGAGTCTGCGAGAACGTGGTCACGGCCGGGCTCGGGGCTGACGAAGTAATCGAGGTACTTCACCCTCGCTCCTCCGTGGGCCCGCGTGTAGTTGCTGCGCGTGGCCTGGACGGTCGGCGAGAGCTGGAGCATGCCGGGGTTTCCCGGCTCCATCTTGGCCTGCATCAGGAAGTGCAGAACGCCGTCGATCTCCTTCGCGAGCAGGCCCAGGATCCCGGTCTCGGGCTGCCAGATCACCGGCTGCCGCCAGGACGTCGTGCGGTCGCCCTCGACCGACACATGAAGTCCCGTGATCGTGAAGAACCGTCCACTGCGGTGGACGAGGTTGCCCGTGTCCGCGGCGAAGTGCCAGCCGTCGAGCTCGCGGAAGGGAATCCGGCGCACCCGGAAGGCGTGGGCGTCGCGCCGCTTCTCCAGCCATCGGGTCACCTCCGCAGTGGGTTTCACCGCGCTGTCCCGCGCGGCCAACGAGGCGGCTACACGCTCAGCGTGCGCGGCGTCCGCCCGGGGCCGCAGGATCCGCTCCGAGAAGCGTGGGCCCACCGCGGCCGTGCGCTGCCCGATCACCGGGCCACGCCCTCGTGCTCCGCGATCCGCGTGCCGACGGCGTGAGCGTCCGTGGCCTGCTCGCCGTCGGTTCCGTATTTCGCCGCCTTCCACCAGGCCGCCTTCCACCAGGCCGGGTTCGACCGGTACCAGTCGACTGTGTCCGCCAGTCCGTCGGCGAAGGAGACCGCGGGCGCGTAGCCCAGTTCCTCACGGATCTTGGTGTCGTCGAGCGCATAGCGGCGGTCGTGCCCCTTGCGGTCCGTGACGTGGCGGATCATGGAACGGTCGGCATCGCACAACTTGAGGAGCAGTTCCGTCACCGCGAGGTTGCTGTACTCGCTGCCGCTGCCGATGTTGTAGACCTCGCCGGCCCTGCCGCCGAGCAGCACGCTGTGCACCGCGCGGCAGTGGTCGTCCACGTGCAGCCACTCGCGCCGGTTGTCACCGGTGCCGTAGAGCGGGATGGTCCGTCCTTCGAACAGGTTGGTGACGAACAGGGGGATCAGCTTCTCCGGGTGCTGGTAGGCGCCGTAGTTGTTGGAGCAGCGGGTGATCGAGACGTCCAGGCCGTGCGTCCTGTGGTAAGAGCGGGCGACCAGGTCGGCGGCCGCCTTGCTCGCGGCGTACGGGGAGTTGGGCAGGAGCGGCGACTCCTCCGTCCAGGACCCCTGGTCGATGGATCCGTACACTTCGTCGGTGGAGACATGCACGACCCGAGGAACGCCCGTGGCCAGGACCGCGTCGAGTATGGCGTGCGTGCCGCCGACGTTCGTCCGGATGAACTCCCCGGAGGACGCGACGGACCGGTCCACATGGGACTCCGCGGCGAAGTGCACCACGGCGTCATGTCCTGGGAGCAGGTCCCGCAGCAGGGACGGCTCGCACACGTCGCCGTGTACGAAATCCAGGTACGGATGGGACGGGGGCAGATTCGCCCGGTTGCCCGCGTACGTGAGCTTGTCCAGCACGGTGACCGAGACGTTGTCGCTTCCCGGGTACCCTCCGGCGAGGAGGGTGCGTACGTAGTGCGAACCGATGAAACCGGCGCCGCCGGTCACCATGATCCTCATGCCGACACCTCGATGTGTGTGTGGTCACCGACGACCAGCCGGTGGTGCGCGGTCTGGTCGGTCCGGGGTCCGACCGTCGCGCCACGACCGATCAGCGAACCGTGCAGTCCGGTCACGTGCGAAATCCGGGCACCGTCCAGGGCGATGGAGAAGTCGATGTGGGTGCCCCGAAGTTCGCACCCTCGCCCGATCGAGGTGTCTGGACCGATGTGACTGTCCTCCACGACGGTGCCGGCGCCGATGATGGCCGGCCCGTCGATGCATGAGCGGGTCACGCGGGCGCCAGCCTCGACGACGATCGGCCCGCGGATGTGACAGGACTCGTCCACCACGCCCTCAACCGAGTGCTTGAGGTCCCGCAGGAGGTCGCGGTTGCATTCCAGGACGTCCTCGACCCGTCCCGTGTCCCGCCAGTAGCCCGTGTACCTGCTGACCGTCACCTGCGCGTCACTGTTGAGCAGCCACTGGACGGCGTCGGTGATCTCCAGTTCCCCGCGGGCGCTCGGGCTGATCGCCGCGACCGCCTCGTGGATGGCCGGCGTGAAGAAGTACACGCCGATGAGGGCGAGATCGCTGCGTGGCACGTGCGGCTTCTCCACGAGCCGCAGGAGAGAACCGTCCGCCCCGAGTTCGACGACGCCGAATGCCTGGGGGTTGGCCACCTTGTACACGACGACCTGGGCCTCCGGCCGCCGCGCGCGGAACTCGGCGGCGATGTCCCTGACACCTTCGGGGAGCATGTTGTCGCCGAGATACATGACGAAGTCATCGTCACCCAGGAAGTCGCGGGCGAGCAGCACGCAGTGCGCCAGTCCCAGGGGCTCCGTCTGCGGTATGTACGTGATCCTCAGGCCGAATCGGGATCCGTCGCCGACCGCCTCGACGATCTCCGAGGAGCGGTCACCCACGACGATCCCGACGTCCGTCACGGCCAGGTCCCTGATGTTCTCTAGGACGTGCGCGAGGACGGGCTTGTTCGCGATGGGTATGAGCTGCTTGGGCATCGAGTAGCTGAACGGGCGTAAGCGGGTTCCCGCTCCGCCCGCGAGCACCAGGGCCTTCATGGCTTTCCTCTCCTCCGCCACGTGCCGCGTGCGGCGGACCACGGCGGCGCATAGGAAGCAGGGGCGCCGCCCCGTGGCGAGGCGACACCCCTGCGAAGGTGAGACGTGCGGGCTGGCTTCTGTTGTGCGGTGTGGCTCTTACCGGATCGTCGAAACTTCTGTTCCGCCGGTGGCGGGGACGACCTGCTCGGCGGTGGCCGACGTCTCCTCCTCGTGCGCGGCGGGCTTCACCTGCCGAAGCAGGAAGGCGACGCCCAGTGCCATGAGGAGCATCAGGGGCATGGCCACGAACGAGTTGACCTGCAGGCCCTTGGCGAATGCGTCGCGTGCCGCAGCGGCCAGGGCCTCGCCCGCCACACCCGGCATGCGCGCTGCGGCTTCCAGCGCCCCGGCCAGCGTGTCGTCGGCACCGGCGGGCACGCCGTCCGGGTAGCTGTCGGCCATGCTGCTCCGGTACACGGTGGTGCCGATGCTGCCGACCACGGCGATGCCGAGGGCGCCACCGAACTCGTTGGACGTCTCCGAGATCGCGGCGGCGGGTCCGGCCTGCTCCGGCGGTGCGGCGCCGACGATCATGTCGATTCCGAGCGCGGAGACCGGGGCCAGACCGGCGAACATCAGGATCGACGCCAGCATCACCACGCCGGGCCCGGAGTCCGCGGAGACTCCCCAGAGAACCATGAACCCCACGGCGGCCAGGATCATCCCGGCACCGAAGACATAGGCCGGGCGCACCTTGGCGACGATGCCGGAGGCGGCCAGGGCCGCGACCATGCCGGAGATCACTGCGGGCAGCAGCCACAACCCTGCGTCGAGCGGGGAGAGTTCGAGCACACTCTGCAGGAACTGCGCGATGACGAACTGGATCCCCATCAGGAACATGACGGTGAGCAGCAGGGTCGACAGGGAGGCGCTGAAGGCTCGGTTGGTGAACAGGCTCAGGTTGAGCAGCGGGTGGGCCAGCGTGCGCTGACGCCGCACGAAAACGTAGCCAACGGCGGCGCCGACCAGGATCGCCACGAGCGGGACAGGTTCCAGGCCGTACTTGGCCACCTCTTTGAGGCCGTAGATCACGGCGAGCACGGCGATCAGCGACAGCAGTGAGCTGATCAGGTCGACCCGCGCGCCCTGCGGGTTGCGGTACTCCGGCAGCAGGAAGGGGCCGAGGGCGAGCAGCAGCACCATCACCGGTACGGCCAGCAGGAAGACCGAGCCCCACCAGAAGTACTCCAGAAGGACGCCGCCGACCACCGGTCCCAGTGCGCCGCCCAGCATGAAGCTCGTCGACCAGATGGTGACCGCGGTGGTGCGCTGGGTGGGTGAGGGGAACATGTTACGGATCAACGACAGGGTGGAGGGAGCCAGACACGCTCCGGCCACGCCCAGCACGGCGCGCGTCAGGATGAGCATCTCCGGCGTCTCGGCGTACGCCGTGAGGACGGAGGCCACACCGAAGGCGCCGGCACCGAGCATCAGCAGGAGCCTGCGTCCCACGCGGTCGCCCAACGTGCCCATCGTGACGAGGAATCCGGCGATGAGGAAGCCGTAGATGTCCGTGATCCACAACAGTTGCGAACTGCTGGGGTTCAGGTCCGCGCTCATCTGCGGCACCGCCAGGTGCAGCAGGGTCAGATCCATCGTGACCAGCATGGAGGGAAGCGCGAGTACGGCCAGGCCGATCCACTCCCGTTTGGTCGCCCGTAACGAGCTCTCTTGCATCAGCACTCTTCCTTTCGGTGACGGCCGACGGGATCGGCCCGTGGGGGTCGCTCAGACCCTAGGACCTCAACCGCAGTTGAGGTCAATCACGGCTTCGGGGAGCTGGAAGAGAGCACTCCGGACGCCAGCACGGAGCGCAGACTCTGCGCCCGCGCGTCCTTCTGCGACATGAGCGGAGGCTCCTCGAACCCCCACGGGATAGCCAGTTCGGGGTCCAGGGGGTCGATGTCGATCTGCGTGCCCGGGACATGGGCGGTGGACAGCAGGTAACAGACGCAGGTGTCGTCCGTCAGCGCGAGGAAGCCGTGCCCGAACCCCTCGGGGATCATGACCGCGTTCCCCCGGGCGGCGTCGAGGACGCTCATGTGGAAGGCGCCGAACGTCGGGCTCTGGGGCCGCAGGTCGACGATGACGTCACGCAGCGCGCCCCGTACGCAGGTGACGAACTTCGCCTGCCCCGGCGGATCGGTGACGCCGTGCAGGCCGCGCAGGGTGTTGTACCGGGACACCGAGTAATTGACCTGCGCCACGGAGAAGGACCGTCCGGTGACCCGCTGGAGCTCCTCGGTGCGCAGCGCCTCGTAGAACGTGCCGCGTACGTCGTCGAGGTGCTCGGGCTCGACGACGTACGCCCCCTCGAGTGCGGTGGTCTGGATCTTCACGTGCCCCCACCGCCCCGCCGG
This sequence comes from Streptomyces tailanensis, assembly GCF_008386495.1. GTDB lineage: Bacteria > Actinomycetota > Actinomycetes > Streptomycetales > Streptomycetaceae > Streptomyces > Streptomyces tailanensis. Next base: position 26,810 of record NZ_VTHJ01000065.1, on the reverse strand, counting down.
GCCACGGCCGCCCTGAACTCGCGCACCACCTGCTCCACATCCTCCTCGGACAGCCCCTGGTGAAGGGGCAGCAGCAGGGTCTCCTCGGCCGCCCGGTCGGTGGCCGGCAGAATCTTTCGGGATCCGTATGCCGGGACCCGGTGCAGCGGCGGATACCTGAACGTGGTGTAGATACCCCGGTCCCGGAGGTCCGCGGCCACCTGGTCCCGAATACTGCTGTCCAGTTGCACCCAGTAGAAATAGTGGGAAAGGGTGTGGCCGGACGGCGCGGGAGGCGGGAGCCGCACGCCTTCCATATCGGCCAGCGACGCGGTGTAGCGTGCCGCGACCTTTTCACGGGAGGAAATGAAATTGGGCAGCCTGCGCAGTTGTACACGGCCTATCGCCGCCGTCAGATCATTTCCGATGAGCCGCCGCCCGAACCCCTCCACGTTCAGTTCCCACCACCGGTCGGAGACCCGTGCGGAGGTGAAGCCACTCCGCTGTCCAGTGCCGTAGTAGGCCAGTCGACGGGCGGTTGCCATCAGCTTCTCGTCCCGTACGTAGAGCATTCCACCGTCTCCGGTGACGAGGGTTTTCATGGAGTCGAAACTCCAGGTAGCCAACTCTCCGAACGTGCCGCAGGACCGCCCCTCCACACGGGAGGCGACGGCACAGGCCGCGTCCTCCAGCAGCGGAATGCCACGGCTGCGGCACAGGTCCGCGATCCGGGCCACCTCCCCCGGGTATCCGCCGTAGTGCAGCACGCACACGGCTCGTGTCCTGGGCGTCAGCGCGCTCTCGATGTCTTCCACGGTGGGGTTGAGCGTGTGCGGGTCCACGTCGCAGAAGACGGGGACCGCACCGGTGGCCGCGATGGCGTTGGCCGCCGACACAAAGCTCACCGAGGGCAGGACCACCTCGTCGCCGGGCTTCAACATCAGCAGCTCCATGGCGAGGAAAAGTCCCGCCGTGGCGTTGTTCAGAAAGAGCACGTTTTCGCCGGGCACACCGATATGGTCCGCGAACTCCTTCTCGAACCCGGCGGTCCGCGCCCCGTGCCCGGGCCAGTTGTCCGAGAAAACCTCCGCGAGAGCTTGGAGTTCTTCCTGACCCAGGCTGGGCTGAAACACATTGATCACGGGGGCTCCATTCACCCATGTGTAACCCTGCCATCAGAGACAAGGTTCAACGGTTCGAGCTATCCCACTCCGCCTCGCCCCGGGATTACCCTCGGGAACAACTCACCGGAACGTACTCACTACTTTCTTCGCTCTCTCCCCCGGGCACAATGCTGTCCATGTCAGATCTGCGTTAAGTCCCGTCAGATCTTCGTGAGGACCAGACGGTCGGCGGGCCTGGAGCCTGCTGCGGCCGGTCCGCCGACGACGGACAGCAGCCCTGCGGCATGGGCTCGCGCGACAGCGTCCAGCCGGGACACCGCTCCCAGTTTCTGGAAGACGACGTGCAGGTGCCGTTTGACCGTGCCGATGCTGATATCCAAGCTTCGGGCTATCTGCTTGTTCGACAGGGCTTCCGCGGCCAGCGCCAGTACCTCCTGCTGGCGTGGCGACAGTCTGATGTCGGGCTGCGGCACGGGTGCGGCAGCCGCATGGGTCTCCGCGAACTCCCGTACAGCAGACAGCAATTCCTCCTGACCCGATCCCTCGGGCAGGTACCGGTGCGCACCCGCCGCCATGATCTGCGTGCGGCTGACACCGGGCGCGCCGAACACCAGCACCGCCGCCCTCGGCGCCGCTCTTCGCAGGACTTGCACGGTGCGGGCCGCCACAGGAGTCGCCCACGGGGCCAGTACCACGACGTGGGGGTGTAACGCGACGGCGCGGCCTACAGTTTCGCTCACTCCCGCCGCGCCGAGCACCTGGATGTCCTGCTGCAGGGAGAGAACCCCGGCCACAGCGTCCTGGAGGAGTTTGTTCTCGCAGGCGAGGAGCACACGGACGACGGACATGGCTGATTTTCCTCCCGAGGAGCTTTTCTCGCTGCAGTGCAAAAAGGGATCCCTGAAGCGCGCCCACTGAGCCCGTGAGGCGCAGATCCCCTACTGACACGAATACTTGACACGGTGGCCCGCGGCCTTCCGCATGCGCCTACACCTACGCGCCTAGACCTACGTCTGCGTCAGGATCAAGACGCCAGGGGCGGCCGCGGGCCGCCGTTCGAACAGGGCTCGGGGAACATCCCAACAGGCGATAGGAGACAGCCGCGAGCACCTCGCGCCGTGCCACTCCCTCACACGGGTGTATCGGAGCCCGTTCGGACGCGCCCGACGGCGTTCGACGCATAGGTGGTTGATCTCCGATGACGCCCCGAACGGCCGGGGAGGACGTACACACGGCCGCCTGCGCGCCCGAGGCTCCATCCGGCAGGTGAATCGGCGTCTTAAATCGTCGTGTGCCTCGTACCCCACTGCCATCTCCCCCATCGACCACTGACTGTGCCGCTCACTCACCAGCGCGGAACGGGCAGCCAACAAATCCCGCACAAAGGTAAAGATTAAATCATCATGCGTTAATAAAGTGCCTCCTGCAACTACTCCAAACAAGCCATTCGACATCTCGAGCCCCTACTCGTCACAGCCGCCTCAGCGCTGGTCAATGCGCCCTTCCCACACAGAAAGCCAGCGGGGCGTCGTACGGAATAGGTCATCTCGGTCAGCCTTGGGTCTGACCGCGTGGGAATCGACCCGGCGACGACCATGTCAAAGCCCTGCGGCGATCCGTTCCCAGGTCCGGCTCCGGCGCCCGGACAACCTGCATCGCCAGGAAGCGAGCCACGAGCTCCAAGCCCTCATGACGCCACCATCGAAGTGCCGAATTGGTGACCGCGGTGACCTCAGCCATGTGCGGTCGCGACGGCCCTGCTGGGCCGCTCCGAGTGTCAGGGCCAGTCCGGGCTCTGCCGGGCCAACCGGGCACCCCGATCCGCGGAGCCGTGCCCAGAGCGTGCCCGTGCCCGAGCGCCGTCGCTTCCCGGGCTGAGAGAGCGAGTTCGATTCTCGCCACCCGCTCCGTGATGAACCCCCAGGTCAAAGACCCAAAGGTTCTTTTTTGTCCGGACCGGTGAGCGGGTAGTCCTGCAGAGCCGTCGCTGTTGTGCTTCACACGAACAGTTGGAAAGCGAGTTGGGTGTAGATCTTCTGAGGGTGCCTCGTTGGGGTGATTCGCAGAGGTTCGGGATGTGGTTGGTCGTGTCGGCTTCTACCGTCGCCGGGGTCGAGCCTGCCGTAAGGGGAGAGGTCTGCCAGCAGCTGGGGCTGGCGACCGAGCCGCGGCATGTCGAGGGGATGCGCTCGAAGCTGTAGCGGCTGGTGGAGCGCGGGATCCTGGCCGAGCCGTCGTTCGGGCCGTTCAAGGTCGACGGCAGGAAGCAGGGATGGTGAGCGTGGTGGGGCCCGCCCAGAGCGCGCTCGCGGAGGTGAAGATGCTTTCGCTGCCTCGGTGGGCATGTTCGCGGCGTCGTGTGCGTAGTTGGCGGCCTCGGAGGTGGCGGTGATGACGCACGCGCAGTTGGAGAATCTGCTGGGGGTGAGGACGCGCGAGGTCACCCGCCCAGTTGTTCCAGGACCACCTAACTCTGCGGGCCAGCAACGAGGCGCGTCGTGAAGAGGTCGTGGACAGCGCCGGTGTCGGCGCTCGAGGATCGAGCGGGGCCAGCACCGGACGCTGGCCACGGTGTTCGGCAAGGTCACCGTGGTCCGGATCGCCTACCGCGGCACTGGCGTGGCGGACCTGAGCCCGGCCGACGCGGTGCTGAACCAGAGGCGCGACGCCGGGCTGAAGAGAACGGTGGCTGGCTGACGGTCGTGGGTACGGTCAGAAATTCGGTCCGTCGTGATGCGCAAGCGATGTGGTGCTGAGCGCGCTGTCAGTTGTCGACAATAGCTTCTGCACTCACTCAGGGTGCGAGTGGGAAGTCCTCCGAGGGTTGGCTGGCGCGCTCGTGCAATGCAGGTGTAGTCCCGTCCGGTGGACAGCCGGTGGACAGACGCCTTTGGACAGCGCATCACAGGCCGGCAGGGGTCAACCCGCTGCGCATGCTCTGATCAGCGCAAACGTCACTGGGTAGCACGACGAGGCACTACGCAACACGATCACTCATGGTCTCGTAATGCGTAGGTCTCGGGTTCGAATCCCGAAGGCGGCTCTGTGGTGAACCCCAGGTCAAGCCTTTGACCTGGGGTTTCTTTTTAGGGTGACCTTGGAATTCGGGCTAATCGGACAGTTGGCGTCTACGCATCGCAATGCGTAGGTCGTTGATCTACCACCTGTCGCGCATGGCTAGCCCAAGGGGCTTTGACCTGCGGTTTTGCTGCACTGAAGTGTTGAATTGGTCCGAGGGGCGGCGCGTCCGGTGGACAGCCGGTGGACAGCTGTGCGTGATGCGTCGTCAGAGGCCTCTCGCTCCTTTCGACCGGTGTGTGATGTGTCGCGTGTCCGAGGGAAGGGGACGGACGGCATGGGGCTGTGCAGTTTCGACAGACAGCGAGGTTGGTCGCTGGGCTTGGCGGGTTTCTGTGGTGAGCATCAAATGAGCTTGTGCAGGCGCTTCATGGATGGCCCCTACCTGCGGCCCGATCCCCTCGGTACGGCTGACCAGGATCTTCCGACAGGCGCAGCAGTCCACGGTGGTGACCAACGCCCACTGGATCAACCAGGGCCTGCCCTCGCTGACGGACGGCCTGCGCGACTTCTTTCTCTTCGCGGAGGACGACACCGACAACGCGGCCGGTCTCAACGTCGACGTGGTGGCCAGGCGGATTCCGCGGAAATTCCGCCTCGACCCGCGCCGCGACGTCCAGGTGCTGGCCCCCATGCACCGCGGGCCGGTCAGCCGCCCTGCCGTCCTCGCCGCCCTCCGCCTCGTGGCCGAGGGCCCACGCGACCAGATCTGCGCGCGCCTCACCGGGTTGTCAGGCCGGCGTCAGTGAGGTGTAGCGGAACAGAGCGGGCAGCGGGGTCGTAGCGTCGCTTGACGGCGACGAGGCGGTCGTAGTTGGGGCCGTAGTAGGCGTGCTGCCAGTCGTACAGGTCTGGGTCGGGGAAGTTGACGTAGGCCGCGTGGGTGGACAGGCGGCGGCGGAGCATGTGGTGGGCGGTGCACGTCTGTTCGAGGAGGGTGTATACCTCGGTGGGCGGGGTGCCGGGTTTCCAGTGGGTGCCGATGTCGATCACGAAGGTCGCGCCGCGGTGCGGGTAGGCCGTCTCGTCCGGACGGGGCGCGGCGCTGTCGCCGCCCATGGCGAACAGGGTCACGTAGCCGGTGGCCCGGCCGGGTCCCGGCTGCCAGCCGCGTGTCCAGTCGGCGACGGCGGCCACCGTGTCGGGAGTGGGCCACTGGTCGGGGACAAGGGACTTGGGGCGTAGGCCTCCTTCGCTCCGAGGGGTTCCATGAGGTAGTCCTGCGCGGACCAGAATCCGCGTTCCTCGATGAAGGTCCGCGTCGGTCGCAGCCGCAGAAGAGGCGTGAGCAGGCGTCGTAGGGCGTTCTCGTCGCCGAGCCGCTGCCCGAGGAGCCAGAGCGTGGTGCCGTCGCCGGCATGCTTGAAGCCGATCCGTACGTCGAAGTCGTTGTCGCGGTCCGCGTCGAGGATGTGCCGCAGTTCTTCCATCACCTTCAGGCCCGCGTCCAGTGCGAACGTCAGGTCAAAGACGGTGGCGCGCAGCCGGGCGACGGACACGGCGTCGAAGACGAAGCCGGTGTTGATGCCGAAGTTGCCGCCGGCCCCGCCCGGGCAGGCCCAGAACAGGTCGGCGTTCTCGTCGTGGGCCGCGCGTACCAGCGTCCCGTCGGCGAGCACGACCCGGGTCTCGGTGAGCCGGTCGCAGGTCAGGCCCCACTTACGGTCGTTGAACCCGAGCCCGCCGCCGAGGGTGAGCCCGGCGACGCCAACGTCCGGGCAGCGCCCACCGGGGAAGTAGAGGTTGGCCGCACGGGCCGCGTACACGTCCGAGTTCGTGGCGCCGCCCTCCAGACGCAGCCGCCGCCCTTGTGGGACCACCCCTTTCAGCGCGCGCAGGCTGATCACCAGACCGGGAGTGGTGGAGTAGCCCGCGTAGTTGTGCCCGCCGGAGCGAGGCGCGAAGGTCACGCCGTGCTTGGCGCACCACCGGATCGCGGCCGCCACGTCGCCTTCGGTCGCGCACGCGAGGACACCGGCCGGGCGGACGGATGCGTAACGTTGGTTGTCGGGCGTCGCCCGTGCCGCGCACTCCGCGCCCTCCGGGTGGTAGAGACCGGCGGCCGGACTGAGGCTCCGTCTCAGTTCACGCCACGCGGCCGGCTCGACACCGTCGCCCGCGAAGTGAGGACGGGCCGCTACCGCATCGGTGGGCGTGCGGGCGGCTGCCCGCATGCCGTGTCCTCGGGGATCCGGAGGAGGCGTTCGGCGTCAGTCGTGGCCGATGAAGGCGGCGGTGCTGTCGCGGGAGGCCATGCCGGTGTGGGGGGCCGCGGCCTCATCGAGAACCGGTTGCCCGAGCGGCGCATGACCGGGGGTACCCCCGACACCCCAGGTGTGGCCGGTGCCCCTGCCGGAGCGGACGCCGACCCAGTCGGCGAAGAGCCGCACCCGGCCTTCGCCCTCACGCGGATCGCCGGCCAGGTCCCCTCCCGCCGCCGAGCCCTTCCCGCGAGTTCGGCCCTCCACCAACGCCCCCACTGATTCGCCAGTTGGGCAGGCCATGCCGACGACATTTCTGCGGGAGTACTGGCTGTCCTTCCCGCACCTTGAAGCTGAGGAGCGCGCAGTGACTGGCGGCCGGCACGCGCACCGGCTGGTGCGCCTAGTGCAAACCGCCCCCTCCGCGCTGGACCAGCCCGCCACCGTGCCTTGGCCCGCTGCTAAGTACGGACTAACACGCCGACTTGCTGATCGTCCATTCGGCGGCGCCTCGTCCAGGTGATCTTTGTGCCGACTGCATCCCATACGGGCTGTGTGCGGCTATGACAATCAAGGCCCCATTCCGTGGCCTTGTCCCTGACCTGTCTGCACCGGGAGAACGCGATGCCCATCCCCGCAATCGATCACCAGACGAAGACCTACAACCTGCAGCACGCCTACTGGATGTGCCGGGCTTCCGAGCTCGCCTACAAGGACGAGGCCACCATCAAGGCCCAGGCCGAGCAGTGGGGCTTCGGCCAGGTTTATCACCACCGCACGGCGTTCACGCCGCCCTTCCTGCGGAGGACACGCAGGCGTACACCATGGCGAGCGACGACATGATCGTCGTCGCCTTCCGGGGGACCGAGCCGCTGAACATGAAGGACTGGCTCTCGGACATCAGCACGCCGTGGCCCGGCCCGGGGGGCGAAGGGGTTCGTCCACTACGGCTTCGGCGAGGCACTGGACTCGGTCTTTCCGCAGGTCAAGGAGGTGCTGGAGGTCTCGCGGACCAACGGCCAGACGGTGTGGATCACCGGGCACAGCCTCGGGGGTACCCTCGCCATGCTCGCCGGCGCGCGGCTGCACTTCGAGGAGCCGAATCTGCTGGCCGACGGCATCATCACCTTCGGTCAGCCCCGCGTGTCCGACCGGGTGCTTGCCGCCGCCTGTGACAAGGCGTTCGCCAAGCGCACACACCGCTTTGTGAACAACAACGACATCGTGCCCCACCTGCCACCCGAGCCCGTCTACACCCACACCCAACTGCTGCGGTACCTCGACTCCACCGGCAAGCTGCGCGAATCCCTGCCTCTGCTGAGTGGGCTGACCGACCGGGCCAAGGGCCTCACGACCGACCTCCTCGCCCCGGGAAGCGATGGCATCAGGGACCACTTCATCTTCAACTACATCGAGGTCATGGAGAAGAACCTGGTCCGGAGCTGACCTTGTCGGCGGCTGGTGCAGACTGCTGTGATCGGCGACGAGCACCCGGATGGTCCCGTCGTGCTACCGACCGAGGCGATCGAATGCCTTCCGTAGCACCTAGGGGCTGTCCCGTAACTGCTGGTCACGGGTGAGATGATCTTGCTGTGCGTTGCGACGCGAAGGGGCGGACCCAGTTCGCGAGGGCCGGCCCTGGAGCCCGCCGCTGGAGGACCGGGTCCTGCTGGTCGCCGCCTACTGACGCACCAATCTCACCCTGCGCCAGCTCGCCCCGTTGTTCGGGGTGTCGAAGTCGGCGGCCGACCGCATCATCAACCACCTCGGGCCCGCGCTGGCTCTCCAGCAGCGCAAGCGGTTCCGCAAGGACACCGTGCTGATCGTGGACGGCACCCTCGTCCCCACCCGCGACCACAGCATCGCCGAGCAGTCGAAGAACTACCGGTACTCCACCAACCACCAGGTCGTGATCGACGCCGACACCCGGCTGGTCGTCGCGGTCGGCCGCCCGTTGCCCGGCAACCGCAACTACTGCAAGGCGTGGGAGCTGTCCGGTGCGAAAGCCGCCGTCGGCCGTACGACGGTGATCGCGGACGGCGGCTACCAGGGCACCGGCCTGGTCATCCCGCACCGCCGCGAGAAAGGCCAGGCCGAACTCTCCGCCTGGAAAGAGGAACACAACGCCTCCCACCGCAAGGTCCGCGCCCGCGCCGAGCACGCCTTCGCCCGCATGATGACCTGGAAGGTCCTCCGCGGCTGCCGCCTCAAGGGCGGTGGCGTCCACCACGCCATGCTCGGCATCGCCCGCCTGTACAACTTCGCCCTCGCCGGCTGACGAAGAAACAGGCCGGTCAATCAGCACGTCGTAGATCAATTACGGGACAGCGCTCAGGGGGTTTTTGATCAACTGAAGGCAGGCCGCAGAGGGTAGCTCACATGGTGTTGCCGCGGTGGTGCCTCGGGCTGGGACCTTCCGCGGCCAAGGTCTGTCCTGTCAGGGGCGCTTGAGAGGCGGCTTTCAGTTGGTCACCGGCTGCAGTTTGGCGCGGAAGTGCCGCAGAATCGGGGACTGGTCGACGATCCTGTAGCCGTGTACGGATTCCGCGTCCTTGGCGATCCGTTCCAGGGTCCTGCCGACGTGGTCGTAGTGGCTGCGCGTGTAGACACGGCGCGGGAGCGCCAGCCTGACCAGCTCGTACGGCGCGCTCTTGATGGGGTTGCCTTCCTCGTCCTCCTCGCCGAGGTAGAGGGAACCGAGTTCGGCCGATCGGATGCCGCCTTCGAGGTAGAGGCGGCAGGCGAGGGCGTGGCCGGGGTAGTGGTGTGGAGGTATGTGGGGGAGCAGGCGTCCGGCGTTGAGGTACAGGGCATGCAGCCCCGGGGGTTCGAGGATGTCGACGCCCGCAGCGCGGACGCGGTCGGCGAGATGGGAGGCGACGTCGGCCCGCTCCGCGAGGTACGCGGGCTCGGTCACTTCCAGCAGGCCGGTGGCCATCATGTCGAGGTCGCGTCCCGCGAGGCCGCCGTAGGTGGCGAAGCCCTCGGTGGCGATGAGGAGCCGTTCGCACTTTTCGGCGAGTTCCGGGTCGTTGAGCCCGATGAAGCCGCCGATGTGGACGATGCCGTCCTTCTTGGCGCTCATAACGCAGCCGTCGGCCAGGCGGAACGCCTCTTCAGCCACCTGGCGGGGAGTGCGGCCGCGGTAGGCCGCTTCGTGGCGGGTCACCAGCCAGGCGTTCTCGGCGAACCTGGCGGCGTCCAGGATCATGGGAATACCATGCTGGCGGCAGATTTCGGCGGTCTGCCGCAGGTTTTCCATGGAGACCGGCTGGCCGCCGCCGCCGTTGTTGGTGATCGTCATGATCACCACGCGTACGCGGGAACCGTCCGGTCCGTCGAGCGTTCGCCGTAGCGCGTTCAGGTCGATGTTCCCTTTGAAGGGCCGCGCGCTGTCCAGGTCCCGGGCCTCGGCGCAGGGTATGTCATGCGCCTGACATCCCGAGAGCTCCACGTTCGCCCGTGTGGTGTCGAAGTGAGTGTTGGACAGGACGATTCCGCCAGGTTCGAGAAGCGTCGTGAACAGGATGCGTTCCGCGGCACGTCCCTGATGGGCCGGCAGGATGTGCGAGTAGCCGGTCAGCTCCGTCACCGTCTCGTGGAAGCGGTAGAAGGAACGCGAGCCGGCGTAGGACTCGTCGCCCTCCATGCCCGCGGCGAGTTGCGCGGCCGAGATGGCACCGGTTCCCGAATCGCTGAGCAGATCGATGGTCACCTCCTCGGCACGCAGGTCGAAGAGGTTGTAGTGCACTCGTTTCAATGCCGCTTCGCGTTGTTCCCGAGTGGTGAGCGCGATGGGCTCGACGACTTTGATGCGGTAGGGCTCCACGCTGATCCTTGCTCCTGACGTGCTGTGGGCTGCTTCATGGCTGATGTGTCGACGACTGGGCTCATACTGTCCGATAGGAGCCATCTCCTGAGGCGGCAGCGGGGTGTTCGGCGGCCGGACCTCGTAGGCTTCCGACGAGATGTACGTGGTCACCCGGGCCGGCCGGCCCTGCTCGTGGGCCAGTGCCACGTACGCGATGAGCCCCACGCCGTCCCGCAGCGGCCGCGAGGTGACGGCGGCCAACGACCGGTCGAGTACGGCGGCGTTCAGGCCGTGGCGGCCGAAGACGGCCCTCGCCCGCTTGAGCGCCTCCCTGTCGTTCCGGGCGTAGTCCCTGACCGGGACGTGCAGGGTGAAACCGGTGGGCCCGCCGACCGTCCGGGTGAAGGAATGGCAGGAGAGGATGGGCCGCCGGTCGAATCGCGCCTCCAGCGGGGCCCGCGAGTTCTCCGTTCCCTCGTCGAATCCGCCCGCCAGGCGGAGGAACTCCTCCAACGTCTCGCCGTCGGGCCCGGATTCCATCCGGCACAGACCGCCCGCGGCTGTTGCCGGCAGCCCGTGATGAGTGGCGTAGATCTTCACACGCGGCGCTTCCCAGTCGCCCAGGTCGAGTGCGAAGAACGGGTAGTCGTCGGCCGGTGGTATCGAGTCGAAGGAGTGCCGGTGGCCGAGGCGGTCCAGCGCTTCCCGTACCGTCTCGGCGGCCCGCGTCGAGCCGGCCGCCGCGGGGTTCAGGTACACCTTGGCCTTGGGGATACCGCCGGGGCGCAACTCCAGCGCGATCCAGAGCCCCAGGGGACCCTCGGGGTCGGGAGGGAAGAACAGGTCCTCCAGAACGTCGAGTTGATCGGTGGCGAAGCCCCAACGCCGGGCCATCGACCGGACGACTCGCAGCCCGGTTCGGCCGTTCTCCCTCAGGTTGTCGGCACCGCATCCTGGTTCCAGCAGCACGCGCGGTGTCGGCGGCGCGTCCGGCGCGAAGGAGAGCGAGAACTCCACCGGCGTGGAATCGTCGGACAGGAAACTCCGGGAGGGGGGCGGCAGGTCCAGGGGCCGTTCGGCCACTGCGCCCAGCGAGTCGGTCAGTACGTGTGCGTACGTCTCCGCGTCGGATCGTTCGAGCCCCGACACCTGGCACAACCGCAGCAATTGGCCTGTCACGAGCCCGCCGAGCGTCTGAGCGCCTTGGGCCCTCCCGGCGCCGGACCCGAAGGCGCTCAACGGTGGTCTCCCCGCTGCTCGGGGTGCGGGCGCGAGCCCCCGGGCAGGAGCCCTGACTCGCGGGGGCCGAGGGCGCGGGGGCCGAGGGCGCGAGGGGACATAGAAAGATACCCGCCGACCAGGGCGGGTATCTCGTCTCGTGGCGACTGGTGGAGGCGGGTCACGCCCCTGGGAGGCTTTGCGTTCCGTAACGCGGTGTGTCGTCGGGAGCGGCGGGAAACGTCCGGATGTGGAGCTGAAGCGGCGTCGGTGGATATGTGGTCCACGACACCTCCCTTTGTTCGTTGTTCACCACGAATGCCGCCGCTTTACTACCCCCTTGGTTGAATACTCATGCAGTGTCCTGTGTTACAGGCTGTTGTGTACGTCACCCCTTCAACCAGGACAGGAAGGAGCCCCACACGCCCGCGCGCTCGGGTTTCCGCCCCGCCGTGGCGTGGTCGCCGCGTACGGATGTCTCCGTCGCGCGCGGCGGGTTCGGCTGCGGCACGACCTGCGGGGTGAAGCGGCAGGGAAGCGCGGCCAGCGCGCGGTGGAAGGGGCCGGGCCGCCAGGTCAGGCTGTCCTCGGGCACCGCGAGTTCGATGTCGTGCAGCCGGTTGAGCAGGTTCTCGATGGCCACCATGGTCACGAGCCGGGCGAGTTCCTTGGACGGGCAGGCGTGCGGGCCGGCGCTCCATGACAAGTGGGCCCGCCTGCCGCCCGCCCGGCGGGCCGCCGCGAGCGCGGGGTCGGTGTTGGCGGCCGTCATGCTGACGAGGATCAGATCGCCCGCCCTCAGCTTCGTCCCGCCGAACTCCATGTCGGCCGCGGGATAGTGCGGCGCGTAGTTCGCCATGGGCGGGTTCTCCCACAGCGTGTCGTCGATGGCCTCCTCGATCAGGCCGCCGTCGGCGTACTGGTCGTGGAGAAGCAGCCGGTGCAGGGTGTTGCCGATGAGGTTGCGCAGCGGTTCCGCGCCGGCGCCGAGCAGCAGGATCAGCTGATGGACCAGTTCCTCGTCGGTCAGCCGTGCCTCGTGCCGTATCAGCCACGAGGCGACGTCGTCGCCCGGCCTGGCCCGCTTGAGCGCCACCAGCTCGAACACGGCCTGACCCAGCACCGCGTTCGCCTTCTCGGCGTTGACGCCCGTGAAGACTCCGGAGATGCCGAAGACGACCCGGTCACCGATGTCCGCCGGGCAGCCGAAGAGCTCGTTGAACACGAGCAGCGGCAGCTGTTTGACGTAGTCGTTCATCAGGTCGACCGAACCGCGGGAGGCCACCTGGGCTATGAGGTAGTCCGAGGCCCGCTTGGTCATGTCGCTCAGTCGGCGGGAGTCCACCTTGGCGAGGCTGTCGGTGACCGCCTGGCGCAGGCGCGCGTGCTCGGCGCCGTCGGTGAACATGCAGTTGGGCCGGTACCCCAGCATCGGCACGACCGGGCTGTCCGGGCCGACCTTGCCCTCGGCGACGTCGCGCCAACGGCGTGCGTCCTTACGGAAGTTGCCGGGATCCTGGAGCAGCTGCAGCGCCGTCGCGTGGTCCGTGACGAGGGTCGCGTCCACGCCGGGCGCGATCTCGACCGGCGCCGTCGGCCCGTAGTGACGCATGTGCGCGTAGTACGCCTGGGGATCGGCCGCGTACTCCGTGCCGTACAGCGGCACGCGCTGTCCGCTGTCATGGGCCGGGCAGCCGGGTGGGGGTGCGGGGAGGGTGGAATCGGGGGTCATGTCTGCTCTGCTCCTAACGGGCACGGTCCATCAAATAGCGGACGAGTGTGATCAGTGCTTCGGCCGACGACCGCTCGTCACGCGCGTCGCACGTGACGATGGGGGTGTCGTCGAGCAGATCCAGCGCCTCGCGCAGCGCTCTCTCGTCACGTTTCGACGTACCGTCGAAGCGGTTGACCGCGATCGCGTAGTCGAGTCCGTACTGCTCGATCAGGTCGATCACGGCGAAGGAGTCGGCCAGCCTCTCAGGGTCGACCAGCACCAGCGCCCCGAGGGCGCCGCGGGCCATGTCCTCCCACATCTGCACGAAGCGCTGCTGGCCGGGTGTGCCGAAGAGATACAGCACCACGCGGTCGCTGACGGTCAGGCGTCCGAAGTCCATGGCGACCGTGGTGGTGGTCTTGCCCTGGACCCCCTTGAGGTCGTCGATCGCCTCGCCCGCCTGGGTCATCGTCTCCTCGGTGGAGAGCGGAGAGATCTCGGAGATCGACCCGATGAACGTGGTCTTGCCCACCGCGAAGTGCCCGACGACCAGGATCTTCACGGCGGTCTGCGTCTCGCCGCCCTGGACGTACGCCCGCTCATCCAAACTTGGACTGGAGACCATTGAGCACCTCCTGGAGAATCTGCAGGTTGGCGACGGGGGCACGCGGCACCGGCGGGCGGGCGACGAGATAACCGGCCTCGGAAAGAGCGGCCAGCAGAATCCTCACCACCCCCACCGGCAGGTGCATATGGCCCGCTATCTCGGCGACGGAGAGATAACCGCCGACACACATCCGCAGCAGGTTCTGTTCCTCGGGCGAGAGGCGGGCAGGCCGCTGCTGTTGGTCGGCCGCCGCCGTGACCAGCGTGATCAGGGAGAACTGGTGCTCGCCCGGGAGGCTGCGGCCGCCTGTGATGACGTACGGACGTACTAATTCGGCGGCCTCGTGCTCCCGCTTGTCGGAATCGGTCATGGCCCTATCACGCTGCTCTCCCGAGGCGGAGCGGTCATTACCTTGCCCAACTGGCCGACCAGCTGCTGCATGCGGAAGGTGATGTCCGCCATGTCGACGTCGGAGGAGGCCGACACGGCGAGATAGGCGCCGTCACCGGCCGAGATCAGGAAGATCCAGCCGCCGTCGAACTCGACCAGCGTCTGCTGCCACCGCAGATCCGACCGGGAGCAGAAGAACGCCAGCGATCGGCTCAACGACTGCATGCCGCTCATCGCGGCGGCCGCCTTTTCCGCGTCGTCCCTGTGTACGTCCTTCGAACGGGCCCTCAGCAACCCGTCGGCGGAGACCAGAACCGCGTGCAGAGCTCCGGGGATCTCCAAGGCGCTGTCAAGCATCCATGAAAGATCGTTGTTCATCGGCCCTCGTGTCCTTCGCTGCTTGCCTCACGGGTGCTGCTCGGCCGCTCCGCGGCCTCCGAATGCGTGGCGCGGCCGGCGTCCGTGCCCTGCTTGAAGGCGGCCATGATCGCTGCCGTCTCCTCACTCCGGCGCTTCGAGGTCGGCGAGGAGGGCGAGGAGGTGGACGGGCCGGTCGAGACCAGAGCCATCGGCCGCTTGCGCCGCCGCTTGGGCAGCCCGTCGTCGGTCGTGCCGACGGGCAGCGAGGGCTCGGGCTCGTTCTCGTACACCGCGGGACCCGCGTCGATGGCCGACGGCGTCTTCCGCGGCGCCGGCGATTCCGTCGGGTCCGAAGGCTGCCTCGGCTCGGGCATGCTGGTGAGCAGTTCGTCGGGCAGCAGCACGACCGCCCGCACACCTCCGTAGGGGGAGGTGGAGTCCACGGAGACCGTGAAGCCGAACCGCTCGCAGAGCACACCGATCACCGCGAAGCCGAACTGCGGAGGGTTGCCCAGGCCCGAGACGCCGGTGGCCCGCTCGCTCGTCAGGAGTTTCTCGGCCCTGGCCTTCTCCTCCTCGTTCATACCGACACCGGCGTCGTCGACGACGATGCAGACGCCCTTGGGCACGGTACGGACGTTGATCTCGACCACGGTGTCCGGGCTGGAGTAGCTGGTCGCGTTGTCGAGCAGCTCGGCCAGCGCCAGCGCCACCGGTTCCACGGCCCGGCTGGTGACACCGAAGTCGACCTTCGACAGGATCTCCACCCGCTGGAAGTGCCGAATCCTGCCCTGGGCGCTGCGGACCACGTCGAACACCGAGGCCACGTCACGGTGCCGCCCGAGCCAGCCCTCGCACAGCACGGCGATGGACTGCGCACGCCGACCGAACTGCGCGTTCATGTGGTCGATCTCCAGGAGGTCCTGGAGCATGACGGAGTCGCCGTACTTCCGCTGCAGCCCGGAAATGATGCGCTGCTGCTCGGCAGCGAGACCCTGCAGTGTCCGCATGGCGGACTTCAGGGCTGTCCTCGTTTCTCCCTCGGCTTCCTGCTGGGCTTCCCGGACGGACTCCGAGTAATGGCTCTCCAGCTCACCGTAGTGGTTTCTGAGCCCCGCGATCTCCTGCCGTAATTTCCGCGCCGCCCTTCGCTGGCGAACGACTAGGGCGATGGCGACAAGGGTTACGGCAAGGAGAGCCCAGAGCGCCGGACTTTGTATGTATTGCGTCATGAGACCCTCTTCAGGCGGCTGAAGGCCAGCTACTGAATTCCCGTCAATTCACACAGACCGAAGGGCGGCCATTCCAGGGTTACCGCCCAGGCCGCACCATTTGGCGAAAGATGCTCTTTTTGCGCCTATCCGTCCCTTCGGTAAGTGCGGCTGATCGTATCACCGCACCGGATGGTGACGGGTCGTCAATATGTGGGACTCGTACGAGGGTTGGCCGCTCCGAGGGTCTCACTGCGCGGCAGTACGGGTGAGGGACGAGAACGTGGCGATTGCGGAACCCTCTGAGGACGCGGCGGGCGTGGGGTCCGTCCGGCGGAGCCGGCTTCCCCGGGCGCGCCGTAGAGCGGTGGCCAGTGGACGCGCGAGCCGGAGCTGGGCGTAAGCGTTGATCACCAGCCACGCCTGCAGGTCGGCCGCCTCCAAGCTGCGAAGAGGGCCGGCGCCTCATCAACCTGGGCACGTAAAACGGTTGGAGGCCCACTTGGCCCTGATCCGGCTCCCGTTTCCGTAAGTCCTGGTGGTCGCGTTCGAAGTAGCAGCCCTGGCGGGGGTACCGGAGCAGGACCAGAGGCGGGCGGGTGAGGAGAAGGTCCCGCACCCCTCAGCGACGCCGTCCGGCAGCAGGGGCCGGCCCAACTGAGCCGGGTTGGGAAGCAATGAATGCTTTCGTCGACGTAGAAGGTCTGCCCCAGGCAGTGTGAGTGCCAGACGGTACGGGCGCCCCGCGCGAACCTGCCCATGGTTGGCCGGGCGCTGGGCAATCCGCACAAGGTCGCTGCGTTTTGCTGATCCGTCCCATGAGCCGACGGAACCCCGAGCGCATGTGCAGGGCATGGTGCAGCACGAAGCCCCCGGTGGACACCACGGGCCGACCGTGGTGTCGGCTGCGGCCGGGGGTGTGGCGACTCGGGCTGCATCGTGGCCACTATGGCCCGGTATGGGCATGCAGCCTCCCGCTTCGCAAGGTGGGTCCACCACGGACCGGTACGTCAATGGCCGCAGATCCGGCTGCCGTTGGTGATTTGCCCTATCGTGCGGCGGCGCCTCGGGTGCAATGATGAAAACTGAGCGGAATTCAGGGGGCGATCGCTATAGGCGGGAACCGCAGACCCGGCCCCGGCCCCGGACCCGGGGCCGGGGCCGGGCACTCGTTTGACCGGCCACGCCGACGGCCAGGTCGTCCCGTCGTCGGCACCGCTGTCCGGTGCCCACCGGAAGCAGGGCGCGGCATCTCCGAGGTTCGGAAGTTGGGCGCCGAACCGTGCGCTGGACCACGGCCGTCGGCCCCGCATAACTCGCTCAGCTGATTTTTTCCGAGGCGTGACGACAAATCTGACGCGGTGTGCCGACGATCCGCCGCGTCACTACCACGGAGCCTGGTATGTCACTCAGAGAACGCGGTCCCGTCAACAGACGTCAGTTCCTGTCCCGATTCGGAGCCGGGGCCGTAGCGCTCGTGGTGGGATTCGACCTGGTCGCCCGGCAGTGGGTGACCGAAGCCGAGGCCGCGGACAGTACGTCGTTCGCCGCCGCGCCGTCTCTTGACGGTACCCTCACGTTCGACGCGGAGTCCATCGCGGCGAATTCGCACGACCAGGGCAACATCGTGTTCAACACACCGTGTGCGGTGCTCCGGCCGGGGTCGGTCGAGGACATCCGGAAGATGGTCGGCTATTGCGACAGGCACGGCATCAAGGTCGCACCGGCCGGCACGCACCACGCGATGTTCGGTCAACCGCTCGTGAGCGATGGCCTGATCATCGAAACGCAGTCACTGAACACGATCCACTCGCTCGGCACGGGCGGCGCCGACGTCGACGCCGGCGTGCTGTGGAAGGACCTGATCAAGGCCGCGTACGAGCAGGGTCTCACGCCGGCGTCGATCACCAGCTACATCAAGACGACCGTCGGCGGGACGCTTTCCATGGGCGGCATCGGGATGATGTCGGCCTATCAGGCCGGCGCGCAGGTCGATCACGCGCGGCAGCTCCAGGTGGTCACGGGCGAGGGTCGGCTGATGTGGTGCTCCGACACACAGAACAGTGACCTGTTCGAGGCGGCACTCGCCGGACTCGGCCAGTGCGGCGTGATTACGCGAGCGACCATCGACCTGGTGCCTGTCAAACAGCTGGCACGAACGTATCGGATCGGGTACTCGGAAATTCCGACCTTCTTCCAGGACATCCGCGTGCTTGCGAACCGGGGTGAGTTCGACTCGCTCGGCAGCATTCCCCAGCCGGGCACGGCACAGCCCATGACGCTGTGGGCCACCGTCTTCTACAACCCGGGCGATGCGCCCGACGCGTCCCGACTGCTCCGCGGGCTCAGCCCTGCCGCGGACACCGCGCCCTTCGAGGACTCCGACTATCTCGACTACATCTCCTTGGTCACCAACATGTACGACACCTTCTCGGCGAACCTGGACTGGGACGCGAAGGTCAAGCCCTGGTCGGACCTGTTCCTGCCGGACGGCGCCGTCGAGCAGTACGTCGAGTCGGTGTTCCCGGCGTTGACCCCTGATGACCTGGGCCCGACCGGTTTCGGCCTGGTCTTCCCGATGCTGCGTTCGAGCTACGGCCGACCGCTGCTGCGACTCCCGAGCGGGGCGAGCGGCCCCTGGGTCTGGCTGGTCAGCGTGCTGACCGATTCGGCGGAGCCCGGTCCCGATCCCGAATTCGCGTCGCGGATGATGGAGCGCAACTACCGCCTCTACCAGGAGGCGGCCGCCGTCGGCGGCGTGCGCTACCCGCACGGCGCGTGCGCGTTCACGCAGGCCGACTGGCAAGCGCACTACGGCTCGATGTGGACGCAGTTCGTCTCGTGGAAGAACCGCTACGACCCGAGCGGCATCCTGACCCCCGGCCCGGGCATCTTCTGATCTGCCGGATCCAGGACACGGGGGCGAACCGCGCACTGTCGCTCAGTAGGACCACCGGGTACGCGCCGGCCGAGCTCGGCCAGTATCCGTGCACGGTGCTTCGCCTGGGCAACGCGTACCGTGTGATCACGGCCGACTTGCTCATGCTCTTGCACATCGAGGAACCGGAGCCTTCGGCTGCCGAAGGCTCGGCTGGTGAGGCGCGGAGGAAAGACGAGGACCGCTCCTGCCGGGGGCACTGTTGCTGCTGTGCGTGCCGCTGTGCCGATCAGGGCGCGGGCGCCGAGGTTCGGTTTGGTGGCAGCCGCGTTCGCCCGCTACCCGCATTGGTACCCGATCGGCAAGGGGCCGCGCTCCGAGGCGGACCTGTTCCAGCTGGCCGACCTGCACGAACTCGCCCGCACCCACCGACTGGTGACCAAGCGCCTTCGTACGCTCAAGCTCTCGGCTGCCGGCCGTGCGCAGCTGACGGGCCAACAGCTGCGCCAGCACACGGCTGCGCTGGCCTGGCTCGGCACCACCGCAGCGGATCGGCAGGTGGCCGAGTGCGCCCTGGGCGCGCTGTGGGCGGAGCCCCGGCTCCGCGAGGACTTGCGCGATGCCATCCATCCGGTGCTTGCTGCGGGCTTCACCCACGGCGACGGCACCGCGATGGAGGTGAAGGGCACCGAGCGGCTGCTGTGGAGGTTCTGGCACCATCGGTCGTGAACTCGGCTGCCTCGAACCGGAACGGTCCATCGACGCCCTGATCTCCCTGTCCACGACTGGCCGCTCGGCCGCCCTCGCCGCACTCCGCCTCCTGGCCGAGGGCCGCGCCACCACATCTGAGCGTGCCTCAGCGTGCTGTCAGGCCGGCGTCGGTGAAGCGCCGCATCAGCGAGGGCTTGCCGCGGTGCTGCTCGCGCAGGTCGTGCAGGCGCCGGGCGAACGCCTCGGGGGTGTCCGCCCGGTCGTGGACCTCGCGGAGATCCTTCAGGAGGGTGACGGCGGCGTCGTAGGGGCCGGGCTGCTTCTGCCCGATCAGGTTGGTGATGTCCTGCCAGGCTTGCTCGGCGTTCTCGGCCAGGCGGTCCAGGTGGCTCTCGCGGGCCAGCTGTTTGGCCCGGCGGGCCTGGGCGTCGGCCTGTTTCTGCTGCCGGGTGTGCTCGCTGCGCACCTCGTGGGCGGCGTCGAGGAGCTCCGCGGCTGAGCGGCGCCGGGTGGTGGTGGACGGTTCGGCCGTACCGCGGGTCGCGGCGCGGTGGCGGGTCAGCAGCGCGGGGCCCGGCTGTGGGGCGGCGCCCAGGGCGGCGTCCAGCAGCAGGGCGTCCTTCTCACGTTGCGGCAGGGCGCGGATCCAGGCGGCGAGCGCGTCCTTGTCGATTGCCTGGGAAGGAGCGGCACCGCTGGCGTGGGCAGCCGCGGTGAGCAGGTGCGGGTCGACGTGCAGGAAGTCGGCCAAGGCTTGCTGCGGACCGGTGAGTTGGGCAAGGCCGACGGGTACGGGCGGCTCGACGGTGGAGGTGTACTCGTCCTCGTCGACGTCCTCCTCCAACTCCCAGCGGGTGAGCGCGGAAAGCCAGGCCAGATAGAGGGGGCGTAGGTCGCCTGCGGCGAGTTCGGTACGCAGTGTGGTGAACGAGGCGAGGGTGAAGGAGGTCTCGAAGTCCCACTCGCCGCCGTCCTCGGCCTCATAGGAGAAGTCGAGCAGCAGGTGCCCTTTCCTGGTCCAGCAGGTCAAGGCATCTTCCACGCAGTACGGTTCGGCGCTGCGGGCGGGCAGCAGGGTGCTGGGCAGCCGCAGCATCAGGCGCCGCGAGCCCCAGTTGGCGAAGTACAGATGGGCGTCGTACATCTGCTCCATCAGTTTGCGCTCATCGCCGCGGAAGTTGCCGTAGTGGTATTCGTTGGCGAAGTACGTCGCGCTGATCGTGGCTCGGCTCGACAAGGCCCGCATCTGCTCGAGCTCGTCCTTGGTCAACGGTCGATCGATGGCCTGGAACTCGTAGTACTGATACTCGCTCACGTCCGCGCAGCCTACCGACAGGCGCTGCGGCTCATCTCACGGAACCTGGATGTGATCCCTCGTGCGGGGCCCATCCACGGTTACGGTCCTGGCGGTGCCCTCGGGTTCGTAGGATCGGGCCGAGGACGATGGGCCCGCGGGGGCCGGAGGGCAGGCGTGTGGTGGCGGCACCGAGGGAACGGCTGGCTGGGCTGCTCGGCGGGGCGAAGGCGGCGGGGGCTTTCAGTGCCCGGCTGGAGGTGCCGGTGGCCGGCCTGGGCCTTGAGGTGGCCGGGGTCGGGCCGGTGAGCCTTCCGCTGCGGGCGCCCCAGGTGAAGCGACTGATCTCGGTGGCACGGCCGGCGTTGTTCGGGCGGGGCGAACAGACGCTGAGCGACACCAGTGTGCGTGACACCTGGCAGATCTCACCGGACCACCGGGCAATACACGTCGTTCCGCCTCGCCGAACACCTCGACGCGGACGGCATCGCGGCGAGTATTGGATCAGTCGGGGACGCGTACGACAACGCCCTGATGGAATCGACGATCGGCCTGTACAAAACCGAGTTGATCAAACCCCAGCGTCCCTGGAAGTCGCTCTCCCAAGTCGAGTTGGCCACCGCCGAGTGGATCGACTGGTACAACCACCGGCGCCTCCACGGTGAGATAGGCCACGTTCCGCCCGTCGAGTACGAGGCCAACCACTACATGGAATCCACGAAACCCCAGGTCACAACCACAATCTGAGATCTCTACCGAACCCGGGGCGGTTCAGGACCGATTCTGTGCGGGAAGCCGGTATGGCTCGGTCGAGAGGTTGACCGCACACACGAAGTCGGGAGTGCGGCTGAAGGCGAGGACGCCGGCGGGAGCTTCGAGCCAGGTCATGGTGCCGTCGCCGAGGGCAGGATTCTCGCGGCGAAGGTGGAGTGTGGTGCGGTACAGCTCCAGCATCGAGGTCTCGTCGCCGGTCTGTGCCCTCCACGGTGAGTTCGTTCCAGTTGGCGGGCTGGGGCAGCCAGGGTGCGGCGTAGGCGTCGTCGGGGCTGAAGTCGAAGGGTGCGGTCTGTCCGGACCAGGGAATCGGCACGCGACAGCCGTCGCGCCCGCGCTCCGTGTGGCCGGAAGGTTCCCAGATGGGGTCCTCGAGGACGGACTCGGGCAGGTCCTCCACTTCGGGGAGGCCGAGTTCGTCGCCCTGGTAGATGTAGGCGCCGCCGCGCATGGCGAGCATGAGCAGGGCTGCGGCGCAGGCGCGGCGGGTGCCGAGGTCCAGGTCGACGACGGGTCCCTGGGGCTGGTACCGCTCGTTGGGTACCCAGCGTGCGACGGTCTTGCGGGCGTAGCGGCTGGTGTGGCGCATGACGTCGTGGTTGGAGAGCACTCAGGTGGCCGGTGCTCCCACGTCGCTGAGCGTGGCGAGGGAGTCGTCGATGATCGTGCGGAGGTCCTTGAGGTCCCAGCTGGCCATGAGGAAGTCGAAGTTGGAAGCGCATGGGTTCGCGGATTCTTGGAGCGGTCTGCGGGCGAACCCACACGAGGGTCTGCGTTGGTGCCAGCCACAGTGGCGAGTTCGCGGCGATCAGGAGCAACGGACGGTCCGTGGGAGTCCGGCCTGGTCGAGGATCATCCAGGTAGCGAGGCGGGTGAACGTGGCCGTCGGCGGGTGGCTCTGTGGCGACGCCCTGATGCTCACCGCCCCGTCGGCTGAAGGGCTGCTGGACAATCGTCGAGAGGATTCCTAGACTCATTATCTAGATATAGAATAGAAATCTAGTTCAAGTCGAGGATGGGGGCCCTGTGGCACGCGTTGTTGATGGTGTGGAGAGGGGCGAACGCGAGGGCATCGTCACCTCGGCCTCGGCTGAGGCGGACGAGCACCTCATCCATGAGGCCGAGAAGATCGCTGTTGCGCTGGGCCGCATGTTCCCGGGCCTGTGCGAGGTGGTTCTGCACGACCTGCGGGATCCGCAGCACGCGATCCGAGTGATCGAGAACAACCTCTCGGGCCGCGAGGTCGGGGACTCCGTCACCGAGCTGGGCCTGGCTCGTATCGAGGACTCCGGCTACCCCAGCGTGATCCAGAACTACCCCAACCAGTTCCCCGACGGTCGCCCGGCGAAGAGCACATCCATCGGGATCAAGAACGCCGCCGGCGAGTACATCGCGGCTCTCTGCCTGAACCTCGACGTCTCGGTGCTGTCACCGGTGACGCTCGCGTTGTCGAGCCTCGTGGCAACGGACACCGAGCACCGCGAGCAGGCCCTGGAGACCCTGCGGGACCGCAGCGCGCGCGAGCTGCGCCAGGCGGTGGAGGAACTGGCCGCGGAGCGCGGAGCGACTCCCCGGTCGCTGGGGCGGGAGGACAAGAAGGCACTGGTGCGGCAGCTGCACCAGGACGGCCATTTCGACTCGCGTGATGCCGCACAGGCCATCGCGGACCTGCTGGGCGTGTCCCGGGCGACCGTCTACAACTACGCCAAGTGAAGGGGCATTTCGTGAACGCCGCAGGATCGACCACCGGCCCCGTGCCCGCTTCCTCGACCGGCTCCGGCCCGTCACCGGCCGCGCGCCTTCTGCTGCACATCACCGAGGAGCAGACCGCCGCGCTCGTGGACGAGGATCTGGCCTTGGAAGCAGCCCGCGCCGCCTTCGCCGCGACGGTGGACGGCACGGTCTTTCCCAGTCTCGCCGTACACGGGTCCGACCCGCGCAACCAGTTCACCCTCAAGCCATCCGCGTCCGCGACCCACGCCGGGGTGAAGATCGGCACCTACTGGCCGGGCAACACCGAGCACGGGCTGCCGCGCCACCACTCCACCCTGCTGCTGTTGGACCAGACGATCGGCAGGATCGCGGCCGTCCTGGAGGTCGGCACCGCGAACGCCTACCGGACCGCCGCGGCCGACGCCCTCGCCGTCGACCTGCTGGCCCGCGCCGGCACCACCACGCTGGCCATCTTCGGCACCGGCCACCAGGCCGCCTACGAGGTGGCGGCCGTCAGCCGCATCCGGCCCATCGGTGAGATCCTGGTTGTGGGACGCACTGCCGAGCGTGCCGAGCGGATGGCCGCGGTACTGGCAGCCCAGGGGTATACCGCCCGGAGCGTGGGCGCCGAAGAGGCCTGTGCCCGGGCCGATGTGATCGTCACCGCCACGACCGCCCGGGCCGACACTCCGCCGCTGTTCGAGGCTGCGTGGGTCCGCCCCGGTACGCACGTCTCCTGCATGGGCGCCGACGCCCCCGGCAAGCGGGAACTCCCGCCCGAACTGTTCGCCCGCGCCCGCGTCTTCTGCGACCTGCCCGAGCAGGCCCGCCGCATGGGCGAGAGCCAGCACGCCCCGGCCCAGACGGTCCTCACCCCGCTCGGCGAGGTCCTCACCCAACGCGCCACGGGACGCACCGACGACAGCGACATCACGGTCTTCGACAGCTCCGGAATCGGCGCGCAGGACCTGTATCTGGGCCTGGCCCTCCTGAAGAAGATGGACATCTCCCTGTGAACAATCCAGCAACCGCCGCCGACCCCGGCACCCCCCGGACCCTGGCCGATCCCGACACCCCGTTCGCCGTCGTCGACGCCCACAAGGTGCGGCGCAACATCGAACGACTGGCAACCAGGGCCGACCGGCTTCAAGTCACCCTGCGCCCTCACGTGAAGACGGCCAAGAGCCTCGACGTCGCCGCCCTCCTGCACCACGGCACCCCCTGCCCCATCACCGTCTCCACCCTCGCCGAGGCCGAGGCGTTCGCCGACGGCGGCTACACCGACATCACCTACGCCGTCGGCATCGACCCCCACAAACTCCCGCGCGTCCTCAAGCTGCTGCGCCGCGGCGTCACCCTGCGCATCCTGCTGGACAGCACCGAGCAGGCGGAGTTCGTCGCCCAAGCCTCCCGCGAGGCCGGCCTTCCCGTCCCCGCCCAGATCGAGATCGACTGCGACGGCCACCGCGGCGGCCTCAAGCCCGACGCACCCAGGCTCGTCGAGATCGGCCGCATCCTGCATGACGCGGGCTGTCTGGACGGAGTGCTGACCCACGCGGGCGAGTCGTACTTCGCCTACACCGCCGAGGAACAGCGCCTGGCAGCGAAGAACGAACGCGACACCGCCGTCGCCGCGGCCGATCGGCTGCGCGCGGCCGGCCTGCCCGTGGCCACCGTCAGCGTCGGCTCCACCCCCACCGCCCACGCGGCCGAGGACCTCACCGGCGTCACCGAACTGCGCGCCGGTAACTACGTCTTCTTCGACCTGGTGATGGCCGGCATCGGCCTCTGCCACATCGAGGACCTCGCCCTGTCGGTCGTCGTCACCGTCATCGGCCACCGCCCCGAATACGGCTGGATCATCACCGACGGCGGCTGGATGGCCATGTCCCGCGACCGCGGCACTGCCGTCCAGGCGCAGGACCAGGGCTATGGCCTGGTCACCGACCTGGACGGCACCCTCATTCCGGACCTGGTCATGACGGCCGCAAGCCAGGAACACGGCACCCTCACCACCCGCGACGGCACCCGCCTGCCCGACCTGCCCGTCGGCACCCGCCTGCGCATCCTGCCCAACCACGCCTGCGCCACCGCCGCCCAGCACCAGGGCTACCACGTTATCGACAGCACCCGAACCACGAACACCACACCGGCGATCCAGAACATCTGGCAGCGCGTCACCGGCTGGTGACCAGCAAGTACACCGGACCAGCCGCCCGGTCAGCGGATGCGGGGCAGGGCCTTGTCCGGATGTGCGGCGTGCACGTACTTCACCGCGATGTTGGGGTGGATGCCAAAGAGATGGACGAGGTGCACGGGATCGGCGGTCTCTCGTGCCTCATACAGGATGCGGTCGGCCCACACCTGCCGGGGCAGCAGTCCGACCCGGTCGAAGGCAGCCCGCAGAGCCAGTAGCTGAGCTGTGGCGATGCCGGATGCCGATAGGAGTGGGTGGTGATGATCAGGTGCGGGTTACTGGCCTGGGGCCAGCGGCGTCTGCGTTCGCGCAGCCAGTCGGCCACGAGGTGGGCGCTCAGGTCGTCGAGATAGACGGTGTGGGTGTGCTCGCCGCGGTGCACCGCCAGCGTCCGCCGGACTAAATCGGCATCGGCCAGGTCGAGGCGAGCGACCTCCACGGCGCGCACGGCATGGATAGCGACCAGGCCGACGATGAGCCGGGAGGCAGGCCCGTCCAGCCGGTCCAGCGCCCCTGCCAGCCGGTCGCTGGACAGCGGCAGCGGCAGGTGGACTCCGGCGGACGCCTGTATCCCAGCGGTGGGATTGCGGAAGATCAGCTGCTCCTGCTTCAGGGCCCGGAAGATACTGCGCAGCACGCTGAGCAGCCCGCGAGCCACATTGCCCTGGTGCCGGGCCAGTTCGGCCCGGACGTCGTCGGCGGTGATCTGCCGCAGATCCTCCCCGGCAGCGGCCCAAGACGTAAGGGCAGGCCAGGCGATGCGCAGATAGTGGCGGATACGCCGGTAGTGCGCCGGAGGATGCTGGAACCGGCCGCGGCCCCGCATGACCCGTACCCAGGCGCGCAGCTGGTCGGCCATCGGTTCGGGTAGCTGTTCGATTCGCTCGGACAGGGCCCGTTCGTCGTGCCGGTCCCGTTGCTCGGCCCCCAGATCCGGGATGCAACGGTGGAGCTGGCGCTGAACGTCGGTGAGCAACTGGCCATCGCTTTCGAATATCTTGTCCTCCTCCAGCAGGGCCTGGCCGTTGAGGAACGAGATCACGCAGCGGGTCGCGGCGGTGCCGGCCGCCACCGCCCCGGCAAGGGAGCGCACATCCCGCTCAGGAATCGGCGCGTGCGGGCCCACCCTGGCCAGCAGGGTATGCAGAACCAAGGCCGCGCCGCCCACGACGCTGCCCTTGTCGGCAATCCAGGATTTCGGGTAGCCGACGGTAAACGCGTCCAACACCTCCTGCGCCCGGTCCGGCAGCGGGCACAAGGCAGTGGTGGCGACGTGCTTCTCGCGCTGCCAGGTACGGGCATGGTGAACAGGATCAGCTGCCCCGGATCCATCGGCGCCGATGTCACCCGCTCCCTGGTCAGCATCGTCCGGGCTCGATCACGTGCGCGGCTGACGGGGCCGGACCGCTTGTGCACGACGAACCCCAACTCCCCGGCCCGCCGCTTCAGCTGGTGTGCCAGCACCCCGGCGAAGGCGAGCTGGGGCCTTGTCCCAAGGCCGGGTAGTTAGCGTTTTCGCAGGTCACGCAAGGGGAGTTGGGGTCCATGCT
>NZ_VTHJ01000064.1 GCF_008386495.1 Streptomyces tailanensis | reverse complement strand
CATGACGAGTCTGGCCCTGCCGCTGACGCGGCAGGGCCAGAACCCAAGATCTTCATGAGCCTTCTAGGTCCAAGAAGGGTCGGCGAGTTGGGGCTCGGTGTTGGTGTGGGCCGTCGGAGGGACGGGTTCGGCGGGGGGCCCGCCCTCCGACGGCAGTTCTGCCCAGACGATGCGACCGGACCGTTGTGGGGTGTCCTTGACCCCCCAGTCGCTGCTGAGCATGCCGACCAGCATGAGCCCTCGCCCGTTCTGGTCGTCGGGTCCCGGTCGGCGCCGGGCGGGCAGTTCGTGGCCGCTGTGCTGGTCCTCGACCTCGATGCGGAGCCGCTGCCCTGTCATGTGCAGCCGGCACACGATCCATTCGCTCGTCGTGTGCGTCAGCGCGTTGGTGACCAGCTCGGACGTGATGAGGAGGGCGTCCTCACGGGTCTCCGCGCCCACCCCCCACTCGCCGAGCAACTCGCATACGGTTCTGCGCGCCTCGCCCGCCGACGCGGGCACCGCGGGCAGCCCGAACACGCCCGCTCTGTACGGTTCGTACGCCACCGGGGCGAGGGGTGGACACATGGCCGGCGCCGGCCGGGCCGACGACTGGGGGAGAGTGGGCGGAGCCATCGCCGTATGCCTTTCGTGGGCTCTTCGCACCGGTGGTGGCCGGTGCCAGGGCCGTCTCGCCATTCGCCGCGAGCGTCGTGCAACTCGCGGCGAACAGCGCTGAGTTGCGGTCACATCTCCCCCAACCTGGCCGCGCGGCCTCAGCGTTCGCCGAAGCCGTGACGGTACGTCCACTGTGGCATCCGCCAACAACACCTCGCAACCGGCAAGTTGAAATTTGCAATTCGTCGGACGCAGGATGCCTCCGTTCTCGCCAAGATCGTGCGAGACTGCGATCTCGAAGCGACTCGCTCAACAACGCGCAGGGCATGCAACAAAGCGCGCAAGCGGCACGAGGACGTTCGGCAGGACCTCTGACTCGTGCGAGGAGGGGAGGTGGGCGTGGCCGCGGAGACCGACTGGGGCGGTGCCCCCTCCGTGCTGCGCATGATCCTCGGCAGACAGCTGGAGGAGCTGCGCACCCGCGCCGGGCTCACCTTCGAGCAGGCGGGCGAGGCGATCGGGGTGAGCCACTCCACGATCCGCCGGATGGAGGCCGCCAAGGTCGCCCGGCTCCGCCTGCCGGATGTCGAGAAACTGCTCCAGGTCTACGGCGTCCGTGACCAGCAGGAGATCGAGACCTTCCTCAAGTCGGTCCGCGAGGCCAACAAACGTGGCTGGTGGCACACCTACCGCGACGTCCTGCCCGACTGGTTCGCCGCCTACCTCAGCCTGGAGCAGGCGGCGCTCCAGATCCGCGCGTACGAGCCGCAGTTCGTGCACGGCCTGCTCCAGACCGAGGAGTACGCGCGCGCCCTGCTCAGCGCCGGCAACCCGCACGCGGCGACCGAGGACACCGAACGCCGGGTGGCACTGCGCATGCGGCGCCAGGAGCTCCTCACCCGTGAGCAGCCGCCGCGGCTCTGGGTCGTCATGGACGAGACGGTGCTCAGGTGGCCGGTCGGCGGACCGGACGTGATGCGCGCACAGATCGACCATCTGATCGAGCAGAACCGGCTGCCGCATGTGACGGTCCAGCTCATGCCCTTTCACAACGGCCCGCATCCGGCGATGCGGGCCGGTGCGTTCCATCTCTTCCGGTTCAGGGCACCCGAATTGCCGGACATCGTCTACCTCAACGGTCTGGTGGGTGCCGTGTACCTCGACAAGGGGGACGACGTCGTCGTCTACCGCGAGGCCCTGGACCGGTTGGGCGCCCAGTCGGCGCCCGCCCGCAAGACCGAGGCTCTCCTCGGTGCGATACGCAAGGAGCTCTGACGTGCACCACCACATATCCAACGGAGTACACAACGACGTCCGCAACGGCATGCCCGCCCGTGACCTCGGCGCCCAGGACTGGCGCCGGCCGTGGAGCGACGACGCGGGCGGTGCCTGCGTGGAGGTGAAGAAGCTCGCCGACGGCCGGGTCGCCGTACGCCAGTCCACCGATCCCGACGGCCCCGCGCTGCTCTTCACCCACCGTGAGATGACCAGCTTTCTGACCGGCGTGAAGGCGGGCGAAGCCGACTTCCTGCTCTGACTCCCTTGCTGCCACGCCTCGTTGACGTACCACCCTGCTTGAACCCCGGGTTCCCGATTTCTGAACCCCTGGCTTTATCCGACCGTGCACCTGGACAGACGACTTGATGGGAGGGGCGGCTTTGCCCGACAACGGATGGCCGGCCGACCGGATCGACACCGAGCACGCGCACTCCGCGCGCATCTACGACTACATCCTCGGCGGCAAGGACTACTACCCGGCCGACAAGGAGGCCGGTGACGCGATGGCGCAGGAGTGGCCGGCCCTGCCGGTCCACATGCGCGCCAACCGCGACTGGATGAACCGTGCCGTGCGCTGGCTCGCCGAGAAGGGCGGGATGCGCCAGTTCCTGGACATCGGCACCGGCATCCCGACCTCCCCCAACCTCCACGAGATCGCCCAGTCGGTGGCGCCGGAGTCCCGGGTCGTCTACGTCGACAACGACCCGATCGTCCTCACCCTCTCCCAGGGCCTGCTGTCCAGCACGCCGGAGGGGAAGACGGCGTACATCGAGGCCGACTTCCAGGACCCGGAGGCCATCCTCGGCTCGGCCGAGTTCCGGGACACGCTCGACCTGGGCAAGCCGGTCGCGCTGACCGTGATCGCGATCGTCCACTTCGTCCTGGACGAGGACGACGCGGTCGGCATCGTCCGCCGCCTCCTCGAACCCCTCCCCTCCGGCAGCTACCTGGCGATGACCATCGGCACCGCCGAGTTCGCCCCGGAGGAGGTTGGCCGGGTCGCCCGCGAGTACGCGGCCCGCGACATGCCGATGCGGCTGCGCACGATCGACGAGGCCCACGAGTTCTTCGAGGGCCTGGAACTCGTCGAGCCCGGCATCGTCCAGGTCCACAAGTGGCACCCGGACGGCACGGGCGAGCAGAACATCCGCGACGAGGACATCGCGATGTACGGAGCGATCGCAAGAAAGCCGTGACGTAGGACGACTTCTCCTTTGGCCCGGCGCCCGTCAACCACTCGGCGCCGGGCCAGGGGGCGCCCCGTAAGGGGCGCGGGGCTGTGTCGATGTGCGGCTCCGCCGCGTGGGCGCGACCAGCCACGACACAGCCGCAGACGCCCGAACCCCCATCTCGGCACCCCCAACGGCGCACGAACTACCGCACCGGCCCCGTACTGTCACGAACGATGAGCTCAACAGGGATGATCGCGTCCTTCGACAGAGAGTCACCCGTACCCCCCGGGTCGTCCAACTGCGCCACAAGCAAGCGCAGCGACCGCGTTCCGATCTCGGAGAAGTCGGTCCGGACCGTCGTCAGCGGCGGCAGCAGATGCGCGGCCTCCGGAATGTCGTCGTAGCCGACCACGCTGACGTCGTCCGGCACCCGGCGGCCGGCCTCGTGCAGGGCGCGCAGCAGGCCGAGGGCCATCTGGTCGTTGGAGACGAAGACGGCGGTGACGTCCGGGTCGGCCGCGAGCCGCCGGCCCAGTTCGTAGCCGGAGTCGGCGCTCCAGTCGCCGACGAGGGGTTCGTGGAGGGGTGCGCCGGCGTCGGTGAGGGTCTCGCGCCAGCTCGCGGCGCGGCGGTCGGCGGAGGTCCAGCCGGTGGGGCCTGCGATGTGCCAGACGGTGGGATGCCCGAGACGCAGCAGATGCTCCGTGGCCAGCCGCGCCCCCGCCCGGAAGTCCGAGGAGACGACGGGCGTGCCGTCGCCCAGGCCGTTGTCCATCATCACCAGGGGGGTGTCGGGGCGGGCCTGGGCGAGTGCGGTGGCGACCGGGCGCTGGGGGGCGATGGCGATGATCCCGTCCGCGCCCTCGGCCGAGAGCCGGTCCACGGCCTCGACGACCGTGTCCCGGTCCGCCGTGTCGAGGGCGATGGAACTCACCAGGTAGCCCGCCTCCTGGGCCGCTGTGTTGATCGCGGTGAGGGTGGAGGCGGGGCCGTAACGCGCCGCGTCGAAGGAGATCACCCCGAGCATCCGCGTCCGCCCACTGGCCAGCGAACGCGCGCTCCGGCTCGGCCGGTAGCCGAGCGTCCGCATCGCCTCCAACACGGCCTCCCGGGTCTCCGCCCGCACCGCCGGGTTGTCGTTGAGCACCCGGGAGACAGTCTGCTTGGACACACCGGCCAGGCGGGCGACGTCGTCCATCACCGGGCGGGAGCCGGCGAAGTTCCGGCGGCTGCGGCTGCCGGTGGTCGACCTGCTTCCTCCGGTACGTCCGGCCGTGGTGCCGTTCGTGGCACTTCCGGGCATGGCGGCTGCTTCCTTCAGAATCGTCCCGGCGGTCCTGTTCCACCTGGCAGGGCCACAGGATAGGCCGGGCGGCGTGGGAGGGCTCGGCGAGCAGTACATGACCGGTCGGCAACTGCTGTCTGGTTGTTGTCACGGCGCGCTCACGCGTCCCCCGTCAGAGTGAACGAGGGCCGGTTACCAGGATCCCGCACGTACCGGGAACGCGTGATCGCTGATGGCAGCTGAGTTCGCAATGAACTGGAGAGGGGGGCCAGTGGCCCGTCAGCACGGGAGGAAGCGTGCGTTACGCACGATCGCGCCCCCGTTCACCGTGGCCGCACCCTCGGGTGCTCGGATCCGGGACCGGCTGCGTGTCGATGTAACGGACGAGAAGGTCCTCACCCTGGTCGGGCAGCACCTCGGCCGTCATCAGCGGGTGGATCTCGCTGAGCGCGTTGCGATCGGCCCGGTACCGATGAAGGACAACCGGCGGGCCGAGCGGAAGAAGAAGCTGACGGCGGTGTCGTCGTCGCGCTGGGCAGGGGCGATGACCCGCGCCAGTGAGGACCAATACCAGCTCAGCATGCGATGCCTGTACGACGAGCGTGCCGCACTCCGCCACGCCATCGAGAAGATCGCCCGTCGCCTCGCGGTGCCGTGCGGGCAGCGTACCGGCCGCGTACGCGGCTACCAGGACCGGGGCGAACGCTTCCAGAAGCATCGCCGCCTCCAAGCACTCAAAGCCCGTCTTGCCGTGGTCGAGCAGCACATCGCCGAAGGACGGCCGTCCGTCGTGGTGGGAGGCCGCCGTCTGGCGAAGACACGGCACAACCTGGCCGACGCCCAGCTCACGGCCGAGCACTGGCGCAAGCGGTGGGACGCGGCCAGGCTGTTCCTCACTGCTGACGGCGAGTCCGGGGCCCCGCACGGGAACTACACCATCACGGTGGACCCGGCGGACGGCGGCGTGACGATCGTGCTTCCCGAATCACTCAGGCATCTCGCGAACGCACCACGCGGCCGCTACCGGCTGGCCTGCACCGTCACTTTCCATCACCGCAGGCAGGAGTGGCTCGACCGCGCCTGCGCGAACCAGGCCGTCCGCTACGACATCGTGCACGACCCGATACGCGGCCGCTGGTACCTCGAGGCTTCGTGGTCGTCAGCGAAGGCCATGGTGCCGTCTCCGCAGGAGATCCGGGCGGCAGGCGGCCGCATGCTCGCGGTCGATCTGAACGCCGATCTCCCCCACGCTCGGCTTCGCTCGCGCGGGGGGGGGACCCCCACCGCCGCACATGTGCTCGATCCGCACGGCAATCCGGTCGGCGAACCCATCACGGTGCCGCTGGAGTTGACCGGGAGCGCATCGCGGCGTGACGGCAGACTGCGGGCCGCTGTCACCTCGCTGATCGGGATCGCCAGGACACACGACTGCGCCGGGATCGCGGTCGAGAACCTGGGCTTCACCGACGCGCGGCAGACGGGCCGGGAAACGATGGGACGTGGCCGACGCGGCAAGGTCTTCCGCCGCACGGTGGCCGGTATCCCGACCGCGAGTTCCGGGATCGGCTGCGCGGCATGGCCTACCACCGAGGGCTGGTCGTGGTCGCCGTGGACCCGGCCTACACCTCACGCTGGGGCGCCCTACATTGGCGAGCACCCCTCGACAATCAACCAAAGACCACTGTCACCCGGCATCACGCGGCCGCGGTGGCAATCGGCAGACGCGGCCTGGGACAACAAATCCGGCGTCGGCCAGGTGTGACCGCTTCCGACCGGAGGATCGGACAGCGGAGAGCTACCGGCCAGACCGCATGTGTGCCCAGGCCCCCTAGGACCACAGGCACACCCCACGAGGGCGGCAAGACCTGCTGGAGCCGAAGTGACCAGCTCGTGCTGTTCCCCGCACTCAAGACCGTTCGGGGTGCAACCAGCGCGTTGATTCGGCCTACACCGGCCAACAACGCTAGGAACGGTGTAGTGGAGCTCGCCGGAGACGGGAACCAAACGGTCGGCCGCCCCGGGTCAGCCAGCGGCTGTTGACCTCGATGGGGTCGGGCACGCCCGGGGCGTCGGCGAAGGGCAGATGCCCGCTCAGTGACGGCGCGGCGGGGTTCCGGGACGCGCAAGCGGTACGGGGCTGCCATCAGGGCTTCACCGGGCCCAGGTCCGGCGTGTCCGTGAGCTCGGCGCGGGCGCTGGTCGTGGCGTTGAGTTCCAGCAGGATCAGGTCGTTGGCGCCGGGGCGCAGGACGGGGGCGGGGACGTACAGGGTGCGCTGCGGGCCCCGGTTCCAGTAGCGGCCGAGGTGGAAGCCGTTGATCCAGGCCTGGCCCTTGGTCCAGCCGGGCAGGGAGAGGAAGGTGTCGGCGGGGGTGTCGACGTCGAAGGTGCCGTGGTGGAAGGCGGGCACGTTGACCGGGGCCGGGTCGGCCGGGGCGAACGGGACGGCGGACAGGTCGGCCAGGGGCAGCCGGTGGGTGTCCCAGCCGTGCAGGGCGGTGCCGTTGAAGGTGACCGGGCCGAGCAGGCCCTTGGGGGCGCCGATGCGGGGGCCGTAGTTGACGCCGCCCATGTTCTCGACCAGCACCTCCAGCGTGGCGCCGGGCCGCGGGACGCGCAGGGGCAGGGTCTCGTCGTGGCGTTCGCGTTCCAGTACGCCGACGGGGGCGCCGTCCACGAAGACCTGGGCGCGGTCGCCGACACCCCCGGCGAAGTGGAGGAGGCCGTCGCCCGCTTCGGGGAGGGTGGTGCGGTACAGGACGTATCCGGAGCGCTGCCCCAACTCCTCCATCGTGACGGGGTGTTCGGTGTGTGCGACCGGCTCGGTGGTGCTCGTGCTCGTCGCGTACGGCAGGAGGGGCGCCCGGCGGTCCAACTCGACGGTGATGCCCGACAGTTTGGGCATGGGCGCCGGGACCGGCTCCTCCGGCACCGGGGCGTGGCGGGCGATCACCTCGCGGAAGGCGTGGTATTTCGGGCCGGGGTCGCCGGACTCGGTGAGGGCGGCGTCGTAGTCGTAGGAGGTGACGATGGGCGCGTAGCACTGGTCGTGGTTGGCGCCGTTGGTGAAGCCGAAGTTGGTGCCGCCGTGGAACATGTAGATGTTGACGGAGGCGCCGGCGGCCAGGAGCTTGTCGAGGTCGGCGGCGGCGTTCGCCGCGTCCCGTACGTGGTGCTCCTCGCCCCAGTGGTCGAACCAGCCGATCCAGAACTCCGAGCACATCAGCGGTCCTTCCGGCTGGTGGGCCCGCAGCGCCGCCAGGGATTCCTCGATCCTGCCGCCGAAGGTGGCGGTGGACAGGACCCCGGGCAGGCTCCCGGCCGCCAGATGGTGGCCCGACCCCGCCTGGTCACAGGTGAACAGCAACTCCTCGACACCACGCGAACGCAGCGCCTGGTGCACATGCTTGAGATACGCGGTGTCGTCGCCGTACGCCCCGTACTCGTTCTCCACCTGCACGGCGATGACCGATCCGCCGTTCGCGGCCATGTGCGGCAGCAGCGGGGGCAGCAGGATGTCGAGGTAGCGGTCGAGGGCGCCGGTGAAGCGGAGGTCGCTGGAGCGGAGCCGGATGTCGGGGTCCGTGGTGAGCCAGGAGGGCAGACCGCCGCCGTCCCACTCGGCGCAGATGTACGGGCCGGGGCGCAGCAGGACGTGCAGGCCCTCGTCCCGGGCGAGGCCCAGATAGCGGGGCAGGTCGAGCAGGCCGTCGAGGACGAGGGGGCTGTCCGGATCGGGCTGGTGGAGGTTCCAGGGGACGTACGTCTCCACGGTGTTCAGACCCATCAGCCGGGCCTTGCCCAGCCGGTCGGCCCACAGGTCGGGGTGGATCCGGAAGTAGTGCATCGCGCCGGAGATGATCCGGAAGGGCTCACCGTGGAGCAGGAAACCGTCGGAGGAGGTGGTGAGGGCGGGGGTGGGCAAGGGGGGGTCCCTTCGGTCGATACGACTCAACGGGCGGGTGCGGAAGGTTGGTCGGAGTCGGAGCGGGTCGCGCGGATCAGCCACAGCGTGGCCAGCAGGCACAGCGCCGAGACCGCGCACAGCAGCAGCGGCACCGCGCGGACGCCGGACCACTCGATGGCCTTGCCGAGCGCGGGGCCGGCGGCCACTCCCCCGACCATGGACGCGGCGATGACGAGCGCTCCGGCGCGGCGGGCCCGGGGTGCGGCCGCGTTCAGCCAGGGCAGGCCGGTGGGGAAGATCGGGGCGATGAAGAGCCCGACACCGGCGTACGCGTACGGGGCGAGCCAGGGGACCGAGGCGAGCAGCAGACAGACGGTCATGCCCGCACAGGACACGGCGATGATCGTCCGGGCCGAGTATCGCAGGGCGATGGGGGCGACCAGGAAGCGGCCGACGGTCATCATCAGCCAGTACACGGACGTGGCCGTGGCGGCGGCCCCGGCGCCGTACCCGACCGTCTCCAGGTGGGTGGGCTCCCAGCCGCCGACCCCTGCCTCGATGCCCACGTGCAGCACATAGAGGATGACGAACACGGCGAGCACGGAGGTCAGGCTGCGACCGCGGGCCGACGACCCGCCGCTCTGGGCGCCGGAGGCGTCGGATGTGTCGGACACGGCCATGGGTGCCCGGTCGCGTACGCCGCGCAGGCACAGCAGCAGCGGCAGGTTGGCGGCGGCGAAGGCGAGGAAGACCGCCGGGTAGTGCTCGGCGCCGACCGTGGCGATCAGGGCGGGGCCGAGGATCGCGCCGATGCCGAAGTGGGCGTTGAGGATGTTCAGCATGGCGGTCGAGCGGTCGCCGAAGCCGACGGCGAAGAGCTGGTTGAGGCCGTAGTCGATGCCACCGAAGCCGAGTCCGGCGAGCAGGGCGGCGGCGAGGCCGACGGGCCAGTTCGGCGCGAGCGCGAAGCCGGCCGCGCCGAGGGCCATCAGCAGATACGAGGCGCCGAGGATCGCCCGGTTGCCGATGCGGCCGTAGAGCCGGTCGAAGAGCAGCACCCCGGCGACCCCGCCGACGAAGTGCGCGCTCAGCCCGAGTCCGGCGGCCGATGGCGACAGCCCGAACTCCTCGCGGAACGCCGGGATCGCGGGGCCGTAGAGCGCCTGGAGCACACCGATGAGCACGAAGCCCACGCAGGAGGCGACGACGGCGGCAGGGCTGAACACCCTTGATTCCTGGGCGACTTGGGGGTCGTGCAACTGTTGCGCGGTCGATGCGTCGGGCACGCGGGACTCCACCTCGTCATGGCAGGTACTCCTTGCAGTGTTACCGGTAACATCACCGCCGTCAAGATCCCCCGCAGGGGTGGGTGTGAGGGAGCGGCCGCCGGTACCCAGAGGGGCGGGGTTTCCTCGGGAGGGGTCCCGTGAGGGGCGGGCTACAAAAGCCGTGCGGGAAATCCCCCAGAGGACTGGAGGTCCAACTGATGACCACGGGCATGCGCCGGAGGACCGCGACGACCGCCATGGCACTGATGACGGCGGGCACGCTGGGGCTCGGCCTGACGGCCCCGGCCGCGAGCGCCGCCAACGGACCCTGCTACGACGGCCGGTGCAAGACCACCGTGTCGAAGGGCAAGACCATCAAGGTCAACAGCAAGAAGTTCGGCTTCGGCAAGTTCAAGACCGACAGCGTCAGCTCCAGGTCCGTGAAGTTCTCGGTCAGGACGAGCCACTACTACCTGAACGGCAGCACCAGCCCCGGCGGCACCGTCAAGTTCAACAACCTGAAGATCTGGGTGAAGTCGGTCAAGGGCGGCAAGGCCAACATTCAGCTGTTCCCGACCAAGTACTGAGCGGGGCCGACGAAGTACTGAGCGGTGCACGCGGGCGCGCCCGGGACAGGGGTCCGGGCGCGCCTGGCGCTGGTGGGTGATTGGCAGATCCGTCCCAGCAATATGTCGCATATACGGTGCTTCGCGGAGATGGACCCGGTGTTCCGGTGAGACGAATCTGCCAATTGCCACCCGTCAGCAGATGGTCTGTGTGCTGTTCACCAGGCGGTTGTTGCGGAAGGTGGTGTTCTCGCCGCAGGGGCTCTCCCTGAGGGAGGAGTTGGTGACCGTCAGGTTCTGGACGGTGATGTCGCGGTTGTTGGGGAACTCCGAGCGGGCCGCGAGGCGGATCTCGCCGCCGCCGGAGACGGTGCCGCTCTGGGCGGCGAGGTTCACGTTGTAGCAGTTCTCGATCAGGACCGCGTTGTTGCCGGTGTTGGTGAGGTTGATGCGGTCGATGACCGCGCCGCCGCTCTCGGAGACGCAGAAGACACCGCGTCCGCCGCCGCGTGCGATCACCTCGCCGACCCGGATGTTGGTCGGGTACGAACTGCCGACCCGGCCGTTGCGGTTGGCCATGCGGAAGGCCGCGTAGCCGGTGCCGGCGCCCGCGCCGTCGGCGTCGACCTTGGTGACGGTGACGTTGATGGTCTGGTTGAGGAGCAGGCCGGACTCGCCGACGTTGCGGGCGGTCACCGTGCCTACGGTCAGGCCGTCGACACCGTACGTCTCGACCGCGTGGCTGCTCGCGCCCGACACGTACACGTTGTCGATCCTGACGTTCCGGGTCCACTGGCTGGTGTCGCCGCGGTTGTCGATGCGGACACCGAGGCCGCGCGAGAGTCGCATGTCGAGCTGGCCGAGAACGACGTTCTGGACGTTGCGCAGGAAGATCCCGTACAGCGGGGTGCCGGTGAGGTTGAGGTGCTGGACCTCGATGTCCCGGGTGCCGCGGGAGTAGACCGGCGCCTGGTCGCCCGATCCGGTGCCGGTGACGTTGACCGTGCCGCAGACGTCGAGCACGGTGTAGCTGGGCAGCGAGACCCGGGATCCGGCGCTGATGGAGCCCGAGCCGCGCACCACGACCCGTTCCTTCGACGTCCGGCCCGACGTCAGGCTGTTGACGGCGGCCTGGATCGCGGCGCGCATGTCGGTGCCGGTGTACGTGACGCTGCTGCCGCGCCGGGCGGTCCAGGTACTGCCGTTCAGCACGGCCTCCGCCTGGTACGAGCCCTCGCCACACGCCGCCGCGACCGCGGGTGGGGCGGCGGCCGGTTCGGGGGCGGCGCTCGCGGGGGCCGTCAGTACAGCGGCTCCGGTGAGCAGGGCGGTGGTGCACGCCGCGGTGACCAGGGCTCGCCTGCGGCGGGCGGGGTCAACGATGCCTGGCGTGAGGTGAGTTGCGGCTCTGCGTCCCATCTCGGCTTCTCCTGTGGGGGTGTGGGGGGTGCTATGAGCGGCCCACGTGTCGTCGAACCCGATTCGACCGAGTCGGTTCACGATCGACACGTTCAAGGGGCCGATGACCTGGAGTGGCGCGGCTCCGTACGACACCGGGCCGTACGGCAGTGCCACGGCGGCCGCTTCCTGTAGCGGGCCGCGAGTGTGGCAAGCGCTTTCCATGGGCGTCAAGTGCCGGGAGGGGACGGAATCGGCGAGCCCGTGCGCGTAACTCTGGGCAATCAACGAACTCACGTAAGGTCATGGAGGGGCGCGCAGAAGATACGAGATACAAGATATGAGGGGGCCGAATTGGCACTGGAGCCGGTCTGGTTCGCGGTTCTGGGGTCGGTCAGGGTGCGGCGGGCGGGGGTGGAGCCGGCCCTCGGGGGGCCGCAGGAAAGGGCTCTGCTGGCGCTGCTGTTGGCGCGGGCGGGGCAGCCGGTCACGGTGAGTGAGATCGTCGATGTGCTGTGGGGGCGACGGCCGCCGGACAGCGCCGTGAATGTGATCCGGCGTCACATCGGCTCGCTGCGGCGCCTGTTCGAGCCGGGGCTGCCCAACCGTGCCGTCGGGCGCTGGCTCGTACGGGACGCGGGCGGGTACCGGCTGGTGGCCGACGGCGACTCCCTGGACCTGCTGCGCTTCCGTCGCCTGCGGGACGAGGCGCGGCGGGCCGCCGCCGCGGGCGAGTCGCCGGAGCGGGTCGTGGAGCTCCTCACCGAGGCCCTGGCCCTGTGGCGGGGGCCGGTCGGAGCGGGGCTTGCCGCCGAAATCCGGGAGCGGGCGGGGTTCGGGGCGGTCGACCACGAACGGCTCGCGGCCGTACGGGAGGTGGCCGACGCGGCACTGCGCGCCGGCGTACCCGGGGTGGTCCTGCCCGTGCTTCAGGAGACCGCGGCCGACAATCCGTTGGACGAGCCCCTGCTGGCCAGGCTGATCCTGACCCTGGCGGCCACCGGACGCGAGGCCGAGGCACTGCACACGTACCGGGCCGCCCGCGCCAGACTCGCCGACGAGCTGGGCATGGATCCGGGGCCGGAACTGCGCGACGCCCACCGGACCGTCCTGCACGGCAGCGCCCCGGAGTACTCCTCCCCAAGCCCCGCCTCCATGCCGCCGCCCGCCCAACTGCCCCACGAACTGCCGACGTTCACCGGCCGCCGCGCCGAGCTGGACGAGGTGCTGGCGCTGCTCACCGACGACGGAGCCGGAGCCGGCGGCGGCGAACCGCGCCCTGCCGACCGCCCCACCGACGTCGACCGCCCCACCGACACCGTGGTGATCAGCGCCATCGGCGGCATGGCCGGCATCGGCAAGACCACCCTCGCCGTGCACTGGGCCCATCGGATCGCCGACCGGTTCCCCGACGGTCAGCTCTACGTCAATCTCCGGGGGTTCGACCCGTCGGGAGCGGTGATGGGCGCGGGCGAGGCGGTCCGGGTCTTCCTGGACGCGCTGGGAGTGCCGCCGGAGCGGGTGCCGCACGGGGTCGACGCCCAAGCGGCGCTCTACCGGAGCCTGTTGGCCGGGCGGCGGTTCCTGGTCCTGCTGGACAACGCGCGCGACACCGACCAGGTGCGACCGCTGCTGCCGGGAACGCCCGGCTGCCTGACCATCGTCACCAGTCGCCATCAGCTGTCCGGTCTGGTGTCCGCGCACGGCGCCCACACGCTGACCCTGCGTCCGCTGGACGCCGAGCAGGCGTGGTCGTTCCTCGAACGACGGCTGGGCGCCGGGCGGCTCGTGGGCGAGGACCGGGCGGTGGCCGAGATCGCGGCTCTGTGCGCGGGGCTGCCGCTGGCCCTGGCCTGTGTCGCGGCCCGTGCCGCCGCGCACCCGGGCTTCGCGCTGTCGGCGATCGCGGCCGAGCTGCGTGCGGCGCACGGCAGCCTCGACGCGTTCAGCCGGACCGACAGCTCCGCGAACGTCGGCGCGGTGTTCTCCCGGTCCCTGGGCGCCGTCTCGTCCGAGGCGGCCCGCGTCTTCCGGCTGCTCGCCGTGCACCCCGGCCCGGACTTCTCCGTGCCGGCCACGGCCGCTGGACGTACCCCGTCGAGGGCGCCGACCCCGCCGTCGAGGTCACCATCAAGGCGGACGCCTTCCCGGGCCTCTTCGCCGCGGACGTCCCGGCGGAGGTCACCAGGATCCTGGCGGTGTCCCAACGCCCGCTCGCCGCCGTGTTCACGGAGAGGGCCGCGACCGCCGCCTGGAAGGCCAAGCCCTCCTGGGCCCTCGTCGCCGACGCCGACGACGCCATCAACCCCGACGTCCAGCGCTTCGGCGCCAAGCGGGCCGGCTCGACCGTCATCGAGATCGAGGGCGCCTCCCACGCCGTGGCCGTCTCCCGCCCCAAGGAGGTCGCGGCGGTGATCCGCGACGCGGTACGCGCGACAAGCTGACGAACGCCCCCGCCTGCTCGTCCAGGGCGCACAAAGTCCAGTTGCGTTGATCTTCTGTCGCGACCGGGCACGTGAATGTACGGTGAGGGCGCCCACGGAGAGCAGAGGTGTCCATGTCACGTACTGCGGTCGTCATCGGGGCGAGCATGGCCGGCATGCTCGCCGCCGCGGCCCTGGCCAGGTCCGTCGACGAAGTGATCGTGCTGGAGCGCGACGAGCTCCCGGACGAGCCCCGCCCCCGCAAGGGCCTCCCGCAGGGCCGCCACGCCCACATCCTCCTGCCCAGCGGACGCGACGCCATCGAGGAGCTCGTGCCCGGCGGCGGGGTGCGCAAGCGGCTGCTGGCGGCGGGCGCGACGGAACGCGGCCTCACCTCCGGTCTGGTGACGCTGGGCCCGCAGGGCTGGTACCGGCGCTCACGGCATACCGAGAGCCATCCCCTGCTCGTCGCGAGCCGCGACCTGATCGACTGGACCGTACGCGACACCGTCCTCACGAGCACCACCCGCATCAGCGTCCGCCGCGCCTCGGCCGCCGGTCTGCTGGGCACGGCCGAACGCGTCACCGGCGTCCGTATCGAGGACGGCCGGGGCGGGGAAGACCTGCGCGCGGAGTTCGTCGTCGACGCGAGCGGCCGCGGCACCCGGGTCGAGCACTGGCTCTCCGAACTCGGCGTCACCGACATCCCCAAGGACGTCGTGGACGCCGGACTCGTCTACGCCAGCCGCCTCTACCGCACCCCCGAGGGAGCGGAAGCCTTCCCGCCGGCGCAGGTCACCGCCGACCCGGCCGGCGGCCGGCCCGGCCGGTCGGGGCTCCTCCTCCCGATCGAGGGCAGCCGCTGGCTGGTCAGTCTCGGCGGCACCCGAGGCGGCGAACCCACCGCCGCCCCCGACGACTTCGTACGCTTCGCACTCGGCCTGCGCCACACCATCGTCGGTCAACTCATCGGTGGCGCCGAGCCGTTGAGCGACGTCGTCCTCAGCCGCAGCACACGCAACGAACGCCGGTACTTCGAGAAGGCCGAGCGCTGGCCCGAGGGCCTGATCGCGCTCGGCGACGCCGTCGCCACCTACAACCCGGTCTACGGGCAGGGCATGTCGGTGGCCGCCCTCGGCGCGCGTGCGCTCAGCCGCGAACTCGACCGGACGGGCATCGTCGCGCCCGGGCTGGCGCGCCGCGTGCAGCGGGCGGCCGCGAAGGTGGTGGACGCGGCGTGGATGATGTCCGTCGGCCAGGACCAGTGGTTCCCCGGCGTGCGCGGCAAGTCCCCCACGCTCGCGGACCGTTGGCTGTCGGCCTACACCGGCCGCATGGCCCGCGTCGCCACCGGCTCGTACCGCGTGTCGGCCGCGATGTGCGAGGTCACCACCCTCCAGGCGGACGCCCTCCACCTCCTACGCCCGTCCCTCCTCCTGTCCACGGCCCTCGGCCCGTTCCTTCCACCCCTGTCGGGCCCACCACTGACTCCGGGGGAACGCGCCGTCCTCACGTCCCTGAGCGGCGGGCACTGAGGCTTCGCCGGCACACGAAAGCCGACGAAGGTCGCGCGGTCGGCCGGATCGGGCCGCGGCCCCCGGTCACACCTGCCGGCTGTGCGCGCGTTCGGCGCGTACCGCGCCCTCGACGATGGCGGCGCGTACGGCACGCGACATCCGGATCAGGGACGGCTGGCCGGTGTCCAGGGTCTGCCCGCCGGCCACGGGCCCGGGCCCGGTGAATCCGGCGATGGCGTCGAGGGCGACGCTGTCCAGGACGGCCGGGTCGAGACGCGGGGCGCGCCGACGTGCGCCCGACAGCGCGGCCACCGCCACCATCGCGGCGTCGCCGATGGCCTCCGCCTCGGCCGTACTGGAACCGACGGACAGCGCCTGGCGGTAGGCCCGCTCCCGGACCCCCTCGTCGAAGTGCACGGACACGTCCCTGAGGCCGTCCCGGATGGCCGTCGTACGGTGGGTCAGCCGAAGCTCGACGTTGCCGAGGGACCGCCAGGACAGCACCGTGTGCCGCTTGTCGCTCCGGGAGCCGACGAGCCGGAAGAGCGGGCCGAGCCGCAGGAAGGCGACGAGGCTGTCGATACGCGACCCCAGCAGCGGCAGGATGTACCCGGCCGACGTGAGGGCGGCGCCGACGGTGACCAGCATCGGCGCGAGCCGCGTGCTCAGCGGATCCCACTGCTGCCCGCCCCACCGCCCGGCGACCGCGATCAGCTTGACGACCCCGTACGCGCTCGTGCACAGCCACCCGAGGGCCAGCACCGCCAGCGCCCGCCGCGTCCATCCGCTGATCTGGAGGGTCCAGCGCCAGCACAGGATCGTGGTGGTGGAGGCCGCCGCCAGATGGGCCAGGAGATAGAGGACGATCATCTCGCGGACGAACGGCGTGTCCGCGTAGTAGGTGTCGAAGTCCGTGCGGCGCTCGACCGGCGCGTCCCCAGCGGCGAAGAGCGCGACCTGACCCCCGATCACCACCGCGTACGTGATCAGCCAGCCGCGCGAGATCCGCCGGACGTGGTCCGGACCGTCGGCACCGCGCCAGTGGACGATCAGGACGAGGGAGGCGGCGGAGAACGCGTTCAGGGCCCCGTAGGTGACGCACGCCGCGGCGTTGGGCACACCGATGGCTCTGTTGAGGAAGCCGACGGTGGGCGGGGCGCCGAGGGCGAAGCAGCAACCGGCGAGGAAGATCACGGCGCAGAGGGCGCGTTTGAGCGGATCGCGCCAGTCGTGCCACAGGCCGGGCACCTGGGCCGCGAAGCCCGTCCACAGGATCCCGGCGGATATGTAGTAGATCAATCCGTTCACGTCAGGCCCACGGGCCCTGACCGAGGGATTTCTCCATCCACTTGCCCCGTCAACACCGCGAACTCCCGACTTCCTGACTCAAAGAGGCCGCATGCCGTACCTTGCTGCCATCTTCAAACAGTAGCCACGCAGTCAACCCCGGCAACCGCCGTACACCCGGCCGGAGATGCGGCCGGGGCCGGTGCAGCTCTTATGGATCGTCAGGCGTCGTCGGCGGTAAGCCGCAGCGAGATGCTGTTGATGCAGTACCGCTGGTCGGTCGGGGTCGGATACCCCTCCCCCTCGAAGACATGCCCGAGATGCGATCCGCACCGGGCGCACCGCACCTCGGTGCGCACCATCCCGTACGACTGGTCCTCGATCAGCTCCACCGCGCGTCACGCGTCGCTGTTCTTCGGGTCTTGAAGTGCTCTCCCGGCTGAAGCCGGGAGATTCCCTCCTACCTTGCGGTGGCAGGCTTGACGCCGCGGGGGCGCCTGACGACTGCCCTTCCGGCAGCCGGGACGAGCGCGTGGCCCATCCGGTACAGGTGCAAGACGTTCCGCGCGGCGTTGTGGTCGGCGTTGCCGGACCAGCCGCAGCCTTCGTTCTTGCACACGAACACGGCCTGGGACTCCCGGCTGCCCGGCGTGGTAAAGCCGCACATCGAGCAGCGCCGGGAGGTGCCGGGGGCGGGAACCTTGTGCAGGGTGCCGCCGTGGCGGGCGGCCTTGTACCTCAGCATCGTCACGGTGCGACCCCATGCCTCTTGGCTGATGGAGCGGTTCAGGCCGGACTTCTGCGCGACGTTCTTCCCCGGGTTCTCGATGGCGCCTCTGGCACTCTTGACCATGTTCGGGATGTCCAGTTTTTCCACCACGATCACGCCGTAGGTGCGGGCGAGGTGGGTGGTGGTCTGGTGCTGCCAGTCACTCACCCTGCGCTTGGCTGTCGCGCGCAGGCTTGCGATCTGGTCGTAGGTCCGCTTCAGCCGGTTGGATGTTTCCTGGCCCGGCTTGCGGAAACTCTTGCGGTGCGCGGCCCGCTGCTCCAGCCGGAGCAGCTTGGCCTTCTCGTCGGGGTTCAGCCACTTGTCCCGGTCGGCCGTGCCGTCCGGGAGGCGGGCGGGCCGGCCGTGGTCCTGGTGATGGCCGTCGGACA
Organism: Streptomyces tailanensis; assembly: GCF_008386495.1. Taxonomy (GTDB): domain Bacteria; phylum Actinomycetota; class Actinomycetes; order Streptomycetales; family Streptomycetaceae; genus Streptomyces; species Streptomyces tailanensis. The sequence goes on along the minus strand of NZ_VTHJ01000064.1, from coordinate 38,997 downwards.
GGGCGAGCGGGATGGTGACTCCCGCGTCGATGCCGACCTCGGGACCGGTGTGCGGTTCGGGCACGGTGACGAGGGTCTGGATGCGGAAGGCGATGTGCCAGCCGAGTGCGTCCTTGACCAGCCGGGCCCCGGTGATCTTGTTGTCGTTGTCGGCGGCCTTGCCGATGGGGAGGTCTTTGGTCCAGCGGAAGCGGACACGGCCGACCTTGGGGATGTTGACCACGCCCCAGCGGCGGTGCACCCGCTTGATCTGGAGGTCGCGGCCCTGCGGGACGTCCACGCTCATCACCGACCGGAAACGGGCCTTGAAGTTCGGCGCTTCGGCCCGCCCCTCCCAGCAGTTCCTCCACGCCTGGAAGTACGTCTTCAGCACCGCCTGGGCGGCCTGGGCGGGAAGGGCCGCAAGCCAGTCGATTTCCCTGCGGGCCTGGCGGATCGCGGCGTCCGCCGCGGCAAGCGTGCGCTTGCCCTTCGGCAACATCGTCCACCAGTCGTGCAGGAGGTTCCACGCCGTACGGGCAGCGTGCGCCTGGGCGTCGATGAGCCGAACCTGCGCAGGGGGCAGCGCCAGCCGGGCGCGATGCCCGAACTGCCGCTTCTCCTGCACACGTTCCGTTGCCACGCGATCACTGTACCATTCGGTCTATGTCACCACGCTGGAATCCAAATCCCGATGTGCGCACCGGCCGTTACGTCGTCTACAACCTTCATGTCCACTTGGTGTTCGTCACCAAGTACCGGAGCGGGGCCATGACAGGCGAGATGCTGACACGCTGCGAAGAGATCATGCGAGAGGTCTGCGAGGACTTCGAGGCTGAACTGAAGCAGTTCAACGGCAAAGAGGACCACGTCCACCTGCTCGTGCACTACCCACCCAAAGTCCAGCTCTCCAAGCTGGTCAATTCCCTCAAAGGCGTCTCCTCCCGCTACCTGCGCAAGGAGTACGACGCTCACGTCCGCCGCTACCTGTGGGGCGGCCACTTCTGGTCCGGCTCCTACTTCGCCGGAAGCTGCGGCGGGGCGCCGCTGACCGTCGTACGCCAGCCAGTACATCGACAACCAGCAGCGCCCCGTGTGACGGCCGTCGTGGGCGCCGGTCAACAGCGCGGATCCGTGCCCACAGCCGAGGCCAGAGCAGTTCTGAGATGCGCTTCACCTCCGCCCTGAAGGGCGGAGCACTGCGCAAGATCAAAGGTAGAACGACGGCCAACCGCGCCTCACTCTCCCCACCAGCCCCATCCGCCCCATGCTGTGGCGCCGTCGAACTGCGACCACATGTACATCCGGAGGCGCCAGAACCTCCAGGTACGCATGGAGGTCGTCCGGATCACTGCCGAAGACCACCGCGCTGCCGTGCCGGGCCGCCGCGAGGGCCACCCAGGCATCGACCGCGTCCGGCCGCTTCTTCACCGGGAGCACCGCCTGCCCCAACGCCGTGCCGATGCGCCGCCAGTCCGCCAGGTCGGAGCCCGTGGTACAGGCCAGGCACTCGGGACGACCCGCCTTCGTCTCCCTCATCGGCGGCTCGGCAGTACGGGCCTGCGGAACGACGCAGTCCTTCAGCACCCCGGACAACGCGTGCACCAGCGCCGGACGCGGACGCCACACCTGGGCAAGGACCGGGCCGAGGACCAACGCCCGATGCAGGGCCGCCCGCACCCCCTCGTGGAGCGCGACCGCCTTGGCCTTGCGCTCGGCGAGCGCGATGAGCATGCCGGTGTCGTAGACCGGCACCCGTGCGCTCACGCGGCATGACCCGGGCGATACCCCTGCCGGTCCCGACCCCGCACGAGGTCGAGCGCCTCCTCGACCCTGCGGCGCTCCTGCTCCGTCAGCCCCGCCGTCGTATCGGCGGGCTCGTCGGGCAGCTCACCGGCCTCCCGCTCGGCCCGGGCGATCAGCGCATCCACCCCGGCGAACTGTTCCTCTATGGCATCACTCTCGGCCATCTGCCGTGTCGCGGCATGCACCAGATACGCCGAGACATCCATCCCTGCCGCTCCGCGTGCTGCCTGATCCGCTCGGCCTGCGCCCGCTCCAGACTGATGCTGATCCGCACCTTCGCCATATCGGTAGCGTATGACGCATATTACGACGGCTCAAGTGGCGACCGAACCGGCCCAAAGCGGACTTCTCGGAGGCAGGCCCCTCGGGCAGCTCGACGGCAGGCCGTTCAGCGGGTCTGCGTCATACTCTGCCTCCGCTCGCCGGCATGATCCGCCGTTGCTGGAGCCCGGCTCGGCACCGGCCGCCGACTGGCACAATGCATCGCAAACTCAGGGGAATTCACGGGGACGAGGGATGCATCATGCTGCGTCAGGCGTTGGTGGTGGGCGTCGAAGGACCTGCCGCGGACCCCGCCGACGACTCACCCCCACAGTGGCAGCAACTCACCTTCGCGGCACCGTGCGCGCAACGGGTGCGCAAGGCACTGGAGAAGGAGTACGCCTATGTCCTCCTGGAGCCCGATCATGACCCCGCGTCCACCGCCGCCGCGCTGGGCGGCGCCCTGACTCAGGCCGTCAGCAGCGAGGCCGACTTCACCGTCATCCATCTCCTCGCACACGGAGAACCGACCCGCAACGGTCACGGCATCCAGGCGGTGGGCGGGGACGGCCGCCTCACCGAGGAGCTGGCCCGTTGGGTCAACATGGCGGAGAACCAGGACACGGAGGGCAGCGGGGATCCGGCTGTTCTGCTCATCCTCGATCTGTGCCATTCCGGCGCCGTGGTGACCGAGCACCTGCGGTCGCTGGTCCGGCCGGAGCGCCGCCGTGTCTGGGTGCTCGCCGCCTGCCAGTCGAAGCAGGACGCCTATGACGGCCGCCTGAGCACCGCCGTCGACGAGGTGCTTCGCGGCTTCGCCTCCGGGACCCTGAAGCTCGACACATCGGTGCCGTACATCCCGATCGCCCGGTTCTGCCGTGAGGTGGCCCTCCACGTGGAATCGCGGAGCACATCCCTGAATCCTCAATCCGTCGAGCAGCCACTGGCCGCGCTCGGTGCAGACCTGTCGCGCCTGAGGTTCTTCGCCAACCCCCAGTACGAACCGGCCGGCGCGCGCAGGCTCACCGGGGTGGATCCTGCTGTGTTCACCCTGCTCGACGAAGTGGCCGACGCCCGCCACTTCGTGATCCGGGCGCATGGTGCGGACAGCGCCTTCGGCGACCTCGGCGCTCCGTCCTTCACCGGACGGAGTGACGAACTCCGTGAGCTGGCAAGCTGGTTGGACGGCCGTGGGCCCTCGTTACGTGTGGTCACCGGCGTACCGGGGGTCGGCAAATCCGCGCTGATCGGCACCTTCGTGTGCGCCGCGCATCCGGCGCTGCACGAGACCACCGAGCAGTTGTGGCGGCCATCGGGCGGCGACATTCACGAGACCACCGACGAACTCGCGATCGTGCACGCGCGACGGCGCGGTGTCCCGGAGATCCTCACCTCGCTCGCCACCCAGTGGGAGCTCGGTTCTCCCGGCGACGCGACGACGTGGACAACGGACCGGTTGGTCACGGCACTGCGAGCAAAGCCCGTACCCCCCTGTCTCGTCATGGACGCGGTGGACGAGGCCGAGCACCCGGCCGATCTGGTCAGCGCCGTGCTGCTGCCCTTGGCAACCATTCGGCGGTCGGACGGGGCACCGCTGTGCAGGATGCTCGTCGCGACGCGTCCGGAAGCGGCACCACGGCCGCTCATCGAGGCGGCCCGTGCGTGCGATGGGCTGATCGACCTGGACAAGGTGTCGCCCCTGCGACTGCGCAAGGACCTGACCCAGTTCGTTCTGCGGGTGCTGCGGCCGCTGCTCCCCGGCGTATCGCCGTGGTGCTCACTCGCGACAGCCGAGAGCCTGGGCGGCGCGCTGGCCGACACCTTGTTGAACGGGTCACGCGAGTGGGGCGAGTTCCTTGTCGCCGGACTCTATCTGAGGCTCCTCCAGGAACAGATGCCACCGCCGGCGACGACCGAGCAGGCCGAGCGCCTGGGCAGTGAGGTGCCCCGTACGCTCGACGCGGTCCTCAACCTCCATCTCCGTCTTGACCCCCGACCGGGCCTGCACGCGCTACTGGCCGCGCTGGCCTGGGCGGAGGGCGCGGGAATGCCGGAGGACCTTCTCGCCCAGGTCGCGAACCCCGATCCGGGTCCGGCCGGGGAGGACCGGGCACCCACCGCCGATCTGCTTCGGGCCGCGCGTTTCTACATACGCCGCAACGTCGATCGTGAAGGCGCTCCGCTCTACCGGCTCTTCCATCAAGGGCTGGCCGACCGGCTCCGCGAACGTCCTGTCCTGGACGCGACCACGGTCTGGGAACGCCTGCTCACGACGGTGCGCCGCACGAGCGGCTCCGGCCGCCGCCGGTGGGCGACCGCCGAGCCGTATCTGCTGCGGCACGCGGCGCGCCACAGCGCGCTCGCTGGCAGGCTCGACGAACTCCTCGAGGACAGCGAATACCTGGTTCACGCGGACCCGGCCCCCCTGGCCCAAGAGCTCTACCACAGTGAACACGGCCCTCACGGAACGGTCTATCTGACGTCGTACGGAGCCCACCACGACGGTCCGCCCGGACAGCGGCGCGACATCCTGGCCGTCGACGCGGCCCGGCACCAGAAATGGCAGCTCGCGGCAGAGCTCACGCAGGACACCGGCCGTCACATCGCCTGGACCGCCGGCCGGTCACTGCACACCAACCTCCTGACGACACTGACCGGGCACCGCGGCAGGATCTGGGACCTGACAACCCTCGAGATGTACGGCCGTCCCCACGCCTTGACAGCTGGTCAGGACGGAACGGCCAGGCTATGGGACCTCGACTCCGCGACGACGACCCTCGAACTCGGGGACCACGGTGCTCCGGTGGGAGGCGTGGTGGCCGGGAGAGCCGACGGCCGCCAACTCGCCGTGACTGGCTGTGACAGCGGCGAGTTGCGGGGATGGGACCTGGCCACAGGACATCTCGTGTGGACCGCCCCGGCCCATACGGGTCCGATCTGGTCCATGGTGGGCGTGCGCTACGAGGGGGTCCCCGCAGTGGCCAGCGCGGGCGAGGACCGGGTGATCCGCTACTGGGAACTCGCCACCGGAGCTCCGCTCGCCACCACACACCTGTCCGCCATCAATGGCCATGTGTGGCACCTGTCCCGCGTCTCCGTCGACGGCAGGGGCGACTGCGTCGTGGCCTGCTACGACAACTGGGTCAAGGTCCTGACCGTCCACGGCGAGGAGGTCGAGCTGCCGCACACCAACTGGGAGCGGCTGTCGTGCTACCGCTATCTCGATCTGGGACACGGTCCCGAGCCGGTCGCGGGTGATCGGGACGGAATCGTGTGGGTCGGCAGCGACGAGTACCTCGAACTCCTCAACGAGGATCGTCCTCATGCCGACGCCGTCTCCGATCTCGCCACCGCGTCGCTGGACGGATCCATGTACCTCCTCAGCGCGGGCGAGGACGGTGTCGCGCAGTTGCATCCGCTGGACGGCAGCAACAGTGCACGGCAGGTTGTCAGCCACACCACTGCGATCACCCGAGTCGCGACCGTGTCCGAACCGCACCGGACTCGAATCCTCACCGCGAGCAACGGCGGTACCGTCCGTGTCTCGGACGCGGCCAGGGGCGAGGTGCCTCAACGCCACCCCGGGCACACCCACGCCGTCAATGATCTGACGGTGCTTCCCGACGGACGTCTGGTCTCCTGCAGCGAGGACGGAAGCATGGCTCTGTGGACCGTGGACGGTGCGGTCGGGCAGCGGATCGCCCTGCTATACCACACGGACTTCCCGTTGCCGGACCAAGCCACCGGCATCGCGGTCCTGACAGCCGGCGAACATCCGCGGATCGTCGCCTCGTGCGCACACGACGGGGTCGCCCTGTGGGACACGAACACGACCGAGAAGCATCTGGAACGGCGCGACCTGGGAGAAGGCCCAGGCGCCACCGCAATCGTCACCATCACCGTCGAGGGGGCCCGGCACATCGTCTATGCCTCCGACCGAGGCGAGGTCGCGATAGCCACCGCCGATCACCTGGACCGGATGTCCCGCTGGCCCGACGTCGACATGACGGACCCGGCGTGGAGAGGAGAACCGGAGCGCGTCCTGCTAGCGCCGACCGAGGCCAGGACCATCAAAGAATGGGGAGGAAGGACAGTCACCGTTCCCGTGGCCGCGACGTGCCTGGCGGCCTCCGCCACCCACGTCCTGGCCGGTTACCGTTCCGGTCACGTACGATCCGCACGCCTGCTGGGCCCGCCCCTGCCGCAGCTCGTCACCGAGCATCCTGTCGCCGTCCACACCGTCGCCGCCGTCGACCTCGACGGGCAGCCGCACGTCGTCAGCGGTGACGACCGCGGCGAGGTTCGCGTCACCGCACTCGACGCCACCCGGACGTTCACGCTGCCCGGCCACACTCGTGCCGTCTTCGCCGCACTCCCGGTCCTGATCGACGGACACCCGCACCTCTACACCGGTGGACTCGACCGGTCCCTGCGGTTGTGGGACCTGAAAAGCGGCAGACAGGCCGACGTCTTCTGGTTCCCGGACACCGTTTTCGCCATCGCCGTCGCCCCCGATGGCGCCCTGTACATCGGGGTAGGTCCAGACATCATCCACATGACACCGCACGACCGGCTCCAGGTACGCCCGATTCCGACTCCCGACCAAGGAACAAGCATCCGATGACCGCCTTCGTGGCCGTACACGGCGTGGGCCACTACCGGTCCGCCCCCTCACCGGCCGAGATCGTCACCGCTCGCTCAGCCGTCTGGGCCAAGGACCTCGCCGCCGGGCTAAGCACGGCCGCCGAGCAGGTCCCTGTCACATACGCCTACTACGCCCACCATCTCCACCTCGGCAGGCCCGTCGCGCAAGGTGCCGAGGACTTCGAGCAGCTGGAGCGCGAGCATCCCCACCTGGCCGAGGACATCACTCACTGGGTGGAGTCGCTGGACGAGTCCCTGGGCCTGAGACTTCCGTCGGCGGCAACGGCTCAGGGACGCCTGACCGTTCCGCTCCGGCAACTCGTCTCCGCGATCTCCGAGCGTCTGAGCCTCGACGGCCGCCTTACCCGCGCGTTCATCGTCACGTTCTTCCGCGACGTCGCGCGCTATCTCGGCGGGCCGGACGACGCTGCCCGCGTTGCGGCGCGAGAGGAGGTCGCAGGCGTCATCTCCTCGACGGGCGCCCGCGTGGTCATCGCCCACTCCCTGGGAAGCGTCGTGGCCTACGAGGCCCTCCACGCCCACCCGGAACTCGAAGTCGACCTGTTCCTGACACTCGGCTCCCCCCTCGCACTCCGCCACGGAGTCTTCGACCGCCTGTCACCGGCTCCGCTCGCCGACACCGGCGAACGGCCCACGGGGGTGCGCCGGTGGGTCAACCTGTCCGATCACGGGGACATCGTCGCTGTCCCTCGCCCCTTCAAGCAGCGCTTCCCGGCAGTCGATCTCGATCTCACGGACAGCATCGCCCCCTTCGACTTCCACCGAGTGGCCCCCTATCTACGGTCCTCTGTTGTGGCCGCGACGTTGGCGCCGTACCTCGTCAAAGACACCGATGGACGCGGATCCGACGCCAACTGATCCGAGAGAGAGTGGGCGACCACACCCCCGATGCCCCGCGCGGAACCTCCGCGCGGGGCATCACTGCTACTCATAGGCACTACAAAAAGCGGCCTCCGGTCACTTCTCGTCCGGCGTCAGCCGCAGCGAGATCGAGTTGATGCAGTACCGCTGATCGGTGGGCGTCGGGTACCCCTCACCCTCAAACACGTGACCCAGATGCGACCCACACCGCGCACACCGCACCTCGGTCCGCACCATCCCGTGCGAACGGTCGGACACAAGTTCCACCGCATCCGAGTTGCGTGCATCGTAGAAGCTCGGCCAGCCGCAGTGCGACTCGAACTTCGTGTCGGAGGTGAAGAGTTCGGCACCGCAGGCGCGGCAGGAGTAGACGCCCGTGGTCTTGGTGTTCGTGTACTCACCGGTGAAGGCGGGCTCCGTGCCGGCCTGGCGCAGCACCGCGTACTCGGCCGGGCTCAGCTCCGCGCGCCATTGCTCGTCCGGCTTCTCGACGTCGTACGACATGAGCGTCAGCCCCTCAGCTCGAAAGACGGTCCAGGATCTGCGGGCCGAGGTCCGTCACATCACCCGCGCCCATGGTGAGAACGAGATCGCCCGCCTTCGCCATTCCCGCGATCACGGCGAGGGCCTCCGCCTTGTCGTGAACGGCCGTGACGTCCGCGCCGGCCGCCCGCGCCGCGTCGATGATCAGCTCACTGGTCACACCCGGGATCGGGTCCTCACGCGCCGGGTAGATGTCGAGGACGACGGACGCGTCCGCGAGCGCCAGGGACTGCCCCATCTCGGTACCCAGCTCCTGGGTGCGGGAGAACAGGTGCGGCTGGAAGAGCACGAGGATGCGCGCGTCACCGGCCGCCGCCCGCATCGCCTCCAGGTCCGCCGTCATCTCGGTCGGGTGGTGCGCGTACGAGTCGATGACCTGTACGCCGGCCGCCTCGCCCTTCAGCTGGAGCCGCCGCTTCACCCCGGTGTACGCGGCCAGCGCGGACGCCAGCTCGCCGGCCGGCACCCCGAGGGCGACACCGGCGGCCAGCGCGGCGACCGCGTTGTGCGCGTAGTGCCGCCCCGGGACGGACACGGTGAAGACGAGCTCCTGCCCGTCCAGCACCACGGTGACCTGGCTCTTCAGCCCCTGCGGCACGACGGACAGCACCCGCACGTCGGCGTCCTCGCGCTCACCGTAAGTGACGACGCGCACACCTTCGACCCTCCGAGTCAGCTCACGCGCCCCCTCGTGATCCGCGGAGATGACGAGTGTCCCACCCGGCACGATCTTCCCCGCGAACGTCTCGAAGGACTCGTAGATCTCGTCCATGGAGGCGTAGTTGGCGTGATGGTCCAGCTCGACGTTGAGGACGATGGCGACCTCGGGGGCGTACTTGTGGAAGCTGCGATCGCTTTCATCCGCCTCGGCGACGAAGATCTCGCCGTCCCCGTGCAGGGCGTTCGAACCGGGCACGTCGAGGTCGCCACCGATGGCGTACGACGGGTTCAGCCCCAGCTCGCTCAGGGACACGGCCAGCATGGAGGTGGTCGTGGTCTTGCCGTGCGTACCGGCGACGGCGATGGGCCGCAGCCCGTCCATCAGCCGGGCGAGCGCGTCCGAACGGTGGACGACAGGGATCCCCAGCTCGGCCGCACGGGCCAGCTCGGGATTGTCGGCCCGGATGGCGGACGACACGACCACACAGGTGGCGTCGTCGGCGAGATGCTCAGCAGCGTGCCCGATATGAACCGTGGCCCCCAGCGCCCGCAACGCCTCGGCCGTCCCCGACTCCTTGGCATCACTCCCGGCCACCTTGGCCCCACGCTGCGCCAGAATCTTCGCGATCCCCGACATCCCCGCCCCACCGATCCCGATGAAGTGCGGTCGGTCCATGGCGGTAGGAAGGCCGGGTGCCATGCGTGTTCTCCCAGGTGACGTTTACGAAGACGATCCGCGCTTCGCGAGAAGCGCGGGGCCCAGCCTAGTTGCCGGTGTATGGGTTCCCATACAGCCCCCGGCCCAGGGCCGCGCCCTATGGGAGCGACCAGCCACAACCAACCCGCACCCGGCAACGCACCCACACCCCTACGACGCCCCACCCCCCTGCACCCGACTGTGCGAGAACAACTTCAACACCGGCACCCCCACCTTGTGCCGAGCCCGAGACGCCCAGTCCCGATGGAAGAACTCCTCCACATAATGCGGATCGGTCAACACCAGCACCTCATCCGCATCAACCTCCTCCACCAACGCCTTCAACGCATCCAGCGGATGATCCTCGATCAACCGCCCTTCCGCCGAGCTCCCCGTCCCCCGCAGCGCCTGCAACGACACCTCAAGCGCCCGCTCCCCCTCATCCCTCGCCTGCTCCCCCTCCGGCGTCTCCCCCTCCCGCGCCGCCTCGTCCAGCTCACCGAGGGCGAGGTCGTCGATGGCGCGCAACAGCCTGTCGGCCTGGTTGCCCCGCGGCTGGAGCAGCACATGGAAAGAGGCCTGCTCGTCGCCGTGCAGGGTGGTGACGAACTCGACGTCCGCGGACGTCAGGGCCTTCTCGATCATCAAAACGCTCGTGAACGACACCACAGGCGCCCTTCTCCCGGGAGGGCCCCGCGGGCCCTCACTCCTCAGGCTTCTAGTGTGCCCGGCGAAAGCTGAACGGAACGGTGCATTCCGACCATGTTCGCGGCTCCCGCTCTCACGCACGACGGTAACGACCGAACAGGAACCCGGCCTCCTCCAGCAGCGACACGAGCTCGAAGCGCTTGGGGACCGACACCGAGGGTCCACCGGCGATCCGCTGGGCGTCCCCCGCCGTGAGCATCGGCGACATGGTCAGACACAGCTCGTCGAGGACGCCGGCCGCCACGAACTGCCCCAGCAGCCTCGGCCCACCCTCCGTGAGCAGCCGGGTGAGCCCCCGGTCGGCGAGGGCCCGTACGGCCCGGGCGGGGTCGACGCCCATACCGTCCCCGGCGATGACCACCTGGACGCCCGCCTTCTCGGCGGTGGCGACCCGGTCGGGGGCCGCGGCGGCACCGGTCAGCAGCAGGGTGGGGACCAGCGGGGAGGTGAACAACGGAAGGGAGAAGTCCAGGTCCAGGCTCGCGCTGACCACCGCCACGGCGGGCGCGGGCCCCTGTCCGGCCGCCCTGCGCGCCTCCGCGAAGGCCTCACGCGCGCGCGGCGGACGATAACCCTCCTGCCGTACGGTCTCCGCGCCCACGACGACCACATCCGCGAGCCCCCGCAACGTACCGAAGATCCGCATATCGGCATCGCTGGAGATCGGCTGCGACCGCCCGTCATGCTGAGCGGCACCGTCGAGCGTGGACACCATGTTGGCCCGCAACCACGCCTCCCGCCCGCCGGGGGACGGCTCGGGATAGGCATACGCCACGGCCAGCTCACCAAGACCCCACTCGCGGCTCTGGGTCGCTGTCTCTTCGGTCACAGGGAACAGGCGTCGCATGTCGTGCAGTGTGGCACGGCCTTTAGACTCGGTAACCGTGTCGTCGTCCTCCGCAGCCATGTCCGGAATCGCTCCCATATCCGAAGCGGTCCCGCTGTCCCTGTGCGCTCGCGAGCCGCACGTCCCCGCCGACCGGCTGGTCGCCGAGATGGTGCCGCCGCCCCGCTTCGACTCGGTGCGTTTCGATACGTACATCCCGGACCCGAACCAGCCCAGCCAGACCGAGGCCGTGCGCGTCCTGAGCGGCTTCGCGGCGGGCCTCGGCGGGGCGCACGCGACCGGCGCCGGCAAGCGCGGCTTCCTCGGCCTCGGCTTGGGTTTCGGCAAGGCGAAGGCCCCCAAGGTCCCGACCGGCCCCCGCGGCGTCTACCTGGACGGCGGATACGGCGTCGGCAAGACCCACCTCCTCGCCTCCCTCTGGCACGCCACCCCGGCCGAGCCCGCGCTCAAGGCCTTCGGCACCTTCGTGGAACTGACGAACCTGGTCGGCGCGCTCGGCTTCCAGAAGACGGTCCAGACCCTCTCCGGGCACCGCCTCCTGTGCATCGACGAGTTCGAGCTGGACGACCCGGGCGACACCGTCCTCGTGTCGACGCTGCTCGGCAAGCTCGTGGACGCGGGCGTGGCCCTGGCCGCCACCTCGAACACCCTGCCGGGCAAGCTCGGCGAGGGCCGCTTCGCGGCGGCCGACTTCCTGCGCGAGATACAGGGCCTCTCCGCCCACTTCCGCGCCCTGCGCATCGACGGCGAGGACTACCGCCACCGCGGCCTGCCGGCGGCCCCCGCGCCGTACTCCGACGAGGTGGTCACCAAGACGGCGTACGCCACCGAGGGCGCCTCGCTCGACGCCTTCCCGCAACTGCTGGACCACCTCGCACGCGTCCACCCCAGCCGGTACGGCGCCCTCACGGACGGCCTGAAGGCGGTGTGCCTGACCGACGTCCAGCCGATCCCGGACCAGTCGACGGCCCTCAGGCTGGTGGTGCTCGCCGACCGGCTGTACGACCGCGAGGTGCCCGTCCTCGCCTCGGGGATGCCCTTCGACCAGCTGTTCAGCGAGGAGATGCTGAAGGGCGGCTACCGCAAGAAGTACTTCCGCGCCATCTCCCGCCTCACCGCGCTCGCCCGCGACTCCAAGCGCCTCATGGAGCACTGACCCACCGCCCCCACGAACTCCCCCTGGTCAAGGGCCTTTTCAAGCCAAACAGCCCACGCGTTTCAGGCTCTCTTCAGCTCGAAACGTTAAGTTAACCCTGCAAACAACTTTGCAGGGTTAACGTGTTTCTTGACCAGTGGTTGACCATCGGTTGACCAAGTCGGGGAACTGCTGACGCACGAAGAGAACCGCGAACCGCCAGTGGGGAGGCTTATGTTGCGAGGTACGACGACCCGGACCGTCATTTCGGCACTGGCCGCCGTCCTGCTCGCGCTCCAGCTGTTCGCTCCCACGGCATCCTTCGCAGCCGCGCACACGCCTGGTCACGCCAAGGCCAAAGCCGAGCCCGGAAACACTCCCAAGGCGAATCCGGTCCGTGAGAAGGCCGTCACGTACCGCGAGTGCGGCCACTCCGAGGACCCGACCGGTCCTCTCCGCACCGGTGACCGGCAACGCGCCGTCATTCACACCGTTCCCGGGTCGCCCGCGCGTCCGCTGTTGGGGGAGAATCCAGCGGCCGCGAGCGAACCGGAACGGCTCTCGACCCGGCACCACCGGCCGTCGAGATCCCTCGCGGCATCCCTCGCGGCCCACACTCCGGCCGCGCTCCAGATCTTCCGCTGCTGAGCGGACCGAAGCACATCCCCCACATCTGTCGAACAAGACATCTGTCCTGCAAGCCCGACGCGCCGCCGAGGCGCGCCAGGAGGAGTCACCACTTCATGCAGCCCCTCATCGACAACGCCCGTACGTTCGGACAGCGCCCTGAGGAGTTCGCCAGGCTGGCCGAAGGCCAGTCCCCCGAGGTCCTGTTCATCACCTGCTCCGATTCCCGGGTCGTCCCCGCCCTGATCACGGGCGCCCGCCCCGGCGAGCTCTTCGAACTGCGCACCGCCGGCAACATCGTTCCCCCCTACACCCCGGACCGCCCCACCGGCGAGACCGCCACCATCGAGTACGCCGTGGAAGTGCTCGGCGTCACCGACATCGTGGTCTGCGGACACTCGCACTGCGGCGCCGTCGGCGCACTGGTGCGCGGCGACGACCTCGACGCCGTACCCGCCGTACGCGACTGGCTCACCCATGCAACGCCCCGCCCACAAGGGCCGGTTGAGGACCCGACGGTCGCCGACGGCGTCCAGAACCACGTCCTCAGCCAGCTCCTGCGCCTGCGCTCGTACCCCTGCGTGGAGAAGCGCCTCGCGGCGGGCACACTCCGCCTCCGCGGCTGGTACTACGAGGTCCACACCGGCGCCGTACGCGAACACCGCGCGGACACCGACAAGTTCGAGACCCTGTGAACGGCGGAGCATCCGAAATGAACTCCGCAACGCGTTCTACGACCGCTATGGCATCCACACCCCCCACCCGCTCCAAGTTCCCTCACCTGCGGCAGGACTTCGCCGCTTCGCTCGTCGTCTTCCTGGTCGCCCTGCCGCTGTGCGTGGGCGTGGCCGTCGCCTCCGGCGTACCGGCCGAACTCGGCCTGGTCACCGGCATCGTGGGCGGCATCGTCGCCGGCATGATGCCCGGCAGCAGCCTCCAGGTCTCCGGCCCGGCGGCCGGTCTGACCGTGCTGGTCTTCGAGGCGGTGCGCCACTTCGGGCTGCCCGCGCTGGGCGTGCTCGTGCTGGCCGCCGGACTGCTTCAACTCGCCATGGGCGCACTGAAGTTGGGCCGTTGGTTCCGCGCGATATCCGTCTCCGTCGTCGAGGGCATGCTGGCCGGTATCGGGCTCGTGATCATCGCGGGCCAGCTGTACGCGGCGGCCGGTCTGAAGGCTCCGGCCTCCGGCCTCGACAAGATCGCCGGGCTGCCCGGTGCCTTCGCCGACGCCATGGCCTCCACCACGGCACTCGCCTCCCTCGCCCTGGGCGCGGGCACCGTCGCCGTGCTGGTGCTGTGGAAGCGGCTGCCGAAGAAGGTCCAGGTGGTGCCCGGTGCCCTCGCCGCGGTCGTCCTGGCCACGGCCGCCTCGCTGGCGTTCAGCCTGCCGGTGGCGAACGTCGAGGTGAAGGGTCTGCTGGAAGCCATCCAGCCGCCCGGCATGGACGCCTTCGGTCAGCTGGCGGACGTCGCCGTCATCGGCACGATCCTCGCCTTCACCCTCATCGCCTCCGCCGAGAGCCTGTTCAGCGCGGCGGCCGTGGACCGGCTGCACGACGGGCCGCGTACCGAGTACGACAAGGAGCTGATGGCCCAGGGCGCCGGCAACACGGTGTGCGGGCTGTTGGGCGCGCTGCCGATGACGGCGGTGATCGTGCGCAGCTCCGCGAACCTCCAGGCAGGCGCGAAGACAAAGGCGTCCCGAGTCCTGCACGGCGTCTGGCTTCTCCTCTTCGCGGCCCTCCTCCCGGGCGCCCTCGCCCTGATCCCGCTCCCGGCTCTGGCCGGCATCCTCGTCCACGCGGGCTGGAAGCTGATCCCGTTCCGCGAGACCGTCTCGCTGTGGCGGGCGCACCGGGGCGAGGCGCTGATCCTCGTGACGACCGCCCTGGCGATCGTCGTGGTGAACATGTTCGAAGGCGTCCTCATCGGCCTGGCCCTCTCCGTGGCCAAGACCGCCTGGGAGGCCTCGCACATCAAGCTGGAGGTCATCGACAAGGGTGCCGGCCCGGTCCAGGCGTACCTCTCCGGCAACGCGACCTTCCTCCGCCTCCCGAAGATCCTCGACAACCTGGAGTCCCTCCCCCAGGACCGCCCCGTAGAACTCCACCTCTCCGGCCTCCACCACCTCGACCACGCCTGCCGCACCGCCCTCGAAACCTGGGCGGCCCGCCACAGCGCGACAGGCACGGAGCCGGTCAGGGTGACGGGCCCGGACCTGGTGAAGGCGACCTCGGAAGCGCCCTGACCCCTCCCCCACCCCCACTCCCTCGGCGCCCCGGTCCACCAACCGGGGCGCCGAGCCCGTCATGCACGGAGATCCATCAGAAGCCCCCTGGGTCCCGCGACGGCATAGGCCGCGGTGCCCGCGACCATGAGGACCAGGGCCGTCCAGGTGCCCGCTGCCGTGCCGGGTGGCAGCAGCATCCAGGTCGCCACCCGCATCGGCGCACTCGTCGGGGGCGGGGCGAAGAACGAGAACGAGAGCCAGGCGAACGGCAGCGTCCATGCGTACTGGCCGCCCGAGAACGCCGCACCCAGGGCGACCAGTCCCATCAGGCCCGCGCTGTCCCGGACGACGAACGCGGTGGTGGCCATGGACTCGCCCATGGTCTGCACGGTCAGCGGCACCGCGGCGACGACCGCGCCGGCGAGCAGCACATGCGCCGCTCTGCGGGGCACCCAGCGGATCGCGGCCGTCCGGTCCAGCGCGAGGTCCTGCCCGCCGAGCCCGATCGAGACCGTCATCGCCCCCGTGGCGAGGACGAGCACGGGCAGCCGCGGATCACCGGGCCCCTCGCCCCCGTCCCGGGCCAGTGCCCACACCGCCACCGCGCTGATCACCACCGCGGCGAGCGACGCGGGTACCCGACGCGAGCGCGCGTACAGCGTCAGCCATCTCACCGGGACGCACCGCCGGACAGCTCGGAGAACGCGTCGCCCTCGCAGGAGTACGCGGCGGCGCGCATCGCGTTGATCCGCGAGAGCTGCTCGGCCCGCGGAAGCGCCTTGAGTTCCTTCCACACCGGGCGGGTCCCGGCGTCGGCCTCGCGGCCCGAACCTGCCGGCCCTGGGCCGGGAAGCGGCCTGAGATCCCCGAGGACCCAGCCCGCCGCGACGGTCTGCGCGAACATGTCTCCCCCCGTGCCGCTCCAGCCGACGGGGGAGCACCCCGGCACCATGCCTTTGGCGATCAGGGCCCGGGTCAGCTCCCCGCCGTTCGCGGCAGCGATGATCTCGTCGTCGAAGTCGAAGAGCACGGTCTCGCGGGACCACTGCGGCATGGCGCCGTCCGGCAGCACGGCGGTGTTCTCCCGGACCGAGACCGGTGCCTGGCCGCCCAGGGCGCCGTGCAGCAGGCGCAGCGCCTCCTTACCGGGACCCGCCAGATCGGCGAGTCGCTCCTGGTGCGTCCTGGCCACGCACACCGGGCCGTCGCACACGAGCTCCGCGGCGGCCTCGTCGACGACATATATCCGGCGCGGGTCGGAGGGGATGACGAGCAGAGCGAGCACCGCGCCCGCCAGGACGGGCGTCAGGGCGATCAGCCGGGCGCGCGCGGTCGCGGCGACCAGCAGCGCGAAGCCGGTCGTGGCCAGGCCGAGCAGCCAGACCGTCTGCCCGATGTGCACGGGGGCGGAGAGCGTGACGAACACATCGCGCACCTCCTGCACCGCCGGTGACAGCAGCGAGACCCGGTTCGGCTCCGTGCTCGGGATCCCCGTCGCCGTGGTCGTCTCCGTCCGGCCCAACGACATGTGCATGAGGGCCGTGAACACGAAGGCGGCCATGGCCAGCGCGGGCGGGGTGAGCGCGGACGGCAGGGCCCGCCCTGCCCCCATGCCCAGCACGGCACCCGCGACGAGGAAGAGTGCCCCCACCAGCGAGATCGGCAGCCATTCGAGGTGCGTGTACTCGGTGTGGGCCAGCACCTGGACCGCGCCCACGAGGACGAGGAGCGCGAAGGCCGAGGCCAGCGTGATCGCCGTCGTGCCCGCCAGCGCGGCCGCGCGGTGCCAGGCCGGCCGCGGCGTGCTCGTCAGCAGCTCGGACATCTTCGAGCAGTGGTCGCGCAGGCCCTGCAGCGCCCCGAGCCCCACGGCGATCGGCCACAGGTAGAACAGCAGGGAGCGGGTCCACAGGGCCAGGGACGTCCACTGGGCCGTCCACGCCGTGGTGCCCCTCCACCACGCGGCGTTCACCAGGTACAGGAACGCCAGTGCGCTCGTCAGGACCACGGCACCGGCCCACGGGGCGACGGAGCGCCTCAGCTCGATGCGCAGGACGCGGACGTTCACCAAGTGCCCCTTCCCTGCCCGGGGCCCCGCAGCATGGCCGAGTAGCCGCGCTCCAACGGGCTGTCACCCTCGTGCTCCGGGCCGCCCACCGAGGCCAGCTCGTCCGGCAGGCCCTGGAAGACCAGCCTGCCCTCGGCGAAGAGCACCACGTCGGTGCAGGCGGCGGCCACGTCCTCCACCAGATGGCACGTCCTCCACCAGATGGGTCGACACGACCACACAGGTGTCCGTACCCAGCTGCTGCAGCAACTCCCGGAACCGCAGCCGCTGCGCCGGGTCGAGGCCGGCCGTCGGCTCGTCCAGCAGCAGGATCGACGGGTCGTTGACGATGGCCTGAGCGATGCCCACCCGCCGCACCATGCCCCCCCCGACAGGGCCTTCATCCGCTCGTCGGCGCGGTCCGCCAGGCCGACCCGTTCCACGGCGCGCTGGACCGCCGCGGGGATGTCCGCCTTGGGCACCTCCTTCAGCCAGGCCATGTACTCGACGAACTCGCGCACCGTGAAGCGCTTGTAGTAGCCGAACTCCTGCGGCAGATAGCCGATCCGGCGGCGCAGCGCACGGTGCTCGCCCATGCCGCCCACAGACTCGCCGAGCAGCTCCAGGGTGCCCTCGGCGGGGCGCAGCACGGTGGCCAGCGCCCGGACGAGGGTGGTCTTGCCCGCCCCGTTGGGGCCGAGCACACCGTGTACGCCGGTGCCCAGCGACAGGTCTAGCCCGTCGACGGCCATCCGTTTCCTGCCGGCCCTGACCTTCAGCCCGGTGGCCCGGATCTCCCAGGCGTAGGGCATCGGCGCGATATCAGCCGCGTTCACCGCGGGCATCATGTGAGGGTCCTTCCTGTGGTCATCCCTGTGGTCATCGATGGGCTCCCAGCACGGAGTACGCGCCCCCGCGGGCGATCACGACACCGATGCCGAGCGCGAGGATCAGTCCCCACACAGGCAGAGCGCCCGTCTGCAGAGCGAAGGTCGTACGGCTGGCGGCCAGGGTCGGCACCACGACCACGGCGGCCCACACCACCACCAGCGAAACGGCGGCACGGGTCACGCCAACGACACCGCCGAACGCCAGGGTCGTGGAGGTGAAGGCCAGACAGGGCAGCAGCCACTGTGCGGCCGTCACTCCCGTTGCCCATCCGCCCACCAGCAGCGCGGGCACGACCACGGCGAGCACGGACGTGGTGCGCCGCAGCACCAGGTACAGTCCCGCCCTCGGCGCGGAGGCCGTCAGCTCGTACGCCGGATCCAGACCGCGCGACCACGACGCCGCGACGCCGAGCACGGGCAGCACCGGGGCGAGCAGCAGCACCAGGGACACGTCATGGGAGCCCGAGCCGACCACGTCCAGCAGCAGCGCGATCAGCGTGACGCCCATGGCCATGGCCAGCCACGGCACCATCACCGGCGTCATCCACCGCGACAGCCGCGCCGACCAGCGCCGTCGGCTCGGCATCATGGCGGTGGCGGCCAACTCGGGTTCGAGGCCGGACCACACGGTGTCGACCAACGCCGCCACGGCGGGGGCCTCGGCCCCGACAGCGGCCGACAGCCGGTCACGGCACACCCCGCACGCCTCCAGGTGGGCCTCCAGGGCCCACACCTCGTCGGCGGCGATGTCCGTGTCGCCGCGCGCGTAACCGTCGATGATCCGCATCGACGCGTGTTCCACGCTCATGCCAGCGCCTCCCGCATCGCGATCCGGGCCTGGCGGGCACGGGTCTTGACCGTGCCCTCGGGCAGCCCGAGCAGGACGGCGGTCTCCCGGACGGACAGCCCGTCGAGCACCATGGCCTGCAGTACTTGTCTGAGCTCCGGCGCGAGCCGCCGCAGCGCGTCGCCGACGTCGCCGCCGACGGTCGCCGCGAGCGCCTCCTCCTCGGCGGCGGGCGCCATGGGCTGCGGGGCGGCCGCGGGCGGCGGCTCCGCGTGGTGGGCCCGCCGCCGGAACGCGTCGACGAGCCGGCGTGCCGCTATCGTCCACAGCCAGCCGACGGCCGTCCCCCGGTCGCGGCCCCGGCGAACGCGCCCGCCCCGCGCCACACTGCCAGATACGTCTCCTGCATGACCTCGGCGACGATCTGCTCGTCCGCGCAGCGGCGGCGCAGCCGCACCGTCATCCACGGCGCCGTACGCCGGTACAACTCCTCGAACGCGGCCCGGTCACCCCTGGCCACCAGCCGGACGAGACGCTCCTCGTCCGACTCGTGCAGCGCT
The DNA here is from genome assembly GCF_008386495.1 of Streptomyces tailanensis. Classification (GTDB taxonomy): domain Bacteria; phylum Actinomycetota; class Actinomycetes; order Streptomycetales; family Streptomycetaceae; genus Streptomyces; species Streptomyces tailanensis. Next base: position 19,694 of record NZ_VTHJ01000064.1, on the reverse strand, counting down.
GTCCTGACTGATCTCACACCCGCTAGACGCCGGAGCCGCGTCGCAGGTTTTCACCCCGACGTGATCCCCGTCACATGCGGGAGCCGGCAAGCGGGCGGTGAGCGAAGCCTCTCCCCGCCCGGCCCCACCCGCCGGTCGACCAGCCCCCCGCCCCGGGCATATCGTGGTATTCGTGGTGATATCGGGCGACTCAAGGGGGTCGTCATGGTGGAAGAACTACTCGCGGCGGCCGCAGCAACCGGCTCCGCAGCCGTGCTGTACGTCGCGGCCGCAGCCCGAGTCATCAAACAGTACGAACGCGGCGTGGTCTTCCGCCTCGGCCGCCTCCTCGGCGAGCCTCGAACCCCGGGCTTCACCATGATCGTCCCCGCCATCGACCACATCCGCAAGGTGAACATGCAGATCGTCACGATGCCGGTCCCCGCCCAGGAGGGCATCACCCGTGACAACGTGACGGTCCGCGTCGACGCGGTCGTGTACTTCAAGGTCGTAGACGCGTCGAACGCGCTCGTCAGGGTCGAGGACTACAAGTTCGCCGTCTCCCAGATGGCCCAGACCTCCCTCCGCTCGATCATCGGCAAGAGCGACCTGGACGACCTCCTCTCCAACCGCGAGAAACTCAACCAGGGCCTGGAACTGATGATCGACAGCCCGGCAGTCGGCTGGGGCGTCCAGGTCGACCGGGTCGAGATCAAGGACGTTTCCCTCCCCGAGACGATGAAGCGCTCGATGGCCCGCCAGGCCGAGGCCGACCGCGAACGCCGCGCCCGCATCATCAACGCCGACGCCGAACTCCAGGCGTCCAAGAAGCTGGCGGAGGCAGCCCACCAGATGGCCGACGCCCCGTCCGCACTCCAGCTACGACTCCTGCAGACGGTGATGGCGGTGGCGGCGGAGAAGAACTCCACGCTGGTCCTCCCCATCCCGGTGGAGCTGCTGAGGTTCCTGGAGCGGGGAAAGGAGGAGCCGCACCCGGACGCCACACCCCAACAGACCCAGGCCCCACCCGAAACCCCACCCCAGCAGATCGAGCAAGCACCCGACATCGCACCCAACACACCACCCGACATCCCTCCCGAAGCCCCACCGGCCGCCCCAACTCCGACCGAGTGACACCCGAGCGACTCCTTCCGCTCCTTCTACGCGCGTGGTTCACGCAACCGTGACCGCGTCATACACCCAGGCGGGTCACAATCTGTCCGCTCTTGTCCGCCAACAGGAAGGCCCTCCCGTGTCAGTGACCCACCGTCAGGCAATTGCCCGTACTGGTGCCCTGGGAGCAGGCATCGCGTTCACCGGAACACTGTCCGTACTCTTGGCGGACACAGCGTCCGCGCAGCAGCCCCTCGGCCACTCCGGCTACGGCCCCCTGATCCCCGACCCGAACGGCCTCCTCGATCTACCGAGGGGTGCGCTGGCGAGAGGGCAAGGACCTCCCGCCGGTTCATGACCGCTTGTGCTCGCCCTACGACACCGACGCCCGGTACGGGATCAAGCGCGGCTCCGGCTGGACCGGCTACAAGACGCATCTGACCGAAACCTGCGAGCTGGACACGCCCCATGTGATCACGCAGGTGTCCACCACCGATGCGGTGGTGGCCGAAACCGAGATGACCGAGCCGGTTCACCAGACGCTCGCCAAGCGGAAGTTGCTGCCGGACGTGCACATCGTGGATGCCGGTTACGCCACCGCCGCCCGGTTCGTGACCGCGGCCGAGCGGGGCATGGAACTGCTGGGGCCGGCCCCACACGACAGCAGTCGCCAGTCCCGGCGGGGCCAGGGCTTCTCCCGCGCCGACTTCACCATCGACTGGGATACCGGGAGCGCCGTCTGCCCGGGCGGGCACCGCACTCAACATCATCCGCGTCGACCGATGGCTGACCGGCACCCCGCTCGGCGGCACCCGCACCTCCCGCCTCGAAGCCCTCATCCTCGCGGCCTGAGCCCGATTCATGCCTTTCTCAGCAGAGTCCTTCAGGCCGAGGGTGAAGCGAATCTGACAGTGGACCCCCGCCGTACGGATCGCCGTCCACGCCGGAGACGACGAGGACGGCGACACCTTTCTCTACGAGATCCCCCACGACATCGTGGCCCCTGCCCACATCCCCGGCATCCTGCGCACGGTCCTGACCGGAACCCAGATCTACAGCGGCGACGACATCAGCGACGCCTTGGGGATGACGGTCATCCGCCTCCACCCGGAGGGGATCACCCCGGCCCTGGAGCCCGAACAGGGCCAGGCACTCAGCGTCCTGCGCGCCCTGCCCGGCCCCGGCGACGACGAGAACCCGTTCCTGATCGGCTTCCTGATGAAGGGGACGGTCTGCTGCGCCTGTATGTGCGGCTTCCCGGCCGCACCGGCATCATCGGCGCCGACATCCACCTCACCGACACACTCACCGCGCTGATCGCGTCACTCCCCTCCCTCGTCGAGGAAGAGGAGCGCCAGCAGCCGTCCCTCGACGACCCGCACTGCGATCTCCTGGTGGACCTGACCGATTGGTAGGAAGGACGCTAAGCGCGCTGTACGGCGCCGGGCCGTACACACTGCGTTCGTTGGCCCTCTCCCCCGCCGCCGCCTGGACCCCCTTCGTCGCCCACGCGGGTGACTTCACCCCGGACTCCAACTAAACGGGCAGCTGAACACACAATCCGACCGGCTCACCCGTTTACGTTCATCGAGTGATCAGTCCTGTACGAAGAATCACCGCGCTCTCCGCGCTCGGCGCACTCGGCGTTGCCCTCGTCGCCTGCGGGGCGCCGCAGGCCGCGTCCCGTACCGTCGTCACCCGGCCCTCGACGGTCGACACGTCCCGTCCGCCCACACTCGCGCCGGGGCCGGCCGGGCTGACCCCCGTCTTCGAGCACGGCCCCCGTACGGGCGCCGACAAGACGGTCGCGCTGACCTTCGACGCGGACATGACCGCAGGTCAGGGAGCCAGGGCTGCCGCGGGCGAGCGGTTCGACAATCCGGGGCTCATCGCCGCGCTGCGGCGGCTGAAGGTTCCGGCGACGGTGTTCATGACGGGGCGGTGGGCCGAGGAGTACCCGATTCAGGCGCGGTCGATCGGGCGGGATCCGTTGTTCGAGGTCGCGAACCACTCGTACAGCCACTACGCCTTCACCGACGACTGCCACGGCCTGCCGACCATGGCGCCGGAGCGTATGCGGGCGGATCTGGAGCGTGCGTACACCGTGTTCCGGGAGGCGGGTGTCCCGGAACCGATGCCGTACTTCCGGTTCCCCGGCGGCTGCTACGACGGGCGCGCGCTGCGGCGGCTGAGCGCGTCCGGGGTGACGGCGGTGCAGTGGGACGTGGTGAGCGGGGACGCCTTCGCGACGGACGCGGACGCGGTCGCCCGGGAGGTGGTGGAGGGCGTGCGGCCGGGGTCCGTCGTCGTCATGCACTGCACGCGGAGTGCCGCGCCGGTCACGGAGAGGGCCGTACGGATGATCGTGCCGGAACTGCGGAAGCGGGGTTTCCGGTTCGTGAAGGTGTCGGAGCTGGTGGAGGCGGCGGCGACCGCGCAGTAAACCCCGCTTCTGCGGTCGCCCGACCTACGCTGGACATATGAGCGATTACTGCGGCACCGAACCGGCCGTCGAGCCGAACCCGGAGCCGGCCCGAACGACGGCCTCGGCCCCGGCCGCCGCGCCGCCCTTCGCCGCCTGTGTGCTGTGCCAGGAGCCCACCGAGTACCCGGAGTCGTACAAGGGGATCACCCTGTGCCCGCTGTGCGAGTGGCGGGAGGCCGAGCGCAACGCCTGCTCAGGGTGAGCGGCGGGTCGTCAGGGCGCAGGCCACGGCGATCGCCGCCGCCGTGAGCAGCGCGGCGGCGGCCAGGGGCAGGACGGGGACCGGGATGGTCGCGTGCTGCGAGCCCTCCACCAGGGACGTGACCGCCGCGCGGGCCGGGGAGCCCGCGAGGACCAGGGTCAGCAGCGCGCCGAGGAGGAGCGCGGGGACGGCCCGGCCCGGCGAGCGCAGCAGCGGCCAGTTCGTGAGCGTGCCGACGGCCACGCCGAGGAGTGCGCAGACGAGGGCCACGAGGAGCCCGGCGCCGGCCGCCGGGACCGCCTCGATGCGTGTCTGGTGATCCGTGCTCTTGGGGGCGCTGATGACCGTGACGAAGAGGACGGCCGCCGCGCCGAGAAGCGCGGCCGCCGAGAACGCGACCAGCAGACACGCCAGGTGCGCCCGGCCCGGTCCGGCCGCCGCTCCCGTACAACTCCGGGCCGCGGGCGGCTCGTTGGTCGCGCAGATACGTACCAGCCAGGCGGCCACGGGCAGCAGCGCGGCCGCCGTGTAGCCGAGCGAGTCGAGCACCGGCTGCCCGCTCTGCACCCCGATGGCGAGGAACGCCGCGTACAGGATGACGGGCGGCAACCAGCGCTGGGAGCGGAGCAGGAGGGCGGCCTGGTAGCGGAGGAGGGCGGTCATCAGGAGCGTTCCACTTCCAGTTCGCTTGTCATCCCCGGTGCGCTTTCCGCGTCCCGTTCGCTTGTCGCTTCCGGTTCCGGTGACTCGGCCGGTCCGGGCCCCAGCCACGACGGCCCCACACTCACCACATGCCACGGCGGCCGAGCCCCCAGCAACGCCCTCAGCAAGGCATCCGACCCCGCCTCCGCAACGGAGAACCGGTGGCTGCCGCCGCCCGTCTCCTCCACATCGGCCGCCAACTTCACCACGTCGTCCGGAACTTGGGCACCAGAGGGTCCGCGCGCCTCGACGACCACAGCGGGGCCCACGCCCACGTCTCCCGAAGTCCCCGTCGACGTACGGAGATTGAGGCCGCCCTCGACAACCGCGTACGTCGCGTCCGGCACCCCCGTCAGCCGACGCGGATCGTGGTCGACGAACACCACCCCGGCCCCGGCGGCGGTCCGCTCGACGACCACCCGCTCCAACTCCTCCCGGGCGTCGGCGTCGAGGCCGCTCCACGCCTCGTCGAGGACGAGCAACTCCGGTTCCGCCAGGAGCGCTTGGGCGACGGCGACCTTCTGGCTGCTGCCCTTGGAGAGCTGGGCCATCGGCGTACGGGCGTACTCGGCGGCTCCGAAGCGTTCCAGCCAGTCGTCGGCGGCGCGGGCGGCGGCCGGGCGGTCGAGGCCGTGGACGGCGCCGAGGTGAGTGAGGTACTCGGCGGCGGTGAACGGCAGCGCGGCGGGGAAGCGCTCGGGAACGTACGCCGTGCGCGGGCGCCCGGACATCCGACCCTCCGTGGGCGCGTCGATCCCGGCGAGGACGCGCAGCAGCGTCGACTTGCCGGTGCCGTTCGCGCCCTCCACGCGGATCAGCGCGCCGGGGGCGACGGCCAGGTCGACGCCGCGCAGGATCCACGGCCCCCGGAACCCGTAGCGGCGGCCGACACCCTCCAGGCTCAGCAGTAACTCACGTCCCATGCCCCCATCCTCGTGCAACCGTCGTACGGCTGTACGGGCGGCCCATCCGGGAACGGATCTTCCGGCTGGCAGACTGGGCGGGTGAGCACCGGTGACCCGAACTCCCAGGACAGCCCCTTCCGGCACGAGCGGACCTCCCGCGACGAGGCACCGCAGTTCGTGCTGCCGCTGGTCGTGCACATCGAGAAGGCGTCGCCTCCGGCGCGTACGGACGCGTTGGAGACGGCGGCGCGGGCGGTGCTGGTGATGCTCAGCGACGAGCGGTCGGTGGGCGGTGGGGGTACCTCCCGCTCGAGCGAAGCCGAGAGTGGGGGAGATTGGGCCGAGGCGATGCGGGACTGGCAGGACGCCCGGATCCGCAAGGTGGTCCGGCGGGCGCGTGGCGCGGAGTGGCGGCGGGCCGAGGCGCTGCCCGGGATCACGGTGACGGGCAAGTCGGCGGAGGTGCGCGTCTTTCCGCCGGTCCCCCTCGACGGCTGGCCCAAGGACCTGGCCCGTCTCCAGGTCTCCGGCACGGACCTCGACGACCCGGAACCCCCGGCCGGCCCCGACCCCTCCGCCCCGGTCATCTGGATGAGCCCGGACCTCGACATGTCCGCCGGCAAGGCCATGGCCCAGGCCGGCCACGGCGCCCAACTCGCCTGGTGGGCCCTCTCCGACGAGTCCCGCACCGCCTGGCACGACGCCGGCTTCCCCCTCGCCGTCCGCACCGCCGCCCCCGCCGACTGGCCCGCCCTCACCGCCTCCGGCCTGCCGCTCGTGCGCGACGCGGGGTTCACGGAGATCGCCCCGGGCAGCTGCACGGTGGTCGCGGACCATCCGGCACTGCGCGGCTGAGCACTGGAACACCCCCTGAGCGGCCCGGCCCCGAACTGGGCGTCTCAGCCTGTTCAAAGGTCGTTGAACACCGCGGCCTTCCCGTACGTACCTCCCTGCACTGGCCAAGTAAGTGCCCCAACGACCAGTTGGCTTCACCCGGGAGGATCACTTTGCAGCGTCTCAACGGCTCGGCCATCGCCAGCCTGGCTCTCGTTGTCACCGTCGGCGCGCTGGCGTTCCCTGTATGGTCCTACGCCGACCGGTCCGGCACCGCCCAGGCCAACATGGCGTCCGGCATGGTGAACACCCAGTGGGGGCCGCTGACGGCCTCCGACCGGGACCTGATCATCCGCGTGCGGCTGGCGGGACTGTGGGAGCTGCCGGCGGCCGAGCAGGCGATGCAGCGGTCGGACAGCCCGGCCGTGAAGGAGGCGGCGGACCATCTGATCGTGGGGCACAAGGACCTCGACGAGCGGGTGCGGAACGTGGCCGCCCAGCTGGGCGTCGAGCTGCCCAACGTGCCGAACGCGCAGCAGCAGGCCTGGCTCCAGCAGATGAACAGCGCCACGGACGACCAGTACGACCGGGTGTGGGCGAACCTGCTGCGCTCGGCCCACGGCAAGATCTTCCCGGCCATCGGACAGGTGCGGAACGGCACCCAGAACACCCTGGTCCGTCAGCTCGCCTCGGACACCAACCAGACCGTGCTCGACCACATCACGATGCTGGAGAAGACCGGCGAGGTCGACTTCGACGCCATCGCGAACGGCACGATCTGACGCGGCCCCACGGCCCGGTCCGGGCCTGCCGCGGCCAGTGGCAGGGCCCGGCCCAGCCGAGGCAGCACCCCCACCCCCAAGCAACGTTTCAGTCCCCAACGATCAGTTGGTTTCCTCCGGGAGGCTCATTTGCGACGCTCCAAGGGCTCTGTCCTCGTCGCCGTGGCGGTCGTCGGCACGATCAGTGCGGTCGCCTACCCCGTGTTCTACTCGTATCCCAACCGCAACGCCGCGGCGGCCGCGGCCGTGCCCACCGGGGACACGGTGACCACGCAGTGGGGGCCGCTCACCCCGGCCGACCGCGACCTCATCGTCCGTGTGCGGCTGGCCGGTCTGTGGGAGGGGCCGGCCGGGCAGCAGGCCCTGGAGCGCAGCGGCAGCAAGTCCGTCAGAGAGGCCGCCGACCACCTGCTCGTGGGCCACGCCGACCTCGACAAGCGGGTACGGATCATCGCGGCGAAGCTCGGGGTGGAGCTGCCGAACCAGCCGACCGCCGAGCAGCAGGGCTGGCTCGACCAGATGACCGCCGCCAAGACCGAGGCGGACTACAACAAGACCTGGGCGAACCTCCTGCGCGCCGCGCACGGCAAGATCTTCCCGGCCATCGCCACCGTGCGGAACACCACCCGCAACACGCTGGTGCGCCAGCTGGCCTCGGACGCCAACCAGACCGTGCTCGACCACATCACGGTCCTGGAGGGCACCGGCGAGGTCGACTTCGAGACCATCGCCAACAACTCGGTCAGCGGTACGGCGAGCCCCACCGGCCCGCCGCCGCCCGTCCCCGGTCAGGTGCCGCCCGCCGCGCCCGCCGCCGAGCCGTCCACCAATCCCCGCGTGAGCTCGGTCCCGTCGCCGACCACGCCCGGCCTGGTCCCGACCGGCCGTCCGGACCCGGAGGAGCTCAACAACGAACAGGGCGAACCGATCGTCCAGTAGGCAACGGGCCCAGTGCCCGGACGAAAGCTCAAATGTTGCTCTGAAGGTCCCCTCCCCGGGGTTCGGCCCCGGCTGCCGGGGCCATGACTCCGTCACGCCGGAACACAGGTCCGCCGTAAGGAGACGACGCACGGGTCCTGGTGAAGCCGTGACCGAGGAGGGGACGATGGAGCAGATCAGGCAGTTGGGGGCGGGGATCGGCTGGCGGCCGGAGATTGCCGACGCCGTCGAGGGCATGGCCGGACCGTCGGGCCGGGTCGACTGGGTCGAGGTCGTCGCCGAGAACGTCTGCCCCGGCCACCTCCCCGAGTCGCTGCTCCGCCTGCGCGAGCGGGGCGTCACGGTCGTCCCGCACGGCGTCTCGCTCGGCCTCGGCGGCGCCGACCGCCCCGACGAGCAGCGGCTGCGCAACCTCGCCGAGCGCGCGGAGGCCCTGGGCGCGCCCCTCGTCACGGAGCACATCGCGTTCGTACGGGCGGGGGGTGCCCTCACCGCGTCGCCGCAGCTGGAGGCCGGACACCTGCTGCCGGTGCCGCGCACCCGGGACGCGCTGGACGTGCTCTGCGAGAACGTCCGCATCGCCCAGGACGCGCTCCCCGTGCCGCTGGCACTGGAAAACATCGCGGCCCTGATCAACTGGCCCGGCGAGGAGATGACGGAGGGGCAGTTCCTGTACGACCTCGTCGACCGCACCGGTGTGCGGCTCCTCATCGACGTGGCGAACCTCCACACCAACCACGTCAACCGGGGCGAGGACCCCGCCAAGGCGCTCGACGAGCTGCCGGTCGAGGCCATCGCGTACGTCCATGTCGCGGGCGGCTTCGAGCGCGACGGCGTCTGGCACGACAGCCACGCCCACCCGGTCCCCCAGCAGGTCCTCGACATCCTCGCCGACCTCGTCTCCCGGGTGACCCCGCCGGGGGTCCTCCTGGAGCGCGACGAGAACTTCCCCGAGCCGGGCGAGCTGGAGCGGGAGTTGGGGGCGATCCGGGGGGTGCTGGAGAAGGCCGAGGTGCGGGCTCCCGAGGAGGCGGCACCCGTCTCCGAGGGGGAGGCCGTGGCGGAGGCCGAGTCCACCGCCCGGCAGCGGCTCGGGCTGGCGCAGGCCGCGCTGCTGTCCGCGCTGGTGGGCGGGACGCCGGTGCCCGAGGGGTTCGACCGGGTGCGGCTGGGCGTGCAGGCGCGGGCCCTCGCGGCCAAGCGGGCGGACGTGGTGGGGAAGGTGGCGCCGGAACTCCCGGAGATCCTCGGGGAGTCGTACCGGCCGACCTTCCTGGCCTACGCCCAGGGGAACCCCATGACGGACGGCTACCGGCGCGACGCCCTCTCCTTCGCCGAGCATGTGCTGCTCACCGGCCGGCCCGAAGACCCGGACGTCCAGCGCGAAGTGCGCGCGTGGTGGCTGGAGCGTTCTGGCCCGGCCCCGCTCTCGCAGCGCCCGGCCGCCCGCCTGGCGCGTGCGACCCGCAGGGTGCTGCTGCGCCGCTGAGCCGCCGCTGAGCCGGGGTGCTCGCCCCGAGATGTGCTGCGATTAACAAACCCGTGTCCCCCACACGGGTTTCACGCCCGTTTGAAAGATATTTCACAGCTTTTATCCGCCGGTTCGCTTACCCCATCCGGCGCGCTTTGTCCCGTCCTCAACCCTTCCTCCTCGTACGACAGTTGGCGTAGACCGGGCAGTAACATGCCAGTCCTCAGGCCAATCGGCACCCGAAACGCACTAGCGTGCGGTGCCGCGAGCAGGAGGCACCATGCGATCCACCCACCACAGCGGAAGACTCGTCAGCGGGACCGGACTCATCGTCGCCGGGATGGTGGCGACCCTCGTGGCGATGATTTTCCCGATCTGGTCGTACGCGGACCGCTCCGGCACCGGCGTGGCCACGCTGAACGCGTCCACGGTATCGACGCGGTACGGGCCGTTGTCCGCGCTGGACCGGGACTTCATCACCAAGGTCAGACTGGCGGGACTGTGGGAGCTGCCGGCCGGGCAGCAGGCCCAGACGAAGGGCACCACCGAGGCCGTACGGACCGCGGGGAACCATCTCATCGAGGGGCACACCTACCTCGACGCGCGGGTCCGCAATGTCGCCGCCCGGATCGGCCTGCCGCTGCCCAATCAGCCGAGCGACCAGCAGAAGGCATGGCTGGAGACGTTGAGCGCGGCGCAGGGCGAGGAGTACGACCGGGAGTTCGCCAACATTCTGCGTCTGGCGCACGGCAAGGTGTTCTCCGTCGTCGCCCAGGTCCGGGCGACGACCCGTAACTCGCTCGTCCGCGATCTCGCCGACGACGCCAACACGACCGTGCTCGACCATATTCGGGTCCTGGAGGCCACGGGTCTGGTCGACTACGACGCGATCGCCCGGGAGGCCGCGTCCGCGAGCGCGCCGCCGATCACCAACTCTCCGGCCCCGCCGGTGCCGTTGAACGATCCTGGCTCGCCGATTCCGGTGACGCCGTCCCCGACGGCACCGTCGCCCACGCCGTCGTCAGCGGGTTATTCACTGCCGCCGGCTGCGCAGGGGCCTCGGGAGGGTGACGGGTAGCGCGACACCTCTCCCGGTCCTTTACTTTTCACCTTTTCATACGAAACATCCCTTTTGCCGGTGTTCTGCGTCGTGCGTCGTCCGTCGAAAGGGAAGTGATGAGAGCCGCCGTTCTCTACGGAATTGTCGGGTCGGTGTTGCTGAGTGCGTTCTCCGCTGCCCCTGCCGAGGCGGAGGGCGTCGATGTCGCCGTCCAGCGGGCGAGCGAGGAGGGGATCCGGTTCGGGACGTGTCCGGCGGTCGAGGGGCTGCCGGACGGGGTTCAGTGCGGGACGGTCGAGGTGCCGCTGGACTACGCCCGGCCCGACGGCGAGCAGATCAAGCTGACCGTCAGCCGTGTCAGAGCCACCGGGAACGCGCGGCAGGGCGCGCTCGTGTTCAACCCGGGCGGGCCCGGCGCGTCCGGTATGTACTTTCCGCTCATGGGGTTCACCCCGGCGTGGCAGCGCATCGCGGCGGCGTACGACCTGATCGGGTACGCCCCGCGTGGGGTCGGGCGTTCGGCGCCGCTGTCCTGCCAGGACCCGAAGCGCCTGTACAAGGGGCCCTCACCGGCGCCCGCGCACCCTTCGGAGTCGTACAAGCGGGAGCGCATCGCACGGGCCGAGGCGTACGCACGCGGGTGCGCGGAGCGGAGTGGGAGCGCGCTGCGGCACTACCACTCCCGCAACAACGCCCGCGACCTGGACGTGCTGCGTGCCGCGCTCGGCGAGCAGCGGCTGACGTTCATGGGGACGGGGTACGGGACGTACTTCGGGGCGCTGTACGCCACGATGTTCCCCTCGCATGTGCGCCGGATGGTCTTCGACTCGGCGGTGAACCCGGCTCCCGATCAGATCTGGTACCGGAACAGCCTCGACCGGTCGGCGGCGTTCGAGGGGCGCTGGGCGGACTTCCGGGCCTGGATCGCCAAGCACCACAAGGTGTACGGGCTGGGGAACAGTCCGGAGAAGGTGCTGCGGAGCTACGAGCGGGCGGCGGCCCGGCTGGCCTCGCGGCCGGCGGGCGGCAAGGTCGGGCCGGGGCAGTTGCGGAACGCGTTCCAGCAGGCCACGTACTACGAAGACTACTGGCCGCAGCGCGCCCTCGCCTTGTCCGCGTATCTGAAGGGCGAACCGAAGCCGTTGGTCCAGATCGCCGGTCCCTACCCGGAGGCGGCGGCCGAGCAGGAGAACGGCAACGCGGTCCGCACGGCCGTCGAGTGCAACGACGCGCCCTGGCCGACTGAGTGGAAGGTCTGGGACCGCGACCACACCCGGCTCGCGCGTACCGCGCCGTTCGAGACCTGGGACAACGTGTGGACGAGCCTGCCCTGCGCGTACTGGCCGGGCCCGCGCCGGCGCCCGCTGGACGTGCGTACGGGGCGCGGTGAGCTGCCGCCGACGCTGATCCTGGCCGCCGAGCGGGACGCTGCCGCGCCTTACGACGGGGCGCTGGAGTTGCTCCGGCGGCTCGGGGGGTCGGTGCTGGTGACCGAGCGGGATGCGGGCAACCACGGGCTGGCTGGTGGGCCCAACGAGTGCGTCAACGGGCACGTGGAGGCGTACCTGTTGGAGGGGCGGGTGCCGGAGCGGCGGGCTGCCTGTGCTGCGCACCCGGAGCCTCGGCCGAGCGCCGCGCCCCTGGAAAGCCAGGGGCGCGGGTAATCCGCCTAGGCGAGCCCTGCCACCAGTTCTGCCACCGACTTCCTGCGGCCCGTGTAGAACGGGACCTCCTCGCGGACGTGCATGCGAGCCTCGGAGGCGCGCAGGTGGCGCATGAGGTCGACGATGCGGTAGAGCTCGTCGGCCTCGAAGGCGAGGAGCCACTCGTAGTCGCCGAGGGAGAACGAGGCGACCGTGTTGGCGCGGACGTCCGGGAAGCCGCGGGCCATCTTGCCGTGGTCGGCGAGCATGCGGCGGCGGTCCTCGTCGGGCAGCAGGTACCAGTCGTAGGAGCGCACGAAGGGGTAGACGCTGACGTAGTTGCGCGGGGTCTCGTCGGCGAGGAACGCCGGGATGTGCGAGCGGTTGAACTCGGCGGGGCGGTGCAGCGCCATGTTCGACCACACGGGCGTGAGCGCGCGGCCCAGCTTCGTCCGGCGGAAGAGGTTGTACGCCTCCTGGAGCTGGTCGCTCGTCTCGGCGTGCCACCAGATCATGAGGTCGGCGTCGGCGCGCAGGCCGGACACGTCGTACGTACCGCGGATGGTCACGTCCTTCGCGGCGAGCTGGTCGAACAGCTCCTGGACCTCGTCGGCGTAACCGGCGCGGTCCTCCGGCAGCACGTCCTTCAGCTTGAAGACGGACCACAGCGTGTAGCGGATGACCTCGTTGAGGTCCTTGGCCAGCTTGCCCTTGTTCGGGATGCGGCCGGACTCGGTGGTGGGGGCGTCGTCGCTCATGGTTCTTATTCTCCCGCTCCGCCGTGCAGGCTCTGCACCGGGTTGGCCGTGAGGTCCTGCACAGCGCGCAGGTCACCGTGGATCTGGTCGACCGCGGCGGCCGCGCTCGCGATACAGGCCGGGATGCCGACGCCGTCGTACGCCGCTCCGCAGACCGCGAGTCCGGGCAGCTTGCCGATGTGCTCGCGGACGCGGGACACGCGCGCGTGGTGGCCGACGGGGTACTGGGGCAGGCCGTTGTCCCAGCGGGTGACACGGGTTCCGAGGGGCGCGGCTGACAGGCCGGTGGCCTCGCGCAGGTCGTTTCTCGACACCTCCACGAGGTGGGCGTCGTCGCGCTGAAGGATCTCCGTCTCGCCGTACCGGCCGACGGAGGTGCGCAGGAGAAGCAGGTCGGGGTTCTGGTCGGCGATCCAGTCCCACTTCTGGGAGGCGAACGTGGACGCCTTGATGGTCCGCCCGTCGACCGGCGGCACGAGGAAGCCGCTGCCCTCGGGGAGGGTCACGTCGGCGCGGCGGTAGGCCAGGGTGACGAGGGCCATGGAGGCGTACTCCACGGCGGCCAGCTCGGCGGCGGCCTCGGGGGCCTCGGCGCGGAGCAGGCCGGCGGCGGCCGGGGCGGGGACGGCCACGACGACGGCGTCGGCGTGCAGGACGCGGTCCCTGGTGCCGACGCGCCAGCCGCCGTCGGCCTCGCGGCGCAGCTCCGTGACCGGGGTCCGGGTGAGGATCTCGGCGCCGCGCGACGACACCGACTCGGCGACGGCGAGCGGCAGTTGGCCCACTCCGCCCTCGATGCCCATGAAGACGGGGCCGGTCTGCTGAGCGGCGGCCGCGCGGGCCTGGATCTCGCGGACGGCCTCGGTGAGGGAGGTGTGGGTCCGGGCGGCCTGGAAGAGCTGCGGGACCGCCGAGCGCATCGAGATGCGGTACGCGTCGCCCGCGTAGACACCGCCGAGCAGGGGCTCCACCAGGCGGTCGACGACCTCGCGGCCGAGGCGGGCCGCCACGTACTCCCCCACCGCCACGTCGTCGCCGACCTCGGTGCGCGGCAGGTCGGCGTCGCGCTCGATACGGGCGAGCCCCTCGTCGGACAGCACCCCGGAGAGGGCGGAGGCAGTGCCGGGGACGCCCATGACGTGGCCCTTCGGCATGGGGCGCAGGGCACCCCGGGTCCACAGGGAGGCCGTGGCGGTGGCGGGCGGCTGAAGCCGGTCGGCGAGACCGACCGCTCTCGCGAGGGCGACCGCCTCGGGGCGGCGGGCCAGCATCGACTCGGCGCCGAAGTCGACCCGCGCGCCCGCGATCTCGCCGGGCAGCAGCTTGCCGCCGACCCGGTCCGAGGCCTCCAGAACCGTCACTCGCGCACCCCGGTCCAGCAGCCCGTGCGCGGCGGCCAGCCCCGCGATCCCGGCCCCGATGACGACGACATGCCCGGCGTCCGTACGTGATCCGCTCATGAATCCACCCTCTCAGACGCCACCGACATGGCTACGGGGGGCATGTGGCCTCGTCGAGTCCGGACCGTGACCGCTTCGGGACCGTGTCCGGCCAAACGTCCCGGCCCCCTCCGGCGTCGTAGAAGCGTCAGCAGTGCAAGCAAGCCGGTCACGACCCTCGGGGGGACGCCGCAATGGCCGAAACAGAAACACTCGTACGACGTTCCCGGCGGCCCGCAGGGGCGCTGGCCGCACTGTTCCTCGCCGTAGCCCTGGCGCTCACCGGATGCAGCGGTGCCGGCGACGAGAGCGGCGGGTCGAACAGCGAGGCGGCCGACAGCAAGGTCGACGACACCGCTGGTCGGCAGGAGGGCGCGGCGGGCGGCGACGCGAGCAGCGGCCAGGCCGCCGACACTCCGCCCACACTCACCACGGGCCACATCATCCGCACCGCCTCGCTGACCGTGCGGGTCAAGGACGTACCGCAGGCACTGGACGAGGCCCGCACCGTCGCCGAGAACGCCGGCGGCTTCGTCGCCGACGAGTCGACGACCCGCGACGGCGAGGATCGCGAACGCACCCGTGTCGTCCTGCGCGTGCCCACCGAGAAGTACGAGGACGTCCTCGGCGAACTGGAGGGCACCGGCAAGCTGATCGAGCGCAAGACCAAGGTCGAGGACGTCACCGAGCAGGTCGTCGACGTGGAGAGCCGTATCAAGACGCAGCAGGCCAGCGTGGCCCGCATCCGCGAGCTGATGAACCGGGCCACCAAGCTGAGCGATGTGGTCACCCTGGAGGGCGAGTTGAGCACCCGTCAGGCGGACCTGGAGTCGCTGCTGGCCCAGCAGAAGTCCCTGAAGGACCGTACGAGCCTCGCCACCGTCACGCTGTCCCTGTCCGAGACGGCGGTGAAGAAGTCGGACAAGGACGACGACCCCGGCTTCGTGGACGCGCTGGCGGGCGGCTGGAACGCGTTCGTCGCCGTGTTCCGCTGGCTGGCCCTGGCCCTCGCCGCGGTACTCCCCTTCGCCGTGGCCACGGCCCTCGTCGTACTGCTGTGGCTCCGCCTCACCCGCACCCGGCGGCCAGGCCCGGCGGCGACCCCGAACGAGAGCGAGAGCGAGGAGAGCTGAGCCGACAGGACTTAAATGCGGGGCCCTCGTAGCGTGTTCCCATGAACATGAGCCACAGCGCACGTGCGAGGGAACGCCTGGTCGTCATCGGCGGTGACGCGGCGGGCATGTCCGCCGCGTCACAGGCGCGCCGGCTGCGGGGCCCCGACGAGTTGGAGATCGTGGCGTTCGAGCGCGGTCACTTCTCCTCCTTCTCCGCGTGCGGCATCCCGTACTGGGTCGGCGGCGACGTCCCCGAGCGGGACCGGCTCATCGCCCGCTCGCCCGAGGAGCACCGGGCCCGCGACATCGATCTCCGGATGCGTACGGAGGTCGTGGAGATCGATTTCGCGGGTGCGCGCGTACGCGCGCGGGACGTCGATTCCGGCGCCGAGTCCTGGACCTCGTACGACAAACTCGTGGTCGCGACCGGCGCCCGCCCGATCCGCCCCGACCTGCCGGGCATCGACGCGCCCGGGGTGCACGGGGTGCAGACACTGGACGACGGCCAGGCCCTCCTCGACACGCTGTCCGCCACCGCGGGCCGCCGCGCGGTGGTCGTCGGCGCGGGCTACATCGGCGTGGAGATGGCCGAGGCCCTCATCAACCGCGGGTACGAGGTCACGGTCGTCAACCGCGGCAAGGAACCCATGTCCACGCTCGACCCGGACATGGGCCGCCTGGTGCACCGGGCCATGGAGGGCATGGGCATCACCATGGTCGATGACGCCGAGGTCACCAAGCTGCTCACCGGCGACGACGGCCGCGTCCGCGCGGTCGCCACGGCGGACGCCGAATACCCGGCGGACGTGGTGGTCCTGGGCATCGGCGTACGCCCGGAGACGGACCTGGCCAAGGCGGCGGGCCTCCCTCTGGGCGACCACGGAGGCCTGCTCACCGACCTCTCCATGCGGGTGCGCGGCCACGAGAACATCTGGGCCGGCGGCGACTGCGTGGAGGTCCTCGACCTGGTCTCCGGCCGCGAACGCCACATCCCCCTCGGCACCCACGCCAACAAACACGGCCAGATCATCGGCGCCAACATCGGCGGCGGCTACGCCACCTTCCCCGGCGTCGTCGGCACCGCCGTGAGCAAGGTCTGCGACCTGGAGATCGCCCGCACGGGCCTCCGAGAGAAGGACGCGCGCAGGGTGGGCCTCCAGTACGAGACGGTCACCATCGAGTCGACAAGCCGCGCCGGCTACTACCCCGGGTCCACCCCCATGACGGTCAAAATGCTCGCCGAACGCCGCACGGGCCGTCTACTGGGCGTCCAGATCGTGGGCAGGGAGGGCGCGGGCAAGCGGGTCGACATCGCGGCCGTAGCCCTCACCGCAGGCATGACGGCAGAACAAATGACAACCCTGGACCTCGGCTACGCCCCACCCTTCTCCCCGGTCTGGGACCCGATCCTGGTAGCAGCACGAAAGGCAGTGGCGGCCGTGAGGTCGGGCGCCTCATAACCGGCGGCTGCCGGTGCCGCTAAACGGCAGAAGAATTCCCACTGATCCGATCAATGGCCTGCATCGCCTGATCCGCCGGAGGCCGCGGCGGCAACGACGACACCGACGCCGACGCCGAGGTCACCGCAGGCGCACCCCCCGCCTGCGCCGGCTTCGCATGCGCGGCAGCGGCCCGCACGGACCGCAACCGATGGCTGACCGCCTCATCAAGGGTCACCGGCCGCTGCATCCGCGCAGCGAGTCGCCCGGCCTCCTGGCCGAGCGCGGCGACGTCTTCCCAGGGCAGCCTCACCACCAGAGCGATCTCCGCCTCACCGTCGGGGGTGGCGTGCATCGGAGGAGTAACTCGGTCGTTCATCGCCTGTTCCTCACGTAGATCCGCGGTTGAGGAGTCATACGCACGACCGCGCGCGAGCGTTCACAGCTTCCGGCGTCGGCGCCCGCCCACGCCCGCATCACAGCCGGGCACCCGAATCCTGCGCCGGGCATGTGCGGTTCACGGTGTTCTATGTGGCCTGCGGCTATGCCGCGGCGTACGGCTACGCGTTCCTCAACGCCGACTCCGGCTACCGGCGCTGATCGGCGCGATCGCCGGCGTGCTGGGCGCGTATCTCGTTCTCCACCCCCGGGCGGGACGGTGGCGTACGCGGCCCACATCGTCGACCTCCTGGCCGGCATGCTGCTTCAGGGAGAGTTCGATGTGGAGCCGGCCGCCGGTGTGTTCCGCGGTGAATCGGGCTGCCCGGTGGAGCCCAGCTGGGTCTAGGGTGCCTGCGTGGTCACTCCTGCCGCACAGCGCCTACGGATGCTGACCACCGAATTCACCGTCGAGCATCTGCCCACGGGGCAGCTTCCGCCAGACGGCTCCTGGTACGTCCTGCACCGTGCGCCCGAAGGCCTCACCGTGGTCCGCGAGGCCCGACCGGCCTCAAAGGACGAGCCTCCTGACGCCGGCACTCAGGAGCGATGGGCCGGTCTTTACGGCGAGCTGTCCCACGATCTTGATCTGCCCGGCATGCTGGCGGCCGTACTCGGCCCACTCGCGGCGGCGGGGGTTCCGGTCTTCGTCTCGTCGAGCTTCCGCAGCGACCTGATCCTGGTCCCCCGCGAACGGCGGGCCGAGGCCTGCGCCGTGCTGCGGGCCGCGGGCCACGACCTGGTCGAGTGAGCCTGGCAGGTCCCCGCCGGTGGCTGGAATGTACGTGTCCCGTGCGCATCTTCCCGGCGATGACCCGCTCTGCGGGCACGCTGGCGCAGGTCCCGGTGGCTCCTTGGATCGAGGCGAAGGGCAGGCGACCATCCTGCGCAGCCGGATCACGCCCATCCATCCCCGTCCGAACCACCGTCTGCCTGCCGGCGATGCCGATCCGGCAAACGCCGCGGGGTCACCCCGGGCATCAGTCTCCGATGGTGCCGTCGATCGATTCGCGGAGGATGTCGGCGTGGCCGTTGTGACGGGCGGTCTCCTCGATCATGTGCAGCAGGATCCAGCGGAGGTTGACGCGGCCGCGCAGGTTCTCCGGAACGTCGATCTCCAGTGAGGCCTGCTCGGCGACGATCTTGCGCGCCCGTTCGCACTGGTCGAGATAGGTCTGGACGATCTCGTCGACGGTCTCGTGGGGCTCGATGCGGAAGCCGGCCTCGGGGTCGTCCGGCGTCTGGTAGAGGGGTTGCTCGTCGAGACGGAGGAACTCCAGGCAGAACCAGCCGTGTTCGGTCTCGGCCAGATGCTTGACGAGGCCGAGCAGGCTGGTGCCGGAGGGGACCATGGGCCTGCGCAGGTCGGAGTCCTCCAGACCTTCGAGTTTCATGAGCAGGGTGGAGCGGTGGAAGTCGAGCCACTGCGACAGGGCTTCCAGTTCGCCGGTGGTGCCCTGCGGGTCGATCCGTCGAACGGGTGATACGAACATCGGGTTCCTCTTCGTGTGGTGGTGGAACGAGCTTCCTACACCGCGAGTGGCGAGGAGTGGGTTTCGGAGGGAAGGGCTGGCCCGAACCGGTCCCGGACCCAGTCGTCGTCGTAGACCGTATCGAGATAGCGCTCACCGGTGTCCGGGCCGATCGCGACGGCGGTGGCGTCGGCAGGCATGCTGGGCCGCAGGCGGACCACGGCGGCCAGGACGGATCCGGTGGAGCCGCCGACGGCGATGCCACGGGTGGTGGCCAGCAGTCGGCACATCGCCACCGCCTCGGGTTCCGGGACGAGTACGACCTCGTCGACCAGGCCGGGGCGGAGGATCTCCGGGCGGCGGCTGGTGCCCAGTCCCGGGATGTGGCGGGGGCCGGGCGGGTGACCGAAGAGCGCGCTCGCCGGCGCCTGGTAGACACTGCCGAGGGCCGGCCGGGTGCCGTCGGGTTCGGGCAGGGCGGAGGTGTCCGTCTTGCCGTTGGCCGACAAGGGCAGAGCCGACAGGGTGGTGAAGGAGTGGGGGACCATCGGTTCGGGCAGGGTACGGCGCAGGAAGGTACGCAGTTCGGTGATCGTCAGGCCGGGACCGGCGGCGGGCACGTAGTAGGCGGCCAGGCGCCCGTCGTGCAGCACCACGACGGCCTCGGCGATCTGCGGGTGCGCCTGCAGCGCCACGGTGATCTCGCCGAGCTCGACCCGGAACCCGCGCACCTTCACCTGACTGTCGAGGCGGCCCCGCCATTCAACGGTGCCGTCCGCGGTGTGCCGTGCCAGGTCGCCGGTACGGTACAGGCGGGCGCCGGCGGGGATCTCCGGTCGGGTCCCGGCCAGTGGGTGTGGAACGGTGCGACACGAGGTCGCTCCAATCAAGTGGGGGCAACTCTCAGAGAGCGAATAC
>NZ_VTHJ01000063.1 GCF_008386495.1 Streptomyces tailanensis | reverse complement strand
AGGAGCCCGTAGCCGCGCCGGTCGAGGAGGCCGCGCCTGCCGGTCGTACGCGTCGTCGTGCGACCCGCCGGGTGTCCACGCCCGCCGGTGAGCCGCAGGCCGCCGAGGAGCAGGCGGAGCCCGCCGCGGCCGAGACGGCGCCCGCCGCCCCGACAGCAGAGGTTCCCGCCGAGGCCGAGGAGGCCGGGCCGCGGCGTACGCGGCGTCGGGCCACGCGCAAGGCCGCCGGTGGGTTCTCCGCGCCCGCGGCGCCGGTCGCCGAGGAGGCCCCGGCGCGGCCCGCGCGGCCCGCCATGGCCGTGTTCCAGGCGCCGGTGTTCACCGAGCCGATGTTCCAGACGCCGGAGCGGGCGGCCGCGCAGGCCGCCGCCGAGGCGGTGGCGGAGCCCGCCGAGGTCGTCGAGAGCGCCGAGGCCACCGAGTTCGGCGGGTTCGCCGAGGAGGAGGGCACCGGCGGGTCGCGTCGTCGCCGTCGCCGTCGGGGTGAGCCCGCCGAGGCGGAGCAGCCTGTGGCCGCCACCGTGGTGGCGGACCAGCCGGAGGAGAACGAGGAGCTCGAAGAGGGCGCCGAAGGTGACGAGTTCGGCGAGGAGGAGTCCACCGGGTCGCGTCGTCGCCGTCGTCGTGGTGGCCGTCGCCGTCGCCGGGGCGAGTCGGCCGAGGCCGAGGGTGAGGCCGCCGAGGGCGAGGAGCTCGCCGCCGAGCAGGCCGCGCAGGACGCCGAGGACACCGCCGAGCAGGTGGACGAGGACGCCGAGGACGAGGCGGACGAGCGCGAGGAGGCCGGTGGTTCCGGCTCCAGCAGCAGCCGTCGTCGCCGTCGCCGTCGTCGTCGCGCCGGTGACTCGGGTACGGAGGCCGAGGCGGCGTCCGACGACCCCGAGCGCACGGTCGTGAAGGTCCGTGAGCCGCGCGAGCGGCGCGCGAAGGAGACCGAGCCGTCCGACGAGGTGCAGTCCATCAAGGGCTCGACCCGTCTGGAGGCCAAGAAGCAGCGGCGTCGGGAAGGCCGTGAGCAGGGGCGTCGTCGCGTCCCGATCATCACCGAGGCCGAGTTCCTCGCCCGCCGTGAGGCCGTCGAGCGCGTCATGGTCGTCCGCCAGAGCGGCGAGCGCACCCAGATCGGCGTCCTTGAGGACAACGTGCTCGTCGAGCACTACGTCAACAAGGAGCAGGCGACCTCGTACGTCGGCAACGTCTACCTCGGCAAGGTGCAGAACGTGCTGCCGTCGATGGAGGCCGCCTTCATCGACATCGGCAAGGGCCGCAACGCCGTCCTGTACGCCGGTGAGGTCAACTTCGAGGCGCTGGGCATGGCCAACGGCCCGCGCCGCATCGAAAGCGCGCTCAAGTCCGGCCAGTCGGTCCTCGTCCAGGTGACCAAGGACCCGATCGGGCACAAGGGCGCGCGTCTGACCAGCCAGGTCTCTCTGCCGGGCCGCTACCTGGTCTACGTCCCCGAGGGGTCGATGACCGGCATCAGCCGCAAGCTGCCCGACACCGAGCGGGCCCGGCTGAAGACCATCCTCAAGAAGATCGTCCCCGAGGACGCGGGCGTCATCGTGCGCACCGCCGCCGAGGGCGCGAGCGAGGACGAGCTGCGCCGCGACGTCGAGCGACTGCAGGCGCAGTGGGAGGACATCCAGAAGAAGGCCAAGAGCGGCAGCGCGCCGACGCTGCTCTACGGCGAGCCGGACATGACGGTCCGGGTCGTCCGCGACATCTTCAACGAGGACTTCTCCAAGGTCATCGTCAGCGGTGACGACGCGTGGGAGACCATCCACGGGTACGTCTCCCATGTCGCGCCCGACCTGGCGGAACGCCTGCAGAAGTGGACCTCTGAGGTCGACGTCTTCGCGACGTACCGCATCGACGAGCAGCTGATGAAGGCGCTGGACCGCAAGGTGTGGCTGCCCAGCGGTGGTTCGCTGGTGATCGACAAGACCGAGGCCATGATCGTGGTCGACGTCAACACCGGCAAGTTCACCGGCCAGGGCGGCAACCTGGAGGAGACGGTCACC
Source organism: Streptomyces tailanensis (assembly GCF_008386495.1). Taxonomy (GTDB): domain Bacteria; phylum Actinomycetota; class Actinomycetes; order Streptomycetales; family Streptomycetaceae; genus Streptomyces; species Streptomyces tailanensis. The sequence goes on along the minus strand of NZ_VTHJ01000063.1, from coordinate 54,875 downwards.
AGGAACAACCTGGAGGCGGCCGAGGAGATCGTGCGCCAGCTGCGGTTGCGCGACCTCGGCGGCATCGTCGTCATCGACTTCATCGACATGGTGCTGGAGTCCAACCGGGACCTGGTCCTGCGGCGTCTGCTGGAGTGCCTGGGCCGCGACCGTACGAAGCACCAGGTGGCCGAGGTCACCTCGCTGGGCCTGGTCCAGATGACCCGGAAGCGGGTCGGACAGGGGCTGCTGGAGTCCTTCTCCGAGACCTGTGTCCACTGCAACGGGCGTGGCGTGATCGTGCACATGGATCAGCCGACCGCCGTCGGTGGTGGCGGCAAGCGCCGTAAGCGCGGGCGTGGCGGTGTGGAGATCGACCACGAGCACGTGGCGGCGGCCGAGGTCGAGGCCGTCGAGCCGGCCGAGGCGGCGGAGCTGGTCGAGGCCGAGGTGGCCGCCGAGGTCGCCGTGCCGGTGGCGCTTCCGGCTCCTGAGTTCGAGCCGGACGAGGAGCTGTACAGCAGCGTCGCCGAGGCCGAGGCGTCGGTCGCGCGCGGTCGTTCGCGGCGTCGGGCGACCCGTCGGGCCTCCGCGCCCTCGGGCGCGCCGAAGCAGCGGGAGGCCGTGACCGTCGTACCCGCCGAGGTCGTCGAGGAGCGGGCGCCGAAGTCGCGGGAGGCCGCCGAGGCGGAGCCGGTCGCGGTGGAGGACCCGGTCGTCGAGACGCCGGCCGCCGTGCGTGCCGCCGAGGAGGCCGCGCCCAAGGGGCGTACGCGTCGTCGGGTGACCCGGAAGGTGTCCGCGCCCGCGGGCGCCCCGGCCGGGGCCGCGGCGGACGACGCCGTGGTGACGGTCGTCGAGCCGGTCGCGGAGCCCGTGACCGAGCCCGCTCCGGAGCCTGCTGCTGCCGAGCCGGTGGCGGAGCAGACGGAAGCGGCCCCCGTTGCCGAGAGCGCTGCTCCCGCCCGTCCGCGGCGGCGTGCCGTGCGCAAGGCGACGGCGCCCACCGCGCCGGAGGACACCGCTGTCGTGGTGGTTCCGTCGGCATCCGCGGAGGGTGCGACCGAGGCCGAGGTAGCCGCGGAGGAGGCGGAGACCGAGGCCCCCGCCAAGAAGACCGCGCGCAAGACGGCCAAGAAGGCGACGGCGAAGAAGGCCGCCACGAAGAAGACGGCGGCGGCCAAGAAGACGGTCGCGAAGAAGGCCACGGCCAAGAAGGCGGCGACGAAGAAGTCGGCCGCGAAGAAGACCACGGTGGCCGCCGAGCAGACGTCGGCCACGGTCACCGCTTCGACCGACGAGAGCTGAGCCTCCCGGGCGCGGCTGCGTAGTTACGCTCCAACCGGTGCCCCGGCCCGGCGGTTTCACCGTCAGGCCGGGGCACCGGCGTGTCCGGGGGAGGAAGTTCCGTCCGGGGAGAGGAACTTCGCAACGGGTGGGAGGGTTTGGGCTGGTTTGAGAGTCTCCTCCGTCTCATAAAACCCCCTCCGCTTCGAAGCGCGGCCAGGTACCTGTAAAACTCACGTGGTCATACGAAGCACAGTTGGGGGAGGGCCGCATGGCGCGCGTGCGCCTGAAGAGCGCTGGGCTGCACCGGGCTGTGAAGCCCGTCAGGGGTGGACGCAAGGCGGTGGCGCTGGCCACGGTGCTGTCGGCGGCCGGGGTGCAGGCGGCGGTGTCCGCGGGGACCGCGCAGGCCGCCCCGACGTGGACCGAGGGCCCCATCTTCAACGATCCGCTGGGCACCGAGAGCGAGCAGCTCGCGATCCGTGCGCGGCTCATCGAGCTCATGGCCACCGCGCTGCCCGGCTCCACCGTCAAGGTCGCCGTCTACCACGTGTGGGAGGCGTCCGTAGTCAACGCGCTCGTCGCCGCCAAGGACCGCGGCGTGAACGTCCAGGTGCTGCTGGACGAGTCGAGCATCAGCGACCGGCCCACCAACACCTCGTACAACAGCCTCGCCGCCGCGCTCGGCACCGACCGTACGAAGGGGTCGTACGTCGCGACCTGTCCCGTCGACAAGTCCTGCCTCGGTGACCCGAAGTACGGGCAGTCGATCATGCACAACAAGTTCTGGCTGTTCTCGGCGGTCGAGGGCGCCACGAACGTGGTCGTGCAGACGACGTCGAACTCGACGCCCTCCGCGCACACCAAGTTCTTCAACGACGCGCTGCTGCTGCCGAACAACCCGACGATGTACGACGCGTACGCCGACTACTTCGACACGATGGTGGCCAAGGACTGGCCGAGCTGGGAGTACCGGACCGTCAGCAATGGCCTCTACAAGGCGTACTTCTTCCCGCGGGCCGGGAACACCCGGGCCACCGACACCGTGTACTCGGTGCTCAACAACGTGCAGTGCACGTACAAGAACAGCGCCGGGGTGACCCAGAGGACCTGGGTACGGGTGTCGATCTTCAAGATCACACGGCTGGCGATCGCCGAGAAGCTGGTCGCGCTGAAGAAGGCCGGCTGCAACGTGAGCATCGTCTACGCCGAGTCGGACAGCGCCAAGAGCAGTGGCGGGACGGCCGGGACGTGGGAGAAGCTGCACACGTCCGGCGGGCCGACCGTGCGCTGCTACAACGACGACCGGGACCCGCTGAACCCCGGCCAGAAGCTGACCACGCCGTACATCATCCACTCCAAGTACATCCTGATCGACGGCGCGTACGACGGGGTCCGCAACAAGATCAGCTTCACCGGTTCCGGCAACTACACCGGGCCCGCGCTGCGCGAGAACGACGAGTCGATCGTCAAGGTCGACGACGACGCCGTGCACGACATGTACCGGGCCCACTTCGACAAGGTGATCGGCGTCGCCTACCCGGGCAAGGCCGACACCACGGACCTGTGCAAGGGCGTGAAGCCCCTGCCGGCGGACGGCGAGAAGCCGACCACATGACGGGGGAGGGCTCGATTTGCCCGCTCCGGGTAAGGCCCCGTAACCTTGACCCTCGGCGTGTCCACAGATATCCGGCTGGATGTTCACTCGGACGCGCCACATCCCCGTAAACCTCATCCCTTCCGGGCGCCGGGCGCTCCGGGAGAGGCCGCATCGATGTCGGGCGGCTGGACTGCGGGGGTGCCGTTCCCGAGCGAGAGAGTGAGATCCGCGTGTACGCCATCGTGCGCAGCGGTGGTCGCCAGCACAAGGTTGCTGTCGGCGACATCGTTGAGGTTGACAAGATTTCCACCGCCAAGGTTGGCGACACGGTCGAGCTCTCGACCCTGCTCGTTGTCGACGGCGACGCTGTGACCAGCGACCCGTGGGTGCTGGCCGGCATCAAGGTCCAGGCCGAGGTCGTGGACCACCACAAGGGCCAGAAGATCGACATTCTGCGCTACAAGAACAAGACCGGCTACCGCCGTCGTCAGGGCCACCGCCAGCAGTACACGGCGATCAAGGTCACTGAGATCCCCGCGGCTGCGAAGTAAGGGACTGAGGAGAGATGGCACACAAGAAGGGCGCATCGTCCACCCGTAACGGTCGTGACTCCAACGCTCAGCGCCTCGGCGTGAAGCGCTTCGGCGGTCAGGTCGTCAACGCGGGCGAGATCCTGGTCCGCCAGCGCGGCACGCACTTCCACCCGGGCTCGGGTGTCGGCCGCGGCAAGGACGACACGCTGTTCGCGCTGAACGCCGGTGCGGTCGAGTTCGGCACCGCCCGTGGGCGCAAGGTCGTGAACATCGTTCCGGTCGGCTGATCGGAAGTCTTTCGCGAGGCGGACCTCACTTCCCGGTCGGGAAGGCGGGTCCGCCTTTCGCGTGTTAACCGATAACTGAACCCGTAAGTCTCTGGAGGCACCTACCATGACCACCTTCGTGGACCGCGTCGAACTGCATGTCGCCGCGGGTAACGGAGGTCACGGCTGTGCCTCCGTCCACCGTGAGAAGTTCAAGCCGCTGGGCGGCCCCGACGGGGGCAACGGCGGCCGTGGCGGCGACGTCATCCTCACCGTCGACCAGTCCGTCACCACACTCCTCGACTACCACCACTCCCCGCACCGCAAGGCCACCAACGGCAAGCCGGGCGAGGGCGGTAACCGGTCCGGGAAGGACGGCCAGGATCTGGTCCTGCCCGTGCCGGACGGCACCGTCGTCCTCGACAAGGCGGGCAATGTCCTCGCCGACCTCGTCGGACACGGCACGTCGTACGTCGCCGCGCAGGGCGGCCGGGGCGGCCTCGGTAACGCGGCCCTCGCCTCCGCCCGCCGCAAGGCGCCCGGCTTCGCGCTGCTCGGCGTGCCGGGAGATCTGCGGGACATCGTCCTGGAGCTCAAGACGGTCGCCGACGTGGCGCTGGTGGGCTACCCGAGCGCGGGCAAGTCGTCGCTGATCTCCGTCCTGTCCGCCGCCAAGCCGAAGATCGCGGACTACCCCTTCACGACGCTCGTCCCGAACCTGGGCGTGGTGACCGCGGGCTCGACGGTGTACACGATCGCGGATGTGCCGGGCCTGATCCCGGGCGCCAGCCAGGGCAAGGGCCTCGGGCTTGAGTTCCTGCGCCATGTGGAGCGCTGCAGCGTGCTGGTGCACGTCCTCGACACGGCGACCCTCGAATCGGACCGCGACCCCGTCTCCGACCTCGACATCATCGAGGAGGAGCTCAAGGAGTACGGCGGTCTCGGCGACCGGCCGCGGATCGTCGTCCTCAACAAGATCGACGTACCCGACGGCAAGGACCTCGCCGAGATGGTACGGCCCGACCTCGAAGCCCGTGGTTATCAGGTCTTCGAGGTGTCCGCCGTCGCCCACACGGGGCTGAAGGAGCTGTCCTTCGCCCTCGCCGACCTCGTCGGCAAGGCGCGGGCCGCCAAGCCCAAGGAGGAGGCGACCCGGATCGTCATCCGGCCCAAGGCCGTCGACGACGCGGGCTTCACCGTCACGCGCGAGGAGATCGGCGGAGAGCTGCTGTTCCGGGTGCGGGGCGAGAAGCCGGAGCGCTGGGTGCGGCAGACCGACTTCAACAACGACGAGGCGGTCGGCTACCTCGCGGATCGCCTCAACCGGCTCGGCGTCGAGGAAGAGCTGATGAAGGCGGGTGCCCGGTCCGGGGACGGCGTCGCCATCGGGCCCGAGGAGAACGCGGTCGTCTTCGACTGGGAGCCGACCGTCATGGCCGGGGCGGAGATGCTCGGCCGCCGGGGCGAGGACCACCGCCTCGAGACGTCCCGGCCCGCCGTCCAGCGCCGCCGCGACCGGCAGGCCGAGCGGGACGAGGTCGAGAAGGCGTACGACGACTTCGAGCCGTTCTAAGGGCGCCGCTGCGCCCCGTAAGGGGCGCGCGGAACTGTGCGACAAGCCACGACGGACCCGCAGTCGCCTACAACACATTCCCCCGAGCTATAAGGCGCTCGACCTGCACAAGGGCCCCGGAGGACCAAACGCCTCCGGGGCCCTGCATCACGTCATCAGCGGAGCGCTTACGCGTTCACCGCGTCTTCCGAGTCGCTTGTCTCGCCCTCGGCCCCCGAGTCGTCCCCCACCTCCCGCGGCGAAGGGACCTCGTCCGCGAGGCGGGACTCCATGCGGACCCGGCGTTCGTCGGCCTTGGTGCACAGGGCCTTGACGGCGGAGTCGAAGCGGACGAGGGAGGGCGGGTCGGAGGGTCCGAGGAGGTGTTCCTTGAGGTCGGCGCGGGCCTTGGTGAACCGGTCCTTCTCGGGGTTGCGGACGGAGTCCAGCAGCGCCGGGACCTCGGCGGCGTTCGGGGCGATGACGACACCCGCCGACACCGTCGGGAAGGCCGCGCGGAACGCCTCCTCCGACAGCCCCGAGGTGTTGCCGACGGCGTACGGCTTCTCGCTGGACAGCCAGTCGGAGACGACCGACGAGACATCGCTGATCAGCAGGTCGGACGTGTTGAAGCAGGCGAAGATCGCGGGCCGCGCCTCGGTGACGATGAGGTGCTCCCACTCGGGGAAGGACGCCCAGTACGCCTTCTCCCAGGCCAGCGTCGCCTCGGCGATGGCCGCCTCACGGTCCCCGCTAGGCGTTCCCTGGAGCAGCATCCGCTCCATTTCGTCCGCGCTGACCCGGAACGACGTCGAGGTCAGCTCGTCCAACGCGGCGGTACGACGGGCCAGTTCGGCCGCGGTCTCGGGGCCCGGCCGCGCGCCCGAGCGCTTCGTGTTCGCCTCGCGGATCATCGCCTTGATCCGCTCGTTCGCGGCACCCGCGCGCGGGTCGACGGACCCGGTCATCGGGTGCGGCTTGTACAGCAGCCGCACCTTGTCGTCGGCGAGCAGCGCGCGGACGATGTTCTCGCCGGCCAGGACCACCGAGGTGTTGCCGGGGTTGCCGTCCCAGCCCTCCCAGGTCGGGGCGTAGAGAACGGTCGTGAACGTGCCGGTCGGCGGGCCGGCGTACGGGCGGATCGGCGCCAGCTGCGGGCGGCCGACCTCGACGATGTCCTTGTCCTCGACGCCGACCTCGGCGAGGGCGTACCGCTCGCGCGCCGCGGGACCGGCCACCCACACCTCGTCGTACGCCTTCGCGTACGGGTTGCAGGAGGACAGCTTGTCGCTCTCGCCGTGGTTGATGAAGGCGTGCTTGATGGTGGGGATGCGCAGCACCTGGGAGGTCTTCGCGGCGTTGGCCGGGTGCAGCATCATCTTCAGCGTCGAGTTCTCCAGGGAGAACATCGTCGAGACCTTCGGGAAGCAGATGACCGGCACGTCCGTCGCGTCGATCTTCTGCACCATGAAACGCTCACGCAGCACGATCAGCGGCTTCTCCAGCTGGGAGAGCGTGGAGAGCCACATGTTCGCCTGGTACGCCGACGTCGTACCGCCCGAGAAGTACATGGCGACGGTCGGCTGGTAGCGCGCCAGCCACTTGTCCAGCCAGTCCATGACCTGCTGCTCGCTCTTGGCCCGCTTCTTCGGCAGCAGCCAGGTCGCCAGGTACGCCGTACCACCCGCGAGCAGGACGAGACCGGTACCGAGGCCCAGGAGGCCCCAGATGACGTCCTTCGTGATCGCGGTGAGCAGCAGACCGGCCGTGATCGGCAGGGAGAACGTCAGCAGACGGTGGGCCTGGCGGCGGGCCAGGAGGCGCGGCGGGGCGGCCGTCAGACGCAGCGCGGAGGCGTCGATGTTGCGGGTGACGATCGGCAGCGTCCGGGTGCGGCGGACCAGCACCGAGACGGCCTGGCAGGTGAAGTGCACCGCGTAGAAGACGCACAGGCCGACCAGCAGCGGCGCCTGCTCGCGCAGCGGGTCGATGCCCTCGATGCGCAGCAGCCCCACCAGGATCAGCATGTCGCGCAGCAACTGGCGTACCAGGACCTCGAAGCGGACCTTGCCCAGCGGTGCGAGCAGGCCGGGGTCCCGGTACTGCAAGTAGGTGTCCAGGGCGATGCCGGCCGCGCTCGCGGCGACGAACACGGGGACGTTCGGCAGCAGCGCGGAGACGATCTGGGCCGTGAAGAGCGCGAACATCGCCAGCAGCGCTGACAGCTGCGCGATGCGGCGGGGGGCGAGGCCTGCGGAGGGCACGGGCTGGGCTCCTGCGGAGGGTGCGACGGACAGAGGGGGGAACGAAAAGTAGGAGGGCGGCCGGAGGCCGATCCCTGACCGTATGACCTAGGGAGGCCGGGGAGCAATCTGCCGCGAGGACAGGTCACCACATATCAGGCATGACGGCTGCAACCTTGAGAGGCACGTCACCGTCTTCTCATAAACGCTTCAGGGAACAGTCGGAGAACAGTCGGTGTCGTCCCGCCCAGCGAAATGCTCAGGCGTCCGATCCGCGTCCTCCCGTAGATTGCAGACTGCACACACCGGGCTGGTTCAGAACATTGGGGATACGGGTGTCAGCGGCAAGGCAGGGCGTGGCGGAAGCGCACCGGATCGTCGTCAAGGTGGGCTCCTCGTCGCTGACGACGGCCTCCGGGGGCCTCGACGCGGACCGGGTGGACGCCCTTGTGGACGTGCTCGCCAAGGTCCGCAGCGGGGGTGAACGGGAGATCGTGCTCGTCTCGTCCGGCGCCATCGCGGCGGGCCTCGCGCCGCTGGGGCTGCGTCGCCGCCCCAAGGACCTCGCCCGGCAGCAGGCGGCCGCCAGCGTCGGCCAGGGGCTGCTGGTGGCCCGTTACACGGCCTCCTGCGCCCGCCACGGCATCCGCGTGGGACAGGTGCTCCTCACTTCGGACGACATGAGCCGCCGCGCCCACCACCGCAACGCCTCCCGCACCCTCGACAAGCTGCTCGCGATGGGCGCCCTGCCGGTCGTCAACGAGAACGACACCGTCGCCACGGACGAGATCCGCTTCGGCGACAACGACCGCCTCGCCGCCCTCGTCGCCCATCTCGTCCGCGCCGACCTGCTGGTCCTGCTCTCGGACGTGGACGGCGTCTACGACGGCGACCCCAGCAAGCCCGGCACGTCGCGGATAGCGGAGGTACGGGGGCCCGAGGACCTCGCGCACGTCGAGATCGGCAGTGCCGGCAAGGCGGGCGTCGGCACCGGCGGCATGGTCACCAAGGTCGAGGCGGCGGCAATCGCCACCGGAGCGGGCATCCCCGTGGTCCTGACCAGCGCGATCCACGCGGCGGACGCCCTCACCGGCCGCGACACCGGCACGTACTTCCACCCCACCGGCAAGCGCTCCGCCGACCGGCTGCTGTGGCTCCAGCACGCCTCCACCCCGCAGGGTTCGCTCACCCTCGACGACGGCGCCGTACGCGCGGTCGTGGAGCGGCGCAAGTCGCTGCTGCCGGCCGGTATCGCGGCGGTCGAGGGCGAGTTCGTCGCGGGCGACCCCGTCGAGCTGCGGAACGGCGAGGGGCGGGCCGTCGCGCGCGGGCTGGTCAACTTCGACGCCAAGGAGATCCCCCAGCTGATCGGCCGCTCGACCCGGGAACTGGCGCGCGAGCTGGGTCCCGCGTACGAACGAGAGGTCGTACACAGGGACGACCTTGTCCTCCTGCACCCCTGACCAGCGGCCCCCTGGAGGGGCCGAAGCACGGGCCCCGCCGGTGTGCGTTCCGTAAAACGGCCACGCGAAGCCCCTGAGCCTGCTCAACTTTGTCTCGGGGGAGATTCCGCACGACCCAATGCGAAGCACAGTTCGCCGCGAAGCACAGTTCGTTGTGAAGGAGGCCGTCGTGAGACGAGTGCGCCCCGGGACCGCGGTGTCCCGTGGTGGTGGTACCTCCCGCACGGTCGGCGAGGAGCGGACGCTCACCAGCGTCAGCTCGTCGGACACGTACGAGAGCGAGGGCGTCGAGGAGCCGCGGGACCTGCCCCGGCTGTGGCACGTCACCCTGAGCGTCTCCGGCCCCGAGACCCCGCTGAAGGAGCTGCGCCGCGGCCTGCAACAGCTCGCCCACGACCACCCCTTTCTGCTGACCAGCCGCTATGCGAGCGACCACGCCGAAATCCGCTACTGGGAGGAGGCCCGAGACCTCCACGACGCGGCCGCCGTCGCCCTGCGCCTGTGGGGCGAGCACCGCCGTACGGCCGGGCTGCCGCCCTGGGAGATCGTCGGCCTGGAGGTCATCGACCGCCAGACGTACCACCAGCGCATCGCCGAGGGATACGGCCCGCCACCGGCGACGCCCGTCGGAGTCCACCCGTTCTAGGGCCTGTGTCGAAAGTGGCGCCTGCCGGGCGACGCCTGGCACGCTCCCCCACTCTCGGCTCCGCTCGAGCGGGAGGACCCCCATGACGCCGCCCGGCCCGCCCTCCGGGCGGACGACGCCACTTTCGACACAGGCCCTAGTGCGCCTGAACCGGCGCCGCTCTCGCGGACCTGGTTGCTCACCGTTCGGGTGCCTCAATTGATGGTTGCGGTGCGTGGGGCGTATTCGGAACTTGTCTCGGTTTGTGGGACAGCCGCTGGGGCGGCCCTCCGCGGCGCACTACCCTTCCACCATGACCACGCTCTCGCCGTACGACTCCATGTCCCCGGTCACCCGGGCCGCCTACCGTGCCAAGGCCGCAGCCGCCGACCTCGCGCCGCTGCCGCGCGCCGAGAAGGACGACGCGCTGCTCGCCATCGCCGACGCGCTGGAAGTCCGCACGAGTGAGATCGTCGAGGCCAACGCGAAGGACATCGCCAAGGCCCGGGAGGCCGGCACCAGCGAGGCGATCGTCGACCGGCTGACGCTGACCCCGGAGCGGATCCGCGCCATCGCCGCCGACGTCCGCGACGTGGCCGCGCTGCCCGACCCGGTCGGCGAGGTCGTCCGCGGCTCGACCCTCCCGAACGGCATCGACCTGCGCCAGGTCCGCGTCCCGCTCGGTGTCGTCGGCATCATCTACGAGGCCCGCCCGAACGTGACCGTGGACGCCGCCGCCCTCTGCCTGAAGTCCGGCAACGCGGTGCTGCTGCGCGGCTCGTCCTCCGCCTACGAGTCGAACACCGCCCTCGTGCGCGTGCTGCGCGACGCCGTCGGCGGCGCCGGGCTGCCCGCCGACGCCGTCCAGCTCGTCCCCGGCGAGAGCCGTGAGTCCGTACGCGAGCTGATGCGCGCCCGCGGCCTGGTCGACGTGCTCATCCCGCGTGGCGGCGCCTCCCTGATCCGCACGGTCGTCGAGGAGTCCACCGTCCCGGTGATCGAGACCGGCACGGGCAACTGCCACGTCTACGTCGACGCGCACGCCGACCTCGACACGGCGATCGAGATCCTGATCAACTCCAAGGCCCAGCGCGTCAGCGTCTGCAACGCCGCCGAGACCCTCCTCGTCCACCAGGACATCGCCCCCGAGTTCCTGCCCCGCGCCCTGGACGCCCTCGCGGAGGCCGGGGTCACGGTGCACGCCGACGAGAGGGTCATGGCGTACGCCAAGGACTCCGAGGCGGCGGTCGTGGAGGCCACCGCCGAGGACTGGGAGACCGAGTACCTCTCCTACGACATCGCGGCGGCGGTCGTCGACTCCCTCGACAAGGCGGTCGAGCACATCCGGCTGTGGACCTCGGGCCACACCGAGGCCATCGTCACCACCTCCCAGCAGGCGGCCCGCCGCTTCACCCAGCTGGTCGACTCCACGACCGTCGCCGTCAACGCGTCAACCCGCTTCACCGACGGCGGCCAGTTCGGCTTCGGCGCCGAGATCGGCATCTCCACACAGAAGCTGCACGCCCGCGGCCCGATGGGCCTGCCCGAGCTGACCAGCACGAAGTACATCGTGACGGGCGACGGGCACGTACGCCGCTGACCCGGGCGCCGCACGGGGACGCCGGTAGGCGTCCCCGTGAAACGGCTCAGCAAATCGGATGAATTTCCTTACCGTCTGCCCAAATTGACCACCCCGGTCTACTCTGGATCCCGTGCCGGAGGACGTGGGGGGCACGCCGTTTCCTGACGGCTGGGAGCCCGACGACGACCGCGACCGCGGGGGTATGGACGAAGAGTTCGCCTCCGTGGTCTTCGACGAGGCCTTCGTCCGGGCGGCCGTGGTCCATGAGCCGACCGCGGTCGAGCGCCTGCTCGCAGCGGCGGAGGCCCGTGCCGCGGCCCAGGAGGCCGAAGCGCGCCGGGCGCACTCCAGAGGCGCGCGGGGCGACGACGACCGCTATGACGACGGCTTCGGACCCGACGGCTCCGATTTCGGCCACGGCCGTGACGACGACCTGGACGACCTCGACGACCCCGACATCCTTGAGGGCCGCTACGGCGCCGACGGGGCGTACGGCAGGCCGTACGGCAAGCAGACCCGCTGGCACCGGCCCGTCGCCTGGGTCCTCGCCCTGGTCATGGGCATAGGCATGGTCGCGCTCGCCTTCACCGCGGTCTACCGGGGCGCCTCCTCCGGCGGCCGCGGCGAACAGGTCCCACCGCCCCCCACCGCCACCACCGGCGTCGAACAGGGCATCTCGACAGGCCCCTCCGCCTCCGCGGACTTCTCCCAGCCGGCGGCACCGGCGACGCCCCGCACGCCCTGACCAGCAGCGCGTTTACAGGGGCGTCCGCAGACCTACTCTGAAGGTATGGGCGGGCCTGGAAACCCACCTGAGGGGACTCCCGAGGGCGGCCCCGGCGGTGGAGAGGACGAGTACCGATCCGTCGTCTTCGACGAATCGTTCGTACGCGCTGCCCGTATCCAGGAGTTCTCCGCGCAGGAGCGCCTCACCGACCACGGCCCGGCCGTTCGTAGCCGCCCGCCCCTGCGCCGCGGCTTCTCCCGGCAGGCGCTGATCCTCATCTTGCTGATCGCCCTCGCCTTCGGCACCGCGATCTACATGGGCGTCCGCCACCCCTACGAGGCCCCGGCCGCGAAGCCCGCCGAGCCGCTCCGGATGACGGTGATCCCCCTGGCGCCGCAGACCGCGGTACCCGGCGCCGAGGACCCCGAGAAACTGTTCGCGCACAGCCCCGCCGCCCAGTTCCGCATCGGCGCCGAGGGCATCACGATGCCGGCCACCCGGCGCACCGAGCACTTCACCGACAGCCAGGTCGTCACCTCGCTGACCATCGCCAAGGAGTATCTGGTCGCCTCCGCGCTCGACCCGCAGGTGCTCGGCGGCAGCACCGTCCAGCCGGTGCGCAGGCTGGTCGACTCACAGCAGCTCGACCAGTTCGAGCAGAGCTTCGACCGCCCCACCGCCGACGGCCGGCACGCCCCCACCGGCTGGCTGGTCCGCTTCGACCCCTCCCGCGCCGAGCTCGCCGACCCCAAGGTCCGCGTCCAGGGCACCCTCCAGGCCGCCGAGTACGACTCCGGCACCCTGGAGGTCGTCGCCGCCCACACCTTCGTGTACGCGCTGCGGCCCGCCTCCGGTGACGACACGGAGGCCTCGCTGTTCACCGTCCGGCGCGAGCTGCACTTCCGCTTCGACCAGGACGACCTGCGCACCCGCCAGGCCGAGGTCGTCGTCGCCTACGTCCAGGCCGGCCCCCTGGCCTGCGCCGACGACGCCACGAACCATCTGCGCCCGCTGCTCGCCGGCCAGACGGACAAGGAGGGCGGCCCGGCCGGCACCGACCCCTACGCCACCGGTGGCGCCACCGCCCTGTGCGGCTCCCTCGCGCAGAGCGCCCAGCCGAAGGTGTGACGCACCCGAGGCACAAGAGCGCCCGGCCCGGAGGGTGAACCTCCGGGCCGGGCGCTCTGTATGGCTGTCAGCGGCGGTAGCCGGTCCTCACTCGTCGTCCGGGCGCCTGTCCTCGGCGGTGTCCGTGCCGGTGGCCGCGCCGCCGGAGCCGGAGGAGCCGCTGCCGCCGCCCGCGAAGCCGCCGAAGCCACGCCGGACCCGGCCGCCGAGGTCGCCCGCGCCGCCCGCGATGTCGCTGACCAGCTTCATCAGCGGGTCCTTGGAGTTCTTCACGTGGCTCGTGTAGTGCGCCGCCGACTCACGGAACGAGTCGGTGACCGAGGTGTCCCTGTCCTCGCTGCGCCGCAGGTAGTGCCCGTCCATGATCCGCTGGTAGTCGCGGGACTCGGCCCACTTCTTCAGCTCGGCCGCGCGCACGGTGGTGAAGGGGTGCGAGCGGGGCAGCACGTTCAGGATCTTGAGGACGGAGTCGCGCAGGTCGCCCCCGGCCTCGTACTCATCGGCCTGCGCGAGGAACGCGTCCACGTTCATCTCGTGCAGGTGGTGGCCGCCGGCGAGCTTCATCAGCCCGCGCATCGAGGCCTGGAGGTCCTGGCCGACGAGCAGCCCGGCGCGGTCGGCGGACAGCTCCGACTTGCGGAACCACTCGCGCAGCGCGGTCACGATCGCCATGACCGCGAGGTTGCCCAGCGGTATCCAGGCGATCCGCAGCGCCAGGTTGGTCAGGAACAGCAGGATCGTGCGGTACACCGCGTGACCGGAGAGCGCGTGACCGCACTCGTGGCCGATGACGGCCCGCATCTCCTCCTCGTCGAGCAACTCGACGAGCCCGGTCGTCACGACGATGATCGGCTCGTCCAGGCCGATGCACATCGCGTTCGGTGTCGGGTCCTGGTTCACGTACATCGGCGGGACCTTCTCCAGGTCCAGGATGTAGCAGGCATCCCGCAGCATGTCGTTCAGGTGTGCGAACTGCTGGTCCGAGACCCGTACGGAGTCGGACAGGAACAGCAGCCTCAGGCTGCGCTCGGGCAGCAGACCGCTGAGGGCCTTGAACACCGTGTCGAAGCCGCTGAGCTTGCGCAGCGCCACCAGCGCCGAGCGGTCCGCGGGATGTTCGTACGCCCGCGAGGAGATTCCCTCGAAGCGCCTGCGCTGCCTGCTCGGCACGTTCTCGTGCCCGTTCTGCTCGTGGCTGTCGTCCGGCATGTTTTCCCCCATGCGTCTGAGTGCCCATGTTGCCCCCGAAGCGGGTTCCAGCCTAGGCGGAGTTACGGTGGCAGGGCATCAACCGGTAAGGAGCGATCTCATGGTGCATCTCCCCCACCTCCCGGCAGCGGGCTGGCTCACCGAGGCCGCGGACGCCGCCGCGAAGGAACAGGGAGCGGGCAACCTGCTGCGCGTGGTGCTCATCGTGATGGTCCTGGGCTCCGTCCTGATGGCGTGGTTCCTCCTGCGGGGATACAAGCGGGACGACTGACGCCCGCCGACGGAAAGGACGTCCGGCGCACGCGAGCGGTTGCTCGAACGGGAAGGTACGGGAAGTACGTACGCGAACGGCTGCGTCGTACGGGATGTACGCGCGCGGCGGCCCCCGCGTTCCGTCCTGGGCGGAGTCGACGTGATCGCCGATGAGCGCCCCGCTTACGATGGGCCCAGTCTTTATCCCGATCCCACACCCGGATAGGTCACGCCGACGATGAGCTTCCACAGCACCGCTGCCGACTTGGTCACTTTCGCCGCCGAGGGCGGCGGGGAGCACGGCGGCAACCACGAGAGCCTCAGCCCCTACCTGACCGGCGGTGGAGCGTTCGTCGCTCTGATGCTGCTGCTGTGGATCACCACCCGCTTCAACCGGGACCGCTGATTCCGCCAATCCGCGCAAATGGTCGTTCGAACAAGAGGCGGTGACCGGGCCGGTAGGGTCTCGACGCATGGGAGAGCAGGAAATGCCTACCGGCCCGCGGCACGATCCGCAGCACGACAAGGGCCGGCGCCGCCTCGGCGTCATGGGTGGCACGTTTGACCCGATCCACCACGGTCACCTCGTCGCGGCCCAGGAGGTCGCCTCGCAGTTCCACCTCGACGAGGTGGTGTTCGTACCGACCGGACAGCCGTGGCAGAAATCGCACACCAAGGTCTCGGCAGCCGAGGACCGCTATCTGATGACGGTCATCGCGACCGCGGAGAACCCCCAGTTCTCCGTCAGTCGCATCGACATCGACCGCAAGGGTCTTACGTACACCATCGACACCCTGCGCGAGCTGCACGAGCTCAACCCGGACACGGACCTCTTCTTCATCACCGGTGCCGACGCGCTCGGCCAGATCCTCACCTGGCGCGACGCCGAGGAGCTGTTCTCGCTCGCGCACTTCATCGGGGTCACCCGTCCGGGTCACACCCTGGCCGACCCCGGCCTGCCCGCGGGCGGGGTCTCGCTGGTCGAGGTCCCGGCGCTCGCCATCTCCTCCACCGACTGTCGTGCGAGAGTCGCGAAGGGCGACCCCGTCTGGTATCTGGTGCCGGACGGCGTGGTGCGCTACATCGACAAGCGGCAGCTGTACCGCGGCGAGTGAGCCGAGAGGGGCACCGGTGAACGACCGATACGACGCTGGCTACGGGGGCGACCAGCAGTACGAACTCGTGGGTTACGACGAGTTCGGGCAGCCGGTGTACCGACAGGTGCCCCAGCAGCAGGCGTACGACCCCTACTGGACGCAGCAACAGCAGCAACCACAGCAGTATCAGCAGCCACAGAGCTACGGCTACGACCCGTACGCGACCGGTCAGCAGCAACCGGTGTCCTCCTACGACACGAGTCAGCAGGCCCCCGCCGCCCCGTACGCCCCTTACGACCCCTACGGGCAGACCGCGAGCACCGGCCACCAGGCCCCTGTCACCGAGCAGACCGCCTACATCCCGCAGCAGGCGGGACCGCAGGAGACCGGCGCCGCCGAGGAGAGTGAGCCCCGGGCCGGTGCCCCTGCCCAGGGGAGGGATTCCGGCGAACGGGATTACCGCACCGAGCAGTTCGCCTTCGTCGAGGAACCCGACGGTGACTCCGAGGACGTCATCGACTGGCTGAACTTCACGGAGAACCGCACCGAGCGCCGTGAGGAGGCCAAGCGCCGCGCCAAGAGCCGGCTGGTCGCGCTGACGGTGGCGTTCGCGCTGGTCGTGGCCGGCGGTATCGGCTATCTGTGGTTCGCGGACATGCTGCCCGGTTCGTCCTCGGAGGAGCAGACCGGCACCACGACCTCGGCGGCAGCGCAGAAGCGCGATGTGGTCGTCGTCCATCTGCACGACACCAAGAAGGGCGGCACCGCCACGGCGCTGCTCGTGAACAACACCACCGCGAAGCAGGGTGCCACCGTCCTGATACCCAATTCCCTCGCCCTGACCGGTGACGACGGCACCACGACCACCCTCGCCAAGTCGGTCGAGGACGACGGCTCCGCCGGCACCCGCGACGGACTCGACACCGTGCTCGGCACCGACATCGAGGGCACCTGGCGGCTGGACACCCCCTACCTGAACAACCTCGTCGAGCTCGTCGGCAACATCGACGTCGACACGAACACCGCCGTGCCCGACCCCGAGGCCGAGAAGAAGACCGAGGCCCCCCTCGTCAACAAGGGCAAGGGGCAGACCCTCAGCGGCAAGATGGCCGTCGCCTACGCCACCTACCGGGCCTCCGGCGAGTCGCAGGACGCCCAGCTGGAGCGGTTCGGGCAGGTCATGCAGGGCGTGCTGCGCAAGCTGTCCTCCGACGCACAGGCCGCCACGACCACCGTGCAGACGCTGGCCCAGATCCTCGACCCCTCGCTCACCGACAAGGACCTCGGCGCCTTCCTCGCCAAGCTCGCCGACCACGCCAAGGGCGGCGACTACAAGACCGAGCTGCTGCCCCTCCAGCAGGACGGCACCCTCCGCGCCGAGGACTCCGACAGCGTGGTCAAGGACCTGCTCGGCGGCACCGCGAAGAGCCCCGACGCCGGGGACGCCGTCCGCGTCGGCATCCGCAACGCCACCGGCGACAAGGACGCCACCGAACAGGCCCGCGTGGTCCTGCTCAACGGCGGCTACACCTTCCTCGACGCCGGCACGGTCGAAACCGCCCAGGCGACCTCACAGGTCACCTACGCCGACGCGGCCCGCAAGCAGGACGCCGTCGAGGTCGCCAAGACCCTCGGCCTCCCGGCCGGCGCCGTCAAGAAGGGCAAGACCACCTCCAACGCTGACGTCTCCGTCGTGCTCGGCCAGAACTACGAGACCACGACCGATACGACGACGGACACGACGGGATCCACGGGCTGACCGACGTGTCGGGATCCAGGGGCTGACCGACGGTCGCCAGGATCCGAACCGGGGCCCCGGAGCCGCCTGTGCGTCGCTCCGGGGCCTGATGGTTTAACCCGTGAGGCGCTGTCGGCGGTCCGTGAGACCCTTGTGATAGCCCGTGAGGGTTCCTGACCGCCTACGGAAAGCCATGTAGTGACCGCCACTGACCGCTCTCTCGAGCTCATCAACACCGCCGCGCAGGCGGCCGCCGACAAGCTCGCGCACGACGTCATCGCGTACGACGTCAGCGACGTGCTGTCCATCACGGACGCCTTCCTGCTCGCCTCCGCGCCCAACGACCGCCAGGTCAAGTCGATCGTCGACGAGATCGAGGAGCGGCTGAACAAGGAACTCGACGCCAAGCCCGTGCGCCGTGAGGGCGACCGGGAGGCCCGCTGGGTGCTGCTCGACTACGTCGACATCGTCGTGCACGTCCAGCACAGCGAGGAGCGGGTCTTCTACGCCCTGGAGCGGCTGTGGAAGGACTGCCCCGAGCTGGAGCTGCCCGCCGACGCCAAGGCCACCCGCGGCAAGGGCGAGGAGCACGCGAAGCTGCGGGCCGCGGAGGAGGCCGCCGAGCTGGGCGGGGAGCCGCGGTGACGGGCGGGATCGACTCGGCGGACCGCAAGGGCCGAGGGCGCCGGGTCATACTCTGGCGCCACGGCCAGACCTCGTGGAACGTGGAGCGCCGCTTCCAGGGCACCACGGACGTCGAGCTCACCGAGACCGGCCTCGGCCAGGCCCGCCGCGCCGCCCGGCTGCTCGCCTCCCTCAAGCCCGACGCGATCGTCGCCTCCGACCTTCAGCGTGCCGCGAAGACGGCCGCCGAGCTGGCCATGCTCACCGGCCTGGAGGTGACGCACGACGAGGGCCTGCGCGAGACCTACGCGGGCGTCTGGCAGGGCCTCACGCACGACGAGATCATCGCCCGGCACGGCGACGAGTACGCGGCGTGGAAGCGCGGCGAGCCGGTCCGCCGCGGCGGTGGCGAACTGGAGACCGAGGTCGCCGACCGCGCCGCCCCGGTGGTCCTCCGGCACGCCGACAAGCTCCCCGACGACGGCACGCTCGTGGTGACCAGCCACGGCGGCACGATCCGCACCACCATAGGGCGCCTCCTCGGTCTGGAGCCCCACCACTGGGAGAGCCTCGGCGGCCTCTCCAACTGCTGCTGGTCCGTCCTCGGTGAAGGTGCCAGGGGCTGGCGGCTCCTTGAGCACAACGCCGGCACGCTGCCGGAACCGGTGCTCGGCGACGACGACTGACCGTCGTACGGGGCGACTGACCGTCGTACACGGCCTCGTACCGGGGCCGGGACCCGGATTTCACTTTCCGGCTGGTCGCAGGCTAAAGTTCTTCTTGTTCGCCCCGCCGAGCGGGGCGAAACACCATACGGCTTCGCCGGATGGAAGCAGCAAGGGGCTATAGCTCAGTTGGTAGAGCGCCTGCATGGCATGCAGGAGGTCAGGAGTTCAATTCTCCTTAGCTCCACAGAACAGATCAGATCGGTGCAGAAGATCCCGTTCCCACGAGGGGGCGGGATTTTTCGTATGTGACCTGCGTCCCTGCTTGAGCATGAGTGGCCCATCGGGCGTATACCTCTTCGGACGACCTTCTTTCCCGCCGCGTGTCCGGACTGGTACGAAGGCGTCGCTGACCGTATTGGTCCGGCCGTGGCAGAATCAAACGGCCGGAAGGGGGCGTGGCCCGACGGGAGGGAGAAGCGATGCCTGCGAGCATCCGCGGGGAGGTCCACGGCCTCCCCGAGCTGGTGGCGATGCGGAGCAAGACCACCCTCCTCTGCCCTTCCTGCGGCTCGCTCCACGTTGCCCAAGTGCTCGGTGACAACGGAGGGATCTCCTACGTGTGCACGGCCTGCGGCCACAGCTGGAGCTGATCTATGGGTGCACACAGGAGAAAGTGCGACTGGTGCGGCAGCGGCACGCCGATCGTCCGTGACATGGAGCCCGTCAACGCCGACTACCAGTACTGGTGCGAGGAATGCGCACGGGCGCTGATCATAAAAGGCGACCCGATCGAGACGTACCGCGAGCTGGAGGGCGAGCCGATCTACGGCCGCCTCCTCGAAGAGCACTGCACGCTCAAGCGCTTCTACTCGTTCGTGACTGCCTGATCGTTTCGGTACCGGTGAGGGCCAGGAACAGCAGCCCGGCACCCGCGTAGAGGCCCGACAGCGTCAACTCGACGCCGTTCTGTCGTAGTTCGAGCCGTCCCGGTCCGTGTGGCACCCACCACAGGGCGTACGAGAAGAAGACCAGCGCCAGAACGGCGGCGATCACGTGTCGCCGAGCCACCGCGAGCACCATCGGCACGCACCACACCCAGTGGTGGGACCACGACACCGGGCAGATCAGCAGCGCCGTCACCGCGCATGCGGCCACCGCCGGGCCGCGCCGTCCGCGCAGCTCGGCGGCCACCGCGACCGCGAGGCCCAGCGCCCCCGTGAGGGCCGCCTGGGCGAGCCACCAGATGCCGGGCTCCGGGGTGTGCAGCAGCCGGGCCAGTACCCCGCGCAGGGCCTGGTTGGCGGTGTCCTCGGGATGCCCGACCCGGCCCGCCGCGAAGACCGTACGGGTCCAGAACTGCCAGGAGTCGTACGGCAGGACGGCCGCCGCCAGCAGGGTGGCGCCTGCGAAGGTGAGGGCCGCCCCGCGCGCGTGCCGCAGCCAGGGCCCGCCGGAGCGATGCCTGGACCGGGCGACGACGCCGGTGGCGAACAGGAACACCGCGAACAGCGCGGGAGTCAGCTTCACGGCCGCCGCCAGCCCGATACCGACGCCGGCCCACCGGTGCCCCGGCCGCCCGGACAGGTCCCACAACACCAGAGCGGCGAGCAGCAGATTGACCTGCCCGTACCGCAGAGTCGTCCACACCGGCTCGCACCACACGGCCGCCGCCGCGACCCACCAGACGGTCTCCACGCGCGCGTGCCCGGCGATCCGCAGCGCGAAACCCACGAAGACGACGAGAAGGGCCAGGTTCCCGGCCGTCGCCAGGGTGCGCAGGGAGGCCGGGTCCGGCAGCGTCAGCGGGGTGAACAGCAGGGCCGCGAACGGCGGGTACGTGGCGGGCAGTTCGGCCTCGGTCGCCCGCAGCGCGTAGAGGTCCCCGCCGGCCCGTACGGTCTCGCCCTCCGCCCGGTAGACCATCAGGTCGATCATCGAGACGTCGGCGGCCCGCTGCGCGATCCAGAAGCCGGCGAAGGAGAACAGACACGCCCCCAGGGCGACCGGGACGCGGCGATGGACTCCGGGGAACGCGATCACGGTCACGGAAGCCGACATTAGCGACGAAATCGACCCCCGATCCGCCCCCGATCCGCACGCGACGGAAACGATTTGGTGGAGCGCGCGGGTGACCGGTAATGTTGGCGTCGCCGCCAGGGAAACCCGGCGGACCAAGGTAAGGGGCTATAGCTCAGTTGGTAGAGCGCCTGCATGGCATGCAGGAGGTCAGGAGTTCAATTCTCCTTAGCTCCACAGAAAAGACCCCGTCCAAGTGGACGGGGTCTTCGCGTTGTTGACGGCGAGCGTGACAGAGGCAGAGAACAGAGGCAGAGAGAAGGGCGGGTCCACCCCATCGAGGTGACCCGCCCTTCCGCGTGCTCAGCGACCGCTGCCCAGAGCCCGGCGGCCGCGGCCCTGGGAGAGGACCGGCAGGTTGCGGGACGGGGCGTTGCCGCGGGTGTCCTCCTCGATGCGCAGGGCGAGCGCGGGGCAGCGCCGCACCGCGCGGAGCGCCTTGGCCTCGGCGTACTGGGGGACCTTCGCCTGGGCGACGGTCGGGAAGCCGTCGGCGCCCAGCTGGAAGACCTCCGGGAGGATGTCGGCGCACAGGCCGTGGCCGCGGCAGAGCGTCCAGTCGACGAAGATCTTCTGGCGGCTGGCGCCGCTCTCCTCCTCGCCCGCGCCGCCCGGAATGCCGGTCGGCATCCTGCCGCCCTCGAACAGCGGCAGCACGCCTTCCACGGGGCGCCCGCAGCCGTTGCCGAGGACATGCGCGGCGAGGTCGTCGGTGAACGCCTTGATGGTCGACTCCAGGAACATCGCGGAGCCGTCCGGGTGCGAGCACGCGCCGCGCCGCTTCACGTTCTTGGCGACCTGCTTGAGGGCCTCCAGGGCGGCCGGGCCGCCGCCGCCCAGGATGTCCTCCATGCCGCGCGCGGCGGCCGGCAGACCGAGGTAGCAGGGACCGCACTGTCCCGCGCTCTCCTCGGCGAGCCACTTGGCGACCTGGAGCGACTCGCCGAGCGGGCAGGTGTCCTGACTGATCGGCAGGATCGCGCCCGCGCCGAGCGCACCGCCCACGGCGTCGAGTGAATTCCGGGAGACGACCGCCTCGTTGACGGTGGCGGCGTCGATCCACTTGCCGTGGTAGCCGCCGGTCAGCACGCCCTGCGGGACCGGCGGCGCACCGGCGAGCTGCAGGATGTAGCGCAGCGGCACACCGGTGGGGGCCTCGATCACCATGGGGCGGGCGACCGCGCCGGAGACGGTGAGCATGACGGTGCCCGGCTCGTCGTACAGGCCGGTGTTGCCGTACCGCTCGGCGCCGATGCGGGCGCCGATGGCCAGCTGGGCGAAGGTCTCCGCGTTGGACAGCAGCGTCGGCGCGCCACCGACACCGCTCTTGGACGCGCTGGTCTTACGGCCCGGCGGGATGGGTGGACCGCCGTCGATCGAACGGATCAGCGAGCCGGCCGCGCCGGTGACCATGCGGACCGGGTTGCGCTGCACGCTCGCGCGGATGGCGGCGCCCCGCCGGTTGCTCAGCCCGCGCTCGGCGAGGGCGGCCTCCATCGAGCGCTCGGTGGATTCACGTGTCACCCCGATGACCAACTGGCGGGCGCCCAGCGCCTCGGCGACCAGCAGGGCGCCGTCCAGGATGAGGTGCGGGGCACGGTTGATCAGCACCGTGTCTTTGCGGCAGGCGGGTTCGTCCTCACTGCCGTTGACGACCACGACGGGCCGGATGCCGCGTTTGATCGCCGATTCGGCGACCGAGCGCAGTTTCTTGTGGAACGGGAACCCCGCGCCTCCCCTGCCCTTCAGGTTGATCCGCTCGGACAGCTGGGCGAGTTGCTCGCCGCCCATCGGTTCGAGCGGACCGTGCACCTTCAGGTGCATGGGGAGGTCGAGTCTCTCGACGAGGTCGAAGCCCGAGGTGAGCTGGGGGAGCCCCACCACACGGACTTCGGGGACGTCGGGAAGGGCCTCGTTCACTTAAAGCCTCCGGAAGGCGCGTTCCAGGGTTCGCCTGAGCCCGGCGGCTGGTCGTAGTCGTAGCCGGGCAGCGTTTCAGTGGCGGGACCGCTGTTGTACGTGTCATTCGGGTTGTACGTGCCGTAGGGGGCGTTCGTCTCAGGCGTTCCGTAAAAAGTTTCGGGAGTCGCCTGGTGCGCCTGGCCCGGATAGGTCTGGCCGTCGCCCGCGAACGCCTGCCCGGCGAAGGTGTCCTGCATCGGGTCGTACGCCGACGGGGGTGCCTCGCCGACCGGCGGCGGGGACGGCGCGGGCCAGCGGGTGCTTCCCGTGGTCGAGCCGTCGTCCATGCGCGGCATGGCCTGGGTGGGCTGCATGTCCAGCGGTGGCTGCTGCTGGGTCAGGTAGGGCGCCGTGGGCTCCGCGGCGCGCGGGGTCATCGACACGGCGCGGTAGGCGGCGGCGAAGCCGGGGCCGGAGTCGGCCGCGGGGGCGGACGCCGCACGCTGCGGGGGTACCCCCAGCGGGTCGCCCAGCGCGGGGCCGGGGCTCTGTCCGCCGCCGAAGCCGGGCAGCGGGAACTGGCCGGTGTCGCGCATCTGGTCGCGCTGTCCGCCCTCGCGCTGTCCGCCCTTGCGTCGGTCGCCGGGCTCCTCGCGGGACTGCAGGGCGCTGCGGGACTTCATGAGTTCTTCGACCTCGGGGGGACGCTGGCCGTCGCCACCCATGATCGTGGTGATCCAGTCGGCCACCTGGCGCTTGACCGGGCGCGGCGCAGCGCGCAGCATCAGCGCCCCGGCGACGGCGACGAGCCCGAGGGAGTACAGGATCACGAAGATCGGCTTCGCCTCGCGACCCGCGTAGAGTCCGTGGAGCAGCGCGAAGCACCAGGCGGGGTAGGCCATCATGTGGAATGCCCGCCAACGCGCCGCGACCGGCGCCGGGCTCGCGAACCGGCTGCGGAGCGCGCCGGTGACAGCCGTGGCGATCATGAGTAGCGCGGCCAGCGAGCCGAATCCGATGAGTACGGTCCTGCCCGCGAACCCATCGTTCGAGAAGGCGAGGCTGAAGGGGATCAGCGCGGCAAGGAACGGGGCATGGTCGAGCGCCACCTTGACCGTGATGTGCACCAGTAGGAAGACGATCGACGCGATCGCGGTTATCCGGTGCACCGCTTGCGCCATGATCCGCTGGCGCGTCGCGAGCATCATCCGGTCCTGGGCGACGAGTCCCCAGAGCACGGAAACGGTGAGACAGACCAGCGACAGGACTCCTGCACCGAAGTCGAAGAACTCCACCAACGAGTCGTCTACCGTGCCGTCGCTCGTAGTCTCCGTTACCACGGCATACCTCCCCACATCATGCTGAAGGGTGTGAAGAGCGGAACGGTGGCCGCCCCAGCGCCATGGGCCAAGTGGCCCGGCGTGGAGAGCGGGCTGTTACTGCTACGAGGGTTCATAGGGGCAACTCCGAACAGTTTCGGGAAAGCGGTCCCGTCGTCGAACTGTAAGACGTGGCAAACCGAGCGGTACGAGGTTTGAGTTATTGCGCTGTTATCAAGGGTCAATCTCACATCTGCGTTGTCCCCTTAGGGGTTGTTACGCGAAGTAATATTTGAACGTTGTTCAACTTTTTTGGCCGGTTCTCGTGGCTGACACACCGCGACTCGGTGTCGACGAGCCGTCGCGACGGGGCCGGAACATCGTCGCGACCGGGCGGGAACCTCGTCGCGACGGCCATGGGGGCTGCGGTACCCTGAGCCCATGCGTGCCGTACGCCTTCTGCTTAGCGAGCCGCGCTGATCAGTCCCGACCGCCAATGAACGGCGAGGTCGGAATCGGCGCGGCGTCCCCTCCTGTGCGAGGGGATTTTTCGTTTCCGGACGACATATCCGCTGGCAGAGACGATCGATGGAGCTTTGAGGATCATGAGCGAGACGAACCCCGCTGCCGCCACTGGTATGTCGGTGGATGCAGCGCCACACCGCTACACGGCCGCCGTCGCGGCCGAGATCGAGGCACGCTGGCAGGACTTCTGGGACGCCGAGGGCACGTACGCGGCGCCGAACCCGAAGGGTGACCTGGCAGGCGACCCCGAGCTGGCCGCCCGGCCCAAGAAGTTCATCATGGACATGTTCCCGTACCCGTCCGGTGCGGGCCTGCACGTCGGCCACCCCCTGGGGTACATCGCCACCGACGTCTCCGCCCGCTACCAGCGGATGACCGGCCACAACGTCCTGCACACCCTGGGCTTCGACGCCTTCGGCCTGCCCGCCGAGCAGCACGCCGTGCAGACCGGTGAGCACCCTCGGATCACCACCGAGGCGGCCATCAGCAACATGAAGTCCCAGCTGCGTCAGCTGGGCCTGGGCCATGACAAGCGCCGGTCGTTCGCCACGATCGACCCGGACTACTACAAGTGGACCCAGTGGATCTTCCTGCAGATCTTCAACTCCTGGTACGACGACGAGGCGAAGAAGGCCCGCCCGATCGCCGAGCTGGTCGCACAGTTCGAGAGCGGTGAGCGTGCTGTTCCCGGTGAGCGAGGGTGGCATGACCTGACTGCCGCCGAGCGCGCCGACGTCCTGGGCGAGTACCGCCTGGCGTACGCCTCCGACGCGCCGGTCAACTGGTGCCCCGGCCTGGGCACCGTCCTGGCCAACGAGGAGGTCACCGCCGACGGCCGTTCCGAGCGCGGCAACTTCCCCGTCTTCAAGGCCAAGCTGCGCCAGTGGAACATGCGCATCACGGCGTACGCCGACCGCCTGCTGGACGACCTGAACGAGCTGGACTGGCCCGAGGCCATCAAGCTGCAGCAGCGCAACTGGATCGGCCGCTCCGAGGGCGCCCGCGTCGACTTCCCCGTAGACGGCGAGAAGATCACGGTCTTCACCACCCGCCCCGACACCCTGTTCGGCGCGACCTACATGGTCCTGGCGCCCGAGCATCCGCTGGTGGAGAAGTTCACGCCTCAGGAATGGCCTGAGGGCACGCACGACGTGTGGACCGGCGGTCACGCGACCCCGGCCGAGGCCGTCTCCGCCTACCGCGCGCAGGCCGCCTCCAAGTCCGACGTCGAGCGGCAGGCCGAGGCCAAGGACAAGACCGGCGTCTTCATCGGCTCGTACGCGACCAACCCGGTCAACGGCGAGCAGATCCCCGTCTTCATCGCCGACTACGTCCTGATGGGCTACGGCACCGGCGCGATCATGGCCGTCCCGGCCGGCGACCAGCGCGACTTCGAGTTCGCGCGCGCCTTCGAACTGCCGATCCACTGCATCGTCGAGCCGACCGACGGGCGGGGCACGGACACCTCCACATGGGAGAACGCCTTCGCCTCGTACGAGGCGAAGATCATCAACTCCGCCAACGACGAGATCTCCCTGGACGGCCTGCCCGTCGCCGAGGCCAAGGCCCGGATCACCGAGTGGCTGGAGCGGTCCGGCATCGGCCAGGGCACCGTCAACTTCCGGCTGCGCGACTGGCTGTTCAGCCGCCAGCGCTACTGGGGCGAGCCCTTCCCGATCGTCTACGACGAGGACGGCGTCGCCCACCCGCTGCCCGAGTCGATGCTGCCGCTGGAGCTGCCCGAGGTCGAGGACTACTCGCCGCGCACCTTCGAACCGGACGACGCCGACACCCAGCCCGAGACGCCGCTGTCGCGCAACGAGGAGTGGGTCAACGTCACGCTGGACCTGGGCGACGGCCCGAAGCGGTACCGGCGCGAGACCAACACCATGCCCAACTGGGCCGGTTCCTGCTGGTACGAACTGCGCTACCTGGACCCGCACAACTCCGAGAAGCTGGTCGACCCGGAGATCGAGCGCTACTGGATGGGCCCGCGCGAAGGCCAGCCGCACGGCGGCGTCGACCTGTACGTGGGCGGTCAGGAACACGCCGTACTGCACCTGCTGTACGCGCGCTTCTGGTCCAAGGTCCTGTACGACCTGGGGCACGTCTCGTCCGCCGAGCCGTTCCACAAGCTGTACAACCAGGGCATGATCCAGGCCTTCGTCTACCGCGACAGCCGTGGTTTCGCGGTACCGGCCGCCGAGGTGGAGGAGCGCGACGGCGCGTACTACTACCAGGGCGAGAAGGTCTCCAGGCTGCTGGGCAAGATGGGCAAGTCCCTGAAGAACGCGGTCACCCCGGAGTCCATCTGCGCGGAGTACGGCGCGGACACGCTGCGCCTGTACGAGATGGCGATGGGCCCGCTGGACGTCTCCCGGCCGTGGGACACGCGCGCGGTGGTGGGCCAGTTCCGGCTGCTGCAGCGGCTGTGGCGCAACGTCGTCGACGAGGCGACCGGCGAGGTCACCGTGGTCGACGCCGAGCCCGACGAGGACACCCTGCGGGCGCTGCACAAGGCCATCGACGGCGTACGCCAGGACTTCGAGGGCATGCGGTTCAACACCGCCATCGCCAAGGTCACCGAGCTGAACAACCACCTGACCAAGGCGGGCGGAGCGGTTCCGCGCACGGTCGCCGAGCAGCTGGTGCTGCTGATCGCGCCGCTGGCCCCGCACATCGCCGAGGAGCTGTGGCGCAAGCTGGGCCACACCGACTCGGTCGTCCACCAGGACTTCCCCGTCGCCGACCCCGCGTACATCGTCGACGAGGCCGTCACCTGCGTCGTCCAGATCAAGGGCAAGGTCAAGGCCCGCCTGGAGGTGCCGCCGACCATCTCCGAGGAGGAGCTGGAGAAGGTGGCCCTGGGCGACGAGAAGGTGGTCGCGGCGCTGGCCGGGGGCCCGATCCGGAAGGTGATCGTACGGGCGCCGAAGCTGGTGAACATCGTCACGTAGGTCTGTCCCGGACGAGGTTCGGGGGCGTCCCCTACGGGCAGGTTCAGGGTTCCGATGGAACCCCGGGCCTGCCCGTTGCGTTTACCGTTGAAGAGCGCAGCAGTATGTGCCGCGTGGGTCGAAGGAGGAGCGCGCCGTGGAAGCCGTCATCGCAGTGGTCGCCCTGTTCTTCGTGCTGTTCGTGGTGCTGGGGGCGTACGCCACGGTGAAGGCGATCGGCGCGGCCAAGCGCGGCGTGGACCGTACGATCACGCAGGCCAAGCGGTCGGTCGAGGACACCACCCTGCGCGCCCGAAGCCTCGCCCAGCCGGGCCCGGTGGGCCAACTGGCCGACCTGCGGCTGAAGTTGCGCACCTCGATGCGGGCCACCCAGGAGGCCTTGCAGGCGGGCGTGGGCGAGGACGAGTCGCTGAAGGAGTCCCTGGCCCTGTTCGAGCAGCTCAGCAGGCACGGCCGGGAGCTGGACGACGAGCTCAAGCGCCTGGAGCCCGAGCCCGACCGCGCCAAGCTGGCCCAGCGGCTGCCCGCGCTGCGCGAGCGTACGGAGCGGGTCATCAAGTCGGCCGACTCCCTGCGCTGGGCGGCGCACGACCGGGCCCGCAAGTTCGCGGAGGACGACCTGGACACGCTCAGCGCCCAGATAGACGTCGAGGCGGACGCGCTGCGGCACTGGACGACGGAGCCCACACCGGTCTGGCCCCAGGCCCCGAAGCCCGAACCCACCGCCTCCACCGGGCAGACCTGGCAGGAGACCCCCGGGTCCCGGTCCGGCGAGTCCCGGTCCACCGAGTCCCGGTCCGGTGAGGAACCGCCCCGGCCCGCGATCAATCCGTCGGGGCCGAGGCCGACGTACCCGTGGCAGAAGAAGCCCCGCCCGGAGAGCACGACTTGATCCGGGCCCGCGCCTCCGCGACCGGCGGCGCTCGGCGTCGCCCGCAGGTGGGAGGGGCCGGGCTGCCGTCGGTGGGCCTTGGCGGGTAACCTCCAGCTCATGTCCCGCCATGTCGCGATCGTCACCGATTCAACGGCCTACCTGCCGCCGCCGGCGATGGAGCGTCACGGCATCACCGCGGTGCCCTTGACCGTGGTCCTCGGCGACCAGGCGCTCGAAGAGGGCACCGAGATCTCGGCCCGTGCCCTGGCCCAGGCACTGCAGAAGAGACGGTCCGTCACCACCTCCCGCCCCAGCCCCGAACTGTTCGCGGAGACCTACCGCAAGGTGGCCGAGTCGGGGGCCACGGGCATCGTCTCGCTGCACCTGTCCGCCGAGTTCTCCGGCACGTACGACGCGGCCGTGCTCGCCGCGCGCCAGGCACCCGTGCCGGTGCGCGTGGTGGACACCGGGATGGTCGCGATGGCCCTCGGGTTCTGCGCCCTGGCCGCCGCCGAGTCCGCGGAGGCGGGCGGCACGGTGGACGAGGCCGTCACGGCCGCCGAGAAACGGGCCGCGGGTACGTCCGCGTACTTCTACGTCGACACGCTGGAATATCTGCGGCGGGGCGGCCGGATCGGGGCGGCGCAGGCGTTGTTCGGTTCCGCGCTCGCGGTGAAGCCGCTGCTCCAGCTGGACGGCGGCCGCATCGAGATGCTGGAGAAGGTGCGTACGGCGTCCAGGGCGATCGCCCGCCTGGAGGAGATCGTCGCCGAGCGGGCCGGCAGTGCGCCGGTCGACATCGCCGTCCACCACCTCGCCGCGCCCGAGCGGGCTTCGGCGCTCGCGGAACGGCTTCGGGACCGGGTGCCCGGGCTGGCGGATCTGTATGTGAGCGAGGTCGGGGCGGTGCTCGGGGCGCACACCGGGCCTGGGTTGTTGGCGGCGGTTGTCTCGCCTCGGTGAGGGGCGGCCCGCTGCGGGCTGGTGCCGGTGTTTGTCGCTCGTGTGGGTGATGGAGTTATCCACAACTGGACAGTAATCCACGGGAATTGAGCAAGATCATCGCGGGTGGGCGGTCTTGCCCGATCCTCGTCGCATGGCACTTCGATCACGTTCACGTACAGCGACAGTCACCAGTGGGCCGGGGCGGGGCCCGTCCTCCGACAGCCGTGCCCGACACCGGTCGCGGCGGCCCGGGGGCCGGGCCGGACGCCGCCACCAGGCTTCGGCGGAGACGCTTCGGCTGCGCGCCGAGGCGCTGTTTCCCGAAAGCGTGCGGGAGCCGCGGGAGTCGGGGCATGGGCCGCCGGCGCCGAGGGGGAGGACAGCGGTGGGGGCCGGGGTCGCCTGGGCGGATGAGGCGGACCGTTCTGGTGCTTCTTCCTCTGGTGTTTCTTCCTCCCTTGGTGCCGTCGGTGAGTTCGGGCGACGTGCCGAGCGTGACGTTCCGCGTGGCCGTGTCGGTGATGGGGGCGTCGCCGGCGGGGATGTCGTCGAGGTCGTCGATGTCGGCGGGGTTGTCGACGTCGACTGTGTCGGCGGTGTCTCGGGAGGGTCGTGGCGGGGGCGGGTTGGGCCCGCAGTGCGGGAACGGCTGCCGTTGTGGTTGCAGGCGCGGTGTGGCGTCGAAAGGAAGAGTGTCGTCGCGCTGAGCGTGGTGTTGGTCGTGGCGGCGGTGTTCGCCGCGCAACACTTCTGGACGGGGCGGACTCAGCAGGTGGGAGCGCCCGAGGTGGTGCGGGCGGGAGGTCCGGCGGTGCCGGGGGCCTCGTTCGGTGCGGCGGGCGAGGGGCACGGAGCGGTGCCGGGTGCCTCGGCCGGGGTGATCGCTCCCACGGCCGGGCCCTCGATCGTGGTGGATGTCGGTGGAAAGGTGCGCAGCCCTGGGATCCAGCGGCTGCCGGCCGGCTCCCGGGTCGCCGACGCGCTGCGGGCGGCGGGCGGAGTGCGACCAGGGGCGAACACGGACGGGCTCAACCGCGCCCGCCTCCTCGTGGACGGCGAACAGGTCCTGGTCGGTGGCCCGGCGACCGGGGCGGGAACGGTCACTGGGCCGGGGGTCGGCTCAGGCGTGGCCGGGACCGGCGGAGCAGTCGCCGGAGCGGCTCCCGCGGCCCCCGTCTCCCTCAACACGGCCACTGTCGATCAACTGGACACTCTGCCCGGAGTCGGCCCGGTCCTGGCCCAGCACATCATCGCCTACCGCACTCAGCACGGCGGCTTCCGTTCCGTCGACGAACTGCGAGAGGTGAACGGAATCGGCGATCGCCGATTCGCCGATCTGCGGAACCTCGTACGGCCATGAACGCGCCGCGAGCGGGAGAGGAACCGGCGATGGCCGGGGCGCGCGGGGTGCGGGGTGTTCCTCGGCGTCAGGCGCTGCACGCGGCCTCCAGGAACCGGCTCGGTGTCGCGCACCCGAGGCAGGAAGGGCCGACGGATCTGCGGCTGGTGCCATCGGCGCTGGCCGCGTGGGCGACGGCGGCGCTGATGGTGCACGTCTCGGCCGGGTGGGTCGCGGGTGTGGTCGTGGTCTGCCTGGTCGTGGGTGTGGCCCTTCTCGTCGCTCGGCGAGGGCGGGCTCCTGAGGAGGGGCAGCGGGCTGAGGAGGGACGGCGGGCGCCGCGCGGAGTGGTCTGGACGGGGGCGTCCGTGGCCGCCGTGTTGCTGTGCGTCGCCGCCGCGGCGGCCTCCGCCGGGCTGCACGGGGCGGATCTGCGCCGAGGGCCGGTGCCTGCTCTGGCCGGGCGGTACGCCCAGGTGACCGCTGAGGTGGAGCTCACCGCAGACCCACGCCTCACCCGTCCCCGGCTCCAGGGCAACCATGTGGCTCCGACCGCCGTGCTCCTCCAGGCCGAGGTGCGGCGAGTGAGGGGCCAGGACGGGGCGGTCGTGGCCACGCGGACGCCGGTGCTGGTCATCGTCGACGTCGATGCGGACGCTGACGTGCGGTCGGGTGCGGGTGCGGGTGCGGGTGCGGGTGCGGGGGAGGGGCAGGGGCAGGGCAGGCGTTCGCCTTGGCTCACGTTGCTGCCGTCCACTCGGGTGCGGGTGGCCGCGCAGGTCGTACCGGCCCTTGCCGGGGGAGACCGGGTCGCGGCCGTGCTGCGGGTGCGCGGGGGTGGGCCGCCGGAGGTGGTGGGGGAGGCGAGTGGGGCGCAGCGGTTCGCGGGGCGGTTGCGCGAGGGGCTGCGGGAGGCGACCGATGGGCTGGACGTGGACGCGCGTGCGTTGTTGCCGGGGTTCGTCGTCGGGGATACCTCGCGGGTCCCGGCCGAGTTGGACGAGGCGTTCAAGGCGACCGACCTCACGCATTTGCTCGCGGTCAGCGGGGCCAACTTCACGATCTTGTTGGCGCTGTTCATCGGGCCGCCCGGGCTGGCCCAGCGTGCCGAGCGGCGGGGGCTCGCGTCCCGGCTCGGCATTCCGTTGCGGGCGACGGCGCTGGTCGGCGGTGCGCTGACGCTCGGCTTCGTGATCGTGTGCCGCCCGGACCCGAGTGTGGTCCGGGCCGCTGCCTGCGGGTCGATCGCGCTGCTGGCCATCGCGACGGGCCGCCGCAGGTCGCTCATCCCCGCGCTGGCGACGGCGGTTGTGCTGCTGGTGCTGTACGACCCGTGGCTGGCCCGCAGTTACGGCTTCCTGCTGTCCGTTCTCGCGACCGGGGCCCTGCTCACCCTCGCCCCGCGCTGGAGTGCGGCGCTCCAGCGGCGCGGGGTGCCGCCGCGCCCCGCCGAGGCGCTGGCGGCCGCGGGCGCCGCGCAGGCGGTGTGCGCGCCGGTCGTCGCCGTACTGTCGGCCAAGGTGAGCCTGGTGGCGGTGCCGTGCAATCTGCTGGCGGAGTTCGCCGTGGCGCCGGCCACGGTGCTCGGGTTCGCCACGCTGGCGACGGCCCCGGTGGCGATGCCCGTGGCCGAGTGCCTTGCCTGGTGCGCGAGTTGGCCCGCCGGTTGGATCGCGGACATCGCGCGCACGGGGGCGTCCCTGCCCGGCGCCGGCGTGGACTGGCCGGGCAGTTGGACGGGGGCGTTGCTGCTGGCCCTCGTCACGGTGGTCGCCGTCCTGGTCGGGCGGCGGCTCGTGAGCCATCCGTGGCTGGTGGGCGCGTGCCTGGTGGTGTTCCTGCTGGTCGTGGTGCAGCCGCCGCCGCTGACGAGGGTGATCACGGGGTGGCCGCCACCGGGCTGGCGGTTGGTGATGTGCGATGTCGGACAGGGCGACGCGACCGTGCTCGCAGCGGGCGACGGCAGCGGAGTGGTCGTGGACGCCGGTCCCGATCCGGTGCTGGTCGACCGCTGTCTGACGGCGCTAGGCATCACCAGGATTCCGCTCGTCGTCCTCACCCACTTCCACGCCGATCATGTGACGGGGCTGCCGGGAGTGCTGCGGGGGCGTTCGGTCGGGGCGATCCAGACGACGGGGTTCGCGGAGCCCGCGGATCAGGCCGAGTTCGTGCACCGGGAGGCGGCGGCCCGGCGGATCCCGGTGACGCGGGCCGTGGCCGGAGAGGAGCGGCGTACGGAAGGCCTCGCGTGGCGGGTGCTGTGGCCGCCGGGCGACGCGTCCACCACCCCGGACGGGCCGAACGACGCCAGCGTGACCATGCTCGTACGGACGGCCGGGCTGACCATGCTGCTGCTCGGCGACCTCGAACCGCCCGCCCAGCGGGAGCTGTCGAGATCCCCCGAGGCCGCTCAGCTGCGAGCCGTCGACGT
Source organism: Streptomyces tailanensis (assembly GCF_008386495.1). GTDB lineage: Bacteria > Actinomycetota > Actinomycetes > Streptomycetales > Streptomycetaceae > Streptomyces > Streptomyces tailanensis. The sequence goes on along the minus strand of NZ_VTHJ01000063.1, from coordinate 21,934 downwards.
ACTGAAGGTCGCCCATCACGGGTCGGCCTACCAGGATCCGGACCTCATACGCGCGGTCGCCCCGCGGCTGGCGCTCATCTCAGCGGGCAGGGACAACCCGTATGGGCACCCGGCCCCCAGTACGGTCGCGGCGCTGCGGGCCGAGGGCGCCACGGTGCTGCGCACGGACGAGGACGGAGCGATCGCCGTCGCGGGCACGGCCGAGGAGTTGCTGGTGGCGAGAGACTGAGGTCATGGATACCGCAGAGCTTGATGCCTACCTTCGCCGCATCGGGGCCGAGCATCCGGCCTGGCCCACCGTTGACGTACTGCGTGAGCTGCACCTGCGCCATCTGAAGGCGGTGCCGTTCGAGAACCTGTCGATCCACTTCGGAGAGGAGATCGTGCTGGAGGAGAAACGGCTGTTCGACAAGGTGGTCGGGGAGCGCAGAGGCGGCTTCTGCTTCGAACTGAACGGGCTGTTGGGAGCGTTGCTCGCGGCGCTGGGCTTCGACGTGACACTGCTCGCGGCACGGGTGTACGGCGAGGAGGGGCGGCTCGGGATTCCGTACGACCATCTCGCGCTGCGGGTGCGGACGGTGGACGGGGGTGACTGGCTGGCCGACGTCGGATTCGGGGCGAACAGCCACTATCCGCTGGAGTTCGGGGACCGGGGGGAGCAGGAGGACCCGGCTGGCCTGTTCCGGTTGGTGGAGGCGGATCGGGAGAGCGGGGCACGGGAGTTCGGGAACCTGGACGTCCTGCGGGACGGCAAGCCGCAGTACCGACTGGAACTCCGGCCGAGGGAGCTTGGGGACTTCGTGGCCGGGGCCTGGTGGCACAGCACGTCACCGACCTCGCACTTCACGCAGTCGCTCGTCTGCTCCCGGGTCGGCGACGAGGGCGGCCGGATCACGCTCAGCGGGCGCACCCTCACGGTGACGTCGGCCGAGGGCCACCGGGAGGTGACCGAGTTGACGACGGACGAGGAGGTGCTGGGCGTGTACCGGGAGCGGTTCGGGATGGAGCTGGGGAGGCTGCCGGAGGTGAGGGCGATGCGTTAGTTGGCGGCCCGGCGCGGGGTGGGCCCGCCGGTGGCGGAAAATGGGGGCGTGAGTGATGTGAGACATGTGCTGGTGCTGCCCGACCGTGATGCCGCGGAGGAGGCGGCGGAGGCGCTCGGGGAGCGGTTCGGGCTGGACGAGGAACCGCAGCTGGTGCGGGACGCGCTGGCCGGGGAGGACGACGCCGAGGACGCGCAGTGGCTGCTGGTGCTTCGGGACGCGAAGGGGCGGCTCGATCCGGTGGCGTTGGACGAGTTCGCGGGGGAGTGGGAGGGGTGGCGGGAAGAACCGTGACGGCCCCCGCTGGGAGGGCTCGGTGACCTCTGCCTGACGGCCGGAGGGCCCCTTGTCAGTGGGGCGTGGGATGCTTTCGGGGATGGCCAAGAAGACTGCGAACGACGACCCTCTCGCCCCCCTCACGCTTGCCGTGGGCCAGGAGGACCTGCTGCTCGACCGTGCCGTGCGGGAGGTGGTGGCCGCCGCGAAGGCCGCCGACGCCGACACGGACGTACGTGATCTGTCCTCGGACCAGTTGCAGCCCGGCACGCTCGCCGAGTTGACGAGTCCGTCGCTCTTCGCCGAGCGGAAGGTCGTGGTCGTACGCAATGCGCAGGATCTGTCGGCCGACACGATCAAGGACGTGAAGGCGTATCTCGGGGCTCCGGCCGAGGAGATCACCCTCGTGCTGGTGCACGCGGGCGGCGCCAAGGGGAAGGGGCTGCTGGACGCGGCCCGTAAGGCGGGGGCGCGGGAGGTGGCGTGCCCGAAGATGACGAAGCCGGCGGAGCGGCTGGCGTTCGTGCGGGGGGAGTTCCGGGCGCTCGGGCGGTCCGCCACGGCCGAGGCGTGCCAGGCGCTCGTCGACGCGATCGGGAGTGATCTGCGGGAGCTCGCGTCGGCGGCGTCGCAGCTGGTCGCGGATGTCGAGGGGACGATCGACGAGGCGGTCGTCGGGCGGTACTACACGGGGCGGGCCGAGGCGTCGAGCTTCGAGGTGGCCGATCGGGCCGTCGAGGGGCGGGCGGCGGAGGCGTTGGAGGCGCTCAGGTGGTCGTTGTCGACCGGGGTGGCGCCGGTGTTGATCACCAGTGCGTTGGCTCAGGGGGTGCGGGCGATCGGGAAGCTGTCGTCGGCGCGGGGTGGGCGGCCGGGGGATCTTGCGCGGGAGTTGGGGATGCCGCCGTGGAAGATCGATCGGGTGCGGCAGCAGATGCGGGGGTGGACGCCGGACGGTATTGCTGTGGCGTTGCGGGCTGTGGCTGAGGCCGATGCGGGGGTGAAGGGTGGGGGGGATGATCCTGAGTACGCGTTGGAGAAGGCCGTGGTGACGATTGCGCGGGCCGCGCGGTCTGGGCGGCGCTGAGGGGGTTCGTACCTGAGGGGTTTCGCCCCCGCCGCCCCTATCCGTCCCTCCCCCACTCTCGGCTTCGCTCGAGCGGGGGGACCCCCATCCAGGGGCGCTGCCCCCGACCCCCGCGGAAGAGTTCGTACGTGCGGGTGCGTCGCGGCTTGTCGCGCAGTTCCCCGCGCCCCTTCGGGGCGCTCATCGCACCCCAACGCCGAAGGCCCCGTCTCACCACCCTGGGGAAGGGGAGTGCGGCGGGGCCTCGGGATGATGCTGGATCCGCACCCGCGTGGCGAACGCAGGCCGCGTGCGAATCCGGGGTGCCGGGTGGGAGCGGATGAGAGAGGGCCCGCTCTGGGTCCAGCCGGCGGTCAGATCAGAAGGGCTCAGCCCTTGAGGGTGGCGACCTTGGAAGCAAGCGCCGACTTCTTGTTGGCGGCCTGGTTCTTGTGGATGACGCCCTTCGAGACGGCCTTGTCGAGCTGACGCGCGGCAGCGCGCTGGTACTCGGTGGCCTTCTCGACGTCACCCGCGGCAGCGGCCTCACGGGCCTTGCGGATCGCGGTCTTGAGCGACGACTTGACGGCCTTGTTGCGAAGGCGCGCCTTCTCGTTGGTCTTGTTCCGCTTGATCTGGGACTTGATGTTCGCCACGAATGAGCCTTTTCAGCTTGGTTTGAGCTTGGTTTTCCTTGGCTGTGTCTCCTGCTGAGAGGGCATGAGACACAGCCGCCCACGTTACCAGCAGCCCTCGGGTCGGCCCAAACCGGTCGCAGCTCTCCACCCGTGGGACCATGGAGCCTACGTATAGACCCGCTAGATCCGATCCGACCCGAGACCGCAGACGGCTGCGGACGCCTCAAGAATCAGGACCCTGCGTGCCCGCGATCCCTAGCCATGTGCCCGAGCCGAGCCGTACCGACCCGGCTCTGATCCGCAATTTCTGCATCATCGCGCACATCGACCACGGCAAGTCCACGCTCGCCGACCGGATGCTCCAGCTGACCGGTGTGGTCGAGCAGCGGCAGATGCGTGCTCAGTACCTCGACCGCATGGACATCGAGCGTGAGCGCGGCATCACGATCAAGTCCCAGGCGGTGCGTCTGCCCTGGGCGCCGACCACCGAGCCGGGCAACACGCACATCCTCAACATGATCGACACCCCCGGGCACGTCGACTTCACGTACGAGGTGTCACGGTCGCTGGCGGCCTGTGAGGGGACCGTCCTCCTCGTCGACGCGGCCCAGGGCATCGAGGCCCAGACCCTCGCCAACCTCTACCTGGCGATGGAGAACGACCTCAAGATCATCCCCGTACTGAACAAGATCGACCTGCCGGCCGCCCAGCCGGAGAAGTTCTCCGAGGAGCTCGCCAACCTCATCGGCTGCGACCCCGAGGACGTCCTCAAGGTCTCCGCCAAGACGGGTGTGGGTGTCGACGCGCTGCTCGACCGGGTCGTCGCCGAGGTTCCGGCGCCGGTCGGCGTCAAGGACGCGCCCGCCCGCGCGATGATCTTCGACTCGGTCTACGACTCCTACCGGGGCGTCGTCACGTACGTCCGTGTCATCGACGGCCAGCTCAACAAGCGTGAGCGGATCCGGATGATGTCGACGAACGCCACGCACGAGCTGCTGGAGATCGGGACCAACTCGCCCGAGATGCTCCCCGCGGACGGGCTGGGCGTGGGTGAGGTGGGCTACCTCATCACCGGTGTGAAGGACGTCCGGCAGTCGAAGGTCGGTGACACGATCACCAGCCAGGCCAAGGGGGCGACCGAGGCGCTGGGCGGGTACAAGGACCCCAAGCCCATGGTCTTCTCGGGTCTGTATCCGCTCGACGGGTCCGACTACCCCGAACTGCGCGACGCCCTCGACAAGCTCCAGCTCAACGACGCCGCGCTCGTCTACGAGCCGGAGACCTCCGCCGCGCTGGGCTTCGGCTTCCGCGTCGGCTTCCTCGGGCTGCTGCACCTCGACGTCATCCGCGAGCGGCTGGAGCGTGAGTTCGGGCTCGACCTCATCGCCACCGCGCCGAACGTCGTGTACCGGGTGGTGATGGAGGACGGCAGCGAGCACACCGTCACCAACCCGAGCGAGTTCCCCGAGGGGAAGATCGGGGAGGTGTACGAGCCGGTCGTACGGGCGACGATCCTGGCGCCGAGCGAGTTCATCGGGTCGATCATGGAGCTGTGCCAGACCCGGCGCGGTGTCCTGCTCGGCATGGACTACCTCTCCGAGGACCGGGTCGAGATCCGGTACACCCTCCCCCTCGCCGAGATCGTCTTCGACTTCTTCGACCAGCTGAAGTCCAAGACCCGCGGCTACGCCTCGCTCGACTACGAGCCCACCGGCGAGCAGACCTCCAGCCTGGTCAAGGTCGACATCCTGCTGCACGGCGACAAGGTGGACGCCTTCTCGGCGATCACCCACAAGGACGCGGCGTACGCGTACGGTGTGCGGCTCGTCGCCAAGCTGCGCGAGCTGATCCCGCGGCAGGCCTTCGAGGTGCCGATCCAGGCCGCCATCGGGTCGCGCGTCATCGCCCGCGAGACCATCCGCGCCATCCGCAAGGACGTCCTCGCCAAGTGCTACGGCGGTGACATCTCCCGTAAGCGGAAGCTGCTGGAGAAGCAGAAGGAAGGCAAGAAGCGGATGAAGATGGTGGGCTCCGTGGAGGTTCCGCAGGAGGCCTTCATCGCCGTGCTGTCCAGTGACGACAGCGCGGGTGGGGGCAAGGGCAAGAAGTAGCCACCTGTTACCCCTGGAAACTTGGGCAGGATGCGGGTCCGTCGCGTTTCGGCGCGGCGGGCCCGCATGCGTTTGTACGGTCGTTCTCGGTGGAAAGTGACGGCCCGCCGCCCCTTACCAACGGGCGGGCAGCCCTCTACTCTGATCACCACTCGATGGTTACTCGCGAGTTAAACAACAGCCGCTTTGAGCCAGCCGCACAGTCGTTGAGTACACAGTCCATGAGCACACAGTCCATGAGCCAGCCGCACTGTCGCGGGCCCCGGAGGATGTCGTGAGCGACACACAGACCCTGATCGAGAACCGTCCGCCGTCCATGGCGGCCCTCTTCCTGGAGCGCGTGGCGGCCACACCGGACGCCGAGGCCTTCCGCCACCCCGTGCCTCCTGCCTCCGGCCAGGGCCCCTCGGACTGGAAGTCGCTGAGCTGGACGCAGGCGGCCGAACGGGTCAACGCCATCGCGGCCGGGCTCGTCGAGCTGGGCGTGCAGCCGGAACAGCGGATCGCCCTGTCCTCCGCCACCAGGATCGAGTGGATCCTGTGCGACCTCGGCATCATGTGCGCGGGCGCGGCCAACACCACGGTCTACCCGCAGACGAACGCCGAGGAATCCGCGTACATCCTGGCCGACTCCGGCAGCCGGGTCCTCATCGCCGAGGACGCCGCGCAGCTCGCCAAGGCCCGCGAGAAGAAGGCCGAGCTGCCGGAGCTGACCCATGTCGTCGTCATCGACCCCGAGGGCGCGGACCTCTCGGAGGACTGGATCCTCTCCCTCGCCGAGCTGGAGGAGCGCGGCGCCGCGTATCTGGAGAAGAAGCCCGACCTGATCAAGGAGAAGGTCGGCGCGATCACCAAGGACCAGCTCGCCACCCTCATCTACACCTCGGGCACCACCGGCCGCCCCAAGGGTGTCCGCCTCCCGCACGACAACTGGGCGTACATGGCGAAGGCCATCGGCGCGACCGGCCTGCTCCAGCCGGAGGACGTGCAGTACCTGTGGCTGCCGCTGGCGCATGTCATGGGCAAGGTGCTCCTCGCGGGACACATCGAGGTCGGGCACATCACCGCCGTCGACGGCCGGGTCGACAAGATCATCGAGAATCTGCCGGTCGTGCAGCCGACGTACATGGCCGCCGTGCCGCGCATCTTCGAGAAGGTCTACAACGGTGTCGCCGCCAAGGCGCGTGAGGGCGGCCCCGCCAAGTACAAGATCTTCCAGTGGGCGGCCGAGGTCGCGCGTGAGTACGCCAAGGTCAGCCAGGACAACTTCCGTCGCACCGGCACCGCGTCTGTTCCGTTCGGGCTGGGGGCCAAGCACAAGGTCGCCGACGCGCTGGTCTACAAGAAGCTGCGCGAGGCGTTCGGCGGCCGGCTGCGTGCCTGTGTCTCCGGCTCGGTCGCGCTGGCGCCGGAGATCGGCTTCTTCTTCGCAGGCGCCGGCATCCCCATCCTGGAGGGCTACGGTCTGACGGAGTCCTCCGCCGCCTCCTTCCTCAACCCGGGCGAGGCCTTCCGCACGGGCACGGTGGGCAAGCCGCTTCCCGGCACGGAGGTGCGCATCGCGGACGACGGCGAGATCCTGCTGCGCGGGCCCGGCATCATGGAGGGCTATCACAAGCTGCCGGAGAAGACCGCCGAGGTGCTGGAGGCCGACGGGTGGTTCCACACCGGTGACATCGGTGAGCTGTCGCCCGACGGCTACCTGCGGATCACCGACCGCAAGAAGGATCTCTTCAAGACCTCCGGCGGCAAGTACATCGCGCCGACCGAGATCGAGGGCCAGTTCAAGTCGCTGTGCCCCTTCACGTCGAACGTCATGGTCATCGGCGCCGACCGCAACTTCTGCACCGCCCTCATCGCCCTCGACGAGCCGTCCATCCTCGGCTGGGCCAAGGAGAACGGGCTGGAGGGGAAGCCGTACGGGGAGGTCATCTCGGCGTCGGCCACGGTTGAGCTCATCGACGGGTATGTGAAGCGGGTGAACGAGGGGCTTCAGCGGTGGCAGACGATCAAGAAGTTCCGGTTGCTGCCGAGGGATTTGGACGTGGAGCACGGGGAGTTGACGCCGAGTCTTAAGTTGAAGCGGCCGGTGGTGGAGAAGGAGTACCAGCACCTTATTGATGAGATGTATGCGGGGGCTCGGGAGAAGTAGCGCCGGCTGGGGGGCGGGGGACTGTTTGGCGGCTGTGGGTAGTTCGTGGCTGGTCGCGTCCACGCGGCGGAGCCGCAGATCGACACAGCCCCGCGCCCCTGGCTCAGCTGCTGTCGCCCCTCGCCACAAGATCGCGGAGATCCCGTACCTGTATTCGTACTTCCGTCAGGTTCGGGGATGCCTCGGACAGTTGCTTCTCCAAGGCTGCCAGCTTCGAATTGACCTGCTCCCCGTGTTCCCGCTGCCTCGCCAGCAAGGTCTCCAGCTGCTGGTTCTTGCGGTACAGGTCCAGGAACACGCTCACCTTCGCCCGTAACACCCACGGGTCGAACGGCTTGGTCAAGTAGTCGGCGGCGCCCGTGGCGTAGCCGCGGAAGGTGTAGCCGGGGTCGGCTTCGGTGCCGGTGAGGAAGATGATCGGGACGTCTTTCGTCTGGTCGAGGCGTTTGATGTGGGCGGCTGTTTCGAAGCCGTCCATGCCTGGCATGCGGACGTCGAGGAGGACGACGGCGAAGCGCTGCCGGAGGAGGGCCTTCATGGCTTCCTCGCCCGAACGGGCCCGTACGAGGGGCTCGTTGAGGGATGCCAGGACGGCCTCCAGCGCGGTCAGGTTGTCCTCCATGTCGTCGACGAGGAGGATTCCGGCGCGGGTGTCGGTCCGATCCTGTGTGGTCATGGTGAGGGCGCCTCGTTCTCTTCGGTTGCTTCGGTCTGCGGCTCCGTGCCCTCGGGGTCCAGGACCGCGCAGACGACCGTGAGCAGCTGGTCGACGTCCACCGGCTTGGGTACGTAGTCGTTGGCGCCCCGGGCGATGGATTTCTCGCGGTCGCCGGGCATGGCCTTCGCGGTGAGGGCGACGATGGGCAGGCCCGCCCAGCGGGGGGTGCGGCGGATGGCGGAGATCGTCTCGTAGCCGTCCATCTCGGGCATCATGATGTCCATCAGGACGAGTTCGACGTCCGGGTTGCGCTCCAGGGTCTCGATGCCCTCGCGGCCGTTCTCCGCGTACAGGACCGGCATGCCGACGCGGCCGAGCACATGGGTGAGCGCGAAGACGTTGCGGATGTCGTCGTCCACGATCAGCACCCGGCGGCCGGGGAGCACCCGGCCCGCCCGCCCCACCTTCCAGGCCTCCAGCTTGATGGGCGTCGGCCAGGTGTCGTCGCTGTCGTGCGCGGCGGGGTACGGCTCGGCCGTGAGCTGTTCCGGGACCAGGGCCTGGTTCTCGGGGGTGGGGCCGGTCGCCGCGTGGCCGGGGCTGACGACGGGCACGTACAGCGTGAAGGTCGAACCCTTGCCCGGCACGCTCTCGGCGATGATGCGGCCGCCGAGCAGACCGGCGATCTCCCGGCTGATGGACAGGCCGAGGCCGGTTCCGCCGTACTTGCGGTTCGTGGTGCCGTCCGCCTGCTGGAACGCCTCGAAGATCACGGGGAGTTTCTCGGGCGCGATGCCGATGCCGGTGTCGGAGACCGCGAAGGCGATCACCTCGTCGTCACCCTCGCGGGTGGAGCGGCGGTCGGGGTCCTTGACGCGGCTGACGGTCAGCTCGACCCTGCCGGACGCGGTGAACTTGATCGCGTTGGAGAGCAGGTTGCGCAGGATCTGCTGGAGGCGTTGTTCGTCCGAGTACATCTCGCGCGGTACGTCCTCGCCGACCGTGACGTCGAAGGCCAGGCCCCGGTCGAGGGTGAGCGGGCGGAACGTGGCGTGGACGTAGTCGAGAAGTTTGATCAACGGGAGTCTCTTCGGGCGTACGTCCATCCGGCCCGCCTCGATCTTCGAGAGGTCCAGGATGTCGTTGATCAGTTGCAGGAGATCGGATCCGGAGCGGTGGATCGTCGACGCGAACTGGACCTCCTGGTCGGAGAGACGGCCGTCCGGGTTGTCCGACAGCAACCTCGCCAGGATCAGCAGCGAGTTCAAAGGCGTCCGCAGCTCGTGCGACATGTTCGCCAGGAACTCCGACTTGTACTGGGACGAGGTCGCCAGAAGTGCGGCCTTCTCCTCCAGTTCGGCGTTCGAGCGCTGCAACTCCGCCTGCTGCTTCTGGAGTTCGTCGGAGCGTTCCTGGAGTTGCATGGCCAGGCGCTGGGACTCGCCCAGGAGGGACTCCGTGCGGGAGTTGGCGATGATGGTGTTGATCGCGACGCCGATGGTGTTCACGAACTGGTCGAAGAACGCCAGGTGGACGTCGGAGAAGCGGGAGAAGGAGGCAAGTTCGATCACACCGAGGAGCTTGTCCTCGAAGAGGATCGGGATGATGACGACGCTGGACGGGGACGCCTCCCCCAGACCGCTGTTGATCTTGATGTAGTCCGGTGGGGCCTCCTCCACCAGGATCCGCTTCTTCTCGCGGGCCGCCTGGGCGACGAGGCCGTGCACGGGGAGGCCGCCGGTCTCGACCGTCGCGTCCTGCGCCGAGCCGTAGCCGGCTATGAAGGCGAGGCCTTTGCTGGGCACCACCGGGCGCAGCGCGGCGCCGTCCTCCTCGGGGTCGGCCAGATAGAACGCGCCGTACTGCGCCTTCACCAGCGGGGTCAGCTCGCGCAGGATCAGGTCGGCGACCTCCATCAGGTCGCGGTGGCCCTGCATCAGGGCGGCCAGGCGGGCCAGGTTGGACTCCAGCCAGTCCTTCGCGCGGGTCGTCTCGCGGAGGTTGGCCACCATCAGGTTGATGTTGTCCTTCAGCTCGGCGACCTCGCCCTGCGTCTCCACCGTGATCGAACGGGACATGTCGCCCTGCGCCACGGCCGAGGCGACCTCGGCGATCGCGCGGACCTGGGTGGTCAGGTTCAGGGCGAGCTCGTTGACGTTGGTCGTCAGGCGCTTCCAGGTGCCATAGACGCCCTCGACCCTGGCCTGACCGCCGAGTTGGCCCTCGGAACCGACCTCGCGTGCGACCCGGGTGACCTCGGAGGAGAAGGAGGAGAGCGTGTCGACCATGGTGTTGATGGCGGTCTTGAGCTCCAGGATCTCGCCGCGTGCGTCGACGTCGATCTTCTTGGAGAGGTCGCCGTTCGCGACCGCCGTCGTCACCTGGGCGATGTTCCTGACCTGGGACGTCAGGTTGTCGGCCATGTAGTTGACGTTGTCGGTCAGGTCCCGCCAGACGCCGGACACGCCCAGTACCTGGGCCCGGCCGCCGAGCCGGCCGTCGGTGCCCACCTCGCGGGCGACGCGCGTGACTTCGTCGGCGAAGGCGCGCAGCTGCTCCACCATCGTGTTGACGGTGTCCTTCAGTTCGAGGATCTCGCCGCGCGCGTCGACGGTGATCTTCTTGGAGAGGTCGCCGTTCGCGACGGCTGTCGTCACCTGGGCGATGTTGCGGACTTGGGACGTCAGGTTCAGGGCCATGAAGTTGACGTTGTCCGTCAGGTCCTTCCAGACGCCGGATACGCCTCTGACCTGGGCCTGACCGCCGAGGTTTCCTTCGGTGCCGACCTCGCGGGCGACGCGGGTGACTTCGTCGGCGAAGGCGGAGAGCTGGTCGACCATCGTGTTGATCGTCGACTTCAGCTCCAGGATCTCGCCCTTCGCCTCGACCGTGATCTTCTTGCCGAGGTCGCCCTGGGCAACCGCCGTGGAGACCAGGGCGATGTTCCTGACCTGCGAGGTCAGGTTGTCGGCCATGAAGTTGACGTTGTCGGTGAGGTCTTTCCAGACGCCGGACACGCCTCTGACCTGGGCCCGGCCGCCGAGGTTTCCTTCGGTGCCGACCTCGCGGGCGACGCGGGTGACTTCGTCGGCGAAGGCGGAGAGCTGGTCGACCATCGTGTTGATCGTCGACTTGAGTTCGAGGATCTCGCCCTGGGCATCGACGGTGATCTTCTGGCTGAGGTCGCCGTTCGCCACGGCGGTCGTCACCTGGGCGATGTTGCGGACCTGGGAGGTGAGGTTCGACGCCATGAAGTTGACGTTGTCGGTGAGGTCCTTCCAGACGCCGGACACGCCCCGGACCTGGGCGCGGCCGCCCAGCTGGCCCTCCGTGCCGACCTCGCGGGCGACGCGGGTGACCTCGTCGGCGAAGGCGGAGAGCTGGTCGACCATCGTGTTCACGGTGAGCTTCAGTTCGAGCAGCTCGCCGGTCGCCTCGACGGTCACCGTACGGGTCAGGTCGCCGCGTGCCACGGAGGTCGTCACCAGGGCGATGTCACGCACCTGGGCGGTCAGCCGGGAGGCCATCGTGTTGACCGCCTCGGTCACGTCCCGCCAACTCCCGGACAGGCCACGCACCTTGGCGCGACCGCCGAGTCGCCCCTCCGTGCCCACCTCGCGGGCGACCCGGGTCACCTCGCCGGTGAACAGAGACAGCTGGTCGACCATCTTGTTCACGGCGCGGCCCAACCGCCGTAAGTCGCCCCGGAGCTGCCGGTTGCCGTCGTGCAGGTCGACACGCTGGGTCAGGTCGCCGCCGGCCACCGCGTCCAGGACGCGGGTGGCGTTCGCGGCGGGGGCGACCAGGGCGTCGAGGGTCTGGTTCACGTCGTTGACGCGGGTCGCCCAGGCACCCTGGCCGGGGCTGGCCGAGAGGCGCTCGTCGAGGCGGCCGTGCCGGGCCAACTCCCGTCGCACGCGCTGGACTTCGGTGCCGAAGTGGGTGCTGCGGTCGATGATCTGGTTGAACAGGGTGCACAGTTCGGCCACCGGCGCGGGGCCGGTCTCCGCGACCTTCGTGAACGTACCGTCGCGGGCGGCGGTCATGGCCGCGGTCAGCGCGCGCAGATCGGAGGCCCGGATCAGTCCGTCGAGGGACGCCTGGATCGGCCCGTCGGCATGGATCGGCCCGTCGAGATCGGATGCCCGCATTGGCCCGTCCGTTTGGCTGTCTTTCTGACCGTCTTCGAGCACCTGCGTACCACTGTTCTCACTCATGAGGGCCCACTTCGGTAACTCGGCGCTTATGGGCGTGGCCAGTCTGTCACTCTGTCCGTGCCGCCTGAGGCCTATTCGTCCGAACTTCTCAGGGAGCCGCTCAGTGGGGGCCATTCCGACGCAACGGGAGACCGTGTCCCGCGCTCCTGGTACGCCCGCGTACATGGGAGACGCGGATGCGTATGACGCCTATACCGGTGCATACGTCGGCTCCGCGTGCGCGGGAGCCGGCCGGCGCGCGGTGGCGCACGTCTCGCTCCCCGGTGGACCGCTCGCGCCGGGAGCCGCCCGGCGCTTCGTCGGCGCGGCGCTCGCGGAGTGGGCCGAACTGGAGCTGCCCGGTGCCCCCTCCCTCACCGCCCGCCTCGTCGAGGACGCGCTTGTCGTGGTCAGCGAACTGGTCACCAACGCCGTCGTCCACGCCGGCACGGACGTCGAACTGCTGTGCCGATTCGACCTCGACGACCGCACCGTCTCCGGTACCGCCTCCGGTTGGCTCGTCGTCGAGGTGTCCGACCACCACCCCTCCCGAGCCGTACGGGACGAGGGCGCCGAGCGGCCCTACCTCGTCGAACGCCCCTATGGAGCCGCCGAGTACGGGCGCGGCCTCCGCCTCGTCGCCGCGCTCTCCGAGGCCTGGGGGGTCACGTACCGCACGGGCGTGAAGACGGTGTGGGCCCGGCTGTCGGTTGATGGGGCGATGGCTGTGGAGGAAGGGATCGAGGGGATCGAGGGGTGTGAGGGGCTTGAGGGGCTTGAGGGAATCGAAGAGGTCGAGGCGTACGGCGGTGGAGAGGGCGGTGTGGGCCTCGGGGCGTACGCCGGAGCCGAGCGCGGGGAGCGGGAGCGGGACCGGGAGTGGCTGAACCGGGGCGCCCTCTCCTTCCTCGCCGAGGCCTCCGACCTGCTCGCCGGGCAGTTGGACGAGGACCTGGTCGCCGCGCTCGCCGGACAGCTCCTGGTGCCGCGCCTGGCCGACTGGTGCGCCGTGTGGCTGGAGGACGAGGGCCTGGGCTGGCGCGGCGGCGCCGACGGTTCCTTCGGCCCGGCGCCCCGGCTCGCCCGGGTCTGGCACGGCAGCGAGAACCGCATCGAGGAATTCCGCCGAGCGCTGGAGAAGGACCCACCCCGGCTGCCCGAGTCGGTGCGGTCGCGGGCGGTGCCGGTGCCGTGGCCGAGGCTGCCGGAGGAGACGGACGGGACGGACGGGACGGACGGGACTGACGGGACGGACGGGACTGACGGGACTGACGGGACGGCCGAGAGTGATGAAGGCGGGCCGGGGGAGAACCGCGTCGGCGGCGCCGCCCTCGCCTACCGGCTGATCGCCGGTGGGCGCCCGCTCGGCACCCTCGTCATCGGCCGGGCCGGACTGCTCCGCTTCCCGGACGAGGTGACCGGCCTTGTCGAGGACCTCAGCCGGCGGATCGCGCTGGCGATCGGGGCGGCCCGGCAGTACGCCCGGCAGGCCACCATCAGCCGGGTCCTGCAACGCGGACTGCTGCCCGGGGCGGTCGCCGAGATCCCCGGTGTGTCGAGCGCCCTCGTGTACGAGCCGTGCGACATGGCCGGACCCAGCGGCGACTTCTACGATCTGTTCCCGGCGGGCCGCGGCCGCTGGTCCTTCGCGATCGGCGACGTCCAGGGCAAGGGCCCCGAGGCCGCCGTAGTCATCGGCCTCGCCCGGCCCTGGCTGCGGCTGCTCGCCCGCGAGGGCTACGGCGTCGCCGACGTCCTCGACCGCCTCAACCAGCTCCTCCTCGACGACGCCACCGAGGCCGCAGACGCCGCCGCCCGCGCCCTCGTCACGGCGGGCGACCCCGCCCTCGTCGACCCTGAGGGCCCCCAGACCCGCTTCCTCTCCCTCCTCTACGGCGAACTCGTCCCCGTCGACGGCGCCGTCCGCTGCACACTCGCCTCCGCCGGGCACCCCCTGCCGCTGCTCCTGAGCCCCGACGGCGCCGTACGGACGGTGGCCGAGCCGCAGGCCCTGCTCGGGGTGATCGAGGACGAGACGTACGTCTCGGAGACGTTCGAACTGCACCCCGGCGACACGCTGCTCTGCGTCACGGACGGCGTGACCGAGCGGCGCAACGGCCCCCGCATGTTCGACGACGGGGACGGCCTCGCCACCGCCCTGGTCGGCTGCGCCGGGCTCAGCGCCCAGCTGATCGCCGAACGGATCCGGCGGCTCGTGCACGAGTTCGGGCAGCGGCCACCGGAGGACGACCTGGCGCTGTTGGTGCTCCAGGCTGAGTAGCGGCTCGTAAAGGAAGGCGGGCCGGTGCTGGACAATGGAAGGCATGCCTTCCGCCCTCCCCGACGGTGAACCGGTCCCCGACGACGGCACGCTCCCCGCGTCCGCGCTCGCCGGGGCCGCCGAGCGTCCCCTCGGGTTCTACCTGCACGTCCCGTACTGCGCGACCCGCTGCGGCTACTGCGACTTCAACACCTACACCGCCACCGAGCTGCGCGGCACGGGTGGCGTCCTCGCCTCCCGCGACAACTACGCCGACACCCTCATCGACGAGATCCGCCTCGCCCGCAAAGTCCTCGGCGACGACCCGAGGACGGTCCGTACGGTCTTCGTGGGCGGCGGCACGCCCACCCTGCTGGCCGCTGACGATCTCGTACGGATGCTGGGCGCCATCCGCGACGAGTTCGGCCTCGCGGACGACGCCGAGGTGACCACGGAGGCGAACCCGGAGTCGGTGGACCCCGCGTATCTGGAGGCGCTGAGGGCGGGTGGCTTCAACCGCGTCTCCTTCGGCATGCAGAGCGCGCGGCAGCACGTCCTGAAGGTTCTCGACCGTACGCACACGCCGGGGCGCCCGGAGGCCTGCGTCGCCGAGGCCCGCGCGGCCGGCTTCGCACACGTCAACCTCGACCTGATCTACGGCACCCCGGGCGAGTCCGACGACGACTGGCGGGCCTCTCTGGACGCCGCGCTCGGTGCCGACCCCGACCACATCTCCGCGTACGCCCTGATCGTCGAGGAGGGCACGCAGCTCGCCCGTCGCATCCGCCGGGGCGAGGTCCCGATGACGGACGACGACGTCCACGCGGACCGGTACCTGATCGCGGAGGAGATGCTCTCGTCCGCCGGCTTCGACTGGTACGAGGTCTCCAACTGGGCCACGTCAGAGGCGGCCCGCTGCCTCCACAACGAGCTGTACTGGCGCGGCGCCGATTGGTGGGGCGCGGGGCCGGGTGCCCACTCCCACGTGGGCGGCGTGCGCTGGTGGAACGTCAAGCACCCGGGGGCGTACGCGGGCGCGCTGGCGTCCGGACGCTCTCCGGGGGCGGGCCGGGAGCTCCTGTCGGAGGAGGACAGGAGAGTCGAACGCATCCTGCTGGAGCTGCGGCTTCGGGAGGGGGCGCCGTTGTCGCTGCTGCGGGAGGAGGGGCTCACGGCCTCACGCCGGGCGCTGGAGGAGGGGCTGCTGGCGCCGGAGCCGTACGACGAGGGACGGGCGGTGTTGACGCTGCGGGGTCGACTCCTGGCGGACGCGGTGGTGCGGGACCTGGTGGACTGAGCGGCTGACCCCGCGTGGGCGGGGACGACGACCTGTTGGGCCGCGTGGACGAGCTGATCGTCCCAGAACCCTTCAGGGCACGGTCACGTGGTCGATAAGGCGTTCCACGCAGCCCAGTAGCTCTGGCTCCAGGTCCTTGTAGGACGTCACCCTGGCCAGGATCGCCTGCCACACCGCCCCCGTGTTCTCTGTCGGCCACCCCAGCGCCCGGCACACCCCCGTCTTCCAGTCCTGCCCGTACGGCACCCGCGGCCACCCGGGGATCCCCAGGGACGACGGCTTCACCGCCTCCCAGATGTCGATGTACGGGTGGCCGACGACCAGGGCGTGCTCGCTGGTCACCGACTCGGCGATACGCCACTCCTTCGTGCCCGGAACCAGGTGGTCGACCAGGACGCCGAGCCTCGCATCGGGGCCCGGGGCGAAGTCCGCGACGATCGACGGCAGGTCGTCCACGCCCTCCAGGTACTCCACGACGACGCCTTCGATGCGCAGGTCGTCGCCCCAGACCTTCTCGACGAGCTCGGCGTCGTGGCGGCCCTCGACGTAGATACGGCCGGCGCGGGCCACGCGGGCGCGGGCGCCCGGAACGGCGACCGAGCCGGATGCCGTACGGCTCGGCCGTGTCGGCGCCGCTGAGGGGCGGACCAGCGTCACCACCCTGCCCTCCAGCAGGAAGCCCCGGGGCTCCAGCGGGAACACCCGGTGCTTGCCGAAGCGGTCCTCCAGCGTCACCGTGCCCGCCTCGCAGCGGATCACCGCGCCGCAGAAACCGGTGCCGGGTTCCTCGACCACCAGGCCGGGGTCGGCCGGGACCTCGGGGGCCGGCTTGGGCTTCTTCCAGGGAGGGGTCAGGTCGGGTGAGTACTGGCGCATTCGGATGACGATAGGAGAAGAGGGCCGGTCGAGGCCGTACGGCCGGTCACGACACGCCGAAACGGCGTGCCAGCGCGTCGCGTTGGGCCCGTACGAACGCCGCGTCGACCACCGCCCCGTGCCCGGGGACGTACAGCGCGTCCTCGCCGCCCAGCTCCAGGAGCCGGTCCAGGGCCGTCGGCCAGTGGGCGGGGACCGCGTCGGGGCCGGCCTGGGGCTCGCCGGACTCCTCCACCAGGTCGCCGCAGAAGACGATCTCCGGAGAGCCGGGCGAGCCCGGTACCAGGACCGCCAGGTCGTACGCCGTGTGCCCCGGCCCCACGTTCGCCAGCAGCACCTGGAGCCCGCCGCCCAGGTCGAGGGTCCACTCGCCGGAGACATGGTGGCGGGGCGGGACCAGGATGTCCGCGGCCTCGGCGGCCTCACCGGGGGCCAGGCCGCCCCGTACGGCGTCGGCGCGGAGCTCCTCGCGGTCGTGGGTCAGAACCGCGTCCAGGCCGACCGCGCCGAAGACCTCCACGCCGGCGAAGGCGGCGGCGCCGAAGACATGGTCGAAGTGGGGATGGGTGAGCGCGAGATGCGTCACACGGGCGCCGCCCAGCAGTCGCCGCGCCTCGGTGCGCAACCGCGCGCCCTCCCGCAGGCTCGACCCCGTGTCGATCATGAGGGCCGCACCCTCCCCGGCCACCAGCCCGACCGTGCAGTCCCAGCCAGGGAGGCGGCACCGTCCGACCCGAGGCGCCAATCCCTCCCACCCGGACTCTTCCCAACTCACCGTCATGACTCGACGCTAGCCGTAGCTGCAAGGAACCTCGCCCGCCTCTACCCGTCGGTAGAAAACGGTGCGACATCGCCGGACAGGTCGGTACACGTCGCCATGTCATGGCTGGACCGGCCTTGCCGGGGTCGTACCCCACCGCCGTACACTGGGCGGGGAGTGTTGGCACTCGCCCGAGGTGAGTGCCAAGGGGGAGTCACCGGAGACGACGAGACCGAGCTGGAGGTGTGCGCGATGCTCAGTGAACGCAGGCTTCAGGTGCTGCGCGCCATCGTCCAGGACTACGTCGGCACCGAGGAGCCGGTGGGTTCCAAGGCGCTCACCGAGCGGCACAACCTGGGCGTCTCCCCGGCGACGGTCCGCAATGACATGGCGGCGCTGGAGGACGAGGGCTTCATCGCCCAGCCCCACACCAGCGCGGGCCGCATCCCCACGGACAAGGGGTATCGGCTCTTCGTCGACAAGCTGGCCGGCGTCAAGCCGATGACCCCGCCCGAGCGGCGCGCCATCCAGAACTTCCTGGACGGCGCCGTCGACCTCGACGACGTGGTGGCGCGCACCGTGCGGCTGCTCGCGCAGCTGACGCGGCAGGTCGCCGTGGTGCAGTACCCGTCGCTCACGCGGTCGACGGTGCGGCACGTGGAGCTGCTGTCGCTCGCCCCCGCCCGGCTGATGCTCGTGCTGATCACGGACACCGGACGGGTCGAGCAGCGCATGATCGACTGCCCGGCGCCCTTCGGGGAAACGTCACTCGCGGATCTGCGTGCCCGGCTCAACAGCAAGGTCGCGGGCCGCCGGTTCTCCGACGTACCGCGCCTGGTCGAGGACCTGCCGGAGGCCTTCGACCTGGAGGACAGGGGCACGGTCTCGACGGTGCTCTCCACCCTCCTCGAGACCCTCGTCGAGGAGAACGAGGAGCGGCTGATGATCGGCGGCACCGCCAATCTCACCCGCTTCGGACATGACTTCCCCCTCACCATCCGGCCCGTTCTGGAAGCCTTGGAGGAACAGGTCGTCCTCCTCAAGTTGCTTGGTGAGGCCGGGGATTCGGGCGTGACCGTACGCATCGGTCACGAGAACGCGTATGAGGGACTCAACTCCACGTCCGTCGTCTCCGTCGGCTACGGTTCGGGCGGCGAGGCAGTAGCGAAACTGGGCGTGGTCGGACCTACGCGCATGGACTATCCGGGAACGATGGGAGCGGTACGAGCGGTGGCACGGTACGTCGGACAGATCCTGGCGGAGTCTTAAGTGGCCACGGACTATTACGCCGTACTCGGCGTGCGCCGCGACGCGTCCCAGGACGAGATCAAGAAGGCGTTCCGGAGGCTCGCTCGCGAGCTGCACCCGGACGTCAATCCCGATCCGAAGACGCAGGAGCGGTTCAAGGAGATCAACGCCGCGTACGAGGTGCTTTCGGACCCGCAGAAGAAGCAGGTCTACGACCTCGGCGGCGACCCGCTGTCCCAGGCGGGCGGCCAAGGCGCGGGCGGCTTCGGCGCAGGCGGGTTCGGGAACTTCTCGGACATCATGGACGCCTTCTTCGGTACGGCGTCCCAGCGGGGCCCGCGGTCGCGTACGCGGCGCGGGCAGGACGCGATGATCCGGCTGGAGATCGACCTCGACGAGGCGGCCTTCGGCACGACGAAGGACATCCAGGTCGACACGGCCATCGTCTGCGCCACGTGCAGTGGCGAGGGCGCGGCTCCGGGCACCACCGCCCAGACCTGTGACATGTGCCGGGGCCGCGGCGAGGTCTCGCAGGTCACGCGGTCCTTCCTCGGTCAGGTCATGACCTCGCGGCCCTGCCCGCAGTGCCAGGGCTTCGGCACGATCGTCCCCAACCCCTGCCCCGAGTGCGCGGGCGACGGGCGGGTGCGGTCGCGGCGGACGCTGACGGTCAAGATCCCGGCCGGTGTCGACAACGGCACGCGGATCCAGCTGGCCGGAGAGGGCGAGGTCGGGCCCGGTGGCGGTCCCGCCGGCGACCTGTACGTCGAGATCCATGAGCTTCCGCATGCCGTGTTCCAGCGGCGTGGCGACGATCTGCACTGCACGGTGACGATTCCCATGACCGCGGCGGCGCTCGGTACGAAGGTGCCGCTGGAGACGCTGGACGGGCTGGAGGAGGTCGACATCCGGCCCGGGACCCAGTCCGGGCAGTCGATTCCGCTGCACGGGCGGGGCGTCACGCATCTGCGGGGCGGCGGTCGTGGCGATCTGATCGTCCACGTCGAGGTCCAGACGCCGACGAAGCTCGACTCTGAGCAGGAGCAGTTGTTGCGGCAACTGGCTGTGCTGCGGGGGGAGGAGCGGCCTACCGGGCAGTTCCAGCCCGGGCAGCAGGGGCTGTTCTCTCGGCTGAAGGACGCGTTCAACGGGCGCTGACCGTTTGTTCGTCGGCTGCGGGTTGTTCGTGGTTGCTCGCGCAGTTCCCCGCGCCCCTGAAGACACCGGGCTCGCCCCATGCTTTTAGGGGCGCGGGGCTGTGACATATGCGGCTCCGCCGCGTGGGCGCGACCAGCCCCCACCGGTCCGCAGACGAACAGCTCACCCCCGGGGGGATTCGGTGTTGTCCGGAGGACGTGACAACATGCCGTCATGTCCTCCGCGCTGACCGATCTTTTTCCGCTTCCGATCGTGCAGGCCCCGATGGCGGGCGGTGTGTCCGTCCCGCGACTGGCCGCTGCCGTGTCCGAAGCGGGTGGGCTGGGGTTTCTCGCCGCCGGGTACAAGACGGCGGACGGCATGTATCAGGAGATCAAGCAGCTGAGGGGGCTGACAGGGCGCCCGTTCGGGGTGAACCTGTTCATGCCGCAGCCGGAGCACGGCGACCCCGCGGCGGTCGAGGTGTACGCCGAGCAGCTGGCCGGCGAGGCCGCCTGGTACAAGGCCGACCTGGGGGACCCCGACAGCGGGCGCGACGACGGCTACGAGGCGAAGATCGCGGTGCTGCTCGACGACCCGGTGCCCGTCGTGTCGTTCCACTTCGGCTGCCCCACGCCCGAGGTGATCGACTCCCTCGCCCGCAAGGGCACGCTGACCCTGGTCACCGCGACCTCGGCGGAGGAGGCGCAGGCCGTGGAGCGGTCGGGCGCCCACGCGGTGATCGTGCAGGGCGTGGAGGCCGGCGGCCACCAGGGCACCCACCGGGACGACCCGGAGCGGGACTGCGCCGGCATCGGGCTGCTCTCCCTGCTCGCCCAGGTCCGCGAGGCCGTGGCCCTGCCCGTCGTCGCGGCCGGCGGCATCATGCGCGGCGGTCAGATCGCCGCCCTACTCACCGCCGGCGCGAGCGCCGCCCAGCTCGGCACGGCCTTCCTCGCCACCCCCGAGTCCGGCGCCCACGCCATGCACAAGCAGGCGCTGACCAACCCCCTCTTCGTCCGTACGGAGCTGACCCGCGCCTTCTCCGGGCGGCCGGCCCGTGGCCTGGTCAACCGTTTCATGCGCGAGCACGGCCCCTACGCGCCCGTCGCCTACCCCGAGGTCCACCACCTCACCTCGCCGCTGCGCAAGGCCGCCGCCGCGGCCGGGGACACACAGGGCATGGCCCTGTGGGCCGGGCAGGGGCACCGGATGGCGCGGGAACTGCCGGCCGGAGAGCTGGTGGAGGTGCTGGCTGCCGAGATCGCCGCCGCCGCGGGTGCGAGCGGGGCTGGGGCCGGGGGCGTGTCCCGGGGAGACGTGCGATGACCGCGCCCGTCTTCGTCGTCGACTCGCTTGTGCTGCCGGGCGGGTGCGGTGGGGAGTTCGTCCTCGACGGGCCGGAAGGACGGCATGCCGTCTCCGTGAAGCGGCTGCGCGCCGGTGAGGACGTCGTCCTCACGGACGGGCGCGGGCGGTGGGCGGAGGGGGTCGTCAAGGCCGCCGAGGGCAAGGACCGGCTTGTGGTGATGGACCTGGAGACCGTCCACGAGGAGCCGCCGTCGCAGCCCCGTATCACCGTGGTGCAGGCGTTGCCCAAGGGGGATCGAGGGGAGCTGGCCGTCGAGACCATGACCGAGGTCGGGATCGACGCGATCGTGCCCTGGGCGGCTTCGCGTTGCATCACGCAGTGGAAGGGCGAGCGGGGGGTCAAGGCGCTCGGGAAGTGGAGGGCCACGGCTCGGGAGGCGGGGAAGCAGTCGCGGCGGGTGCGGTTTCCCGAGGTCGGGGAGTTGGCGAGCAGTAAGCAGGTTGCCGGGATTCTTGCGGGGGCGGATTTCGCGGCCGTGCTGCATGAGAGCGGGGAGGGGACTCTGGCCACGGCCGAGTTGCCCTCGGCGGGGGAGATCGTGCTTGTCGTGGGCCCCGAAGGGGGTGTGTCTCCGGAGGAGTTGGCGCTGTTCGGGGAGGCGGGGGCCTTGGCGTATCGGTTGGGGCCGAGTGTGTTGCGTACGTCGACCGCGGGGACGGCGGCGGGGGCGTTGTTGCTGGGTCGTACCGGTCGCTGGTCCTGAGAGTTTTCTCGCCCCCGCCGCCCCTGCCCTCCCCCACTCTCGACTTCGCTCGAGCGGGGGGGGACACCCATCATCCCCAGGGGCGGCTGCCCCTTCGACCCCGCTTCGCGTGAGAGCTCGGGGGGTGCGGTTTGTATGGCG
>NZ_VTHJ01000062.1 GCF_008386495.1 Streptomyces tailanensis | reverse complement strand
CGGAAGTGCCGTCGTCCGCCCGCAGGGCAGACGGCACTTCCGACGCCCGCCCCAGGAGAGTAGGAAGCCCGGAGATCGGGTTTGAGTTGCACGGTGTCACGTCTGCGGGGGTTTCGCGTTGCACGGTGTCATCTCTTCGAGGGCGCATGTTTCACCGGCGTTTTCCCAGGTCCCAGGGTGTTTCAGCTCTGTTGCGCGTCGTGTGCGAGGAGGGCGATGTGGACGGAGGCGGCCTGCTCGAAGTCGTCGAGGTCCACGCCGAGCCGGGCCTCTATCGCCTCCAGGCGGCGGTACAGCGCGGGCCGGCTGACGTGGTGGAGCTGGGCGGTGTGCGACTTGTTGCGGCCGGTGGCGAGGTAGGTTCGCAGCACCGGCAGCAGGTCCTGCTCGGCGTGCCGGTCCCCGCACAGCAACCCGTCCAACTCCCGCTCGGCGAAGGCCTGGACGTGCGGGTCGTCACGCAAGAGGCGGATCAGGCCCCGTAGATGGACGTCCCGCAGTCGTACGACGACGGGCAGGTCGAGCCCGGCCGCCGACGACTGGGCGACGGCGTCCGCCACATGCTGCGCCTCGCGCAGCCCGGCGGGTACGTCCTCCCACACGGTCCGCGGCTCGGCGGCGGCCACGACGGTCGTGCGTACCCCTGACTCCGACCGCAGCCGGGTCGCGAAATGCGCCGTCAACGCCTGCGCGTCCTGGTCCCGGGCGAGGCTCAGCAGGACGGCGGTGGCGCCCTCCGCAAGTTCGGCGACGAGCCCCGAGAGGCCCAGCATGCGCAGGACGCGGTCGAGTTGGGCCGGGTCCCCGTCGCGGACGACGAGGGGGACGAACGTACGGCGGTTGACGGGGAGCCCGGCGGCCCGTGCCCTCGGCAGCAGCTGGCGTGCGGGTACGACGCCGGAGACCAGGTCCGTCAGCAGGCTCTGCGCGGACTGCTCCTCCCAGCTGTGGGTCGCGCCGCCGAGCATGCGGTGCAGGACGAGCGCCTCGGCGGCCCGGTCCGCGAGCAGCCGCCCGGTGGCCGTGTCGCCGCGGTAGCCGCACAGCACGATCCGGCCCCAGCGCTCCCCGCGCCCGCCGAGTTCGGCGCGGACCCAGCCGTCGCCCTCGTTGCCGCCCGCCTGCCGGGAGACGCGCTCCCAGTCGCGCAGCACGTCGTCGACCGCGGACCGCTCCCCCGCCGTGGCGAGGACGCGGTGGGCGAGGTTGGCGACGACGAGCGGACAGCCCGCGTGCTTGGCGATCTCGTCGAGGAGCCGTTGCAGCGGGGCGCCGGCGGTGATGAGCCCGGTCAGCGCCGTCCGTACGGCCTCGGAGAGGCTGACCGCCGCGAACTTGCGCCGTACGAGCCGGGACTGCACCTCCTCCGTCAGCTCGGCGAAGGGGAACGGCCGGTGCAGTACGACCATGGGCAGCCCGCACCGCTCGGCCGCCCGGCGCATCACGTCGGGCGGCGTCGGGAAGGCCCGGCCGAGGCCGAGGACGACCGCCGAGGCCTCCGCGCGGTGCAGGGAGCGGATGTACTCGGCCTGGGCCTCCTCGTCGCCGGCGAGGAGGACCCCGGTGGTGAGGACCATCTCGCCGCCGCTGAGCATCACCCCCACGTCGGCGGCCTCGGCCACATGCACCCAGCGCACGGGCCGGTCGAGCTGACCGGCCCCGGCCACCACCTCGGGCTCTCCGGCGAGGACCCGGTCCAGGGTGAGGACCTGGCGTACCGAAAGGGCGGGTTCCAAGGCGGTGGTCATGGCGGTGTTCCTTACATCTGGCGTTACTGAATGCTCCTCAGAGCGCGTTCGAGGGCGTCGGCGCCCTCCTCGGCCTCGGCGACCGTCAGGGAGAGCGGGGGCGCGATGCGCAGCGCGCTGGTGTTGTGGCCGCCGCCCTTGCCGATCAGCAGGCCCTCCCGGCGGGCGGCCTCCAGGACGGCGGACGCCGCCTCCGGGTTGGCCTCCTCCGTACCGGGCTTGACGAGCTCGATGCCGATCATGAGGCCCCGGCCGCGTACTTCCTTGACCTCCGGGACCTGGGCCGTGATCGCGCGCAGCCGCTCGATGAGCAGTCCGCCGACGCGGCGGGCGTTGCCCTGGAGGTCGTGCTCGACCAGGTAGGCCAGGTTGGCGAGGCCGGCGGCCATGGTGATCTGGGTGCCGCCGAAGGTGGAGATCGAGTTGCTGTCCAGGCAGTTCATGACCTCGGCGCGGGCGACGACACCGCCGATGGACATGCCGTTGCCGATGCCCTTGGCGAAGGTGAGCATGTCCGGCGGCCCGTTCTGCCCGTGTGCCTGCCAGCCCCAGAAGTTGTCGCCGGTGCGGCCCCAGCCGGTCTGCACCTCGTCGGCGATCCACAGCACCCCGTGCCGCTGGAGCACCTCGCGGAAGGCCGCGTACAGGCCGTCCGGCGGTGAGGTGAAGCCGCCGACGCCCTGGATGGGCTCGGCGATCAGCGCGGCCGGCGGGCGGACATGGCCGAGCAGGTCCTCCAGGTCGGCGACGCAGGCCGTGATGAAGTCGGCGTCACTGAGGTCGGCGTACGGTCCGCGGGTCCGGACGCCGCCGTGCACGTACAGCGTCTGGAGCGGGGACAGCGAGGTCGGCGACCAGCCCCTGTTGCCGGTGATGCCGACCGCGCTGAACGAACGGCCGTGGTAGCTGTTGCGCATCGCCAGGATCTGGTTGCTCTGCCGGTACGTGGTGGCGAGCAGCAGCGCGGTGTCGTTGGCCTCGGTGCCGGAGGTGGTGAAGAAGACGCGGGCGTCCGGTATGCCGGACAACTGCGCGATGCGCTCGGCGAGTTCCACCATCGGCCGGTTGAGGTAGAGCGTGGAGGAGTGGATGATCCGCCCGGCCTGCTCGCTCACCGCCTTGGTGACCTCGGGCAGCGCGTGCGCCGTCATCGTGGTGAGGATGCCGCCGAAGAAGTCGAGGTACTTGTTGCCCTCGGCGTCCCAGACGTGGCGGCCCTCGCCGTGGGTGATCTCCATCGGGTCGGCGTAGTAGAGCGCGAGCCAGTCGGGCAGCACGGCCTTGTGGCGGCCGAGCAGTTCGTCGGTCACGGCTGCACCACTCCTTTCACTGCTGTACGGGTACTGCGTATGTCACGACGGTACGGCCGTGCGGGTGCCACGGCTGCACGGATCGTGCCCACGTCACGGCCGGACGAGTCCTTCGTACGCGTCCGGCCTGCGGTCCCGGTAGAACGCCCACAGCGTGCGTACTTTTTCGACGAGGTCGAAGTCGAGGTCCCTTACGAGGAGTTCCTCGTCCTTGTCGCTCGCCGGCTCGCCGACGAACTGGCCGCGGGGGTCGACGAAGTACGAGGTGCCGTAGAAGTCGTTGTCCCCGTACTCCTCCACACCGACCCGGTTGATCGCGGCGACGAAGTACTCGTTGGCGACGGCGGCGGCCGGCTGCTCCAGCTTCCAGAGGTGGGAGGAGAGCCCGCGATGGGTGGCCGAGGGGTTGTAGACGAGCTGGGCGCCGTTCAGGCCGAGCTGGCGCCAGCCCTCCGGGAAGTGGCGGTCGTAGCAGATGTACACGCCGACCTTGCCGACCGCCGTGTCGAAGACCGGCCAACCGAGGTTGCCGGGCTTGAAGTAGTACTTCTCCCAGAAGCCCTTGACCTGGGGGATGTGGTGTTTGCGGTACTTGCCGAGGTAACTGCCGTCGGCATCGATCACGGCGGCGGTGTTGTAGTAGAAGCCGGACTGCTCGATCTCGAAGACCGGGACGACGATCACCATGCCGGTCTCCCGGGCGAGCTCCCGCATACGGGTGACGGTCGGCCCGTCGGGCACGGGTTCCGCCCAGCGGTAGTGCTCGGGCTCCTGGACCTGGCAGAAGTAGGGCGAGTTGAAGACTTCCTGGAAGCCGATCACCTTCGCGCCCTGCCGGGCGGCCTCACGGGCGTGCTCGATGTGCTTGGCGACCATGGACTCCGTGTCACCGGTCCAGGTCGCCTGGACCAGGGCGGCGCGTACGACGTTGGCCATTGCAGCTGCTCCTTCGACCGGGGAGTCAGTGAGCCTTACGATCCTCTACGCCCGTACCTCTACGCCCGTAGACGCAGGCCGTAGAGGCTGAAAGTAAGCCCCCTCGACGGGCTGGGCAAGACCATCGCCGTTAAGCAGCCGAGTCGATCATGTTTCGCACTCGCGTGGGTGATCACCCGGGTGACTCGGGTGGTGAAGCCCGCCGCGCCCCGGGCCGCCCTCAGGCGAGTCCCGCCACGCGCAGTGCGTGCACCACGTCCCGGTAGCGGTCCTCCGAGACACCGCGCGCCGCCGTCAGGACAAGGGGCGCGAGCCGGTGCGGATGGACCTCCGCGACGCGCGCCGCCTCCTCCGGAGTACGGACGTGTACATACGTGTCGAGCAGCGCACGCGCCTCCCGCTCACGCCCCTCGGCGGCGAGCCCGAGCACCGCCTCGCCGATCTCCTCGGCGGGTCGCTGAACACCCTGCCGCAGCATCTGCTCCCCGTCCGAGGTACGCCCCACCACGCTCAGCGCGTCCGCGACAGCGACCAGCCGGTCCGGCGGCAGCGAGGCCGCCTCCCACAGAAGAGTCGCCCAGTCGGCACCCAGCCCCGCCCGGTGCATCTCGGCGGCGAGCAGCGGGAAACGATCGGCGGGCCAGTACGCGAGCTCCACGAGAAGGGCGTGCGCCTCCCCGCTGCGGCTCTCTTTACGCAGCCGGACGAGCTGCCCGACGGTCCCGGCGATCTCCCGCCGCGCCTCGTCGTCCAGCGGCTGCCGCCGGGCCTGCTCCTGCCGCGCCGGCGCCGACTCGACCTGCTCGGCGGCACCGGCGTACCGGGCGCCTCGGGCGGCACGGCCCTTCGGGGCGACGGGGGCCGGCGCGGTCTCGGGGACCACGACGGGCGGGGCCTCGTCCGCGTCCACGACACCGGCGAAACGGGCCCCGCCGCGGGGGCGGCGCTTGGAGCGCTGCTTGGTGGGCGCCGGGGTCGGTGCCGGGGGTTCCGGGTCGGGGCGGTGGGGCTCGGGGGCGGGGGCCGGGGCGGCTTGGACCGGTGCGTCGAGGTCGGGGAAGGCGGCGGTGTACGTACGTCCGTCGCGCCCCGAATCCTGCCGCGTGTGCCCCTCCTGCTCCGGCAACCGCACGACGTCCCCGGCGAACTCCTCCGGAAAGCGCGTCGCGCCCCGCACAGGGGTGTGCGGGGCGCGGCGGTCGAGGTGCTCGATGCGGTTGCGCAGTTCGGCGCAGCGGGCGGTGGCGCGTTCGTGGTCGTCGTGGGCCCAGGCCAGGTCGAGACGGAGCGAATCGGCCTCCTCCTGGGTGGCGGCGGCCTGGAGCAGGCGGGTCAGTTCGGCGGTGCGTTCGGCGGCGAGGCGCTGTTCGCGCATCATGCCGTCGAGCCGGTCACCGAGGGCGTCACGGCCGCCGGGGCGGGAGTCGTACGCGGCGAGCGAGGCCGCATGCAGGGCGCGGGCCCGCTCGGTCTCCTGGGACGCGGCCGCCGGGCCGTACGCGACGGCGAGGTCGTGCATGAGCGCTTCCACGACGTCCCAGGGCGGCACTTCAAAGCCGTCGAGACAGGCGCGCATGCCGTCGGGGTCGCGTTGCCAGAAAACGGCGCACCAGCCACCGCCCTGGTCGAGCTTGGTCATCAGCTTGTTCAGATAACCGGCGAACTCCCGTACTTGACCCGGGAGTTGATCCACAGCCATCGCTTGCTCCCCGGCAGACTGGAGTGCTCCGGTCCGCTAGAAAACACCAGTTGTGTTACAGCGGCGCTACGCGAAGTTTTCGAAGTGGACGCGGTGTGCTGTGCGCGGTCGAGCGGCGGCTGTGCGTGATGTGAGGACGAAGTAGGGGCGAGGTGCGCGAAATCGGCCCCAAGCGACCGCACGAACGGTCAGGCGACCGCCGCGGCCGGTGTTGCCGCCACCTCGACCGGTGTGCACTGGCCGGCGAGTTCGTCCATGGACAGGCCCAGCGTGCGGGCCAGGGCGGCGACCGTGAAGAAGGCCGGGGTGGGGGCGCGGCCGGTCTCGATCTTCCGGAGCGTCTCGGCGGAGATGCCCGCGCCGGCGGCGATCTCCACCATGCTGCGGCTGCCGCGGGCCTCGCGCAGCAACCGGCCCAGCCGCTCGCCGCGTTCACGCTCTTCGGGGGTGAGAGGGGTGCGCACCATGAGCCCAGTCTAATGCCGGCCCCCGCCAGGCGACCGGTATATTAATTGGGCATCTAGCGGTATAGTAATTGGCATGGTGGAACTCAAGACGCACGCGTCCATCGACGCGATGCACGAGGCCGGACAGGTCGTGGGACAAGCGCTCACCGCGGTACGCAAGGCCGCCGACGTGGGCGTATCACTGCTCGAACTGGACGAGGTGGCACGTGAGGTGCTGCGCGCGGCGGGCGCCTCGTCGCCCTTCCTGGGCTATCGGCCCTCCTTCGCGCCCGTCCCCTTTCCCGCGGTGATCTGCGCCTCGGTCAACGACGCGATCGTGCACGGCATCCCGACCTCGTACCGGCTGCGCGACGGCGACCTCGTCTCCATCGACTGCGGCGCCGAACTGGGCGGCTGGGCCGGGGACTCGGCGATCAGCTTCACTGTCGGCGAGCCCCACCCAGCCGACCTGCGGCTCATCGAAACCGCCGAGCGGGCCCTCACCGCCGGGATCGAGGCAGCCGTCGTCGGCAACCGCATCGGCGACATCGCCCACGCCATCGGCTCCGTCTGCCGCACCGCCGGCTACGGCATCCCCGACGGTTTCGGCGGCCACGGCATCGGCCGCCACATGCACGAGGACCCTCCGGTCCCGAACGAGGGCCGCCCGGGCCGGGGCCTGCCCCTCCGGCCGGGCCTGGTACTGGCCATCGAGCCGATGCTGATCGGCGGCGGCACGGACGGGTACCACGAGGCACCCGACGGCTGGACCCTACGAACGAACGACGGGTCACGGGCCGCCCACACAGAGCACACGGTGGCCATCACGGACTCCGGCCCCCGAGTCCTCACCGAGCGGTAGCGCCATAGCACTGCGGGCTGCCTTCGGACTGCGGGTGAGTGAGGGCTGATCGCGCAGTTCCCCGCGCCCCTGAAAAGCAGGGGCTGCGCCCCGTGCTTTTCGGCCCGCAGGGCCGTGTCTTTCAGGGGCGCGGGGAACTGCGCGAGCAACCACAACGCACCCGCACCCAAAAACGCACCCCGACCCCCAACGGCACCCCCCGCATAGCCGCGCAGCGACAGGGCACTCGCGGGAGGATGAACAGCCGATTCCCGGGCCCCGAGGGCTATGGCCCCGACCCCTTCAGTGAGTTCTTCGCACACTTTTTCGGTGGACCGCGCCCCCAGCGGATCGAGATCGGGCGGCTGATGAGCGGCCAGGCCCGGCAGCTGGTGGCGGACGCGGCGGCGTACGCGGCGCGGCACGGCAGCAGTGACCTGGACACCCAGCATCTGCTGCGGGCCGCGCTCGAGGCCGAGCCGACCCGGTCCCTGGTGGCCCGGGCGGGCGCCGATCCGGACGCGTTGGCCGGTGAGATCGACGAGCGGGCGGGCCCGGTCCGTCACCGGCCCGGGCAGGGGCCGACGCCGGACTCGCTGGCCCTGACGCCGGCGGTCAAGCGGGCCCTGCTGGACGCCCATGAGCTGGCCCGGGCCACCGGCTCCGGCTACATAGGCCCCGAGCACGTCCTGAGCGCCCTCGCCGCGAACCCGGACTCGGCCGCCGGGCACATCCTGGGTGCCGCGCGACTGCCGGCGTCGGCGCTGCCGCCGGAGGCGTCGGAACCACCGGCGGCGGGCACGCCGCCCGGGCTGCAGTCGCGCACCGATATGCCGCGCCACGCTCCCACCCCGACCCTCGACAAGTACGGCCGCGATCTCACCGATCTCGCACGGCAGGGCCGTATCGACCCGGTGATCGGCCGGGAGGAGGAGATCGAGCAGACCGTGGAGGTGCTCTCCCGGCGGGGCAAGAACAACCCGGTCCTCATCGGCGAGGCGGGCGTGGGCAAGACCGCGGTCGTGGAGGGGCTGGCCCAGCGCATCGCGGAGGGGGACGTGCCCGACGTGCTCGCCGGGCGCCGGGTGGTCGCCCTGGACCTGTCCGGAGTGGTCGCGGGGACCCGTTACCGCGGGGACTTCGAGGAGCGGCTGACGAACATCGTCGACGAGATACGCACGCACTCCGAGGAACTGATCGTCTTCATCGACGAGTTGCACACCGTCGTGGGCGCCGGGGCGGGCGAGAGCGGCACGATGGACGCGGGCAACATCCTCAAGCCCGCCCTGGCACGCGGCGAGCTGAACATCGTGGGCGCGACGACGCTGGAGGAGTACCGCCGGATCGAGAAGGACGCGGCGCTGGCCCGCCGCTTCCAGCCGGTGCAGGTCTCCGAGCCGTCCGCCGCCGACGCCCTGGAGATCCTGCGCGGTCTGCGGGACCGGTACGAGGCCCACCACCAGGTCCGCTACACCGACGGGGCACTCGCGGCCGCCGTGGACCTCTCCGACCGTTACCTCAGCGAGCGCCGGCTGCCCGACAAGGCCATCGACCTGATGGACCAGGCCGGGGTCCGGGTGCGACTGCGGGCCCATACGAAGGGCACGGACGTGCGGGCCTTGGAGCGGGAGATCGAGCAGCTGACCAGGGACAAAGACCAGGCGGTCGCGAGTGAGGAGTACGAGGAGGCCACGCGGCTCCGAGACCGGATCGGCGAGTTGAAGAGCCGGATCACCGAGGGGCACGCCGAGGAACAGGCCGACGACGGGCAGAGCCTGGAGGTCACCGCCGAGGACATCGCCGAGGTGGTGTCCCGGCAGACCGGCATCCCCGTCAGCAGCCTCACCCGGGAGGAGAAGGAACGGCTCCTCGGGCTGGCCCGGTATCTGCACCGGCGGGTCGTCGGGCAGGACGAGGCGGTGGACGTGGTCGCCGACGCCGTACTGCGCTCCCGCGCCGGGCTCTCCAGCCCCGACCGGCCGATCGGCAGCTTCCTCTTCCTGGGCCCGACCGGTGTCGGCAAGACGGAACTGGCCCGCGCGCTCGCAGAGGCGCTCTTCGGCAGCGAGGAGCGGATGGTGCGCCTCGACATGAGCGAGTACCAGGAGCGGCACACGGTCAGCCGGCTGGTCGGCGCCCCGCCCGGCTACGTCGGCCACGAGGCGGCCGGCCAGCTGACGGAGACCGTACGGCGGCACCCGTACTCGCTGCTGTTGCTGGACGAGGTCGAGAAGGCCCACCCGGACGTCTTCAACATCCTGCTCCAGGTCCTCGACGACGGCCGGCTCACCGACTCCCAGGGCCGCACGGTCGACTTCACCAGCACGGTGATCGCGATGACGAGCAATCTGGGCTCGGAGGCGATCGGCCGCGGCGGGGCCGGCCTGGGCTTCTCGGCGGGCGGCACCGAGGCGGCCGAGGAGGAGCGGCGCGAGCGGATCCTCAGGCCGCTGCGCGAGCACTTCCGGCCGGAGTTCCTCAACCGCGTCGACGAGATCGTCGTCTTCCGCCCGCTCACCGACGCCCAACTACGGCAGATCACCGGCCTGTTGCTGGAGCACACCCGGGACCGGCTGCACCAGCGGGACGTCACCATCGAGTTCACCGACCAGGCCGTCGACTGGCTCGCCCGCCACGGCCACCAGCCCGAGTACGGCGCCCGCCCGCTGCGCCGCACGATCCAACGGGAGGTCGACAACCCCCTGTCCCGGCTGCTCCTGGACGGCCACCTGCCGTCCGGCAGCCGGGTGGTGGCGGAGACCGAGGACGGACGGCTCACCTTCCGCACGACACCGCCCGCCCCGGGATAGAGGACTACTTCGCGGGATGCACGACCATCGCCGCGCCACCCCCACGCCGTACCGTCTCCGCGGCGGCCAGCCACTTGCCGTTCGACAGACGCTGGACGGCGGCCACCGCGCCGATCTCGGGGTTCTGCCGGAAGCCGTGGCCGATGGCTTCGAGCTCGGTCTTCAACGGGCTGGTCCACAGGCCCGGTTCGAGTTCGGTCGTGGTCTGGTTGCGCTGGCTGGCGCGCGGCGCGGCGATGGCGTCGACCAGGGGCATGCCCCGGTCGAGGAAGCCGGTGAGCGTCTGCAGGACGGTGGTGATGATGGTCGCGCCGCCGGGCGAGCCGAGCGCCACGACCGGCTTGCCGTGCTGGTCCAGCACGATCGTCGGCGACATCGACGAGCGCGGCCGCTTGCCCGGCCCGGGCAGGTTCGGGTCGTGCACCGCCGGGTTGGCCGGGGTGAAGGAGAAGTCGGTCAGCTCGTTGTTGAGCAGGAAGCCCCGGCCCGGCACGGTGATGCCGCTGCCACCGGTCTGCTCGATGGTGAGGGTGTACGCGACGACGTTGCCCCACTTGTCGGCGACCGTGAGGTGGGTCGTGCTGTCGCCCTCGTACGTCGTCGGGGCCGCCGTACCGCCCGTCGCGCAGGCCGCCGGGTTGCGCGGGTCGGCCGGTGCTACGGGGCTGGTGAGCACCGCGTCGTCCTTGATCAGGCACTCGCGTGAGTCGGCGAACCGCTGCGACAGCAGTTCCTTGGTCGGTACGTCCTCGAAGGCGGGGTCGCCGACCCACCGCCCGCGGTCGGCGAACGCGATACGGCTCGCCTCGATGAAGCGGTGCAGGTACTGGACGTCGCTCGCCTTCGAAAGGTCGGTCCGCTCAAGGATGTTGAGCGCTTCACCGACCGTGGTGCCGCCGGAGGAGGACGGGGCCATGCCGTAGACGTCGAGTCCCCGGTACGACACCTTCGTGGGCGCCTGGCGCTTGGTGCGGTACGCGGCGAGGTCCTCCGTCGTCAGGTCACCGGGGCGGGCGTTGTAGCCCGAACCCGGATCCACCGGCGGCTTGTTGACCGTGTCGACGATGTCCTGGGCGAGGTCGCCCCGGTAGAGGGCACCGACGCCCTCGCGGCCCAGCTCCTCGTACGTACGGGCCAGATCGGGGTTCTTGAGGGTCGAGCCGACGACCGGGAGCTCACCGCCGGGCAGATACAGGTCGACGGTGGCCGGGAAGTTCCGGAACCGGGCCTCGTTGGAGGCGGTCTGGGCGCGGAAGGTCGCGTCGACGGTGAAGCCGTCCCGGGCGAGCTTCTCGGCGGGCTTCAGCAGCTTGGCGAGCGGCTTGCTGCCCCAACTCCTCAGCGCCGTCTGCCAGGTGGCAGGTGTGCCGGGCGTACCGACGCTGAGCCCGCTGGTGACGGCCTCCGCGAAGGGGATCGCCGTGCCGTTCTCCAGGAAGAGATTCTCGTCGGCGCTCAGCGGTGCGGTCTCGCGGCCGTCGATGGTGTGCACCTTGCGGGACTTCGCGTCGTAGTAGACGAAGTAGCCGCCTCCGCCGATACCGGCCGAGTAGGGCTCGGTGACCCCGAGCGCGGCGGCCGTGGCGACGGCGGCGTCCACCGCGTTGCCGCCCTTCTTCAGCACCTCGATCCCGGCGGCCGAGGCGTCCGGGTCGACGCTGGAGACGACACCGCCGTAACCGACGGCGACCGGCACCTTCTCGACGGGGTCCGTCGCGGTGGAGGTCGGTGGCGCCGCCGCCCCCACCGACACCACGGTGGCCGAAGCCGCCAGAACCGCCAGTTTCCGCGCGACAGGGCGACGCAGACGCATCCACAACCTCCAGTCAACGACCGTCAGCCAACGACCGTCCGCGCAGACTAACGCGGTTGCCATGGTCCCGTCAGGAGGCATCACAGGCCGGTGAATCGGACATGGCTTCGGGCGGCGTTTCGCGGCGCCCGCTACCATGCGCGGCCATGAATGACGACGTGCGCAATATCGTCCTCGGCGTGATCGCGGCGGGCACCAGTGCCTCGCTGGGCTGGTTCGTCCGGACCTACCTGTGGAAGCGCAAGCTCCGCCGCAAGCAGACGTTCTTCGGACTGCCCGACAGCTCCGAGTCCCTGCTGGTGGTCAACCGCGACCCGTCCAGCGCGGACCTGGCGGTGCACCGGTTCGACGTGTTCGCGCTGCTGGAACTCTCCGCGCTCATCAAGGACTGCGGTGCGCACGCCCAGATCATCACCCAGGACGCCGCCCAGCAGGGCTTCGGCGAGCGCACCGAGTTCTGCGTGGGCGGGCCCGGCTCGAACCGCCGCGTGGCCGCTCACCTCGCCGCGATGCTCCCCGGCATCCGCTTCAACACCAACCCCGAGCCGGGGCCCGACCGGGGCGCCTTGCAGATCGGCAGCGAGCGCTACCGCCTGGAACCCGGCGTCAACGAACACGTGATCCTGGCCCGGCTCACCACCGGCCAGCCGGACCAGTCCCGGCCCGTCTTCCTCTTCTGCGGCCAGCGCGCCATCAGCAACCAGGCCGCCACCCGCTATCTCGCCCGTCACCACGAACGGCTGTTCCGCAAGTACGGCACGGGCACCTTCGTCCTCCTGCTGAAGGTCGTCAACTCCCAGGCGTACGGCCCCGATGTCGTCGAACTCGTCGCGGACGTCACGCGCGCCGCCCAGACACCGGCGGCAGCGGTGGTTCCGGCGACGGCCTCGCATCGCACCTCATAGCAGCCGGGCGGGGCCGGGGAGGCGATTGTCACCTTCACGTAACTTACTGGGGAGTTACCTCCAGTAAGGAGCCCCGGTTACCTTCGGGTCACTTTGTACTTACACGAGTGAGGTGTGACCCATGAGAAACGGCAAGACCTCGAACAGGCCCAGGGCACTGCGTACGACGGCCGTGGGAGCCGTCTCGACCGCCCTGGTCGCCGGCAGCCCTCGGGCCGGCTCCCGCGGCCCAGGCGGCCCCCGCCGCGACGAGCGCGCCCACCACGCGCTTCGTCGACATCAAGGGCCACGGCGGCACGGTCCTCAAGGCGGGCGTCGTCGCCCCGGCCGACGCCACCCGCACGTACCCGCTCCTCGTGCTCCCCACGAGCTGGGGCCTCCCGCGGATCGAATACCTCGCACAGGCGCAGAAGCTCGCCAACGCCGGTTATGTGGTGGTCAGTTACAACGCCCGCGGCTTCTGGGAGTCCGGCGGGTACATAGAAGTGGCGGGTCCACCCGACATAGCCGACGCCTCCGAGGTGATCGACTGGGCGCTCGCCCACACCCCGGCCGACGCCGAGCACATCGGCATGGCGGGGCTGTCGTACGGCGCGGGCATCAGTCTGCTCGCCGCCGCGCACGACAAGCGGGTCAAGGTGGTGGCCGCGCCGAGCGGGTGGGGCGATCTGATCGACTCGATCTACTCCGGCCGTACCCAGCACTCCCAGGCGGCCGCCCTCCTCGACGGCGCCGGGCGGATCACCGGCCGGCCGAGCCCCGAACTCCAGGAGATCTTCAAGAACTTCTTCGCCTCCAACTTGGCGAAGGAGGAGGAGATGATCGCCTGGGGGAAGAAACGTTCCCCCGCGACCTATGTGGACCGGCTCAACGCCCACGGCACGGCGGTCATGCTCGCCAACGGCTGGGGCGACTCCATCTTCCCGCCCAACCAGTACGCCGACTTCTACGAGAAGCTCACCGGCCCCAAGCGGCTGGAGCTACGGCCCGGCGACCACGCCACCACCGAGGCGACCGGCCTGTTCGGGCTGCCCAACGACGTGTGGACGGACACCCGGCGCTGGTTCGACCACCATCTCAAGGGCACGGCCAACGGCATCGACCGCGAGCGGCCCGTCCAGCTCAAGTCCCGTACCGGCGGCGGCTTCGAGGGCTATCCGGACTGGAAGTCCGTCACCGCGACCCGCAAGAAGATCGCCCTCACGAGCGGCACCACGATCCGCGCGAACGTCGACTCGGGCGCCAACGGCGGGATCATCTTCCTGTCCAGCGTCCTGGACCAGGTGGCCCAGCTCCCGCCCATCGCCTCCATGCCGCTGCTCCCCCGCCGCTACGCGGCCGTGTGGCAGTCGGAGAAGTACAAGGAGGCGCAGGCCGTGCGGGGCACCGCGAAGCTGCACACCACGGTCACCGCGACCAAGGAGAGCGGCACCCTCGTCGCGTACCTCTACGACGTGGGCCCGCTCGGCCTCGGCAAGCTGGTCAGCAACGCGCCGTACACCTTCCACGGGAAGACACCGGGCGAGCCGTTCGGCGTGGACCTGGAGTTGTTCTCCACGGCCTACGACGTTCCGGCGGGCCACCGTCTCGCCCTGGTCGTCGGTGGGGGAGGTTGACCCGCTCTACATCGAGCACAACCCGACCGGCGCGCAGCTGACCTTCTCCTCGCCGCCGAACGACCCGTCGTACGTGTCGATCCCGCTGCGCGAGCAGTGATCTCCGGCTGCCGCCGGGCGGGCCTGGCCCCTTGGCTACTGCGCGCTCGGCAGCAGCGTTCCTGGTGAGACCGGGGTGGCGCCCTCGGCCTCGATCACCCTCAAGTGGATGAACCGCTCATCGTAGTCGAGGCGCGCAGCCGGTCCAGAGGCACCGGTCATCAGAAGTCGGCCGCCCTCAGGGAGCGTTGCCCTCCGCGATCTCGGCGTACAGCTGCGAGAGTTCCGGTACGCCGCTGGCGGCCCATTCGTGTCCGGCCTCGACCACGTCGATCTCCCTGCCGGAGGCCAGCCGCACCACGGGCTGACCGCCCGGCCAGATCTCCCAGCGGGCGCCGGGGATCGTGCGTACGACGACCGTGCCGAGATAGAGCCCGGCGTCGTTGCCGAGCCAGGCCAGGGTTTCCTCGTCGTCGCGCCAGCGGGGCACGAGCTGATCGAGGGCCTCCAACGAGGCGGCGGAGTCGTCGAGTTCGACACCGGCCTGCTGGGCCTGCGTGCGCAGCAGTTCGCATTCGGAGAGAAGTTCGGCGAGGCCTTCGTGACCTTCGTCGTCACCGCCGTCATGGCCGTCACCGTCGCCACCGCCGGAGAACACCGCGACCCCGAAAGCGGGGCCACGCCTCTTGCGCCAGTTGCCCAGGAACGAGATGTTCATGCGGTCAGCGTGTCATTCGCACCGCCCTTCGCACCACAGGCGCGCGGGCGCCGCCTGTTCGCCCTGTTCGCCGCGAGTTCGTCCGTGGTTCACACGCACCTCGTTGACGGGTCCCTGACGTCTCCTTAGTTTCGTGGCGCATCTGTCGTCTCATCGTTGCAATCGTCGATGTCGCATTCGTCATCGTCGTCATGTCGTCATCAGCGAAACGGGAGGGGGCGCGCGTGCGCCGACGTGTCTGGAGAACGGGCGTCGTACTGGGTCTGCTGGCGGCGCTCGCACCCGTCACCTCCGCCCGGGCCGCCACCGGTGAGGGCACCGAACCGGCGCCGCTGGAACGGCTCTTCGACAACAGGGCCGTCAGTGACGACGCCCGGCCCGCCGAGGCCGACTTCGACGGCTCCGGCGGCTCCCTCTCGGCACAGGACCTGACCACCGCCGGCTGGACGCCCGGGCGCGCGCTGACAGTCCAGGGCGCACGCCTGACCTGGCCGCGCCGCACCGCGGGCGAGCCGGACAACGTACGCGCGAACGGCCAGTCCGTACGGGCACGCGGCCGTGGCGACGCCCTCGCCTTCCTGGTCGCCGGCACGGGCGGCACCGACGCCGTCGGCAGTGGCACGGTCCGCTACGCGGGCGGCGCCCGCTCGACGTACCGCCTGACCGCCCCGGACTGGCGCACCGGCCCACTCGCCACCAAGGCCGTGGCGCTCCCCCGCGTCAACACCCCCGGCGGTCAACTCGCCGAGAAGGCACGGCTGTACGTCGTCACCGTGCCGGTCCTACCCGGCCGTGAGGTCTCCTCGGTGACCCTGCCGCGCAACCGGGACCTGCATGTGTTCGCCCTGTCCGTGCGGTCCGGGTCACAGGGCTGGACCGGGAGCTGGGCGACCGCGACCTCGGGCTACTCGGCCGTCAGGTCCTGGACCGACCGGACGCTACGGCTCGTGGTGCACACCTCGGCGGGCGGGCCCCGGGTACGGATCCGGCTCGACAACACCTTCGCGTCGGCGCCGGTACGGGTCGGAAGCGCGACGGTGGCGTTGCGGGCCGAGGGTGCCGCCGCGCGGAGTGTGCCGGTGCCGTTGTCCTTCCGGGGTGCGGCGGGGACCGAAATCCCGGCGGGGGCACAGGCGTTCAGCAATCCGCTGGGCTTCGAGGTACCTGCGGACAGCGATCTGCTGGTGAGCTTCCATCTGCCGGGCACGGTGTCGGCCGCGCC
Organism: Streptomyces tailanensis; assembly: GCF_008386495.1. Classification (GTDB taxonomy): domain Bacteria; phylum Actinomycetota; class Actinomycetes; order Streptomycetales; family Streptomycetaceae; genus Streptomyces; species Streptomyces tailanensis. The sequence goes on along the minus strand of NZ_VTHJ01000062.1, from coordinate 42,693 downwards.
CGTCCACCGGCTCACCCAGCAGACCTCGTACGTCAGCGAACCGGGCGACCACGCGGGCGACGGCTCGGCGGCGGCGTACACCTCGACGATCACGAGCTGGCCGCTGCTGACCGGTGTCGACGTGGGAGGCGGGCCGGGCTCCGTCGTGCTCCTCGGCGACTCGATCACCGACGGCGACAAGTCCACGCCCGACGCGAACCACCGCTGGCCTGATGTGCTCGCCGACCGGCTGCGGAGCCAGGACGCCGTCCCGCGCTACGGGGTCCTCAACCAGGGGATCTCGGCGAACCGGGTGGGCACCGACGTCTACCCCGGCGACGGGGTGTCCACCAGTTCGGGCGGCGTGAGCGCCCTGCACCGCCTCGACCGTGACGTCCTCGCCCAGACCTCCGCCCGTACCGCCGTCGTCTTCCAGGGCGTCAACGACGTCCGCTGGGGCGCGTCGGCGGACCGGGTCATCGCCGGGCTGCGGGAGATCGCCGCCCGGGGCCACGAGCGCGGTCTGCGGATGCTCGTGGCCACGATCGCGCCCTGCGAGGGCGAGGCCCGCTGCACGGCCGCGGCCGACGTTCAGCGGGTCGCGGTGAACGAGTGGATCCGGGGGAACGAGGAGTTCGACGGGGTGTTGGACTTCGACGCCGTGCTCCGGGACCCGGCGCGGCCTTCCCGGATGCTCCCCGCGTACGACAGCGGGGACCATCTGCATCCGGGGGACGCGGGGCTCGCGGCGCTCGCCGAGTCGGTGGACCTCGGGCTGTTGTAACGGCCTAGACGTCCAGATCCACCACGACCGGCGCGTGGTCCGAGGCACCCTTGCCCTTGCGCTCCTCGCGGTCCACGTACGCGTCCTTGACCGCCTTCGCGAACGGTTCGTTGCCGTACACCAGGTCGATGCGCATGCCGCGGTTCTTGGGGAAGCAGAGCTGGCGGTAGTCCCAGTACGTGAAGGGGTGGTCGTACTTGAGGGGGCGCGGGACGACGTCGGAGAGGCCGGCCTCGCGGAGGGAGGCGAGGGCGGCGCGCTCGGCGGGGGTGACGTGGGTGAGGCCCTCGAAGGCGGCGACGTCGTACACGTCGTCGTCCGTCGGCGCCACGTTGTAGTCGCCCATGACGGCGAAGGGGCGGCCGCCGGCGGCGTCGCCCGCGACGGCGGCCTTGAGGGCCTCGAACCACTGGAGCTTGTAGGCGTAGTGCGGGTGGTCGACCTCGCGGCCGTTCGGCACGTACACCGACCAGACGCGGACCGGGCCGCAGGTCGCGGAGATCGCGCGGGGCTCCACGGACCCGTCGTAGCCGGGGTCGCCGGGCAGGCCCTTGACCACGTCCTCGATGCCTGTGCGGGAGATCACCGCCACGCCGTTCCACCGGCCCGTGGCGTGCACCGCGGCCTCGTAGCCCTGCTCGCGCAGTGCTTCGAACGGAAAGCCGTCCTCGGCGATCTTGGCCTCCTGGAGGCAGAGCACGTCCGTGTTGCTGCTCTCCAGCCAGGCCAGAAGCCTCGGGAGGCGGGCGGTGATCGAGTTCACGTTCCAGGTGGCGATACGCATGCCCACAACTTACCGGGCGGGTCTGACAACGCCGTCCCGCCCGGTCATCCCCTCAGAGGTCGGCCGAGGCGCCGGGGGTGAGCCGCAGGTGTTCCGCGCCGCCGAGGGCGCCGATCTGGCGGTCGTAGATCGGGCGGGCGAGGTCGGTGAGGAGGGCGTCGTGGATGTCGTACGCGCGCTGGGGCTTGACCTCGCGGACGTAGTCGATGACCTCGGAGATCTTGCTCCAGGGGGCCATGACGGGGAGCATCAGCGTCTCGACGGCGTGATCGGGGACGGTGAGGGCGTCGCCGGGGTGGAAGACGCGGCCGCCGTCGATGAGGTAGCCGACGTTGGTGATGCGCGGGATGTCCGGGTGGATGACGGCGTGGAGTTCTCCGTGGACCTGGACGTCGAAGCCCGCGGCGGTGAACGTGTCACCGTGGCCGACGGTGTGCACGCGGCCCGGGAAGGCGGCGGAGATCTTCTCGGCGACAGACCGCAGGGTCCAGATCTCGGCGGCCGGGTTGGCGTCCAGGGCCACGCGGAGCCGTCCCTCGTCGAAGTGGTCCGCGTGCTCGTGCGTGACCAGGACGGCGTCCGCGCCGACCGCGGCGTCCTCCTCGCTGAAGGCACCGGGATCGATGACGAGCGTGCGTCCGTCCTTCTCCAGACGGACGCACGCGTGCGACTTCTTCGTGAGCGTGAGCTTCATGGCTCCATCCTGCCCCCGGCGGCTCGCCCCCGCTGTCACTCCTCGGGGGTGGTCTCCTCGCGGATCACCTGCTGGGCGACCTTGAACGCGCTGTTCGCGGCCGGTACGCCGCAGTAGACGGCGGCCTGGAGGAGGACTTCCTTGATCTCGTTCGGGGTGAGGCCGTTGCGGAGGGCCGCCCGGGTGTGGAAGGCGAGTTCGTCCATGTGCCCGCCGGCGACCAGGGCGGTCAGCGTGACACAGCTGCGGGAGCGGCGGTCGAGGCCGGGCCGGTCCCAGATCTCGCCCCAGGCGTAGCGGGTGATGAACTCCTGGAAGTCGCCGGAGAACTCGTCCGCCGAGGCCATCGCCCGGTCGACGTGCGCGTCGCCGAGCACCTCACGGCGGACCTTCAGCCCGGCGTCGTACGGGTCGGGTCTGCCCTCTGCCACGGGCTGCACGGCGGCCGGGGCGATCTCGGCCACCGGCCCGGTCTGTGGCCCCGACTGCGGTGCGGTCTGCGTGGTCTGCTGCGGGACGGCGGCGAGTACCGGCTTGACGGGCGCCGCCGGGATGGCGATCTGGCCGGTGGTGGAGTCGTAGGCGGGCTGCCAGGCCGTGGAGAAGTGGCGTACGAGGAGGTCGGTGACCGCGGCGGGCTGCTCGACCGGGACGAGGTGCGAGGCGCCGGGGACGACGGCGAGGCGGGCGTCCGGGATGCCCGCGACGAGCGTACGGGCCTCGGCGGGGCCGGTGACCTGGTCGTCGGAGCCGACGAGGACGAGCGTGGGGACGCCGATCCGGCCGAGTTCGGCGCGCACGTCGAACGAGGCGAGCGCCTCGCAGGCGGCGATGTAGCAGCCGGGGTCGGTGGTGCGGACCATCTGCACGGCCCACTCGGTGATCGCGGGCTGCGCCGCCGCGAACCCCGCGGTGAACCAGCGGTCCGGGGAGGTACGGGCAATGGGGTCGAGGCCGTTCGTCCGTACGATCACCCCGCGCTGGCGGAACTCGTCGGCCGTGCCGAAGCGGGGCGAGGCGGCGATCAGCGCGAGCGAGGCGAGGCGGTCGGGATGGCGCAGCGCGAGCTCGGCCCCGATGGCGCCGCCGAGCGCGCAGCCCGCGTAGCCGAAGCGCTGGACGCCGACGGCGTCGAGGGTGGCAAGCAGCCGGGCGGCCAGCTCGGTGACCGAGCCGCCGGGGTACGCGGGCGCGCCGCCGTGGCCCGGCAGGTCGAACCGGAAGACCCGCCACTGCTTGGTCAGCTCCGGGATCTGCCGGTCCCACATGTGCCATGTGGTACCCAGTGAGGGACCCAGGATCAGGACTGGGGCGTCTTCTGGCCCGTCAAAGCGGTATTGCAGGGTGTTCGGTGGTGTCTCACTCACCCGCCTGACCCTCTCATCTGTCACGAGATGTCACATCGCCGGGGTGGACCTAGCGGGCCTTGCCCCGCTCCGGCAGTGCCGGACCTGCCGACGAGAACCCAGGTATACGTTCTCCGTCATGTACTCGTGGCCGTGTCGGCAGTGAGCCCTCCGGGCGCATGCCCTCCTGCAGTCGCTACGAGCAACGCTTCCCTCTCTGATCACGGCCTCCAGGCGGTTCGGGTTGCAGCATCGAGTGTGGTGGCACGGACGAGGCTCGGCGTGACTCACCTGGAAACCTTCCGGAATCCCGCACAACAGCAGCTTGAATACCACACGGTGAACGCTTGGTAGAAGGTTTGGCCGTAGCCGATGCTCTCAGTTACAGCCACCGGTCCCAAAACCAGCAAGCGGACTCCGAATCCACCTCGCCCCAATCCTGCTGGCCATAGGGCTCGCAAGTCGCTCGGCTGATAGTCCGCGTGGCTCACTCTTGCCCCTCCGCCGCACCCCCGTGCAGGCCATCCCAAGTGGTGGCGGCTCCGCGAAGATCTTCCACATCCGGCTTGACGTACCATCGCTTGGTCGTCTTTACGTTCGTATGTCCGGCCCATCGCGCGAGGATGTGGTCCGGGACCCCGTTGTTGGCCAGGAAGGTGAAGCACGACGAGCGTGCGTCGTAGAGCCTGACGCGACGGAGCCCGAGAAGCTCCATAAGCCGGTACGCGCGTCGGCGAAGTTGCTTGATCGTGAAGGGATCTCCCGCCTCGTGCGCCAGCACGTAGCCCGACACCGTGTACGCCTCCCCCAGAGCGAGCCTCTCCTCGGCTTGGAGAGCCCGGAATGCCTTGAGGGCCCCCAGCACCAGCGCCGGCAGCGGCAGATCCCGCTCACCCGCAAGAGACTTGGTGTCCTTCTCCACCACGTACCGGTTACCCATCATCGTGCGCGTGTTGGCAATGACGATCGTCGCATTCTCCAAGTCCACATCTTCCCACCGGAGGCCGCAGACTTCAGCTGGACGAAGCCCCATCAGCGAAAGAAGAAGCGCAGCATAGAGACGCTCGCCCCTTATTCCATGTATGAATTTCTGAACCTCCTGGACGTTCCAGGGCGGCACCTCCTCTTTAGTCTTCCGCTCTTCCTTGCGCGCCCTCCGGGGAATGGTCACGTGCGCAGCGACATTGACGTACACCAATCGCCGGGTAACGGCTCTCCCCAGAGCTTCCTTCAGCCGAGCGAGGCTCATATCTACACTCGTGACACTGAGCGGCGTCCCGGCCCTTTTACCACGCACGCGGCCATGCGCCAGCGCCCAGTCCCTCCACTCTTCCACGTGCTCTTCAGTAAGGTCCTGGAGACGAATATTGCCGAGCCTCCCCCGAACTCGGTCCAGGGTAATCTCGTAGCTGTAGATGGTGGTTTCTTCGAGGTCCTCCGCTTTCATGGCCAGCCATCGGTCGAGCCACTCATTCACGGTGATCTTGTTGGGCGGCACAAGCGACCCTTCATGCCGCCGATTAGTTATGTTCGCGTACTCAGCCCTAGCTTCCTTCAACGAGTCGAAGGTGCGCCTCAACTGCTTACGTTTCCCAGTTTCGGGGTCGATTCCTGCGTCGACAACAAACCGGTATCGAACCTTCCCCTTCGAGTTCGGCGGAAGTTTCTTGATGGGATCGGACAGAATACTCACTCTCCTCGAACAGGCCGACATAACATCACAACGCCGCGTCTACCGATCGGGGTAGGCAAACTGGCGGCACCATTCGCTACGGCTCCACCGCCAAGCACAGCCGGGTGCGAACACCATTAATGCTCCGCAGGAGCCCCGGTTTCGGTAACCGGGGATCGTCTGCTACGTATCGCTCTGCACTACGAGATCTGTCCCTCGCCCCATCCTTCGCATCGGTCAGGAGGCCAGACGGTACGAGCGGAGAGCGGGGGTCGCGTCATCGGCATCAAGCACCAGCAGCCTGTCGCTGGTGAGGCGGTCGAGGTTGCGGGCCACAACCCGCTCGGAGGCGCCAATGGCCTGGGCGGAGTGGCGAGTTGCGACGCCGGGATGTACCGCGATGTACGTGAGGACCTCTCGGTCGCGGTGGTAGCCGCGTTGTAACAGGTCCTCACCGAATAGTCCTGCCGCGCAGACGCAGAGACACAGCGCCGTACAAGGCGGCATAGTCCTCCGTCACCTGGGCGGCCCACGCGTTCACGGCGCCGAGCGCCATAAGGATTGGGGGCAGTGAAACGAGCAGAGCGGATTGCGGGATTCGACAGATGAACCTCCTTGGGGCTGCGCTCGGTCATAGGATCGAGTGTCGCGGGCTGTGAACTGGGGACGGCTGGCCGACGGCCGGTTCGGCCCGGATGCCGATACCCCTTAGCTGACCTGGTGTTTTTGCGGGTCGTTGTACGTTGGCATGATCCCGCAGGAGGTTCCAGTCCGTTGGGGTTCTTTCCCGTCTGCCGTGAGCTGAAGGTTTCCGGCAGCCCCTTACTCACTGCGTGGGGCCCCGCTGCATGTGCGTGGACGCCCTCGGTCGCGCCGCCGATAGGGAAGCGGCGGTGCGCGCGCCCGGCCGCGTCCTGGCCCAGGTGGCCGGCTCGTCTTAGCCCGGTCGCTACGGCGCGGAACCCGTCTGGGAGGAGCAGGCAGGCGCCGCTGGGCTCGTAGTGGAGCACGTGGACGAGCCTCCCGCCGACCCGCGGTGTAGAACTGGCTCTGTCGGCAGTGGGTCACCAACGCGGATGAACTGCGGCGCGAGCTGGGCGAAGTACTGGGCAGGACATGCTCCGCGAGGCACACCGGGTATTGCCTACGCCGTCGAGCCGTCCCACTGCCCCTCAGTACGCCCGGCCGGCATCCTGCAGGTAACGGGCTGCCTTGCGGTGGACGTCGGCCTTCCTGGCACCCGCTACCTCGCTTGGTACCCGGCCGAGGCAGTGGGCGAGCAGAAATGGGTCGAGAGAGGCGCTGAGGCGCTGGCACTGTGAGGCAATGTTGTTCAAGCTCACCGGGTCGAGCTGCTCGGGCAAGACGACGCTCGCCTACGCCACCGCCAGCAGGCTTCCGCAAATAGCCGTGCACGACTTCGATGAACTCGGTGTGCCAGCGGGCGCCGACCTGCACTGGCGCCACCGCATGACCGAGATGTGGGTGCGGCGCGCGCTGGAGTACCAGGCGCGCGGCATCGACCTGTTGCTCACCGGGCAGTCTCCTTTGGGTGAAGTCCTCGCCGTTCCCTCCGCGCCACTTCTCGATGGCATCGCCGTATGCCTGGTCGATGTCGCCGACGAGGTCCGGCGCGCTCGTCTTGCCGCACGTGACCCCGGCCGGTGGGACGCGCCGGCTGTCGACGCCTTCCTCGGCTGGGCCACATGGCACAGGCAGCACGCGCTCGACCCGGGCCACAGGCCCGACGTCATCATCGACAACAGCTGGCACAAGATGGTCTGGCACCGCTGGACCAGCTGGCACACCAGTGATCCCCGATGGCGCATTCAACTGCTCGACACCACGGACCAACCAGTGCCGAACTCCGTACGCCAGGTCAAGCACTGGATCACCGAGCAACGCGACGCACATCAAGCTGGCCGACTCGCCCTGGGGCCCGGTTGGGCTTCGTGATCCGTGCGAGCCTTCCGGGCGTGGCATCAACGATCTCGCTCGGGTCGACATCGATCGGAAGTGCCGTTCCTCCGCATGACCATCGATAGGCGCCCTGACAACGCGCCTGCCACACATCGAGGGCAAATGGAAACGGCGACTCACGCAGGTGAGTTCGACGCCGCGTCTGATCTGAGACGTCGATGTGGCCGACCTTGAGATACAGCTCGGCACCATCAAGTCCCCCCGACCACGACTTCGCCGAGCGTCTGCTGTACGGAAGCTACCGTTGGCATCGACGGCCGCGGCCAGCCATATGGGACCCGCTCAGGGCAGTTTTTTGATTGCCATCGCCGCCACCCGCTCCGTACCCTGCACAGCAACGCGTCGACGGAGACAAGTAGCCACGGATCACGCGAGCCGAGAGAGCCGCCGGAAGCTGGGAAGGCGGTCTCGTGCCCTGTGGTGAAGACCCTCCCGAGTGCGGGGAGGAATGACCCCACCCGGTGGTCCAATGCCCCGTCGGCCGGCCCCCGTCACCGGGCCTGAATGAGGCCGCCACTGGGTGGCGGCGAAAGTGCGGTGGTACCGCGAGTTGCCCTTCTCGCCCGCACTCCCAAGGGATCATGACGATGTCCTTCGGAGGACCGAAATGATCCACAGCCGCGTACACGTCTCTGACCTGCGAGAACACGTCGGCCGTACCGTTTCCGTCTGCGGATGGGTGAACACCCTCCGCTTGCAGCGCAAGATGCAGTTCGTCATCGTGCGGGACAGCACCGGCATGGTGCAGGTGACCCACAAGCGTGACGAAGGGCCGCTGGAGGCCCAACTCGAAGCCCTCACATCCGAGTCCGCCGTCAGGATCACCGGCCGCGTCGTCGACGCTGCCCAGGTCAAGCTCGGCGGCCTGGAGATCGTCCCCGAGGCGGTCGAGGTCCTGAACCCGGCCGCCACACCGCTACCGATCGACGAGCACACCGGCCTGGAGCAGCGGATGGACTGGCGTTTCCTGGACGTACGCCGCCGTCCCGCCACCCAGCTGATGTTCGCGGTGCAGACCACCCTGGAACAGGGCATGCGCGAGTACGCCTACGCGCAGGGCGCCACCGAGATGCACACGCCCAAGCTCATGGGCACCGCCTCAGAGTCGGGGGCTGAGGTCTTCAAGCTCGGCTACTTCGGCGGCAGCGCCTACCTGGCGCAGTCACCGCAGTTCTTCAAGCAGATGGCGATCTCGGCCGGCGTCGACAAGGTCTTCGAGATCGGGCCGGTCTTCCGCGCCGAGCCGTCGTTCACCTCCCGGCACGCCACCGAGTTCACGGGCGTCGACGTGGAGCTGGCCTGGATCGACGGGGTCGAGGACGTGATGGCGTTCGAGGAGCAGATGCTCGCCCACGCGATCGCCAAGGTCGCGGACGCGCACGGCGGGGCGATCGCCGAACGCTTCGGTGTCGAGGTCACCGTGCCCACGACGCCCTTCCCGCGCGTCACCATGGCCGAAGCGCAGAAGATCCTGCGCGAGAGCGGCTGGGACCGGGCAGGGGCCAAGGAGGACCTGGACCCGGAGGGCGAGCGGAGCATCAGCGCCCACATCCAGCAGGCCACCGGCCACGAGTTCGTGTTCATCACGCACTACCCGGCCGGCATCCGGCCCTTCTACCACATGCGGCCGGCCGACGACCCGAGCGTGACGCTCAGCTTCGACCTGCTGTGGAAGGGGCTGGAAGTCACCACCGGTGCACAGCGCGAGCACCGGTATGACGTGCTGGTGCAGCAGGCCACCGAGAAGGGCATGAGCCCCGAGCCGATGCGGGACTACTTGAACGCGTTCCGGTACGGGTGCCCACCCCACGGCGGGCTCGGCATGGGCCTCGGGCGGGTGCTGATGGTGCTGCTCGGCCTGGACTCCATCCGCGAGGCCAGCTTCCTCTTCCGCGGGCCGAACCGGCTCACCCCGTAACTGGCCGCGCGGCCAGCCGAGTGCGAGCAGCTCCAACGCCTCCTCCCAGCGGAACCGGTCCGCCCCACCGCCGGCCTTCGGCTGGTGAGGCTTGTACGAGCCGATCAGGACGCCAATCTCGCGTAGCCGCTCCATGCTCTGGTGGTACGCGGGATGGGCGGCCTGGGCGGAGTTCAGATACAGGAGGACCGCGGTGCGGATAGGTCGGCACCAAACCCCGGCGCACTGGATGAACGACAACAACGGCAGACTGGGCCCATGGACGCAGGACTTGCCGCGCTGTTGGGCGCCGCTGTCGGTTCTATCGCCACTCTCGCCGCCGCGATCGTGACTGGCCGGGCACAGGCACGGGCGCAGCATGACCAGTGGCGCCGTCAGCATCGCCGCGACGCATACGCCAGCTATCTCAGCGCGCTCCATGACCGCGACATCGCCATGGACGCCATCCTCGACGCACTGCGTTCAGACAACCCCGACCTGGCAGACGTCGACGAGAAGATACGCCGCTTCATCGCCCTGGCCCGCGAGGTCCACCGCGCTGCCGAAGTCGTCATCCTCGAAGGACCGGCTTCCCTCGCGGAAGTCGCCTCACGAGTCACCCACGCCTCCAGCGATCTCTCCCACATCATGCGGCGGATGACCGAGAACGCTCACGCGGGAGACAGCACCCGCAAAGCCGAGGACACCGCCCTTGCTGCCGAACGAGAGCGAATCCTCTACCAAGCAGTCAAGAACTTCCGCCTCGCAGCCCGCAGCGTCATCGACAACACGAACTGACACAACGAATCCTGACCGGAACGGCCACCGAGAAGGGTGCGCACCGCTCATGTCAGGACGTTAAATCACAAGCTTAATGCCATTGCTGCAAGTTGGCTGGATGCGAGGCGCCGGGACTACCCGAGACGTCCTGGGACGTCCTGCTGATCGCCAACCAGTCAACGCGCCTACCACCATAGGCTGCGGAGCATGGACCTCACCGCGTGGGCGCGCGATCTAGCCAACTCCCTCCTCGCCGAGCCCCTGCCGCGGCGCTGGGCGCACTCTCAGGGCGTTGCCGAAAGGGCGCAGTGCCTGGCGAGCATCCTGGGCGACGATGCGGAGCTAATTTGGGCGGCTGCCATGTTGCACGACATCGGATATGCGCCGTCGCTGGTCATGACAGGGTTCCATCCGCTGGATGGGGCCCGCTACCTGCGCGACTCTTCGGCGGCGGACGAGCGTTTGGTACGGCTGGTCGCCAATCACTCGTGCGCGCTGCTGGAGGCGGACGAGCGCGGGCTCAGGGAAGAGCTGGAGGCCGAGTTCCCGATCCTCGACAACACCGGGCTGGTGGACGCTCTGGCGTACTGTGACATGACCACAACACCGGACGGCACCTCCACCACCGTGGAAGCCCGGCTGGCGGAGATCCTCACGCGATACGACCGCGACAGCATCGTCGGGCGTTTCATCCGCCGGGCCGATGAGGAACTCCGAGCTACTGTGCGCAGAGTCGAAGCCCGGCTGCTCTTGGCAGAGCGGTAAGGGAGCGCATGGCGCTCAGTCGACGTGCGGGTATGTCCCGTCCAGGTAGTGGGCGATCTGCCGGCGCATCGATGGATGGATGTCGTACGAGTCCAAATCGTCGGGCAGGACCCAGCGGACGTCGTCTGCTTCGTCGTTGACGGTCGGTTGGCCGCCGACGGGGCGTCCGATCACGGTCACCTCGTATGCCTGCCGGATCTCGCCGTCGGTGTAGGCGACCACGTGTTCGGGGAGCGAGTAGACGCCGAGGAGTCCGATGGGGATGACATCGACTCCGGTCTCCTCTTTGCATTCCCGCACCGAGCACTGGGTGGGGGATTCTCCGATGTCCATGGCTCCGCCGGGGAGCGCGTACTGGCCAGTGTCGCGGCGGCGCTGCAGGAGGATCGCTCCGTCGTCCCGGGCGGCGAGCATGTTGCACGCCGGGATCAGCGTGTTCGGCTTGGGTGCGGTCTCGTCGTACCAGTACTCCGTACGTCCCATCGCGGGCCGTGCTCCTTACATGGATTCGGGTGACCAGGGTTTTGCAGTCTCCCAGACCGCCTCGAAGCTGCCGGCGTAGTGGTCGAACCAGCCGTCGTCCCCCAGGCGGCGCAGTTCGAACAAGGGGTTGGCGCTGGCGGGCTGGCCCCAGACGTGCGGGTTGACGAGGAGTGCGTCATCGAAGCGGAACAGGCTGTTGTAGAGGGTCGTGTCGTGCAGGCGTACCTCGCAGCCGGGGGTCCCGATCAGCTTGCGGTAGTAGGTGAGCGATGCCCTGATCTTCGCGGAGAGCGTGCCGCCGATCCCTTCCTCCTCGTCGCGGACGGCGACCGCCTTGCCCGACGGGTCGCCGAAACAGAGGCGGACCCGGACGCCGGCGTCGGCGCGCTCAGCGAGCATCGCCGCCACGCGCGGGTTGGTCTGGGCGAAGAACGTCCCGCTGAACACCAGGACGTCGATGTGCTCCTGCACGGACTGCAGGAGGCGAACCCAAGTCTTCTGCGGGACGCTCGCACGGTTGGGAAAGGCGGCGACCAGTTCCGCCTGCTCCACCGGCTGTCCCGGGGCGTCGTCCTCCTCCGGCGGCCACAGATACGATTCGTCCACGCCGAGATGTTCCGCAACCGCCCAGCGGTGCCTGCGGAGTGGCTGCCGGCCCAGGCTGATCCAGCGCTCCACCGTCTTGACGTCGACTTCGCAGGAGGCCGCAAGGTCCTCCGGGGTCACCTTCCGCTGGATCATCACCGTACGCAGCCGCTCGTTCACATTCGCATCCTCGCAGGACGTCCTGGGACGCGGCAAGATCTTGCGGGACGCCAGGACGTCCCAAGAGGGCCCTATTAACAGGCAGTTCACGCTGCATACCCTGGGCACGTGCAGCTCATCGTGCTCTGGGACGTGGACCACACCCTCGTAGACAACGCCGGCGTCAGCAAAGAGATCTACGCCAACGCCTTCAAGGCCCTCGCGGGGCGGGATGCCGAACTGCCCGCGCCGACGGAAGGACGCACGGACCGGGCGATCACGCGCGAGATGTTCGTCCGTCACGGTCTGCCGGTTCCCGGATGGGAGTCGGCACAGCGGGCGCTGGAAGAAGCCGGGCGGGGCCGAGAGGAGGATCTGCGACGGCGGGGCCGGGTTCTGCCCGGTGTCCAGGAGGCGTTGAAGGCGCTCGCGGCGGACTCCGAGGTCTGTTCCTCGGTTCTCACGGGCAACATCGCGGCGAATGCGCGCGTCAAGCTGAGGGCTTTCGGTCTCGACGGCCTGCTCGACCTGTCCGTGGGTGGGTACGGCGAAGACAGCGAGGACCGAGCCCAACTCGTCGACGCTGCACGAACCAGGATTCACGCCGCCTATGGCGTAGCGATGATGGCGCCGACCGTACTGATCGGTGACACGCCTCGCGATGTGCAGGCGGCGCATGACGCCGGGGCACACTGTGTTGCCGTCGCCTCGGGCATCCACTCGGTGGCGGAACTCCATGCCGCTGGCGCCGACTTCGTTGTTCCGGATCTGACGGATACGGAGGGCCTGTTGGCCCACCTACGGGCAGCAGCAGCCTGAATCAGCCCGTCCCTGCCACCCCGGTGCCTTGCCGAAGTCACTCTTTGGATCGTGGCGAGTCAGGGGCGCAGGGCGTAGCAGCACATCGAGTCCAGGGCTTCGCTTTCGACCGATGACCAGGGCGCGGTCAGCAGTTCCACCTGCTGCACGGTGATTCCGATCGACTTCCGCTCCTCCGGGAGGCGTTCAGCAAGAGGGGTGACCACCCAGAACGTTCCGCCGGGCGGGAGGAGGCATCGGATACGGTCGACGAAGGCGGGCTTGTCCTTGATGAAGGCAAACACCAGGCGGCAGGTGACGAGGGCGTAGCCGGCGTCAGGGAGAACGCTGCTGTCGTCGGTCTCGATGTCCAGTTGTTGGAAGACCGGGCCGTCATTCGCGTCTTGCTCTGCCTGCGCGATCTTCAGAGCGGCGGAGGAACAGTCGATCGCCGTGGTGCGGTATCCGAGGTCGGCGTGCAGGTACCGGGCGAGGGCCCCGTCATTGTTTCGGCAACCGTGCAGTGTCTCTTTGATGACTGCGCCTCCCGCTGACCAGCGGTTGTGAGCAAGTTCAAGGGGTGTCTCTCTGCTTAACATCCCTTGCATGGAACAGGCGTTCTACTCATCTGAGGGCTGGGAAGACTGGGGCCTGGAGTTCAAGCCGGTCATTCCCGAGGGGATGGCTCTCGTCTTTGACGACGACCTTCGGTTTGAAGACGAGCACGGGCTGCGTACCTCGGCGATCGTGAACCGGTGGGCCTGCGAGCTGCCGACCAACGGCTGCCCCGCGGCGAACTCCTGGACATCGTATGTCGGTGCCGTACGCCAGTGGTCGGAGTTCGGGGAAGCGCACGGAGTCGGTCTTTTCGACAGCCGTGAGCGGCTCAAGGCGCTGCTGAGCGCCTATGCGGTGTACCGGTCGCAGGGTCCTGTCGACAGTAGGCAGAGGTTCAGGGTCACCACGTGGAACCAGCACATGACCATGCTGAGCACTTTCTATGGCTGGGCGATCGAGAACGGCTACACCACCTCGCTGCCGTTCACCTACCGGCAGGCCACGGCGGTCTTCTCCGGCCAGCGGCGGGAGGTCCGTCGGAACGCCGCCCGGCGTCGGCAGCCGAAGCCACACGTGACCGTCAAGTACCTGGAGGACGAGTTCGCCGACCTGTTCCGCAAGGGGCTGGCCCGGCTGCGGCCCGACGGGTCGGTGGAGCGCGGCTACCGCGGCCGGGAGATGGCCCGCAACGCGGCGGTCGGCCGATTCGTCTTCTCCTCGGGGCCGCGTAGGCAGGAGTTCTCGTACCTGCTGGCCTGCGAGGTGCCGAAGCTGCCGAGCCGTCGCAGTGACGTGCCGGTCCTCGTCCCGTTGCCGGAGGGCATCACCAAGGGCAGCAAGTTCCGCAACACGTGGATCGACTACGACGCGCTGGCCGAACTGCACAACTATCTGGAGTTCGAGCGGGCTGCGGCGGTTCAGGGGTCGACTTGGATGCCGCCGCGACGCTGGGGTGAGCCGCTCGTCGTGACGGAGGCGACGGCGCGGGGCGGAAGGGTGAACGGCAGCTGGATGAGCTGGGAGACCCTGGGGCCGGCCGAACGGCGTCGGCTGGTCGCGCCCGGCGGCGGGTCGATGCTGCTGTCCGTGTGGGGACCGGGGCGCCCGTTCACCGACTGGAACACCGTGTTCGAGCGGGCGTCGGACCGGATCCGTGAACGCTACGAACCGCGCTTCCCCCATGTCACCCCGCATCGCGGGCGCCACACCTTCGCCATGCAGACCCTGGCCAAGCTGGTGCGCGGGTACTACGAGCGGGCCGCTCGCCTGGTCGGGGAAGGCGATGACGATGCCGGACTGGCGTTGTACCTCAAGACCACCGAGCCGCTGCTGGTTTTGCGTGACCTTCTTGGTCACTCCAGCGTCTTGACCACGGAGCTTTATCTCAACCGCCTGGACACGACCCGGATCTTCGCCGAACTATACCGGCGGGTCGGCGAGGACGCCGGCCTGTTGGACCGGTCCGCTGTGGACGAGGCCACGGCGGAGTTCGAAGATGACGACAACGGTGAGGACCGCTGATGCCTGCCACCGTGATCGAGGACCCGCTGGGCATCGCCGCCGTCTTCAGCGACGGTACGAGCGTGTCCTTGACAGTGAACGTCAGAGCGGGTGGCAAGACCTACAGCACGCGGAACCCTGTTCTGGCCCGGGACATGCTATCGGGGGTGGCCGATCTGGTGCATCCCCATGGTGACGTGGATGCGACGCGCACGCTCAACGAATACACCTCGGCGATCCGTGCGTTGACCAATGGCCTTGCCGACCTGGGGTTCACTGGCGGTGCGGCCGAACTGACGCGTGCTCATCTCGCCGAGCACTGGCTGCGCGGTGAGCACCGTGCCGCGATCGAGTCTCTCAGCCGTCGGATGCTCGCCCGCATGGACGACCTGTACGGGCTGTTGAAGCCGGACGTCCGGGAAATGGTGGACGGCCGCCAGTTCCAGGTGGCGCGGCCCCGCCGTACCGACAGCGCGCTCGCGCCGTACACCGAGGGCGAGTGGGCCCGGCTGACCGAGGCTTGCGAGAAGGCGGTGAAGGACTCGTACTCCGTCTTCCGCAGCGCGAGAAGTGCCGCTGAAGGCGGAGAAGATCCGCTCACAGGCGGGTGGAGCGAGGCGAACGTGTACTGGGCCTACATGAGGTGGGGACCTCTGGAGGCGAGGCCGTATGCCGACTGGTCGCCCGGCCACTTCTCCGGCCTGCCGGAGGGCGAGTTCCCGTACCGCAAGGTCGCCGTTTCAGCACGACTGTTTCCCGACGCCTCCACCGTGCTGGCCTACCGCCTGTTGCTGGGCGTCTACACCGGCATCGTGCCCGACGGCCTGGACGACCTCGGACTCGGCGACGTGGACTGGGCCGGCGAGTCGACGATCCTGCTCTCCTACATCAAGCGCCGCACGGCCGAGGAGAGCCGGACCCTGACCAGGAGGGCCACCCGGCTCCTGGAGCAGTGGCTGGACCACTCCTCGCTCACTCGGAAGTTCGCGCCCACGAACATGCGTGACGCCCTGTGGATGCGCTACGTACCCCGGGGCCGAGTCACGTGGGTAACCGCGGTGCCTCATGAGGAGAACATGAAGAGATGGATCGCCGCGCAAGGGCTCCTGGCCGACAGTGGCAAGCCGCTGCGGGTGCACCTGCACAGGATCCGGACGACGTACGACTCGATGCGTGACCGCCGCGCCTGGGCCGGAACCCGGCGCGCCACGCTGGATCCCAACCGAAGCCCGCAGGTCGAAGCCGACCACTACCTCGGCGCCGGCACGCCCGAGCAGCGCGCCCTGGTCGACGAGATCATCGCCGAGGCCCAGCACGACATGCTGCGCAAGGCCGAGCTCCCGATGGTACTCACCACCGAGGACACCGCCGCCCTCATACGTGAGTACCCCGAGCGGGTCGCTGGCCTGGGACTGGACGACACGGCGCTCGCCGAACTCGCCCACGGCGAACGGGACGTGTTCGGCGCCGCCTGTGGCGATCACCTGTCGGGCCTGCACGGCCCCAAGGGGAAGCCGTGTCCGGCCCGCCCCTGGGTGTGCCTGCTGTGCCCGCTGGCGCTGTTCACCCCGCGGCACCTGCCAAACCTGATGCGCCTGCGCGCGTTCTTCGCCCGCCAATGGGACCAGATGCCATCCGGGGAGTTCATGCGGAACTTCGGCCCGTACGACCAGCGGGTAGCCGAGATCCTCACCCCCGGCATCTATTTCCCGTCCCCGCTGCTGCTGGAGGCCGCCGCCCAGGTGGCCGACACCGACGACGAACTGCCGCTGCGGCCGGAAGAGACAACGCGATGACGAACCACCCCAAGACCGCCGCACCGGACCAGACCCAGCCCCATCCCGGCCCGCTGGCGCGCGTCGACATCTGCGAGGCGGTGGGTCTCGCGGTGCACCCGGGCGGGAAGCGTCCCCTGGTCGGCGACCTGATCTGGGACTTCGCCGACCTGGAGGATCTGCCCGTCCACCTGCGACCGGGCCAGGTCCGCCTGGACTTCACCAGCATCCGCAACCCGAAGTGGCGCCCCCTCGCCCAGGAGTACCTGTTCGCGCGCCTGGCCCCCGGACACGAAGCCGTGCGGCACCTGCCCAGCGCCTTCCGCATCCCGCTGCACTTCGACACCTGCCGGAGCCGTCTGGCCGAGCTGGCACGGTGGTTCAACTGGCTCACGCGGCGCCGCGTCACGTCCCTTCAGGACGTGACGCAACAGCACTGCCAGGGTTTCTACGACTCCCGCAGGCACACCCGGGGCACGCACGGCGGGCCACTGCGGCCGACCAGCTCGCACACGCTCATGACCGCCGCTCAGGCCGTGCAGGAACCAGTCTTCTACAACGACCTGTTCACCACCGACCGCTTCACCGACGGATTCATCCCCTGGGCTGGCCGAACCCCCTATCAGGTCGCGGGCCGCACACGGTCCACCGAGAACGTCGTGCAGCCGCTGCGCGACGAGGCTCTGCGCCCCTGGCTGGCCGCGGCCCTGTACATCGTGCAGACCCTCGGCCTCCACGTACTCGACCTGATCCGCGCCGTGCGCCAGTACGACGACGGGGCGCCCTGGCCAGGCGAGGGCACGCATCTGGAGCGGCTTGAGGCCGCGATACGTACCCACCTCGACCAGGGCGTCCCCCTGGAGCCGGTCGGCGCCCGGGAGATCGGCTCACGGCTGGTCGAGGGCTGGTCCGCCGAGGACCCCTTGCTTGCGCTGAACGTGCTCTCCATCGCCCGGGAGGCGGGGCTCGCAGTCTTCTCCTACAGACACCTGGCCCCGCTGCGTCCGCTGCTGGAACGGACCGTGGCGGCGGTGGGGCTGCGGCCGAGGTGGGCGGGGAACGCCGCCCCGGTGGAACGCGCCGACAACGCCGGGACCGTCCCGTGGACCGAGGGTTTCGCCACGGCCGAAGAGGCGGGCCACATGGTGGAGCGGGTGCGGACCGCCTGCCAGGTCGTCGTCGCCCTGCTCACCGGCCTCCGCGGCAGCGAGCTGGCGGCGATGCCCCTCGATGCGTGTGTCCCCCCGCAGGACCTCGGCGCGGGGCGCACGCGCTACCGGCTGCGGACCAAGCTGATCAAGGGGCAGGAACAACTGGGTGGCGTCTGGGACGAGTGAGTCACCGTGGCCGCCGCCCATGACGCGGTCGTTCTGGCCATCGACCTCCTGGACCCCCGCCGGCCCAGTAAGCACGTCTTCGGCCGCACCGCCATGGCGAAACGCTGCCGTTCCCTGCGCGAGTGGGTCAACGGCCCCGAGGGACGGCGACTGGGCCTCGAACCGATTCCCGACGACCAGATCAACATGCGCATCACCCGGCGTACCCTGGCCATGGCGCTCGCACACCGCCCCGGCGGACTACTGGCTGCCAAGATCCATCTCAAGCACGTCTCCATCGTCACCACCGAGGGCTACGCCGCGAGCCCCGGCGGTTCCCAGGCCAAGTTCATGGTCGAAGTCAGCGCGGAGGAGCAGGTCCGCAACAAGGATCTGATATTGGCGGCGTTCCGCGACTTCCAGAACGGAATCCGTCCCGCCGGACCCGGCGCCCGCGACCTGATCGCCCACTTCGAATCCGTGGACGATAAGCTCCGCGAACTGCAGGCATCGTCTCCTGGCGTCCGCCCAGGGGACGAGGAGGTGATTCAGCTGCTGGCCCGCCGGGCGAAGACGCTGCACCTGGGAATCGCGAACTACTGCTGGTTCGCCGATCCCTCCAGAGCGCTGTGTCTGCTCCTGGCCGGCACGCCGAAAGCGGACAAGCCGCTGGTCGGCATGTGCGACTCGGCCCGCTGCCCACAGGCCACCCACCACAGCCGACACCGGCCGGTATGGGCCACCAGTGCGGAGAACAAGAAGGTGTTCATCGGCAAGATCGGACGCGGGCAGAAGGACGAGAAGGCCCGCCTGCAGAAGGAACTCGACCGCGACCTGCGGGTGCTGGCCGAGATCGACGCCGCAACTGGAACGGCAGCATGACATGGGACGTATCAGCGAGGACACCCGAGCCCGCAACGAAGAGGCGATCCGAGCCGCGATGAACCGGCTGCTGCGTGGCGACCTGCCGCCCGGCGGCAAATGCGACCTTCGGACCCTGGCGAGCGAGGCCGGGGTGCCCCGCACAGCCTTCTACGCCAAGAAGAACCGCGACGGCACCGCCCGGCCAGGGCCCTATCAGCACCTGGCCCAGGAGTTCGAACGACGCCTGACCGCCGTGGGCGACGCCGGGATGATCCCCGACCCCCGGGCCGCGCAGATCGAGCGGGTCAAGGAGGCCAACGCCGCTCTCAAGTCCCGACTGGATCAACGCGATGCCGAGCTGGAGGCGCTCAAGGACTTCAAGCGCCGCGCCCTCTCCCAGATCGCCGCCCAGCACCTGGAGATCGAGCGTCTACGGGAACAAGCCGCAGCCATCGGCAACGTCCGCAGGCTCCCATCGAGCAGATCGGGAACGGCACCGTACGGGTCGTGCAGCTGAAGCTGTGAAGGTGTGGCGGGCTGTCTACCGCTGGCCGCCGGACCAGGTCAGGAAGCGTGCGTTGACCACGGTCGTGGTGGTGTTGATCTCGACTTTCCCGGCCTGTTCCATGGCTTCGAGCTGGGCGGCGGAGATCTCGGGGGTCCTCGGCGGGCAGCAGCCGCCCGGCGCGCTGGATGAGGGTCAGCCGGGAGCTGAAGCGGGCGAGCATCTGATCGAACTCGCAGCCTATGCAGCCGCCGCCCACCACGATGAGGTGCCCGAGCAGCTCGGTGAGGTCCAGTTGGGTGCGCGAAGTGTCGTGTGGGGTGGTGTCGAGGCCGTCTATGACCAGGCGGGCGGTGCGCATCCCCGGCACCAGGAAGATCTTGTCGGCCTCAAGTGGCGTGCCGCCCACGGTGAGCCGCCGCGGCGCGGTTAAGCGGTTTTCGGTATGGAAGAAGTCCAAGTCCTGGACCCGGTCGACCGCCTTGTCCTGAGCCGGAGAGGATGCCCTCGACGATGGCGTTCTTGTGGGCGACGACGGCGGCCAGGTCCAGGGTGGGGACGCTGGTGGTCACGCCGAACTCGGCGGCACGGCGACCAGGTGGGTCACTGCGGCGGAGGCGATCATCGTCTTGGAGGCGATGCAGCCGCGGTTGAGGCAGGTGCCGCCGAGTTTCTCCGTCTCCTTGTGACGGGCTGGGTCCATGACCTGCGGTGCGCGGACCTCCGATTGAAAACTACTGTCTGCGCGGCCTGCTGTGTGACCGGTTGAACTGCGGTCTTACCGCCTGACAGCGGTCGTCAGGAAGGGCTGTCAGCCTGTCCGCCTGCTGCAAGGAGGAGTGCGACTGTTTCGGCATGGTGGCCGTCCTTAGCCCACTCAAGGGGAGAGCGGCCCTTGCCGCCGTCCTCTCGGAGATCAGGGGTGGCACCGTGTGCGAGGAGCAGACGTACCACGTCGGTGTGGCCCCAAGCGGCGGCCGCACACAGGGGGGTGCCTTCCGTTTCGTCACCGCTTTCAACGTCAGGGGAGGCTCCCGCGTCCAGCAGGTACTTGACGATCTCTGTGGCTCCTCTGACCGCAGCCGCGTACAGCGGTGTGGTGCCATCGGAATTTTCGACATTGGGGTCGACGCCTGCTCGAACCAGCGCTTGCACAACGCCGACCCCCTCGAACTCTGCTGCCTCGACCAGCCTTCTTGACAGTTTCTTCTGTCTCCGTCTGTTCACGGCGGCAAGCATAGTTGGTGTCTGATGCCTCTAGACCGGTTGTTCGCGCGGTAGTTGGCCATGGAGGCGGTGCCGGTAAAGGGAAGGGAAGCCACCACATGAGCGGCCACCCCTCCCCTTTACGGGAACTTCACATCATGCTTCGTGTCGGGTCACGGCCCGCATCCACACCAGCTGCCGTATGTCCCACGCCATACATAGCTGTAGAACATGACACCGCCGGTCCAACGGTTCATGCGGCGCATCCAGTCAGGAGGGTTACGTGTGTGGATCACCCTTGGCTTGTAGTCGGCATCCCACCACTGCAGGAAACTGCTCTTGGTGCAGTCGCCAACAATCCGGCAGTGCTTGGTGCGGCAGCCTCGTGGTGCCTGGCTGGAAGCGTCCTTCTTCGCCGCTTTACTTGCCTTGTCCAGGGTCTTTCCTGAACCCGCGCCCCAGACAAATCCGGTGCATTTAGGGTCACTGCCGACCAGGGCGCACTTGGCCTTGCACGCCCATTTCTGGCCGTCGAGGTCGTACTGGCTGATCGGGTCACCGGGATATCCGTAGAGGTTCGCGCCACCCCCGACGATCGGGTCGACCGAAAGGAAGCGTCCGGTGTCCGGGTTGTATACCCGGACACCCATCAGGGTGAGACCGGTGAGTGTCTCACCTGAGCGCTGCTTTCCGCCCAGCCAGCCGTAGCGGACGTCCTGCTGGCCGGGCCTCGGGCTGCCGTTCTCGTCACTGTCGAGCGCGAGCGGAGCCGCGCCGCTGTCCAGCGGGAGAAGGAGGGCAACGTCCCCATGGATGTTCGTGAGCTGGAGGACGCGGTCGCCGGTCTTGCTCGTTGTCGCGGTCAGTTCGCCGCTTGCCGTGGATACGTTACGAGTCACCGCTCCGGTGGAGGTGTCCTCGACGATCCAGCGAGGGCTGTCGGACTCGCTGCAGTAGTGGTTCAGCTTTGTCTGCACCGTGGTCCACGTGCTGCCGCTGCCGGTCTCCACTGTCCAGGACCGGAAGCGCTGTGCCGCGTCGAGGGCCCAGGTCTGACGCTCGCCGTTCGCGGTCTGCCGGTAGATGAGGTCGTTGACGTAGAAGCTGAACGTGCCGTCACCGGGCACCGCCGTGGATCGCCCGAACGCGTCGTATGTGTAGCCGGTATCGACGAGTCTGTCTGCGCTGTCGTAGGTGTAATTGGTGGTGGTGCCTCCGCTGGTGGGGCAGTCGGCGCCCGGCGTACCGGTCGCGGTGGTCAGGGACTTGCGGTTGGTGCGGGCGTCGAAGGTGTACGCGCGGCGGGTGCAGATCGTCTCGGAGGTGTCCTCGACGGTGGTGAGACGTCCGACTGCATCGTATCGGTAGGTCTGGTCGGACCAGCCGGCATGCCGGGAGACCTGGCCTTGAGCCGTTGTGGCCACCGTGTCCGCGTAGACGACGGTGCTGTCGCTGTCCCGGGTGTAGGTGCGGTTGACGGTCGCACCCGTCGCGTCGTCGGTCACCGTGAGCGTGTAACCGCCGGGCATCTTCTCGCTGGTAACCGAGCCGTCCGCGTCGTACGTCGCCTGGAAGGCACCGGCGACCGAGTCTGTCGTGGTCGTGGCCAGGCCCCGCGGCTCAGCGGAGTGATCGTACGTGTAGGTGACTGTTGACGGGACCGAGTCACTCACCTTGACCGGGCGGTTGAGTATGTCGTACTCGGTCGTGGTCTTGCCGTTGTCGGCGTCTGTGTAGGAGACCAGACGGCCGAGTTTGTCGTACTGCTTGGTGATGGTCCCGGCAGTGGGCGACACGGTCTTGACCGCGCGGCCGCTGGCGGTGTCGTACTCGGTGGTGCTCTCCGGCAGAGCTTGTCCCGTGCCGCCGCTCGTCTTCACCGTGGTGACGCGGCCGGCCCCGTCGTAGGACGTGGTGGTGGTCCGGGTCACCCCGTTCGCGGTGTCAGTGACCTTGGCCGGGTTTCCCCACCAGTCGTATTCCGTCGTGCTGGCCGGCATCTGAGTGGGGTTGGATCCGCCGCCAGTGATCGCACCCCCTGGGCTGGTGGTGCACACCTGGTCGGCCCACTCGGGGCGTCCCTGGCACGTTCCGGTTCCGGTTGCCGCCCAGTAGGTGATCACCTGGGTCGTGGCGTCGGTCCCGGCGGCGCCGGGCTGAATCTTCTTGGTGACGCGACCTTGTGTGTCGTATTCCGTCGTGGTGGTCAGGGCCAGTCCGGCTGGGTCCTGGATGGACTTCACGGGAAGACCCTTGGCCCAGTCGTACGTGGTCTCGGTGATCCGTGCCTCCCCTTGGACACCGGGGTGCTCGCGCACCTCCAGACCCGAGGAGACCTTGGTGACCTGGTCCTTGATCTTGGCTGTGCCGTCCGTGGGGCGACCTTCGTCGTACGTGGTCAGCGTCCAGGAGCGCCCGGTCACCGAAGTCCCGGAGGGAACAAGAGTGGTCGTGCCGGACTTGAGGTCGGAAGTGAGATCCACCCGGTGCAGGGGGCCGAACTCTTCCAGTTCTCGGGTCCCGGTGCCGTTGTACACCCACCGGTCGGAGAGCAACTCGGCGCGCTCTGCGCTGGTCAGCTGACCTATGCCCAACTCGGCCTGCTGCTCCCGGTCGGCCGCGGTCAGTCCGAGGGCGATTGCCCGGTTGGCGGCGGAGAGCTGGCGGACGGTGTTGCCGTGCTGGTCGTGCTCGGTGGTTGTGGTGTGCCCGCCCGGTACGACAAAGTTGACCTCGCGTCCGGAGGCGCCCAGATAGTGGATGCTGGCGCGCCGATAGTCGGTGGCCGTAAGTCCGCCACCGGCATGGGAGGCTGGCTTCACATCGGCGAGGAAGATCGCGGTTGCGTCGGTCGGCGTATCGGTCTGTCCCCATGACCTGACGTTGGAGGAGCCCATCGCGTAGGGGGCTGCCGTGCCGGTCAGCGGCACGTCGTACACGAGGCTGGTGACGGCCTCACCGGCCACCACGTCGAGGGTGCCTTGCTGCAGGGCGGGCCGGGAGACGGTGAGGAGCATGCCGTCGGCAGCCGCCGAGCTGCCACCCGCTTTGCCGTAGGTGAAGTTCCACGGCAGATCGCCAGGCTGTGTGAGCCGGGTGACCCGACCAGAGCTGTCGTAGGTGTAGCTCGTCTTCAGAGCGGGACTGATCTGCGGGTTCCAAGCCTCCCGCAGCCTGCCGAGGTCGTCGTAGGCATAGGTCTGCGCGACCTTGGAGGTGGCGTTCGACGCGCCGGGTTCCGTTGCCCAGAGCCGGATCTCCTTGACCTGTCCGCTGTAGTCGCCGAACGCGCTGTCGGTGGCGGTGGTGTTCGTTGCGTAGACGAACTCAAGGACACGGCACCCCTTCGTGGCCGGATCCGACGAACAGGAGGCCGAGGCGACACCGGAATTCGGAGCGATGACCCGCTTGGGGCGGGCGAGTGTCTTGCCGCCCGAGGTGACGGTCTCGGACACGACGGTCGTGCTGTTGCCCGCGAGGCCGAGAGGCTCGGTCTTCGACACCTGCCATGTCGTGGCGCTCGCCTCGGGCTTGGTGAAGGTGGTTTTGATCCCCTCGGTGTCGGCCAGCGTGAAGCTGCCGCTCACATTGCCCGTCAGCGTGAGGGACTCCGAGCCCGGCTCTGGGATCCAGCCGTCCTTCGCGGCGTTGGCGGTGAAGTGGATGCTGTCACCGTCTGCCGAGACCACGTCTACGGCCGTGTCGGACACCTTGCGCAGGTAGGTGGAGTTCGACTCCGTGAGCTGCGCGACCGTGCCAGACACCCATTCCTTGCCGAAGATGGCAGCCTGGCCCTCTTCCTCGGCACCCTTGTTGGGAGTCCTGGATGAGGCAGTGCGCGAAACAGAGAGCGCGAACGCGGAAACGTCCGTCTCGGAAATGGTGTAGTCACCGGTGAGCAGGTTGACCAAGCCCGGGCCAAGCCGCTCTGTGGCGGCCCCCTCGGCATTGCGGTCGACAACTGCGGTGAGTGGCTCGGTGCTGCCCGAGGCGCTGTTCGGTCCCGCGAAGTCGGCCTTGATCTGCACCGTGCCGTCGGGGTCGACGGTGTCGGTGGTGTTCCAGACCAGGGCTGAGTTCTTGCCGTTGGTGAGGGCGACCGGCCACGCGGTGAGCGCGTTGCCACCCGAAGTGACGTCTCCGACGGGGATCTTGACCCAGGCGTCGGCCTCGGAGCGGCGCCAGGAGAACGAGACGCTGTCGTACTTGCTCGCGTCGGCCTCGGCGACCAGGGACAGGCGGCGCGCGGTGCGCTCGCCGTCAGAGGGCTGGACGAAGCCACCCGGCCCGGCGTGGAAGGTGTACTCGATCGCCTCGGACTTGTTGTCCGCCTTGTCGACCGCGCGCACCTGCAGGGTGTGGGTGCCGTCCTGCGGCGGGGTGATGGAGATGGCCTTGTCGGCGCTGGAGCCGCCGGTGGCGACCTTGGTCCAGGTCACGCCGTCCAGGGACCACTCCAGCCAGTTGTGGTCGGCGGCGGGCGGGGTGACGGTGAAGGTGCCGGCCTGGCCCGCGCCCTTGACCCAGGCGGTCGAGGGATAGTCCGTGGAGACGATCTTTGTCGGGGCGGAGGGGGCGCTGGTGTCGACGGTGAAGGTCTTCCAGGCCGACCAGCCGTTGTTGTAGTGCGTGCCGTCGTATGGTGACGTGCGGAACCTGTACGTCTTGCCATTGGCCAGCACGCCGGACGGGACGGTCACCGAGGCGACCTGCCCGGAGGGTACGTACTTCGACACGATCACGTCGCCGACCTGTGTGTTGGTGGCGTTGTCGTAGATCTGGAAGGTGCCGTTGACCTTGTCACCGTCGGCGTCGACGAAGGTGTCGCGCAGCGTGGGCATGGTGGTGTTGACCGTGTAGGCGCCGCTGTAGGAGAAGTACGGCGGGCCGGCCTCCTGCTTGGTGCCGGTGCGCGGCCGGTAGTTGTAGTTGACGACCAGCTTCGGCGGGTTGGCAGCGGCGTTCGCGGAGTTCACCCGCTTCCACTGCGCCACCACGGACTCGCTGGAGGCACGCAAGCCCATGTGGCCGCGGGTGGCCTTGGCGGAGGCCCACTCCTGCACCAGCGTGCTCACGTCGGCGTTGATCCAGCCGTCCGGCTGCGCGGTGCACGCGGCGTTGCCGCGAGTCTCGGTAGAGGTGGCCTCCTTCGCCGTCCACGACGGCTGCGCCGTCCAGCGCGACGACGTCGAGGCCGCGCCGGTCGACCACACCTCCCACGGGTAGAGCGCACAGTCGGTGTTGTTACCCGAGTGGAAGTTCCACAGCGACAGCTTGGCGTCCAGCACCAGCGCGTCCTGGATCGGCGTGGTGTTCCAGGAAATAAAGGAACGCGCGGTGCGCGGAGTGCCATCGGCGTTGGTCGTGCCCGGGTTGCCCAGATCCAGCTCGGTGTCGGTGGACCAGTCGACGGTCTCACCCTGCTGCACATAGGTGTCGAAGACGTTCGACAACGAGGAGGTGGAAGGGTCGACGGTGACCGGGTACTGGGTGTCGGGGTCGGCGAGGAACTTCGCGTCCGGGGTGACGACGAGGTCGACGGTGGAGCCCTTCTGAACGACCTTCAGACCGACCTTAGCCCGGTTCGTGTGCTCGCCGGACCGCTTGTCGACGGTGGCGTCCCACATCACCGGCGCGGGCATTACGGCCCGCTTCTTGTTCTTCTTGTCGGTGAACAGCACGCTGCCGTCGGCGAGCTGCTTCGCCTTCAGGCCCTTGACCTTAAGCGGCAGCGTATAGGAGTAGCTGCCCGTGGCCGGGCGCTGCTTGATCTCGACGAACTGCTCGAAACCGGTACGCGTGGCCTCGATAACCACATCCGCGCCGGGCACGGCATTGACGTACTCCGCGCGCGTGCCGTCCAGCTTCGGCTGCGGCAGACCACCCTTCCACTGCAGCGTGATCTGCTGATCGCCCTCGCCGAGCGTCACCAGATCGGTGGCCTTGGCCTCACGCGCGGCCTTCAACGACTTGGCCGGCGTGCCCGTCTTGCCCGCGAGCCGCAACCCTTCTGGGTGCGCGACTGGCTCAACTCCCGACCCTGACTCGCGCAGGTCCACATCGACATCGACCCACTTGCCGTCCCGCTCGAAGCGAATCGGGCCTGCCGCAAATTCGCTTGTGAGGCTGCCGTCCTTGTTCACCCACGTCGTCGACGTCTCGGTGCGCTCGGAGAGCGCCTCAACCCTCTTGCCGGAAAGCCTTGCCGCGACTCGGGCAGAAGGTATGTCGGCTGCCTGGGTCGCTGTCGCCTTCTTCGGCGCGTCCGCTGTTTCAAGCGGCGCTGTTGCAACGGAACTTGTGGCGTCGAGCAGGGTGATGGCCATGGCCAAGGCGACACCGCCCGCTGTCCAGCGGACGTTCCCCCCGAGCCAAGGCCGCCCGCGCCATCGTGGCGCGGGTCTGTGAACCGTCATGATTCTTCGACCTCTCGCATTTTCATCGACATCACGCCCGTGATGCCAATGTGAAGATATGCGTCGGGTAAAGATCGAAAACGGTGACAAGATTACAGAAGGTGGACAGGGGGCAACTTGCCACTATAGTGATCTGCGTCACTCTGATGGATCAATTGATGTGAAAAAGCTGGGTGTTCACCTTGGTGGTGCTGGATATTCGGCCACCGATGACTGGAAAGTTCAGGCAGAGCACGCTTCCGAACTCGTTCTGTGTGCAGACGGATACGCGCAATGCTCCATCGGCATGGCCTCGCGTGCAGGGAACGTTGGGGTGTGCTCCCGGGCACAGGCTTCGCCGAATACGGTACCCTTCGACCCGCGCTCCCCGGACCAACGCGTGCGAGCCCCCGGTAGGGGTCAGTCGCTCCATTGGCCGATGACCCACCCTTCTGGGAGCGATCAACGGGACCTCTACACCTCGTCGGGTCGACCGATGGGAGAGTGCATGGCTCCTGTCATCCCGGTTGGTCGACTGATCCACTCCATGTGATGTCGATCACAATCCCGAGGGTGGAAAGGAACACGATGAGTCGCCACAACGCGACAGGCGCTTCGAACTCCGCCCCCACGTAATGCGACACGAACTGCGTGGGACACGGTCCCTGCCGATACAACCATCGCCACAGCCGATGTCGAGCGCGGGCCGGCCTCGGCCGGCACCGAGGAAGCGGCGGGTCAGCTCCTGTTCCTCGGGGCCAAGGCCGCGATAGCGGCGCCCCGAAGTCCACAGCGGGTCCCAGTAATCGGCCGGTTTGGTGATCGTCATGGGCTGGCGGGCTCCTCGGTCGGGGTCAGGGAGACAGGGGCGGCGGGGCCGAGCGCGCGGACGGGCGAGTTCCACAGCACGAGGAACGGGACGGCCAGGGCCGCGGTAATGAGGGTGAGGGTGGGGCGCAGGCCGAGCAGGCTGCCCAGAGCGCCGGCGGCGAGCGCGGCGAACGGGCGCAGGCTGAAGGCGAGCCAGGCTCCGGTGGCCTGGGCCCGTCCTTGGAGGTGGTCGGGGGCGAGTTCCTGGCGGACGGCGCGCTGGAGCCCGCCGTGGCACACGGCGGCACCGGTTTGGATGACCATGCCGACGCCGATGGCGGACTGCCCGCCGAGCCCGGGGCCGGCGACGACCAGGGGAATCTGGGCGACGGGGTTGAGGGCGAGCGCGCCGAGCATCACCTTGCCCGGACCCCAACGTCGCTCCAGGGGCTGCCAGACGAGAGCTCCGAGGATGCCGCCAACTCCGCCGGCGCCCATGACGATCCCGAGGGCGGTCGGGCTCCAGTGCAGTTCGCGCAGGAGGTTTGTTTCCGCAGAGACCGTGTCCCCCGCAGGTGGTGTCGCTTTACAGCCGGGCTGCTGATTCGGCCTGTGTCGCATTCGCGCAGCTCAGCGTGTCGCTTTCTCCGGGCTGGCAGGTGACGAAGCCCACTCTAGCGAGCGGTCTCGTGCTGGGGGTCGGGACAACGAACTTGATCCTGCCGTCTACTTCGACCTCGAGTCTCGGGATGCTGTTCCCAGTATGTGGAAGGAGACGGGAGTCCGTGCTTCAGGGAAGAGGAAGCGGTCGAGGTGCTCGATGGTGAATCCCGCCCGTGTGATGGCTTCTTGAGTGTCGCGGCCGGTGTGACACCCGCCGACGAGGAGCGGCCAGACGGTGGCGTCCAGCAGGCGCTGAACTCGGATGAGGCCGGAGGTATCGGCGCGGATGTGTTCCAGGAAACGGAGTTGTCCGCCCGGTCTGAGTACGCGGAGGGCTTCGTCGAGGGCCACGTTGGGATCGGGGACCGTGCAAAGCACGAACGAGAACACCACGGCATCGAAGCTCTTACCGGGAACGGAAAGCCTTTCAGCACTGTCATCGACGACATGGATCGGAACGGGCGCCTGCTGCGCGGCTGCTTCAGCGAGTCGCCTCAGAGGGCGTTTGATATACGCGTATTGCCCTGTATGCCCTAGTAGGTTCCTCGCCAGGTTGGCGTGGTCTCGTCCGTTATGCGTTTGGCGAGGTTGTCGATCGAGGCGATGTGGATCATGGCTTCGGAACTGGCAGTGAGGGTCTCGTACTATTCCGAGCTTCGCGTTACCCCGATCTGACACAGACCGTGCAGGTAGAGCCAGTAAGCAAGCGTAGATCGATCGGAATAACGCAGGGGTCGCGTTCGGCGGCTCGGCCTGCCTGACTGGTGGAAGCCCAGTTGGGAGGGCGGTCATGTATGAGCGTGATCCGTCGCGAGTGGTGGTGGTCGGGCCGCTGGCTCTGTACGCGGCCAGCGTGTGCACCACGGTGCTGCGCCAGGGCTACACCCACAAGTCGGCTTGTGAACTGATGCAGCTTACGGCCCACTTGAGCCGCTGGATGGGCGCCCGCGGTCTGGAACCGGCAGCCCTGACAGACCAGGTGATCGGGGAGTTCCTCGCCGAGCGTCGGCACAACTACCACAAGAGGACGACCCCGCGTGCCGTCATGCCGTTGCTCGCCTGTCTGCGAGCGTCCGGGGTGGTGCCGGAGGCGCCGGTGCCCGTCGACGACAGCGAGGTGGGGGTGCTGCTGACCGAGTACCGGCAGTACCTGCGGGACGAGCGCGGGCTGGCCGAGGTGTCCATCCGCCGCTACCTGCCGCCGGTGCGGGCGTTCTTGTCCACCGTGCCCCCGCCGCTGGCGCAGGGCCTGGCCGATCTGAGGGCTGAGGAGGTCGTCCGCTTCGTCATGGAAGGGGCCCAGCGCCGCAGCACCGCTGACGCCAAGAAGATGGTCACCGGCTTGCGGTCGCTGCTGCGGTTCTTGTTCGTCACGGGCCGGATCAGCAGGCCGCTGGCCGATGCGGTGCCCACGGTGGCGAACCGGAAGCTCGCCGCCTTGCCCGGCCGTCTGACAGCCGGTGAGGTGAACTCGCTGCTGTCCGGCTGCGACCGGAGTACTCCCGCCGGGCGGCGCGACTTCGCCATTCTGACCGTTCTCGCCCGGCTCGGACTGCGTGCCTGCGAGGTCGCCGCCATCGAGATCAGCGACATCGACTGGCGGTCTGGGGTGCTGGCGGTCCGGGGCAAGGGCGGACTCGCTGACCGTCTCCCGTTGCCGGCCGACGTCGGCGAGGCCCTGGCCGACTACCTGCTGCACGGCCGCCCTCCCGGCTGCTCGACCGGCCGCCTGTTCCTCACCGAACGCGCTCCGCGCCGGCCTGTCGCCCCCAGTGGCGTCCGTGCTCTCGTTGCCCGTGGCTGCAAGCGGGCCGGTCTGCCGCGGTTTGCCGCCCATCGGCTGCGGCACACGGTGGCCAGCGACCTGCTGGCTGCCGGGGCACCGTTGCCCGAGATCGGCCAGGTCCTGCGGCACCGCTCTCAGTTGTCCACGGCGATCTACGCCAAGGTCGACCGAGTACGGCTGCGGGAACTGGCCCGGCCCTGGCCCGGGGCGACGGCATGACCAGCCTGCGGGAATGCGCGGAGGACTACCTGGCGATGCGGCGGAACCTTGGGTTCACGCTGGAGGGCCACGGCAGGGTGCTCATGGACTTCGTCGGCTACCTCGAAGGCGCCGGTGCCGCCACCGTGACCACCGACCTGGCGGTCGCCTGGGCCACGCGAACCGCGCCTGGAGCGAACCCGGCCCGCTGGAACGCGCGGCTCACAGTGGCGCGGATCTTCGCCCGGCACCTGCATACCCTTGACCCGGCCACCGAGATCCCACCCGCGGACCTGATGCCGCTGCGCTACCGCCGTATCGCCCCGCACCTGTTCACCCCGGACGAGATCGCCGCGCTGATGGCGGCCGCCGCCTCTCTGCGCCACCCGCTGCAGGCACTCAACTACACCACCTTGATCGGCCTGCTGGCCGTCACCGGCATGCGGGTCGGCGAAGCCTGCGGTCTCGACCACACCGACATCAACTGGGACGCCGGAGTGCTCACTATCCGCGCGGGGAAACTCGGCAAAGCCCGCGAGGTTCCCGTGCACCCCAGCACCGTTCAGGCCCTGCACGACTTTGACCAGCGGCGAGACCGGCTGCAACCCGCAGTGACGACACCGGCGTTCTTCGTCAACACCCGAGGAGACCGGCTCGCCGCCCGCCGCGTCCCCGAAATGTTCGCCCGGCTCCGCGACACCGCCGGGATCCGGCCCGCGGCGGGCGGACGCAAACCCCGCATCCATGACCTGCGACATACCTTCTGCCTGGCGACGATGCTCGACTGGTACCGCGCCGGCGCGGACGTCCAGGCCCAACTTCCCGTGCTGTCGACCTACTTGGGTCACGTCGATCCGGTCTCGACCTACTGGTATCTCCAAGCGGCCCCCGAACTGCTCACCCTGGCCGCAGGCCGACTCGACGCCTTCCTCGGAGACCTCCCATGAGTTCACTCGCACCCCTACTCCAGGGCTTCTTCACCGACCGGCTCGCCCACCAACGCCAGGCCAGCGAGCACACCGTTGTCGCCTACCGCGACACCATCCGGCTGCTGCTCCGCTATGCGAGCCAGCAGACCGGCAAACAGCCCGCCGGCCTCGACCTCGGCGACCTCGGCGCCACACTGATCGGCGCGTTCCTGCGGCATCTGGAGAACGGCCGGGGCAACGGCACCACCACCCGCAACGCGCGTCTGGCCGCGATCCACTCGCTGTTCCGATACGCCGCCTTCCGGGTCCCCGAGCACTCCGCCCTGATCCAGCAGGTGCTGGCCATTCCCTCCAAACGCACCGAGCGGCGCGACGTCTGCTACCTCACCCGGGACGAAATCGAGGCACTGCTCACCGCACCCGACCTCAACACCTGGTGGGGGCGCCGCGATCACGCCCTCTTGCACCTGGCCGTCCAGACCGGCCTGCGCGTTTGCGAACTCACCGGCGTCCAACTCCAGGACATCTACCTGGGACGCGGCCCGCGCGTCCTCTGCCACGGCAAGGGCCGCAAGGACCGCGCCACCCCGCTCACCCCCCACACCGTCACCGTCCTGCGCGGCTGGCTCGCCGAACGCGGCGGAAACCCTGCCGACCCGCTGTTCTGCTCCCGCCGCGGCAGCCGCCTCAGCCCGGACGCCGTCGCCCGTCTCGTCGCCAAGCACACCGACACCGCAGCCGCGGCCCGCGCCTCCCTCCGCACCAAGAACGTCACGCCGCACACCCTCCGGCACACCGCGGCCATGTCGTTGCTACACGCCGGGGCCGACACCTCCGTCATCGCCCTGTGGCTCGGTCACGAGTCGCAGGAAACCTCGATGATCTACCTCCACGCGGACATGACGCTCAAGGAACGTGCCCTCGCCCGGACCACACCACCCGACAGCAAACCGGGCCGCTACACCGCCCCCGACCCCGTCCTCGCCTTCCTCAACAGCCTCTGACCCCGCCCGTTATACCGAGCACCAGTGACATGCGACTCCGCTGACCTGCACGGTCTGTGTCAGCTCGGGATAACGCGAAGCTCGGAATAGTACGAGCACATGCCCCGCAGTTCGGAGTCGCGGGTGTACTGGGCGATGACCGCGGTGATAGTGCGCCGGCTGACCGGGGCGACCACGCCGGCCTGGCGCACCGCATGACCGGCGGGGAGCTGACGCTCGGGGCGGTGCTGGCGCGGCTGGAGGAGCGGGAACGAGAGATCAGCGCACAGGCCGGGGCGACGAAAGAGCAGATCGCGCAGCTGACCGCACAGCTCAACGAACTCCACCGGGCCGCCGAGGAAGTCCGGATCACCCGCAAGACACTGCTGGAGCTGCCCGATCCGCAACCGTCCGCGCCGCCGGCACCGAAACTGCCGGACCATCCGGCCTACCAGCAGATCATGGCCGTGTTCACCACGGCCGACCATCCACTGCGGGCGCGGCAGGTCTGCGAGGCGATGGACCTGACGGTCGCACCCAACAACATCAACAACATCCGCCTGAAGCTCAAGCGGCTGACCGACCGCGGAATCCCGGCCGAGACCGAGCAGGGCCTGTTCACCCAGCCCCGGCCGTAGCCGTCCGGCACCACCACGACCTGCCCGCCCACTCTGGACGAAACGAAGAAGCAGGCATCAAGTCTCATGCCGCCCTCTGAGGTCGGGCACGTGCACGGTGATCGTCGGTCCGCATGGTGGTCTGTCCTATCTGCCTCGTGTGGCCGGTCATTCGCCGTCGAACGGCTTGCGGTAGCGCCCGAACTCTGCGACGCGGCGGAACCCGGCGCTCTGGTACAGCTCGTAGGAGCGGTAGGGGTTGGCCGATCCGGTGAACAGCCGCACGCCGCGCTCGCCGTGCCGGGCCAGCGCGTGCAGGCCGCAGAGAAGGAGGGCCCTGCCCAGCCCGCGGCGCCGTCGGTCCTTGCGAACGCTCAGTTCGCGCACCTCGCTGACGCCGCTGCCCTCCGGTCCCGCCACGCAGAGCGCCGCGCCCACCACCTCGGGGCCGCACCAGGCGACCTGCCAGTGCGCGGGCTCGGCGCGCCGGGCGAACGCCTCGAAGTCCCAGCCCCCGACGTTGCCGGTGTCGGCGTACGCTTCCCTGATCATCTCCCACACCGCGTGGTAGTGGGACTCGTCAGCGGGCCGTAGCTCGGCGCCGTCGGGCAGAGCACCGGGCAGTGGCGGGAGGTCGTCAAGATCTGCCCGCTCGAACTCGGTGACGCCGAACACGCGCCGGTACCCCAGGTCCTTGAGCAGCGCCACGGCCGCCGGCTCGACGTCCGCGGCGTTGGCCGCGAAGCAGGCGCGGTCACCGGTGCCGTGCGCGCCGACGAGCGCGGCGATCCGGTCCTCCGCCCACCGGACCATGGCGGTGCCGGCGCCCCGGCCCCGCAGCGCGGGCAGCAGCCAGCCCCGGTGCAGGTAGACCTCGGTGCCGTCCTGGTCCCGCCACGACGTGATGACGGCGTAACCGGCAACGGATCCGGCCTGCTCGACAACTATCTGGTCCCGGTGCGGATCGCCGGGCGCAGCCGCCGCGTCGGCTACCTCCCGGGCGGTGGGGAGCGGTTCGGCCACCGACCGGGGGTCGATGCCGCTGCCGTTCCGGCACGCCAGCCGCACGCGGAGGATGTGCGGATGGTCGTCCTCCCCCCGGTAGGGGCGGAAAAGGAATCCGGGGATCTCTGACACCGATTCACTGTGGTCCGGCATATTCGCTCTCAGGTCTGTACGCGATACCAGCGTCGCCGGCTCTTTTCATCCGGCCGGCGGCCAGCACTACGTATCCAAGTGCCGTGAATCCGGCGATAAAGGCCGCGATGTAGAAGATCAGGCCGTCAACACCTACGGTGTCCGGATTCAGGAAATAGTAAGGATAACGGTCGGTGATGGCTCCGCGTATCAGCACGGCCGTCAGATAGCCGACGAGATAGGCAAGCCAGGTCACCGGATACCAGGTGCGGCGTGGCGCGCCGTTCATTCCCGTAGCGACCCAGTCGACAAGAACTGCGGACGGTACGGCGACGTGCGCCAGCGTGTCGCCGAGCCCGTACGAATCCCAGCCGTCGGCGAGAAGCAGGCTGTACACGATTCCGGTGATGAGGATGTACAGCGTGACCGCGCCACGCAGGAATATCACGTGCTCCTGCCGCCGCCCGTCGCTCGGGACCGGCCGCAGCGCGAGCCAGAGAAAGCACAGCGCCACCAGGGCGTTGCTCTGCTGTGTGAAGGACATGAGGCTGTCCCCCACGGTCGCGTACGCGGTGGTGTTGATGGCCAATCCGGCGATCGCCGCGGCCGCGACCGTGGTGCGCCATGCCCTCGTCTGCCGGCTCGCGGTCATTCGCTCCGCTTCTCCATCTCGCGTATCAGGCTGGCCGGCCGCATGTCGGTCCAGTGCTTCTCCACGTAGGCGAGGCAGTCCTCCCGCCCGGCGGCGCCGTGAGCGGATGTCCAGCCGAGGGGGATATCGGCGAACGCGGGCCACAGGGCGTGCTGGTTCTCGTCATTCACCACGACGAAGAACTTACCGTTCGGGTCGTCAAAGGGATTGGTCATGGCGCGGTCCTTTCTGGTGCGGCCATACCGACAATGATCTGGCGGGGAGGTTGATATGGAGAGCGGCCGTGAGCGGTCAGCATGTTGTCGAGAAGCAGTACGTCTCCTTGCTTCCACGGGAATTCGATCCGCTCGGCGTCATAGGCGGCCCGCAGTTCGTTCATGACTTCGGGCTCGATGTGGCGACCGTCGCCATAGTAGGTATTGTTCGGCAGACCGTCCATACCTACTGAATCAATCAGACGCGAGGACAGTTCCTGCCCGAGCGTGGAGACATGAAAGAACGTGATGTGGTTGAACCACACTGGTTCTCCCGTCAGCGGATGGCGGGCCACGGCGGGCCTTTTCTGCCGCGTGCGCAACCGGCCTTCCCCGGTCCATTCGTAGGCGATGTCGTTCGCCTCGCAGTACCGCTTCACCTCCAATGGATCCTGGGTCTGGAACGCCTCCTGCCAACTGAGCCCGAAACCGTTTCCGAAGGCGCGGGCGTACACATAGCCCAGCTCCGCGAAACGGTCCCGGACGGGCTCGGATATCCGGTCGTGGACCCGGCGGCAATCGGCAAGGGGTGTGGCGCCGCCGGACCGGGCGGGCTGGAGGCAGCAGAAGCAGATATACCGAGGCCAGGACAGGTTGTACGACTGCTCGTTGTGGAGGTAGATCGGCTCCTCCGGCGGGTGGTCCGTCGAGGTGTAGACGTTGCGGTGGACGGCGTGCCGGGGGGAGCTTCGTTCCACGTAGTCGAGCGGATCACCGCACACGTGGGCGATGAGCTCCTCGAAGGTCTCGGCCGAGACGTCAGCGAATCCGCGCAGCAGCACGGCGCCGTGCCGGGTGAGCCGGGCACGCAGCGCGTCGCCGCGCGCGGCGGCCCAGCTGACGAGTCCCAGCGGCGCCGTGGCCGGTCTGATCGCCAGGGGCATCAGCCGACGGCCGAACAGCGGCCGTTCGACAACCTCGGGTCCCAGTTCTGGCTGGCTCGTCATGGCGCGTCCTCCGTCTCGTCCGTTTCTTCTGGTCCGTCAGCTCCGGCTGCCGCGTCGCCCCCCTCGGGCGCGCGTACCGGGATGCGGCGCGCCGTCCGCAGCCGCAGCGCGCTGGCGGCCTCACGGCCCCTGCCCTCGTGCTCGCGCTGCCGCTCGCGCTCCGCGTCCAACTCCGCGACGAGGCCGGAAAGCCTTGTGCCGGGTGTCTCGGTGACTCGGGCCAGCACCACGCGCAGCTGCTCCAGGAGCAACCGGACCGCCGAGGCGGGGAGCAGGTCCGTGTCGTACTCGGCGGACAGGCGCAGCCCAGGACCGTCCTCGACGACGCGGATGTTCAGGTCGAGCTGCGAGGTGCCACGGTTCACCTCGAACGGTTCGAGGCCCAGGCCAGGGAGATCGAGCCGCTGCTCCGGCACGTTGTGCATCACAAGCTTGACCTGGACGACCGGCGCGTGGTCCGGGCTGCGCCGGGGCCGGATGGCGCTCACCAGCCGTTCGAAGGGCAGGTCCCGGTGGTCGTAGGCGGTGAGCGTCGCGGCACGCACACGGCCCAGCAGTTCGCGGAACGGAGGATCGCCCGAGAGATCGGCCCGCAGGGGAAGCTGATTGATGAAGAACCCCATCAGGTCCTCCAGCGCCTCCTCGTCGCGGCCCGCCACGTCGGTGCCGACGATCAGGTCCTCGTGGCCGGTGCGGTGGTGCAGCACGACGGTGAAGGCGGCCAGCAGGCACATGAACAGCGTGGCGCCCGACCCGGTGGCCAGCCCTCTGACCGCGGCGGTCAGCGGCGCGGTCAGCTCGACCGTCTCCGTGGCGCCACGGCCGCGCCGCGCGCCCCGTGTCCGGCGGGGAGCCAGGTCGAGGAGCAGGGGCGCGCCCCGAAGCTGCTGTCGCCAGTGGTCCTCCAGCCGCGCGAGTGCCTCGCCGTCCAGCTCAGCCCGCTGCCAGGCCGCGTAGTCGGCGTACTGAAGGGGAAGCTCCGGCAGCGGTGACGGCGCGCCCGAGACGAACGCCCCGTACAGCGCGGTCAGCTCGCGTATCAGCACCCGCATCGACCAGGCGTCGCTCACGATGTGGTGGGTCGTCAGCAGGGCGACATGGTGGTCCTCTCCCAGCCTGATCAGCGTGGCCCGGAGCAGCGGTCCTTGTTCCAGGTCGAACGGCTCGCGCACGGCCGCGCCTACCGTCGCGGTCAGCGTGTTGTGGTCCGTTCCGGCGCTCAGGTCGATCCGTTCGAGCCGCAGCGGCGCATGCGGCTGGACGAACTGCGCGGGCTCGCCGTCGCGGATCCGGAACCTGGTGCGCAGTGCCTCGTGCCGCCGCGCGATCTCCGACAGCGCGCGTTCCAGGGCGTCCGCGTCGAGCGCTCCCCGCATCCGGACGGCCGCGTGCAGGTGGTAGGCGGCACTCGTGGCGTCCACTTGGTGGAGGTACCACAGCCGCTGTTGCGCGAAGGACAGCGGCCGGCCCTGCCCCTCCGCGGGGGCCGCCGCCTTCGTCAGCGGCGTACGTGAGCCGCGGGCCCCGGCGCGTAGCGCGGACACCCGCCGCGCCAGCTGGGCCACGGTCGGGTAGGTGAACACCTCCCGCACCGTGAGCTCGACGCCCCACGTGGCGCGGGCGCGGGCCAGCAGCTGCATGGCGCTGACGGAGCTGCCACCCAGCTGGAAGAAGTCGTCGTGCACGCCCACACCCTCGCGGCGCAGTACGGTCGCCCAGTCGGCGCGGATCGCTTCTTCGACCGGGTTCCTGGGCGTCTGCCCGGCCTCCTTCCCGGCACCGGCACCGGGTCCTGCGCCCGCCTCGGCCGCCAGGACACGCCTGTCCACCTTCCCCGTGGCCGTCAGCGGCATCCGGTCCCGAGCTACCATGTGGAGGGCCACCCCGCCCGGCAGCCGTTCCCGGGCGAACCGGGCCACGGCACCGAGTCGCTCGCCGGCACGCATGACCACGCAGACGGTAAGCCGCGGGCCGCCGTCAGCTTGGACTGCCACCACGGCCGCCTGCCGCACGCTGGGGTGGCGCAGCAGAACCGCCTCGATTTCCGCCGGCTCGACACGGATGCCACTGATCTGGATCTGGTCGTCGGCCCTGCCGAGCAGCTCGATCTCCCCTCCTGTCCGATAGCGCCCGAGGTCGCCCGTGCGGTAGAGGCGCTCGCCGGTGCCGAACGGGCTGGGGACGAACCGCTCGGCGGTCAGGCCGGGCGCTTCCACGTACCCGCGCGCCATGCCCGCGCCCGCCACGTAGACCTCCGCGACGGCGCCCACGGGGGCGGGCTGGAAGGTGGCGTCGAGAAGGTAGACGCGCGTGCCGTCGATCGGCCGGCCCGCGGGTACCCGGCCGCCGCGGCGGCCGGAGCGCGGCAGCTCGTGGTGGGTGGTGTCCCACGCCTCGGTCGAGCCGTAGATGTTCACGAGCCTCCGCCCCGGCAGCCGCTCCTCGAACCGGTCCACCAGGCCCGCCGGGACGGCTTCGCCGCTGACCATCCACAGCCGCAGCAACGGCAGTTCGCGCCCCAGGGACTCAGTGTGCTCCAGGAAATCGCCGTGCTCCAGCAGGACGCCCAGCAGCGTCGGTACGAGCAGGATCCGCGTGACGCCGTGCTCGGCGAGCAGCGCGACCAGCCGCTCCGGGTCGTGGACCGCCTCCTTGGGGACCAGCACGGCGGGCACCCCGGCCAGCAGCGGGCCGAGCGACTCCGCCAGCGCGTCCACGAAGCCGATCGGTGTCTTCTGGCAGCCGGTCTCGCCGGGCGCGAACGGGTAGGCGCGCCACGACCAGGCGAGCCGGTTGTGAAGCTGCCGATGCGGCAGAGCGACTGTCTTCGGCTTGCCGCTCGATCCCGACGTGGTGATCAGGCAGGCGAGATGTTCCGGGTGGATCGCGAGCCCCGGGTTCTCGGAAGGAAACCGCTCGATGGCCGCTGCCTCGCTGTCCAGCCGGACGACGAGGACGCGCTCCGGCGGGGGGTCGGGGACCAGGTCCCGCCGGGTCACGAGCACGGCGGGCGTGGCCCGCGCCAGGAGGACGGCCCGGCGCTCCGCGGGCGTGGCCGGGT
The DNA here is from genome assembly GCF_008386495.1 of Streptomyces tailanensis. Classification (GTDB taxonomy): domain Bacteria; phylum Actinomycetota; class Actinomycetes; order Streptomycetales; family Streptomycetaceae; genus Streptomyces; species Streptomyces tailanensis. Next base: position 3,831 of record NZ_VTHJ01000062.1, on the reverse strand, counting down.
CGATCGGCAGATAGGCGGCACCAGCCTTGAGGACGGCGAGCATAGCGGTCGTCAGGTCGAACGACCGCTCCAGGCATACGGCGACGGGCGCCTCGGGGGTGACACCGCGGTCGAGCAGGAAGGCGGCCAGCCGGTTGGCGCGGCGGTTCAGCTCCGCGTAGGTCAGCCGCTCCCCGCCCTGGATGAGGGCGGTGCTGTCCGGTTCGAGGCGCACTCGCTCCTCGAACAGCTCGGGGATGGACCTGCCGTCCTCGCCCACTCCGGCGCCAGTGTTGTTCCACGTGCGCACGACGAGATCCCGGTCGGTGCCCGACAGCGCCTGGTGGGCCTCGTGCCGCTGCTCGGGCTCCGCCGCCATCGCGGCCAGCACGCCGGCGTAGTGGCCGGCGATTCCGTCGATCTGCCGGGCTCCGATCCGGGCGGGGTCGTACTGGAGGTCCAGCCGCATGCGGGAAGTCCGGGGATCCACGCTGAACTCGGCGAAGAGCGCGAAGGTGGTGCTGTTCGCCACCGAGGCGCCGCGCAGTTCCAGGCCCTCGACGTCCCGCAGCAGTTCGTAGACATGGAAGTGGACGTAGTTGAAGCCGGTGTCCAGGTAGGCGGCGTCGTGCCCGGCGTCCGCGCGCGCCACCGGGTAGCGCCGGAACGGCAGGCCCTCGCGCTCTTCCTCGAACGTCTGCCTGACCAGGTCTGTCCAGGTGCCGGGCCGCAGCGTCATGGTCTGCGGGACGACGTTGAGGAACTGGCCCAGCACACGCTCGCCGTCGAGCTCCTCCAGGCGGCCGTTGACGACCAGCCCGGTGGCCGCGCGTGACCCGCCGGTGAGGAGGACGAGCACCCTGAGGTGCGCGGCGAGCAGCACGCTCTTGAGCGGCACGGCCGCGCGCGCCGCGAGGTCCCGCAGCCCCCGCTCGACCTCCTCAGGAACGGCCACCTCGCGGCGCGGGGTGGCGTCCTGGCCGGCCGCGGTGGGCTCACCGCCGTCATCGTCCTCGTCCCCGGGCTGCCATGCGGGCAGCCGCCCGGCGGGCTCGGCGAGCCGCTTCGCCCAGTAGCGGCGCTGGTCCTCCGACGCCGTGGCCGCCAGTTCCGCGCGCACGAAGTCCCGGTACAGGCTGGCAGGCGGTTCGTGCCTGGTCTCCCGGTCCGCGAGCGCGGCGGCGTAGTCGTGGAGCAGTTCGCTCAGCAGGGACGCGTTGCTCCAGCCGTCCAGGATCAGCGCCGAGGTGCTCAGCGACAGCTGGAAACTGACGTCGGTCCAGCGGCAGATGTGGACCAGGAACAGGGGCGCCGCCGCGAGGTCGGGCTTCCGGCGCAGCTCCCGCTCGGTCCACTCGGCGAGCCAGGCGTCCTTCTCCTCGAGCGGCAGGCCGCGCAGATCGGCGACCTCCAGGGGGACGGCCACCTCCGCGTGAACGAGTTGGAGCGGGTCGGTGTAGCCGCCGATGTCGAAGGAGGTCCGCAGCAGGGGGTGGCGCGCGCACATACCGGAGAGCACCGCGGCCAGCCGGCCGTGGTCGAACCGGCCGCGCAGGTGCAGGCTGATCACCTGCCGATAGAGGGCCTGGTCGGCGGCGAACTCCGTGTCGAAGAGCATGCCCGCCTGCATGGCCGACAGCGGGTAGGCGTCCCGCACCGTGCTGGGGAGCCGTTCCCGGTCCGCCGGGGGGATCAGCTCGAACGACCGGCTCGCGTGCCTTCCCGTTCTCGCAGCTGTGGCGGCGCCCGCCAGCTCACGTACCGTCTGGTGGGCGAAGACCTGCCGTACTGAGAGGTCGAGGCCCAGTTCGCGGGCGCGGGAGACGACCTTGATGCTGAGGATCGAGTCGCCGCCGAGCGAGAAGAAGCTGTCGTCGATCCCGACCCGGTCCACGCCCAGCAGGCTCGCCCACAGCTCGGCCAGCGCGTGCTCGGTCTCCGTGACGGGGGCGGCGAACGCGCCGATCTCCGGGCGCTCATTGCCGGGTTCTGGGAGGCGGCGGCGGTCCACCTTGCCGTTGGCCGTGAGCGGCAGTGCGTCGAGGAAGAGGAACAACGCCGGCACCATGTGCTCCGGCAGGTCGCCCCGCAGGTGGGCCCGGAGCTCGGGCAGCGAGGGGCGTGGCTCGCTGGTCACCAGGTACGCGACCAGGCGCAGCGGCCCGCGGCCGTGCTGGTGGGCGGTGACGACGGCGGACCTGACCGCGGGGTGGCCGCCCAGCGCCGTCTCGATCTCGGCGGGCTCGATCCGGAACCCGCGGATCTGGACCTGGTTGTCCACCCGGTCGAGGTAGTCGATGCTGCCGTCGAGCAGGTACCGGGCCCGGTCGCCGGTCCGGTACATGCGGGCACCCGGCTCGGCGGCGAACGGGTCGGGGACGAACCGCTCGGCGGTGGTCGCGGGCCGACCGGCGTAGCCCCTGGTGACGCACTCCCCTCCGATGTACAGCTCGCCCGGCACGCCCACCGGCACCGGGCACAGGTGGTCGTCGAGCAGGCGGATCGTGGCCCCGGCCATGGGGCGGCCGATCGGAACACGCGGCGTGTCGTCCTCGGGGTGGCACCGCCACCATGTGACGTCGATCGACGCTTCGGTCGGCCCGTAGACGTTGTCCAGCCGGGCGCCGAGCCGTTCCAGGAACCGCCGCTCCAAGGTGCGCGGCAGCCGCTCGCCGCCGGAGAGCACCAGGCGCAGGCTGGTGCAGTCGGTGGCGGCGGGCTCGGCGAGGAAGGGTTCGAGCATCGAGGGCACGAACCGCAGCCGCGTGACCCGCTCCGCCCGCACGACGTCCACCAGGTATGACGGATCGCGGTGGCCGCCGGGCGCCGCGACGACCACACGGCCGCCGCACAGAAGGGGCAGGAAGACCTCCTCGATGGAGGTGTCCACGCTGACCGGCGTCTTGAACAGCACCCGGTCGCTCTCGTCGAGCCGGTACAGGTCGCGCAGCCACAGCAGGCGGTTGAGCATCCCGCGGTGGGTGCCCATCACGCCCTTCGGGGCGCCGGTCGAGCCCGAGGTGTGGATGACGTAGGCCAGCGAGTCGCCGGTGACGGCGGTGGGCGGCGGGTCCTGGGCAGTCTCGCCCTCGCCGGGGGGAGCCAGCACCGTCATGCCGTCGGCCGCGCCGCCGGGCAGCAGGCCGGGCGTGGTGACCAGCAGACGCGCCCCGGCCCCCCGCAGCATCCGCCGCAGCCGCTCCGGCGGATGGTCCGGCTCGACCGGTACGTACGCCGCACCGGCTTTGAGGATGCCGAGCAAGGTGACGACGAGTTCCGGCGAGCGGTCGAGCGCGACTCCCACGGGCGTCTCCGGCCCAGCGCCGTGGGCTCGCAGGCGGTAGGCAAAGGCGTTGGCGCGCTCGGTCACCTCGCGGTAGGTGACCAGCCCGCCGTTGCCACTGAGGGCCACGGCGCCGGGGGTGCTCCTGGCCCGCTCGTCGATCAGCTCGTGCACCGGGCGCCCAGCGGCCAGCGGGTGTGGCGCGCCCCCGTCGCCCGGCGGGACACCGCCGGGCCGCTGGGCGCCGTCCAGGCCAATCCGCCACAGCGGGGCGCCTGGGTCGGCGACGGCCTGCTCCAGGAAGGCCAAGAAGCCGTCGGTGAGCCGTCCGATGGTGGCCTCGTCGAACAGATCGGTGGCGTACTCGGCCCAGCAGGTCAGCTTCGACTCGTCGAAGAACATGAAGGACAGATCGAACTTGGCCGTGCCGTTGTGGGCGTCGTACGCCTCCATCGTGAGGTCCGGGGTGGCGAGCGTGGCGGCGGGGACGTTCTGGAGGACGAGCATGGCCTGGAAGAGGGGGGTGTAGCTCAGGTCCCTCTCGGGCCGCAGCTCCTCCACCAGGCGCT
>NZ_VTHJ01000061.1:48164-60386 GCF_008386495.1 Streptomyces tailanensis | reverse complement strand
CGCCCCTTAAGGGCCTACGGCCCTTAAAAGCAGGGGGCGCGCCCGGGCTTTTAGGGGCGCGGGGAACTGCGCGACCAGCCCCCACACAACCCGCACCCGCCTCAAAGCCCCCGAGCTGGTAGGCGGGGGGTTGAAGGGGCGCAGCCCCTGGGGGATGGGAATGGGTAGGGGCGGCGGGGGCGGGAATCCGCCGTTGTCGGCACGGCGGCGCGAAGAGGGCCCGAACCTTTTGGTTCGGGCCCTCGGTATGCCGTAGAGCTGGGCGGCGGCTACGGAAGCTGCGCCGCCCTCGCCTCGCGCCTGTTGTCGCGGAAGTTGTTCACTCGGCGGGCCGTGGCGAACAGGGGGATCACCGCGCCCATGACGAGCTGCAGGGCGCAGCCGGTCTGGAGGAGGAGCTGACCGCCGGGGGCGTCGAAGGCCCAGGCCATCAGAAGGCCCATGGAGAGGACGATCCAGGAGAGCACCGCCACCGCGAGCGGCCCCCGCGGCTTCGGGTACTCGACCCGGCTCACCATCAGCCACGCGGTGCCGATGATCGCCAGGAGGGTCGCCACGAAGGGCAGTTCGAGAAGCACGATCGAGACGACGGTCAGCGCACCGAAGGGCGACGGCATGCCCTGGAAGGTGCCGTCCTTCACCGTCACGCAGGAGAAGCGGGCGAGGCGTAGCACCACGGCCAGTAGGACGACGATCGCCCCCACCGCCGCCACCCGCTGGTGCGCGTCGTTCGCGACCATGCCGTAGACGAGGACGAAGTACGCCGGTGCCAGGCCGAAGCTGATCAGGTCGGAGAGGTTGTCCAGCTCCGCGCCCATCGGCGAGGAGCGCAGCTTGCGCGCGACCAGGCCGTCGAACAGGTCGAAGATCGCCGCGCACAGCATCAGGATCACGGCGGTGGCCGCGCTGTGGCGGGCCATGCCCGTCTCCTCGCTGCCGGTGAGGTGCGGGATCAGGATGCCGGTGGTGGTGAAGTACACCGCCATGAAGCCACACGTGGCGTTGCCCAGGGTGAGCGTGTCCGCTATTGACAGGCGGAGCGACAGCGGCATTTCCTCCGCGTCGTCCTCCACCTCGTCGGCGTCGGGCACCCAGCCGGTCTGGCCGGTCTGAGTCTCCGGATCAACCACGGTCAATGCGAGTCACCCCAGCCACGGTCTTCTGTCCCACCTCGACATCGACCTCGACACCCTCGGGCAGATAGATGTCGACGCGCGAACCGAAGCGGATCAGCCCGATCCGGTCACCCTGCTCGACCTTGGTGCCCTCGGGGATGTACGGGACGATACGGCGCGCGACGGCGCCGGCGATCTGGATCATCTCGATGTCACCGAGCTCGGTGTCGAAGTGCCAGACGACGCGCTCGTTGTTCTCGCTCTCCTTGTTGAACGCCGGGACGAACCCGCCGGGGATGTGCTCCACCGACGTGACCGTGCCGGAGAGCGGCGCGCGGTTCACGTGGACGTTCAGCGGGCTCATGAAGATCGCGACGCGGGTGCGGCCGTCCTTCCACGGCATGATGCTCTGCACCACTCCGTCGGCGGGCGAGATGACCCGGCCCTGGGCGATCTCACGCTCGGGGTCGCGGAAGAACCACAGCATGCCCGCCGCGAGCGCGGTGGCGGGCACGGCCACGGCCCGGGCGACGCCGGAGCGGCGCGAGCGGGCGAGGCTGAGGGCTGCGGTGGCGACGGTCGGGAGAAGCCACGGCGATGCTCCGCGCGCGAGGCGTACGCCGACTCGGCTGTCGCGTGGTGCAGAGGTTTGGCTGTGGGGCATGGATGACCTTCGTAGCGGACGATGCCGCGCGGTGACTGGGGACGGCGGCTTTTCCCAGGATCGTACCGGTCGCGGCCCGCAACTGGGTAAGGCAGGAAGACGAGTCGACGGCCGAAGAGTGCTGACGGGGTGTGATCTTCTTCTCGAAGAAAACACCCCGAAGCAGACATAATTCCCGGCGTTAACCTTGGAACCGATACTCCTCGAGCAGCCTGCGACCGATGATCATTTTCTGGATTTCGGCGGTACCCTCGCCGATCAGCAGCATCGGCGCCTCGCGGTAGAGGCGCTCGATCTCGTACTCCTTGGAGAAGCCGTAACCGCCGTGGATCCGGAAGGCGTCCTCGACGACTTCCTTGCAGTATTCGCTGGCGAGGTACTTCGCCATTCCTGCTTCGAGGTCGTTTCGTTCCCCGGAGTCCTTTTTGCGTGCCGCGTTCACCATCATCGCATGGGCGGCCTCGACCTTGGTAGCCATCTCGGCCAGCTTGAACTGGATCGCCTGGTGCTGGGCGATCTGCTTGCCGAAAGTGTGCCGTTGCTGGGCGTACTGGACACCGAGTTCGAACGCACGCTGCGCGACGCCGCAGCCACGGGCCGCCACATTCACGCGCCCGACTTCGACGCCGTCCATCATTTGGTAAAACCCTCGGCCGGTGACGCCGCCGAGTACGCGATTGGCCGGAATGCGTAGTCCGTCCATGATGAGTTCGGTGGTGTCGACGCCCTTGTAACCCATCTTGTCGATCTTGCCGGGAATGGTGAGGCCGGGGCGGACCTCTCCGAAACCGGGCTCCTTCTCGATCAGGAAGGTCGTCATCGACTTGTGGGGCGCCGTGCCCTCGGGGTGTCCTTCGTCACTTCGGACGAGAACGGCGACCAACGTTGACGTCCCGCCGTTCGTCAGCCACATCTTCTGACCGTTCAGGACGTACTCGTCGCCATCCTTGACCGCCTTGGATGTGATCGCCGACACATCCGAGCCAAGGCCCGGCTCCGACATCGAGAAGGCGCCCCGGATCTCGCCGAGTGCCATCTTCGGCAGGAAGTACTCCTTCTGCTCCTCGGTGCCGTGCTGCTTGAGCATGTACGCCACGATGAAGTGCGTGTTGATGATCCCGGACACCGACATCCAGCCGCGGGCGATCTCCTCCACGCACAGGGCGTACGTGAGCAGGGACTCGCCCAGACCGCCGTACTCCTCCGGGATCATCAGGCCGAACAGGCCCAGCTCCTTCAGCCCGTCGACGATCTGCTGCGGATACTCGTCGCGGTGCTCCAGCTCCGTCGCGACCGGGATGATCTCCTTGTCCACGAAGTCGCGGACGGTGGACAGGATCTCCTGCTGGACGTCCGTGAGTCCGTGGGTCTGGGCGAGTCGCGCCATGGCTACTTCTCCGTCTTTTCCGAAGGGGCCTTGAGCTGGGGGCGGCCGGGCTGCTCGCCGCCGCGCTCCTTGATGTACGTCTCGGTCGGCACCATGACCTTGCGGCGGAACACGCACACCAGCGTGCCGTCCTGCTTGTAGCCCTTGGTCTCGACATGGACGATGCCGCGGTCGTTCTTCGACTTCGATGGCCACTTGTCGAGCACGGTCGTCTCGCCGTAGATCGTGTCGCCGTGGAAGGTCGGCGCCACGTGGCGCAGCGACTCGATCTCCAGGTTGGCGATCGCCTTGCCGGAGACGTCCGGGACGGACATGCCGAGCAGCAGGGAGTAGATGTAGTTCCCGACCACGACGTTCTTGCCGAAGTCCGTCGTCTTCTCGGCGTAGTTGGCGTCCATGTGGAGCGGGTGGTGGTTCATGGTGAGGAGACAGAAGAGGTGGTCGTCGTACTCCGTGACCGTCTTCCCGGGCCAGTGCTTGTAGACCGCCCCGACCTCGAACTCCTCGTAGGTGCGTCCGAACTGCATCGCGCTCATGCCTCCGGGATCTCGAACTTCGACGTACGGGTCATCCCCGCCGCCCGGCCCTTGCCGGAGATGACCAGGGCCATCTTGCGGCTGGCCTCGTCGATCATCTCGTCGCCGAGCATCGCGGAGCCCTTCTTGCCGCCCGCCTCGGACGTGTAGTGGTCGTACGCGTCCAGGATCAGCTCGGCGTGGTCGTAGTCCTCCTGGGAGGGCGAGAAGATCTCGTTGGACGCCTCGACCTGGCCCGGGTGCAGCACCCACTTGCCGTCGAAGCCGAGGGCGGCGGCGCGCTGGGCGACCTCGCGGTAGCCGTCGATGTTGCGGATCTGGAGGTAGGGGCCGTCGATCGCCTGGAGGTTGTTGGCGCGGGCGGCCATCAGGATCTTCATCAGGATGTAGTGGTAGGCGTCCGCCGGGTAGCCGGGCGGCTGCTCGCCCACGACCAGCGACTTCATGTTGATCGACGCCATGAAGTCGGCCGGGCCGAAGATGATCGTCTCGACGCGCGGGGAGGCCTGCGCGATCTCGTTGACGTTGTTCAGGCCCTGCGCGTTCTCGATCTGCGCCTCGATGCCGATCTTCCCGAGCTCGAAGCCCATCGTCTTCTCGATCTGGGTCAGGAGGAGGTCGAGGGCGACGATCTGCTGGGCGGTCTGCACCTTCGGCAGCATGATGCAGTCCAGGTTCTGCCCGGCGCCCTCGACCACCGTCACGACGTCGCGGTACGTCCACTCCGTCGTCCAGTCGTTGACGCGCACGACCCTCGTCTTGCCGGTCCAGTCGCCCTCGTTGAGGAACTTCACGATGGTGTGCCGCGCCTCGGGCTTGGCGAGCGGCGCGCACGCGTCCTCCAGGTCGAGGAAGACCTGGTCCGTCGGGAGACCCTGCGCCTTCTCCAGGAAGCGGGGGTTCGAGCCCGGAACCGCCAGGCAGGAACGCCGGGGGCGAAGGCGGTTGACGGTCGTCATGCGGGGACCTCCAGAGGGTCGAGCTTGTTGGCCTTGCGGATCTCGTCGACGATACGGCCGATGATCCCGGTGATGTCGAAGTCCTTCGGGGTGAAGACGGCGGCCACTCCGGCGGCCCTGAGCTGCTCGGCGTCACCGTTCGGGATGATCCCGCCGGCGATCACCGGGATGTCGGCGGCACCGGCGTCCCGCAGCCGTTCGAGGACGTCCGGCACGAGCTGCGCGTGTGAGCCGGAGAGGATGGAGAGCCCGACCGCGTGCACGTCCTCGGCGAGGGCCGCGTCCACGATCTGCTCGGGGGTGAGCCGTATGCCCTGGTAGACCACCTCGAACCCGGCATCCCGGGCTCGCACGGCGATCTGCTCGGCCCCGTTGGAGTGCCCGTCCAGGCCGGGCTTGCCGACCAGGAAGCGCAGCTTGCCGACGCCGAGGTCCTTCGCCGTCAGCTCCACCTTGCGGCGGACCTCGGACATGGCCGAGCCCTCCTCGGCGGGGACGGCCACCGGCGCCGACGAGACACCGGTCGGCGCCCGGAACTCCCCGAACACCTCACGCAGCGCCCCGGCCCACTCGCCGGTCGTGACCCCCGCGCGGGCGCAGTCCAGGGTGGCCTCCATGAGGTTGCCGGTGCCCTTCGCGGCCTCCTTCAGCCGCTCCAGCGCCTTGCAGGGGCGCGGGTGGTTGAAGGGCGGCTGGTACCTCGTATCCCGCCAGTTCTGGAGCGACTTGATCACGCGGGCCTCGACGGCCGGGTCGACCGTCTGGATCGCCGCGTCCAGGTCTGCGGTCAGCGGGTTCCGCTCCGTCGACTCGAAGATGTTGACGCCGACGATCTTCTCCTCGCCGGACTCGATCCGGGCCCGGCGCTCGGCGTGCGAGGCGACCAGCTGCGACTTGAGGTAGCCGGACTCGACGGCGGCCATCGCGCCGCCCATCTGCTGGATCCGCTCGATCTCGGCGAAGGACTCCTCGACCAGCTTGGTCACCTTCGCCTCGATGACGTGGGAGCCCTCGAAGATGTCCTCGTACTCCAGCAGATCGCTCTCGTGGGCGAGAACCTGCTGGATCCGCAGCGACCACTGCTGGTCCCACGGCCGGGGCAGACCCAGCGCCTCGTTCCAGGCCGGCAGCTGCACGGCACGCGCGCGTGCGTCCTTGGACAGCGTCACCGCCAGCATCTCCAGCACGATCCGCTGGACGTTGTTCTCCGGCTGCGCCTCCGTCAGCCCCAGGGAGTTGACCTGGACTCCGTACCGGAAGCGGCGCTGCTTGGGGTTCTCGATGCCGTACCGCTCGCGCGTGATGCGGTCCCAGATGCGGCCGAACGCCCGCATCTTGCACATCTCCTCGATGAAGCGGACGCCCGCGTTCACGAAGAAGGAGATACGGGCGACGACATCGCCCATGCGCTCCTGCGGCACCTGCCCCGAGTCACGGACGGCGTCCAGCACCGCGATCGCCGTCGACATCGCGTACGCGATCTCCTGGACCGGCGTGGCCCCGGCTTCCTGCAGGTGGTAGCTGCAGATGTTGATCGGGTTCCACTTCGGCATGTGGGAGACCGTGTACGCGATCATGTCCGTCGTCAGGCGGAGGCTCGGCCCCGGCGGGAAGACATGCGTGCCCCGGGACAGGTACTCCTTGACGATGTCGTTCTGGGTCGTGCCCTGGAGTTGGGCGATGGCCTCCGCATCGAGACCTTGCTCCTCTGCGACGACCTGGTAGAGCGCCAGCAGCCACATGGCGGTGGCGTTGATGGTCATCGAGGTGTTCATCTGCTCCAGGGGGATGTCCTGGAACAGCCGGCGCATGTCACCGAGATGGGCCACCGGCACGCCGACCCGGCCGACCTCGCCGCGGGCGAGGATGTGGTCGGAGTCGTAACCGGTCTGCGTCGGCAGGTCGAACGCCACCGACAGACCGGTCTGGCCCTTGGCGAGGTTGCGCCGGTACAGCTCGTTGGACGCCTCGGCCGTGGAGTGACCGGCGTACGTGCGCATGAGCCACGGCCGGTCCTTTTCCTTTTGCGGCTCCGCCTGAGGGCGCTCGGTGCCCGCGTCGACGTTCCTCAGTCCGCGGTCGCTGCGCTCCCTTGCCTTCGTCTCTTTCGACACGGGCGCGCCCTCAGGCGCAGCCGCGGACTGACGCTCAGTCATCTCTGGACCTCAGATGTTCCGGAAGCGGTTGATGGCGTCGATGTGCTGGGCGCGCTTCTCGTGGTCGCGCACGCCCATGCCCTCCTCGGGGGCGAGGCACAGCACGCCGACCTTGCCCTGGTGGAGGTTGCGGTGCACGTCGTAGGCCGCCTGGCCGGTCTCCTCCAGGGAGTAGACCTTCGACAGCGTCGGGTGGATCTTGCCCTTGGCGATGAGGCGGTTGGCCTCCCAGGCCTCGCGGTAGTTGGCGAAGTGGGAGCCGATGATCCGCTTCAGGGACATCCACAGGTACCGGTTGTCGTACTCGTGGTTGTAGCCGGACGTCGAGGCACAGGTGACGATCGTGCCGCCCTTGCGCGTGACGTAGACCGACGCGCCGAAGGTCTCCCGGCCGGGGTGCTCGAAGACGATGTCGACGTCCTCGCCGCCGGTGAGCTCGCGGATGCGCTTGCCGAAGCGCTTCCACTCCTTGGGGTCCTGGGTGTGCTCGTCCTTCCAGAACTTGTAGTCCTCGGCGGTGCGGTCGATGATCGCCTCGGCGCCCATGGCCCGGCAGATGCCGGCCTTCTGCTCGCTGGAGACGACACAGATCGGGTTGGCGCCGCCCGCGAGCGCGAACTGAGTGGCGTACGAGCCGAGTCCGCCGCTCGCGCCCCAGATGAGCACGTTGTCGCCCTGCTTCATACCGGCGCCGTTGCGGGAGACCAGCTGCCGGTACGCGGTGGAGTTCACCAGACCGGGAGCGGCGGCCTCCTCCCAGCTCAGGTGATCCGGCTTCGGCATCAGCTGGTTGGACTTGACCAGTGCGATCTCCGCCAGGCCGCCGAAGTTGGTCTCGAAGCCCCAGATCCGCTGCTCGGGGTCGAGCATCGTGTCGTTGTGACCGTCGCTGGACTCCAGCTCGACGGACAGGCAGTGCGCGACGACCTCGTCGCCGGGCTGCCAGGCGTTGACGCCGGGGCCGGTGCGCAGGACGACGCCCGCAAGGTCGGAGCCGATGATGTGGTACGGCAGGTCGTGGCGCTTGGTGAGCTCGCTGAGCTTGCCGTAGCGCTCCAGGAAACCGAAGGTCGGCAGCGGCTCGAAGATCGAGGTCCACACGGAGTTGTAGTTGACGGAGGAGGCCATGACGGCCACCAGGGCCTCGCCCGGGCCGAGCTCCGGCACCGGCACGTCGTCCAGGTGGATCGACTTACGGGGGTCCTTGTCGCGGGTGGTGAGGCCCGCGAACATCTCCGTCTCGTCCTTGTGCACGGTGATCGCGCGGTACGACTCGGGGAGCGGCAGAGCGGCGAAGTCGGCGGACGTGGAGTCCGGCGACTGGATCGCGTCCAGGATTTCCTTCACGGTGGTGCCTCCGGCGACGAGCGTCCTGAGGGAAGACGCTGTTGAGGGTTACGTCGGGTGCTGCTGTGCTCTGTGGTGCCGTCGGTCCGGCGGAGGGTGGTGCTTTCGGCGGCGCTTTGTGGCGCGGAAGGGTGCCTGTGACGCAGGCGTCCGGGCGCGCAAGCACCTGGCTTGCGGGGACAGCCGGCGTACGAAAGGTCGCTGCACGCCGGCCGCCCGGACTCCTTCAACGTATGGCACGCCGTGTCACCCCGCAAGGCACGGAGTGCCAGAAAGTTCGCTCAGGTGAAATCTTTACGTAACAAGTGAGCGATGATCGATCAAGTGGGGGTGAAAAAGGGGTCCTGACGTGCCAAAACGGCCACCCCGTGGGGTGGCCGTCGTCACAGTTACCGATTGGTGAAGGGCGGTCTCAGCGGCCCCTCAACGCCTCCTCGATGGTCCGCATGACCTCGTCGAGGGGAGCGTCCGTCCGGGCCACCGTCACCAGGACCTCGCCGTGGGTGGAGGCCGTCGCGGCGGCCGGCTCGGGTGCCATGGTCCGGCCCGCGCCGACGGTGCCGAACGTCTTGCGGACGATCGCGAAAGCGCGGTCGAGCTGGGCCTCTACGTCTCCGTGGCCGCCGGACCTGAGCCATCGCCGCAGCACGTGGTTGTGCGCGGTGACCACCGCCGACGCGGCGACCTCGGCGAGCAGCGGGTCGTCGCCCACGTCGTCGTGGTGGGCGTGCTCGTCGAAGTGGCCCAGCAGATAACGGGTGAAGAGGCGCTCGTAGCGGGCCACGGAGGCGATCTCGGCCTCCCGGAGGGTGGGCACCTCGCGGGTCAGCTTGTAGCGGGCCACCGAGATCTCCGGCCGGGCCGCGTACATCTTCATGACTTCCTTGATGCCGCGGCACACCGTGTCGAGCGGGTGCTCGTGCGCGGGGGCCGCGTTGAGCACCGCCTCGGCGCGGATCAGGGTGTCGTCGTGGTCCGGGAAGATCGCCTCTTCCTTGGAACGGAAGTGGCGGAAGAACGTGCGGCGGGCGACGCCGGCCGCCGCCGCGATCTCGTCGACGGTGGTCGCCTCGTACCCCTTGGTCGAGAACAGCTCCATGGCCGCGGCCGCCAGTTCCCGGCGCATCTTGAGCCGTTGGGCGGCGGCGCGACTGCCCGCGGCACTCTCCGGCGCGTCGGGCGTAGCTGGTGTACGTGAGGACTTGGCGGGCTGGGACATGCCCCGAACGTACTGCATCCGTGCAGGAGAGTGCGCACGTCCACCGGTTCCCCAGCCCTGCTCGGACGGGGGATCGGCGGGGCGGGCGGAGCGGGTGTACGGGGGATGTCCGCCCGGGGTGAGGAGCCCGCCCCAGTGCCCGCCAGTCTGCCTGCCCGCCTGCCCGCCCGCCGTGAACCGGTCGCCCGGACCCTCAGCGCTTGGCATATTCGCGGAAGCCACGGCCGGTCTTGCGGCCGAGGCAGCCCGCGGCCACCAGGTGCTCCAGGAGGGGCGCCGGGGCGAGCCCCGGGTCGCGGAACTCGCGGTGCAGCACCTTCTCGATGGCCAGCGAGACATCGAGCCCGACCACGTCCAGCAGTTCGAACGGCCCCATCGGGTAGCCGCCGCCCAGCTTCATGGCCGCGTCGATGTCGTCCAGCGTCGCGTAGTGCTCCTGGACCATCTTGATCGCGTTGTTCAGGTACGGGAACAGCAGCGCGTTCACGATGAAACCGGCCCGGTCGCCGCAGTCCACCGGATGCTTGCGGACCTTCGCGCACAGCTCGCGGACCGTGGCGTGGACGTCGTCCGCGGTCAGGACGGTACGGACCACCTCGACCAGCTTCATCGCCGGGGCCGGGTTGAAGAAGTGCATGCCGATCACGTCCTGCGGGCGCGAGGTGGCGCGGGCGCAGGCGACGACGGGCAGTGAAGAGGTGGTGGTGGCGAGGATCGCGCCCGGCTTGCAGACTTTGTCGAAGGTCGCGAACAGCTGCCGCTTGACCTCAAGATCCTCGGCCACCGCCTCCAACGCCAGGTCGACGTCCGCGAACGCGTCGTACGAGCCCGCCGGGGTGATCCGGTCCAGGGTCTCGGCCGCGGCCTCGACCGTCATCCGCCCCTTGTCGACAGAGCGCGAAAGCGACTTGCCGATACGGGCCTTGGCGGCCTGCGCCTTCTCCTCACTGCGCGCGGCCAGCACGACCTCGTACCCGGCCTTCGCGAACACCTCGGCGATCCCGGACGCCATGGTCCCGGAGCCCGCGACACCCACCGAACGGACGGTACGGCCCTCGGTGAGCGCGACACCCTCCAGCGGCGTCAGCGCGTCCCGCACGACGGTGGCGGAGCCAGGGGCCTCGTACGTGTAGAAGCCGCGCCCCGACTTACGGCCCGTCAGGCCCGCCTCGCTGAGCTGCTTGAGGATCGGCGCCGGCGCGTGCAGCCGGTCGTGCGAGGCCGCGTACATGGCCTCCAGGACCGTACGCGCGGTGTCGACGCCGATCAGGTCGAGCAGGGCCAGCGGGCCCATCGGCAGACCGCAGCCGAGCCGCATCGCCGCGTCGATGTCCTCGCGGGAGGCGTACTTGGCCTCGTACATCGCGGCGGCCTGGTTCAGGTAGCCGAACAGCAGCCCGTCGGCGACGAAACCGGGCCGGTCGCCGACCGCGACGGGCTCCTTGCCCAGATCGAGGGCGAGATCCGTGACGGCGGCGACGGCCTGCGGCGCCGTCAGCACCGAGGAGACGACCTCGACCAGCTTCATCGCGGGCGCCGGGTTGAAGAAGTGCAGCCCGAGGACGCGCTCGGGGCGGGCCGAGTCGGCGGCGAGACGCGTGACGGACAGGGCGTTCGTGCCGGTGGCAAGGACGGTGTCGGGGCGGACGATCGAGTCCAGTTCACGGAAGACATGCTGTTTGATCTCGTACGACTCCGGCACGACCTCGATCACCAGGTCGGCGTCGGCGGCGGCGCGCAGATCGGTGAAGGTGCGGAAGCGGGCGAGGACGTCGCCGCGCTCCCGCTCGGTGAGCCGGCCGCGGCCCACGGCGCGCTTGGTCGCGGCCTCCAGCGCGGCGACGGCACGACCGGCCGCCGCCTCGCTGATGTCGATGCCGACGACCTCGCGGCCGGCCCGGGTGAGCACCTCGGCGATACCGGTGCCCATGGTGCCGAGGCCGACCACGGCAATGGTCTTCAGGGGAGAGACGGGGGACAGGGGAGTGGCCATCGCGGGACTCCAGGAATGAGGGTGACGACTGAGGGAGGAGCGCGCCCTGTGGGCGCGCACACGCCCAGGGGGAACGGCTGAACCGACCGGCCCTGTCCCGAGGCCGAGCCGTACTGAAACTCCAGGTACCGAAAACTCCAGGTACCGAACCGACTGTGCTCACGGCGGCCGCGTCACCAAACCGTCGTAAGCGAACACGAGTGGGTATCTCGCTCGTCTGAGCTTAACCGGTGGGTAACGAGCGCGCCAGCCCCCGGGTTTGTGATGTACGTCCCCGAAGGGCGGACGCGCCCGTACGCTCGGGGCATGGACGAGGAGTTGCGATCACTCACGGAGCGTGTGCGGGGCGAGGCAGGAGGGTCGGCCGGGTACGAGCGGCTTGTCGTGACCGACAGTACGGATGAGCTGGCGGCCGTGCTGACCGAGCCCGGACAGCCGCTGTGGGCGAGGGAGTTGGCCGCGTTCCGGTTGGGCGTCGCGGGGGACCGGCGGGCCTTCGAGGCGCTCGTCCTGCTGTTGAATCACCGGGATCCGCCGCGATGCGCCTCCGCGGCGTATGCCCTGGCCCGGCTCGCGGACCCGCGCACCGCCCGGGCGGCGGCGGCCCTCGCCACGAATGAGCTGCGGGTCGCGTATGCCCTGCATCCGGTACGGCTGCTTGTCGAGCTTCGTGCGCCCGAGGCTGTGCCGGCGCTGATCACCACGCTTCAGCGGAGGCTGCGGCCGCATGACCCGTACCGCCGGGTCGCTCTCGCGTGTGTGGAGGGGCTGGGGACCTTGGGAGATGCCCGGGCCAGGCCCGTACTGAACGAGGCGCTCGCTCATCCGAACCTCGCCGAGGCGGCG
>NZ_VTHJ01000061.1:26971-48061 GCF_008386495.1 Streptomyces tailanensis | reverse complement strand
GTTTCCGCCGGTCTGCCGGCGGAAACCCCCACGGCGGGGTCAGCCGCGGAAGCCGAGCAGGCCGTGCAGCGTCGAACCCCGGGAGGAGGGGGACGCGGACTCGTCGCTCAGGGGCTTCGGGTCCGGCTGCTTCTCGCAGACCGCGTCGGCCTCGCCGTCGCCGCCGCGGGGCACCGTGCCGTCCGACAGGTAGGCCCCCAGGTGCTTGTCCAGGCAGGCGTTGCCGCTGAGGGTGATGCCGTGGTTTCCGCCGCCCTCCTCGACCACCAGGCTGGAGCCGCGCAGGAGGTGGTGGGTGATGACGCCGCCCTCGTACGGAGTGGCCGCGTCCTCCGTGGCCTGGAAGATCAGCACCGGCGGCAGCGCGGTGTTGGAGACGTCCACGGGGGTGAGGGACTTGGTGGGCCAGAACGCGCAGGGTGCGTTGTACCAGGCGTTGTTCCAGGTCATGAACGGCGCCTTCTCGTACACCTCCCAGTTGTCGTCGCGCCATGTGCCCCAGTCGCGCGGCCAGGGCGCGTCACGGCACTGCACCGCGGCGTAGACGCTGTAGCCGTTGTCGCCCTCCGCGTCGACGGCGCCGAAGTTCTCGTACGCCTCGACCAGCGGATCGTCGTCCTTCGTGTTCACGTAGGACGCGAACGCGTCGGCGAGGAAGGGCCAGTATCCGTTGTAGTAGCCGCCCGGCAGGAAGGTGTCCTCCAACTCGGAGGCGCCCACCTTGCCGTCCGCCGGCTTCTTGGCCAGCGCCGACCGCATCGCGTACCACTTGGCCTCGATCTTCTCCGGATCGGTGCCGAGCTTGTAGGTCTTGTCGTTCTTGGCGATCCAGGCCATCAGGGCCCGGTGGCGGTCGTTGAAGGCGTAGTCCTGCCGGAGGTTGTCGTCGTACCAGACCCCCGTGGGGTCGACGACGGAGTCAAGAACCGCCCGCCGTACGCGGTTCGGGAAGAGCTTGCCGTACACGGCGCCGAGGTAGGTGCCGTACGAGTACCCGAAGTAGTTGATCTGCCGGGCGCCGAGGGCCTCGCGGATGGCGTCCATGTCCTTGACCGCGCTGATCGTGTCGATGTACGGCAGCACGTCCCTGTACTTCGTGGCGCAGGCCTTGGCGAAAGCGCGGACGCGGTTCAGGTTGGCCTGCTCGGTCTTCGGCGTCGTCGGCACGGAGTCGGGGCGCACCGGCGAGAAGTAGTCCGGCTTGCAATCGAGGGCGGGCTTGCCGGCGCCGACGCCGCGCGGGTCGAAGCCGATGACGTCGTACTGCGCCGCCACCTCCTTCGGCAGCGACGACGCGACGAATCCGGCGAGCGTGATCCCGCTGCCGCCGGGGCCGCCCGGGTTGACCAGCAGAGGACCCTGATACTTCTTCGCGGTGTGCGGGATACGGGAGAGGGCGATGGTGATCTTCCGGCCCTGCGGATTGTCGTGGTCCAGCGGCACCTTCAGGGATGCGCACTGGAGCGTCGGGTAGTCACTGGTGGCGCACTTCTTCCAGGCGAGTTTCGCCACCGGTGCGGCCGCGGAGCGGGCGTTCGCGTCGGCGGGGACGGCCGTGACCATCCCGGCCAACACGGCGACGGCACCGCTCAGAGCGGCTGCGCGTTTCTTCATCGTCAGGCCTCCCAGGACGGAGGATTTCGGGCCGTGCACGCCACGGCCTTCGTCGCATCGTCCCGGAATGCGTGCCCGGAGGAACCCGTTCTGTCGAGACTTGACCCAATCGGGGAGTGGGAAGCGTCCGGATGACCCCGGAAGCGTCAGTTGGGTCGGTGCCGGCTCCGGCGGGGCCGACTCGGGCGGCGGGATCCTTCTCGGCGGCTCCGAGGGCCTGGGTCCCATGCCGTACTCCCGTGCCAGTTCGTGGACCTGACGGGTGATCTGCCGCTGGTACCACTTCGGGGCGTACGCGCCCTCCGCGTACAGCCGCTCGTAACGGCGTACGAGATACGGGTGATGGCGCTCCAGCCACGCCATGTACCACTCGCGTGCGCCGGGCCGCAGATGCAGCACCAGCGGGGTCACGGAGGTGGCCCCGGAGGCGGCGATGGCCCGTACGGTGGCGCGCAGCCGGTCGGGGTGGTCGCTGAGGAAGGGGAGCACGGGGGCCATCAGCACCCCGCAGCCGATGCCGTGGTCGGCGAAGGCGCGCACGATGTTCAGCCGGCGCTCGGGGGCGGGGGTGCCCGGCTCGACGGTGCGCCACAGCTCCTGGTCGGTGAAGCCGACGGAGACGGATATCCCGACCTCGGTGACCTCCGCGGCCTGCCGGATCAGGTCGAGGTCGCGCAGGATCAGCGTGCCTTTGGTCAGGATCGAGAAGGGGTTCGCGTGGTCGCGCAGGGCCGCGATGATGCCCGGCATCAGGCGGTAGCGGCCCTCGGCGCGCTGGTAACAGTCCACGTTGGTGCCCATGGCGATGTGTTCGCCGTGCCAGCGCGGTGAGGCCAGCTGACGGCGCAGCAGTTCGGGTGCGTTGTTCTTCACCACGATCTGCGAGTCGAAGTCGAGGCCGGTGTCGAGGTCCAGATAGCTGTGGGTCTTGCGGGCGAAGCAATAGACGCAGGTACTGCTTCTCCCTCGGTATCTTCTCGTGTCCGAGGCGGGAGGCATGAGGCAGGGTCGTTTCAAAGTCCTGTTTGCGGGTGATCGTGCAGGTCAGGCGATGCCGAGTAGGTCGAGCGGCCTGTTGAAGGGGTCGTGGCCGCCGCGGTCCGGGCTCTGGGCCTGAGCTGGGGGTGCTTCACGTCGAGCTGCGGCTGACGGCGAGCGGTCCCCGCGTGATCGAGGTCAACGGTCGGCCGGCGGGGGACCTCATACCACTCCTCGTCGAGCGGGCCACCGGCATCAACATCCCCCAGGCCCTGGCCACCCTTCGCCGCGGTCGCCGTCTTGGTGGACGATCTTGACCGCTGCTTGCCGGAGACGGTCGTGGAGAGCCTCGAAGCGATGCGTCTCTTCCTGGCTGTTCCGAAGATGTCCTTCGTGATCGCTGCTGACGAGGACCGGGTCTCGGATGCGATCCGCACCCGGTTCAGTGACATCGGGCGGCCCGACGAGAGCGACGACGAGCGGCAGGACCCGGCCACGCTCTACCTGCACAAGATCGTGCAGACGACCATCCCCCTTCCGGCGGCCACGTCCACCGCCGCGGTGGCCACCACCGGCCCGCACCTGGCCGCGATCGCGGCCATTGCGGCATCGAACGAGCCGCGCACTGCCTCCGCAACACACCAGCTTCACACCCCGTGCGAGTGCTGCTCGACCGGCAGGTTCGGCACCTGGCGCCGCCGCCGGGTCGGCTCGGCGCGGCTCCGTCCGCCGAGCCCGCACGGCTCGCCCTGCTCTGGGCGGCGGGCACCCTCGCCAAGTGCCGCCGCCGATCGGGCTGAGAACGCCCGGCTGACGGAGTCGACAGGATACTTTGACCGCAGGTGGTGACACGGACCACTCGTGTTCGCCTTGAGGGGCGGAAAGTGACGCGTACGGACAGAGCTGCTGTCATCGCGGAGGAGCAGAAGGCGGTCGACAGCGCCTACTACTGGCTGGATCACATGCGCAGGGAGGCAGCGGAGCAGCTGGACACCCTGGCCGCGGCCAGCGGGAAAGACCAGGCCGCGCTCAGCCAGGCATTGGGGCAACGCCTCGCTGAGACAGGCCTGCGCGGGCAGCCGCTGGTCACCATGAGGGTCGACATCACCGACGGCGATGAGCGGGAGACCTGGTATGTGGGTCGCCGCAAGGTCTCCGACTCGGGCAGCAACCTCGTTGTCGTGTCCTGGAAGAGCGACGCGGCGGTTCGCTGGAGGCTCGCCACTCCCGACCGGCCCGGAGAGGTGCAGCGTCGCCGGGCGCTGCGATGCCGTGGCGAGCGGGTGGTCGACTACCGCGACGAGATCGACCGGACGGCCCTTCCCCGGGCGATCGCGGGAGTGGGGGTCAGGCCGACGCCAGCGGACGTCTTCGCGGGTGCGCGCAAAGCCCCCATGGGCGAGGATTTGCTGCTCGGAGAGCTGGAGCGGGCCCGCGACGGGGAGATGCGGGACATCGTCGAGACCATTCAGCGGGACCAGCTCCAACTCGTCGTTGACGAGCGTGAGGGCAGCCTTGTGGTCCAGGGTGGACCGGGCACGGGCAAGACTGTGGTCGGCCTGCACCGGGTCTCCTGGCTGATCGACGAGCGGGGGATCGACGCCGGCGACGTCCTGGTCGTCGGGCCCCACCGCCATTCCTCGAATATGTCGGTCATGTCCTGCCCGTGCTGGGCAACACCGGTGTCACTGCGGTCGAGGTCGGCCGTCTCTGGGGTGATCAGGTCCGCGGAACGGACGGCCCGGGCACCCGACGGGTGAAGTCGGACGCCCTAGCGCAGCCAGGGACACCCGGTCACTCGGGGCGAACCGCACCCGACCCCGGCCGAGTTGGCGTTCCAGCACCGTGATCTGATGACGCAGCGCGAGGATCTCCGCGTCCTTGTCCTGGTTGCTCACCGGCAGCAGCCGCAGCAGGGCGAACACGTTCGCCACACCCAGACAGGCAAGTCGAAGCAGCACGACAGATCATCCTGCCGGGGCACTCACCAGGTGCCCAGAGCACCCGCCCAGGCGCCCGCGCTCGACACCACCCGTACACCAGCCTCCACAAGGACGGATGAGTTTTTTCGGCAGGCGCAGGGCGGCGGGAGACCGAGCCGTACGAGGGCATATCCGCGGGCCAGGAAGAGGGGCAGAGCCACCGGCTTCGGCCCGCGGCCGCACTGGTGACGCGCGCCATCTTGCGACCATCCAACCTTTTTGGTTGCATCATTGTATGTTGTTTCAGACTCCCGCCCTGACCGACGAGGACGAGCGGGTTCTCGCTGAGATCGAGACCCTGCGCGAAGACCTCTGCCACTTCCTACGGCCCACTGTGCGTTGGACCAAGCAGTTCCGCCGGAACCTCACGGCACGCAATATCGCCGGGTCGAACACGATTGAGGGCTACGCCGCGTCGGTGGACGATGTCGAGGCCCTGATGTCCGGCGAGGATCCTTTGGAGGCCAGCGACGAGACTCGCAGGGAGGTGGAGGGCTATCAGCGGGTTATGACCTACATCCAGGGTCTCTCAGACGCCGGGGAGGGATTCCGCTACGACCTGGGGCTCCTCAACGGTCTCCACTTCATGATCCAGGAGCATCACCCCGATAAGCGGCCCGGCCGGCTCCGCAAGGGCCCTGTCTACATTACGAGCCCCGATGACCCCATGGTCATGGACTACACGGGGCCCGACTACGAGACGGTCCCCGGACTCATGGCGGAGTTGGTCGCGTGGCTGAACGAGGGCGACCTCGACTCGCCCGTGCACGTTCGCGCCTCCATGGCCCACCTGAACCTCGTGAAGATCCACCCATGGGCCGACGGCGACGGCCGAACATCCCGGGCCTTGTCGACGCTGGTGTTCTCGCGGGAGGCGCTGATGCCTTCGGAGTTCTCCTCGATCGAGGAATGGCTCGGGCGCGGCCAGAACACCTACCGCTACTACGACATGCTCAAAGATGTCGGCGGCGAGGTGTGGAGCCCTCAGCGTGACGCCGGGCCGTGGATCAGATTCTGTCTCGGCGCCCACCACATGCAGGCGCAGACGGCGAAGCGGCGCATCGAGTTCTTCCGCGACGCCTGGCTCCTGCTCGTCGATCAGGTGGAGACATCCGGCCTTGACGAGCGCATGGCCTTCGCCCTGATGCCCGCCCTCGCCGGAGGGAACGTGCGCCGGACGATGTACCAGCGGGACGCGGACCTGAGCTCGGACACGGCGATGCGCGACATGAAGGCCATGGTGCGCACGGGATGGCTACTCTCGCATGGGCAGGCCCGTGGACGCTTCTACACCGCCGGCCCCGCCATGGACCCGGTGAAGGCAAAGATGAAGACGATCACGAAGCCGCTGCGCAATCCGTACAGCACCCGCTGACCGCCGCGGCCCCGTCTCCCGGTGAGGGCAAGATCCATCGGGACGGTTCACTAACCTGTGCCCCGCGTTCCGCGTAATTCGACATGCCTACTAGGCCAATATCAAAGTACTTTGAAACAGCCCTGGTCAGCCAGTAGTGGCGCGCGGCGCAGGGCGATAATGTTCCCGGTATGGATCTTCGTGCCAAGAACAATCCGTGGAACCCGGCGTCTCCCCCTGTGGCAACCCGCGACCAGGGAATCCGCTCGTGATCACGGTCTGGCTGCCCGAGGCGGAATCCGAGGCGCTCATGGGCGGGTTGCCGGAAGGATACCGGGCAGATGTATGGACCGGCGGTTCCGATCTCCCGCCGTCGGCTGACACGGTGGAGGTGATCATCCCGCCGTTCGACGTCACGGACGAGCAGTTGGCCCGGCTCGCCGAGCTGCCCCGGCTGCGGCTGGTGCAGGTGGGGTCCGTGGGCGTGGAGTGGATCAGGCCGCACGTGCCGCACGGGGTCACGCTGTGCAATGCCCGGGGTGCGTACGACGGGGCGGTCGCCGAGTGGATCATCACCGTCGTACTGGCCCACCTGCGACGATTGCCGCAGTTCGAGCAGGCCCGCCGCGACCAGCGGTGGGACTACATCCAGGCCGACTCGCTGGAGGGCAAGACGGTTCTGATCGTGGGCCACGGTTCGATTGGCTCGGCGCTGTCCCGGATGCTGGCCGGCTTCGACGTTGAGGTCGTGGGCGTGGCCCGGCAGGCACGGCCCGGTGTGCACGGCGTCGACGAGCTGCCCGAGCTGCTGCCCGAGGCGGACATCGTGGTGCTGCTGCTGCCGCTGACCCAGGCCACCGCGAACCTGGTGGACGCCGCGTTCCTGGCCCGGATGCGCGACGGCGCACTGCTAGTGAACGCGGCCCGCGGAGGTCTCGTCGAAACCGAGGCGCTGCTTGCCGAGTTGCACCGCGGCCGGCTGTCTGCGGCGCTCGACGTGACCGACCCTGAGCCGCTGGCCTCCGGTCATCCGCTGTGGTCGGCCCCCGGGCTGCTGCTGACCCCGCACGTCGGCGGGTCGAACGGCCAGCCGCCTGCCCGAGTGATGGCTCTCGCCAAGGCCCAGCTGAAGCGTTATGCGGCGGATGAACCCCCGGTCAACGTGATCGGCGAGAAAGGCTACTGAGCCAGCCGGAGCGGACCAAGTGCCTGCTGCTGTCCCTTGGCCCTGCCATGCTCACGCTGCGGCGCCACCCGAGTCATGGTCGGCCGAACTGCAGACGGGGACGACGTCTGCGGACCCTGCTACGGCGCGGTGACCTCGACTTCACTTGCCGCCGCTGCGGTTTCCCCGGCGACATCTACGAGAGCGGCAACTGCACGCGGCGCGTCGCGGGCGACCGGCTCAAGGACATCTTTAGCCGCGACGACGGCACCATCACACCGCAATCAACCCCTCGCGGCACTCGCCGCAGCCGAGAAGCCGGGGTCACTCATGGCCCGCCACTGGGTCTCCCTGGCCTGCCTGGTCAGCGCGTCCGTTTCCGACCGCAGCGCCCGGCACAGGACGGACTGCGGCTGGTCGGACGCCGTGCGCCACACCGCCCGTAACGCGTCGGCGGCGCTCAGGTCCAAGGCATCCCGTGCATCGACGGGCACCGCCCTGCGCACGGCCGTCTGCACCACAGTGCTCAGCTGCACGGTCGGATATCCCGTGTCGCTGTCGCGCTCCACCAGGCGCAGCCGGTGCAGCACGTCGAGGGCATCCAGAACATCCCGGGCCTCGGCTGGGAGGGACGTCTCCGGGGCCCGCCGCCCGCCTCGGCGCGCGAGATAGTGCAGCGCGGAACGACTGGTGAGCACGGTGACCGGCACGCCGTGCGGATCGAGTACGGCGGCCAGTGTTCGAGTACGGAACGGGCCAGGCCGGTGCACCGCCGGTTGGCCGTCTCGACCGCCACCCACCAGCCGGCGGTGACCGCGTCGCGGGTGCCCGGCCCGTCCGGACCGGCCAGTCGGGCGAGCCGGTCGCGGTAGGTGGCACACCCGCGTTCCACGCAATTCGCGGTCACTGGAGCAACGGCATGCCTGCTGGCCTGCGACTTCGCATCACCGGGCGTCGCAGGCCGTTTCTCTAGGGCGCGACGTTTCCCAGGTAGCAGGGCTACCCGATACGACCGCCAGGGGCGCCGGGCGGCACCCTCTTGCGAGCCGAGCCGGATGCCACGATAGAGCCCCTGCCTCACGCTCAGCTTACGAGTTGCCAACTTGCCCCGGTGTAGCAGGGTTTGACCAGCCGCTCTTCGCCCCATTGTCGGCCCGGCGGCGCGCTCGGTCACCTCGCTGACCTGCGCGTTTCTCTATGCCTAGAGAAACGCCCCTGTGGTACGTGCAAGCGTGTTTCCGCAGGTCATGGGCAAGATCTGCGCTCTAGACGGACAAGTCCAAGGTGGAGGGGTTCCGTTCGAAGCTGAAGCGACTGTGTGAGCGGGGCTGGATCGCGGAGGTGTCGCCGGGACTGTTCGCTTCGCGGAATGCGGCCCCGGCCGGGCGTGCGCCGGGGCGGGGCAACGACTCCGCCATGTCGCCTCGCGCCGGTGATGGGGAGGGCTCTCGCTCCTAGCGTCGAAGGTGACGAAGCCGTACGACACCCAGGATCGAGAGCCCGATGGAAGACTACGAGCACGCCGCGATGGCTGACCCGTTTGCCCGCGCCGCTTCTTTCTTCACTCAACTGATCGACGACCTCGCCTGCCCGTCGGCACTCGCCCTGCCCCATCAGGACGTGGAGGAGATTGCCGAGATACGGGGCCGGGAGCTGGCCCGGCTGCTGTTGCAGGCCCACCTCGATCTGCGCACGAGCCGGGAGGAAGCACAGTTCAGGACGCTGGACGGGCCCGCTCGCGCGGCCCTCGCCGACGGGCGCACCCGCCTGGAGTGCGGGCACCACCGTGCACTGGCCACCGTCATCGGGACAGTGGCCGTGACCCGGTGCGCACTCAGGGCGCCGGGCCAGGCCAACTGCTACCCGGCCGACGCAGTCCTCGGCCTGCCACGCGAGCGGCACAGTCTGGGGCTGCGCCGGCTGGCCGTGCTCGAGGCGGTGCGCGGCTCGTATGACACCGCGCTGGAAGCGATCACCCGCGCGTGCGGCACGGTGGTGGGCAAGCGCCAGGTCGAACACCTCGTGCGGGCCGCCGCGGTGGACGTGGCCGCCTTCTATGCCGCCCGCACCCCGGTGCCCCAGGGCGCCGCCACGTTGCTGGTGCTGTCCGTGGACGGCAAGGGCATCGCCATGCGCCCCGGTCACCTGCGCGAGGCCACCCGCAAGGCGGCCGAACGCGCGAAGCGGACCTTCCGCACCCGCCTGGCCACCGGCGAGAAGGCGGGGCGGAAACGGATGGCGACACTGGCTGCCGTCTACGACGCCGAACCATCCGTGCGCCGCCCGCACGACATCATCGCCCCGCCCGGCGGCCGCAGTGGCGAGCGCCCGCCCCGGGGCGGGCCGAAGGCCCGGGCCAAGTGGCTGACCGGATCGGTAGAGCACGATCCCGAGCACGTCATCGCCGCCGCCTTCGACCAGGCCGAGGCCCGCGACCCGCAGCACCTCAGGCGCTGGGTGGTGCTCATCGACGGCGCCCGCCACCAGCGGAAGTTGATCCAGGCCGAGGCCGAACGCCGCGGTGTGACGATCCACATCGTCCTGGACCTCATCCACGTGATCGAGAAACTGTGGGCCGCCGCCCGCTGTTTCTACCCCGCCACCGACCCGGAGGCCGAGGACTGGATCGCCGCCAAGATTGCCCGCATCCTTCGCGGATGCGCGGCCCGGGCCGCCGACGAGATCCGCACCGAGGCCGACCACCGCCAACTGACCGGTGATCAACGGACTGGCGTCGACAAGGCCTGTCAATACCTCACCAACAACGCCGACTTCGTCCACTACGACCTGGCTCTCGCCGCCGGCTGGCCGATCGCCAGCGGCGTCATCGAGGGAGCAGCACGCCATCTGATCGCCGACCGACTCGACATTACCGGCAGCAGATGGAGCGTCCCGGGGGCCGAGGCCCTCCTCGTCCTGCGGGCCGTCACCAGCAACGGACACTTCCCGGAGTGCTGGGATTTTCACGTCCGCGCCGAACAACACCGGCTCCATCCCACCGTCCACCAGGCCAACTTCAAGCTCACAGCCTGATCGACAACCTCACCAGAGCGGAGCTACACCCAAGTACGCCCTGGGGTTGGAGTTGGAGGACACCGGGTTCGACTACTCACTGCTGAGCGATTTCCGCGCTCGCCTGGTGCAAGGCGACGCGGCGGACCGGTTGTTGCGTGTGATGCTCACGCGGCTGACCGAGGCGGGATTGCTGAAGGCCGGCGGGCGCCAGCGTACCGACGCGACGTATGTCCTGGCCGCGGTGCGACGGCTCAGCCGGTTAGAACTGGCCGGGGAGAGCCTGCGGGCCGCCCTTGAGGAACTGGCCGTGATCGCGCCGGAGTGGCTGCAGCCGCTGATCGAACCCGAGTGGGACAAACGGTACGGGCGGAAGATCGAGATCAGGAAGGTGCCCGGTGGACCGGAGGCCGTGACCGCACGGGCGGAGGTCTTCGGACGGGACGGGCAGAAGGTGCTGGCCGCCCTGTGGTCCCCCGGCGCACCGGGCCGGCTGCGGACCCTTCCCCAGGTGGAGGTTCTGCGACAGGTGTGGGTTCACCACTACTACTGGGACGAGGAAGGACAGCTCCGCTGGCGCGACGGGCACGCGCTGCCACCGGCGAGCCTGCGCTTCGATTCCCCCTACGACACCGACGCGCACTACTGCACCAAGAACGGCACCGAGTGGAGCGGCTACCGCGTGCACTACACCGAGACCTGCGAGGAACAGCGGCCCGAGATCGTGGTGCACGTGGCCACCACGATCGCCCCGGTCCAGGACGGCCGGCTCACCGAGCAGATCCACGACGAACTGGCCCAGGCCGCCCTGGTCCCGGCCGAGCACGTGGTCGATGCCGCCTACATCACCCCGGCCCGCGTCCAACGCGCCCAGCAGGTCCACGGGATCACGCTGCTCGGTCCGATCGTCGCCGACCACAGCCGCCAGGCCAAGAGCGGCGAGGGCTTCGGGAAGTCCGCCTTCACCATCGACTGGGACCGACAGCAGGCAACGTGCCCCCGCGGCAAGACCAGCTCCCAGCCGGGGACGCTCCGCATCCAGGGCCACGAATACCTTCAGTTCCGCTTCGCCAAGGCCGACTGCCTGACCTGCCCGGACCGTCACCCGTGCACCGCCTCGGCCTCCGGGCCCCGCTCGATCGCCCTGCTTCCACAACCGTTGCACGAGATCCAGGTCCAAACCGCCTCGACCAGCAGACCGAGCAGTGGCAACGACGCTATGCCGTCCGCGCCGGCATCGAGGCGACGCTCTCCCAGACCGTCCGGAGCAACGGCCTACGGCGTACGCGCTATCGAGGGCTCGCCAAGACGCACGTCCAGCACGTACTCACCGCCATGGCCTGCAACCTCGCCCGCACCGCCGACTGGATCGCCGAAACACCCCGAGGACGTACACGATCAAGCCGCTTCCACGCCCTCTGTACCGCAGCGGCCGGATGACTCCTGAATTGTTCAGAGTAGGTGAGGATCTACCAAACAACTCACCGGCTCTCGAAACTCGGGACCAGTCGAGGCGCCGGCTTACCCGGCGCCGCCGCACGCACGCAACCGCAGGCATCGTCCGGACCATCCACCGGCCACAGGCCAAAGCGTCCTCGCATTCCGGTGCGAGGCCATGCGACCTGGAAGGAGATTCCGGCGGGGCAGAGCGACACAGCATCGCCTCCGCAACGGCCCGTCAGTCAATGTCCCGGACCCGGACAGAGCACAGCAAAAGCATCCACGAGAACAGGAATGCAGCGTGAAATCCCCCCTGCTCAAGAAGAGCGCCCTGATCACCACCTCCACCGCCCTCGCCGTAACCGGCGTGCTGACCGGCGCGGGTACCGCGCAGGCCGGCCCGGGCGGCGCGCAGAACATCCGCGGCGTGGATCCCGGCAACACCGACGTCTGCTGGACCGGCTGTGCAGCCAGAAGCCCGATCGGGACGGGAAGGTCTGGGCCACCTCAACGTCAGGACCGGCGAGTTCCGGACCATGGAGGAGGGCAGAAGGGCGGCCGACAGGGGCGAAAAGCCCGGCGGGGACTGGGAGAACTTCGGGGGCTACTGCACCTACGTGCAGGCCTCCACGTGGTCCATCAAGGGCAAGCAGATCCGTACCTCCAGGTGGATCGGCAACCGCGGCACATCGGAGGACAAGGAAACCATCGTCCGGAACTACACCACCAAATCGAGCGCCAAGAAGAGCGTCGGCACCCTGATCAGCCTGTCCCTCGCCGAGAGCATCTTCACCGGCTCCCTGGGCGGCAACTTCAGCTACGAATGGGGCTGGGAGAAGAGCGCGTCCTTCGAGACCCGCAGTGAGAAGTCCATCCCGCCGTGCAGCCAGATCGCGATGACGTGGACGCCGTACCAGCGTGTGGTCCGCGTGAACCCGGTCTTCAACGTGACCGACTACGCCTGGAACAAGAGCACCGACCGGAAGGTCCTCGCCGACCCCAAGACCTGGTCGCACTCCACCACCTGGCGCAACCGGGGCGCCTCCTGGCGCAAGATCTACTCCTACGGCTACTACATCGACGGCATCTCCGACGAGGTCATCCCCGGCGGCCGCCCCGACGGCCGTGAGGACAAGTGGCAGCAGGCCCTCGACCGCAGGACCTGCGCCAGGTAGGCCTGCGCGCCACGGCTGAATTCGCGGCGACCTTTCCGTGCGGGGCGGCAACCCGCCAGTGGTCAGTCCCCCGCACGGAACGGAACCGTGTACCCGACTGAGTGAGCCGGGACGCAAGGCCCGTCACCGCAGAGGCCGGCCGGCCCCCACTGGGCAGGGCAGCGGAGGAGGTCGAAATCGACCTCTCAGAGAGGCAGGCAGACCAGCCGCTGCTACTCCAGCCGGATCACTTCAGCGTAGGACCGCAGCTCCAACAGCTTCATCCGCCGCCACAACCGGCAACGTCGGCACGGGTCCAACCAGCCGGCGGGCGACGCGGAGTACTCCATGTGCCGGTCGGCGGTGGTGTCCGCGACCCGCCACACCGCGTGCCGCGCCGGCTCGACGTCCGGCGGCGGACCCGCCCGCCGGGGTGTCGGTCTCGCTCACCGGGGCCGCCGCGCGCGTGACGCTCATGACCGGGGGCGTCGGCCACTCAGTGCGGCGGATCGGTGTATCTGCGGCCACACCTATGTCGTCCCCTCAGGGCAGTACAGCCAACCCGCATCCACCGCGCCCCGCTCACGAGGACGGCGCGCGGTACTGCCAACATCCCTCTACGGAAGGCTATAGATACGTGCAAGACGACTTTGGCAAATCCATCCTCGTGGAAATGGTTACGCTGACCCGGGACAACGCGTCGGTGAAACTCTTCCCCAGCGACGACCTGCGCGTCACGGTGCTGCTCAGCGAGGTCGCCAGACTGTGGCGCCGGGGCGCCACTACGGTGACCGAGGGGACGTTCGTGCGGGGCGACGCGTGGATAACGCCCCCGGGTCAGCCCGAGGAGTTCACCGGCCTGTCCCTGCCGGCCGAGCCGGTTCACATGGCCTCCGCCGTGGTGCGCCCGCACCTGCTGGAGTACGCCTCGAAGGGACGTGTGAGCGGTGACCAGCTCGACGGCGGGTACTGGGGCGAGGAGGCGGTGCAGATGAACGACCTGGCCGTCATGGTGGCCCTCGACGCCCTGCTCAGGGCACAGCGGGACGGCGCGGAGCGCTACTACGTCAACGCCGTGGGACATTACTTGGCCGCGCACATCGCCCACATCTCCGACCGGTGCTTCCTGGCGGGTCAGGCGGCGCGTGAGTCCGGACCGCAGGGCGATTCCGGCGGTCTGACGCGGGAACAAGTGGGTCTGGTCACGGGCTATATGAAGGAGAACCTGGCCGAACCGATCCGCCTGGAGGCGTTGGCGGCGGTCACCGGGTACAGCCGCTACCACTTCCTGCGCCGCTTCAAGGCGGCCACCGGCCGCACCCCGTACCAGTACCTGATGGGCCTGCGGATCGACGTGGCGCTTCGGCTGCTGGAGTCGCCGGGGAGCTACTCGGTCGAGAACATCGCCCGGAAGTGCGGGTTCCCGTCGCCGGAGAACTTCACCCGCGCCTTCCGGCAGCGTCTGGGGGTGTCGCCGTCCAGGTATGTGCGGAGTCAGGCGCAGCGCCAGCGGGCACATTCCCCGGCCGGCCTCTCAACCGATCCGGACGGCTGAGGGCGGCGCACGTGCGCCGGACCAGTTCCGCCACCTCGGCCACGGAGCGGCCGGCGCAGTCGATGTGGTGCACGGCGGTGCCGGGCCGGGTGCGGGCCAGCCAGTCCAGCACCGTGTGGTAGCGCCGCTGGGCCGTGGAGAGCAGCGCCGTGGTCTCGTGCAGTTCGCTGCCGCGCGTCCGCTGCCGGGTGCGTCGTACTGCCTGCTCCACCGGCAGGTCGAAAAGCAGCACGCCGTCCGGCGGGGCGACACCGAACCGCTCGCTCAACCGGTCCAGCATCCGCGCGGGCGGGAGCGTGCCCAGCCGCAGCAGCTCAGCCCCCAGCGACCAGGGGTCCCCCGCACCGGCCGCGCCGTTCCCGGTGCATGTCAGCAGCCACTCGTGTACCGCGCGCGCCGCGTACGGCTCCTGCATCGCCCACCAGGCCGCCACGTCGGCCTCGGGGTCCGGGTCCAGGGGCGGCGCGAGGCCCGCGAACATCGGCAGGTACACCAGGGAGTCGATGAGCGGATGCCGATCGGCCAGCACGGTGCGGCCCCGCTCGGTGGCCGACCGCTCCGCGGGGCCGTATAGGCTCAGTTGCAGGCAGAGGACCGCGACTTTGAGGTGGATACGCCCCAGGGCGTCGGCAGCGGCGGAGGCGTCCGCCAGGGCCATGGACAGCGCGGCTGCCGGGCTGTCCGGGTCCTCGTGGGCGCGGGTCGTGTGGATCACGGCGAGGCCGCCCGCGCCGTCGGCGGCCCCGGCGCCGGCGAGGGCGGCCGTGCGGCGGACGTGGCGCAGCACCGTTGTCTTGCCGGTGCCGTCGATGCCGACCACGGCGAGGCGTGGGCCGCTCACGCCTCCTCCCGCGCCTGTTCCAGGTCCCACAGGTGGAAGGCGGTCCGTACCGTCTGGGGCAGGAAGCCGAACTCGCGCTGAGTGTGCCCGGCCGCGTACAGGGCGAGGCGGGTCATCAGGAACTCCTGCATCGCCAGCCGGTAGCCCCATCGCCAGTCGCAGCCGTCCACCAGCGCCCGGGCCCGCGGCGACACGGCGGCCACCGCCTCGGCGTGCACCGCCAGGAAGCGGTCCACGTCGGCTGTCGTCGCGTCCGTGCCGAGGGCGAACGCCAGCAGTTCCACCACGTCCCGCTGCGGCAGGCTGACGGTTGCCAGTTCCCAGTCGTAGACGAGGAACCGCCCGTCCTGGACGGCGATGTTGCGCGGGTTGAAGTCGTTGTGGACCAGTGTGCGGGGCAGTGCGTGCAGCTCCCGCGTCCAGTACCCGGCCTCCTTGATGACGCCCAGCAGAATGTCCCGGCGGCGGGCGTCGATCAGGCCGGGCTGCTCGGCTGCCGCGTGGCGCACCAGCGCCTCCCACAGCTCGCCCGCCTCGGCCAGGTATGCCGGGTCCGGCACGTGGTGCAGCCAGCCCTCGCCGAGTAGCTCCCGCTCGCGGCCCAGCCAGTGCCCGTGCACCCCGGCGACAGCGCGCAGCGCGTCCTCGGTCCGGTCCCGGGTCCAGGGGCCCCCGTCGTGCCGGAAGCGCTCCATGAAGACCACGTACGCCTCGCGCTCGTCGTCCTCGAGGAGCCCGTAGCAGCGGGGCAGCAGGTCCGTCAGCACCTTCTCCGGGCGGCGGTAGACGGCCAGTTCACGCCGGTGCGTGTCGGTGAACTCGGTGCCCGCGCCCCAGCGGTGCCAGACCAGGGCCACCTCCGGGCCGCACAGTGACACCAGGGTGGCGATCCCGGCGACCAGCTCCTCCCCGCGCGCCTTGACCTTCGCCACCAGTTCGGCCTCGATCTGCGCGCCGTCGCCGTCGGTCCAGGCGACCCGCAGCGGGTACAGGCCGGTCAGCTTGCGCCGCTCGCCCAGCGCGCCCAGCTCGCTGGCGATGCCGTCGCCGTACAGCCGGGGCATCCCCAACGCCTCGGTGACGTGCAGCCGGGGATCACCGAGCCCCTGCGCGAGCACCGGTTGCAGCAGCGCCGCGTCGAGGTCCGCGGCCTCCTGGAGCCACTCCACACGCCGGGCCCGGCCGAGCCGCTGGTGTGCCTCGGCGAACTGTCCGCTGACCATCGCCGCCATGGTGGACACGTCCAGGGCGAGGGCGAACCCCGCGACGATCTCAGCGAACCGGCGGGAGCCCCCGTCCCCGGCGCAGCCCAGCATGTCGAGCAGTTCGTGCTGGTGAGGCAGAGCGGTGCCACCGCCCACGGTGCCGACCACCAGGTTGGGCAGCAGGAGCGTGACGATGAGACCGTCGCCGTCCGGTTCCAGAGAGAACAGCGACGAGCCCGACTCGTGCACGCAGGCCACGTCCTGCCCTGTCGCCAGGAACAGCGCGGCGACCACGTTGGCCGCGTTGACCCCGTGCCCGACGGTACCCGCCTGCTGCGCGCCCAGCAGCGAGGCGGCGTGGGCCCGGAGCATCGACTCGGGCGTGGTCTTGAGGACGGAGGCGAGCACCTCGCGGCTCAGCCTGCTCTCGGCGGTCACCCGGGTGCCGCGCCCGCCCAGCAGTGAACCGGCGGTCACCTTCTTGTCGCCGCTGAGGTTGCCCTCCAGGACGGTGTTGCGCGGGCGCAGGCCGTCGTCGTCGGCGAGCACGTCCGACAGCCAACGGCAGATCTGCCAGGTTGCCGCCGTGGTCATGTTCTGTCCGGCGGCGTCGGCCGTCTCGAAGGAGAACCGGACGTGCAGATGACGGCCGATCTGGTACGGCTCGACCCCGACCAGTCGGGAGTGCCGGGAGACCAGACGCACCTGCTCCTCCAGCCGGTGCCGGTTTTCGCCCAGCCAGGCGGTGAAGCGGCGCGCGGCGGGGATGTCTGCGAACTCCAGGACCGGCGCCCGGGTCATCCGCTGCGACAGCACCGCCGTGGTCACCCCGCCGGAGCGGGTGACGGCACGGGCGCCCCGGGACGCCGAGGCGACGAGCGCGCCCTCCGTGGTGGCCAGCGGCGCCACCAGCTCGCCGCGCGCCGCCTCGCCGGTGAACAGCAGCGGCCCGGCGAGCCCCACCGGCACCTCGACGGCACCGACAAAGTTCTCCACGTTCCCGACCAGGTTCTGCGCGATCAGCCCAGTGCGCCCCAGCGCGGTCAGCCCGGTGCCGCTTCGGACCCGCAGCCACTCCAGCCGTCGTCTGCGCGCTTCCTCGGAGTACTGTCCCCGGCCGGGGACGGCGTCGCTCATACGATGGTGCCCTCTCTCGTCGATGCTGGCGCACGTGGCGCGGAGGCTGGTCAGCCGGCGGCGAAGCCGGTGGTCTCCGGCTTGTCCGCGACGATCCGGGCCCAGGCGTCCTCGTTGGGCAAGAAGACCCGGTCCTTGACGCGTGGCGGGCGCTGTCCGGCGCGCACCGTGCGCTCCCACTCGTGCTGGAAGGCGTCCTCGTGGACGGTGACCACGTCGAGCGGAAGGATGTGCCCGGAGCGGCGGCCCTTGCCGTAGCCGTCGCACTCCTCGGACAGCCGCCGGTCGAGCGCGTCCGCCAACGCGGGGGCGGGCGGACCGGCGAAAGCGACAGCGATCCGGTACCGGGCGCCGCCGTCCGCGCCCTCGGCGTCGAGGTGGTAGGTGGCGTTGCGGATCTCCGCTCGGGTGTCCGCGCAGGCGGCTCGCAGCGCGCGCAGGGCGGCGGCCTCGGTCAGCACCTCCTCGGAGGCGGAGCGGACGATGTTGCGTCCGGCGTACTCCACGCGCGGGGTGCGGCCCTCACGGCCGACGACCCGCACCACGTCGGTGACCGCGCACCGGTACATGCCGCCCACGTGGGAGAGGACGAGGTGGTAGTCCTGGCCTTCTTCGATCTCGGTCGCCAGGAGCGTCTCGCTGTCCGCCGTCACCGGTCGGTCCGCCGGGACGAACTCGAACAGGCACCCCGGCAGGTACAGCGGGGCACCGGGCCGCGTGTCCACCGGCACCGCGCAGGGCCCCTCGCACGACGCGACGGGCGCCGACAGCAACTGCACACCCGGCCCGTACAGCTCCCGCACCCGGGGCAGGTAAAGGGAGGCGAGCGCACTGTCCCACAGGAGCAGGGCGGACATGCGCGGCCACAGGTGGTGCGGGTGGACGGTACCGAAGGTCTTGGCGAACCGGGCGATCTCCTCCGCCCGCTCCGGATTGGGCGTGGTGTGCGGCTGTCCGGCCAGCGTGCCCGCCGCTATGTCCTCGACGAGGCGGGGCCACTCTTGGCGCAGCTGATAGGGGAGCGCGGCGATCATCGCGGGGTTGATGCCGATCAACAGCCGGATGTCCTGCTCGGCGGCGAGGCGCAGCTTGTAGTAGTTGCGGTCCCAGGGGTTGGCGTCGACCAGCTCCGGGGGGATACGGCTCCACGTGGCGCCGTTGCCGGGGCCGACGGCGGTCTCCTCGCCGAACTTGCGGTAGTCGACCTGGCTGGCCCCGATGTGAGGCTGGCCCTTGAGCGTCCGCACGATCGGCCCCGTGGGGTCCTGCCACAGGTTCAGCACCACGTTGGGGTCGGCGAGGGTGCCGGGTAGCACCTCCAGCAGTGGGGCGAAGGCGGCGTGGCAGAACGGCAGGAAGGTGGTCTCCATGTAGGTGCGGGTGATGGGGATGTACTTCTCCCGGCCGGTGCTGCCGCTGGAGGAGAAGTAGACCAGCGGGTCGTCGGCGGTCAGCACGTTGCGCTCGCCGTCCAAGGCCCGCTCGATCCACGGCATGAGTTCCTCGTGGGTGCGGATTGGTACCGCGTGGCGCAGGTCATCCACGGTACGCACGGACTCCAGCCCGTGCTCGCGCCCGAAGGCACTGCCCGCGTTGTGTTCCAGAACCCGGGAGAGGACCTTGCGCTGCACCTCCTCGGGGCGGTCCAGGCTGTCCAGGAGCCGACGGTGCTCCGCGCGGATGCGTTCGGCCTTCATACGAGGGGCCTCCTCAGGGGCGGTTGGAGATGAGTACGCCGTACAGGCGCAAAACGGTGCTCTCGGTGCTGTCCGGCGCGATCCGGGTCTGCACCGAGTCGGCGTTGGCCGGGTCGAGAGCCTCGCGGAAGTCCTCGGCGGCGAGGGCGGGCCGGTGCTCGACGCGCAGGGTGTCGCCGGGCCGCAGCAACCCGCGCAGCGCCGCCTCCGCGACCAGGTGGTGGACGTGCACCAGGTACTCGGCGGTGCTGACGGCACCGATCGCGAGCACCGCGTGAGCGGTGTGCCGCGTCGCCGGCCCGGTCAGGGCGACGGCCAGCGGTTCGTCCGGCACCCGCACGGGCGCCGCGCCCCGAAAGGCGCGCAGCAGCCGCGACAGCGGGCGCAGCTCGTCGCGCCCGGCGGGGCCATACCATGCCAGGTCGCCACCCGGCGCGAGATGCCGGTAGCGGTGCTGGGCGACGGCGTTGGCCGGCCGCCCAGCCAGGAAGAGAGTGCGGGTGAAGGTCCGGTACCAGCCGTCGTGCAGGTTGCGGGGGAGGGCGAGTGTGAAGTCGGCGACGCCGCCGACGAACGCGGCCACGTCGAGGTCCGCCACGACGACGGCGACATCCAGCTCCCCGGCGGCCGGATGGCCCTCATCCAGACCCGCCGTGACCGCTTCGAGGCGGGCCCGGGCAGCGGCCACCAGCGCCGGTTCGCCCAGGGCGCCCTTCTCCGGGGGCGCGGCATGGGCCGCGGCGGGGTGCGGGAGACTCGTCATGTGTAGATCGCCCGTATCTCAGAGGTGAAGGGAAGCGGGTGACGGCCTAGCAGGGACGTGGTCAGCCAGTACGGGTCTACGTAGCCGCGCCGGTTGTGCCACCGGGCGAGCGTGGTCTGCAGGTCCTCCCTGGACGCTCCGCGGTGCTCCGCGCCGGGCTCCTGCTCCAGCAGCCGCCCGGCGCGTTCGACGCACCGGCGCAGCAGCGGCATCCGGAACGACTGCGCGGAGTGCCGGGGCAGTGTCCCAGTGAAGTACAGCCGCATCCCCAGCCGGTAGGCGGCGCCATCATGCTGGTCCGGGGCGGCGAGCTCGGCAGAGAGGTCCGCGAGGGTGGTGCCGGACCAACCGCCGAACCGGCTGGAGCGCACCACGCCTTCGACGGGCACCCGCCCCAGGGCGAGCCGTGCCACGTCCGCCCCGAACGCGGCCAGCACCCGCTCGACCAGCAGGTAGTCGGCGGTCAGCTCGTGGTCGTGAGGCAGCAGGAACGAGCGGCCGGGGCGGATCATCGGGATCAGTTCACGCAGGATCGGCACCAGGTAGTTGGGCAGCCCGTCCTCGCCGATCAGCAGCCGCAGCGGCAGCCCCCAGCGGGTGCCGTCGAGATAGACCGGGCCGCCGAAG
Source organism: Streptomyces tailanensis (assembly GCF_008386495.1). GTDB lineage: Bacteria > Actinomycetota > Actinomycetes > Streptomycetales > Streptomycetaceae > Streptomyces > Streptomyces tailanensis. The sequence continues at coordinate 27,537 of NZ_VTHJ01000061.1, read as the reverse complement.
CACCGGTGGTCCACCAGCAGGCCACGCTCCGCCAGCGCGGCGAGCGTGGCCCCGACCGAGGCAGCCAGCGGGCGGTCCTCGGCGAGCCCGGGGTCGCGCACCCCCAGCAGCGCCAGTTCGGCCCGCCACAGCTCCAGCATCCGCATGCCCGCCGGGTGTATCCAACCGTCCTCGTCGGCCCGGGCCAGGTACCCCGCCAGCGCCCGGCGGTCACCGGCGTGCCCGTCTGCGTGGAAGGCCACGTACCGCTCGCCGATCCGGATCTCCGACTCTCGGTTCCAGTCGGTGTGCGGTTCGGTCAGGTCCAGGTACCGCCAGAAGGCGGCGGACTGGGTGGTGACGGTGGCCATGCGGTTGTTCCACACCAGCCGTACGCCCCGGACGCATGCGGTCGCCTTCGCCAGGACGTCGGTCCAGACCAAGCCCTTGACGTGGGTGGGGGTGAGCGGCTTCGTCGGCGTGATCGTCACCGGTGCCACCACCAGTTCCGTCGCGGACCCCGCGCCGGACTGCGCGAGCGCGCACGGTGCGGACAGCGCATGGAGAACCACCGAGTGATCCCTTCT
>NZ_VTHJ01000061.1:0-26818 GCF_008386495.1 Streptomyces tailanensis | reverse complement strand
TCGCCGGCAGGTCCGGGTGCTGCGATCCCGGTCCGGGACCGCATTCAGTCGTCGGTGGTCTCCAGGCGCTCCACCAGCTCGCGTTGCCGACTGCGGTACACGGCAGGCACGTCCCCAGTCCGGCGAGAACCGCCGCCTACCGGGTGCGCGGCACGTGCGTCACTGCCTGTCCGCTCGGGCTCGTTCCCCTTCCTCCCTCTCGCCGGCTGCTGTTCTTTCTTCGTTGCTCCGAGCCCCTCACCAGGGCGGTGGGCAGATCAGCCGGGGACGGCGCTCGCCTCGGAGTCGCCGCGCACCGGGGGCCGCTGGGCGTCGCCGGGCGTGCGGCAGTGTGCCTCGACCAGGTCCAGTGCGTCGGCGACCGTGGAGGTGACGTGGAAGGCGGGGGCCTTGACGTTCCCCAGGTAGCCACCGTCCCTCAGGCTGGAGATCAGGGCGAGGAACGGGTTCCAGAACGCGGTGTCGTTGACCAGAACGATCGGCTTGGAGTGATAGCCGAGGTAGTGCATCGAGACGACCTCCAGCAGCTCGTCCAGTGTGCCGAAGCCGCCGGGTAGCGCGAGGAAGGCGTCGGAGAGGCCGATCATGAGGCGCTTGCGCTCGAACAGGTCGCTGGTGACCAGCAGTTCCTGCGCGGGCGCCGCGTAGCCCCGCTCCAGCTCGTACAGCGTCTGCGGGACGACGCCGAGCACCTCGCCCCCGTGCTCCGCGCTGGCGTGGGCTGTCAGGCCCATCAGCCCCACCGCACCCCCGCCGTACACCAGGCGGTGCCCCCGGCGGGCGATGTGCTCGCCCAGCGACCTGGCGAGTTCGACCACCTCGGGCACCGACTGTGTGGCGGCGCCGGTGAAGACGCACAGGCTCAGCCCGCGCGGCTTCGCGCCGGACCGGGCCGTCATCGCGAGCCCCCCGCCGTCCGCTTTTGCGACGGACCGGCACACCATGCCACGCCAGCACTCATTTACGTCTCCTAGTCCACAGAATTGTCCGGGAGAACTCATTCCCGTCGCCGTGGACGCTATCTCGGCGTTTACCCGCAGGCAATGAATCCCAGCCGAGTCGGTGAAGTGGAGCAATAATTATCGGAGCGGCGCACTTTTCATCGGGACGGCCGCTCCGGTGACAGCAAGGGCAACAAGCATCAACTGTGAAGCAACAAAGATCAACGGAAATCCCGGGTGTGGCGCCTATGTTTGTGGCCGTCGGAACTTCTGCGTATGTTTCCCACCCGGTCGGCTCCCGAATCTTGTGACATGACAGGTGCTTTATGTTTGAAAGCATTACCGCGCGACTCGACTCCTGGGCCGATATCCGTCCCGACGAGCCGGCACTGACGTTCCTGCACAATGACTCCCGGCAGGTGTACTCGTTCCGCGAACTGCGGGCCCGGGCTCTGGGGCTCGCGGCGCGGCTGCGCTCCGAGTGGCCCGGCGGCGGGCGCGCCCTGGTCGCCTGCTCTCCGGGCAGCGACTTCGTCGTCTCGCTGCTCGGCTGCTTCTACGCCGGCCTGGTGGCGGTCCCCGTCCACACCCCCGCCTCGGCGGGGCTCGCCGGGCCGCTTCTGCAATTGGAGCGCATCAGCGCCGACTGCGAGGCCTCCCTCGCCCTGGTCGACGCGAGCACCTCGGCGCTCGGCGCGGCGCTGCCCGAGGAGACGCCGTCGCTGCGCGGGCTGACCTGGGTGGATGTGTCCGAGGTGAGGGAAGGGGCGGAGGTGGGGGAAGGGGCGGAGGGGGAATGGGCCGCGCCCGGCGCCGACGCTCTCGCTTTCCTCCAGTACACCTCCGGCTCCACCGGGCGTCCCAAAGGCGTGATGGTGACCCACGGAAACCTGGCGCACAACCTGCGGGCCATCCTCGCCACCTTCCAGCTGGCCGAGCCGGACACGCCGTTCGAGGTAGTCTCCTGGCTCCCGCCTTACCACGACATGGGCATGATCGGCGCCATCCTCTTGCCGTTGTTCGGAGGCATCCCCACCACGCAGATGTCCCCGACCGCCTTCATCCGGGACCCCTACCGCTGGATGCGTGAGCTCAGCGGCAAGCACGCCATCACGACCGCGCCCAACTTCGCTTACGAGCTGTGTGCCCGCCGGATCACCGACGCGCAGCGCGCGACCCTGGACCTGTCCCGGTGGCGGGCGGCGTTCTGCGGCGCGGAGCCGGTACAGGCGCAGACTCTGGCGACCTTCGAAGCGGCCTTCGCAGCCTGCGGCTTCTCCCCCCGCGCCTGGCGGCCCTGCTACGGCCTGGCCGAGGCGACCCTGATGGTGACCTGCGCGGAGCCCGGCCGCCCGCTCACCGTCGACTTCGACCGTGATTCCCTCGCGCAGGACCTGGCGGTCCCCGCCGGGGCCGGTGCCCCGATGAGCACCTTGGTCAGTTGCGGGCCCCCGGCGCGGGGCATGAGCGTGCGGATCGCCGGCCCGACGGGAGACGGACTCCCCGCGGCGGGTATCGGCGAGATCTGGGTGCGCGGCCCGAGCGTCGCGCGCGGGTATTGGGGACGGCCGCAGGAGTCTCAGCAGGCGTTCGGCGCTGTGCCGGCGGGCGAACCGGAGGGGGAGCCCTGGCTGCGCACCGGCGACCTCGGCTTCCTGCACGAGGGGCAGGTGTTCGTCACCGGGCGGCTCAAGGACCTCATCATCGTGCGGGGCCGCAACTACTTCCCCCAGGACCTGGAGTCCACCGCCGAGCGGACCGACCCCGCTCTGCGCTCCAGCTGCTGCGCCGCCTTCACCGTGGCCGACGACACCCACGGCACCGAACGGGTAGTCGTCGTCCAGGAGGTCCAGGGCCCCTCCCGCCGGAGCGCGGCCGAGCTGGAGCGGCTCGCCGTCGGCATCCGCCGCCGGATCGCGGACGACCACGAGATCGCCGTCCACACGGTGGTGCTGACCCGGCCGGGCGCGATCGCCAAGACCACCAGCGGCAAGGTCCGGCGCGGCGCCTGCCGCACCGCCTTCGAGGAAGCGCAGCTGCCCGTCGTTTGGAAGCACGAACAGCCCGGCATTGACGACGGGCCCGCCCCCGCCCCGATGGACGGGACCGCCGCCGGGCGGGGCGGGTTCGCGGACGTGGTGGCGGCGCTGACGGCGATCCTCGCGCGGACCTCGGGCCTCACGGCGGACGACGTGGACCCGAAGCTTGCGCCCGCTGCGAGCGGTCTGGACTCGCTCGGCCTGACGGACTTCGGCCACCGCGTGCATCATGACCTCGGCGTGGAGCTGCCCATCGAGCTGCTGTTCCAGCAGACCTCGCTGAACGACCTGGCGCGTTACGCGTCGGACATCCTTGCCGCGGGCCCGCCGGTGTCCGGGCAGGGGCACGCGGCACCCGCCGACGGCCCCGACGACGAGGCATCCGCCGCCGGGCTTTCCTTGCTCCCGGCGCAAGAGGACCTGTGGTCCCAGCTGCGCCAGAACCCGGACCACCCCGTCGGCGTGATCACCCGTGCGGCACGGCTGACCGGCTCCGTCGACGTGGCGGCCCTGCGGCACGCGGCAGAGGAGGTGACGCTGCGGCACGAGGCCCTGCGCATGAGCTTCCGCACCGACGACCAGGGCCGCGCCCGCCAGTACCCGCAGACGGCGGGCGACCCGTGCCTGAGCGTGGTGGACGCCGACGGCTGGGACGAGGAGCGGGTGCGGCGGCACATCCGCACCGAGATGGTCGACGGCTTCGACCTCGGCCGGGCGCCGCAACTGCGGATCGGCCTGTACGCCCTCGGCGACGGCACGCACGTCCTTGCAGTGGTCGTGCACCACCTGGTCGCCGACATGTGGTCGCTCACCGTCATCTTCGACGAACTGACCCGCCTCTACAACGCGACCGTGCGCGGCGAGCGCGCGGCACTGCCCCCACCCGCCTCCTACCGCGCCTATCTGCGCCGCCACGAGCGCTACTGCGCCGAGGACGAGCTGGACCGCGACGCGGAGTACTGGACCCGGCGGCTGCGGGACGCCCCCGACCCCGTCCGCCTCCCCGCCGACGCGCCCGACGCGTCCGCCCGCCCCGAATCGCTGCGCTTCCAGTTCCCCGCCGAGGTGCCCGGCATCGTCCGCGACCTGGCCGACCGCACCGGCACCACCCAGTACGCCGTCCTGCTGGCGGCCTTCAAGACCCTGCTCCACCTGCGCACCGGCGCGGCGGAGACGGTCGTCGGCACCCCGATGTCGGGACGGAACTGGGTCGAGACCTCGGGCCTGGTGGGCCTGTGCGCCAACAACGTCGTCCTGCGGGTCTCCTTCGACGGCGACCCCGGCTTCCGCCAGGTCGTGGACCGCACCTCCGGCGCGGTGCGCGCTGCGATCGAGCACCAGAACCTCCCCTTCCCGCTGCTGAGTGAACGCCTGGCGGACGAGTCGGCGGACGGCGCGGGGAAGCCCTTCCACATCAGCTTCCTCCACCAGCAGAGTCATCTGCCCCAGCTCGCGGATCTCGCGGCGCTAGCCCTCGGCGTACCGAACGTGACCCTGGCTCTGGGAGAGTCGACGGCCGAGGTATTCCCGCTCGGCGGTGAGGGGAGCAGGTTCGACCTGGCCATGCTGGTGGCGCCCATTCACGACTCCTTCTTCTCGACGTTCCGCTACAACCCGGAGCGTTTTGGGCCGGCCACGCTCACGTCGTTCTTCGAGGAATACATCCGCGTACTCCAGATCGCCGGGGAAAACGCGGACCGGCCGATCTCGGGTTGGTTTGCCGATGCGCCAGAAATTTCATCGAAAGACTGACAACCGCCCCATGCCCACACGCGGTGCCTCTCCAACGCGCGTGGCCGCGCACCGAGAGGAATCCCGTACCCCAATGCAGAAAGGACGGCAATGACCCCTGTCGCAGCAGAGAGGCCGGACCGCGCGCTGGCCGCGGTTTCCACCGGGGCCCGCAGACGCCTTCTGGACCTTGCCGCCTCCCGGGGCGTGCACCTGGGCGCCTCACTTTCCGTGATCGACATCCTGGTGGGCGTCTACGACCTGACAGGCTTCGCCCCCGACCGGCCGAGCGGGCACCGTGGGGACCGGGTGATCCTCAGCAAGGGTCACTCCGTGTGGGCGCTGTACAGCGTCCTCGCGGAGTTCGGGGTGGCGGGGCTGGACGATCCGCGCGCCGGGCACCCGGTGGAGGGCACCCCTGGCGTCACGGCCGCCACCGGGGCGCTCGGCCACGGCCTGTCTATCGGCGCGGGCCTCGCCCTGGGCGCCCGCCTCGACGGCACCGCACAGCGCTCCGTCGTGGTGCTCGGCGACGGCGAGTTGGACGAGGGCTCCGTGTGGGAGGCCGCCATGTTCGCCGCCCACCATCGGCTGGCGAACCTGGTGGCCGTGGTGGACCGGAACGGTCTGCAACAGGAGGGGCACACCGAGTCGATCCTCTCCCTGGAGCCGCTGGACGCGAAGTGGGCTTCGTTCGGCTGGCGGGTGCTGGAGGCCGACGGGCACGACCACGCGGCCCTGCGCACCGCGCTGCGCACCGCGCTCGATGGGCAGGACGGCCGCCCCACCGTCGTCGTCGCGCGCACCGTGAAGGGACGGGGCGTGTCGCTCATGGAGGGCGACGCCCGCTACCACTACGTCCAGCTCACCCCCGAGGAGCACGCCGCCGCGACCAGGGCTCTGGTCGGCACCGGACAGGGGGCGGCGTGAGTACCGACACGAACACCGTCACCGCGCTCCCGATGCGCCCGGTCGTCGCCGACGTGCTGCGGGAGGCCGCCGACGCCGACCCGCGCCTGGTGGTGCTCGGCGCGGACGGCCAGGCGCTGGCTGCCGGGGTGCGCGAGCGCTATCCCGAGCGCTACATCGACGTCGGCATAGCCGAGGCCAACCTCGTCGGTGTCGCCTCCGGACTGGCCCGCGCCGGGCGCCGGGTCGTCGTCTGCGCGATGGCGCCCTTCCTGGTCCGGCGGGCCGCCGAGCAGATCCGCAACGACGTCGCCAACCCCGGGCTCGACGTCACCTTCGTCGGGGTCGGCGGAGGGCTCAGCTACGGGACACTGGGCCCCACCCACCACTGCCCCGAGGACCTCGGGTTCTTCTCCGCGCTGCCGCACACCCGGGTCTACTGCCCCGCCGACGTGGTGGACGCGGCCTGGGCGGTTCGCCAGGCGCTGGCTGTACCGGGGCCGGCGTACGTCCGGCTCGGCGCCCGCGCGGACCGGGTCGTGCACGCGCCGGACGAACGCTTCGACGCCGGTACGGGCCTGCTCATGCGCCCGCCGGGCCGGGCACTGGCCGTCGCGGCGGGCGCCGGGGTGGGCATCGCCCTGGACGCCGCCGACCGCCTGGCCGGCCCCGGCCATACACTCGGCGTCCTCGCCCTGACCGCAGTCACGCCCTTCCCCCAGGAGCGGGTGCGCGAGCTGGCCGCCGGGGTTGACGCGGTGGTCGTGGTGGAGGAGCACCTGGCCTCCTCGGGCCTCGGCGCTGCCACCGCCCTGGCCCTGGCCGGGCAGTGGCATGGCGCGTTCGCCGCGCACAGCGTGCACACCGGCTACCCGCCCATCGGGGACCGGGAGGAATTGCTCGCCCACTACCGGATCACGGCCGGTGATGTCGCCGCCTCCGTCCTCGACGCCGTACGCGGCCCGGGAGCCGGGGCGCGGCGGTGACAGCGGACGAGCCCAGTCAGGTTAGCCGAAGCAGCCAATACAGGAATGTCCTATGAAGATTCTGATGGGCGCACAGAGCGCAGGATTCGGCCCCATATCCAAACTCGCCGCGATCTCGCGGTTGATGTCGCACCATCACCGCGTCTTCTGCGGTGACACGGTGGCCGCCCTCTACGCCCGGCGCAACAGCGAGGCATTCGACGAGCTGCACGAGATGGGCACGCGGGACGAGAGCCTGCTCGGCGAACTGATCGACAGCAGCGACCAGGTGGTCTCCGTCATGGACGCCGACCTGGTGATCCGCGCAGCCGCCGCGGACCGTCCGGTGGTCATGGTGGACAGCTTGTTCAGCTTCTGGCAGCACCAGCGCCCGCTTGCGGAGCTGGCCGAGCTGTGCCGGTCGGTCCCGCGCGGCTCGGCCGACAAGGCGCTCGCCCACTTCGCCGAGCTGCGCCCGCACGAACGGATTCTGGCCGCGCACATGCTGGCCACCCACAGCATCACGCAGAACTTCCCCGGCGTACGCGAGCGAATCGCCCTCTTCGAGGAACTCGGCGTCCACAAGCCCAAGTTGACCGGTTCCATCATCGACCTCCAGAGCATCGCCGAGGCCACCTGCGGGACAGCGCCGGAATGCGACCTGCTAATCAACATCGGCGGCTTCAAGAACTTCCTACTCGACTTCGACGTCAACAATGCCTACCTCAAGCTCTTCGACCGCTGGGTACCGGACCTGCTTTGCGACTGGGAGTCCTTCCAGGAGGTCATCGTGTGCGGAGGCGCCTTCGGGGACGGCCGCGAACGGCACATCACCGAGGGCTCGCGCCGGGCGTCCTTCCGGCTGCTCTCCCACGACCAGTTCCTGCGGAACGTGGCCACGGCGCCGCACTACATGCTCACCCCCGGCCTGACCGCGATCCACGAGGCCGTGGAGTTGCGCCGGTTCCCCATGGCCCTGCCCGAACAGCACTACGGGCACGTCTTCAACTTGGAGAGCCTTGCGGGAACGCTGTTCCACCGCACCAGCAGCAAGCTGAGCACCGTGGTTCCCGAGCACAGTGTCCCGGCCGACGACTTCACCGGCACGGCGGCCATCGCCGCTCTCGCGGAGTCCGTGCACTCCGACGAGAGGCTGTACAAGCGGTTCCGCGACATGATGAACGACTGGATCGGCACCTACGTCGGGCTCGACACCCGCCACCGCGCACGCGGCATCGAGGAGTTGCGCCCGCAGCTCGGCGGCACGCCGATCCGCGACGTCGTCCGCACGCTGTTCGAGCCGGAGACGGTGGCCACCGCCGACCGGACGGCGGGACAGCCGCGATGACCCTGTCCGCGCTACGAGAAGAGAACCAGCAGCTCGGCGTCGCGATCGAGGAGGCACTGAGCGGGCTGCGCGCCGACCCCGCCTGGCCCGCCGACGTACGGGACCTGCGGTGGTGGGTGCCCGACAGTGCCCGCAAGCACCGCAGGCGGCTGTTCGTGGCCGGCAGGCCGTCCGCCGGTGCCGAGATCGTCGCCAAGATCCCCCTGGACCCCACCGACCCGATGGTCGCCCGGGAACGGGACGTCCTGCGCGACCTGGCCCCCACCACGGTGCCCAGGACGGCCCTGGTCCGCAGCCTTGAGCGGGGCTTCGTCATGACCTTCCTGCCCGGCCGGGACTTCTCCGACGTCCTGGACGCCGCCGACTCCCCGGACACCCTGCGGCGGCTGCTGAGCCAGGCGGTGGACATGATGCTGCCCCTGCACGCCGCCGACTCCGCCGGACCGAGCAACGGCACGCAGGTCGCCAGCGCCTACGTGGGGGAGCAGCTGGAGCAGGCCGGTCCCGCCGCGCTCGACGCGCTGACCCGTACCCGCACCGGCCCGGTCCACGGCGACCTGGGCCCCTGGAACATCCGGTGGAACTCGGACAGGGAGGACCTGGCCCTCATCGACTGGGAGGACTACCAGCAGGTCGGCATCCCTGCCGTGGACCTGCTGAACACCGTGCTGACCAGCGCGCTGCTGGTCTTCCCCGAGTACAGGCAGCGCGGGTTCGACTGGCTGAACACCCAGATGCTCGCCACCGACGGGCCCTACCGTGCGGCTGTGCGCGCGGCGCTGCGCCGTTATGCCCGCGCCACGGGCCAGTCGGCGACCGACCTGGCCCGGCTGCTCCCGGTGAGCTGCCTGTGGCTGCACCGCCGGGTCGAAAAGCAGCGACGGCCCACGGACCACCTGTTCTACCTGCCACTGATGCGCGGCTTCCTCGCTGCGGAGCCCCGATGGATTGGAGCGTTGGATGACTGAGTCCGTGCCCCTGGCGGCCCGCTGGGACCTCCTGGTGATCGGCGGCGGGCCAGCCGGCCTGTTCGCCGCCCACGAGGCGTCCCGGGCCGGACAGCGGGTGCTGCTGGTCGAGGCGGGCGACGACATGCGTGGGAGCCTGTGCCCCCGTGTCACCGCCGTGCTGCGCGGCCAGCGCGTCCGCGACGTGGAGAAGTTCCGCCTCCAGTGCGCGCACTGCACCTGCCTGACCGGGGTCGGCGGCGCCGCGTTCCACTTCGACACCAACCTCGGCTACATCACCGGACTGACCCGCTCCAAGATCGAGAGCGACGGCAGCGGCGGCACCCGGTCCTACAGTGGTCTGGAACGCGCGCTCGGGGACTTCGACACCGCCCAACGCGGCATTGGGGAGGTGTACGAGACCTTCTACCGGCTCGGCCTGACCAGGGTCGAGCAGCCGGCGCCGCACGACCAGTCGCCGCCCGGGCAGCCCGGCGGCGGGCTGGACGGGTTCTCCCTGAGCGACACCGCCCCCTCGCAGCCGATCACCGTGGACGAGGCGCTGGTCGTGGTGGAGGCGCTGATCGCCGAGATCCGCACGGAGCACGGCGTGGTGCTCACCGGGCACCGGGTCAGCGCGGTCCGCAAGGAGGCGGACGGCGGCTTCGCGGTGAGTGTCCATGGGCCCCGGGGCGGGGAGTTCCAGGCCCGTTCGGTGATCGTCGCGGCGGGCAAGCTGGGCCTGGGCTGGGTACGCGGGCTCCTCGGCGATCTCGGCGTCCGGCACAGCTCCCCCCGGAAGGTGGACCTCGGTGTCCGGCTGGAGACGTCCGCGCAGGATGCCGCCCCCCTCACCGCCGCCTGCCACAATCCCAAGCTGACTTTCCTCAATGACGCCGCCCAGCCGGTGCGCACCTTCTGCGTCTGCGAGCGCGGACGCATCATGGAGTACGAGTTCCACGGCACGGTCGTTCTCGACGGACAGCACTGCCTGACCACCCCGACCGCGCGGACCAACTTCGGCATACTGACAACCGTGGACGTCCCCGAGGGCCTGGACGGCACGGACTTCGCCCTGGACTTCGCCCGCCGGGTCAACAAGGCGGGTGATGGCGGGTCGGTGGTGGAGACCGTCGGGGAGTTCCTGGGGCTGCCCCCGGTCCCCGGCGGGCCTACGGTGACGAGCAGCCTGCTCGGCGCCGCGCGTGGCGACCTCGCGGGTGCCCTGGGACCCGAGCGGGTCGCCGACGTCGCCGGGATGATCGAGCGGCTCAATGCCTTCAGCCCCGGCCTGGTGGGTCCGCACGCTCTGCTCGCGGCGCCCGTGGTGGAGCGCGTTTACCCGGCCCTGGACCTCTCCGCCGACCTGGAGTCCAGCGTGCCCGGCCTGTACTTCGTCGGCGACTCCTCCTCCAAGATCATCGGCGTGACGTACGGGGCGGTGACCGGCGTCCGGGCCGCCCGCTCCGCGCTCACCCGCTGACCGGAGGCGCCCGCCCGCCGTCCCGCCCGTCCTTTCCGTTTGCGATTCCCGCGCCTTGTAAGGCGCCATGTGCTGTGAAGGAGCCCAGCGTGCTGACACTCACCCGGCAGATCCCGCTGCCGGACCCCATAGGGCCGCCGGAACCGGTCAGCCGGCCAGTAGAGCCCTGGAGGCGTGTCGCCTTGGCTCACGGCGTCGCCGTGGAGAGCGCGCTCGCAGCCGCCCTGTGCCTGCTGGCCCACCGCTACGGCCAGTCCTGGCACGTGGGCACTTCCGGCGGCCCGCTCACCACCGCCGAATCTCTGCCGGTGGAGGGGCGGTTCGGTGAACTGCTCGCAGCTGTCACCGCGCCGGACGGCACCGGCGCCCCCGCCGAGTCGGACGCCGTGGTGGTGGCTGGGGCGGCCGACCCCGGCGTCGGCCCCGCCGACCTGACCGTCGTGCCCGGCGCTGTCCTCGAACTGGCCTCGCCCAGCGCCCGGTTCGACACCGGCACCCTTGAGCAGATCGCCGTACACCTGGACCTTGTCGCGACCCACCTGGAGGGCGAAAACCGGCCGCTTGCCGACCTGTCCCTGCTCAGCCCGGCGGAGACGGCCTTCCTGGCCGAGCACTCCGGCCCCGCGACCCGCTACGAACCCACCACCCTGCACGCGCTGTTCGCCGCCCAGGCCGCCCGCACCCCGCACGCCGAGGCCCTGTGCGCCGAGAGCGGCTCGCTCACCTACCGCCAGCTCGACAACGCCGTGAACGCCCTGGCCCGCACCCTGGTGGCGGCCGGGGTCCGGCCCGGCCTACCAGTCGCGCTGAGCGGCGGCCGGAGCCTGGAACTCTTCGTCGGCCTGCTGGCCGTGCTGAAGGCCGGCGGCGCCGTGCTCTACCTGGACCCGCACCACCCCGTTGCCCACCATGAGGCGGTCCTGAAGGAGGCCGGGGCCGAACACCTGCTGCTTGGCACCGACGGGCCGAAGGCCGGGGAGGCGGGCGCCGGGCTGCGTACCATCGCGCTGGACGGCGTGTGCGCCGCGGGCGAACACCCGCACGAGCCGCCACCGGACCGCGCCGGGTACGAGGACCCCGCGTACCTCATCTTCACCTCGGGCAGCACCGGTGTCCCCAAGGGCGTGGTCCGGCCCCACCGGATGCACGTCACCCGGATCGCCCTCGAACAGGCCATGTACCGGCTCGGCCCCGACGACCGGGTGCTGCTGAAGTCCCCGGTCTCCTTCCGAGAGTTGCTGTGGCCGCTCGCGGTCGGCGCCACGGCCGTCATCGCCCGCGACGGCGTGGAGCGCGACGACCGCTATCTGGTGCCCTTCCTGCGCGAGCAGCGCGTCACCGTGGTCAGCTTCGTGCCGTCCATGCTGCGCGTGCTGGCCGCCCACCCGGGCTTCGCGGAGCTGTCCGGCTCCCTGCGGCACATCTTCGCGGGCGGCGAGAAGCTCCAGCCCGACCTCGAACAGCGGCTGCGCGAGCGGGGTTTCGCGGTCCACAACACCTACACGCTCACCGAGGCGGACTACGTCCTGCATCGCCCGGACGCGACCGCCGCCCGGGGCGAAGGCACCGTCGTGGGCCGCGCCCTGGACATGCGGGTCTACCTGTGCGACGGCGTGGGCCGCCGGGTGCCGCCCGGCGTCGTCGGGGAAATCCTCACCGGCGGGCCCGGTCTCGCCACCGGCTACCTGAACCGTCCGGACCTCACGGCCGAGCGCTTCGTCGACAACACCTTCGACACCGACGTGCCCCGCCTGTTCCGCACCGGCGACTTGGCCCGGTTCCTGCCCGACGGGCAGCTCGACTACATCGGCCGCGCTGACCTTCAGATCAAGGTGCGCGGTCAGCGCCTGGAGCCCACGGCGGTCGAAGCGGTGATCCGCGAACACCCCGGAGTCGGCGACGTCGTGGCGGTCGGCTTCCCTGACGAGGAGCAGGGCGCGCGGCTCGTCGCCTTTCTCACTCCGGCGGCGGCGCCGGTGCCGGTCGACGAACTGGCGGCGTTCCTGCGTACCCGCCTGCCGCAGTTCATGGTCCCGGCTTCGTTCGTCTGGCTGGAGCGGCTGCCGTTGCTGCTCAGCGGCAAGGTGGACCGCGGCGCCCTGGTGCCGGTCCCCGGCGTCCGCCCGCCGCTGCGCACTCCGTACGCGGCTCCCCGCACCTCGACGGAGACCCGGCTGGCGGCGCAGTGGCGGCGGGTGCTCGGCGTCGACGGGATCGGCGTCTACGATCAGTTCATCGAGGTCGGCGGTGACTCGCTGCGGCTGATCACCCTGCGCTCCATGATCGAGCAGGAGTTCGGCGTCACAGTCCGCACCGCCGACCTGCTGGACCACCCGACGATCCGCTCCCAGGCCGGGCTCCTCACACGACCTGGCACGGACGCGCAGGATGCCGCCGCGCCGCCGGAGCCCGCCGCCGACCCGGCCCGCACCGCCCGGCAGGCCGCCCTGGACCAACGGCGCCGCCGCGCCGAGACCGCCGGGGTGGAGCTGTCATGACCCGTATCGCCATCATCGGGACCGCATGCCGGTTCCCAGGGGCGGAGGACCCGCGCTCCTTCTGGGAGAACCTGGTGCGTGAGCGCGACAGCATCACCCGGTTGTCCCGCACCGTGCTGGAAGGCCGCGTCCCGCCGTCGCTGCTGCGGCACCCGCGTTTCGTCGCCGCCTCCGGCCTGATCGACGCTGTCTTCGACTTCGACCCCGGCCTGTACGGGATGGCCCCAGCTGAGGCGGTCCGCACCGATCCGCAGCACCGACTGTTCCTGGACGTGGCCCGGGAAGCCTTGGAGAGCGCCGGCGTGTTGTACGGGGCCGGCGGCGCCGCCGGTGACGTCGGGGTGTACGCCGGGGTGGGCCGCTCGCGCCACGAGGCGCTGGCCCGCGCCGCACTGCCGGACTGCGACCTCGACGACGTCCTCCTGGAGACTGGCAACGAGAAGGACTACTTCGCCGCCCGGGTTTCCTACCGACTCGGGCTGACCGGGCCGAGCGTGGTGCTTCAGTCGGCCTGCTCCACCGGGCTACTCGCCGTGCACCAGGCCGCGCTGGCCCTGGCCGCCCACGAGTGCGACGTGGCGCTGGCCGGGGCGGCGGCAGTCCGCGTACCGCAGGAGTACGGGTACGTCTTCCGGCACGGCGGCATCGGGTCGGCGAGCGGCAACTGCCGCCCGTTCTCCGCCGACGCCGACGGCACCGTAGCGGGCGACGGCGTCGCCTGCGTCGTGCTGAAGCGGCTGGAGGACGCCCTGGCCGACGGCGACCACGTGCACGCGGTCGTGCTCGGCTCGGCGGTCAACAACGACGGCGCCAAGGCGGGCTTCGCCTCGGTCAGCGCCGCCTCCCAAGTACGCTTGATGGAGTCGGCCCTGCGCTTCTCCGGGCTCGCGGCTGACCGGGTGGGCTATCTGGAGGCGCACGGTTCGGGCACCGAACTCGGCGACGCCACCGAGTGGACCGCCCTGGAGCGGGTCTACCGGCACGGCCTGACCGTCGGCGCGGTGAAAGCCAACGTGGGACACCTGCGGGAGGCATCCGGCCTGGCTGGGCTACTCAAGGCCGTCCAGGTTGTGGACACCGGCGTCGTACCCGGCTCCCCGCACCCGGCGCGGCCCGCCGCCCTCTCCCGCGACGAGGCGGCTCGCTCCGTGCTGGCGCACCGGACCGCGCACTGGGACTCTCCCGACGACCCCCGGCGGGCCGCGGTCAGCTCGCTCGGCCTCGGCGGCACCAACGTCCACCTGCTGCTGGAACAATTCGAACGGCCCGCACCGCAGGCCCCCGCACCCCCCGTACCCGAGGTGCTCACCCTCAGTGCCCACTCGGCCCGCGCGCTCTCCGCGACCGCCGGGACGTACGCCCGGCACCTCGTGGCCGCGGCGGTGCCACTCACCGGCGCCGCACTGACCTTGCAGGAACGGCGCACCCACCACCGGCACCGCTGGGCGGTCACCGCCCAGGAGGGCTCCGCCGGCCACCTGGAGGAGATGACCGACCGGAGCGCCGCACCCACCCAGCCGGTCGGAGAGGCGCCCAGTGTCGGCTTCGTCTTCTCCGGCATCGGCGACCACTACCCGGGGATGGCCGCAGGGCTGACGGACTACCTGCCCGGCTTCGGCGACCGGCTCGCGGCCCTCCTTGACCAGGCCGGGGAGCGCGCCGGGCGCGATCTGCGATCCCTGGCCGCACCCCCGGCCGCGCTCCCGGCGGGAAAGGTGGACCTGCGCGCGATGCTACGCGGCGCCTCCGGCTCCGACGCGCTCCAGGACCCCGTGGCCGCGCACACCGTCATGTTCTGCGTCCAGCAGGCGCTGGCGGACGCGCTGGCCGACCTCGGGGTCGTCCCCGCCGCTGTCATGGGCCACAGCCTCGGAGAGCTGTCGGCCGCCGCCGTCGCGGGGGTCCTCAGCCGCCCGGACGCCCTCGACGTCGTGGTGCGCCGGGCGGAACTGGTAGCCGGGCAGCCCGGGGGCGGAATGCTCGCAGTCGCACTGCCCGGCGCCGAGGCCGCCGCGCTGACCGGCCCGGGGGTGTGGCTGGCCACCGAGAACACCCCGAGCAGCGCGGTACTGGCCGGGGAGCTGCCCGCGCTGTCGGAGCTGGCTGCCCGGCTGCAACGGCAGGGCACACAGGCCCGGCTGCTGCCGGTCTCGCATGCCTTCCACACCCCCATGCTCGCCGCCGCCGCCGCCGACCTGGCCGAACTGTTCGCGAAGGTGCCCTCGGCACCGCCCCAAACCGCGATGGTCTCCGGGCTGACGGCCGACTGGATCGGTGCCGAGGCCGCCGAGCCCCGGCACTGGGCGGCCCAACTCTCCCGCCCGGTGCGGTTCGGCACCGCCGTGGCCAAGATGGCCGAGCGCTGCTCCGTCCTGGTCGAGATCGGCCCCGGTCAGCTCCGCAGCGTCGCCAGCCAGACCGGTCTGGCGGCCAAGGGCGTGGTCACGGTGGCCACGGTCCGGCGAGCTTACGAGGAGTCCGGCGACGCCTGGACGCTCGCGCGGGCCCTGGGCCGCATCTGGCAGGCCGGTGCCGACGTGAACTGGGCGGCGCTGCGTGCGGACCGCCGGGGCGCCGCCGCGCCGATGCCGCCGCGCGCGGCCGACCGCTCCACCCACCAGGTGTCGGCCGTGCCCGAGGCCCCTTGGTGGCGGCCCGGGGACACCGGCCCGGTAACGGCACACGAGGCGGCGACACCCGCCCCGGCCGCCGCCGACGCCGCACCTCCGGCCGCCACGACGGCCGAGGCCCCCGAGGCGCCCGGGATGCAGACACGGCTGGCCGCCATCTGGCAGACAGTGCTCGGCGTCCCCGACGTCAGTGGCCGGGACCACTTCTTCGACCTGGGCGGCGACTCCCTCATGGGCGCCCGGCTGATCGCGCTGCTGGAGTTGGAGACCGGCGTGCACGTGCCCAGCCCGGTGGTGTTCGAGTCGGCCGTACTTTCCCAGATGGCCCGCAACATCGAAATGTACACAGCCACCGAAACGAGGTCCTCATGAGCGGGAGCAGTCCGGTCGACGCAGTCGGCGTGGTCGGCGCCGGGGTGATCGGCAGCAGCGTCGCGCACGCAGTGGCGCGCTCCGGCATCCCCGTCGTCCTGCACGACATCTCCGCCGACGCGTTGACCCGGGCCAGGCGGGCGATCGAGGACGGTGAGCGGCTGGCCCGGCTGCGGCGCGGTCCGGCCGATTCGGCCCCGGTGCGGTTCACCGAGGAGCCAACCGACCTGAAGGACTGCGGGCTGGTCGTGGAGAACGTCACCGAGGACATCGCGCTCAAGGAGGCGGTGCACCGCTCGCTGGATGAGGTGCTCGCCCCGGACTGCGTTGTCGCGGTCAACACCTCTGCCGTGCCCATCACCCGGCTCGCCCTGGTCACCAACCACCCGGCGCGCCTGGTGGGAGCGCACTTCATGAACCCGGTCGCCCTGATCGACACGGTTGAGGTGGTACGCACCGACATCGTCGACCAGCGCGCGCTGGACCAACTGGAGGCGGTCCTGCGCCACATGGGCAAGCGCAGCGTCGTGGTGCGCGACGAGGCGGGCTTCGTCATCAACCGCTGCCTGATGATGTTCGTCAACGAGGCCGCCGCCCTGTCCGCGGCGGGCGTCGCCGGGCCCGCGGAGGTGGACCGGCTGTTCAGCGGCTGCCTCGGCCACAGGTCGGGGCCGCTGCGCACCGCGGACCTCATCGGCGTGGACACCATCGTGCGGACTCTCGATGTGCTCGCCGAGCACCACGGACCAGAGCGATTCACCCCGGCCCCCGTCCTGCGGCAGATGCTCGACGCCGGGCATCTCGGCCGCAAGAGCGGGCGCGGATTCTACACGTACAGCGTCGAGGGAGAGCAGTGACATGCCCGTTGAGGTTTCCACCCAGGAAGTGCGCTCCGCTGTCCAGGAGTTCCTCAAGCGCTTCATCGACGATGTGGAGGGCATCGACGACGTCCGGCTCATCACCGGCGGTCTGCTTGACTCCCTGGTCGCCGTGCAGATGATCGACTTCATCCAGCAGCGCTTCGGGATCACCGTGGAGGACGAGGACCTGGAGATCGCCAACTTCGACAGCGTCAACGGCGTCGTCGCCTTCGTCGACCGCAAGGCCGGCACCGCATGAGCGCGGCCGCCACACGCAAGCCGGGCCATCAACCCCCATGCGTGCACCACCAGTTGACAAAGGATGCGGAACTGCGGGCGTTGGCCGAGGGCGAGTTCGCCGCTCGGGTGGCGGGCTGGGAGCGAGCCGGGCATGTCCCCGACGACGTGGGGGAGCACCTCGCCGCCACCGGCGTGCTGGGCGCGCTGGTGCCCGCCCGCTACGGAGGCACCGCCTGGACCCACCAGCGCTACGGCGAGGCCAACCGCCTGCTCGGCACGCTGTCGTCCTCGCTCCAGAGCCTGCTGACCGTGCACGGCATGGTCACCCACGCGCTGGCCCGCTGGGGCTCTGCCGAAGCCCGCTCCCGGCTCGGCGAGCTGACCGCCGGGCGGGAGCTGGCCGCCTTCGCGTTGAGCGAGTCTGTCTCCGGCAGCGACGTGCGCTCGCTCACCTCCTGGGCGGAGCGCGGCCCCTCGGGCTGGCGGCTGACCGGCACCAAACGGTGGATCTGCTTCGGCCAGCTCGCGGACGTCTTCCTGGTCTTCGCGATGACGGAGTCCGGCGACGCGGCCTTCGTGGTGCGCCGGGACGACCCGGGCGTGCGGATCATCCCGGAGGCTGCCACGGCGGGTTTCCGCGCGGCCCGGCTCGCTGTCCTCGAACTGGACCGCTGCGCGGTCGGCTCCGAACGGCTCGTGGGCCGCCCCGGGTTCGGCCTGACCCAGGTGGGCGGCCGGGCCCTCACCCTGGGCCGCCTGTGGGTGGCGTTCGGCTCGGTCGGCCTGGCCCAGTCCTGCGTGCAGGCCACCCTGGCCCGCGCCGACCGCGCCGGCGCGGCAGGGCGGCGGCTGAAGGACTTCCAGTTGCTGCGCGGCCTCATCAGCGACACCGACGTCGCCGTACGCGGCGCCCACCTGCTGGCGGTCAGCGCCGCCTCGGCGTTGGACGCCTCCTCCGAGTGGGCCGTCAGCGAGGTGCTGGCAGCCAAGCTCGCGGCCAGCCGCGCCGCGTCCCTGGCCGCCTCGGTCTCCGCCCAGGTGCACGGCGCGGAGGGGCTCCTCGCCGACGGCGCGGTCCACCACCGCCTGGGCGACGCCCGGGTCATGGAGGTCATCGAGGGCAACACCCAGCTCGTCCAGGACCTGTTGGCCGAACAGGTCATCGCCAGATGGCGCGCCGCGCCGGAAGGAGCAAACCGATGACGACGACCGGTCACAGCGGGCCGACACCGGCCGAATACCCCGAAGCCCCACCGGTGAAATGCGTCGTGTGGGACCTCGACGACACCCTCTGGGACGGCATCCTCGCCGAGGACACCCAGGTCACGCCACACCCGGCCGCCATCGCGGCGGTGCACGCCCTGGACGCCCGGGGCGTCCTCCAGTCGATCGCCAGCAAGAATGCCCCCGACACGGTGCGGGCCACCCTGGAGAGGTTCGGGCTGGCGGACTACTTCCTCTTCCCCCAGGTCTCCTGGGAGCCGAAGTCGGTCCTGCTGCGCCGTATCGCCCAGGAACTCAACATCGGCACCGACACCCTCCTGTTCGTCGACGACTCCGCGTTCGAACGGGCCGAGGTCGCCTCGGAGCTTCCGGTGCGGTGCGTGGACGCCCTGGACGTCGCCACCCTGCTGGAGCGCCCCGACCTCACCCCGGCCACGGTCACCGAGGACGGCGCCCAACGCCGCGTCCGCTATCAGCAGGACAGCCGCCGCCGAGACTACGAGGAGAGCTTCACCGGCCCGCGCAGCGCGTTCCTGCGCTCCCTGGAAATGCGGCTGTCGATCCGCCCGGCCTCCCCGGACGACGTGGCGCGCGGCGCTGAACTGACCGTACGCACCAACCAGTTGAACACCACCGGGCTGACCTTCTCTCAGGACCAGTTGCTGCACCTGATGACCCGCCCGGAGAACACCCTGCTGGTGATCTCGCTGGCGGACGTCTTCGGCGACTACGGCATGGTCGGAATGGTCCTGCTCACCGAGGCGGAACGGGAGTGGCGCATCCGTCTCTTCCTGATGTCCTGCCGGGTCATGGGACGCAACGTCGGCGGCGCGGTCCTCGCCAACCTCGCGGACGAGGCCGACCGCCGAGAGCTGCGCCTGACCGCCGACTTCCGGCACACGGCGGTCAACCGGCCGATGTACATGGTCTACCGGCTGGCCGGGTTCGGCACCGAACACGAAGACGGCACCACCCTGCGCCTGGGCCTGTCACCCTCCGCGCCCCGTACCCACCCCGCCTTCCTGACCCTCGTCACCGACTGACGAGACAGACGGCACCTTCCCCAACCTCACTTCTGGAAAGGCACGTTCATGCAGGCATTCACCGACCGCTGGGTCAGCGGCTTCGCCAAGCTCTACGAGGAGAACCCGCTGGCGCAGATCTCCTGGTTCACCGGCACGGTCAGCCCGGTCCTCGCCGACCTGGTGATCGACGGCACCCTGGCCCGGGGCCAGCGCGTGGTGGACCTCGGCTGCGGCGCGGGCGTGGCCGCGGCCTTCCTCGCCCGCCACGGCATGACCGTCACCGGCGTCGACGCCTCCGCCACGGCGCTCGCCGCGGCCGAGCAGCTCGCGGCCCTGTACGGCGTGGAGCTGGAGCTGATCCAAGCCGACCTCCTCAAGACCACGCTCCCCGACGAGAGCGCCGACGTCGTCAACGACTCGTTCATCTACCACAACGTCCGCCCCGAGGCCCGCGCCGCCTACGCCGCCGAAGTCGGGCGGATACTCAAGCCCGGCGGCCTGTTCGTCATGGTCGGCTTCTCCGACCGGATGACCCCGGGCAGCGGCCCCATCCGGCTCACCTCCGATGACGTCCTCGACCCCTTCCTGCCCGGCTTCGAGGTCGAGGAGCTGCGTCGCTTCCGCAACCTGCCCACCGAGGCCCGCCCCGACCAGTGGCACTGGCTCGGCGTGTTCCGCAAGCGCGCCCAGACCCCGCTCGCGTGACCGGCCCGGCCCCCGACGGGCGCGCGGAGCCGTGGGTGGAGGTGCGGGTGACCGAGCTGGACAGCGCGGCCATCGGACTCGGCCCCGACGCCGCCGCCCGGCCTGCGGCCCACGCGCTGCTGCGCCGGCTCTGCGCCCAGTACCTGGGCTGCTCACCCGAACAGGTGCCGCTCGCCCGGCGCTGCGTCACCTGCGGCGCCACCGACCACGGGCAGCCCCGCCTGGAGCCCGCGCCGCCGGGGGCCGCGCGCTACGTCAGCCTGTCCCACTCCCACCCCTGGGCGGCCGTGGCGCTGGGCAACGTACCCGTCGGGGTGGACGTGGAGGCGTTTCGCACGGACGTGGCCTGGAACCGGCTGCGTCCGTTCGTCCTGCACTCGGACGACGAGGTGCCGCAGGACCAGCGGGACTGGTTGCGGGTGTGGACGCGCAAGGAGGCGCTGGCCAAGATGACCGGCCACGGCCTGACCCGCCCGCTGGCCCGCATCCACCTCGGACCGCCGCACCCGGACGGCTGGCGGCACACCCCGGACGAGCCCGCGCACAGCAGGGTCCGTTCCCTCGACCACGACCGGTGCGCCATCGCCGTCGCGGTCGCCACAGCAGCTGCTGATACGGCGGTGACGGTGCGGGCCCAGTGGTCCGCGCCCCCGCCGGGCACCCCGGCCGACGGCCGGGGTGCCCTGAGAGAGGAGTCCGCACGATGACGCACACGCAGTCGTTCCAGGGCCGCCACGTCCTGGTGACGGGAGGCGGCCGGGGCATCGGCCGCGTGATCGCCCTGGCGTTCGCCGCCGAGGGCGCCGCCGTCACCGTGGCGAGCCGCACCACCGCGCAGGTCGAGGCAGCCGCCGCCGAGATCGGTGCACGCGGCAGCGCTGCCAAGGCGCTCGCTCTGACCTGCGACGTGGCCGCCGAGGCCGACGTCACCCAGATGGTGGACGACGCGGTGGCGGCCCAAGGGCCCGTCGACGTCCTGGTCAACTGCGCCGGGGCGTTCGACCTCGGCCCGAGCGAGTCCTTCCCGGCGGAGCGGGCCCGCGCTCTGCTGGAGACCAATGTGCTGGGCACCTTCCTGGTCACCCAGCGGGTGGCGCCCGCAATGCTGGAGCGGGGCCATGGAAAGATCGTCAACTTCGCCTCGCTGCTGTCCTTCACCGCCTTCCCACAGCGCGCCGCCTACGCGGCGAGCAAAGGCGGAGTGCTCCAGATGACGCGCGCCCAGGCCCTGGAGTGGGCCCCCCGGGGCGTCAACGTCAACGCCGTGGCCCCCGGCATGATCCAGATCGAGACCCCGCACCCGGCCGTGGCCGAGGGCCACCTCAGCGAGGACGGCATCGTCGGCCGCATCCCCGCCGGACGCCGTGGCACCCCCGCCGACATCGCTGGCCCCGTCCTCTTCCTCTGCTCCGACGCCGCCGCCTACATCCACGGCCAGACCCTCGCCGTCGACGGTGGCTGGCTGGTCAACGGCTACGTCTGAGCACCACACCGCCCCCTTCACAACCCGCTGACCTAGGAGAGACATGCCCGACCCCACGCGCCCGCGCGACGAACCCGCCAACCACGCCGTCATCGGATGCGGACGGGTGGCGCCCAACCACGCGGACGCCTTCCAGGCGCTCGACGGCGCCTGGACGATCGGCTGGGCCTGCGACCGGGACGCGGACGTCGCGGCCGCGTTCGCCGAGAAGCACGGCATCCCCCGCTGGACGACAGACCCCGCCCAGGTGCTGGCCGACCCCGCCGTGCTGAGCGTGACCGTCGCGGTGGACCACGCCCAGCACGCAGCCCTGGCCCGCCAGGCGCTGCGCACGGGCAAACACGTCCTGGTGGAGAAGCCGCTGACGCTCTCCGGCGACGACGCGCGCGACCTGCTCACCGAGGCCCGCGAACGCGGCCTGGTCTTGGCCACCGTCTCCCAGCACCGCTACGACCCCTTGGTCACCGCCCTGGACGAATGGCTCAAGGACGGCCTGCTGGGACGGCTGCGCTACGTGCGCGCCTCCCTGGAGGCCAGCCGCGACGAAGCGTACTACCGGGACAGCTACTGGCGCGGCACCTGGGCGCACGAGGGCGGCTCAGCGCTGGTCAACCAGGGTTACCACTGCCTCGACGTCACTCAGGCGCTCTGCGGCGGCCTCACCGTGCGAGCTGCGGTCGCCGTGACCGGGGAGCTGTTCGGCGCGATGGAGACCGAGGACACCCTGTGCGCGCTGCTCACGGCGGGCACCGTCCCGGTGACCCTCTCCGTCACCGTCGGCTCCACGGTCACCTGGCGCACCCGGCTGGAGTTCGTCGGCGCCGAGGGCACCGTGGAACTGGACATCGACCACCCGGCCACACTGCACCGCGCCCAGGGCAACCCCGAGCTAGAGCGCCGCGCCGCCGAACGCCGCCGCACCCTCCCCGAGGCGGCACCGGGCATCAATTACTACGGAACCTCGCACCGCCGCCAGGTGGCCGATTTCGCCACCGCCGTGACCGGCCGAACCGGCATGAAGACCGGACCGGAGGCCGGTGCCGACATGGTGCGGCTGCTGGAGGAGCTGTATGACGCCGCCTGTCTGCCCGGCCCGGGACGGATGCGGGGGGCCTGAGCATGGCCTCGATCGTCGCCGCTGCCGGCCTCCCGCACACCCCCGTCTACCCCCGGCTCGCGGCCGGACCCGACGGCGCCCACATCGCCGCCCGCTACGCCGCCGTCAGCCGCCTCCTGGAGGAGGCCCGCCCAGACGTGCTGTGCGTCTTCAACTGTGACCACATCAACGCCTTCTTCCTCGACAACTGGCCCACCTTCGCCATCACCTCCGGCACGGAACTGATCTGCCCCGTCGACGGCGTGCCCGGCGTGCCCGCCACGCCGGTACGGGTGCACACCGAACTGGCCGCACACCTGCACGCGTACGCCGTCACCCAGGACTTCGACCTCTCCCTGGTGTTGCGCGGCGGTGCCGACCACGGGGTGGCCGTACCGCTGCACTTCCTGGACCCGCACGCCCGCCTGCCGGTCGTCGCCGTCCAAATCAACGACATGGTCGCGCCCTTCCCCTCCGCCCGCCGCTGCTTCGCCCTGGGTCGGGCCCTCGCCGAGGCGGTGACGGCCTGGCCGCAGGACCTGCGGGTCGCCCTGGTGGCCAGCGGCAGCTTCTCCCTCGACGTCGGCAGCCCGCGCGTTCCCGCCGGGCACGGCCACGTGATCCCCCGCCCCGACTGGGCGGCCCAGGTCGCCGACACCCTGCGGACGGGCCGCATCGGCGAGCTGCTCAAGAGCGCGACCCCCGCCACCCTCGCTGACGCGGGCACCGTGGCCGGCGAGATCCTGAGCTGGTTCGCGGTGCTCGGCGCCTGCACCGACCTGACGCTGCGTCACCTCGACTACGAAGAGGGAGAGGGCCATGCCTTCGCCACCTGGACCCGCTGACGCCGTACGGCTGGCCCGCTCCTACGCGCTCAACCAGCTCTGCTACCAGGCCGCCCAGGACCCACGCCTACGCGCGGACCTACAGACCGACCCCGAAGCGACGCTGGAGGGTCTTCCCCTGAGCGCGGACGAACGCGGCGAACTGCTGGCCGGGGACATCCGGGCGCTCTACGACCGCGGGGTGCACCCCCTGCTGCTGGTCCGGCTCGCCACCCTTGAACTGTTCGGCCTCGACCTGGACAACTACGGCCGCCGCCTGCGCGCTGCCCCCGAGCCCGCGCCGACGAAGGAGACCGGCCCATGAGCGCCCCCCGGGCCGAGGGAGCCGTCAGAAGCGACGGCAAAGGACGGCCACCGCACCCCGGCCTGGTTCTCGCTGTCGCGTGCCTGTGCCAGACGATGGTGGTGCTGGACCTGACGGTGGTGAACGTGGCACTGCCGTCGATCAGGTCGGACCTCGGGTTCGACGCCAACGGCCTGCAATGGGTGGTCAACGCCTACAACCTCACCTTCGGCGGCCTGCTCCTGCTCGGCGGACGTCTGGCCGACCTGGCCGGGCCGCGCCGCGCGGCCGTCCTCGGACTCGGCCTGTTCGGGCTGACCTCCCTGCTGGGCGGGCTGGCGCGGGGCCCTGGGGAACTGGTGGCCGCCCGCGCCGTGCAGGGCGTCTCAGGGGCGCTGCTGCTGCCCGTCGGGCTGACCGTGATCACCACCACGTTCGCCGAGGGCCCGGCCCGCCACCGCGCGCTGGCCGTCTGGGGCGCGGTGGCCGGGGCGGGCGGGGCCGCCGGGGTGCTGCTCGGCGGGATGCTCACCGAGTACCTGAACTGGCGGTGGACGCTCTTCGTCAACGTGCCAATCGTCGTCGTTGTCATCCCGCTTGCCGTCGCCTGCCTCAGTGACCCGCGACCGCCCCGCCGCCGTCGCCTGGACGTGACGGGCGCGGTGCTCGTCACGGCGGCGATGACCGTGCTGGTGTACACCATGGTGCGCACCGACGTCCACGCCTGGGGCTCCCCGCACACCCTCGGCGGATTCGTCCTCGCCGCTCTGCTGGCCTGCGCGTTCGTCGCGGTGGAACGGCGCGCCGCCGTGCCGCTGGTCCGCCTCAGCGTGCTGCGGACCCGGTCGCTGTCGGTGGCGGCGCTGATCACATTCCTGATCTCCGGCAGCCAGTTCGGCGCCTTCTACTTCGTCTCGCTCTACCTCCAGGGCGTCCTCGGCTACAGCCCGGTCGGCACCGGCCTGGCGTTCGTGCCGTTCAGCATAGGCGTCGTCAGCGCCACGGTCGTGGCCCACCGCGTCCTGCCCCGCTTCGGCCCCCGCCCGCCGCTGATCGCCGGGCTGATGCTGGCGGCGGCCGGGATGACCTGGCTCAGCGCGATCGGCCCGCACGGCGGCTACCTCGCCGACTTCTTAGGCCCCTCCCTGCTCACCGCCGCCGGAATCGGCCTGTGCATGGTCACCACCGCCGCCGTCGGCATCGCCGACGTCGCCCCCGAGGAGGCGGGACTGGCCTCCGGGCTCCTCAACTCCGCCCGCCAGTGCGGCGGCAGCATCGGCCTAGCGGTGCTCGTCACCGCCGCCACCGCCACCATCCACCAGCAGGCCGACCCCGCCACCTCGGCTGCCCTGACCGAGGGCTATACCCGCGCCTTCCTCATCGGCGGCCTCCTCATGACAACAGCGGCTCTCATCGCGGCCACCCTCCTCCCCCGACGCCTCGCCCCACCCCGCTGACCGGCGGGCTGGGCCGCGCCGGGGGGTGCCTCTATGTCCTTCGTCAAGGCGCCTCTGTCGGGTTTGGGGTGATTCGGTCTTGCTGGGGTTATGCGGCGAGCTCGACGTCCTTGGGGGTGCGGGGTTCGTAGAAGGTGCCGTCGCGGAGCATGGCGAACAGGACGCTGATGCGTTGGCGGGCGAGGCGGAGGAGGGCTTGGGTGTGGGTCTTCCCGCGGCCTCGTTGGCGGTCGTAGTAGGTGCGGGAGGCGGGGTCGGCGTTCATGCAGGCGAAGGCGGACAGGAACATGGCGCGTTTGAGCTGGCGGTTGCCGCCTCGGGGCGCGTGTTCGCCGTGGATCGCGGTGCCCGACGACTTCGTGGTCGGGGCGAGTCCGGCGTAGGAGGCGAGGTGGGCGGCGGTGGGGAAGCTGGTGCCGTCGCCGACGGTGACCAGCAGGACTGCGGCGGTCCTGACGCCGACGCCGGGCATCGATGTCAGGACCGGGGAAAGAGGGTGCGCCTCCAGCAGGGTGTTGATCTGGGCTTCCAGAGCCCGGCGCTGGGTGTGGACGGCGGCGAGCGAGGCAGCCAGGCGGGGCACGACGATGTCGAGGTGCCGGTCCCCGGGACCACGACGGTCTGCTCGTCCAGTGCGTCGAAGACGTCGTCGATCAGCCGCTGGGCCATGCGTGGGGCCTTGGGTCGGATGAGCTCGGCGAGTCTGCGGCGGCCGGCTTTTCGCAGGGCGGCCGGGGAGCCGTAGCGCTCCAGGAGCCAGGTGACGGCCTGGTGGTCCAGGCGGGGGCCGAGGACGCGTTCCAGCGACGGGTGGAACTGGGTGAGATATCCGGTTGGAGGTGCGGGTGGCTTCGGCCGCGAGGTCCTGGTCGAAGCCGACGAGGACGGTCAGCTCGGCGGTGATCTCGTCGGTGAGTTCGAGCGAGCGCAGGGTGTGCGGCATTGTGCGGGCCGCGTCCGCGATCACCGCGGCGTCCTTGGCGTCGGTCTTGGCCTCACCCAGGTAGAGGTCGGCGATCCGGCGCATGGCCAGGCCGGGCAGGTAGGCGACCTGGCAGCCTGCGTCCCGGGCCACGGTCAGTGGGAGGGCGCCGATCGAGGCGGGCTGATCCACGATCACCAGCACGGTGGCGAACTTCGCGATCAGCCTGTCGAACACGGCCCGCAGTTTCGGCTCGCTGTTGGGCATGGCCTTGTCGAAGACCGTCTTCCCGGCTGGGGTCAGTCCGTGCCCGTGATGGGCGCTCTTGCCGACGTCCATGCCGAGGAAGACGCCCACGTTGCTGGTGTCGAACATCGCACCCTTCCAATGGAGTTGAACGGTGCCGGCCTCGGCAGTGGTGTCGTACGCGCGCATCCACGTTATGCAGACCTGCCGCCCGCGAGCTGTCCGGCATTGCGCCGGACCGGGCGGTGGCCGGACCTCTCATCAGCGTCTCCGACGGCACCTCCCGGGCCCGGGTTGAGTCGGCCTGGGGCGCGGTGCCGGGATTGCTCCCGGTCCGTCTCCCCAGGCCGCTCGCCGAACCCGCCGTGCGCCTCACGACGCAACGGGCTCTCCACGGTCTCTGCCGTTCTGCGTGGTTATGCAGGGACCCAGGGATTGGGAATCTTGCTGCCTCGGTAGCGGTAGCGGGTAACCGGCACCGCCGCCATATCGAACAACTCGACTGTCAATCCCCTCGCAGCGTGGAGACGATCTATGCGGCCAGTCCCTCGGCGAGGGTGGCTCGGTAG
>NZ_VTHJ01000060.1 GCF_008386495.1 Streptomyces tailanensis | reverse complement strand
GCCGGGAAACCGGCATGCACGGTTCTGAGGGGGCCGGGGCCCGGCGACGGGCTCCGGCTACCCGACAAGCGCTCGGCGGTCAGGGCCGGCCGGTCTAGGTAACCACGGGTGACTCTGTCGGGGATCTTGAGGATCCCCGGCGGGGCAGCATGATCAACGGGCATGCTCGGCTCTGTTCAAGGACCGATGCAGTTGTCGAGGTGCCCGTTGTCGCTCCACGCCCGTTCTGGTGAGCAAGTCCCTTCTTTGACCGTGCAGGTGGCGCGGGCGAGCAACCCGGGCGGTACGACGGCGACGTGGGTGAGAGACCACCTGGGCGGGCTGTGGCGTGACGAGGACTTCGCCGACTGGTACCCGCGCGACGGCCGCCCGGGGCTCTCGCCCGCCCAGCTGGCCACCGTCTGTGTGCTGCAGTTCCTGCTCGGTCTGTCGGACCGGCAGGCGGCGGAGGCGGTTCGCTGCCGCATCGATTTCAAGTACGCGCTGGCCATGGAACTGGACGATCCCGGCTTCCACCACAGCGTGCTGGCCGACTTCCGCGAGCGTCTCGCCGAGGGCGGCCGAGCCGACCGTCTCCTCGACCTCGCACTCGCGCGCCTGAAGGAGGCCGGTCTCGTCCGCGAGCGCACCACCCAGCGCACGGACTCCACCCACGTCCTGGCCGCGGTGCGCGACCTGACCCGGCTGGAACTGGTCACCGAGGCCGTCCGCGCCGCGCTGGAAGAGCTGGCCGGCACAGCTCCGCGCCTGCTGGCCGGCCTGGTCGACGAGGAGTGGGGGCGCCGCTACGGCCGTCCGGTCCGTCTGGGCAAGAACCCCACCCGACCCAAGACCAGGATCCTTGCCACAGGCGGTGACGCCGTCCGGCTGCTGGAGCACGTCGGGGAGCATGGGGTGGATCGCCTGTCCGGTCCCCGGGTCCAGGCTCTGCGGCAGATTATGGTGCAGAACTACTACCGCGACGGGGCCAGCCGCCTGCGCCGGCGCACCGCCGAGGACGGCGGGCTGCCGCCCTCGGCCGTCGCAGTCGTCTCGCCCTACGACCCGACGGCCCGCTACGCGCGCCGCGGACATGTCACCCGTTGGAAAGGGTTCGTCGCGCATCTCACCGAGACCTGTGATCCTGACGGCGTCAACGTGATCACAGATGTGGCCACCACCGACGCCACCAGCTACGACGCGAAGGCTCTGCCCGGCATCCACACCCGGCTGAAGCACCGCGGGCTGCTGCCCGCCGAGCATCTGGTCGACGGCGGATACACCTCCCTGGTCCATCTGGAACAGGCAGTCCGCGATCACCAGGTCACGGTCACCGGACCGCTGCTGGTCAACTCCACCCGCCAGCACCGCAAGAACGACGGCTTCGGCCTTCACCAAGAGCCAGTGCCGTCCCTGCCCGGTCCGCACCCGCTGCACGACCACCACCGACAGCGCCCGAACCGTGGGGTTTCCCCCGCGAGAACTCCGTGACCTGCAACTCCGAGTCCGCGCCGAGCAACAGACACCCGAATGGCAGGCTCGCTATGCGGTCCGCTCTGGAGTGGAAGGCACCATCAACGAGCTCGCTCACGGACACGGCATGCGCCGCTGCCGCTACCGGGGACAGCAGAAAGCCCACCTACAGCACGTGTTCACAGCCATCGCCGCAAACATCGAGCGCCTCAGCCAACGGCCACCGACCGGAGAAGCACCTTCGTCCCGGCCGCCGACCGCCTTCCAGAACTTCCTGGACCAGCACGGGATCCCCCGGCCGAGGTCTTGGCGGTCCGCCAGAGACTGAGCAGACGACACCAAGATCCCCGACAGAGTCAGGATCTAGCGCGCGGTCTGTGTGTGGACGTACTCCACGAGGCGGGTCAGCGCGTCCGGGTCCGTGGAGGGCAGGACTCCGTGGCCGAGGTTGAAGACGTGGCCCTCCAGGCCGGCGGCCGAGTCGAGCACCTCGCGGGTCTTGGTCTCGACGGCCTCCGTGCCGGCGAACAGGACGGTCGGGTCGAGGTTGCCCTGGAGCGCCTTGCCGGGGCCGACGCGGCGGGCGGCCTCGTCGAGCGGGACGCGCCAGTCGACGCCGACGACGTCCGCGCCGGCCTCGCCCATGAGGCCCAGCAACTCGCCGGTGCCGACGCCGAAGTGGATGCGCGGGACGCCGTACCCGGCGACGGCGTCGAAGACCTTCGCGGAGGCGGGCAGCACCGAGCGGCGGTAGTCCGACGGGGCCAGCGCACCGGCCCAGGAGTCGAACAACTGGACGGCGCTGGCGCCCGCCTCGATCTGGACCTTGAGGAACACGGCCGTGATCTCGGCGAGGCGGTCGAGGAGGTCAGCCCAGAGCTCGGGGTCGCCGTACATCATCGCCTTGGCGTTCTCGTACGTGCGGGACGGGCCGCCCTCGACGAGGTAGCTGGCGAGGGTGAAGGGGGCGCCGGCGAAGCCGATGAGCGGGGTCTCGCCGAGCTCGGCGGTGAGCAGCTTGATCGCCTCGGTGACGTAGGAGACGTCCTCGGGAGTCAGGTCGCGCAGCTGGGCGAGGTCGGCGCGGGTGCGGATCGGGTTCTCGACCACCGGGCCGACACCGGGCTTGATGTCGAGGTCGATGCCGATGGCCTTGAGCGGGAC
Organism: Streptomyces tailanensis; assembly: GCF_008386495.1. GTDB lineage: Bacteria > Actinomycetota > Actinomycetes > Streptomycetales > Streptomycetaceae > Streptomyces > Streptomyces tailanensis. The sequence continues at coordinate 59,383 of NZ_VTHJ01000060.1, read as the reverse complement.
CACGATGTCGCTGAAGTAGATCGCCGCGTCCACGTGGTGCCGGCGGACCGGCTGGAGGGTGATCTCCGTGACCAGCTCGGGCCGCATGCACGATTCCAGCATCGGGATGCCTTCGCGCACCTTCAGGTACTCCGGCAGCGACCGCCCGGCCTGCCGCATGAACCACACCGGGGTGTGCGGGACGGGCTCGCGCCTGCACGCCTTGAGGAAGGCGGAGTTGTACGTGGCGGTCGGCTGGTGGCCCGAGGGGCTGGCGTTGGCACTCACGAGGCAAAGTCTCCCACGCCCGCTTGACAGCGACGGCCGGGGTTGTGGACAACCAGAGACAGGCCGGGACCCCTATGCTTTCGGCCACCGCCCCCGGTGGCCGGCCCGGCCCCCGTTCGCTGAGCGCGATCCGACAGTGACCCAGCGCACGGGTGTCTTGCCCTGCGCCGAGGGCCAGTTCCCCTTAATGTTCCGGCATGGCTGCGGCTCAGGGACGACTGTCGGACGGCGCTGGCGGGATGGACGAGGCGAAGGAGGGGGAGCGCGATGCGTTGGAGACGGCTCCGTTGCCGTTCCGCTCCGCCGTCGACGCGCTGAGGGCCACCCGGCTGCGGCCGGAGATCGAGATCGACCCGACCAGGCCGCCCCAGCGACTCGCCCCGTACGCGTACGCGCTGGAGGCCGCGGTCGTCGAGGGCGACGAGGATCTGGCCGACGGCCGTCTCGTCCTGCTGTACGACCCGGCGGGCCACGACGCCTGGCAGGGCTCGTTCCGGCTGGTGACCCTGATCCGTGCCGAGCTGGAGCCCGAGATGGCCGCCGATCCGCTGCTCCCCGAGGTCTGCTGGTCCTGGCTGACCGGCGCGCTGCAGTCCCGCGGGCTGTCGTACGGCGAACCGAGCGGCACGGTGACGCGAGCGAGTTCGCACTACTTCGGCGGTCTGTCCACGCGCCCGGCCGCCTCCCAGATCGAGATCCGGGCCTCCTGGACGCCCCGGGAGGTCCTGGGCGGCGTCCCCGACACCGCCGCGCATCTCGCGTCCTGGTGCGACCTGCTCGCCCAGATCGCGGGGCTGCCGCCGGCCGTCGATCCCGGGGACGCCGCGGTGGTGACGCTGCCGCAGCGGCGGGGGCCGCAGCCCCGCTGAGATCCCCCGCCCCTGCGGGCCGCGCTCCATGAGCACGGCCCTTCTTCGTGTACGCCGCCACGCCGTCCGTGCTGCCACGCCCGAACGAAACCATCTCTTTGTCGATACGGCCACTTTCGGCCGCGTATCGACGTGAAACGGCACCGTTCGATCTTCGAATGATCGAAGGCGTGTCCGAATTGCCCGGATTGTTACTCACTAAATCGTGATCATTCTCTAAAGGAGCACGGGTTTGATGCCGAAGATCTCTGTGACCTTGAAACCGCCCCCCATGTCCCGCACCCAGGAGGCCTGGTGTCCGTTCTCCTCGAGCAGCCCGCAAGCCTGGTCGCCTACCGTCCGAACAAGCCGACCGCGATGGTGGTGGTGGCCGATCCGCGCGTCCGGTCGACCGTCACCCGTCACCTGTGGGCTCTCGGTGTACGCGACGTCATCGAGGCCTCGTCCATCGCGGAGGCGCGTCCCCGCGTCGGCAACCCCCGCGACATCTGCGTCGCGGATGTCCACCTGCCGGACGGCTCCGGCCTGACCCTTCTCTCCGAGACCCGCGCGGCGGGGTGGCCCAACGGCCTCGCCCTCTCCGCCGCCGACGACATCGGCGCCGTACGCAACGCCCTCGCGGGCGGTGTGAAGGGATACGTCGTCACCGGCACCCGTACCAACATCGGACTGCCCACCCGCCCCGGCGCCGCCCCCATCGGCTCCGCCGCCCGTATGCACCGCCGCCCCCCGGGTGCCCCGAGCCACCCGGGCGGCTACCGGGAGCTGTCGGGCCGCGAGGTCGAGGTGCTGCGCCTGGTCGCGGAGGGGCAGTCGAACAAGGCGATCGGCGTCTCGATGGGCCTGTCCGCGCTCACCGTCAAGAGCCACCTCGCCCGCATCGCCCGCAAGCTCGGCACCGGTGACCGCGCCGGAATGGTGGCGGTGGCCCTGCGTACCGGGATCATCCACTGATGTTCTGCACCTTCCGGTTCGCCGGGAACATTCACTGACACGTGTGACACATGACCGGTTTACGACCCCTGAAGGCCCGTCGACGGAACGTTCCGTCGACGGGCCTTGTCCATACACAGATACCCTTGACAGGTGACCGACGCCCAAGAGACCGCAGCAGACAGCACCCTGCGAACCACCGGAGGCGCCCCTCCGGACGACGGCGGATCTTCTGAAGCGGGGGCGCCGATCCCTTTGCTGGAGCCCCGAGACGGCATTCCGCCCGTGATCGCCGACGAGTCCTCGCTCGCCGAGGTGATCGCCGCCTTCGCCGCCGGCTCCGGCCCCGTCGCCGTGGACGCCGAACGCGCGTCCGGGTACCGCTACGGCCAGCGCGCCTATCTCGTGCAGCTGCGCCGCGAGGGCGCGGGCACCGCCCTCATCGACCCCGTCGCCTGCCCCGACCTCTCCGGTCTCGGCGAGGCGCTCTCCGAGGTGGAGTGGGTGCTCCACGCCGCCACCCAGGACCTGCCCTGTCTGCGCGAGATAGACATGGTCCCGACCCGGATCTTCGACACCGAGCTGGCCGGACGGCTCGCCGGTTTCCCCCGCGTCGGCCTCGGCGCGATGGTCGAGAGCGTCCTCGGCTACGTCCTGGAGAAGGGCCACTCCGCCGTCGACTGGTCGACCCGCCCCCTGCCCGAGCCGTGGCTGCGCTACGCCGCCCTCGACGTGGAACTCCTCGTCGATCTGCGCGACGCCCTGGAGAAGGAGCTGGACCGGCAGGGCAAGCTCGAATGGGCCCGGCAGGAGTTCGACGCGATCGCGACCGCGCCGCCCGCCGAGCCCCGCAAGGATCCCTGGCGTCGCACGTCCGGGATGCACAAGGTACGGCGCCGGCGGCAGATGGCGGTCGTACGGGAGCTGTGGGAGGCGCGGGACCGGATCGCGCAGCGGCGGGACGTGTCGCCGGGCAAGGTGCTCGGTGACGCGGCGGTCGTGGAGGCGGCACTGGCGCTGCCGGGCAACGTGCACGCGCTGGCCGCGTTGAACGGGTTCGGGCATCGGATGGGGCGGCGGCAGCTGGAGCAGTGGCAGGCCGCGGTGGACCGGGCGAAGGCGCTGCCCGACTCCGCGCTTCCCGCGCATGGGCAGCCCGTGACGGGCCCGCCTCCGCCGAAGGCCTGGGCCGACAAGGACCCGGCCGCCGCGGCTCGGCTGTCGGCGGCTCGGGCCGGGGTGTCGGCGCTGGCCGAGCAGTTGAGCATGCCGCAGGAGAACCTGATCACGCCGGACACCGTGCGGCGGGTGTGCTGGGAGCCGCCGGGCACGATCGACGCCGAGGCGGTGTCCAAGGCTCTGGTCGGGCATGGGGCTCGGGCCTGGCAGGTCGAGCTGGTCACGCCGGTGCTGGTGGGGGCGCTGACGGTGGTGGCGAAGAACGCCTGATCGGGCGTGGACGAGCCCTACTTCGTCGCTCCCCTCGTGAAGCCGTTGTAGATGAACCTCTGCAGGGCCAGGAACACGATCAGGGTCGGCAGGATCACCAGGACCGCTCCTGCCGAGATCGTTTCCCAGTGGGCGCCGAAGGGGCCCTTGAAGCGGAAGAGGGATGTGGAGATCACGCCGCGGTCGTCGGAGGGCATGTAGAGGAAGGGGATGTAGAAGTCGTTGTAGACGGTGATCCCCTTCACGATGACGACCGTGGCGATCGCGGGTTTCAGGAGCGGGAAGATGATCTTCCGGTAGATCGTGAAGGTGTTGGCGCCGTCGAGGCGGGCGGACTCGTCGAGAGAGATCGGGATCGACCGTACGAACTGCAGGAAGATGTAGATCGAGACGATGTCGGTGCCCATGTAGAGGGCGATCGGGGCCCAGAGGGTGTCGAACATGCCGAAGCTGTCGACGATCTGGAAGGTCGCGACCTGGGTGGTGACGCCGGGGACGAGGGTGGCGACCAGGAAGAGTGCCACGACCAGCTTGCGGAAGCGGAACGTGAAGCGGTCGATGGCGTAGGCCGCCATCGAGCCGATGAGGACCGTTCCGGTGATGGCGAAGAAGAGGATGAAGGCCGTGTTGCCGAAGGCGGCGAGCATCTCGCCGTCCTGGAACGCCGTCACGTAGTTCTCGAAGTTCAGGAGATTGCCCGGCAGCGTGAGCGCGCCGCTGTCGTCCGCCATCTGCCGTTCGGTCTTGAGCGAGGTCAGCAGGACCACCAGGAGGGGCAGCAGGACGACCACGGACGCCAGCACCAGGGACACGTACGTGAGCGTCCGGGCGACTCGGCGGCGTATGACCGGCGTGGAGAGCGCGAGCGTCATGTGAGGTCCACCTTGTCGTCCGGTACGAGGCGGCGCTGCACCCAGGTCACCGCGAGGATGATCAGCAGCAGGACGACCGCGGCGGCCGAGGCGAGGCCCGTCTTGTTGAAGCGGAAGGCCAGGTCGACGGTCTGGATCACGAAGGTCTCGGTGCCGGTGGCGCCGCCGGTCATGATGTACGGGATCTCGAAGACCGACAGGGAGCCGGAGATCGAGAGGATCACGCTCAGGCTCAGGACCGGTTTGATGCCGGGGGCGATGATGTAGCGGAACTGGTGCCAGCGGTTCGCGCCGTCGAGTTCCGCGGCCTCGTACAATTCCCCCGGGATCGACTGGATCGCGCCCAGGAACAGGACGAAGTTCAGGCCCATGTAGCGCCAGACGGAGACACCGGCCAGGGAGATGTTCGCCGAGGTGGAGGTTCCGAGCCAGGCGCGGTCGGACTCGTACCCGAAGAGGGCGAGGACCGAGTCGAGGGTGCCGCCGTCCTGGAAGAAGTAGAGGAAGACGAAGCCGATCGCCACGCCGTTGATCAGGTACGGGAAGAACAGGACGCCCTTGAAGAAGTTCCGGAAGCGGATGTTGAAGCTGAGGATCGTCGCGAAGTAGAGGGCGGCGGCGATCTGGACGGCGGAGGCGGCCAGGTAGTAGGCGCTGACGAAGAAGACCCGGAACAGCTCGGGGCGGGTGAAGATCTCGACGTAGTTGTCGGCGCCGGTGTAGTTCAGCTCGGGGCCGACGCCGTCCCAGTCGGTGAAGCTGTACGCCAGCATGTTGGCGACCGGCGCGTAGGTGAAGACGATCAGGAGGGCGAGCGGGGCGGCCAGGAAGAGCCAGGGGGTGGCCATCCCCCGGAGGCGCACCCGGCGAGGGGCGCGCGTCCGGGGAGACGGTGGCGCGACCACCGCAGGCCGCGCCACCTTCTCGGTCGTCTGAGGCATCAGGACCCCACGGTCTTCTGGGCCTCTGTCCAGCGCTTGCCGAGGTCGTCGAGGAAGTCGTCGACGTCGCCGTCCTTGGCGCCGCGGGCGAGGTCGACGAGGTCCTGGCGGTACTCGGGCGCGTAGATGCCGACCTCCGAGGCACTGTCGATGTCCTTGACCGCTCCGCCCTTGGCGTCGTCGAGTTCGATGAGCTCGACGCCCTGCTCCTCGTACGGCTTCAGCACCTCGGGCAGCGGGGCGTCCTTGAGCGTGGAAATCGAGAGGTTGTCCGCCGCGTAGCCCGACTTGTCGGTGAACCAGTCGATCCAGGCGCGGGCCGCCTCCTTGTGTTCGGAGTGGATGTTGACGGCCTGGTTGTAGTCGGGGGTGGCCGTCGCGCAGGCCTTGCCGTCAACGCGGGCGGGGAACGGCATGAACCCGATGTCGTCGGGGTCGGCGCCGGCCTTCTGCGCCGCCTGCCGGAACTGGATGACCGCCCAGCTGCCGAGCCAGGCCGTGGCGATCTCGCCCTTCGCCAACTGGGGCTTGGAGCCCTCCCAGTTGGTGGTCGCCGGGTCCTTCTCGATCAGGCCCTGGTTCACTATGTCGTACAACAGCCGGTCGCCGACGCGCAGTTCGCCATCCTCGCCCCACGGGTTGCCCTCGGCCAGCTTGGCGGTGGCTCCGGTGTCGCAGCTGACCGAGCCGTTGATGTACGTCCACTGGGTCAGCGGCCACTGGGCCGCGAAGTTGGTGTAGTACGGGATGGCGTCGGTCTTGGACTTGATGGCCTTCAGCGCGGTGAGGAATTCCTCGGAGGTGGTGGGCCAGGCGGTGACGCCGGCCTCGGCCCAGATCCGCTTGTTGTAGAGGAAGCCGGGGGTCGCGCCCATCGGGCTCTGGCCGTAGACCTTGCCGTCGACCGTGGTGAAGTCGGTGAAGCGGTACTTCTTGCTGAGCTCCTGCTGGGTGCCCAGCGAGGCGAAGAACTTGGGGTAGTCGTTCTTCTTGATGACGCTCGGGATCATGAGGACATCGCCGTAGTTCTCCGTGTTCATACGGATCTTGACTTCTTCCTCGTAGTCCGTGATCGCGTCGAACTTCACCTTCACCTTCGGATAGGTCTTGCCGAACGTGTCCGCGTACTTCTTCATCGTGCCGTCCTGCACCAGATCCGTCCGGTGGGTGAGGACCGTGATGCTTCCGGACACCTGTGACGGATCGTCGGCCGCCTTGGCGTCGGCGCCCTTCGAACTTGCCCCGCTGCCTGTGCAGCCCGCGGCGAGGAGTGCGGCGGCGAGCAGTGTTCCGGTGCGTGCGAGTGTCCTTCGGTTCCTGAGGTTCCTTCGGTGGTTCATGTGCACCAGCTCCGTTCGGGACGGACGAGCACGAGTGGGTTGGCTGGTTCGGCACTCTGGCAGCCCGTCACTGAACCGGTAAAGTCCCTATTTCGCCAAGGCTGTCGAAAGATTTCGCGATACCGCTGACTCATGGACTGGACCGGTTTAGGAGTGCGCATGCTGGAGGCCACACCGCTCACCGAGGGCTGGATCCTGCGACACGAGGGACGTTCGCTGCCCGCCTCGGTGCCCGGGTGCGTCCACACCGATCTGCTGGCGGCGGGGCTGATCCCGGATCCCTTCCTCGAGCGGAACGAGACCGAGGTGGCGTGGGTGGGGCGCCGGGAGTGGACGTACGAGGTCGGTCTGCCCGGCTCCGGGACGGTCGGCCACGACCAGACCGACCTGGTCTTCGACGGGCTCGACACCGCCGCCGAGATCCGGCTCGACGGCCGGCTCCTGGGCTCCGTACGGAACATGCACCGCTCGTACCGCTTCGACATCACCGGGATGAGCGGCCGGCTCTCGGTGCGGTTCGCCTCCGCGTACGCCGAGGCGGAAGCGGTGCGTGAGCGGGTCGGGGACCGGCCGGGCGCCTATCCCGAGCCCTTCCAGTTCATCCGCAAGATGGCCTGCTCCTTCGGGTGGGACTGGGGGCCGACGCTCGTGACCGCCGGTGTCTGGCGGCCGGTACGGCTGGAGCGCTGGTCGACCGCGCGTATCGCCCGCGCACGGCCGGTGGTGACGGTCGACGGTACGACGGGGCGGGTGGAGCTGCTCGTCGACGTGGAGCGGGCGGCCGTCGAGGCGGGGCTGCGGCTGGAGGCCCGGGTGGGCGGCGTCGACGTCCGGGCGGTCGCCGAGGTCGAGGGCACGGGCGGGGTCGTACGGCTCGACGTGCCCGACGTGGAGCTGTGGTGGCCGCGCGGGTACGGCGAACAGCCGTTGTACGACGTCGAGTTGACCCTGTACGACGACGGCCGGGACCGGGCGCTGGATGTGTGGCGGCGGCGGGTCGGGTTCCGGGGCGTGGAACTGGACCGGCGTGCCGATGAGCACGGCACCGGGTTCACCTTCGTCGTCAACGGCGAGCGGCTGTTCGCGCGCGGGGTGAACTGGGTCCCGGACGACGTCTTCCCCTCCAGGATCACGCGTGAGCGCTACCGGGAGCGGCTGCGGCAGGCTGCCGACGTCGGTGTGGATCTGGTGCGCGTCTGGGGTGGCGGTATCTACGAGAGCGAGGACTTCTACGACGCCTGCGACGAGCTGGGGCTGCTGGTCTGGCAGGACTTCCCGTTCGCGTGCGCGGCCTACCCGGAGGAGCAGCCGCTGCGGGGCGAGGTGGAGGCCGAGGCCCGGGAGAACGTCGTACGGCTGATGCCTCATCCCTCGCTGGTGCTGTGGAACGGCAACAACGAGAACCTGTGGGGATTCCGGGACTGGGAGTGGGAGGAGCGGCTCGCCGGGGACTCGTGGGGCGAGGGGTACTACCTGGGCGTACTGCCGCGTGTTGTCGCGGAGTTGGACCCTACGCGGCCGTACACGGCGGGCAGTCCGTGGTCGGGGTCGTGGGAGCGGCACCCGAACGATCCGGCGCACGGCACCCACCACTCCTGGGAGGTGTGGAACCGGGAGGACTACTCCGAGTACCGGGCGAACGTCCCGCGGTTCGTCGCCGAGTTCGGGTGGCAGGCGCCGCCGGCGTACGCGACGCTGCGGCGGGCGCTGGGCGAGGGCGAGTTGTCGGCCGACTCGCCCGGGATGCTGCATCACCAGAAGGCGGAGGACGGGAACGGGAAGCTGGAGCGGGGGCTCGCGCGGCATTTCGTCGTGCCCGACGGCGACTTCGACCGCTGGCACTATCTGATGCAGCTCAACCAGGCGAGGGCCGTCGCCACCGGAATCGAGTACTGGCGGTCGCTGTGGCCCGTGTGCGCGGGCACGGTGGTGTGGCAGCTCAACGACTGCTGGCCGGTGACGTCGTGGGCGGCGATCGACGGGGACGGTCGGGAGAAGCCGCTGTGGCATGAGCTGCGGCGCGTGTACGCGGATCGGTTGCTGACGCTTCAAGTGCGGGGCGGGGAGCTGGTGTCGGCGGTCGTCAACCATGCGCGGGATGCGTGGGCGGCGGGGGTGCGGTTGCGGCGGATGTCCGTGGAGGGGGATGTGATCGCCGCTGTGGAGCTGGACGCCACGGCTGCCGCGCGTACGGTCGCCGAGGTGCGGGTGCCGCGTGAGCTGGAGCCCGTCGGGGCGAAGGAGTTCCTGGTAGCGGACGCGGACGGGGTGCGGGCGCTGCACTTTCCGGCGCCGGATCGTGAAGTGCCGTATTTGCGGCCGGAGTTCGAGGTCGAGGTCGAGGTCGGTCCGGGGGCGGTGACCGTGATCGTGACCGCCCGGACGCTCGTACGGGATCTGCTGTTGCAGGCGGACCGGCTGGCGCCGGCTGCTCGGGCCGACACCGGGCTGGTCACGCTGTTGCCCGGGGAGCGGGTCACCATCGGGGTACGCGGGTGGGAGGGCGTTCCTGACGTGGATGCCGTGCGAGAGGCGCTGTATTGCGTGGAGCCGGGGCGATGAGTACGCCGCCGACTCCGCGCGTGACCATCAAGGACGTCGCCGCCCGTGCGGGGGTGTCCAAGGGGGCGGTGTCCCTCGCGTTCAACCGGAAGCCGGGGCTGTCCGACGCCACGCGGGACCGGATCTTCGCGGCGGCACGGGAGCTCGGGTGGGCACCGAATCTGGCGGCGCGGTCGTTGTCGAGTCAGCGGGTGGATGTCGTGGGGCTGGCGATCTGCCGGCCGGCGAAGCTGCTGGGGCTTGAGCCGTTCTACATGGAGTTCATCTCCGGGGTGGAGAGCGTGCTGACCGAGCGGTCCTGTTCGCTGCTGCTGCGCTTGGTGCGGAATCTGGAGGAGGAGGTGGGGCTTCAGGACGCGTGGTGGCGGGGGCGGCAGGTGAGTGGGTCGATCCTCGTCGACTTCCGCGCGGATGATCCCCGGGTGGGGGCCGTGGAGCGGCTGGGGATGCCGGTGGTGGCCGTCGGGCATCCATCGCTGACCGGGGGGCTCACGTCGGTGTGGACGGATGACGCCACCGCCGTGACGGAGGCGGTGCGGTATCTGGCGGCGCTGGGGCATCGGCGGATCGCGCGGGTGGGGGGTGCGGCGGCGTTGGGGCATACGGCGATTCGGACGGCGGCGTTCGACGAGACGGCCGGGGCTCTGGGGCTGGCCGGGGCTTGGCAGGTGGCGACCGATTTCTCGGGGGAGGCGGGGGCTCGGGCGACGCGGTCACTGTTGACCGGGGCCGATCGGCCTACGGCGATCTTGTACGACAACGACATCATGGCGGTGGCGGGGTTGTCGGTGGCCGCGGAGATGGGGTTGCGGGTGCCGGACGATGTGTCGTTGCTGGCGTGGGACGACTCGCAGCTCTGTCGGCTGACGCGGCCGACGCTTTCCGCGATGAGTCATGACGTACATGGGTTCGGGGCGGAGGTCGCGCGGACGTTGTTCGGGGTGATCGCCGGGGACGGGGAGTCGCATCCGGTGGCTACGCCTGTGTTGGTGCCTCGGGGGTCCACGGCGCCTCCCCCCTGAGGGCCGTACGGGGCTGCCGGTGTGTTTGGGCTGGGCGCGCCCACGCGGCGGAGCCGCATGTCAAACACAGCGCCGCGCCCCTAGGATGGTGCACGTAACCGGCGGTAACACATGGAGCCCATGTGACGTTCACCGCTCCGCTTCCCAGGACTGTGCAGTCCTGTTACTCACAAGTAGCATGGGGCTGAGCGCGCGCTCAGCGCATCGTGCAGATCCCGCACCCCCTGGAGGAGAGCCATCGTGCCTCGTACCGTCAGGGACGTCGTCTTCGTCGACGGCGTCCGCACCCCGTTCGGCAAGGCGGGCCCGAAGGGCATCTACCACGAGACCCGCGCCGACGACCTCGTCGTGAAGGCGATCCGGGAGCTGCTGCGCCGCAACCCCGGTCTCGACCCGAAGAAGGTGGACGAGGTCGCCATCGCCGCGACCACGCAGATCGGTGACCAGGGGCTCACCCTCGGTCGTACGGCCGGCATCCTGGCCGGGCTGCCGCAGTCGGTGCCCGGTTACTCGATCGACCGTATGTGTGCCGGTGCGCTGACCGCCGTTACCACCACCGCCGGTTCCATCGCCTTCGGCGCCTACGACGCCGTCATCGCCGGTGGTGTCGAGCACATGGGCCGCCACCCGATGGGCGAGGGCGTGGACCCGAACCCGCGGTTCGTGAGCGAGAAGCTGGTCGACGAGTCGGCCCTTTTCATGGGCATGACCGCCGAGAACCTGCACGACCGCTACCCGACGATCACCAAGCGGCGCGCCGACGAGTACGCCGTGCGCTCGCAGGAGAAGGCCGCCAAGGCGTACGCCAACGGCAAGATCCAGCAGGACCTGGTGCCGATCTCGGTGCGCCGCACCGCTGCAGTCGATAGCGGCTCCGCCGCGGGGTCGGCCGGTGAGACCGGGTGGGGTCTGGTCACCGCCGACGAGCCGATGCGGCCGGGGACCACCCTGGAGAACCTCTCCGGGCTCAAGACTCCGTTCCGTGTGCACGGGCGGGTCACCGCCGGTAACGCGGCCGGTCTGAACGACGGTGCCACCGCGTCGATCATCGCGAGCGAGGACTTCGCCCGCGAGAACGACCTGCCGGTCAAGATGCGCCTCGTGTCGTACGCCTTCGCGGGCGTCGAGCCGGAGGTCATGGGATACGGGCCCATCCCGGCGACGGAGAAGGCCCTCGCCAAAGCCGGCCTGTCGATCGAGGACATCAACCTCTTCGAGATCAACGAGGCCTTCGCCGTCCAGGTCCTGGCCTTCCTGGAGCACTATGGCATCGCCGACGACGACGCGCGCGTCAACCAGTACGGCGGCGCCATCGCCTTCGGCCACCCGCTGGCCTCCTCCGGTGTCCGGCTGATGACGCAGCTGGCCCGTCAGTTCGAGGAGCAGCCGCACGTCCGCTACGGCCTGACCACCATGTGCGTCGGCTTCGGCATGGGCGCGACGGTCATCTGGGAGAACCCGCACTTCGACGGAGGCAACAAGTGAGCACCACCGCTGAACTCCTGAAGGGCGCGGCCGAGCTGTTCCCCGACGAGGTCGTGACGTCCGCGCACGTACGCCACCTCGACCTGCCGTACGGCGCCGGGCGCTTCGCCCTGATCACGCTGGACAACGGCTTCGACCACACCAAGCCGACCACCTTCGGCCCGGCGTCGCTGGCGAACCTGAACACCGCCATCGACCAGGTCGAGCAGGAGGCCGCGGCCGGCGAGATCGTCGGTGTCGGTGTCACCGGCAAGCCGTTCATCTTCGCCGTCGGCGCCGACCTCAAGGGCGTCGAGCTGCTCAAGGAGCACGAGCACGCGCTGGCCATCGGCAAGGGCGGCCACGAGGTCTTCAAGCGGTTGGCCGCCCTCGCGGTCCCGACCTTCGCGTACTACAACGGTGCCGCGATGGGCGGCGGTGTCGAGGTCGGTCTGCACTGCTCCTACCGGACCGTGTCGAAGGCGCTGCCCGCCTTCTCCCTGCCCGAGGTCTTCCTCGGTCTGGTCCCCGGCTGGGGCGGCTGCACGCTGCTGCCGAACCTGATCGGCGCCGACAAGGCCGTCACGGTCATCGTCGAGAACTCGCTCAACCAGAACAAGCAGCTGGGGGGTCAGCAGGTCTTCGAGCTCGGCATCGCGGACGCGATCTTCGAGGGCGCGGACTTCCTGGAGCAGTCGCTGATCTGGACGGCGAACGTCCTCAAGGGTGACGTCGAGGTCGAGCGTCCGGTCATCGACCGCGGCGAGGCCTGGGACCAGGCCGTCGCGCGCGGCCGGTTCATCGCGGACGGCAAGGTGCACGGGGCGGCCCCGGCCGCGTACCGCGCGCTGGACATCATCGCCGCCGCGAAGAACGGCGACCTCCAGCAGGGCTACGACGCCGAGGACGTGGCCCTCGCCGACCTGATCATGGGGGGCGAGCTGCGCGCCGGCATCTACGCCTTCAACCTGGTGCAGAAGCGCGGCAAGCGCCCGGCGGGTGCGCCGGACAAGAACCTGGCGCGTCCGGTCACCAAGGTGGGCGTGGTCGGCGCGGGCCTGATGGCCTCGCAGCTGGCTCTGCTCTTCCTGCGCCGTCTTGAGGTGCCGGTCGTGCTGACCGACATCGACCAGGAGCGCGTCGACAAGGGTGTGGGCTACGTCCACGCCGAGATCGACAAGCTGCTCGGCAAGGGCCGTATCAACCAGGACAAGGCCAACCGCCTGAAGGCCCTGGTCACGGGTGTCCTGGACAAGGCCGAGGGCTTCGCGGACGCGGACTTCGTCATCGAGGCCGTGTTCGAGGAGATCGGCGTCAAGCAGCAGGTGTTCGCGGAGGTCGAGGCGGTAGCCCCGGCGCACGCGATCCTCGCCACCAACACCTCGTCCCTCTCGGTGACCGAGATGGCGTCGAAGCTGAAGAACCCCGAGCGGGTCGTGGGCTTCCACTTCTTCAACCCGGTCGCGATCCTGCCGCTGCTTGAGATCGTCCGCGGCGAGGCGACGGATGATGCTTCTCTCGCCACGGCCTTCGCCGTCGCCAAGAAGCTGAAGAAGACCGCGGTCCTGGTGAAGGACGCCCCGGCGTTCGTCGTGAACCGCATCCTCACCCGCTTCATGGGCGAGATCCAGAACGTCATCGACGAGGGCACGCCGGTCGACGTGGCGGAGAAGGCGGTCGAGCCGCTGGGTCTGCCGATGTCGCCGCTGGTCCTCCTTGAGCTGGTCGGCCCCGCCATCGGTCTGCACGTCTCCGAGACCCTCAACGGCGCCTTCCCGGACCGCTTCAAGGTCTCCCCCAACCTCAAGGCCGTCGTCGAGGCCGGCAAGCGCGGCTTCTACGTCTACTCCGCAGAGAACGGCTTCAAGCCGGAGCTGGACCCCGAGGTCGCCGCGCTCCTCAAGCAGGGCGATGTCGTCCTGACCGAGGAGCAGGTACGGGCCCGCGTCCTCGACGCCGTCGCCCAGGAGATCAGGCTCATGCTCGACGAAGGCGTCGTCGCCGAGGCGCAGGACATCGACCTCTGCCTGATCACCGGCGCCGGCTGGCCCTTCCACCTGGGCGGCATCACGCCGTACCTGGACCGCGAGGGCGTCAGCGAGCGGGTGAACGGCAAGAAGTTCCTGGAGCCGGGCGTGGCTTCGGTTCCCGCGTAATGGTCGTACGGGCCGTACAGACCTGAAGAGGGCCTCCGCTTCGGCGGAGGCCCTCTTTCATGCGTCTGATGGGGTCTACCAACGGCCCCCGAACGGCAGGTGGTCGCACTTGTCCGAGCACGGCTCGCGGGAGGCCAGGGCCGAGCGGCTGATCCAGTTGTCCTCGGGGATGCCGTGGACCCGGATGGTGTGCTGCGCGGGCGCGGAGTGGATCGCGCTGAAGACGGCCACGAACTCCAGGACGTGCGTGCCGGGCCTCCAGTCGTGGGGATGGGTCACCTTCCAGGTGCCGTCCTTCTCGACCGGAGCGATGGCGATCATCCGTCCGTTCTCCAGCACCGCCACCTTGGAGACGCCCGGCTCGACCGTGCCCGAAAAGCGCGGCCGGGGCCCGGTCCACGCGCCTTCGCGGGGGCCGGTGACGACCGGTGGCTCCACCCAGTCCCTGACCGTGAAGGCCAGCTCGGCGACGGGGGTCACGCCCTGCTCGGTGAAGCCGACGGCGTGCACGAGGTGCGGTCCGCCGGGCCAGTTGAGCACCCGGCGCCAGGCCCAGGTGCCGCTGTCGCTCACCCGGGTGCCGCCCAGGTACATACCGTTCTCGAAGAAGAGCACGTACGTCGTGCCGGGCGCGACCGTGCCCGTGAACTTCTGCATGGCGCCGACGATCGCCCCGGAGGCGGGGGCCTTGAACCCGGGGGCGGCGCCGACCCGGAACTCCTCGTGGAGGGCGAACTCGGGCTTGTCGACGGTGAACTCGTCCAACGGGGGCGGGAACTCCGGCCCGACGGCCAAGGACTGCGGGTCGATGAACCCCTGCGGTATCCCCGTCGCACCCGCCAGTGCCCCGGCGACCAGCCGGGCCACCTCGCGTGCACCCACCTCGTTGAAGTGGGAGGCGTCGATGACGCCCTCAGGGAGGTTGGGGTGCTCCCCCGGGTCCAGCCAGCGGAAGTAGCGGCGGGCGTACTGCGGGCCGAGGTCCTGGACCAGTCGCAGGGTGAGTTCGTGGAGGTCGATCAGGGGTGTGCCCGTCTCGGCGGCCACCTCGCGGACGAGCTGGGGGTAGCCGTCGCCGGTGTCCATGACATGGCCGGTGGGAAGGAAGGAGCACCGGGCGGTCTGGGTGACCAGGACGGGTGTCGCGCCCTCGCCGCGCACGCCCTGCACGTACAGGTGCAGGAACTCCTTGAACTCGCGCGGCCCGTGGTAGCGCTGCGGGTTGTCGACGCGCTGTTCGACCAGACCCCAGTTGAACAGCACGAGGTCGCCGGGCTCGATCAGGTTGAGCAGCGATACGAAGCGCTCGGTGAAGTAGCCGCGGGCCGTCATGGCGTCACGGGCGTAGTTGCGCACCTCGTGGTACGGGGTCAGGAACTCCTGGAGGTACTGGCCCCACCCGGCGAGCGGTGCTTCCTCCGGGGTGCGCGGAGCCGCGACGGAGTTCCCGACGATGCAGACCTTGCTCATGCTCTCTCCGTGAGTCGTGCGGGCGGCCCGGTCACAGCGGCCACTCGGGCTGGCGGCCGCTGTGATAACGCTGGTTCCGGGGAGAGCCGTACTCGAACTGGCTCGCGATCGGGAAGTAACTGGGCAGGAACGCCGCGAGGATGGCGTCCTGTTCGTCCTCGGAGACGTCTCCGTCGTGGAAGTCGTTGAGGCAGAACACGTCGTTGGGCCGCGCCGTGAGGAGCCGGCTCAGCCGCGAGCGGTGTTCCTTCAGGCCGACGTTGACGAATCCGCAGGAGATCGATCCGGGCACACCGCGCCCCGTGTGGAAGGCGTAGTAGTGGTGCAGGGACGAGGCGATCGAGACGTCGCTGTGGCTGCGCAGCCGGCTGGCGGCCGTCCCCATGACCTGCTGGGGGAAGGCCTGTTCGAGGTCGGCCATGACGCTGCGGCGCAGTGGGTACGGGGCGTGCAGGAACGCGTGCGTGATGAGCTGGCCGAAGGCGCCGGCGATCAGGGCCCGGTTGTTCTTCGCGGCGCTGATGTTGAAGTCGTCGGTCTCCAGCGGCGGCACCATCGGGACCGAGGTGGGCGACAGGAAGTGCTTGGCCTGCCCGTTGCCCTGGAAGAAGAGGCTCGGCTGGACCGTGCGGCCCATGAAGAAGTCGTCGTTGAAGTAGAGGAAGTGCTCGGCGAGGCCGTCGATGTGGTGGAGCTGGCTCTCGATGGCGTGCGAGTTGAACGTCGGCAGGTTGCGTGGGTCGGTGAAGATCTCGCTGTGGTCGACGACCCGGACCCGGTGGTGGTTGGTGTCGAGCCAGGCGGGGACCTGGCGGTCGGTGACGATGTAGATGTTGCGGATCCACGGCGCGTACATGTCGATCGAGCGGAGCGAGTAGCGCAGTTCGTCACGGCTGCGGAAGCGGGCCGCGCTGGCCGCCGCGTCGACGGTCTCCAGGCCCAGGTAGGCCAGTACCTGGTTCTTGCGCTCCAGCCACGCCAGGTCGGAGCCGTCGACCCAGGTGTAGACGGCGTCGACGGGGAACGTCACGTCGTTGTGCAGGGGCTGGGTGAAGGGCGCCACGGTGGGATAGGTGCGGCCGCCGAGGACCGTGCTCGCGCGGCCCAGCGAGCGCTGGGCGATGCGGGTGCCGATGAGGGTGCGGGTCGGCGCGAGGAGGGCTTCGGCGTCCTCGATGTCGTTCTTCCAGAAGGAGATCGTGCAGCCGTAGACCGCGCCCAGGCGCAGGGTGCGGGACACCGACACCACCGGGCGGTAGACGCGTACGCCGGAGCAGGGCTGGTCGGCGGCCTGTTCGGCGAGGCCGGCGAGGACCGTCGAGCTGGTCTCCTGGCGGTCGTTGAGGAGGGCCGTGTAGACCGCCTGGTCCCGGTACCGCCCGGCGAGTTCCTTGAGGACCTGCTCGCGGAACGACTCGTGGACGGCGACCGTGTGCCGGACCATCGTGTCGCGTACGACGAGGTAGGGGATGCCCGCCGCTTCGAGTGCGTCGGCGGCCAGCGCCAGGTTCGCCTGCACGGTCTCGTACGGCGACTCGGTCTCCGTCACCAGGCAGAGCTGCCCGCCGTCGCGCACCAGGTGCGGGTGGCGCTTGGCCAGGGACTGCTCCAGCCCCCGCTGGTCGCCGGAGCGGGACTGGCTCGCCGGTGCCGGGGCGGCCGGGGTGGCGGCGCCGTCGGGGCCGCTGAACACGGCGTGCAGGGACTGCCGGTCGGCCTTCGCCGCGGCCCGGTCGCCCCGGTCGCGGAAGTCGGCCAGTTCCTGGAAGAGCTTCTCCCAGCGGGCGGTGACCAGCGGCGGGTCGAAGCGGTGGATCGCCTCCGCCGCGTTCGCGCCCAGGTGGTGGCGGAGCGCGTCGTCGGACATCAGCTGGTTGAGCCGCTGGGCGAGCGCCTCGACGTCGCCGGGCGGTACGAGGATGCCGGTCTGCCCGTCGAGGATGATCTCGCGGGGGCCGTTGGGGCAGTCGTACGACAGGACGGGTACGCCGGCCGCCTGGGCCTCCATCAGGACCAGAGGGAACGCCTCGTTCTTCGAGGTCATCAGGGCGATGCTGGCCTTGGCCCACTCCTCCGCGAGGTGCGGGGAGTTGCCGTTGAGCTGGATCGAGTCGTGCAGGCCGAGCTGGTTGATCTGGCGGCGCAGCGCCCCGCTGAGCGGGCCGTCGCCGAAGATGCGCAGGGTCCACGTCGGGTGGTACGGGGCTATGAGCGCCCAGGCGTCGATGGCCTGGTTGAGCTGCTTCTCGCCGACGAGGCGTCCGGCGGTGACGACGGTCCGGGTCTGGAGGGTCGACCTGGGGCGGAAGCCGGTGGGCAGCGCGTTGGGGATGACCTCGATCCGGGGTGCGGCGGCGCCGAAGGTCTCCGCGAACCACTCCCCCGTGCGCTCGCTCAGCACGGCGAGGGCGTCCAGGCGGGGGGCGTACCGCAGCAACGGCTCCCCACTGCTGCCGCGCAGCTCCGACACCCGGTGCTCCTGGTGCACGGTGATCACGTCGGCCGGGGCCAGCTGCACGACGAGGGCCATCAGGGCCGGGGTCGTCGTGATGAGCACATCCGTGTCGGTGTCCTGCAGGGCCAGCGCCAGCTCGCTGTCGGAGAGCCGGTTGAACGCGACCTCCCAGGCCCGGTCGACCAGGTCGCTCGGCAGTGCCGCGAGGGCGGTCAGCTCGGCGTCGGAGAGGCGGGACGGGCGCAGGGGGCGCGGCACCTGCCCGGTCACGTCGACGAGGTAGTCGACGCGTACCCGGTCGTCCACCGTGAAGAACAGCTGCGGTTGGCTTTTGAAGACGCTCAGCACCCGCACGTCGTGGTGGGCCGCCAGCTCGGCGGCCTGGTTGAAGACCGCCCGCTCGGTCCCGCCTACGGCGTCCGCGGTGGTGAGCAGGAAAGTGATCTTCATCAGGTTCTCCGCCCGGACTCGGGCATACGGCTGCAGGTGACCCGGAAGTTGCCGGCAGGGGTGTAACGGGGGTGGACGATCAACGGGGCCGCGCCGGGCGGGGCCACGGTCAGCGCGGCGATGCCGAAGACGCGCTGCGGATTGCGGACGTCGTGGACGTGGCGTCCGATGCGCAGGGCCTGTCCCGAGGCGAGGCGGGCGGTCACGTCCCAGTGCAGGACGTCGCGCCGGTCCGGCGGCATCTCCGCCAGCGGCACATGCACCCGCCAGCTGTCGTCCGGCAGGGGCGTGACGGGCCGGGTGAGGCGGCGGCCGCTCGCGGCGAACTCCACCTGGAGGTCGTTCGTCGAGGCGCCGACCAGCCGGAAGTCGACGACCAGGCCGGTGTGCGACAGGTCGACCCGGACCACTTCGGCCAGCGGGCGGGGCGTGGTGGTGACGATCCTCAGGCTGCCGGTGACGGACCGGGTCAGCCGATGGCTCTGGCCGGTGATCGGGGAGACCGTGTGCGGCATGGTGGGTCCCGCGTACGGCTCGGGCAGTTCGACCAGCAGCAGGGCCAGCTTGCGGGAGCGGGGCCCGGTCCGGGTCCGCAGGCGCACCTTCCAGTGGCCGTCCCGGACGGGCAGCCCGCCGAGCCCGTCGCCGAGCAGGACTGCGGCGTCGCACAGCAGGCGGCCCTGCGTGTCCTCGTAGACCCGGGCGGGGCACGTGTGGCGTTCGCGGCCCCTGGTGAGTTCGATCTCGGCGTGCTCGGGCAGGGGCAGCGAGTCGGGCAGCTCCGCGTGGAGGTTGACGGTCTGTCCGTCGAGGACGGCCGCGTAGTGGAGGCGGCCCACCCGGGTGCGGCGCGGCAGGAAGATCCGCAGCAGCATCCAGGAGGCCAGGGCCTTGAAGGGCCGGCGCACCCTGCGGCCGGCGCCCGCGCGGAGTCGGCGGGCCGCGCGCGTCGCTCTGGAGATCATCGTCCGCTGCCCTCGAATTCCGCAGGCGGACGCCGGTACCGCGTCTCCCGGTCGACGGGCAGCTCGTAGGGGCTCGGCACCGGGAAGTAGGCCTCCAGGAAGGCTCGGACCATGCGTTCCTGGGCGTCGCGGTCCGCCGGCACCACCGTGTCGTTGATGCAGAAGGTGTCGAAGTCCCGCCGCGCGACGAGCCGGTTCAGCCGCTGCTGGGCCTTGATGTCGCCGATGTCGATGTAGACGTACCGCAGGTCGCCGACCGTGGCGCGGGCCGTGTGGTACGCGTGGTAGTGGTGCAGCGACGAGGCGATCGGGACGTCCTGCGGTGAGCGGAACTTCGAGTGCTGTGTCCTGAAGTGCTCGTGCGGATAGGTGTACTCGATCTCCTGGAGCACCTCGCGCCTGAGGGCGTGCGGCGTGTGCTTCATCTTCTGCGCGATGAAGGTGCCGAACTGCTGGGCGATGAGGCCGCGGCTGTTCTTGCCCGCCGCGTTCACCGGCAGGTCCTGGTGGCTGACCTGCCCGGCGGGGATCAGCGCCTTGGACATGAAGAACTTGGTCAGGCCATTGGGGTGGAAGAACTGGCCGGGCCGTACGGGACGGCCGAAGAACACGTCGTCGTTGAGGTAGAGGAAGTGCTCCGACAGGCCCTGGATGCGGTGCAGTTGGCTCTCGATGGCGTGCGAGTTGAACGTGGGCAGGGCGGCGGGGTCGGCGAAGATCTCCCGGTGGTCCACGACCCGCAGCCCCGGGTACTCGGCGTTGAGCCAGCTCGGTACCTGACCGGCGGTGACCAGGTAGATGTTGTGCACCCACGGGGCGTACTGGTGGATCGACCGCAGCGAATAGCGCAGCTCGTCGCGGCTGGTGTAGCGCGCGTCGTTCGCCGCCTGCTCGTGCAGACCGCCGTCGCCGGGCTCGCCGGTCAGGACCCGCTGGGCCGCGTCCTTGCTCGCCTTCCACACCGGGTCGGAGTCGTCCACCCACGTGTACACGACGTCGATCGGGAAGAGGTGGTCGTCGGGCAGCGGGACCCCGAACTCGGGCAGTGAGCGGGCGTGTCCGGTGTGGTACAGCGAGGGCACGGGGCTGAACAGCTTCTGTTCCATCCGCCGGCGCTCGGTGCGCACGGGGGCGTGGGTCATGACGCTGTTGGGGCGTGGCGCGACCAGTTCGTGGCCCTCGCGGGCCCAGAACTCGAGGTCGCAGCCGGAGTCCTGGCCGAAGACGAGACGTCCGGTGGGGTCGCAGACGTTCCATGCCACCCGCAGCACCTGCGTGGAGCGCATCCTGCGCCAGGTCTTGGCCGAGGCGCCGTCGCGCTGTTCGCCGGAGCCGTCGGAGACATAGCCGGGGTTGCGGCCGAAGGCGATCTGCAGGATCTCCTCGGCGTCCTCGCGCTGGTCCGCGGGAACCGCGACACAGGGCACGGCCCGGGAGGTTCCCCGGACACAGAAGTAGTTGATCTCCGCCTCTTCGAGCACGGCGACGAGGATGTGCAGGTTGCGGGCGCGGGCCGCCCACTCGGTGGCGCCGCCGACGACAGTGGCCCGGACGTGCTTGCCGCCGTGCCGGACGATGCGCTGGAAGGCGTCCGGGCTGTGCCGGGCGGACGAGGTGCTGCCGCCGAGGGCACGGGTGACGACGGCGGTGCGCAGGGAGTCCGCCGAGGCCAGCGTGCGCATGGCCGCGTTGCGCAGCGGCCGCGGGACGCGACGCACGATGCGTCGACGGGCGCCCACGGGCACCAGCGATCGGTACGTAGACACCAGCGCGCTGGCCTCGGGGTTGTTGAGGCTCACCACCGAAGTTCCACACCATCCAAGACAAAGAAAGAGGCCACCACCGACGACCGGGCATGGGACACCGTTGTCCACGGCGTGCTCGACACACGCGCCCGACGGCCGCCAAGGTGCGATCCCCCGTCGACCCGATGGATGGCTGCACGACCCTCGGAATTCAGACGTTTGACCGGCTGAGATCACCAAAGGTTGTTATGCGGCACAAGATCTTCACATCAATGGCCACATGATGTCCATATCCACCCTTGACATGGCCGAGCCCAACTCGACCGACAAAAGGGATAGTTAATGATTTAACATATGTCGCTGTGACACTTGTCATAACGAGGCAACTGAACCCGGAAGGTTCTCAGACCGTCCCCGCGGGCTCCATGACCAGCCCGGGGCCTGGACCCTGCCGTGCGACGCGCAGGTCACCGCGCTCGTCCAGCACGGCGAGCACCAGCCGCCCCAGGCCGTCGTGCGCGAGCACGGGCTGATGGGGGCTCGTCTCCCCCGTGGGGGACCACCACACGCCCGCCTGCTCGTTCTCCGTGCCACTGGCGGCGAGCATCACGCTGCCGTCCAGGTCCCGGTGGGCGAGGACCGTGCAGTCGTACCCGTCGATCATGCTCCGTACGGCGGCGAGGCGGCCGGGTGCCGGACTGCCGCCCATCGGGATCACCCAGCCGCCGGGCCGGTGGGCCTGAACGGTGCCCGTGGCGAGGTCCGTCCAGTAGAAGGTGGCCCGGTCCGGGCCCGTCTCCAGTACGACGGCACTGTCCGCGGCGGGGGCGATGTGGATGTTGGGCCTGCGCTCCACCTCGCCGTCGCCCTGTGTCTGGCACCAGTGCATGGCGGGGCCTTCACCGGGAGTGAGCAGTTCGAGCCTGCCGGACCGCAACGCCGTCACGGCGAGCCCGTCCTGCGCCTTGTTGCCCCGGATGTCCGTCCACGGCAGCCAGCCGCCGCGCTCGCTCTCACGCCGCATGGTCACGCCGCCTCCGGCGTTGCGGATGAAGACGTACACCGTGCCGGACGCGCTCACGGCACCCACGGGAGGGCCGATGAGCCCGGCACGCTCCGCGTCCTTGTACGGGCTGCCGACGCTCGCCCACTCCGTGAGAGGCCGCCCGGACTGGTACTGGATGGCGTGCACGATCTCCGCGGGGGCGCCCGGCTGCTTGCCCCTGACCCTGCGGCCCAGGAAGTGGACGTACCCGTTCTCGCCCTGGGCCACGGAGATGTCGGTGATGCCGGGCGCCGCGAAGAAGTCCGGGCCCTGCCAGCCGGGTCCGCCGGGCCGGGTCTCGGTCCAGCGCAGCAGACCGCCTTCGGCCCTCGCGTAGGCGGTGAGGCGGCCATCCTTACCGAGCAGCAGCCAGCGGCCGTCGAGGACGGCTTCGGCAGCGGGACCCGACACACCGCCGGTCACGGGCCGTGCGCTCGCGCCCGGCGCCTGTCCGCGCATGGCAGACCTGGATCTCGCCATCAGCCGACGCCCTCCGCCGCACGGTGTGCCGCGGGGTTCCGCGCCTCCGGATGCCGCGCACACCACCCCGCCCACGCCGACGTCACCATCGCGCGGACGTCGTGCCGGGCCGACCAGCCGAGTTCCTCGCGGATGCGGTCCGCGGCGGCGACCACGCGGGCCGGGTCGCCGGGCCTGCGGGGGGCGGTCACCGGGGCCGCGGCCGGGCCGTAGCCGGTGACCTCGCCGATCAGTTCGATCATCTCGCGTACGGAAATGCCCTCGCCGCGACCGATGTTGACCGTCAGATCGCTGCCGGGCTCACGGCCGGGGAGAGCGCGGGCGGCGGCCAGGTGGGCGGAGGCGATGTCCTCGACGTGGATGAAGTCCCGTACGCAGGTGCCGTCCGGGGTGTCGTAGTCGTCGCCGAAGATCACCGGCGCGGCGCCCTCGGTGAGCTTCTCGAACACCATCGGGATCAGGTTGAAGACCCCGGTGTCCGCGAGGAGTTCGTCGGCGGCGCCCGCCACGTTGAAGTAGCGCAGCGAGGCGGTCCGCATGCCGTGTGCGCGACCGGCGGCGCGCACCAACCACTCGCCCGCCAGCTTGGTCTCGCCGTAGGGGTTGATCGGTGCGCAGGGCGTGTCCTCGGTCACCAGATTCACGTCGGGCATGCCGTACACGGCGGCCGAGGAGGAGAAGAGGAAGTTGCGTACGCCGGTGTCGGCGGCCGCTTCGAGGAGGGTGGCGAGGCCCTGGACGTTCTCGCGGTAGTAGTCCAGCGGCCGTGCGACCGACTCGGCGACCTGCTTCTTCGCGGCGAGGTGGACCACGCCCTCGATCCCCAGGTCGGCGAGGCTACGGCGGAGCAGTTCGCCGTCCAGCACGGAACCCTTCACGCGGGGCACGTCTCCCGGGACGCGGCCGGCGTCGCCGGCGGACAGGTCGTCGTACACCGCGACCCGCTCGCCCGCGTCCAGCATTGCGGGCACGACATGCGCCCCGATGAACCCCGCACCGCCTGTGATCAACCAAGTCATGGCTGCATACTATTTCTTTCGCCCAAGTTCACTAATAGATCACGCTTAGATCACACTTCGGCCGTCTGTGGTCGAATGTCGGTCTATAGTGCAGGGTCAGTTTGGCCGTACACGGACCGGCACCTCCCCCCCACCCGAGTCCCCACGCCGTTCATCACCGCCCCTCGGGGCCACGACAAACGAGGACTCAGGTACCGATGAGCGATGTCTCGACGCCCCAGCGCCGCAGCGAGAGCGAGCCGTCGGCGGGCCGGGGCAGCCGCAGACGCAAGCCGAAGCGGGCCGGAGGGCGGGCCGGGGGGCGCCGCCGCACCGGCCGGATCGTGCTGCTGAGCCTGCTGGTCCTCGTCCTCGCGGCCGGCGGCACCGGCTACTGGCTCTACAGCGACCTCAACGGCAACATCGACGGCGTCGACCTCGACAAGGCGATCGGCGACGACCGCCCCCAGAAGCTGCCCACCTCCGGACAGAACATCCTGGTCCTGGGCTCGGACTCGCGCTCCGGGAAGAACGCCGACCTCGGCACGGGCAACGTCTCCGGCGCCCGCTCCGACACCGCGCTGGTGATGCACATACCCGAGGGCCGCACCGAGGCCGTCGCGGTCAGCATCCCCCGCGACACCCTCGTGACCCGCCCCGAGTGCACCAAGTCGGACGGCTCCACGCTCGCCTCCGCGAAGCGTGTGATGTTCAACTCGGTCTACTCACTCGCCGGTCCGGCCTGTGTCGTGAAGACCGTGGAACAGATGTCCGGGGTCCGCATGGACCACTTCGTGGAGATCGACTTCGCCGGTTTCAAGGGGCTCGTCGACGCGATAGGCGGCGTCACGGTCACGATCGACGAGGACATCCAGGACAAGTCCAGCGGCCTCGACCTGGAGGCGGGCACCCACAAGCTGGACGGCACCCAGTCCCTCGCCTTCGTCCGCACCCGGCACGGCGTCGGCGACGGCAGCGACCTCGGCCGCATCGGCCTCCAGCAGCAGTTCATGATCGCCCTGCTCTCCGAGATCAAGAAGCAGGACCTGTTCGGCAGCCCCACCAAGGCGTACTCGGTCGCCGACTCGCTCACCGAGTCCCTCACCACGGACTCCGAACTCGACTCCCTCACCGCGCTGGCCGACTTCGCCCGCAGCATGAACGGCGTCGACCCGTCGACCATGGAGACGATCATGCTCCCGGTCGCCTACGACAGGACCGACCCCAACCGCGTCGTCGCCGCCGAGCCGCAGGCGACCCAGTTGTGGAAGGCGATCCGCACCGACGAGGAGATCCCCGAGTCCGCGAAGAAGTCCCCGGCCCCGGGCGGCACTTCGTCCGGTTCGTAGGTTCACCTCCTGCAACAGGGAGGACAATAGGGACCCATGACGACACTCGTGATCATCGACGCCGCCAACGTCATCGGGTCCGTCCCCGACGGCTGGTGGCGCGACCGGCGCGGCGCGGCGGAACGCCTGCGCGACCGGCTCGCCCGGGAGGGCATCCCGGGCCGGCCCGACCCCGTCGAGATCGTGCTCGTCGTCGAGGGCGCGGCGCGCGGCGTGGAGCCCGTACCGGGTGTACGCGTGGACCCGGCGCCCCACAGCGGCGACGACCGCATCGTCGAACTGGTCGCCGGGGAAGGCCACCACCGCCCCTGCCTCGTCGTCACCGCCGACCGTGAACTGCGGCGCAGGGTCGAGGAGCTGGGCGCGGAGGTAGCAGGTCCGCGTACGGTACGCGGTCAGTCCTGACCGCCCGTTCGGGCCGGTACGCCGGAGGAGCCCGTGCCGTTGACCGCAGACCGGATCGCCGTCGGTACGGCGAACCGGCTCCAAGGGCGGGAGTACGACGTCACGGTCGTCCCGTATCCGCTGTCCGGGCGGCCCGACGCGACGGCGTTCCATCTGGAGACCGGGCGGCTGTGCGTGCTCGCGCCACGGCACCGGCACGCGTCCAGCGTGACCAACCCCGCCGCCCGTGCCCCAGTCAATCCTGTCCGACCCCTTCGCCCGTACGCCGGTCCATCCTGAGCGCCCCCTCGCCCGTACGGGCGTACAGCACCGCTCCGTCCAGTCTCCCGGCCTCCTCGTACCCGTCGGCCAGGATCCGCCTCAGCGACGGCATCCGTTCCGGGGCGTACGGCTTGGCGCGGGAGTCGTCGACGATCAGGGCCGGCGGTCTGGTCGCCAGCTCCTCCCGGAAGACCTCCCAGGCCCCCGCCACCCCGTACCGCTCCCCCACCCGCGGTCCGTCGCGCCCTCCGCTGTAGTTGGTGAGCAGGCCGGCGGTCAGGTAGCGGGTGGCCGGGGTGCGGTCGGCGAGCCAGTACGTCTCCGGGTGCATGCCCCAGACCAGGACCCGGTCGGCGGGTGCCGTGCGGCGGGCGACCTCGGCCGCGAGGCGGTGTGCGTGGGCGAGGTCGGGGCGGGGTGCCAGCAGGCCCCAGGCCAGGAAGAGCACACAGGTGCAGGCGGAGACGAGAAGAGCTCTCGTCTGTGTCTCGCCCGGCAGGGTTCGCAGGGCCGCGGTCCCCAACAGGACGACAGGCGGGACGAGTTGCAGGTAGTAGTGGCCGAAGAAGTGGAAGCCGAGGGCCACCGCCGGCGCCGACGAGCCGAGCCACAGCCACAGGTCCACCGAGCCGGTGCGGGGGGCGGTCCGCAGTAGCCGTACCACCGGCGGGATCAGCCCCGCACACACCACGCCCAGGATCGCGGCGTTGACCAACCCCCTTGCCAGAACGTGGAGTTCGGATCCGGCGAAGGAGACGTACGCGCCGGATCCGGTCACCGTCCAGAACAGGAACCCGGCGGGGTCGGTGAGCACCGCCGCGCCCAGGACCGGCACAGCGGCGCCAACGCCCAGCCGTAGCAGGTCACTTCGCGGCGCACCCGACCGGTACAGCAGCCAGAGCGCCGGCACCAGCACCGCCCCGCCCGTCTGCTTGGCCAGGAACGCGCAGCCGACCGCCGCGCCCGCCGCACCCCAGCGGCGCCGGTCCGCGCACCACATCGCGCAGGCCGTGAAGGGCAGTATGAAGACCTCGAAGAGCGCGGCCTGGGCGTCCTCGGGGTTGAGCCCGATGGACGTCAGCAGATACAGGACGCCCGCCGTACGGCCCGCCCGGTTCCCCCAGCGGCGGCGGGCCAGCGAGGCCAGCAGGACGGCGGTCACCAGCTGCGCGCCGGTCGCGAGCACCCGTACCGGGGTCAGCGAGTCGTCACCGAACACCGCGAACGACGCCGCGTACAGCCACGGCACCAGCGGCGGCTTGCGGTCCACGACCGTCTCGTACAACTCTCCGCCGTCCGCCAACAGCCGTGCCTGTACGGCGAGATAGCCCTCGTCGGGGTTCCACAGCGGCGGGACGAAGGACGGGATCCGGGTGACGCAGGCCAGCGCGGCGAGCACCGGAAGCAGCCGTCTCCAGTAGTCGGACCCCGGCCGTCCAGGTGCGGAGCGTGACGGGACGAGGTGCGTAACGAGCATGAGCGGCACGCTATCCGGCCCCGCATCACCACCTGAAGTGGGACATACGGGGCCGGAGAGTCAAGCGGCCGGTCGGAGGTTGACTACTGTTCGTCGCGTTTCGGCGGCCTCAGGACCTCGCCCACCGTGGTCTCCTCGTGGCGTCCCAGGCGGCTGTGCGAATAGCCGTAGAGGAAGTAGACGACGAAGCCGGCGGCCATCCAGCCGGCGAAGCGCAGCCAGGTCTCGGCGGGCAGGTTGAGCATCAGCCACAGCGAGGCGAGCACCGACAGGACCGGAATGACCGGCACCCACGGGGTGCGGAACGCACGGTGCAGATCGGGGCGGGTGCGGCGGAGGATGATCACGCCGATCGCGACGACCACGAAGGCGAACAGGGTGCCGATGTTCACCAGAGCGGCGAGTTCGCTCAGCGGAGTGAAGCCCGCGAGGACCGCGATGACCACGCCGAGCAGAATGGTCGGCCGGTGCGGGGTCTTGAACCTCGGGTGGACATGGGAGAAGAAGCGCGGCAGCAGTCCGTCGCGGCTCATCGCGAAGAAGACGCGGGTCTGGCCGAGCAGCAGGATCATGCAGACCGTCGTCAGGCCGACGGCGGCGCCGAAGCTGATGAAGCCCGCGAACCAGGGATGGCCGGTGGCCTTGAACGCGTCGGCGAGCGGCGCGCTCACGGACAGCTCGGTGTAGTGCTGCATACCGGTCACGACGATCGATACAGCCACGTACAGCGCGGTGCAGATGAACAGGGAGCCGAGGATGCCGCGGGGCATGTCGCGCTGCGGGTTCCTGGTCTCCTCGGCGGCCGTGGCGACGACGTCGAAGCCGATGAAGGCGAAGAAGACGACGGAGGCGGCGGTGAAGATGCCCATCACCCCGAAGTTGGAGGGCGCCCACCCGAAGATCAGCTGGATGAGCGGGGACTGGAGACTCTCGCCCGCCGGTACCTCCTGTGCCTTCGGGATGAACGGGTCGTAGTTGTCGCCCTTGATGAAGAAGGCACCCGCGATGATCACGGTGAGCACGACCGTCACCTTGATGGCGACGACGAGCGAGGTGACGCGCGCGGAGAGCTTCGTGCCGAGCACGAGGATGCCGGTGAGGACGAGAACGAGCGCGGCGGCGAGAATGTCGAAGCCGAAGTCGCCGGTCCCTTCCCTGGTACCGAGCGCCGCCGGCATGTCCCAGCCCGCGTTGTCCATCAGCGAATGGATATAGCCGGACCAGCCGACCGCCACCACCGCCGTCCCCAGCGCGAACTCCAGCACCAGGTCCCAGCCGATGATCCAGGCTGGCAGCTCACCGAGCGAGGCGTACGAGAAGGTGTACGCGGACCCGGCGACCGGGACCGTGGACGCGAACTCGGCGTAGCACAGGGCGGCGAGGGCGCAGACGACCCCGGCCACGCCGAAGGCGAGGGCGACGGACGGGCCGGCGTTGTTCTTGGCGACCGTGCCGGTGAGAACGAAGATGCCGGTGCCGATGATGACACCGACGCCGAAGACCGTCAGATCGAGCGCGGACAAGGATTTCTTGAGCGCGTGCTCCGGCTCCTCGGTATCGAGGATGGACTGCTCGACCTTCTTCGTCCGGAAGAGTGTGCTGCTCACGGGCGTACCTCCCACGCTTGTCGTCCTCGACATGATCGAGAGGGGGCGATGGGGGTCCCCCCGGTCGAGCGAAGCCGAGACTGGGGGAGCGTTTGCCCCGGCGCGAGCAGTTTCACGCGGATGGGCCGGTTTCACCACCGCAAAGGATGGTGAAACCGGCCCAGTCGGACTCGACTTCGTACGTCAGTCACGGCTGCGTACGTCAGTCGCGCATCCACTACGTCAGTCGCGCGCCGGCTCCGCCTCGACCTCGGTGTCGCCGAACCGGCCGTCAATCCTGGAGACGAGCCCGGTGACCTGACGGGCGATGTCGGGGGCGGTGAGCCCGATCTCGGCCAGGACCTCGGCGCGGGAGGCGTGGTCGAGGAAGCGCGGCGGGATGCCGAAGTCACGCAGCGGGATGTCGACGCCCGCGTCGCGCAGCGCCTGCGCGATCGCCGAACCGACGCCGCCGACCCGGGAGTTGTCCTCCACGGTGACGACCACGCGGTGCTTGTCGGCGAGCGGCGCCATGTGCTCGTCGACGGGCTTGACCCAGCGCGGGTCGACGACGGTGGTGGTGATGCCCTGCTTGTCGAGCAGGTCGGCGATCTCCAGGCACATCGGCGCGAGGGCACCCACGGAGACGAGGAGCACGTCCGGGGTGTCGGTGCCGGGATCCCGCAGCACGTCCATGCCGCCGATCCGGCCCACGGCGGGTACGGCGGGGCCGACGGCGCCCTTGGAGAAGCGGACCACGGTCGGCGCGTCCGTGACCTCGACGGCCTCGCGGAGCTGGGCGCGCACCTGGTCGGCGTCGCGCGGCGCGGCGAGCCGGAGGCCCGGCACGACCTGGAGGATCGACATGTCCCACATGCCGTTGTGCGAGGCACCGTCGGTGCCGGTGACACCGGCCCGGTCCAGTACGAAAGTCACACCGCACTTGTGGAGGGCGACATCCATGAGGACCTGGTCGAAGGCACGATTGAGGAATGTCGCATACACCGCGAACACCGGATGCAGGCCGCCCGTGGCGAGCCCTGCCGCGCTCACGGCGCCGTGCTGCTCGGCGATGCCGACGTCGTAGATCCGGTCCGGGAAGGTGTCCGCGAACTTCTTCAGGCCGACCGGCTGCAGCATCGCCGCCGTGATCCCCACGATGTCCTCGCGCTCATGGCCGAGCCGGACCATCTCGTCACCGAAGACGGAGGTCCAGTCGGCGCCCGAAGCCTTGATCGGCAGGCCTGTGTCGGGGTGAATGGGACCGATGCCGTGGAAGCGGTCCGCCTCGTCCTGGAGGGCGGGCTGGTAGCCGCGGCCCTTCTCGGTGAGGCAGTGCACGATGACCGGTCCGCCGAACCGCTTGGCGCGGGACAGCGCGGACTCCAGGGCCTCGATGTCGTGCCCGTCGATCGGCCCGACGTACTTGAGCCCCAGGTCCTCGAACATGCCCTGCGGGGCGATGAAGTCCTTCAGCCCCTTCTTGGCGCCGTGCAGGGTGTCGAAGAGCGGCTTGCCGACGACCGGGGTGCGGTCGAGGATGTCCCTGGTGCGGGCGAGGAACCGCTCGTACCCGTCGGTGGTCCGCAGCGTCGCGAGGTGGTTGGCGAGGCCGCCGATGGTCGGGGCGTACGACCTCTCGTTGTCGTTGACCACGATGACCAGCGGGCGGTCCTTGGCCTCGGCGATGTTGTTGAGCGCCTCCCAGGCCATACCGCCGGTCAGCGCGCCGTCACCGATCACGGCGACCACATGGTCGTCGCGTTTGAGCACCTGGTTGGCCTTCGCGAGCCCGTCGGCCCAGCCGAGGACCGTCGACGCGTGGCTGTTCTCGATGACGTCGTGCTCGGACTCGGCCTGCGAGGGGTAGCCAGACAGGCCGCCCTTCATCTTCAGCCTGGAGAAGTCCTGACGGCCGGTGAGCAGCTTGTGCACATAGGACTGGTGGCCCGTGTCCCACAGCACCTTGTCCTTCGGTGAATCGAAGACGCGGTGCAGCGCGATGGTGAGTTCGACCACGCCGAGGTTCGGTCCGAGGTGACCGCCGGTCTTGGACACCGCCTCCACGAGGAAGGTCCGGATCTCCTCCGCGAGCTCATCCAGCTGCTCCAGGCTGAGCCGGTCCAGATCGCGCGGTCCCCTGATGCGGGTCAGCAGCGGCACCCGTGCCTCCTTGCAGTAGTGCGTTTCGAGCGTTTCCGGGCTCGTCGAAGTCTAATCTTCCGCGTTCACAGCCAACTCCCGGGCACACCAAAAGGGGCGCGGGGAACTGCGCGACCGGCCACAAACGACCGGCACTCGCAGAACAACCCGCGCCCCAACGGTGGTTACGCGCGCCCCGCCGCCTTCTGGCTCTTACGGGAGACGGAGTCGATGACCACGGCGCCCAACAGCACCGCACCCGTGATCATGTACTGAATCGACGTGTTCATGTTCAGCAGGTCAAGACCCGTCTGAATCGACTGAATCACCAACATACCCAGCAGCGCCGACCACACAGATCCACGCCCACCGAAGAGACTCGTACCGCCGATGACCGCCGCGGCGATCGCGAGCATCAGCGTGTTACCGCCACCGGCGGACAGCGTCGCACTCGCGGTCTGACCGGCGAAGAACATGCCGCCGACCGCCGCGAACCCACCGGAGATGGCGAACACGGTGATCCGGATCATCGGCACGTTGATACCGGCGCGGCGGGCGGCCTCGATGCCGCCACCGACCGCGAACACCTTGCGGCCGTAGGTCGTACGGCGCAGCACGAAGTCCACGATCACCAGCGCCGCCAGGAAGATCACCAGCGCGTTGGAGACACCGGCCGAGTCGTTGAGCACGGCGGCGGCGACGAAGGACGCGACGCCGAGCGCGCCGACGCGCAGCAGGATCTCGCTGGTCGGCCGGAACGGCACCCCCGCGGCCCGGCGGCGGCGCTGCTCGTTGAAGTTGCCGACGGCGGTCAGCACGACAGCGAGGCCGGCCAGAATGTACGCGCCGATGATGGCCTGGTCCATGAAGAACGAGCTCTGGCCGAGCAGATGGACCGGACCCGCGTCGGACGGGATGTTGATCGTGCCGCTGTCGCCCAGCAGCCACAGCATCAGACCGTTCCAGCCGAGGAAACCGGCCAGGGTGACGACGAACGCCGGTACGCCGATCCTGGCGAAGAACCAGCCGTGCAGCGCGCCGATGCCGAGGCCGGTGAGGATCGCCAGTACCAGCGACAGCCAGGCGTTCATGCCCTGGTTCACCACGAACACGGCGAACACGGTGGAGGACAGACCGCTGACCGAGCCCACCGACAGATCGATCTCGCCGAGCAGCAGGACGAACACGAGGCCGATGGCGAGCATGCCGGTGGCCGACAGGAAGTAGCTGATGTTCGAGAGGTTGTCGGCGCTGAGGAATCGGTCGTTCTGCAGCTGGAAGATCGTCCAGATGACGATCAGGCCGATGAAGACCGGCAGCGAGCCCAGCTCACCGCCCTTGACCTTGCGCTTGAACTCGGTGACGTAACCCTTGAGGCCCTCTTCACGGACCAGCAGCCGCGGGTCGACGACGGACACCGGGGCGGCCGTGGGGTCGTCGGCGGGGGCGACGGTGGTCTGGCCCTCCACGACGCCCTCGGCCTTCTCGGCCTTCTTGGTGTCGCTCTTCACGGTCTTGGACGTGTCGCTCACTTTGCCGCCTCCGGGGTGCGACGCCCCGCACGACGGGTCACGGCGTTGTCCGTGGCGCCCGTGATGGCGGCGATGATCTCTTCGTGGCTGGTGTCCTTCACGGAGAAGGAGCCGTTGTTCTTGCCCAGGCGCAGTACGGCGACGGTGTCCGCGACCGCCTTGACGTCGGCCATGTTGTGGCTGATGAGGATGACGCCGAGGTCACGCTCGCGCAGCCGCTCGACCAGGTCGAGGACCTGCGCGGTCTGCTCGATGCCGAGCGCGGCGGTGGGCTCGTCGAGGATGACGACCTTGGGGTCGCCGATCAGGGCGCGGGCGATGGCGACGACCTGGCGCTGACCGCCGGAGAGGCTGGCGATCGGGATGCGCACGCTCGGGATGCGGATGGAGAGCGTGGACAGCAGCTCGCGGGCCTTCTGCTCCATCGTCACCTCGTCGATGACGCCCCGGTGCAGCAGCTCGCGGCCGAGGTAGAGGTTGCCCACGACGTCGAGGTTGTCGCAGAGCGCGAGGTCCTGGTAGACGGTCGCGACGCCGAGGCCCTGGGCGTCGTGCGGCTTGTTGATCTTGACCGGGTTGCCCTGCCACTCGATGACGCCGTCATCGATGGGGTGGACACCCGCGATCGTCTTGACCAGGGTGGACTTACCTGCGCCGTTGTCGCCCACCAGGGCGACCACTTCTCCGGCGTGGACCTCCAGATCGACGTCGGTGAGTGCCTGCACCGCACCGAATCGCTTGGAGACTCCGCGCAACGCCAGCACGGGCGTAGCGGACACGTGAACCATCTCCTTCGCCGCCTGACCGGCGGGGATGCCGCGCTGGGAACCAGGCGCGGAGGATTGTGCGCGGACCCGAGGCGAGGCCCGAAGGCGAGAGCCGGGAGACCGCCGCACGAGGCTTACAAGATGAACATGCGTGAATCCGTTGCGCGGGCAACGGTTCCGTCCGGCGCCCGCCCCGGAAGCGGGGTCTGAAGGTGGGGCGGGCGCCGGACAGGCTATGCGGGGCTCGAGTGCTTACTCGAGACCGGCCTTCTTGCACGCCTCGGCGTACTCGGCGGTGCAGATGTCGGCGACGGTGAAGAGCTTGTCCTTGACGACCGTGTCCGCGATGTTCTCCTTGGTGACGGACACCGGCGTCAGCAGCTTCGCGGGCACCTTGTCACCGGAACCGCTGGTCACCTCGGTGTCGGCCAGGGACTTGATGTCCTTGCCCTCCAGCAGGTTGACCGCGAGCTCGGCGGCGGTGTCGGCCTCGGGCTTGTAGGCCTTGTAGACCGTGGCGGACTGCGTGCCGGCGACGATCCGCTGGATGGCCGCGAGCTCGGCGTCCTGACCCGTCAGGGGGATGTTGCTGATCTTCGCGCCCTTGAGGGTGTTGGCGATACCACCGGCCATACCGTCGTTGGCGGCGTAGACGCCCGCGATGTTCTTGGCGCCCAGCTGCGTGATCGCCGCGGACATCTTCTGGGCGGCGACGGTGTCCTTCCACAGGCCGGACTGCTCGTAGGCGATGTCGACCTTGCCGTCGAGGACCTTGTGCGCGCCTTCCTTGAACTGGCCGGCGTTCGGGTCGGCGTCGTCGCCGTTGATCATGACGACCTTGGACTTGGTGGTCGCCTTGTCGCCGAGCGCGTCGAGCAGGGCCTGGCCCTGGAGCTCACCCACCTTGACGTTGTCGAAGGAGACGTACGCCGAGACCGGGCCCTGGGCGAGACGGTCGTAGGCGACGACCTTGACGCCCTTGTCCACAGCGGACTGGATGGAGGACTTGATCGCGGCGGAGTCCTGGGCGGAGACCACGATGACCTTCACGCCCTTGGTCACCATGGTGCTCATCTGCTGGGCCTGCTTGGTGGGGTCGGCCGCCGCGTTCGCGTACTGGACGTCGCAGTCGGAGCACAGCTCCTTGACCTTGGCCTCGAAGTACGGCTTGTCGAACTTCTCGTAGCGCGCGGTGACAGTGTCGGGCAGGAGCAGACCGATGGACTTGCTGTCCGAGCCGCTGGTGCTGCCGCTGTCCGAGTCGTCGTCGCCGGCCTTGCCGCAGGCGGCCACGGAGAGCGCCAGCGAAACCGCCGTGGCGCCGATCACGACTCTACGCATCGTTGCGTTCATTTTGGGTTGTGCCTCCCTGACACGGGCCGCAGCACTGCGGCCGAGGTGACTGGAAGTCAACTCGGCCACATGTGCGACGTCAAGAAGTAAATCCTTAACGGGTTGGCAACGACATGTTTCGTTCTCTAAGTGAAGGCAGGGGTGGCGGCGGACAAGGTCCCGTCCAACAGTGTCGAATCACCCATCTCGCTCAGAGCCAGGGCGAGTGCCCCGAGAACCTCCGCCCGACCGCCAAGTGCCCCTGGCAGCACCGAGAGTTGACGCGCGGCACTGGGGATGGCGTACCGGCCGACCGACTCCCTTATGGGTCCGAGAACCAGCTCTCCGGCCTCGGCGAGATCGCCACCGAGGACCACACGGCTGGGGTTCAGCAGATTGCAGAGATTGGCGACTCCACTTCCGATGTGTCGGCCGACGTCGGCGATCACCCGGCGGCAGCCCGGGTCCCCGTCCCTCGCCAACCGTACGACGTCCTCCATGGTCAGATCGGTGCCGTGGCTGGACTGGAGGAGTGGCAGCACATAGCGCGCGGCGGTGAAGGTCTCCAAGCAGCCACGGTTGCCGCAGCGGCAGACCGGGCCGGACTCATCCAGAGTGATGTGCCCGATTTCTCCCGCCGTGCCGCCCGGCCCTCTGTAGATCTTGCCATCGATCACCAGTCCGGCACCAACGCCGCTGGACACCTTGATATAGGCCAGGTCCCGCACCCCGCGGCCGCTGCCCCAGACCAGCTCGCCCAGGGCGCCGAGGTTGGCGTCGTTGTCCACGTGCACCGGGACGCCGAGGCGGCCGCGCATCTCGGCGGCGGGCTTGGTGCCGGTCCAGCCCGGCAGGATGGCGGTGGAGCCCAGCGTCCCGGACTCCACATCGATCGGACCGGGCACACCGAGGCCGACGCCCGCGATCTTCGTACGGTCCACTCCGGTGGCGTCGACCAGGCGATTGACCAGCTGTTCCGCCCGGTCGAAGCCCTGCGTCGAGGAGGCGTCCACATCGAGCGGCTCGGCCTCCTCGGCGAGCACCTGGTGGGCCAGATTTCCGATCGCGACGCGCAAATGCGTGTGCCCGAAGTCGACGCCGATGACGATCCCGGCGTCTCCGCTCAGCGAGACCGCGCGGGCCCGGCGGCCGCCCGCCGACGTGGGCGTGACCTCGACCGTTCCGCCGTCCTTCAGTTCCCGCACGATGTTGGAGACCGTGGCCGCGGACAGGCCCGTCGTCCTGGCGATCTCGGCCTGGGTGAGTGATCCGGCGAGGCGCACCGCCCGGACGACGCGCTCGAGATTTGCTCGGTGCAGCGACGACTGCGACCCCGGAGTCTCCACGACGACCTCCCGCACGCGGGACCGCGTCGGCGAGGCCCCGTCTATGTCCAACTAGTGAACTCTAAGCTGAGCCGTTCGGGTCGTGTCCCGTCAAGAGGTTGAACCGGATCCGGGGTATGCGCACACGTGTGTACACCGCTCCCCCACAAGAGGAACGGTGTACGACGTGTTCGGGAATGTCTTACTTCAGCGTCTTACTTCAGCGCGCCCGCAGTCAGCCCCTGCACGACCTGGCGCTGGAAGACGATGTACGCGGCGAGCACCGGCAGCATCGCCATCACGAGCCCGGCGAAGAGGCCGGACCAGTCACCCTTGTAGCCCTGACTGACGGCCAGCTGGACCAGGCCCTGGGTGAGCACCTTCCGGTCGGGTTCGGTGTTGAGCACCGTCGGCAGCATGTACTGGTTCCACTGCCCCAGGAAGTTGAAGATGCTGATGCTGATCAGGCCCGGCTTGGCCATCGGCAGCATGACCTGGAAGAACGTCCTGGTGTGCGAGGCGCCGTCCACG
Organism: Streptomyces tailanensis; assembly: GCF_008386495.1. GTDB lineage: Bacteria > Actinomycetota > Actinomycetes > Streptomycetales > Streptomycetaceae > Streptomyces > Streptomyces tailanensis. Next base: position 23,193 of record NZ_VTHJ01000060.1, on the reverse strand, counting down.
AAGGCCGCTTCCGCCACCGTGGTCGGCAGCGTACGGAAGAAGGCCGTCATGAAGAACACCGTGAAGGGCAGCGAGTACCCGATGTAGACCAGGATCAGCCCGGGCAGTGTGTTCAGCAGTGAGAGGTTCTGCATGACGTAGAACAGCGGGACCAGCGCCAGGATGATCGGGAAGCTCATCCCTCCGATGAAGAGGAAGTAGATGAAGCGGTTCCCGGGGAAGTCGAAGCGCGCGAGGACGTACGCCGCCATCGAGCCCAGCAGCATGGTGCCGACGAGCGAGCACCCCACCACGATCACCGTGTTGAGGAAGTAGTCGCTCATGTTCGCCTCGGTCCAGGCACGCGACCAGTTCTCGAAGTGCAGCGAGTCGGGCAGCGCCCAGGGCGAACTGAAGATGTCCCGGTCCGTCTTGAACGAGGTCATCACCGCCCACAGCAGCGGCAGGACGACCATGAACGCCCACAGGATGAGCATGCCGTGCGAGAAGACGTTGAGAAACGTTCCCTCGGTGGCCTTCGCGGGCGGCGCGGGGACCTCCGACGTCTTGGCCACGGGCGGCACATCCTCGGCGGGGTCGACGGGAGGCGTGTCGGTCGTCTTCATTGGGGTCCTCCTCGCGACTCGGTCGGCGCTGTCGGCACGATCGGCCTGGTAAGCGGCCGGGTCGGCTCGATCCGCACGGTCGGCCTGGTCGGCGGCCCGGTTGGGCGGGTCGGCCCGGTCGACTCGATCGGCACGGTCAGCTCCGTCGGCACCGTCAGCGGCCCGGTCGGCCCAGTCGGCACGGTCCCCATCAGTACTCCAGCCGTTCGCGTCGGCCGAGCTTCATCACGATCGCGACGAAGAGCAGCGTCACGACGAGGAGGGCGACGCCGATTGTTGTCGCGTAGGCGGCCTGGCCGTCGCGGAATGCCTTCTGGTAGACGTACAGCGGCAGGACCGTCGTCGAATAGTCGGGGCCGCCGCCGTTCGGGCCGACGGTCATGATCTGTACGACCGCGAAGGACTCGGCGCCCAGCGCGAGGATGCCCATGTAGGCCCAGCCCGACTGCACGGTGTCCCAGAGCAGCGGCAGGGTGATCCTGAAGAACGTGGTGATGCGGTTCGCCCCGTCCAGCAGTGCGGCCTCGTAGTAGTCCCGGGGAATGGAGGCCATTCCGGCGGAGAAGAGCACGACGAAGAATCCGACGGTGCTCCAGACGAGGACCGCGAAGACACACCACAGGGCGAGATCGGGGTCGCCGAGCCAGTTGGGCTGGACGTTGTCGAGACCGATGAGTTTCAGGCCGGAGTTGAGCGCGCCGCTGTTGGGGTTGTAGGCGAACTGGAACAGCAGGGCGACGATCGCGATCGACAGCACCTGCGGGAAGAAATAGACGACCTTGTAGAAGGAGGAGCCGCGTACGCCCGCGATCGCGGCGCCCTTCCGGCGCCTGCCGCCGACGTTGAGCATGAAGGCGAAGAACAGGGCGAGGGTGAGCGTGACCAGCGGAAGCAGCACCACGAGCATCACGCTGTGCTGAAAGGACTTCCAGAAGACGTCGTCCTCCAGCATTCTCGTGAAGTTCTTGAACCCCACCATCTTGAACTCGGGGCTCAGTCCGCTCCAGTCCGTGAACGAATAGTAGATGGACTGGATGAATGGCCAGATCACGAAGAGGCCGTAAATGGTCAGGGGGGCCGCCAAGAACCCCACGATAAAACGGTACTTGCCGTGTTGCATTCCTACCGACCCGATCTTCCCGCGGGCACCGCCGCCGACGCCGCCATCAAGAGCCGGGGATTCCCGTCAATCGTCCGAGCGTCGGAAATCCCCGGCCGCGCCACGCTCACTGGTGCTTGTAGTGCTTGATGGAGTCGTCCTTGGCCGCTTCATCGGCGTACCCCTGGATCTTCTTGATGGCCTCGGCCGGGGTGAGGCGGCCCGCCATCATCTCGCCGAGGCCGCCGACGCCGATCTTCTCTTTCTGCAGGGCCACGTACCAGTCCTGGAGCCGCGGGTTGACCACGTTGTCGCCGGCCTTCTCCAGGGCGGCGACACCGGACTTCAGGCCCGGGGTCAACTCGATGCCGTCGGTGCCGCCGTTGAACGCGCTCAGTGACTTGACGGACTGGGTGAAGTTCCTCGACGAGTCCTCGCTGAGCATGATGCGCAACTGCTCCATGCCGCCGTCGGGGTTCTTGGCCTTGGCGGGGACGATGAAGGGCTCGCCGCCGGATGCCCAGATGGTGCCGAAGGGCATCTTGTCCGAGCTGTCGATGCCGGACGGCGCGGACACGGCGAGGTCGAAGTCCGCCGGCATGGTCTTCGCCGCCTCGTTCTCCACCCAGGAGCCGTTCGGGATGAAGAGTGCCTTGCCCTCGGTCCAGGCCGTCTGCGACTGAATGTGGTCCAGGCCCGGGGTGCCCCTGAGGATGTAACCCTTCTTGTAGAGCTCGTAGTAGGCCTCGAAGCAGGTCTTGACCGCGGGGTGCTTCCAGGCATTGGGCTCCAGGTTGTCGATCGCGTCAAGGACCTCGGCGCCGCCGACCTTGCCGATCATCGGGTAGAGCGAGAAGGGGATGTAGTACGGGTGCTTGCCCGCGTACGTCCAGCCCGCCATGCCCTTCTTCTTCGCCTTCTCGCAGACCGCGAGCATGTCGTCCCAGGTCTCCGGATAGGTGGCGTCGAGCGAGTCCAGCGCCTTCTGGGAATACCACACGCCATAGACGGTGTACGCGTAGTACATGATCCAGACCGGGTCGCCGTCGAACTGGCCCATCTCCACGATGCCCGGGCGCAGGGTGTCCCGGACCTTCTTGTTCGGGTCGTCGACGGACGGCGCGTCCAGCAGCGGGGTGAGGTCGGCGAGCTGCTTCTGGCCCACGAGGACGCCCATGTCCATCTGTTCGGCACCCGAGTTGTCGATCAGATCCGGCGGCGTGCCCTGGTTGAAGCGCGGCTGGAGGACCGACTGGATCTTCTGGGTCGCGGAGAACTTGACCTTCGCGTCGGGGAACTTCTGCTCGTAGACGGCCTTGGCGTCCTCGGCGTACTTCGTGCCGAAGCCGCCGTCGAAGATGACGATCTCCAGCGGCGCGCTCTCGTTGACGGCGAGCGGGTTCTCCGCCGTCTTCTCGCCCTTTTCCACCTTCTCGCCACTGTCGCCGTCACCGCCGCTGGCGCAGGCGGAAAGGAAGCTCATTGTGGGGACGGAGATCAGGCCCAGCGCGGCGGAACGCTTGATCAGATCGCGGCGGCCGACACCTGCGGAGCCGTTGTCGTACCCGGTGTTCTCAGCGGTAGTGGATCCCACGTTCAAGTCCTCGCCTTCTCCAGGACTCAGGCGGTGAACCGGATCCTCCCGGCACCGCGGTCGGTTCAAGCTGGGTCGTGCGTGAGGATTCAACAGCGGCAGGACGGCGGTCCGCGGCGTGACACGTCCGCGATCACCGGTAATTCCCCCCGGGTCGTGCCTGCCCACACCTGTGTGCCCACTATGCGGACGCCGACAGGTATAGTCCACTTCCCGCCAGGGGGGCAAGATCGAATGCAAGTTGGCCATTGGTCTTTTCCGAGTTGAGACCTCTCGGAAATATGAGCGCCTTTGCGCCACCTGATCGAATCCTCGCCATTCGACCCGGACGACACACTCAACACCCTTGACATCACCAGCCACTTGAACCACTACTGGTCCCTGCGTAACCGGTAGAAAACGTTAGCCGACCGGCTGGACCCTCCAGGGCTCGGCGGACGGCAGCACGTGACAGACCCTCGACCGTCGCTCCGGCGAGTCGTTCACCTGGGACCGACAGACGCGGGCCTTCTCGATCCCGGGCCCGAGCACGTACCGCCACTACCGCCTGGCCCTCGACGAGACCGCGACATTGGCGGAGGTGGAGCTGCTGGCCTGACGTCAGGGCGAAGACGTACGCGAGAACAGTATGAACACAAAGGCTTCGGCGGCCCCTCAACACCCAACTGAGTTGACGATGCCGTCCGTTGACGGGGTAGAGTCTTGTATAGACCACTCGACAACGTTGTCTCGTCGTCGCCCGGTCCTCCGGAACCACACCCCACCGCGCCGGTTTCCCCCGTACCGGCCGCGGCTCATGGACCGGGTGGGCACGCACTGCCCGCCCACCCGGTCCACCCGAGCGTTTCAGCCCACCCGGCAGGGCAAGGCTGTCGCGGAATCACCGCCCGATCCCTGCACGACGTATCCGAACGTGGCGGTCTCGCCCGGATCCAGTGCCCCGTTCCAGTCGGCGTTGTGGACCATCACGTCCTGTCCGGTGTAGGTGGCGCTGCCGCTCCAGAGGCTGTCGACCTTCTGTCCGGCGGACAGCGTCCAGTTGACCATCCAGCCGAGCATCGGCACGTCGCCGGTGTTGGTGACGACGACCTCGGACTGGTAGCCGCCGGTCCAACTGCCCGTCGTACGACGGGTCGCGGCGCACTCCCCTGGTACCGGGTCGGTGGGGTCGCCCGGCTCCTTGATGCCGGTCACCTCGCCGTTGCCGCCGTCGAAGACGACGTCGGAGCAGGAGTAGAAGGTCTCCTGGCTGTCGGAGCGCTGCCAGACCATGTAGATGATGTGGCGGCCCGACTTGTCGGCGGGCAGCTGGCCCCGCCAGGAGTAGTTGGCCTCAACCGTGCCCGGGCTGCCGTTGAGCGGCGGGTGGTCGACGCTCAGGAACGGCTGTTCCTCCATGTCGTCCCAGGTGAGGGTCTGGGTCGGGTCGAAGCCGTCCTTGGTGATGTAGACGTAGAACCAGCCCGGGTGCGCCGCCCACGCGTTGTACGAGAAGTCGACGGTCGCGCCGGAGGTGAGGTGGGTCAACGGCCAGTCGGCGCTGGGGGTGTTGAACCCGGTGAAGTTGGTGTTGCCGCCGCTGCACAGCTGGCCGTCCGGGACGAAGCCCCGGGTACGGCCGGCGCCGTCCGAGCGGAGCACCGAGAACCAGTTGTAGAACGGGGTCGTCCCGCTCACCTGCTGTGCGGAGCGACAGGCCGGGTTGATCGGTTTGATCTCCCCGGTGTCGGTCAGCCCGTCCTGCCAGCACAGGAAGGTGCGGCTGCCCGGCTTCATCGGGGTGCCGTGGGCTTCCGCCTCGCCGCTGCCGGCCGTGAGGACCAGGCCGAGTGCCGGGATCGTGGTCACGAGGGCGAGCAGGACGAGGAGGAGGGCACGGTGGCGTTTGGGCAGGCCTAATCGTAAGATTGTCACGTGCATGACAAACGCTCCTTTGGGTGTACGGCCTTGAGGAACGTGCGCGTGTACATGTGTGTGGGTGAGTGAGTGGTGCGGGGGTGGGAACGGGTCCGGGGCGGCGGGTTCCGGTCCGCCGCGCGTTATGGGAGCGCTCCCACCCCACCTGCTTCGGAAGCTAGCGCGGAGAGCCGCGCTTGTAAACGTCTTGCGCGACCCTTGACGCACAAGGGCCGCACCCGAGTGGGTGCGGCCCTCGCGATGACGGAGAACGCGTGCGGACGAAGGAGCTCCTTTCCGTAGTCGTTGACGACTCTGAGGGCGAAAGCTGAGGCGAAACTGAAGAGCGGGGGCGTTGTCAGAGGCGGGTGCTTTCATGACCGTATGGACATCGATCACGCGGATCCCCATGAGGTAGCGGCGCTCCGTGCCGCGTTCGACGTCGACGACGGCGGCGAGTCGGCGCTCGGCTGGGAGGCCGTGCGTGCCTTCGAGGCGGAGCATGGGGTCGTGCTGCCCGAGCCGTACCGCACGTTCGTCGCCGAGATATCGGACGGGTCGTACTCCGGACCACCGGACTTCGGGCTCGTGTCGTTGGCGAACCTGCCGGACGACTGGGGTGGCGAGGGGCAGGACCGTGATCTCAGCAAGCCGTTCCCGCTGAGCGAGATGTGGCTGTGGGAGGACGATCCCAGGCCGTCCGAGGAGATCGAGCCCATATTGGAGCAGGTCTTCGACCACGGGACGATCGTGCTGGGGACCGACGGATGCGGCATGAACTGGCATCTCGTCGTCACCGGCCCGCACCGGGGGCACATCTGGCACATCACCGGTGAGGGCGCCACTCCCTTCGGCGCCGAGTTCGGGTTCACCAGCGCCGAGTCCGGGTTCGCCGGATGGGTCGCGCACTGGGCGGCCGGCAAGCCCTGGTACGACGCGGAGTAGATGGTCAGAGGAGTTCGGCGTGGCGGCGGATGGAGGTGAGCAGTCGGCGGGTGAGGGTCGCGTGTGTGCCCGAGGTGATGACGAGCAGGCGGTACAGGGTGCCGAGGGGGCCGGGGAAGCGGGCGTGGGTCCTGGCCCGTAGGAGAACTCGGCCCGGGGCGGCGGGTTCGAGGTGGAAGGCGAGGGTGTACGTCGAGAAGTAGTGGCGACCCCGGAGGGCCAGTTCCTCGCCCTCGATCGCCGTCACCGCGCGGAAACCGGGAATGGTCGAGCCCTCGGCCGGCGGTCGTGGGCCGGAGGCTGTGCGGTCGGCGCAGCCCACGAGGGTTGCGTAGCGGGCGGCGCGGGGGCTCGAGAAGGCGCCGTCCAGGGCTTCGCCCAGGGCCCGCCAGACGGTGTCGGGGGCTGCCTCGATGACCGTCGTGTACTCGTCGACGTACGGCGAGGTCTGCTGCATCAAGGGCTCCCTGGGGTGGGGCGGGACCGTTGGCTCGGGCCCGCATCGCACCCCACCAGGGAAGCCGCCGCCTTGAGGGAACTCAAGGGGGCGGCGGCCTCGAAAGCCGGCGGTCACACGTGAACCGCCGTCACCTGCCCCCCTGGTCACGCCGGAATCGACCGTATCGGCGGTGCCGAGGGGACCGAAGGGGCTGAGACCGTGTCGATGGCCGGGAGTTCGATCGTGCCGGCGGCCGGGAGTTCGGTGGTGAACTCCGTGTGGCCGGGGTCGCTCACCGCGTCGAGGCGGCCGCCGTGGGCGGAGACGATCGCGGCGACGATGGCGAGGCCGAGGCCGGAGCCGCCCTGGTGGGGGCCGGTGCGGGAGCGGGAGGCGTCGGCTCGGGTGAAGCGTTCGAAGACCGAGGGGAGGAGGGCGGGCGGGATGCCGGGGCCGTCGTCGCGTACGCGGATCACGCAGCGGTCGGCAGTGGACTCGACCGAGGCCGTGACCGTCGTACCGGGCGGGGTGTGCACCCGGGCGTTGGCCAGCAGGTTCGCCACCACCTGGTGGAGTCGGGCCTCGTCCCCCGTGACCAGCGCCGGGGCGTCCAGGAACAGGGTCAGCTGCCAGTTGTGGTCCTCGCCCGCCGCCCGCGCGTCCCACACCGCCTCCGCGACCAGGGCGGCGAGGTCCACCTCGGCCGACTCCAGGGGGCGGCCCTCGTCCAGGCGGGCGAGCAGGAGGAGGTCCTCCACCAGGCCCGTCATCCGCGCCGACTCCGCCGAGATGCGCCGCCACGCCAGCGTCGGCTCGATCTTGTCGGTACCCCGGTTCATCAGTTCCGCGTAGCCGGCGATCGACGCCAGCGGCGTACGGAGTTCATGGCTGGCGTCGGCGAGGAAGCGGCGCATGCGTTCCTCGCTGCGCTGCCGTTGGGCGAGGGATGCCTCGACGTGGTCGATCATGCGGTTGAGGGCGGCGCCGACCTGGCCGGCCTCGCTGCCGGGGTCGGTGTCGCGGTCGGGTACGCGAGTCAGGCCCGTGACCTCGCCGCGGTCGAGGGGAGAACGGGAGACCTCTACGGCTGTGGCGGCGACCCGGTCGAGGGGGCGCAGCTGACGCCGGATCACGAACGCGCAGACACAGCCCGCGACGGTGAGGCCGACCCCCGCGACCACCGCCTCGACCACCACGAAACCGTTGATCATGTCCTGGACGTCGTCCATCGGCAGGCCGGTCAGGACGTGCAGCCCGTCCGCGCTGAGGGCGGTGATCCGGTAGGTACCGAGGCCGGGCACGGTCCGGGTGTGGGTCGAGCCGTCGGCCCCGATGCCGTCGAGGGCGGCCCGCTGCCCGGCGGTGAGGGTCTCCGGTTCGCCGCTCGTACCGATGACCTCGGCGGAGGTGATGTTCCCCGCGTCGTCGAGCCGCGCGGCTAGCGTGCCGACGGCCTGGCCCTGCTCCCTGAGGAACGCCAAGTCGGTGTGGTTGCGTGGCCCGACGCTCACCCCGCCCAGGCTGCGCTCGGCGGCGTTGGTGACCCGCTCGTCGAGGGCGCCCAGCAGCGAGGAGCGCTGCGCGGCGACCGTGGCCAGCGTCATCGCGACGCACACGGCCACCAGGGTGGCGGTGATGAAGAAGAGCAGCCGGGTACGGAGGGAGCGGCTCCGCACCGTCTGCCGACAGCGGTTCCGTACCCCAGCCGTCCAACGGGCCGTCATCTTCCGTCCTCCCCCGCCCGGATCGCGTACCCGAGCCCGCGCACGGTGTGGATCATCGGCGCTCTGCCCTTGTCGATCTTGCGGCGGAGACTGGAGATGTAGACCTCCACCAGATTGCCGCCGCCGTCGAAGGAGCTGCTCCACACGTGGTCGAGGATCTGGGCCTTGCTCAGCACCTGGCGGGGGTGGCTGAGCAGCAGGCCGAGCAGTTCGAACTCCTTGGCGGTGAGCTGGATCGGCGTACCGTCGCGGTGCACCTCGCGGGTCTCCTCGGTGTAGACGAGGTCGCCGAGCACGAGGGCTCCGTCGTCCGCCGACGACCTGGTCTCCTCGACGCCGGACCGCCGCAGCAGTCCGCGCAGCCGCAGCACGACCTCCTCCAGGGAGAACGGCTTGGTCACATAGTCGTCCGCGCCCGCCGAGAGCCCGTCGATACGGTGCTCCAGCCCGTCCCGGGCGGTCAGCATGAGCACGGGCAGCTTCGGGTTCTCGTACCGCAGTCGCCGTAGCACCTGGACGCCGTCCAGGTCGGGCAGCATCCCGTCGAGGACCACTGCGTGCGGGGCGCAGCCGCGCGCCACCCGGAGCGCGCTGTGCCCGTCCGCCACCGGGTAGGGGCGCCAGCCCGCCTCGGTCACGGCCACGGCCAGCAGTTCGGTGAGCCCGGGTTCGTCGTCGACGATGAGGACACGGACTCGGCCGTTTCGGGTCGCGGAGATGCCTGCCATGTCCTGATCCTGTCGCGGTTGGCTGAGGGAACCCTGTGTTCCGGCTGAGCTGGAGCCGTGTGAGCCGGCGGCACGGCGAAGGGCCGGAGCCGTGCGAGCCGGGGACACGGCGAAGGGCCGCACCCCCGGCGACGGGGGTGCGGCCCTCAACTGCCGTACTGAGCCGCTTACTTGCGGATCAGGTTGCGCAGCACATACTGCATGATGCCGCCGTTGCGGTAGTAGTCGGCCTCGCCGGGGGTGTCGATGCGGACGACCGCGTCGAACTCGACACCGGTGTCGGTCGTGACCTTGACCGTGCGCGGCGTGGTGCCGTTGTTCAGCTCCTCGACGCCGGCGAAGGAGAAGGTCTCCTCGCCGGTGAGGCCGAGGGACTCGGCCGAGGCGCCCTCGGGGAACTGCAGCGGGAGGACGCCCATGCCGATGAGGTTCGAGCGGTGGATGCGCTCGTACGACTCGGCGATGACGGCCTTGACGCCGAGGAGGGCCGTGCCCTTGGCCGCCCAGTCACGGGACGAGCCGGAGCCGTACTCCTTGCCGGCCAGGATGACCAGCGGGATGCCCTGCTCGATGTAGTTGCGCGAGGCGTCGTAGATGAACGACACCGGGGCGCCTTCATCGGACCGGGTGAAGTCGCGGGTGTAGCCGCCCTCGGTGCCCGGCGCGATCTGGTTGCGCAGGCGGATGTTGGCGAACGTACCGCGGATCATGACCTCGTGGTTGCCTCGCCGGGAACCGTAGGAGTTGAAGTCACGACGCTCGACACCGTGCTCGGTGAGGTACTTGCCGGCCGGGGTGTCGGCCTTGATGGCGCCGGCGGGCGAGATGTGGTCCGTCGTCACCGAGTCGCCCAGCTTGGCGAGGACACGGGCGCCGGCGATGTCCGAGACCGGGGTGGTCTCCATCGTCATGCCCTCGAAGTACGGGGGCTTGCGGACGTAGGTGGACTGCGGGTCCCACTCGAAGGTGTTGCCGGTCGGGATCGGCAGCGCCTGCCACTGGGCGTCGCCCGCGAAGACGTCCTGGTAGGACTTGTTGAACATGTCCTCGCCGATGGCGTTCGCCACGACGTCGTTGACCTCGGCCTCGGAGGGCCAGATGTCGGACAGGAAGACCGGCTTGCCGTCCTGGTCGGTGCCGAGGGCGTCCTTGGTGATGTCCACCTTCATGGAGCCCGCGATGGCGTACGCGACGACCAGCGGCGGGGAGGCCAGGTAGTTCATCTTGACGTCGGGGTTGATACGGCCCTCGAAGTTCCGGTTGCCGGAGAGGACCGAGGTGACCGCGAGGTCGTGGTCGTTGACGGCCTTGGAGACCTCCTCCGGCAGCGGGCCGGAGTTGCCGATGCAGGTGGTGCAGCCGTAGCCGACGAGGTTGAAGCCGACCTTGTCGAGGTACGGGGTCAGGCCCGCCTTGTCGAAGTAGTCGGTGACGACCTTGGAGCCCGGGGCGAGGGTGGTCTTGACCCACGGCTTGCGGGTCAGGCCCTTCTCGACCGCCTTCTTGGCCACGAGCGCGGCGGCGACCATGACGTACGGGTTCGAGGTGTTGGTGCAGGAGGTGATGGCCGCGACCGTCACCGCACCGTGGTCGATCTCGTACGTCGAGCCGTCGGGGGCGGTCACGGTGACCGGGTTGGACGGGGCGCCGTTGGGCGCGACGGCCGGAGCGTCGGAGGCCGGGAAGGACTCCTGGCCCGCCTCGTCGACGGTGTCGACGTAGTTACGGACGTCGCTCTTGAACTGCTCGGCGGCGTTCGCGAGGACGATGCGGTCCTGCGGGCGCTTCGGACCGGCGATCGACGGGACGACCGTCGCGAGGTCCAGCTCCAGCTTCTCGGAGAAGTCGGGCTCGGCGGCCGGGTCCAGCCAGAGGCCCTGCTGCTTGGCGTACGCCTCGACGAGCGCGAGCTGCTGCTCGCTGCGGCCGGTGAGCTTCAGGTACTTGATGGTCTCGCCGTCGATCGGGAAGATCGCGGCGGTGGAGCCGAACTCCGGCGACATGTTGCCGATGGTGGCGCGGTTGGCGAGGGAGGTGGCGGCCACGCCCTCGCCGTAGAACTCGACGAACTTGCCGACGACACCGTGCTTGCGGAGCATCTCGGTGATGGTCAGCACGAGGTCGGTGGCGGTGGTGCCGGGGGGCAGCTCACCGGTCAGCTTGAAGCCGACGACGCGCGGGATGAGCATGGAGACCGGCTGGCCGAGCATGGCGGCCTCGGCCTCGATGCCGCCGACGCCCCAGCCGAGGACGCCGAGGCCGTTGACCATGGTGGTGTGCGAGTCGGTGCCGACGAGGGTGTCGGGGTAGGCCTGGCCGTTACGCACCATGACGGTCCGAGCGAGGTGCTCGATGTTGACCTGGTGGACGATGCCGGTGCCGGGCGGGACGACCTTGAAGTCGTCGAAGGCGGTCTGGCCCCAGCGCAGGAACTGGTAGCGCTCGCGGTTGCGGCCGTACTCCAGCTCGACGTTCTGCGCGAAGGCGTCGTTGGTGCCGAACTTGTCGGCGATGACGGAGTGGTCGATGACCAGCTCGGCCGGGGAGAGCGGGTTGACCTTCGCCGGGTCGCCGCCGAGCTCCTTGACGGCCTCACGCATGGTCGCGAGGTCCACGACACAGGGGACACCGGTGAAGTCCTGCATGATCACGCGGGCCGGCGTGAACTGGATCTCCTGGCTGGGCTGGGCCTGCGAGTCCCAGCTGCCAAGAGCACGGATGTGGTCGGCGGTGATGTTCGCGCCGTCCTCGGTACGGAGCAGGTTCTCCAGCAGGACCTTGAGGCTGTACGGAAGGCGGGCCGAGCCTTCCACCTTGTCCAGCCGGAAGATCTCGTACGACTCGTCGCCCACCTGCAGCGTGCTGCGGGCGTCGAAGCTGTTCGCCGACACGACAGTCTCCTTCATTCCATGTGCGCGTACCACCGCATCCTGCCGCCACGCCCTCTTGGCCGATCCGCTAAGGCAAGGCTAAGTTAGGTAATCCTTACCAGGGCGGGCGGCTACGGTACGCCTCGGCAGATATCTCGATGTCGAGATAACTCTAGTACATGAGGGCGGGCTGGTCATGCCCGGCCCACTGTGGCGCGCGCAAATGCCGTGTCCGTGGAGCGGTCGAAAAGGGTTTGCGCGCGGAGCCGCAGGGCGGATAGAGGTTTGGACAGAAGTAACGGCTGAACCCCGCCACAAGGCTTGAGGGGTCACGACAGCGAGAGGAGGGATAAGCCGATGAAGCCCATGATCACCGCGCTTGTCTCCTCCCGGGGCGCGAACCACGCCTGACCCCGGAGCGGAAACGGGCGCCTTCACAGGAGCGCGCCTTGACCGCGGAACAGAACGACCTGACCACACGCCCGATCGACGACCTGACCATGCGTCCGATCAGCGGACGCGAAGAACTCGACCTCTTCTGCCGACTGTCCTACGCCCTCAACGGCGCACTGGCGGACGACCTCGCCGCCGGCCGCCGGCGTCCGGAATGGATGCGGGTCGGCGCCAGTATCGCGTCGCGCCCGTCTCGCCCGCGCCGGGTGCGGAACCCGTACCGTCGGTGCACTTCGACCAATCCCTGGCCTTCGCCCATCAGTTCGCGAAGGCGGGGTAACCGACAAGCAGCACCGAACGCCGAACCGGCGCCAACGAACGTACGGCGACGGGAGGCAGGCATGCCGCTCGCGTTCCGCAAGAGTTTCCGGATACTGCCGGGGGTGCGGCTGAACATCAACCGGCACTCGTGGTCGATCACCACCGGAAGGCGCCACGGGCCGCGCCGTACGCACAGCAGCACGGGACGGCGTACGACGGTGGGGGCGCCCCCGCTCGAGCGAAGCCGAGAGTGGGGGGACCTGCCCGGCCCCTTCGGCCGGCGTCGCACACGCAAGGCACGCCGGGGCTGAGATGTACACCGAGGTCGAGGCGTCGGACGACCCGTCACGGAGATACCCAACCGGTCCGGGTCACCCATACAGACCCACCCGACGCAGGAGTCATCTCATATCTGAGATAGCCTCACCGCATGACCGACGACTACCTCGTACGCATCGGCAGGCTCATCCGTGACGCCAGGCAGCACCGTGGCTGGACGCAGTCGCAGCTGGCGGAGGCGCTCAACACGAGTCAGAGCGCCGTCAACCGCATCGAGCGCGGCAATCAGAACATCAGTCTTGAGATGATCGCTCGAATCGGTGAAGCCCTGGACAGTGAGATCGTGTCGCTGGGGTACGCGGGACCGATGCATCTGCGCGTGGTCGGCGGGCGCCGACTGCGCGGCTCGATCGACGTGAAGACCAGCAAGAACGCATGTGTCGCGCTGCTGTGCGCCTCCTTGTTGAACAAGGGACGCACGGTGCTGCGCCGGGTGGCGCGGATCGAGGAGGTGTACCGCCTTCTGGAGGTGCTCGGCTCCATCGGCGTACGCACCCGGTGGATCAACGACGGCGTCGACCTGGAGATCGTGCCGCCGGCCGAGCTGGACCTGGCGGCGATCGACGCGGAGGCGGCCCGCCGTACGCGGTCCATCATCATGTTCCTCGGCCCGTTGCTGCACCGTATGGACCACTTCAAGCTGCCGTACGCGGGCGGTTGCGACCTCGGTACGCGGACCATCGAGCCGCACATGATCGCGCTGCGCCGGTTCGGGCTGGACATCACGGCCACCGAGGGGCTGTACCACGCCGAGGTCGACCGGTCCGTCGTCCCCGGCCGCCCGATCGTGCTGACCGAGCGCGGCGACACGGTGACCGAGAACGCGCTGCTCGCCGCCGCCCGCCACGACGGCGTGACCGTCATCCGCAACGCCTCCTCCAACTACATGGTCCAGGACCTGTGCTTCTTCCTGGAGGCCCTCGGCGTACGGGTGGAGGGCATCGGCACCACCACGCTCACCGTGCACGGCGTGCCGCACATCGACGTGGACGTCGACTACTCGCCCTCCGAGGACCCGGTCGAGGCGATGAGCCTGCTGGCCGCCGCCGTCGTCACCGAGTCCGAACTCACCGTGCGCCGGGTGCCGATCGAGTTCCTGGAGATCGAGCTGGCGGTCCTGGAGGAGATGGGCCTCGACCACGACCGCTCGGCGGAGTACTTCGCCGACAACGGCCGTACGCGGCTGGTGGACCTCACCGTCCGGCCCTCCAAGCTGCAGGCGCCGATCGACAAGATCCACCCGATGCCCTTCCCCGGCCTGAACATCGACAACGTGCCGTTCTTCGCGGCCATCGCCGCCGTCGCCCAGGGCAAGACCCTCATCCACGACTGGGTCTACGACAACCGCGCGATCTATCTGACCGACCTCAACCGGCTCGGCGGGCGGCTCCAACTCCTCGACCCCCACCGCGTCCTGGTCGAGGGCCCCACCCGCTGGCGCGCCGCCGAGATGATGTGCCCGCCCGCCCTGCGCCCCGCCGTCGTCGTCCTCCTCGCGATGATGGCCGCCGACGGCACGTCCGTCCTGCGCAACGTGTACGTCATCAACCGCGGCTACGAGGACCTCGCCGAACGGCTGAACTCGGTGGGAGCGCAGATCGAGATCTTCCGGGACATCTGAACGGCGGGTGCCGCCGTACCCCGCCTGACCTGCGTGGATGCGGGTCGGGAAGGGGTGCGGCGGCACCTCTGGGACTTCCCTGGGACTTTGGGCCTGGACCGGGCTTCTGCCGGTCGTCCGAGCTACGCGAAGACCGCGTCGATGGCGGTGCTGCCGCGCGCACCGGCACGGGGCAGGAAGTGCGCGTACTTCCGCAGCGTGAATCCGGGGTCCGAGTGGCCGAGCCATCGGGCCAGGGAGACGACCGGCTCGCCGGCCTCCAGTTGCTCGGAGGCGTAGAAGTGGCGCAGGGCATGGTAGCCGTGCTCTCGGGACGGCTCCCATACTCGGGCCCCGGCGGGGGCGCTCTCCTCCAACGTGGCGATCACGCCGGCCCCGGCCAGGGCGGGCTTCCAGACGTAGGAGTTGAAGTAGTTCCGGTTGATCGCCTTTCGCTCGCGGCCGGTCACCAGGAGGTTGTAGGTCCTCGGCCTCCTGTGCTTGGCCTCTACCGGCGTCTCTGCCGGGCGCGGGTCGTCCCAAGCCATCGTGACGGGCACAGGTGCGAAGAGCTCCATGCGCTGCCGCAGGGCTTTGGCCACGCTTGGGGGCAGGGGCACATCACGGACCTTGCGCCCCTTGGGAAGCGCGAAGCACAGCTTCGTCCGCACCATCTTGACCTGGCGCCGGACGTGGACGACTTCCGCCTCGAAGTCGATGTCTGCCGCAGCCAGACCGAACGCCTCTCCTTGGCGGAGGCGGCAGCGCGCCGAGGTGCGGGACGATGTGCCGACGCACCCGCTGCTCGATGCGTTCGAGGGTGGACGGGCCGCCACTCTGGGTGGGCCACCAGTGGGTCTCGATGTAGTCCTTGAGGGAGCAACTCAAGCATTCACATCGACGTGAAGAAGGTCGGCCGCATCCGCGACGGAGGCGGCAGGCGGGCACACGGGCGCGGCATTGGACAGCCCAAGGCCGTCAATCGTTGCGAATCCGACCGCACCGCCGCCCCTGCCGATGACCGTCCGCCCGCGTGGCAAGGTGCTCTCAGCAGTGACCATAGGACTCGTTACCGGCCACGCCGCTCTGCACGGCCGCGCCTTGGTACAGCCCCCATCAGACACCGGCAGCCAAACAGGCGCGCAACTCTGCCTCGCCGGCGTTGCCGCCGCTGCACACCATCGCCACCCTGCGGCCGACCATGACGTTCCGCAGGGCGAGCAACGCGGCCAGCGGCGCGGCGCCCGCATCTTCCGCGAGCGTACGGGCGTCACGCAGCAGCAGCCACTGGGCCCGTCGGATCGTCCCGCGCGCCGTGGGGCTTCCGTCCGCCGGGCTGTTCACCGTACGGCAGCACCGCCAGCGGCGCCGTCGACCGCCCACCTCCCGGTCACGGACCGCCGTCTTCGCAGACGGTTAGGCTGCCCGAGTCGGTCCATCGGACCCCGCACGACATGGGCCGCACGCCCTGTGCGCGGCTCGGAACGTCGAGGGAGGTACCCATGCGGCTGGCACGCGTACTCGCCGCCGCCCTCACCGCGGCGCTGCTGCTCGCAGGGTGCGGCGGAAGCGACGCGCCACCCCGCCCGTCCGGGGAGATCAAGGTGGCCACCGGCAACCCAGGCGGTGTCTACGCGGACTACGGGGCCGGTTACGCCGACCTCATCGATAGTCGGCTGCCGGACGTCTCGGCGCGGGTTCTGCACAGCGGGGGCAGTGTGGACAATCTGCGCCGGGTGGCCGCCGACCAGGCACAGGCAGGCTTCACTCTCGCCGATTCCGCCGCCGACGCGGTCGCCGGGAGCGCGCCCTTCTCCCGGAAGCTGCCCGTGGTGGCACTGGCCTCGCTCTACGACAACTACGTGCAGTTGGTGGTCCGCGCGGACAGCCCGGTCCGCAGCGCGAAGGCGCTGCGCGGGCTGCGGGTCTCCGTGGGGGCCGAGGGCTCCGGGACGGCATTGATCGCCGAGCGCATCCTGAAGGTCGCCGGGCTCTCCCCCGACGGCGACCTGACCTCGCTGCGGCTGGATGTGCGTGAGTCGGCGACCGCCCTTGCCGAGGGGCGGATCGACGCCTTCTTCTGGAGCGGCGGCCTGCCGACCGGGGCGATCACCGAACTCCGCCGGACCACGACGATCCGCCTCGTCGACCTCGGCGACGTGGTCGGGGAGCTCACCCGGTCCTACGGCGAGCTCTACACCGAGACCACCGTGCCCGCCGTCGTCTACGGGGCACAGAGCGCGGTGACCACGGTGAGCGTGCCGAACTTCCTGGTCGTACGGCGGGACATGCCGGACGCGGAGGCGTACTGGCTGACGCGGCTGCTGTTCGAGGGGCAGTCCCGGCTGATCCGGGCGCACCCGGAGGCCCGCCGCCTCGACCGGCGTACGGCGATCGCCACCCACCCGCTGGAGCTGCACCCCGGCGCCGCCCGGTGGTACCGCGAGTCGCATCCCTGACCGCTTACAGGCCCGTCACCGACTCCCATCACACCGGGTCGCCGGGGAGTGCCGGCGCGGCGGGCAGCCGTACGGTGGCGGAGAGTCCGTGTGGCCGCGCGGCTGCCAGGAGCAGTTCACCGCCGCCCGCCTCCACCACCATGCGGGTGAGCGCGAGGCCGAGCCCTGTGCCGCGGACGTTCTGGTGGCGTGTGCTGCGCCAGAACCTCCCGCCCGCCTGGGGCAGTTCCTCCTCGGTCAGGCCGGCGCCGGCATCCCGTACCGTCACCTCGACCGTCTCCCTCGCTGCCCCGGCCGGGGCGCGGTGCACGGAGACATCGACCGGTGCCCCCTCGCTGAACTTGAGGGCGTTGTCGAGCAGGGTGTCGAGTGCGTGGTCGAGGGAGTCGGGCAGGGACAGCGCGCTCACCCCGTCGGGAATCGTCGTGCTGAGCGGGACGCCTGCGCTGGCGAAGGCCGTCCGCCAGGCATCGACCCGGTGTCTCACCACGGCTGAGACGTCGACCTGTGCGCGTTCCGCCTCGGACGCCTCCGCCCTGGCCAGCCGCAGCAGCCCGTCGAGCATCTCGCCGAACCGGTCGGCCTCCTCCACAGCGAAGTGCAGTTCGTTCAGGCCGCGCGGGTCGTTCACGAACTCCTCGAGGTTCTCCACCCGCAGCCGGAGCGCGGTCAGCGGGTTGCGCAGTTGGTGGGACGCCTGTGCCACGAACGCCCGCTGCTGCTCCTGGGAGGCGTGCATGCTGTCCGCCATCACGTTGAAGTGGTTGGCGAGGCGGCGCAGTTCGGGGGCGCCCGCCCGCTCCGACACACGGGTCTTCAGGCGTCCGAGGGCGACCTCATGGGTGGCGCGGTCCAGGTCGTGGACAGGGCGGAGCACCCAGCGGACCACCGGCGCCGCGACGGCGATCACCACCAGGACGAGTGCCGCGAGGCTGCCCAGTACCACCAGCGTCAGATGGTCGGCAACCTCGGAACGGGCCTGGTCGGTGGGGGAGACGATCAGCACGGCACCCAGCACACGGCCGTCGCGCCGGACGGGCTCGGCCAGCACGAAGGGCCGGTCGTCCCATGGCCACCACACGCCGGGCTGCTCGGGAGGCCGGTCGGCGAGGGCGAGCAGCAGCGCCGACCGCACCTGCGGCTCCTCCAGGTCGACGGGGCGCGAGGCGACCACAGTCTCGCTGTCGGCGTCCACCACCGCGACGCGTGAGTCATAGAGGTTCGCGTAGCGGTCGGCGGTGGCCTCGAGCCGGCCGGTCCGCCCCGACTCCAGGGCGGTGGCGGCCAGGTCGGCGAACCAGGCGCCGTCCTCGACCCTCCCGATGAACGAGCTCTGGACCGTGCGCTCCGCGGTGGCCCGCACCAGGGGCAGGCTGAGCGCGACGATCAGACCTGCGACCAGGACGAAGACGATGACGAGAAGTCGGCGGCGCATCCGGCGTCCTTACTCGCCTGCCGCCGCCGGACCGCCGGCCTCCGCGCCACCACCGTCGACTCCCGGACCAGCGTCGCCCCCCGGACCACGGGCCGCCCCCGTACCGGCGGAGAGCCGGTATCCGAAGCCGCGCACGGTCTGCACCAGGCCCCCCGCCCGCCCCAGCTTGCCGCGCAGGGTGGCCACATGGACGTCGAGGGTGCGTGACATACCGTCGTACGTCGTCTGCCACACCTCCACCACGATCCGGTCGCGGGGCACTGCGGCACTGCCCGCGCGGGCCAGCAGGGCGAGAACCTCGAACTCCTTGCGGGTCAGGGTGATACTCCGCCCGTCCACGGTGACCGTGCGCCGTCCGAGGTCCACCTCCAGGCCGTCGACGGCGACGAGCAGGTCCTCGTGGCCGCGCTGGCTCACGCTGCGCCGGAGCACCGCCTCGATACGGGCCAGCAGCTCCGCGGTCCCGAAGGGCTTCACCACGTAGTCGTCGGCGCCACTGCGCAGCCCCCGCACGCGGTCGGGCTCGTCTCCCCTCGCGGTCACGGCGATCACCGGGACCCCGCCACGGGCGCGCAGTTCCCGGCACACCTCGATGCCGTCCCGGTCGGGCAGGCCGAGATCGAGCAGCACGAGATCGACCGTCGGTGCCGCCAGGGCGTCAGCCGCGTTGGCGGCACGCCGTACCTCGTACCCGTGGCGCCGGAGGGCACCGGTGAGGGCGTCGGCGACCCGGTTGTCGTCCTCGACGAGAAGTATCCGCACACGGCCTCCCGGTTACTGAAATCCGGCGGGGCCTGAGGCCCGGCGGCAGGGGTGCCGAGGGAGCGCGCAGGTCACAGCCGTCGCGATGAGCGTAGAAGTGACCGCCGTCACTGAACCCTAAACCTACGTTAAGTCCTCGGGCGTGCTCTGTTGCCCGCATGTAAACGGCTGCCACGGTCTGGGGCAACACGAACCACCTAGCCCCAGGAGATGCCGCGATGAGCATGGCAACGGCGCCGTCCGAGCCGAGGCAGCGATCAGCCGAGGAGCTCGTGGCCGAGTTCGAACAGGAGCGGCCGGCCCGCAAACTCTCCCCCGGGGTCTCCGCGGCCGTGTCCGTGGTGTGCGCCGCGCTGTCGGTCTTCGTGCTGTACGCGATCTTCTTTCCAGTGGCCAAGGGCACCCAGTACTACCTGACCCTCTTCCTGTCGGGGGCGCTGCCGCTGATCTTCCTGACCCACCGCGGGACGGTACGGGTACCGGCGCTGCTGCTCCCCTGGCGACGCGGTGACCGCACCGCGCCCGCCGACGGGAGGTCGGACAAGACGGCCGTCCGCCACGACAACCCAGCCTGGCTCGACTGGCTGCTCGCCGCGGCGGCACTCGCCGTATGCCTGTATCCGCTGCTGGAGTTCGACGCCTTCATCGAGCGGCGCCAGCTTCCGACCTCACTGGACACAGCTGCGGGCCTCGCCATGATCGTGCTGGTCCTGGAGGCATGTCGGCGCACCACCGGCTGGGTCCTGCCCGCCTTCTGCGCGAGCTTCCTGGTGTACGCGTACTACGGCGGACTGCTGCCGTACGACTGGTCCCTGGCGCACGGCGGCTTCGACATCGACGCGATCGCCGCCCACTACTTCATGGGCACCGACGGCGTCTACGGCGTGCCACTGAACGTGGCCGGCACCTACATAGTCCTGTTCACCATCTTCGGCGCCGTCCTCGACATCTCCGGCGCGGGCAAGTTCTTCATCGACCTGTCGTTCGCGGCCTTCCGCGGCTCGCGCAGCGCCCCCGGCCGCACAGTGACCGCCGCGGGCTTCCTCCTCGGCACGGTCTCCGGTTCCGGCACCGCGACCGCGGTCAGCCTGGGCTCAGTCGCCTGGCCCGTCCTGCGCCGGGCCGGCTACGGCAAGGAACAGGGCGGCGGAGTGCTCGCGGCCGCCGGCATCGGCGCGATCCTCTCCCCGCCGACGCTGGGCGCCGCCGCGTTCATCATCGCCGAGTACCTGAGGGAGAGTTACCTCACCGTCCTGCTGTACGCGCTGGTGCCCACGCTCCTGTACTACCTGGGCATCCTCCTCGCCGTCGAGATCGACGCCCGCAAACACCACACGCAGCCGGTCGTGGACGACGAGCCCACCTCGGCACTGCGCCTGCTCGGCCGGTTCGGCTACCACTTCCTCTCCCTCTTCATGATCGTCGGCTTCATGGCGATGGGGCTGCCCCCGTTCAAGGCAGTGGTCTACGCGACGGCCCTGCAGTTCCTGCTGTCGTTCCTCGACCCGCAGCACCGGATGACGCCGCGACGGCTGTACCAAGCCCTCGCCGAGGGCAGCAAGTCGGTCCTCCCGGTCGTCGCCACCTGCGCCGCCGCGGGCATGATCGTCGCCGTCGTCACCCAGACCGGCCTCGGCCTGAACCTGGCCTCGGTCATCGTCGACGCGGCCGGGATCTTCGGCGACAACCCGACCGTGACGCTGGTCCTGACCGTGCTCTTCGCCGCGGTCGCGGTGTCGATCCTCGGGCTCGCGGTCCCGGTCACCGCCTCCTTCATCATCGCCGCGGTGATCATCGCGCCCGCCCTGCTCGAACTGGGAGTCGCCACCCACGAGGCGTACATGTTCATCTTCTACTACGCCGTGCTCTCCGAGGTGAGCCCGCCGACGGCCATGGCGGCGGCCGCCTCCGCCGCCATCACCGGCGGCAATCCGATGCGCACGATGGTGGCGACCTGGAAGTACTCGCTGCCCGCGTTCCTCGTGCCGTTCGCCTTCGTCCTGACCGACAACGGCGCCCATCTGCTCGGCACGGGCGGCCTGTGGGGCGTCCTGTGGACCACCGCGGTCTCCGCCCTCGCCGTGGCCGCCCTGGCCGCGGCCACCGGAGGCCGACTGCTCGGCCCGGCAGGTCCGGTGGAGCGGGCGCTGTGCGCAGCCGCCGCCCTGTGCCTTCTGTACCTCGAAGCCGTAGCGATCACCGCGGGTTTCGCGGCCCTCGCACTCGCCCTCGGCGTGCATCTGGTGCGCCGCAGGCAGACCACCCTGGGGGTTCCCACCAGTGGTGGGAACCCCCAGGCGGAACACCATCACAGCGCAGACGCGGAAGGACAGCTCCCCTCTTGACCTCCACCCCGCCGTGAACAGCGGAGATCCCTTCCCTCACGGGTCGAGCTTTCCGCTTCGCAGCCCGCTGCCGCCTGGGGTTACCAGCGAAGGGACGGTGTGCCGCCCACGGTCTTACACAAGCTCCACAGACCTGACTTCCCGCCGGCCCGGCGGTAGACCCGGCGGCTTGGTTGTCGCCGCCGGGTGCGACACAGCGTAGTGCAACCCGGACGCTCCGCGTCCGGCGATATTCGGATGCGTTTTCTCCCCGGCATGAAGACCGGGGTCTCCACTCAAGGAGTTTCGATGAAGCACCAGATGCGCGCCCTGCGCCTCGCCACCGCCGCACTCGCCATAGGTCTCCTCGCCACCGCCTGCGGTGGCGGGAAGCAGACGGAGAACACGGCCGCCGGCAGCAGCGGAAAGGGAGGCCGGCTCACCATCGCGACCGGGCCCACCACCGGCGTCTACTACCAGATCGGCGGCGGACTCGCGGAGCTGATCTCCGACAACCTCGACGGCTACCGGGCCACCGCCACCACCACCGGCGCGTCTGTGCAGAACATCCAGGGCCTCGGAGCCGGCACCTACGACCTCGCCTTCTCCCTGCTGGACACCGCCGGCGACGCCGTAAAGGGCAAGGAGTCCTTCACCTCCCCCCAGAACATCGAGGCACTGACCCGGCTGTACCCGAACTACACCCAGGTGCTGGTCCGCTCCGATTCAGGGATCGACTCCATCAAGGACATGAAGGGCAAGCGGGTCTCCACCGGGGCCCCCGGCTCCGGCACGGAAGTGATCGCCAACCGGCTGCTGAAAGCCGCGGGGCTGGACCCCGCCAAGGACATCTCCGCCGACCGCCTGGGCCTCCCGGAAACCGTGGACGCCATGAAGGACGGCACGATCGACGCGCTGTTCTGGTCCGGCGGACTGCCCAGCGGCGGCATCACGGACCTCACCACCAGCCTCAAGAAAGAGGTCCGCTTCCTGGACGTGACACCACAGCTGTCCGCTTTGAACCAGGAGTACGGCGATGTCTACATGACGGCCTCCATCCCCAAGTCCGTATACAACCAGCCCAAGGACGTGCCCACGATCGTGGTACCGAACGTGTTGCTGGTGAAGAAGGGCTTCGACCCGGATCTCGCCGCCGAGATCGTCAACCTCATCTACGTGAAGAAGAGCGAACTGGAGAAGGTGAACGCGGCCGCGGCCGAGATCAAACTCGACATGGCCGAGATCGTCACCCCCGTCCCGCTGAACCCCGGCGCGGAGAACGCGCTGAAGGCCCTCGCCCAGAAGTCCTGAGCCAGGCAAGGGGCAGGTGGCCGGTCCGAAAGGACCGGCCACGCATCACAAACAGATCAACCTCTACCCAGCGCGGGCGCACCAACTCGCGCGAACGACAAGCCATACGACCGATCCAGGGAACCGCTGCCAGCCCCTCCTTCATATGCCTGCTGCCTCACGCCGCCGACCGTGTCCGCGGTGTCGCCGCCCGGTCCGCACCGGGAGCGCACCCGTCAAGGGATGTCATGGTGCACACCCACAGAGAACCGTTCCTGGGGACTGAGCAGGAGTAAGCCCGTTCAGCCGCACGCCCCGAACGGTCTTGGGCGTACTGGTCCCCGGCGTACTCGACCCCGGGGCGGCGACA
>NZ_VTHJ01000006.1 GCF_008386495.1 Streptomyces tailanensis | reverse complement strand
GGGTCTTCAAAGTTGAGCGGTGCGGAGGTGTCCGCGGGCTCGGCGTGTGGTGACGCAGTGTGTCCGTAGTCGTTGGTTGTCGGCATTGCGGAAGCCGAACGCGTTGCGAGCGACGAGCTTGATCACGCGGTTGATGCCTTCGCTTTTGGCGTTGCTGTGCCCGGTGTGGATGAACGCTTCGATCTCCGGCCACCAGCGGTCGACGGTGACGGCGAGCTGCCTCACCTCGGGGATGTCGGAGTCCGCGCACCAGGTGAGGAACTTCCAGCGAGCGTGGCCGACTTGATGGCGGTCGGCGCCAGTGCGGGCGCGCGCGAGGAGGTTGCGGAGGTTCTCCTTGGCGATCCACGCCGTCAGCAGGGTCTGGCCGATCCTTCCCTCGCCCAGCAGTGCGTTCCACATCGTGGCGAACTGTTCGTCGGTGAGGTCCTCTCGGTTGCGCAGCAGGCGCCGTCTGGCTTTCCACTCCGGGTCACTGGCGCGTCCGCGCCGGCCGCGGGTCTCGGCGGTGGTGCGGCGCCTGACCGTGGACAGCATCTTGTTGGCGAGCTGGACGATGTGGAAGTGATCGACCACGACGGTGGCGTGCGGGAGACCGGTGCGGACGGCGGCGCGGTAGGTGGCCGACATGTCGATGGCCACGTACTCGATGCCATTTCTCCAGGCCAGCGGGGTGGTGGCGAGCCAGGCGAGCACATCGGCGACGGTGCGGCCCTCGACCTGGCCGAGCAGGCCGCCGGCGCCGAGTGCGTCGACGAACCCCGTGTGCCACCGATCGCGCGTCAGCATCCATTTGCCCGTGGCGGGGTCCTGTTCCCAGCGCGGCCGTCCGCGCCGGGTCTCGTCGATGCCCAGCACCTTCACCTCGGGCAGCGGCGCCTGGGTGACCTCATGTGCGGCGGTGCGGAAGGCGTCCATCACGGTGGGC
This sequence comes from Streptomyces tailanensis, assembly GCF_008386495.1. Classification (GTDB taxonomy): domain Bacteria; phylum Actinomycetota; class Actinomycetes; order Streptomycetales; family Streptomycetaceae; genus Streptomyces; species Streptomyces tailanensis. Next base: position 206,099 of record NZ_VTHJ01000006.1, on the reverse strand, counting down.
CAGGACAGGTGCGGGTCACGGGCGGCCTGGATGACGGTGGAGGCGGCGTCGCGTATCCGCTGCCCAGCGGCACCGCGCAGCCGCATGGTGATCCGCGCGCCGGCCGGTAGCTGCGGGATCTGCTCGGTGAAGGACCGGCGCGGGCAGCCGGGCTCCCGGCACCACCAGCGGCGTTTGTGCCAGCGGAACTCCAGCCCGCTCTCGCCGTACGGCAGATCGCGGGGCCGGGTCGTCGCGGAGCCCTTCACCCGGGTGGCGAACACCCCGCACTCGGGACAGGCCCGTGCCCGCTCATCGGCGGTGATCAGGTGCACCCGGCGGGTGCCGTCCTCCAGCCGCTCCACCCGCGCGACGGCCAGGCCGTCCAGGTCGAGCAGCAACGTCGTATCGTTGTCCAAGCCCGTGGTTTCTGGGTGATCGTTCTGCGTCGAGAACAGAAATGATCACTCATGGCCACGGGCATCCTGCTACCAGGGCAACCTCCATCACCCGTGGTCTTCACGCAACGTGACAGCCAGTCAGTCCACTCGGGACGACACACCGCTCAAGTTCGAAGACCCNTGGTCTTCACGCAACGTGACAGCCAGTCAGTCCACTCGGGACGACACACCGCTCAAGTTCGAAGACCCACTTTTCAGCGCTTTCATGATCTCAACGGTCGACGACATCAATGACGAACCATCATCAGAACCCACATCGCTCACTACCACAACAACCGAGACCGTTTCTCCGCCCGACTCCCCAGAGACAGAAGCAGAGGAAGACAACGACAACGGCGGGACAGGCGGCCAGGACCTCGCTGGCCAAGTGGGTATCCAGTTCGGATACGCCTGTTCCCCCATCGGGGCTCTCGGCATCGCCGAGGACGGACGTCCCGCCAAGTGCTTCATGGGCAAGGACGGCCGGGCTCGGTGGGGCTATGACTCGAATCGCGGTTAACGTCACGGTGAGGGCTCATGCCCCCCACCAAAGGTGGGCTGGTCACAGCCCTACCCCAGTAGCTCACTCAGCTTCTCCGAACCTGCCTTGAGGCTCTGCGGGTCCGGGTGCACGTACACACGCTTGGTGAAGGACAGGTCGCTGTGTCCGGCCCAGGCGGAGACAACCGTGTCGGGAACGCCGTTGTTGGCCATCCAAGACAGACAGGCGTGACGCGCGTCGTAGAGGCGGACTCGGCGTACCCCTGCCTCCTCCATCAGCTTCTGGGCTTCGCGGCGAAGCTTGTCCGTCTTGAACGGTCTCCCCAACTCGTCGACCACGACATACCCCGAGCCCTCGTAGGCCTCGCCTGCCTGCTCGGCACGGGCGAAGCCACCTTGTGGCACCACCTGCGCCGCTGGTGGCGGCCCGCGTACGAACCGACCCCCGCCGAACGCCGGGCGGTGGAAGTCCGCGCCCAACTGGAGCACGACTACCTGGAACTCGCCGCCACCGACGCGGACCTCAGCGAGGCCCTGGTGGAGCGCGCCCACGCCGTCCGCCCGACGACGTGGACGTGAGACGGCGCGGTGTCCGTGCCGCAGCACCCAGGGCGTGTGTCGAATGTCCCGCCTGCGCACCGGACACCGCTGCGCCCGCGCTTCGCGCGGACGACGGGACATTCGACACATGCCCTGCCAGGAGGACTTGATGAGATGTCCGGCCGAGCAGGTTCCGACGACGCCGTCCTCGGGCGGTGGCGGGACCGCGGTGCCGTACGCCACCACGCTCGTCGTCCATGTCGACGAGCCCGATCTCGTGCCGGACAGACGCGTGCCGGGCGAGTCGGCCCGGCTGCTCGCCCAGGTGAAGGTGGCCGTCTTCGACCGGGCGCGGGGGGAGCACGCCGACCCCGGGCAAGTCGCCCTGCTCATCGCGCTCGACCTCGCCGAACACCGCAGGGAGCGCATGGTGGCCGCGGTGCGCGACGCGCTCACTGCGATGCCCTCGGGGGTGTCGTTCGCCGTGGTCACGGCGGGCGGCGGGCGCGGCGAGGGGCCGGTGCGCTACTACCCGGCCGGCCCCGGCTCGTGGGCGCCGGCCGACCGGCGGCACCGGGTCAATGCGGCCTTCGCGATGGGCGCGGCTCCGCTGGCCGCCGACGGCGCACCGAGATCCTTCGGCTACGACGGATGGCTGGCCGAGGCACGGCGGCTGTTCGCGGGGTGCGACCGGCCGCTGTGCCGGCTGCTGCTGGTCACCGACGGGAGCACCGGATACGAGGACGCGTCGCTCGCCGCCCAACTGGCCGCGTGCGGCGCCGAGTTCACCTGCGATGTGATCGCCGTCGGCAAGCACTGGGACTACCGGCCACTGGAACGGATCGTCGGCCGTCTGCGGGGGACGGCCGACGACGCGGGCCCGGACTTCGCCGCCGCGCTCGCCGCGGCGGTCCGCCGTGCCTGCCGCCGTGCCTGCCGCCGTGCCCGCGCTGCCGCTGGAGGTCACCGTACGCCCCGGTGTGAGCGTCGAGTCCCTTGTCCAGCTCACGCCCGAGCACCTCGAACTCGCCGCCGACCCGCCGTCCGGACCGTACCGTCACGTGTTCCCCACCCTGCCGTGGGATCCGACGGGCGCCGCCGGCGAGTTCCTCCTCGCCCTGCGCGCGGACGGCACCGACGACCCGCTCGGCGAGGAACTCCAGTTCGCCATGGTGTCGCTGGGGTCCCTGCATGAAGCCGTCACCGCCCGCTGGCGCGATCCCCGCCTCCCACCCGCACGGACCGCCCCCCCCGCACGAGCGACGAGATGACCGGCGACAGCAGCCGCCTCCTCGACTCACGGCACCGGATGGTCATGCATCTCAGAAAAGGTCTCAAAGCCCTCGCGGCCGGTCGACGGGCCGACGCGGAACGGCACTTGGGAGAGGCCGCCGCGGCGGCGCACCGGAGCGGCGAGGGCTGGGTGCTCGCCGAGATCGAGGTCTATGGCGAAGTCCATGACGCCGCCGCCGGATCGGTCAGCGTACGCCTGCCCGCCGACACCCACCGGGTCAGTGTCACCCTGCTGCGCCTCGGCGCCCGGTCGGCTGCCGGGACCACGGGCCGCACGTCAGGCCGGCAGCGCCCCGCCGGCCCCTGCCCGGTCTGCGAGGAAACGCCCGTTCCCGGGGCCCTTTACTGCACGCGCTGTGGAGAGGGGCTGTCATGAGTCGGCGGCGCGAGCGGCCCGGCGTGGCTCCGCGCGGTGTGAGCACGCGACGGCTGCTGTTGCGTCACCTGTGGGCGTTCCTCGGCTGCGCCGCCGTCGGTGTCACCCTGCTCACCGGCGTGGCCGTATCGCAACTCGACGCAACGGTAAGGGAGTTGCGCGAGGAGGTCGCACCGTCCGTGCAGGGTTCGGCGGCCGTCAGGCTCGCTGTGCTGCGCGCGGACAAAGCGGCCCGGGACTCGATCGACCAGAAGGTCGCCGGTACGGTCGGCGCGGGCGAGACGGCCGAGAGCCAGCTCGCCGCCGCGGACCAGGGCCTCACCCAGCTCGCGGACCACGTCGGCAGCGACATCGACCAGGACATCTCCGCGGTCAACGGCCTGCTGGAGGCGTACAACAAGGCCATCACCCTCGCCACGGGCAAGTACCAGGCGGACGGCGAGATGCGGGACGAGAAACTTGCCGAGGCCCATGCCCTCCTGGAGCGCCCCGACACCGGCCTGCTCGACCGCCTCGACACGGTCGCCACCGCCGAACAGCGCCGGGCCGGTGAACTCGCCGACCTGGGACTCCTGTTGACCGCGTCGTGGGTGGCGGCGGCGGTCGCGCTGGCGGCCGCCGCCACCGCGGCGGGCCTCGAGTGCCGGGCCATCAGCCGACGCTGCGGTCGGCTCCTCGCGCCCTGGGTACTGGCCGGCGCCACCGGCTTCCTGGCCCTGGCCGCCGTACCGGCCTTCCTGGCGTGGCGTACGGCGGAGAGCCTGAACGCCGTCCGCACCGACCTCGCGGCCATCCTGGACATCGCGCTGAACGACTCGCTGCACGGAAACGCCGGGGCCCTCGCCGCCGCGCAGCAGCGGGTCGCCGCCACCGGCCTGCCCGGCCTGTCCGCCTTCGGCTGGTGGAACGTCGCCTACGTCGTCGTGGGCGTGGCCGCCTCCTGCGCCGTCGTCGCCGGCGTCGTCGCCCGGCTCACCACCGACTACCCGGTGCGCCCGGTCGACTGGTCGTGGGCGCGCGGCCTGTGGAACCGCGTGACCCGCACGAAGGGGCGCCGCCGGATCGCCTCAGCAGCCGCGTTGGCTGTCGTGGCGGCGATCGTCACCCCCCAGCTCCTGGAGCGGGATCCCGTCGTCACCGTGCTCGGCCCATGGACGGGCGAGGAGGAACAGCGCTTCCGTGAGCTCATGGAGGCCGAGGGCATCCGTATCCGCTACCAGGGCACCTCCGCCCAGCGTGAGGTGCTGCTCTCCCGTGTGCAGGCCGGCGACCCGCCCGACATCGCGATCATGCCGGGCATCGGGGAGCTGGCCGAGTACCGCGCCGAGAAGCACCTGAAGCCGCTCGACGACCTGGTCAAGGGCCTGCGATACGCGGGCCCCTGGCGCCCGGAAGGCAAGGGCCAGACCTACTGGTGGCCGGTCAACGCCAACCTCAAGAGCATCGTGTGGCAGTCTGCCGTCGGCAGCCCCACCACCCTGTCCTCCTGGTGCCTCGGCATGGGCGAGGACGGCGCCGCCGGCTGGCCCGGCACCGACTGGATCGAGGACATCGTGCTGCAGCAGGCGGGACCGGACGTCTACGCGGACTGGGCCCGCGGAACCGGCAAGGACGCCTCCACGGCGTGGACGAACGGGTCGGTCCGGGAGGCATGGCGGCAGTGGGCCCGGTTCCTCGCCACGGACAGCGAACGTGCGAAGCGGGCACTGACCACGGACTGGCGCGGCCCCGCCGCTCTCGCACCGGGCAACGACACCGCCTTCCGCGAGGCCACACCCCGGTGCGCCTTCGAACACCAGGGCTCCTTCGCACAGGGCGACGACGGCGCCCGCCTCACCGACACGGCACCACTGCTCCCGGGCGGGCCCTACCGGACCCGGGGCTACGAGGTGTCCGGCGATTTCGCCGCCCTCTTCAATGACAGGGAACCGGCCCGCAAGGCGCTGCGCGCCCTCTTCTCCGAGGCCGGGCAGCAGAGGTGGGCGGGCCAGGGCACCATGTACTCGGCGATGACCACGGTCATGACGGAGGTCGCCGACCACGGCAAAGTGGATGCCACCGCACGCGCGATCTACGGAAAGTTCCGGCAGACCGAGGTGCCGCGCTGCCTCGACGCCTCCGACGTCATGCGCCCTGCCGTGCGGGACGCGTTCCACGAGGCGGTCCTGCGGACTGTCGCCGCCGTGGCCAGGCGCGGACTGTCCGACGTGAACCTCGATGACATCCTGGAGGGCGTCCAGAACGTCCAGAACGTCCAGGAGTTGACGGACAAGGACGAGGGGGTCGCGGGCCTCCAGGTGTGCAGCGAGGCCGGCGCATAGGTTCGGCCGAGTACGAGGAGCGGGCGCACGACGGGGGCCGGTTTCAGCCTCCGCCGTCGAGGTCGGTGCGCTGGCGGAGTACTCGGAGTTCGTGGCCCACGAGTTGCATGTCGTAGAGCTTGCCGCGGGCATTGTCGAAGGGGCGGTGGAGGATCATCGTCAGTTGGCCGTCGAAGGTGTGGAAGAGCATGCCGTGGCCGCTGTCGTCGCGGAGCAGGGGGCGGTGTTGCCATGGCCCCGTGATGTCGCCGGACTTCGAGACGGCGTAGGTCTGGACGTAGCCGCCGCTGATGGTGCCGTCGGCCGTGGCCGCGTTCTTTTCGTAGGTCGACCACAGCATGAGGAGTGAGCCGTCAGTGGTGCGGTACAGCTGGGGGCCGTCGGTGATGTAGGGCGGGAGTTGGTGCGGTACGCCGGCGGGGATCTGGTCGTTGAGCCAGGGCGCGTCCGAGGCCTTGAACAGGAAGGTCGGGGCGCCTGTCGTGCGGGTCAGGTCGGGGGTGAGCCGGATCGCCTCCACGGTGCCGTCGATGGTCTGCAGCCACTCGTGCGCGTACACCATCCAGGGCTGTCCGGACGGGTCGACGTACAGCGTGCCGTCGAGGGTCATCAGGTTCTCGGGTGGGGTGGGGCGCGCGGGATCGACGGCTGTGAAGGGGCCCAGGAGTGAGTCGGAGACGGCGGTGATCGTGCCGCGCATGTGGTTCTTGAGCTGGAACGGCGTGCCCCAACGGCCGGCCGGGGGTACTGGGAGCGGTCTGTCCTCGTTGTGGAGGGTGGTGAACAGGTAGTACTTGCCGTTCCAGGCGTGGACCTCCGGCGCCCAGCCGCCGTCGGTCGCCCAGATTCCCGGTTGCTCGGCGGTCAGGAACACCACGACGGGGCGGGTCCAGTCGCGCAGGTCGCGGCTGCGGTAGACCATCGTGCCGGTGCCGTCCACGCCCGATACGGTCGGGTCGTTGGACGTGTAGAGGTAGTACGTGCGGGTCGCGTCGTCGGCTAAGATGAACGGGTCGTGCAGTGGCATGTCGGGAAGCAGCATCAATGTGGTGTCCGTCTCGGTGTCGGTTATGGGCGAATCCTCCTTTGTGTCAGCACGGTTGACTTCGCGTGCGCTCCAAGTTGAAGACTCCTTCTCGAGCCCGATGGGCGGGCGCAAGGGGAGGCAGCGGCATGAAGTACCGCATGATCGGCAGTGATCCGGCTACCCGCCGCGAGGTGAGCGTTCTGGCGCTCGGCGCGATGTTGTTCGGCTCGCAGACGGACGAGAAGACCGCCTTCGCCTTGCTCGATCGGTATGTGGAAGCCGGAGGGAACTTCATCGACACGTCCGACAACTACGCCTTCTGGGCCGATGGCGGTCAGGGCGGGCAGAGCGAGGAGTTGCTCGGGCGGTGGCGGCGCAGCCGGGGCGTCGGTGACGAGATCGTCATCGCGACCAAGCTCGGCGCCCGACCGCTCGCGCCCGGTACCAGCTATGTCGACAACGCCGAGGGGCTGTCGGCGAAGGTGATCCGGGAGTCGGCGGAGCGGAGCCGGGAGCGGCTCGGGGCGGAGCGGCTGGATCTGCTCTACGCGCACATCGAGGACCGTACGGCCCCGCTGCGGGAGACCGTCGAGGGGTTCGCGGAACTCGTCGTGGAGGGCACCGTCGGTCTCCTCGGCGTGAGCAACCACGCCGTCTGGCGGGTCGAACGGGCCCGCGCTCTCGCCGCGGCGGCGGGACTGCCCGGGTACGACGTGCTCCAGTACCACCACAGCTACCTCCGCCCGCGCACCGACATCCCGGGCGACCTCTGGCCGGACGGCACCCTCGGCGCGACCACCGCCGAACTGCTGAGCTATCTGGAGGCCGAGCCCGAACTCACCCTCGTCGCCTACTCGCCGCTGCTCACCGGCGGGTACGTACGCCCCGACAAGCTGCGGCCGGACTACGACCACCCGGGCACCCCCGCCCGGCTCAAGGCGCTGGAGGAGGTCGCGCGGGAGGCGGGGGCGACCGTCAACCAGGTGGTGCTCGCCTGGCAGTTGGGTGGCCGGTTCCCGATCGTCCCGCTCGCCGGGGTGTCTTCCGTGGCCCAACTGGAGGAGAACCTGGGCGCGGTGGACCTGGAGCTGACGGAGGAGCAGCGGGGCAGACTGGACGCCGCGCACTGACGGCGGACGGTCCGTGCCGGTGGGCCGGCCCCCGGTCACACCTGGCTGACGTTGGCGGTGAGCGTCCGCAACAGCTGTTTGGTCGTGGTGTGTTGCTCGGGGGTCAGGCCCATGGCGTCGCCTATGTCCATGGGCACCGTACGGGCCCGCTCCTTGAGCTGTGCACCGGATTCGGTGAGACGGATGGCGACGGAGCGTTCGTCGTCCGTACGGCGTTCGCGGCGGAGCAGACCGCCGGCCTCCAGGCGCTTCAGGAGCGGGGAGAGGGTGCTGGACTCGAGCTGTAGCGCGGCCCCGAGGTCGCGTACGGAGATCGAGTCCTGCTCCCAGAGCACGAGCATGACCAGGTACTGCGGATAGGTCAGCCCCAGCTCTTCCAGCAGCGGCCGGTAGCGGGCCGTGACCGCGCGCGAGGCGGCGTACAGCGCGAAGCAGAGCTGGTCGTCCAGGAGCAGGGTGTACCCCTGCGCCGGCTCCGCTCCGGCGGTGCTCACGAAGTCGCCTGTTGTGCTCACGGTGTCGCTCCTCGGTCCCGTGCTCTTCATGACGATCTCCCACCCTACCTTTGAGTCTCCCCGATTGTATCGTGCACTAAACAGTAGTTCGGTATGGAATCGAGCATGAATTAGTTGTGTACGACTTAATCGGGAGCTACTGTTATCGTGTGCCGCCGCCCCGGCGAACCTCGTCGGCCGAGCCTGCCCCGCGGCACCCGATCCCCGAGGAGACCGCCATGTCCGAGACCGCCCGCCCCCGTCCCGTTCTGGAGCCCGCCGCCGCTGCTTTCGCGGAGGCGACCGCGAACCCGCCGTACCTGTTCGACCTCGGGCCGGTCGAGGGCCGCAAGGTCGTCGACGAGGTGCAGTCGGGCGCGATCGCCATGCCGGCCGTCGACGAGGAGTGGGTGATCGTGCCGGGCGGACCCACCGGCGAGCTCCGGGCCCGTATCGTCCGGCCCGAGGGAGCCAAGGGCGTGCTTCCGGTGATCCTTTACATCCACGGCGCCGGCTGGGTCTTCGGCAACGCCCATACCCATGACCGGCTGGTGCGCGAGCTGGCCGTGGGCGCGCGGGCCGCGGTCGTCTTCCCCGAGTACGACCTGTCGCCCGAGGCCCGATACCCGGTCGCGATCGAGCAGAACTACGCGGTGGCCCGCTGGGTCGTCACCGAGGGCGCCGGCCACTACCTGGACGCGACCCGGATGGCCGTGGCCGGGGACTCCGTCGGCGGCAACATGAGCGCCGCGCTGACCCTGATGGCCAAGGAGCGCGGCGATGTGCCGCTGGTCCAGCAGGTGCTCTTCTACCCGGTCACCGACGCCGCCTTCGAGACCGGTTCGTACGACCAATTCGCCGAGGGGTACTTCCTGCGGCGCGACGCCATGCGGTGGTTCTGGGACCAGTACACGAGCAGTGAGAAGGAGCGCGCCGAGATCACCGCCTCACCGCTGCGGGCCACCGCCGAGCAGCTCAAGGGGCTGCCCCCGGCGCTCGTCATCACCGCCGAGGCCGACGTCCTGCGCGACGAGGGCGAGGCGTACGCCAACAAGCTGCGCGAGGCCGGGGTTCCGGTCACCGCGGTGCGCTACCAGGGCATCATCCACGACTTCGTCATGCTCAACGCCCTGCGGGAGACCAACGCCGCCGAGGCTGCCATCGGGCAGGCGATCGGCACCCTGCGCACGGCCTTCGGGACCGTATGACCTTCAGGATCGTCTGACCTTCGGGACCGTCTGACCTTGTGGGGAAAACGGGCCGCCCCGGCCGGGAGTGATCCGGCCGGGGCGGCTTCATGCGCGGGCGGTGTGTCAGGCGAAGTTCGCCAGCGCCTCGTTCCAGGTGGCCGACGGGCGCATCACCGCGGCGGCCTTGGCGGGGTCGGGCTGGTAGTAGCCGCCGATGTCGGCCGGCTTGCCCTGGACGGCGATCAGCTCGTCGACGATGCGCTGCTCGTTCGCGGTGAGCGTCTCGGCGAGCGGCGCGAAGGCCTTGGCCAGGTCGGCGTCGTCGGTCTGCTTGGCCAGCTCCTGGGCCCAGTACAGGGACAGGTAGAAGTGGCTGCCGCGGTTGTCGATGCCGCCGACGCGACGGGAGGGAGACTTGTCCTCGTTGAGGAAGGTCGCCGTGGCGCGGTCGAGGGTGTCGGCGAGGACCTTGGCGCGGGTGTTGCCGGTGACCTGGGCGTACTGCTCCAGGGACGGCACCAGGGCGAAGAACTCACCGAGGGAGTCCCAGCGCAGGTAGTTCTCCTTGACCAGCTGCTGGACGTGCTTCGGGGCGGAGCCGCCGGCGCCCGTCTCGAACAGGCCGCCGCCCGCCATCAGCGGGACGACCGACAGCATCTTGGCGCTGGTGCCCAGCTCCAGGATCGGGAACAGGTCGGTGAGGTAGTCACGCAGCACGTTGCCGGTCACCGAGATCGTGTTTTCACCGCGGCGGATGCGCTCCACCGACAGCTTGGTGGCCTCGACCGGGGCGAGGATACGGATGTCCAGGCCCTCGGTGTCGTGCTCCGGCAGGTACGCGTTGATCTTCTCGATCAGCTGCGCGTCGTGGGCGCGGGTCTCGTCCAGCCAGAACACCGCCGGGTCGCCGGTGGCGCGGGCGCGGGTGACGGCCAGCTTCACCCAGTCCCTGATCGGGGCGTCCTTGGTCTGGCAGGCGCGGAAGATGTCACCGGCGGAGACCGTCTGCTCCAGCACCACGTTGCCGGCCTGGTCGACGAGGCGGACCGTGCCGGTGGTCGGGATCTCGAAGGTCTTGTCGTGGGAGCCGTACTCCTCGGCCTTCTGCGCCATGAGGCCGACGTTCGGAACGGAGCCCATGGTCGACGGGTCCAGGGCGCCGTTGGCGCGGCAGTCGTCGACGACGACCTGGTAGACACCGGAGTACGAGGAGTCCGGGAGCACCGCGAGGGTGTCGGCCTCCTGGCCGTCCGGGCCCCACATGTGGCCGGAGGTGCGGATCATCGCCGGCATCGAGGCGTCGACGATGACGTCGGACGGCACGTGCAGGTTGGTGATGCCCTTGTCGGAGTCGACCATCGCCAGGGCCGGGCCCTCGGCGAGCTCGGCGTCGAAGGAGGCCTTGATCTCAGCGCCCTCCGGCAGGGCCTCCAGGCCCTTGAAGATGCCGCCCAGGCCGTCGTTCGGGGACAGACCGGCTGCGGCCAGCTGCTCGCCGTACTGCGCGAACGTCTTCGGGAAGAAGGCGCGCACCACGTGACCGAAGACGATCGGGTCGGAGACCTTCATCATCGTGGCCTTCAGGTGCACGGAGAACAGCACGCCCTCCGCCTTGGCCTTGGCGACCTGCGCGGTCAGGAACTCGCGCAGCGGGGCGACGCGCATCACGGAGGCGTCGACGACCTCGCCGGCCAGGACCGGTACGGACTCGCGCAGCACGGTGGTGGAGCCGTCGTCGCCGACCAGCTCGATCCTCAGCGCGCCGTCCTCGGCGATGACCGCGGACTTCTCGGTGGAGCGGAAGTCGTCCTCACCCATGGTCGCGACGTTCGTCTTCGAGTCGGCGGACCAGGCGCCCATGCGGTGCGGGTGGGTCTTGGCGTAGTTCTTGACCGACGCGGGGGCGCGGCGGTCGGAGTTGCCCTCACGCAGGACCGGGTTCACGGCGGAACCCTTGATCTTGTCGTAGCGGGCGCGGATCTCGCGCTCCTCGTCGGTCTTCGGGTCGTCCGGGTAGTCCGGCAGCGCGTAGCCCTGGGCCTGGAGCTCGGCGACGGCGGCCTTCAGCTGGGGGATCGACGCCGAGATGTTCGGCAGCTTGATGATGTTCGCCGCGGGCGTCTTGGCCAGCTCGCCCAGCTCGGAGAGGGCGTCCGGGATGCGCTGGTCCTCGGTCAGGTACTCCGGGAAGACGGCGATGATGCGGCCGGCCAGCGAGATGTCACGGGTCTCTACGGAGACACCGGCCGGGGTGGCGTACGCCTTGATCACCGGCAGGAACGAATGGGTCGCCAGGGCGGGCGCCTCGTCAGTGTGCGTGTAGATGATGGTCGAGTCAGTCACCGGGTGCTCCGCTCCACGTCTGCAACATTGCTCGACATCAAGATATCTCGTGATCGAGGCGGGCTCGACAGGGGTCCGGGGGTGGGAGTTGCGCGGTGGGGGTTGCGGTGGATGTTTCTCGCCCCCGCCACCCGTACCCGTCCCTCCCCCCCACTCTCGGCTCCGCTCGAGCGGGGGGAGGGACGGGTAGGGGCGGCGGGGGCGAAGACCTCTAGGGCGCCACCTCGACGGCCGTCTCCCTCTGGTGTGGGATCTCGACCGAGGCGCCCGGCTGGAGGGTGACCGTCCTGCGGGGGGCCGGGATGTTGATGCCCTCGGCGCGGTAGCGCTTGTGTAGGCGTTTGATGAACTCGTGCTTGGTCCGGTACTGGTCGCTGAACTCGCCGACGCCGAGGATCACGGTCATGCCGATGCGGGAGTCGCCGAAGGTGTGGAAGCGGACGGCGGGCTCGTGGTCGGGGACGGCGCCCTCGACCTCCTTCATGACCTCCGCGATGACCTCGTTGGTCACCCGCTCGACGTGCTCCAGGTCGCTGTCGTAGCCGACGCCCACCTGCACGAGCAGGGTCATGTCCTGCTCGGGCTGGTTGAAGTTGGTCATGTTCGTGCCGGCGAGCTGCCCGTTGGGGATGATCACCAGGTTGTTGGAGAGCGACTTGATCGTCGTCTGCCGCCAGTTGATGTCGACGACATAGCCCTCCTCGCCGCTGCTCAGCCGGATGTAGTCGCCCGGCTGGACCGTCTTCGAGGCGAGGATGTGGATGCCCGCGAACAGGTTGGCGAGGGTGTCCTGGAGCGCCAGGGCCACCGCGAGACCGCCGACGCCCAGGGCCGTGACCAGCGGGGCGATCGGTATGCCCAGCGTCTGGAGGATCACCAGACAGCCGATGGCGAGGACCGCGACCCTGGTGATGTTCACGAAGATCGTGACCGAGCCCGCGACCCCGGCCCGGGACTGGGTGACCGTACGCACCAGACCGGCGATCACTCTGGCCGCCGTGATCGTGGCGACGAGGATGAGCAGCACCGTCAGGCCCTGGTTCACATGGTGCTGCACCGTCTTCGTCAGCGGCAGCACCGCCGCCGAGGCGGCCGCGCCACCGAGGAACGCGCCCCACGGCACGAGCGCGCGCAGGGTGTCGACGATGACGTCGTCACCGCCCCAGCGCGTCTTCGTCGCGTGGCCGCCGAGCCAGCGCAGCAGTATGCGCAGCAGGAACGCGGCCAGCAGACCCGCGACCAGGATGATTCCGGCCACGAGGTAGTCGTCGAGGGTGAGGGACCGGGTCATCGGTCGCCTCCCGAGGGACGCCGGGAGCGACCGACGGGCCGTATGTGCCGTATGTCAGGCCCCGCGGACCGTATGTGATGCGTCGTCACCTTGCCACCTGCTCGAATCCGGAGTGCACGATCACGCTTTCCCGGACGTGCGTACGACGTGCGTACGGCGTACGTGCGACGTGTGTACGACGCCGGGTGCGACGGCTCATCCTGCCCCATCCGGCTGACTGATCGGCACCGGACCTGCGCGGATCGGCCATTGACGGACCGTCGGGTGCGGCCGAATGTCCGGATACGCGCATCGCCACCGACAGGTTCGCCACGGTTTCTCGGGATGCCCGCGGTCAGATCACCTTCAGCCGGACCAGCGCCCCCAGCGTCAACGCCCCCGGCAGCAGCGGCAGCCAGAGGGTGATGATCCGGTACGCCAGTACCACCGCGGTCGCCACGGCCACCGGGCCGCCGGCCGCCACCAGGGCGACCACGAGCGCCGCGTCCACCGAGCCGAGGCCGCCGGGGGTCGGGACGAGGGCGACGGCGACCGTGGCCGCGAGATACGCCACCACCATGTGCGCCACGGGAACGTGCAGGCCCAACGCCAGCCCCACCATGACGAGTCCGGCCGCCTGGAGCGCCGGGAAGGCCAGCGAGCCGCCCCACAGCGCCAGTACGCGCGTCGGACGCGTGTGCACCGAGCGGGCCTCGCTCAACGCGGTGCGCACGAAACCGAACACGGCTGTGCGCAGCCGTCGTACGAGCAGGAGTACGGCCACGGCCACGCAGACCACGGCCGCGACGATGATCAGCAAGGGAGTGGCCGCCCCGTCGGGGAGGAGGGCGCCGAGACGCAGCGCGCCGGGGAACGTGACCAGCAGGACCAGCAGCAGGCCCACGCGGGCGATCGCCTCCGCGAGCAGATACAGGGCGAGCGCCGCCGACGAGCGGGCCAGCGACACCCCGCACACCGTCATGAACCGCAGGTTCACCGCGCTCGCGCCCAGCCCGGTGGGCAGCACATGGTTCGCCGCCCCCGCCGCGAACTGGGTGGCCAGCAGCCGCAGGGCCGGCAGCCGTTCGATGAGAGAGCCCTGCCGGGTCACGGCCGCCGCGACCCAGGTCAGACAGGTCGCGCAGACCGCCGCCACCAGCCAGGGCCACTGGGCGGTGGCCAAATGGGCGAAGCCCTCGACGAGGACGGAGCGGTGGCGCACGGCGACGACCAGGACCAGGGCGAGAGGGAGCAGGCACAGGATCCGGCGGACCGGGATACGCCTGGCCAGTCCCTGGGGGAGTCGTATCGCTGTCACACTGGGAGAGGTTCTCCGCAGCGCCCCAACGGCAGGTTGCGGGCGCGGGGACAGGGGGTGTCCGGGCGGCGGACTTCACCGCGTCCGCGCGTACTCCGTCCGCACGTACTTCACGACATGCCTTGACCTCAAGATTGCTTGAGGTTTTAGCGTTCTGGTCATGAGTATGGAGACCACCGCCTGGATGCAGCTGCAGGGCATGATGAACGCCCAGCAGCGAAGCCGCCCCTTCGCCCGGACGACGCTACGGCGCGTCGCCGCCTTCGCCCGTCCACATCGTCGCCGTATCGCGTGGTTCGTCGTGATCGGTGTGCTGACCGCCCTGCTCGCCGTCGCGACGCCCGTGCTCGCGGGGCGCGTCGTAGACGTGATCGTCTCGGGCGGGGACGAGGCACTCGTCGTCCGCCTTGCTGTGCTCATCGCGCTCATCGCGGTCGCCGAGGCGGCGCTCGGGCTGCTCGGCCGACGGCTGTCGGCGACGCTCGGTGAGGGACTCATCCTCGATCTGCGGACCGCCGTCTTCGATCATGTGCAGCGCATGCCGGTCGCGTTCTTCACACGTACTCGTACGGGAGCGCTCGTCAGTCGTCTCAACAACGACGTGATCGGCGCCCAACGGGCGTTCAGCAACACCCTGTCGGGAGTGGTGAGCAACCTGGTCACGCTGCTGCTCACGCTCGCCGTGATGCTCACCCTCTCCTGGCAGATCACCCTGCTCTCGCTCGTCCTGCTGCCGGTGTTCGTGATCCCCGCCCGGCGCATGGGCCGCCGTATGGCCCGGCTCCAGCGGGAGGCCGCCGACCTCAACGCGGCCATGGGCACTCGCATGACCGAGCGCTTCTCCGCGCCCGGCGCCACCCTGGTCAAGCTCTTCGGGCGGCCCGACGACGAGTCCTCGGAGTTCGCGATGCGCGCCCGCCGGGTGCGGGACATCGGGGTGCGTACGGCGATGGCGCAGTCGGCGTTCATCACCGCGCTCACCCTGGTCTCGGCCCTCGCGCTCGCCCTGGTGTACGGACTCGGCGGCTGGTTCGCACTGCGCGGCACCCTGGAGGCCGGCGCGATCGTCTCCCTGGCACTGCTGCTGACCCGGCTGTACGCGCCGCTGACCGCGCTGGCCGGGGCCCGGGTCGAGATCATGAGCGCCCTGGTCAGCTTCGAGCGGGTCTTCGAGGTGCTCGACCTGAAGCCGCTCATCGAGGAGAAACCGGACGCCCGCGAGGTGCCCGACGGCCCGGTGGCCGTGGAGTTCGACGACGTCCGCTTCGGCTACCCCTCCGCCGACAAGGTCTCCCTCGCCTCCCTGGAGGAGGTGGCCGCCCTCGACACCCGCGGCGGCACCGAGGTCCTGCACGGCGTCTCCTTCCGCGCCGAACCCGGCCAGACCGTCGCCCTCGTCGGCTCCTCCGGCGCCGGCAAGTCGACCGTCGCCCAGCTGCTGCCCCGGCTGTACGACACGGACGCGGGCACCGTCCGCGTCGGCGGGATCGACGTACGCGACCTCAGCGCCGCGTCGCTGCGCGGCACCCTCGGCATGGTCACCCAGGACGGGCACCTCTTCCACGACACCGTCCGCGCCAACCTGCTCCTCGCCCGCCCCGACGCCACGGACGACGACCTGTGGGACGTCCTGCGCCGGGCCCGCCTCGACGACCTCGTACGCTCCCTGCCCGACCGTCTCGACACCGTGGTCGGCGAACGCGGCTACCGGCTCTCCGGCGGCGAACGCCAGCGCATGACCATCGCCCGGCTGCTCCTGGCCCGCCAGCGCGTCGTCATCCTCGACGAGGCCACCGCACACCTCGACAACACCTCGGAGGCCGCCGTCCAGGAGGCCCTCGCGGAGGCGCTGGAGGGCAGGACCGCCGTGGTCATCGCCCACCGTCTGTCGACCGTACGGGCCGCCGACCAGATCCTCGTCGTCGAGGCCGGCCGGATCGTGGAGCGCGGCACGCACGACGAGCTGCTGGCGGTGGGGGGACGGTACGCGGAGCTGTACCGGACGCAGTTCGAGAAGTCGGAGGCGGAGGACGTGCCCGTCGCCGCGGCGTAGGAAGGCGTAGGAACAGGGGGTCCCCGGAGTTCAGCCCTCGACGCCCGTCGCCGTGTGGGCCGCCCCCACGGGCTTGGACTCCGGGGAACCGCGCTGACGCAGATAGATCGAGAGGACGGCCATGGAGGCGATGGCGAGGAACTCCGACTGCCAGTTCTGCAGCGTCCGGCTCCAGAAGTCGGCGGACAGGATGTACTTGGGCCAGCTCATGGGCGCCTGGAGCTGCCTCAGCTGCTCCTGGTTGTAGGCCGCCACACCGGTGATCGACTGAGCGAGCCAGGACAGCACGAACACGGTTCCCATGACGTAGCCGAGCGAACTGGCGTACAGCTTGAGGCGGAGGCCGCCGGCCGCCGCCCAGCGGGGGGCGTCCGAGCCCGCGTGCGGCCCCACGCGTTGCTCCTCGTCGGACTCGACACCGATCTTGTCCGGGTTCTTCGACTCCGGTGAACCGCGCTGCACCAGCCATACCGTGAGGAAGACGTAGAGGAAGAACTGCAGATACTCGGACTGCCAGTTCTCCATGACGTCGACGGCGAAGTCCGAGGACGCCATGTACTCGCCGAGGGTGACCTGTTGGAGGTCGTCCGCGGCGAGCTGGTTGTTGAAGTCGGCGTGACCGGCGAACGCCTGGCCGACCACGGCGAGGGCGAACAGCGTCAGGAAGACGAGGCCGAGGCCGTTCTCCCGCAGGAACTTCCGTACGGACCGGCTCATCGGGCTCATCGATGCAGTACCCCCAGCGTGATGCAGTAGGCGAGACCGCCCGCGATCACCAGCAGGCAGAGGACGAACATGGTGCGCACCGGCCTCATCCGCCCTTCAGCAGGCACTCGTAGGGCCGCTGCGGGCGCGGAGTGCATCCGGCGGCGATGACCTTCCAGCCGCCGGAGAACTGGGACAGGAACAGGGTGTCCGCGGGGAACACGACACGGGCCTGCCGCCCGCTGACATCGACGCCCTCGATGTCGTCGGCGGCCGGTGCGGCGGAGGGGACCTCCTCCGTCAGGACGCCCTCCTCGCAGGCCGTACGGGCGGACCGCTCGACCTCCTCGCGGACGCTCGGGGCCAGCATCGCGCACACGGCCGCCCCGTCCCGGGCGCCGAGGGCCCGTTCGAAGTCGAGGGCGGCGTCCATGGCCGCCGTGCGCCGCTCCGCGACCGTCCCGCAGCCGGTCGTCAGCACGAGGGCCGCTCCCGTCGTGAACGCCGCTCCCCATCGCCATCGCCAGGGCATCCCAGAGCCTCCCGTTCGGCTGTCGCCGGATGTGTCGACGGACGGTAGCCGCGGCGTGGGGTGCGTCAGGGGTGCCGCGCGACGAGGGTGGACTGCGTCGCCCGGTCGGGGCAACGGGGCTTATGAGCCGCCGGTCGCCGGGCGGTCGGTCGCCGGGCCGCTGGTTCCCGGGCGGTCGGTCGCCGAGCCGTGGGCCCTCGAACCGTAGGTCGCCGGGCCGGCGGTTCCCGAGTCGTGGAATCCGTTCACCGGCAGGCCGTAGACCGCGAAGGCGCGTCGGATGACCGGCTGGGCGACATTGCGGACCCGTACACCGCCGCTCGTGATGCCGTGCTCGGTGCCGAGGTGGGCGTGGCCGTGGACGGCGAGGTCGGCGCCCGACTCGTCCATCGCCTCGGCCAGCAGATAGCTGCCGAGGAAGGGATAGATCTCCAGGGGCTCACCGACCAGGGTGTCCGGCACCGGCGAGAAGTGGGTGAGCGCGATCCGGACCGCGCAGCCGTCCGCCGCGAGCCCGTCCAGGGCGCGGCGCAGACCGTCCGCGAGACCTCGGGTGTGGCGGACGAAGGCCTTCATCTCGGGTTCGCCGAACTCGCTGCCGCTGCGCCCGGCGAAGCCGCCGCCGAACCCCTTCGTCCCGGCGACCCCGACCCGGACCCCGTCGACGTCGACGACGGTTCCCTCCCCCTCCAGCACGGTCACGCCCGCCGCCCGGAGCACGTCCGTGACGTCCTCGGGCCGCTCCGAGTGGTGGTCGTGGTTGCCGAGGACGGCGATCACCGGCACCGGCAGGCCCGCCACCTCGTCGGCGACGACTTGTGCCTCCTCGGGTATGCCGTGCCGGGTCAGGTCCCCGGCCAGCAGCAGGAGATCGGCGTGGTCGGGCAGCGTGTCGAACGCCGGTCGGAGCAGACCCCGGCTGTCCGGCCCCAGATGGATGTCGCCGACGGCCGCGACCCGGATCACGACAGCTCCTCGGAGTGGTCGGGCGCGCTGACGTCCGCCAGCGCTATGTCGGCCCGGACGCGTACGCCCGGCAGCTCCTCCGCCACGATGCGCAGGATCGCCTCGCGGTCGTGCGCGGTGGACGCGGTGCCGGTGATGTGCACGGTGTCGCCGCGGGCCTCGATCCGCATACCGAGCTCGGCCAGATCGCCACGCGCGAGCTGTTCCCCCAGGTGGGCGATGCGGTACTCGGTGTTCGGCGCCGAGTGGGCGGCGCCGGTGCCCGGACCGGTGTCCGTGCCGACGCCCACGTCGTCGTCGACGGCCGATCCGTTGTCAGGTTCTGTCGCCATCGCCGGTCTCCTCCGGCTCGATCACGTTGAGGCGCTCCAGCAGATACAGGAAGGCGGCGGGCATGGGCTCGGCACCGCACTCGCGCCGGACCCGGGCCCAGTCGATCTTCTCCCGCAGGGTGCGGGCGATCGGCAGTACGGCCCCGAAGTCGCAGTAGTGCTCGGAGAAGGCCAGCAGACGGCCCACGAGCAGGTCGGTGACCGCCAGTACGGGCATCCACACGGACTCGACCGACAGCACCTCCGCCCGGTCCAGCAGCTCACGGGTCACCGGAACCCGGGCCGGCCGGAAGATCAGGTCGACCTCCTGTCCCTGACTTCGGGTCTTCAGCAGCCAGTCCTCCGGAGGCTCGACCACCTCAAGCCCGGCCGCCTCCAGCGTGGCGGTCACGGCCCCGATGTCCTCCGGCAGCACACAGAAGTCGACGTCGTGCTGGAGCGTCCCGGGGCCGCCATGGGCGTACACGGCGACACCGCCCGCCAGCGCGAAGGGGTGCCCACCCCCTTTGAGCAGCGAAGCGACCTCCTTGGCCGCTTCGAGGATCGCCGGGGTGCGGTCCGGGGGGAGCCCGCCGTCGGTCGGGTCGGCGAGGTCACCCGCCGCCCTGGAACTGCCACCCCGCGTCTTCATCCGGCGCCGCCGACAGCCGCGCGGGGTGCGAGGCACCGCTGGAGCACGAACGAGATCTCCATGCCTCCCACGATAGTGCGGCGCCCGCCGATGGCGAGGCGTACGAGCCCGGGGACAGCCCGGGGTGAGGATCTCGTCGAGCCGCTCCAGCGGGGGCCGGTGCCGCCTCCGTCGAGGAAACCCGGTTCGTGAGGGACGCGCGACATGGTGGAAGGGCTTTCACGTGGTGGGCGTCACGGAAGCGACGCGGGCCGATGCGTACGCTGCAGGGAAGCAGCCCTTGACCTGTAAAAGCGGGCAGGGAGCCGAAAACCGGGAGTACGTCCATGCTGCGCACCATGTTCAAGTCCAAGATCCACCGCGCCACCGTCACCCAGGCCGACCTGCACTACGTCGGGTCCGTGACCATCGACGCCGACCTGCTCGACGCCGCCGATCTGCTGCCCGGCGAGCTCGTGCACATCGTCGACATCACCAACGGGGCCCGCCTGGAGACGTACGTCATCGAGGGTGAGCGCGGCTCGGGGGTCATCGGTATCAACGGTGCGGCGGCCCATCTCGTCCATCCCGGAGACCTGGTGATCATCATCAGTTACGCCCAGGTCTCCGACGCCGAGGCCCGTATTCTGGAGCCCAGGGTCGTGCACGTGGACCGCGACAACCGGATCGTGTCCCTGGGCGCGGACCCGTCCGAGCCGGTACCGGGCTCGGACCAGCGACGCAGCCCACAGGCCGTCACGGTCTGACCCGAACGGGTGAGTGCCCGTGCGGGCCACGGGTACTCGTGGCACAAGTCCATGGCCGACGTATCCACTGGCTGGAGGACACCATGACCCACCCAGACCCGGACCCCGTGAAGCCCGGCCCCACCCCCGGTCCGGGCCCCGGACGCCCGGAACCCTTCCCACCACCACCCCCCAACCCCGTCCCGGAACCGGACCCCATCCCCAAGCCCCCGGGCCCTGACCCGGTCCCGGGAGAACCAGAGCCAAAGCCGCTCTCGTAGCGAGACGGCACATCTGACAAACAACGGCCCGGCGTGCACTTCTCCACGCCGGACCGCTGCAGCGCCCCTTATGGGGCGCGGGGTTGTATCAATCTGCGGCTCCGCCGCGTGGGCGCGACCAGCCGCGACCTACCCGCAGCCGCGAGCGATCCCGCAGTCCCCCCACCTCAGGCGCCAACCTCAGACCGATCCTGCCCCCACAACGTGTGGAACGACCCCTCCCGGTCAACCCTCCGATACGTGTGCGCCCCGAAGAAGTCCCGCTGCCCCTGCGTAAGCGCCGCAGGCAACCGCTCCGCACGCAGCGCGTCGTAGTACGCCAGCGCCGCCGCGAAGCCGGGCGTCGGCACGCCCTGCCGCGTCGCGGCGACCAGCACCTCGCGCCAGTCGTCCTGCGCCGCCGCGATCTCCTGCGCGAACGTGTCGTCGGAGAGCAGGCTCGGCAGATCCGGCCGCGCGTCGTACGCGGCCCGGATCCGGTCGAGGAAGGCCGCCCGGATGATGCAGCCGCCCCGCCAGATCGAGGCGACCTTGCCGAGGTCGATGTCCCAGTCGTACTCGTCACGGGCCGCGTCGATCTCGTGGAAGCCCTGCGTGTACGACACGATCTTCGACGCGTACAGCGCCTGCTCGACCCGGTCGGCGAAGGCCCCGGCCTCGGCCGCGCTCAGCGGCGTCGCCTTCGGACCGGCCAGCGACCGCGAGGCGTCCCGCAGCGAGGCGTGGCCGGACAGCGAGCGCGCGAAGACGGCCTCGGCGATACCGGACACCGGAACACCCAGGTCCAGCGCGATCTGCACGGTCCAGCGCCCCGTGCCCTTCTGCTCCGCCTGGTCGACGACCACGTCCACGAACGGCTTCCCGGTCGCCGCGTCCACATGCGCCAGCACCTCGGCCGTGATCTCGATCAGGTAGGAGTCGAGACGGCCGGTGTTCCAGGTACGGAAGATCTCCGCGATCTGCGCGGGGGAGTATCCGGCCACATCGCGCAGCAACTGGTACGCCTCGCCGATCAGCTGCATGTCGGCGTACTCGATGCCGTTGTGGACCATCTTCACGAAGTGCCCGGCACCGTCGGGACCGACGTGCGTGACGCACGGCGCCCCGTCGGCGGCCTTCGCCGAGATCTTCTCCAGCATCGGGCCGAGGGAGTCGTACGACTCGGCCGGGCCGCCGGGCATGATGCTGGGCCCGTTGAGCGCGCCCTCCTCGCCGCCGGAGATGCCCGCGCCGACGAAGTGGATGCCCTGCTCGCGCAGCGCGGCCTCACGGCGCCGGGTGTCGGCGAAGTGCGCGTTGCCGCCGTCGATGATCATGTCGCCGGGCTCCAGGAGCGGCGCGAACTCCTCGATCACCGCGTCCGTCGGACCGCCCGCCTTCACCATGACGACCAGCCGCCGGGGCCGCTCCAGCGCCTGCACGAACTCCTTGGCGGTCTCGGCCGCGATGAAGTCGCCCTCGTGCCCGTGCTCCTGCATCAGGGCGTGCGTCTTCGCAGGGGTGCGGTTGTGCACGGCGACCGTATAGCCGTTGCGCGCGAAGTTGCGGGCGAGGTTGCTCCCCATGACCGCGAGGCCCGTGACGCCGATCTGGGCTGAAGTGCTCATTCGCTTGGCTCCTATGGATCCTGGAATCAGTGGTGCCGGTTGATCCGGATAAACCTGGTAAACCTGGTGAAGCGGTGGTGCCGGTAGGTCCTGATATCGGTAACGCCGTCAACGCTCGCCAGTATTGCCCCTCCGGTCATCCTGACGTGCGGCGGGCCCCGATCGCACTGCGCGGCCTGCCGGGCTTGAGTACGCGGGAAGGGCCCCACCTGCCTCAATGGGGCGCGTAACCGCGTCATTTGTGCGCCGTCCCCGGTCACTCGTGCGCCGGACGAGGGCACTTACGCGCCGGATCAGGTCGCTTACACGCCACTCGTGGGGTTGGAGCGGCTGAATTTTCGTCTTGTCATGGCCGGTTCGCGGCGCTTACTTTTGCGGCCCATGGCGTATGCGAGGGGGCTTCTCGATGGCCGTACGCGGTCGGCACCGCCGGTACCAGCCGAACAGGATCAACCGCGCCTCACTCACGGTCACGGCCGGCGGTGCGGGGATGGCACTCCCGCTGATCGCCACCGGCACCGCGGAGGCCGCCGACGTCGAGACCTGGGACAAGGTCGCGGCCTGCGAGTCCACCAACGACTGGAACATCAACACCGGCAACGGATACTACGGCGGCCTCCAGTTCAGCCAGTCCACCTGGGAGGCCTACGGCGGCACCGCCTACGCGCCCCGCGCCGACCTTGCCACCAAAGAACAGCAGATCGCCATCGCCGAGAAGGTCCTCGACGGTCAGGGCCCCGGCGCCTGGCCCACCTGCTCGGTCCGCGCGGGCCTCACCAAGGACAGCGGTTCGACACGCACGATCGAGGACGTCAAACCACAGACCACGCCCCAGTCACAGGCGGGCAAGGTCGAGATGTACACGGTTGTCCGGGGCGACACCCTCTCCGAGGTCGCCGACTCCCGCGAGGTGAAGGGCGGTTGGCGCGGGCTCTACGAAGCCAACCGCAAGACCATCGGCTCCGACCCGGACCTGATAGTTCCAGGACAGCGGCTGAGCCTCCGCCCGACGGCCCCCGGCACGGACAGGTCCGACGAGCGGAAAGAACAGCGAAAAGAACAGAAGCAGGATCAGAAGAAGGACCAGCAGAAGAAGCAGAAGAAAGACCAGAAACAGGAGCAGAAGCAGGAGCGGCAGGATAAGCGGGCCGACCGGCAGCAGCAGTCCGGTTCCTTCGTCGCCCCTGTGAGCGCCTCCCTCGGCACGCCCTACCGTGCCTCCGGTTCCTCCTGGTCGAAGGGCTACCACACGGGTGTCGACTTCCCTCTGCCGACCGGCAGCGCCGTGAAGTCCGTTGCGGCGGGCGAGGTCGTCACCTCCGGCTGGGGCGGCTCCTTCGGCTACCAGGTGGTGATCCGGCACTCCGACGGCCGCTACACGCAGTACGCCCATCTGTCGGCGATCTCGGTGAAGGCCGGCCAGAGCGTGAGTGCGGGCCAGCGCATCGGCCGGTCCGGGAACACGGGCAACAGCACGGGCCCGCATCTGCACTTCGAAGTGCGGACGGGGCCCGGCTTCGGCAGCGATATCGATCCGATCGCCTATCTGAGGGCGGGAGGGGTACGGATCTGACGCGCCGCCGCGGGAGGCCCGGAACCGGGGGAACCGGGCCTCCGGCTCAGGATTTGACGCGGTCGTGATGCCGGTCGAGCGGCGACTTCGGCACGTACAGCTCGCCGTAGGACGGCCGCGGCGGTACCTGTTCCCCGTACGAGCCCCGCAGGAACGGGGCGGGTACGACCACGGGCCTGTCGAGGTCGAGGTCGATCGCGTCGTCGGCGGCCGTGGCAGCCGCGGGTTGCTGCGGAAGCGCCGCGAGCAGCTCCTGGATGGCGAGGGACTCCCGATCGCCGACCGTGATGCCGCCGACCGTGACGTCGCCGTCGACCCGCCCGTCCCGTACCTCGTCCACCTCGGCGTCGAGCCGCTCGGTGGTCAGCAGGATCAGACCGCCCGCCGCGACGATCCCGCAGCCCAACGCGAGCACGGTGCCGGTCGTGCCGTAGCGGAACGTCTCGCCGAACATCGTGATGCCGACCGCGGCCGCCACCACCGGGTTCACCACGGTCAGGGTGGCCAGCGGGGCCGCGAGGCCGCCGCTCCGGTAGGAGGCCTGGGACAGCAGCAGACCGGCCGTGGCGAAGACACCTATGACCGCCAGGGTCGGCAGGCCGGAGAGCGCGATGCCGTTCGTCCAGTCGACGGCGACCGTCTTCGTGAACACCGAGGACATGCCGAACGCGACACCGGACGCGACCGCCAGCAGGATGCTCCGCGTCGCCGGGTGCCGGTGCGCCGCGCGGGCCGCCGTCATCAGCGCCGCCACCGCGCCACCGCTGACCACGGCCACCAGCACCCGCTGGGCCGCGTCGAGGGACTGCACATCGGCCGAGCCGACCAGGGCGAGCAGACCCGCGAGACCCACCGTCGCCATGATCGCGCCCCGCCACGCCGTCGCCCCGGCCCTGCGGCCCACGAAGAGCGCCGCCATGGGCAGGGCGAAGACGATGGTCAGCGCGCCCAGCGGCTGCACCAGGCTCAGCGGGCCGAAAGCCAAGGCCACCACGTGCAGCAGCCCACCGAGGCCGTTCAACCCGACCGCGGCCCACCAGCCCGGTCGGCGCAGCGGCGCGTAGGACTGAGCGGGGGAGGACACCGCGACCCGCTCCTGCACGATCGCGCCACCCGCGTACGCGACGGCGGACACGAACGACAGCAGCACGGACAACGCGAGGGCGCTCATGAGCGGCTCCTCTGCGAGGCGCGGACCCCCTGGGTCCGGCGTGGTGAACGATCGGCTTCCATGGCGAACACGATGCCGCGCGAACGTGTTCCCGTCGTCGTCCCTGAGCACTCATTGAGTCCTACTGCCGATGGAGTACGACGGGCCCCGCGTAATACCCAAGGTGGGCGACACGGAGTGCAGCCCACCATGACAACCGCCCCGACAGCACCTGGTACTACTCGACCTCGTGGACCACGACCCCGGACTCACCGGCCTCACGACCCTCGGCGGCTTCTTCGTCCTACGCACGGGAGAACCGCCGAACGGCCCGCTCCCCACCCTCGCCGAGGCCTACGCGGCACGGGATACCGATGAGAAAGACGAGAAGAAGGAGGTTTACGCGAATCCCGTAATTTTCCGTGTCCGGGATGTCGCCCGTCGTGTGCGTGCCCCCGAGCCACGCGTCGCCGCTTCCATCGCCCATCTCGG
Source organism: Streptomyces tailanensis (assembly GCF_008386495.1). GTDB lineage: Bacteria > Actinomycetota > Actinomycetes > Streptomycetales > Streptomycetaceae > Streptomyces > Streptomyces tailanensis. The sequence continues at coordinate 180,830 of NZ_VTHJ01000006.1, read as the reverse complement.
CTTCGCGGCCCGCCTCTGGTCCATCGCCCTCGGCGCCGCCGCGCTGTACAACCGTGTACCCGACCTCGACTCACGCCTGCTGCGCTGGGACGCGGCCGCGAGCGCCCCCGACGAGCTGTGGCTGACGGAGGTACGGAGCCTGCCCGCCGACCGGATCGGCGAGGTCGTACGGGACGGCCATCTCGTCCCCCTCGCGGCGGCCCTGCGCGCTCAACTGCCCGTCTCCGCTCACCTGCTGTGGGGCAACGCGGCCTCCGCGCTCATGGGCGCCGTACGCCAGCTCGACCGATGGGGGCACACCAACGGCCGTACGGAGGTGGGGAGTCGGGCCCGCGCCCTCGCCGCCGAGCTGCTCGCCCACCCCGACCTCTCCGGCACGCTCGACCCGGTCACGTACCGCCGCCGCAGCTGCTGCCTCTACTACCGGCTGCCCGGCGGCGGTCTGTGCGGCGACTGCTGCTTCGACCACCCACCCGCTACCGCCCGCCCCACCCGGCACCGCCCACCCGGCCGCACCTGACTGCCGTTCAACATCGCTGCGGGGCAATCGCGGTCTTCCCCAACTGCCCCATGTGGGTGACCATGAGGGAACCAGCCACTGAGCAAGGGGGTTCCGGGTGCGAGTCGGCCTGTTGACCCGGGAGTATCCGCCGGACGTCTACGGTGGCGCGGGCGTCCATGTCGAGTTCCTCGCCCATGAGTTGAGGTCCCTCGTCGAGCTGGACGTGCACTGCTGGGGGGAGGGGGCCACGGGCGGCGTCGTACGCCACCGGCCCTGGTCCGCGCTCGACAGCGCCAACGACGCGCTGCGCACCTTCTCCGTGGATCTCTCCATCGCCGCCGGACTCGAAGGCCGCGAACTCGTCCACTCGCACACCTGGTACGCCAATCTCGCCGGCCACTTCGGCAAGCTGCTGCACGGCATCCCGCATGTGATGACCGCCCACTCGCTGGAGCCGTTGCGTCCCTGGAAGGCCGAGCAACTGGGCGGCGGATACGCCCTGTCCAGCTGGGCCGAGCGCACCGCCATCGAGTCCGCCGACGCGGTGATCGCCGTCTCCGGCGCCATGCGCGACGACATCCTCGGCTGCTACCCGGCCCTGGACCCGGACAAGGTGCGCGTCGTGCACAACGGCATCGACACCTCCCTCTACAGGCCGGACCACGGCACGGACGTCCTCGACCGGATCGGCCTCGACGCCGGACGCCCGTACGTCCTGTTCGTCGGCCGCATCACCCGCCAGAAGGGCGTGCCCCATCTGCTGAGGGCCGTACGGGACATCGACCCGGCCGTGCAGGTGGTGCTGTGCGCGGGCGCGCCGGACACCCCGGAGATCGACCGGGAGTTCCGCGATCTCTTCGAGGAGCTGAGCCGCGTACGCGAGGGCCTGTACTGGATCCCGCAGATGCTGCCGCGCCCGGACGTCATCCAACTCCTCACGCACGCCGCCGTGTTCGTCTGCCCGTCGGTGTACGAGCCGCTGGGCATCGTCAACCTGGAGGCCATGGCGTGCGGTACGGCCGTGGTGGCCTCGCGGGTCGGCGGCATCCCGGAGGTCGTGGAGGACGGCGTGACGGGACTCCTGGTGTCGACGGAGGACGACTTCGAAGCTCAGCTGGCCCGCACCCTCGACTCGGTGCTCGCCGACCCCGCCACCGCCGCCCGCATGGGAGAGGCCGGACGGGAGCGCGCGGTGCGGGAGTTCGGCTGGGACGCGGTGGCCCGGCGCACGGTCCGGCTGTACGAGGAAGTCCTCAAACAGGGGTAGGCACAGCGGTGTCAAGGACAGGGCACGGCACGACCGGGCTCAGAGGGGCGGCGGCATGCGGCGCGGTGGACCTTCGGTGCTGGGAATCGTACTGGCGGGCGGTGAGGGCAAGCGGCTGATGCCCTTGACCGCCGACCGCGCGAAACCCGCGGTGACCTTCGGCGGAACGTATCGCCTGGTGGACTTCGTACTCTCCAATCTCGTCAACGCGGACATCCTGCGCATCTGCGTCCTCACGCAGTACAAGTCGCACTCGCTGGACCGGCACATCACCACGACCTGGCGGATGTCGAGCCTGCTCGGCAACTACGTCACCCCCGTCCCGGCCCAGCAGCGGCTCGGCCCGCGCTGGTATCTGGGCAGTGCGGACGCGCTCCTGCAGTCCCTGAACCTGGTCCACGACGAGCAGCCCGACTATGTGGCGGTCTTCGGTGCCGACCATGTCTACCGCATGGACCCCCGCCAGATGCTGGCCCAGCACATCGAGGGCGGCGCGGGCGTGACGGTCGCCGGGATACGGGTGCCGCGCACGGAGTCCTCCTCCTTCGGCGTCATCACCCCCGGCTCCGACGGCCGGGTCGTCGAGCGCTTCCTGGAGAAACCGGCCGACCCGCCGGGCCTCGTCGACGACCCCGAGACCGTGTTCGCCTCCATGGGCAACTACATCTTCACCGCCAAGGCCCTGATCGAGGCGTTGCAGCGGGACGCCGAGGACGAGGACTCCGTGCACGACATGGGCGGCTCGATCCTGCCCCAGCTCACCGACCGCGGCGAGGCCCAGCTGTACGACTTCAGCGCCAACCACGTGCCCGGCGACACCACCCGCGACCGGGGCTACTGGCGTGACGTCGGCACCCTCGACGCGTACTACGACGCCCACATGGACCTCATCGCCGAGCGCCCCGCCTTCAATCTCTTCAACCGCAGCTGGCCCATCTACACCAGCTCCGGACAGCTCTCCCCGGCCCGCTTCAACGCGGGCGGCATGGCCAGCGAGTCGATCATCAGCGCGGGCTGTCTGATACGCGGCCAGGTGACGAGGTCCGTCCTCTCCCCGGGCGTGGTCGTCGATCCCGGCGCGGTCGTCCAGGGCTCGGTCCTCCACGACAACGTCCACATCGGCCGGGGCGCGGTCGTCCGTGGCGCCGTCCTCGACAAGAACGTCCAGGTGCCCCCGGGCGCCACCATCGGCGTCAACCCGGAGCGCGACGCCGAGCTGTACACGGTCTCCAAGGGCGGAGTGATCGCCCTGGGCAAGGGCCAGCGGGTCCCGTAGCCGACTCGGCCCGATGACCCCTTGACCGCCCGGCCGGATCGCCCGGCCCGGTCGCCCGGACTGGTCCTTCAGAGTGTCAGAGTGACCGTGTCGACCACAGATGCCCCACGAGTCCCGCCTTTTCACCGAGGCGGGACTTAATCTGTTGTTAACTGTGCGTAGCTTGATCGTACTTGACCGTAATCGGGCAATGGCGATTGACTACTGACTCACCCATCGTCGACGCGAGGCAAGCCATTGACTTCTGACCTGCTCGCACCACTCGACCTGGCGTTCTGGAACATCGAGTCCGCCGACCACCCGATGCACCTGGCCGCCCTCGGCGTCTTCACGGCGAACTCGCCCACCGCGGGCGCCGACGCCGCCGACCTGCTCGCCGCCAGGGCCGCCGCGGTGCCCGGGCTGCGGATGAGGATCCGGGACGTGTGGTTCCCGGACGTACGGCTGCCCCTGGCCTTCGGCGGCGCGACCCGTGAGCCGGTCGTGGACTTCGAGCCCTTCGACCACGTACGGCTGCACGCGCCGACCGCCGACTTCCACGCGGTGGCCGGGCGGCTGATGGAGCGCCCGCTGGAGCGCGGTCGGCCGCCGTGGGAGGCACATGTCCTGCCGGGGCAGGACGGCACCTCCTTCGCCGTGCTGTTCAAGTTCCACCACGCCCTGGCCGACGGGCTGCGGGCGCTGACGCTCGCCGCCGCCGTCATGGACCCGATCGACATGCCCGCGCCCCGGCCGCGCCCGGTGGAGCCATCCCGGGGACTCATCGGCGAGGTGCGCAACCTGCCGTCCCTCGTCCGGGGCACGCTCTCCGACCTCGGCCGCGCCCTCGACATCGGCGCCGCCGTCGCCCGTACGACGCTGGGTGCCCGGTCCTCGGCGGCGCTCACCTCCGAGCCGAGCGGTACCCGCCGCACCGTCGGTGTGGCCCTGGACCTCGACGACGTGCACCGGATCCGCAAGACCGTCGGCGGCACCGTCAACGACGTCCTCATCGCCGTCGTCGCCGGCGCGCTGCGGCGCTGGCTCGACGAGCGCGGGGACGGCAGCGACGGGGTCGCGCCCCGGGCCCTCATCCCCGTCTCCAAGCGCCGACCCCGCACCGCGCACCCTCAGGGCAACCGGCTCTCCGGCTATCTGATGAAACTCCCCGTCGACGATCCCGACCCGCTGGGCCGCCTGCGCACGGTCCGTACGGCGATGGACCGCAACAAGGACGCCGGGCCCAACCGGGGTGCCGGCGCGGTGGCCCTCCTGGCCGACCACGTCCCGCCCCTCGGCCACCGCCTGGGCGGGCCCTTGGTGAGCCAGGCCGCCCGACTCTGGTTCGACATCCTCGTCACCAGCGTCCCCCTCCCCAGCCTCGGCCTCCACCTCGGCGGCTGCCCCCTCACCGAGGTCTACCCCCTCGCTCCGCTGGCGTACGGCCAGTCCCTCGCCGTAGCCGTCTCGACGTATCGCGGCCGCGTGCACTACGGCCTGGTCGCCGACGGGGAGGCAGTCCCGGACCTCGAACTCCTGGGCAAGGCGCTCTCCCAGGAGGCGGAGGCCCTCCTGACAGCCTGCGCCCCCTGACCACCGGGGTGAAACCCGGTTTTTGGTGCCCAGGCCCGCCGCTCCGTAGAATTCCGCGTTCGAACAGCACACACGGCCCCCGCGCCGCAGGCGACCCCAAGGAACGGCAGCACGATGACGGTGACAGAAGACGGGCAGGCGACCTCCGCCACGGCCGAGGCGTCGTACGGCCGGGGCATCGACCCCGACCGACTCGCCGTCTGCCTCAGCGTGCTCGAGGAGCTCGACGAGCTGGACGTCGACCACCCCGACGCGATCACGGTACGCCGCGCCACAGCCGGCATCTACCGCACCGTGAAGCAGCGCCGCCGCCAGGAACGCCGCGCCGCCAAGACCGCGAACGACAAGGCGGTCACCGAGGCCACCGCCACCGGCTCCGCCCAGCGCATCGACGACGAGACCGAGGGCATCCTGCCGTCGTCCGTGACCGAGGCCGGCCGCATCGCGGGGATACTCCAGCGCCCCCGCTCCTGCTACGTCTGCAAGACCCGCTACGTCGAGGTCGACTACTTCTACCACCAGCTCTGCCAGGACTGCGCCGCGGAGAACCGCGCCCGCCGCGATGCCCGCGCCGACCTCACGGGCAAGCGCGCCCTGCTCACCGGCGGCCGCGCCAAGATCGGCATGTACATCGCGCTGCGGCTGCTTCGCGACGGCGCGCACACCACGATCACCACGCGGTTCCCGAAGGACGCCATCCGCCGTTTCAAGGCCATGGACGACTCGGCGGACTGGATCCACCGCCTGGAGGTCGTCGGCATCGACCTGCGCGACCCGGCCCAGGCGGTGGCCCTGGCCGACCAGCTCACCGAGCAGGGCCCGCTCGACATCCTGATCAACAACGCGACCCAGACCGTGCGCCGTCTGCCCTCCGCGTACGCCGCGCTCGTCGAGGGCGAGAGCGCCCCGCTGCCGGCCGGTGAACTCCCCGCCCACCACGTCATCGGCGCCTTCGGTTCCGGCGCCGTCGACGGCCTCGCCGCGCTCCCCCTCGGCAGCAGCGGACTCGACGCGCAGAAGGTCGCCGACCTCGCCCTGGTCGCGGGCAACGCGAGCGTCGCCAAGCACCTCGACGGCACCGCCATCGACGCGGGCGGACTGGTCCCCGACGTCGTCGACAGCAACACCTGGGTGCAGTCCATCGAGCAGATCTCCCCGGTGGAGCTCCTTGAGACCCAGCTGTGCAACTACACGGCGCCGTTCATCCTGATCAGTAAGCTGCGTTCGGCGATGGCCGACGCCGCGTGCAAGGCGCCCAGCAAGCGCGCGTACGTCGTCAACGTCTCGGCGATGGAAGGGGTGTTCAGCCGCGGCTACAAGGGCGCGGGCCACCCGAACACCAACGCCGCGAAGGCCGCCATGAACATGGTCACGCGGACCAGCGCGCAGGAGATGTTCGACACCGACGGCATCCTGATGACCTCCGTCGACACCGGCTGGATCACCGACGAGCGCCCGCACTACGACAAGCTGCGCCTGGCCGAGGCCGGCTTCCACGCCCCGCTCGACCTCGTCGACGGCGCGGCCCGCGTCTACGACCCCATCGTCCGCGGCGAACAGGGCGAGGACCTCTACGGCGTCTTCATGAAGGACTACCTGCCCGGCAAGTGGTGAAGGCAGGCCGGGGCGCCGGGGTGCTGTGCGGGGCTTTCAAAGCACCCTCTACGCCCGCACCCGGCCCGCCCGCCCGGCGGCCCGCTCCGCCACCAGCTCCAGCACCGTGCGCCAGTCCTCCAGGACCCCGGCGTCGACCCCGGGGCACCGGCCCGCCTCGTCCGCCTGTCGTAGTGTCAGCACGTCCTCGACGAGCGCGGCGTCGACCCAGCCGCCCGCGTGCCGCCGTACGAGGTCGTCGGGGCCGAGGGCGGACAGGCGGATGAGACGGGCGACCCGCTCGCCCAGTAGCGGCCGAACCGCGTCGGCTGCCAGGTCCGCGTGCCCGGTGTCGTCGCCCGGCCGCAGCAGCTGCCCGATGGCGTGCACCAGACCGGCCACCTGGAGCTCCTTGTCGGCGGGCCGCCCCCGGCGCAGCAGCGCGGCGGTCTGCAGCGCGTGCTCGTGCGGATCGACCGAGGCGCCCGAAGGGCGGCCCGGAGCGCCCCGGCGGCCGTCCGAGCCTTCCGGGCCGCCCCGGCAGGCGTGCAGCAGATCCATCAGCTCCTCGACGCTGCGCAGCTCCATGCGTCGGTCCTCCCGAGTCCGCCCACGAGAAATGCCGTTGCGGTACATCACCAGATCATGGTCGGCTTGCGATTCGGCCAACAGGACCTGAACTGCGTGCCGAGGGCAGCGATCCGATGGTTCGCGGGTCGGGCGCGCAGTTCGAGCACTGCGCCGAACGGGTGGTGTAAACGTAACAAGAACGGGCGAAATGCCATACGGTCGAGCCTGATGTGAGCGGAAAGACTCCAGTCGGTTACCTCTTGTTTTCAGCCCCATCGAGCGGGCACCCGCTCATTTGGTTACTCTGTACTGGACGGACAGCTTGATATGGGTCCCACCCACACCCACGGTCCGTCCCGGGACAAGCCGGTCACCACGGCCTGCTCCGCCCAAGCGATACGGCGCCACCGCGTCCGAACTGACATCGACTCAGACCCGAGCGGACGTCAGGCGCACAGCGGCAGGCTGGAGCCGACGTCCCGAGGGTGACCGACACATAAGGAGTGCGCGGTGACACCGGAGAAGACGAATCGCGATCAGCGCCCCAAGGAACGCACGGAGCGCGGCGGCCGTTCGGAGAAGGAACTCGGCAGTCTGGACGTGTGGGCCAGGTCCGCACCCATCCGCCTGGCGGGCTACGAGGACGACCTCGCCGAGCCCCACATCCTGCCCAGCGTGGACTGACCGGATTCCCGGTCGTCACCGTCGTGATCGTCGTCTGCATGGGCGTGCCAGACTCACGCCCATGCAGATCAGAGAAGCCACCGCCGAGGACTGGCCGCGGATCTGGCCCTTCTGGCACCGCGCCGAAGACGACCACGGACCGTAGTCGCCTCCGCCTACCTCACCGTTCCTCTGGGCTGAGCGGGAGTGAGCCCCGTTCAGCCGCACGCCCCGAACGGTCTTGGGCGCACTGATCCCCGGCGTACTCGACCCCGGGGCGGCGACATGGATCCTGTCCGTGGTCCTGGCCCGGGAGGCCGGTTCTCTGCGCGACCTGGCCAGGTGGGTGCGGCCAGAGGCGACGGGGAGGCCCTGAGCCATCACTCCGGTGGAGCAGGGGCCTCGCACGCTGGCACCGCACCCGGCGTCCCAGATCGCACAGCAACGCTAACCCGGTCGGCCCAGTGCACCGCAAGCCCGGAAGCCGACCATCACACGATCGAGCTAAAGCGGCCTTATGCGTATTAACCGATCGGCGCCGTCCGCTGCCACGGACGCAGAATCTCCAACTGCCGTGCCAGCCCCAGCAGTTCCAGCTCGGCACCCGGGCGGCCCACCAACTGCACCGCGCAGGGCGCGCCCGACGGGAGCGTGCCGAACGGCACCGAGAGCGCCGGCCAACCCGTCAGGTTCCACGGCGGTGTCAGCGGCGAGTAGTTGGTGTTCACCAGCAGATTGCGCAGCCACCCCCGCTCGTGCCAGTTCGCGGCCGCGGGCCCTCGCCGGGCGAGCGCGGGGGTGAGCAGCACCTCGTGCTCGGCGAAGAACGGCTCCATGCGGCGGCGCAACCGCTCCCGGCGCTCGCCCTTGCGGACCCCCTCCACGAAGCGGCGCCCCACGGCCGCGTGCACACGGGTCCGCCGGGTGAGCAGCCGGGGATCGAGGCCCTCGGCGTCCACCGCGGTGCCCGCCGTCCAGTGCGCCAGCGACGTCGTGCCCAGCCAGACGGGGTACGGCGGATCGGCGGGCCGGACCTGATGCCCGGCCCCGGCGAGCAGGTCGGCCGCCCGGCGCGCGGCATCGGCGTACGGCCGGGAGACGGTCACGCCGACCAGGGGGCTGCGCACGGAGAGGGCGATGCGGCGGGGGGACGGGGGCCCGGACGGCCGGGTGATCTCCGTACCCGCCAGCACCTGGAACATCAGCCGGGCGTCCTCGACGGTCGTCGCGAGCGGCCCGTTCTCCGACATGCCGAACCAGTCGCCGTGCCCGATGTCCGCCGGGACGACCCCGAAGCCGGGCTTGAGGCCCACCAGACCGCAGTTGGCGGCCGGTATGCGCAGCGAGCCCATCCCGTCGTTGCCGAGTGCGATCGGCACCAGCCCGGCGGCGACCGCGGCCGCGCTGCCGCCCGACGAACCGCCGGTCGTGCGCGAGGGGTCCCACGGGTTGCGGGCGGTGCCGTGCACCCCGTCCGTGGTGCCGAAGACACACAGCTCCGGCACGTTCGTCAGGCCCACGACCACCGCGCCCGCCGCCCGCAGCCGGGCCACCGTGACGTGATCGTCCCCGGCCGGGGTGTCCGGCGTCGCGGCGGACCCGTTCCGGGTGGCCTCACCGTGTACGGCGAGGTTGTCCTTGACCGCCACCGGCACGCCCGCCAGGGGGAGTTCGGCCAGGTCGGACCGGTTGCCCACCTCGTCGGCCTCGGCCAGGGCCGCCTCCGCCCGCACCTTGCGGAACGCCCCGATCCGCCCGTCCAGCGCCTCGATCCGCGCGAGATGCTCCGCCACCACCGCACGCGGCGTGACCCGCTTCTCTTGTACGGCGGTGGCGATCTCGGCGGCGGTCCGGCCGACCCAGCTGGTCACGGGCGCTCCCTGTCGATGTCGTGTGCGTCGATCAGGACGCGACGGAGGTGTACCCGCGAGTAACGGTCGAGTACAGAGGAGCACTGTGCCCTGTGCGACGGCGCCACGTCGAGAGGCCGCCGTGAAGAAAGCCGCCCTTGAGGACAGCCGGCCCGGGTTCTACGACCGCCCCGCGGCCGCCGTGGCCAACCGGCTCGGCGGCATGAACTCCCGTACGTACGTCCGCTCCCAGCACGCACCCGTCTCCCGCAACTCCCGCCAGGTCGTGTAGCGGTAGCGGAAGAGCCGGGCGCGGACGAAGCGGGGCGGGGCGTCGGCGGGGAAGGGCGAGCGGCGCAGCAGCCGGAGCGTGTCGGAGTCGTTCTCCAGGAGGCGCTCCACCAGGGCCCCGAACCAGGGCGCGGCGTAGGCGGGGGAGAGCCCCGCGAACCACATCAGCCAGTCCAGCCGCAGATGGTACGGAGCGAACTGGCGCGGCCAGTGCCATAGATCACCCGGTTTGCCCTTGAACTCGTACTCCAGCCAGTGCGAGTCCTCGCGCGGCGCGTCGTCCGCCGTCCCCTCGACGACCACCTCGTACCGCACCCGGCTGACACTGCCGAACGCCCCGTAGGTGTTGACCAGGTGCAGCGGGTCGAACGAACGGTTCATGACCTGCCGGCGGGAGATCATGTTGCGGACCGGGTGATAGCTGAGCCAGAGGACCAGCGCGGCGACCGCGAGCACCACGACCTCGTACCAGCGGGACGCGTCGGGGACGTCCGGTGCGCCGGTCCCGAAGTCGACGGCGGACAGGGCCACCACGATCGTGATCCAGTTCAGCCAGGCGAAGTTGCCCGACAGCACCAGCCACAGCTGGGTCAGGATCATCAGCGAGGCGGCGGCCGTCGCGATCGGCTGCGGGGTGAACAGCAGGACCGGGACGACGAGTTGGGTGACGTGGTTGGCGGCCACCTCGACCCGGTGGAACGGCCTCGGGAGATGGTGGAAGAACCAGCTCAGCGGGCCCGGCATCGGCTGGGTCTCGTGGTGGTAGTCCAGGCAGGTCAGCTTCCGCCAGCACGCGTCGCCGCGCATCTTGATCAGCCCGGCGCCGAACTCCACCCGGAACAGCACCCAGCGCAGCAGGAACAGCACCACGATCGGCGGCGCCACCTCGGCGTTGCCCAGGAACACGGCCAGGAAACCGACCTCCAGGAGCAGGGACTCCCAGCCGAACGAGTACCAGGTCTGACCCACGTTCACGATCGACAGGTACATCACCCACGGCACCAGCCACAGCAGCATCCCGGCCCACAGCGGAAGCCACGAGTCCAGCCCCGCCACCAGCGCCAGCGACACCGCGCAGCCCGCCCAGGCCCACGCCGCGAAGAAACGGTCCGAGTAGTGGAAGTGGAACACGCTCGGCGAGTGCCGGAACGGAACCCGCTCGACGAAGCGGGGGATCGGCAGCATGCCGCGCTCCCCGAGCAGTGCCCGGAACTGCAGGGCGGCCCCCAGAAAGGCGACCAGGTAGATCACGGCCAAGGCCCGCTGGAAGAGCAGTCGGCTCAGCCAGTAGTCGGGTGCGGTGAACCACTCCATGGCTCTCGCGCTCCTGGAAAATGCGAGCCGGTAAGGGGGCTGTACCCACCATAGTGAGCGGATTGGCGTGTACCCCTCCACTCGAAGAACGCGTACCCTCCACTCGAAGAATCGGTCGAATGCTGGCAAAGTGGCCCCATGGTTGATCGGGGAGCGAGCGAGTCGGCAGTGCCCGACGACTGGCTCGCCCACCCGGACCCGGTCCTGGCGCTCAACCTGATGGGCAGCTTCGACTGGGACCTCGACGCCGGTGTGATGCATCTGGACGCCACGGCCCACGAGATCTTCGACGTACGCCCCGAGGAATACGACGGCGACCCCGAGAGCCTGTCGATGCGGGTACCCCCGATGGAGGGCCGCAGACTCGACACCCTGGTCTCCCAGGCCCTCAAGGACGGCAGCGAGAACTACGGCGCCTACTTCCGCATCCGCCTGCGCGACGGAACCCAGCGCTGGACCCACACCCAGGGCTACATCCGCCGCGACGGGACGGGCCGCCCCTACCGCGTCATCGGCATCGTCCGCGACGCCACCCGGGAACTGCGCGAACTCCGCGGCCGCACCGAGCAGGCCGCGCTGAACGAGGCCCGCCGCCGGCAGACCAACGTCGTGCAGGTCATCACCGCCGCCCTGGCCCACGCCCGCACCGTCCAGGACGTGATCGACGTCCTCGAAGACACCGACGGCCTCACCCACCTCGGGGCCACGAGCCTGGTCATGGGTCTGGTGGAGGCCGGCCGCATCCGCATGGTCGCCGCCGGCCCCCAGGACAGCTATGTGCCCGGCACCCGGATCACCCGCATCGACGTGAAGTACCCGATGAACGAGGTCGTACGCAGCCTCGTACCGCACTTCATCGAGTCACCGGAGGAGTTCGCGGAGTCGTATCCGCTGCTGTGGCCGCACATCACCGACCTCAAGATCACCTCGGCCGCGTATCTGCCGCTCATCGTCCAGGCCCGCCCCATCGGCGCCATGGGCCTGCTCTACAACGACCGGAGGGGCTTCACCGCGGAGGAACGCGACGTCCTCGTCGCCCTCGGCAGCGGCATCGCCCAGAGCCTGCAGCGGGCCATGTTCTACGAGCAGGAGAAGGACCTCGCCGAGGGCCTCCAGCAGGCCATGCTGCCCCGCACCATCCCCAGCATCCCGGGCGCCGACATCGCCGTCCGCTACCGTGCCGCGTCGTTCGGGGGCTCCCACGGCCGCGACATCGGCGGCGACTGGTACGATCTCATCCCGCTGCCCGGCGGACGGGTCGGCGCGGTCATCGGCGACGTCCAGGGCCACGACACGCACGCGGCGGCCGTCATGGGCCAGCTGCGCATCGTCCTCAAGGCCTACGCCACCGAGGGACACACCCCGGCCACCGTGATGGCCCGGGCCTCCGTCCTCCTCCACGACCTTGACACCGACCGCTTCGCGACCTGCCTCTACGCCGAGGCCGACCTCTCCACCGGAGTCGTCCAGGTCGTCCGGGCCGGACACATCGACCCCCTGATCCGGCACACCGACGGCACCTGCCACCGGGTCACCGTGGACGGGGGTCTGCCACTCGGCCTGTCCGCCGAGTTCGGCGGCCTGGAGTATCCGGTGACCGCCGTCGAGCTGGACCCCGGCCAGACGCTGCTGCTGTGCACCGACGGCCTCATCGAAGAGCCCGGCGCCGACCTCGACGACGGCATGCGGACCCTGCAGGCACTGATCGCCACCGGACCCGACGACGTCGACGACCTCGCCGACCGGCTGATCGACGTCGCCGAGGAACGCGGGGGCGACGACGACGTGGCCCTGCTCCTGCTGCGCCGCCGCAGCCGCGGCGCCGAGCAGCCCGGCGGGCGCCTGCGACAGCACGTCGGGCCCGGCGACCCCGAGGCGCTCACCGAGGCTCGCCACATGATCCGCGCGGCGGTCCGCAGCTGGGGGGTGCGGGACCGGGCCGACGAGATCGAGCTCGTCGCCGACGAGCTGATCACCAACGCCCTCATACACACGGAGGGCTCCGCGGTCGTCACCCTGCGGGCGCTGACCGGCCCCGACCGGCGCCTCCGGGTCGAGGTCGAGGACTCCTCCAGCGCGCTGCCCCGCCGCCGGGAGGCCGGGGAGTCGGGGGTTTCGGGGCGCGGGCTGCTGCTGGTCGACCGGTTGACGGATGTGTGGGGTGTGGAGGCGCGGGGTGGGGGCAAGTGCGTGTGGTGTGAGTTCGGGTGCGCTTGAGAGCTCGGGGGTTTCGGACGTCGGGCGGCTGCGGGTTGTGTGTGGTTGCTCGCGCAGTTCCCCGCGCCCCTTAAAAGCACGGGGTGCCCCCAGGTTTTCAGGGGCGCGGGGAACTGCGCGACCAGCCCCACCTACCCGCACTCACCCACTCACCACAGACACCCACCCCAGATGCACCGCCCAAGCGCCGCAGGCACATGGCACCCTGGGACTTATGCCGGAACTCCCTGAAGTCGAGGCACTGCGGGACTTCCTGGTCGAGAATCTGGTCGGCCACGAGGTCGTCCGGATACTGCCCGTGGCGATCAGCGTGCTGAAGACGTACGACCCGCCGGTCATCGCCTTCGAGGGGCGGCAGGTCACCGGCGTACGGCGGCACGGGAAGTTCCTGGACATCGAGGCGGACGACGGCGAGCTGCACCTCGTCACCCACCTGGCCCGCGCCGGCTGGCTGCATTGGCGGGACCGGCTCCCGGACGGTCCGCCCCGGCCGGGCGGCAAGAGCCCCCTCGCGCTGCGCGTCGCCCTGGAGACCGGCGAGGGCTTCGACCTCACCGAGGCCGGCACCCAGAAGAGGCTGGCGGTGTACGTCGTACGGAACCCGTCGGACGTCCCCGGCATCGCCCGACTCGGCCCCGACCCCCTCGCCGGCGACTTCGACGTGACCCGCTTCGCCGGGCTGCTCGCGGGGGAGCGGCGGCAGATCAAGGGGGCGCTGCGCGACCAGAGCCTGATCGCGGGGATCGGCAACGCGTACAGCGACGAGATCCTGCACACCGCGAGGATGTCGCCCTTCAAACTGGCCTCGTCGCTGAAACCGGAGGAGACCCGCCACCTCTACGGGGCGCTGCGCACCACGCTCACCGAAGCCGTCGAGCGTGCCCGGGGCCTGGCCGCCGGAAGGCTGAAGGCGGAGAAGAAGAGCGGCCTGCGCGTCCACGGCCGTACCGGCGAGCCCTGCCCGGTGTGCGGCGACACGATCCGCGAGGTCTCCTTCAGTGACTCCTCGCTGCAGTACTGCCCGACCTGCCAGACCGGCGGCAAGCCCCTCGACGACCGACGGATGTCACGACTGCTCAAGTAGCCAGGTATGGACTGGTCAGGTACGGACCAAGTCAACGCCAGGCCGGTGCCCTCAGCGTCACCAGAAGCTCGCCCTCCTGGCTGCGCACCTCGAAGTGGCTGATGTCCCCGCGCCGCATCGTGGTGCCGCCGTGCATGTCGGAGGCCTGGCCGCCGTCGGGGGACTTCCAGTTGGCGGCCGTCTCCTCGGAGCCGTCCTTGCCGACCACGACGAGCCGGCAGGCGTGGGCCCCCTCGGCCTCCTTGACGTTCAGCTCGATGTCACTGCCCCAGACCTGGTCCTCGGCCCTGACCTCGGCCCATACGCCCGTCTTGGCGTCGGTGGCGGCGACCGTGTCCGGCGGCTCCCCCGGCCCCGCGAGGACGGCGACCGCGGGCCCGCCCACGGCGATGACCACGGAGGCGGCCAGCCCGAACAGCCAGCGCCTGCGCCGGGCCCGCTGCCGGGCGGCGACCTCGTCGAGCAGCCGTCCGAGCAGCCGGGGACCGGGCGCCGCGAAGGGGTGCACGGCACGCGGGGTGGCGTTCCGGTACAGCATCAGCTGCCGGGCGGCGGGACGGAACTCGGTGACCTGTACCGCGCACTGGGGGCAGCCGCGGACATGGTCCTCGAAGTGGAAGGACTCCACCTCGTCCAGCACGCCCAACGAGTACGCGCCGACGTCGTGATGACGATCCTGGGACCACATGGCAATTCCTCGGGCCGGTGTGCGGTGGGGGTTGCTTCCTGCCCCCACCGGTACGGACCAGACCGGCGAATCACTCAAGCCCCATGACCATTGCCAACCAAAAGATTCGGAGCCGTACGTCATGCGGATTGGTCGAGGACCGAAAAAATTGGCCTGTCAATGCGCGAACAGGGGGTTTCGCGCCCAGGAAGACACGGGTAACCAGGTCGGCGGCAGGGGATCGCCCGGCCTGGACCCGGCCTAGAAGAGATGGATCGCCAGATGCCCGAGCGGCAGACCGAGCCGCCAGGCCGGTGTCCAAACCTTTGGGCCGTCGTCCTCACCGAGGACCGCACCACCGCCCGGCACCGCGTCCAGATCGGGTGCGAGCAGCTCGGTCTCCTCCAGCCAGCGCCAGGTCTCGGCCGCCAGTTCCAGGTCCGGTGACGGGCTGCCCCGCTCCAGCGCCTCGGCGGTGAAGTCGGCCATGCGCTCGCACACCCAGTCCTGCCACGGCTGGTCGTACGCCGTCAGCGACAGCCAGGTCTCCAGCTGGGTGACGACCCGGATGCCGGAGAGCTCACCGCCGGAGTCCGAGAGGAAGATGGTCAGTGCCAGGGCGTCCCGCCCCGCGCGGAACTCGAAGGACGTCGGCGGCATCAGGTCGCCGGTCCGCAGTAGTTCATCGGCGATGTACTCGGCGTAGAACCACGCCATGGGGACGGCCAGTTCGCCGCCACCGGCGCCGTCCGTGCTCTCTTGACCTCTGTGCAGCATCCCTTCCTGCCTTCCTCCGGTGCGTGCGCGTCGCCCGACCCCGGGCCCTCATCCCGAACACGGATAGAGACAGCTGATTGCTCAACCGGGGTTCTCAGCAAGGCGCTTTACGGAGGTTTGACTCGGCCTTCGGTTTCAGTGCAGGTCGGCCGCGTATCCCGGAAGCACCCGGCGGAGGGCGCGCAGCGCGTAGTACGCGCGGGACTTCACCGTACCGGGCGGGATGCCGAGGGCTTCGGCGGCTTCCGCCACACTCGCCCCCTGGAAGTACACCTGCACCAGTACTTCGCGGTGCTCGGGAGTGAGTGTCTTCACAGCCTCCCGCACATCGAGGGTCGCGACCGACCGCTCGGCGTGATCGGCCATCACTCGGGCGTTCTCCAGCACCGCGTCCCCCACCTCGGCGGGGCGCGCCTGCCGGGCCCGTCGCGCGTCTATGGCGAGCCGCCGCCCGACGGTGAGCAGCCAGGGGCGTACGGAGTCGAAGTCGTCGGCGCGCAGCGCCTCGGGGTGCTGCCAGGCACGCACAAGGGTTTCCTGCACGAGGTCCTCGGCGCGGTGCCGGTCCCCGTCGGAGAGCCGCAGCATCAGGGCGAAGAGGGGGCGGCCGTGTTCGCGCTGGAGCTCGGCCAGCTCGTGTTCGGCGGTCGTCCCGTTGGTGATCGTGGTTCCGGCCGTCATGGCCGTATGGGAACGCGAGCCGCTCCGCGGGGACAGAGGGCGGTCGCGGGTCTGCGGCGGGCGGTCAAACCTGTCGACGAACGGTGCGACGAACGGTCTGCCGGTGTTTCGGAGGCTCCGCCTCCGCACCCCCCCACCCACCTGCACCCGCGCGGGCTACGGCACCACCGTGACCGGCCAGCGTCCCGCCTTCACCAGCCGTACCGCCACCGAGCCGACGAAGCGGTGGCCCGCCTGTTCGGAGGCGCCCACCACGACCGCGTCCGCCTGGAGCTCGTCCGCCGCCTTCACCAGTCCGCTGTACGGGTCGCCGCGGAACGTGTGGAACTCCCAGCGCACCTCGAAGATGCCCTTCACCTGCTCGGCGGCCTCCCGGATCTCCGCGACGAGCTGCTCAGCGATCTCGTCCGTCGTCCCGGCCACCGGTACCCCGAGCGCCGCGCTCGCCGCCAGCACCGGCTGCACGTAGACGATGGCGAGCAGCGCGTGCTGCCGCCGGGCGAGGCCCGCGGCGTAGGCCACGGCGCGGAGGGAGGAGTCGGAGCCGTCCAGCCCGACGAGGATGACCTTGGGTCCGTCGGTGCCCCGTTCGAACTGGTGTGCTTGCTGATCGGTCACGGTGGCGAGGTTATCGGAGAAGTACTCCCATCGGGTGTTTTCGTGCCGCCACACCGGTGTCGTGGGGGTGCGCCGTCCCCACCTTGGTCGACTGATGAGTCATGACGAAGGATCAGATCTTCACACGGCGCCGGCTGCTGATCGGTGGCGCCGCTCTGCTGGGCGCGGCCGGTGTCGCGGGCACCACCGCTTCGCTCATCGGCGACGGGGCCTCCGGCACCACCGCCCCGCCCGCCGCCCCGGCCGCCGGTCCGGCGGCCGACAGCGCGCTCCCGCCCTCCGCCTACCGCCTCCGGCCCATCGCCGGATACGGCGGCGGCCCGCGGCGCCGTAAGCTCGTCCGCCCCCTGGTCCGGCGCAAGCCGTTCCTGCGCGTGAACGGGCGGGGCCGGACCATCGTGCTGACCTTCGACGACGGCCCCGACCCGCGCTACACCCCGGACATCCTGCGCATCCTCCGCCACTACGACGTCCGCGCGATGTTCTTCGTGTGCGGCGAGATGGTGGCCCAGTACGGGGACCTGCTGCGGGAGATGGCCTACGACGGCCATGTCGTCGGTAACCACACCTGGTCCCACCCGCTGCTCACCAAGCTCCCCCGGCGCAGGATCTACGCGGAGATGGCCCGCACCAGCGAGATCATCGACGAGGCGTACGGCGAACCGCCGTTGTGGTTCCGCGCACCGTACGGCGCCTGGAACCGGGCCGCCTTCCAGTTCGGCGCCGAACTCAACATGGAACCCCTGGCCTGGTCCGTGGACACGCTCGACTGGCGCGCCCCGGCCGCCGACACCATCGTCGAGCGGGTGGCGAACGACGCGGCGCCCGGTGTCGTCGTGCTCTCCCACGACGGGGGCGGCGACCGCTCGCAGAGCGTACGGGCGCTGCGCGACTATCTGCCCGCACTGCTGGACTCGGGTTACCGGATCACCGTGCCCCAACGGAAATACGCATAACGGTGGGCATTCGCCCGCCCGGCCGGGGAACGCTCAGCGAACCTCGACCAGGCGGGCGAAAACGACGACGTTGCCGTCGTAGCCGTTCTGCTTCGAGAAACCTCCTCCGCAGGTGATGACCCGCAACTCGGGAATTCCGCTGTTTCCGTAGACGCGGTCGCCGGGGAAGTTGTTCTTCTCGAATACCTCGATTCCGTAGATCTCGAACACGGCGGTCTTCGCGTCCCCGCGCTGGATCTCGACCCGGCTGCCCTTCTTGAGCGCCCCGAGTCCGTAGAACACCGCGGGCCCCTGATCGTTGTCGACATGCCCCACGATCACGGCCGTGCCCTGCTCGCCGGGGGAGACCGCGCCGGTGAACCAGCCCGCGAGGTTCGGGTCCTGGGCGGGCGGCGCGTCGACCCAGCCCTGGGGGTCCAGACCGACGGGCACGGCCGGGGCGTCGACCTGGATCGAGGGGATCCGCACCCGTTCGACCATGGCGTACGGCAGCGGATCGGGCACATTGGTGAAGGTGCCGCGGGGCGTGGTGCGGCTGTCGGCGGCCGCCGCCGACGCGGGCTGCGGCGGGCCCACGTCGAACTCCCCCGAACCGTTGCGAATGAGAGCGAGACCGGTCAGCAGGACCAGCGCTATCACGCCCCACGGCGCACGCTTCCGCTGCCGCGCCTCCTCTTCGGCCCAGGCCGGTTCGGACGAATACATTCGCCATCCCCTCTCGACGCGGCCGTCGCCGCGTCCATCGCGCAATACGACAGAAAATAAGCTTGCCGCACGATTACGGCGACGGGTCAGGTACGAACGGGTGGCGGCGAGGCGGAGTTGTACGCCATTCGTGTTGCCGGGCCCAGGAATTTTCTGACAGTCCGTGACCTGCGGCGATATCCGGTCATGCGGAGATATCACGGCGTGTCGGCTCACCAGGACGGACCATCGCCGAAATGCGCCCCCGTACAAGGCAACTGAGGGTTTTGCTGGGAGGCGCTTCTCGCCGATCGACCGGGGACCGTTCCCGGGGCGTCTTCCGCGGAGGATCACATGCGTACTACTCATGCCCTGGCGGCCTCGGCCGCCGCGGTCGCCCTGGTCGGCATCGCCGCCCCGACGGCCACCGCCTGGGAGCAACCGACCTCGGTCGTGGCCACCCCCAACGCCGTCGCCCGCGGCGGGCAGATCGTGCTCACCGTCAGCGGCGGCAACGCCTGCGCGACGATGGGCAGCACGATCAGCTCGAACGCCTTCCCCACCACCAATCTCAGGTCCCGCGACGGCAGGACCGCGACGGCGACGGTGCGGATCAACGCCAACGCCAACCCCGGGGCGTACGACGTCTTCACCCACTGCGAAGGCCAGCGCAAGAAGTTCGAGGACGTCTTCACCGTCATCGGCGGAGTCCGCGGCGGTCTCGGCGGCAGCAGCTCCACCGGGGCCACGCCGACCGACATCGCCATCGGCGGCGGGCTGGTCGCCGCCGCGCTCATCGGCGGTGGCCTGTTCTGGATGCGCCGCCGCTCGGAGAACAAGATCTGAGGCGTGCGCTCCGCACGGGGGACCGGCATGCGTAGGGCCGGGGGACGGGCCCGGCGTGGCGCCCGTCCCCCGGCCCTACGGCGAGACTGCCGGGCCGTCACCCGCCCGCGTTCGGGAACAGCGCGCGGAACGGATCCGCCGTGGCCGTGAGCCCCCGGCCGTAGGGCGCGTCGAAGTCCCAGACGAGGAAGAGCAGGAAGGCGATGAGGGCGGAGAACAGGCCGGCGAGGATCAGCTCGCGTGCCGTACGACGGATCTGCAGCGCGAAGACCATGCCCACGGTCACCACGGCGCCGGCGAGCAGACCGAACCACACCACGCCCGGCATGGTCTCGCCGGTGGAGTCGGCGCGGGCGTTGCGCGCCGCGTCGGCCGCGGCCATCTGGTCGAGCAGCGGCTGGTAGGCCTGCGCCTCGAAGTCGCTGCTCGGCTGGTAGTCGGTGACGTCCCGGCGGACGGTGTCGAGGAGCTCCGTGCCCTTCTCGGTCATCTCCCCCTTCTCTGTCATGGCCTTCCACTCGGTGGTCACGACGTGGCCGACATACGCGTCGACGTCGTCGCGGATACGGTCGCGTACGTCCTCGGGGTACACCCGCACCCGCTCGCTGATCTCGTGCAGCGCCTGCGCCTCCGCCTGGACATGGTCCTGGGCGACGCTGCGGGCCTCCCAGACCCCGGCGATGGCCAGGCCCAGGACGATGGCGTACACCACGCCGATCATCATGGTGATGTACTCGATGACGTCCGGGGTCTCGGACGGGTCCTCGTCCGCCGGTGCGGCGTGATGCCGTACGACGGCCACGAGGAGGACGACGACACACGCCGCCCCCATCGCGAGGGTGAGAACAAGCCATTCCGACAAGGGGTTCCTCCAGGAAACGGGGTCAGCGCGGACGCAGCGCGGCGACGGCGAACACCGCGGGCGCGGTGATGAGCAGGGCGAGCGTGACGAGTGACGGTCCGGAGCGCTTGGTGTGCGTGCGGGCCGGGGTCCGGTAGGGCGGGTAGCTCACCGGGGTCGGCGACACCTCGGGGCGTGGGCTCGGGGTGGGCTTGAGGGCGGGCTTCGGTGTGGGGGTGGGGGCGGGGCGGGGCGCCTGGGTGACGGGCGGTGGGGGCGGAGGCGGCGGCTCGGGCTTCGGTGGGGGAGCCGGCGCCGGTGTGGGTGGGGGTGCCGGGGTGGTCCGGGGTGGCTTCGGTCGAGGTGGGGCAGTCGGGGTGGGGGTCGGCTCCGGCGGGCACGTCGGTGTGGGTGTGGGTGTGGGTGTGGGTGTGGGTGTCGGCGTCGGCGTGGGGGACGGTGACGGTGTGGTCGCCGGAACCGGCTTGCAGGAGCTGGTCCCCGCGATCGCCACGGCGACGGCACCCCCCTTGTCCGGGCCGGTCGCCGCGTAGGCGCAGGCGTCGGCGACCGCCGTGCCGCCCGGCGCTCCGGTGAGGAGCCAGGTCAGTACGAGCAGGGCCGACAGCCGCAGGGCGAGAGCGGATCGGGTCCGCTGGGGTCCTTGCACGACGAAGATCATCGGCGGTCGCGTGCCCGCACACGCCGGAGCCTGTGCAGATTGCCCCGGACGAGGGAAAACGGGGTGCGAAGGTTTGACCGGGAGAGCCGGAAACCGGCCTCTGTCCGGGGCCTCCGCGGGTCCCGCGGCGAAAAATGTCACAGATTTCGGAAAGAAATTCGTGCCGCGTTGAACACATCGGCCGCCCCCGCCCGTACCTAGGGCCAGCAAGCGGCGCAGTAGGGCGCTGCAACACCCAAGGAAACACGGGGAGTTGGAATGAAGACCTCCTGGCGGAGCGCCTCACTCGTAGCGACAGCTGCGGCTGTGCTGGTGCTGACGACGGCGTGCGGTCAGGAACAGGGGTCCACGTCGAGTCAGAACGTGGGTGCCGCTTCCACCCCGACGCTCGGGGCCGGCACCATCGCCGGTGTCGGCGCGGCCGGCTCCGGTTCCAATGCGCAGGACCAGGCCCAGTCGACCACGGCCGCCTCGGCGGGCGCGCTGACCGTGTGGAACAGCGACGAGTTCGGCAAGGTCCTCACGGACAGCGCCGGGCGCACCCTCTACCGCTTCGACAAGGACTCCTTCGAGCCGCCGAAGACGACCTGTGAGGGCGAGTGCGCCACCACCTGGCCGCCGGTGCCCGCCTCGGGCGCCACCGCCACCCAGGGCGTGGACAAGTCGCTGCTCGGTGAGGTCACCCGTCCCGACGGCACCAAGCAGCTGACGGTCGCCGGCTGGCCCCAGTACTACTACGCCAAGGACACCAAGGCCGGTGACATCAAGGGCCAGGCCATCGGCGGCACTTGGTACGCCTCGGCGCCCGACGGCAAGAAGGCCTCCACGAAGGGCGGCGGCGCCGCAGACAGTGGTGACGCGGGCGACGCCGGTGGCGAGGCGGTCGAGCAGGCCGGCCTGACCACCCGCGAGGACCCGGACTTCGGCGAGATCGTCGTCGACAAAAACGGCATGACGGTCTACCGGTTCATGAAGGACACCCAGTGGCCGATGTCGACCGCCTGCACGGGCGCCTGCCTCGACAAGTGGCCCGTCGTCGCCCCGGTCGACAAGAACGACACCGAGGGCATCCTGCTGAAGGGCTACACGGTCTTCGACCGGCCCGACGGCATCAAGCAGCAGACCATCAACTGCATCCCGCTCTACACCTTCGCCAGCGACAAGGCCCCCGGTGACACCAAGGGCCAGGGCGTGGGCGGCACCTGGTTCGTCATCAACGGTGACGGAGAGCCGATCCGCGCGCAGAAGTAAAGGTCACCTTCCCCAGGGTAGATCGCCTCGCCATTCAGGAAACCGCACGCGGAAGGGAGTGGACGAGCAGAAGAGTGCCGGACGCACCACATCAGCGCGACGGATCCGACCCGCCCCCTCCGCACCGCACGGAGGGGGCGGGTCACTTGGCGTGCCGTGCTACGGGGAGTGGAATGAACAGGCGTGGCTGGGACGATCATTGGGCATGTGCCATCGGCAGCGTCCAGGAACGGATGGTCAATTTCCGTTTTCGCTCGCCCCGTTGACGGACGATCAGTAGCCTCTGCTCGAACACCGGATCGCCTACGCCACCCCCGACGCGTTGGAGAGCACAGATGGAGCGTCCCGCCTGGGCGCCACGGAGCATCGACATATCGATGCCGTCAGTGGCCCGCATGTACGACTACTACCTGGGCGGTTCGCACAACTTCGAGGTCGACCGGGAAGCGGCCCGCAGGGCCATGGAGTTCGTGCCGGGCCTGCCCAAGATCATGCAGGCGAACCGCGCGTTCATGCGGCGCGCCGTGCGGTACGCGGCGAACGCGGGCATCACCCAGTTCCTGGACGTCGGATCCGGGATCCCCACCTTCGGAAATGTGCACGAGGTCGCCCAGGAGGCCAGTCCCGGCGCGCATGTCGTCTACGTCGACCACGACCCGGTCGCCGTAGCACACAGCCAGGCGGTTTTGGAGGGCAAGGATGGCGCGGATGTGGTCGCGGCCGATCTGCGCAAGCCCCGGGACATCCTCGAGAGCCCCCGTGTTGAGCGACTGATCGACCTGAACCGCCCAGTGGCACTGCTTCTGGTTGCCATACTGCACTTCGTGGAGGACACGGACGACCCGTACGGAGCGGTGGCCGAGCTGAGCGACGCGCTCGCGCCCGGCAGCATGCTCGTCGTCTCGCACGCCTGCGTGGAGGGAATTCCGCTTCCCCAGGAGCGGGCAGAGGGCGCGGTGGACGTGTACAAGGACATTCGCAATCCGCTGACCATGCGTTCGCGCGACGAGGTCGCGCGGTTCTTCGAGGGGTACGACATGGTGGAACCCGGAGTGGTGCCGATGGCGACGTGGCGGCCCGACACGGCCCCCGAGGACGAGGATCCGTACGCCTTCGCGCAGTTCGCCGGCGTGGGGACCAAGGCGTGAGGGCGGAGCCGGACGGGCCGGAGGACAGACTGCGCCGGTTCGCGACGATCTGGAGCCGGGCGGTCTTCCCTGTCACCTCCACGTCGCTGACCCGCCCCGAGTTCGAGGAGCGACTCCTGCCGCTCGCCCGGCGCCTGAGCGAGGCGCTGCGGGCCAGGACGTACGATGCCGGGGAAGGCCGAGCCGTTGGCGCCGCCCTCGTCGGGGCGCACTGCACCGAGCCCGAGGCGCTCAGCCAGACCCTGGACTGCGTCGACGCCTACCTGGTGCTCTACTGCGGCGGCGACGGCGCCCAGGAGGATTCGCGGGCGCGCGCCGCGCGGCTGCAGTCCGCGATGGCCGCCGGATACGCCGAGGCGCTGCGGCAGCGGACCCTGGCCGAGCAGGAGGCGATCGCCCGCGCCGCGCTGGAGGCCCAGGGGGCGGTCGCCCGGGCGCTGCACGCGACCGAGGCCCGCTTCCGCGCGGTGTTCGAAGGCGCCGCCATAGGCATCGGCATCGCCGACCTCGACGGCAACATCATCCAGGTCAACGGCGCGTTGCTACGCATGTTCGGCGTCACCGAGCAGGCGATGCGCGCACGCGTCGTCACCGAGTGGACCCACCCCGACGACGCCCCCCAGGTCTGGCGCCTCTACGAGGAGCTGGTGCGCGGCGAGCGCGAGCACTACCACACCGAGAAGGCGTTCCACCGACCAGACGGAACGGTTCTGTGGACCAACCTGACGGTCTCCCTGCTCCGTGACGCGGACGGCAACCCCCAGTACCAGCTGGCGCTGATGGAGGACACCACCGAGCGCCGACTGCTCAACCTCCGCCTCCGCTACGAGGCCACGCACGACGCGCTGACCGGACTGCCCAACCGCACCCTGTTCTTCGAGCGCCTGGAGAAGGCCCTCTCAGCGGGCGACGGCCAGCGCTTCGGCCTGTGCTACCTCGACCTCGACGGCTTCAAGGCCATCAACGACAGCCTCGGGCACGCGGCCGGCGACCGGCTGCTCGTCGAGGTCGCCGACCGGCTGCAGTCCTGCGCGACCGCCCCCGGCGAGATGGTCGCCCGGCTCGGCGGCGACGAGTTCGTGGCGCTGACCACCGGCACCGACACCGAACGCGAGGTCGACGAACTCGCCGACCGCATCATGAACGCCCTCGTCACCCCCGTCCGCATCGACGGCCGCGAACTCCTGGTCCGCGGCAGCATCGGCATCGTCGAGGGCCCGGCGGGCGAGCGCGGCCCGGCGGAGGTGCTGCGCAGCGCCGACATCACGATGTACCGGGCCAAGTCGGCGGGCGGCAACCGCTACGAGATGGCCGACGCGGAGGCCGACGCCCGCGCCATCACCCGGCACGGCCTGACCACCGCGCTGCCCGCCGCCCTCGACCGGGGCGAGTTCTTCATCGAGTACCAGCCGCT
The DNA here is from genome assembly GCF_008386495.1 of Streptomyces tailanensis. Lineage (GTDB taxonomy): Bacteria > Actinomycetota > Actinomycetes > Streptomycetales > Streptomycetaceae > Streptomyces > Streptomyces tailanensis. The sequence goes on along the minus strand of NZ_VTHJ01000006.1, from coordinate 156,066 downwards.
CGTCCACCTCGGCGACGGCACCGTACGCGGCGCCGAGGCCCTGGTCCGCTGGCTGCACCCGCAGCACGGCGTCCTCGGCCCCGACCGGTTCATCCCGCTCGCCGAACGCACCGGCCTGATCGTGCCGCTCGGCCGCTGGGTCCTGGAGCAGTCGGTGCGCCAGGCCCGCGAGTGGCAGGAACGTCACGGCGGTACGGGAGCCACCGGCCCGCTGCGCGTCAACGTCAACCTGTCGCCCTGCCAGTTGACCCATCCCGGCCTTGTCCAGGACACCGTCGACATCCTGGAGCGCGCGGGCCTCGAACCGGACGCCCTCTGCCTGGAGGTCACCGAGTCCGCCCTGATCGGCGCCGACGACGACCTGCTCAAACCCCTGCGCAGGCTCTCCGAGATGGGCGTCGACATCGCCCTCGACGACTTCGGCACCGGCTACTCCAACCTCGCCAATCTGCGCCGACTGCCCGTGCGCATCCTGAAGTTGGACCGTTCCTTCACCCAGAGCATGCAGCAGTTCCCGGCCGACCCCGTCGACCTGAAGATCGTCGAGGGCATCGTCTCCCTCGCCCACAGCCTCGACCTCGCGGTCACCGTCGAGGGCGTGGAGACGGGCGCCCAGGCCGAGCAACTACGGATTCTGGGCTGCGACACGGCCCAGGGCTGGTACTACGCCCGCCCGGGTCCGCCGGAGCGCCTGCATGAGCTGGCGCTGGTGGACGCGACGGGATAGGGGGCTGCAGCGCCCCTTCAGGGGCGCGGGGAACTGCGCGACCAGCCACAGTCGACCCGCAGACCCGAACGGCGATCACGGCTCAACGGCGCGACCGGGACAGCAGCGGCACGCTCACCGCTCCACCAACATCCGCTGCAACTCCCGCGCGGCCCGAGGCGGAGCCACATCGCTGCGGTGGGCCAGGGCGATCGTCCGGTGCAGGCCGGGGCGGGCCAGCGGGGTCACCCGGAGGCCGCGCCCGGACCGCGTCGCCACCATGCGGGGGACGACGGCCACGCCCAGCCCCGCCCGCACGAAGCCCAGGACCGCGTCCATCTCACCGCCCTCCACCGCGAAATCCGGCTCGAACCCCGCGGAGCGACACGCGGCGACGGTGAGTTCGCGCAGGTCGTAGCCGTGGCGGAACATGACCAGGCGCTCGCCCTCCAGGTCGGCGATGCGCACCGTGCGCCGCCCGCCGCCGGGCCGGGGCGCCTCCGGTGAGGAGACGACCACCAGGTCCTCGCGCAGCAGCTCCACCGTGGTCAGCGCCGGGGACGGGGTGGGCAGGGGCAGGACGACCAGGGCCAGGTCGAGGGCGCCGCGCGCCAGTTCCCGTACGAGGTCGTGCGAGCCGCCCTCCTCGATCAGCAGCTGGATGCCGGGATAGCGGTCGTGGAAGGCATGCAGCACGTCCGGCAGCAGACCCGTGCACAGGCTGGGGGTCGCGCCCAGCCGGACCCGGCCCCGGCGCAGCTGCACCAGCTCCTGCACCTCATGCCGGGCCGTTTCGGCGTCGGCCAGTATGCGACGGGCCAGCGGCAGCAGGGCCTCTCCGGCGTCCGTCAGCGTGATGTTGCCGCGCGCCCGCAGGAACAGGTCCGCCCCCAACTCCCGCTCCAGCGCCTTGATCTGCTGCGACAGCGAGGGCTGGGCGACATGCACGAGATCCGCGGCCCGGGTGAAATGCCGGGTCTCGGCGACCGCCACGAAGTACTGAAGCTGCTGGAACTGCACCCGGCCATCATAGGGCTCTCCTATTGAAACGAGCCGGACCATGTCTTGGACCGATGGGGCCGTTCGGCCTTAGCGTCATGTGCCATGGCTCTGGCAACGCGGACGGACCGACGGCCGTCGATGGCGCGCACCGTGTGGGACTCCTCCGTCGGCAAGAAGACCGTGATGGCGGTCAGCGGTCTGATCATGCTGCTGTACCTGGTCGCCCACATGATCGGCAACCTGAAGATCTACTTCGGGGCGGTCGAGTTCAACGAGTACGGCCACTGGCTGCGCACGGTCGGCGAGCCGTTCATGCACTACGAGTGGACGCTCTGGCTCATCCGCGTCGTCCTGGTCGTCGCCGTCGTCGCCCACGCGGTCTCGGCGTACCAGCTCAGCCGCCGCGACATCAGGGCACGCCCCAGCAAGTACGTGAACAAGAAGCGGCGGGCGAGCTACGCCACGCGCACCATGCGCTGGGGCGGCATCATCCTCGGGCTGTTCATCGTCTGGCACGTCCTCGACCTGACGACCGGCACGGTGCACCCGGGCGGCTTCCAGGAGGGCCACCCGTACCAGAACGTCGTGGACACCTTCTCCACCTGGTACGGCAACGTCATCTACATCGTCGCGATGCTCGCCCTCGGCCTGCACATCCGGCACGGCTTCTGGAGCGCCGCCCAGACCCTCGGCGCCGGCAGCCGCACCCGCGACCGCGCCCTCAAGACCGTCGCAGGCGTCCTCGCGCTGCTGCTCACGGCCGGCTTCATCGCCGTACCCGTGGGCGTCATGACCGGAGTGGTGAGCTGAGATGACCGCTGAATACGTGAACTACGCGACCGGCGAGCCCGTCGTCGACACCAAGGCCCCGTCCGGCCCGGTCGACGAACGCTGGGACAAGCGCCGCTTCGAGGCCAAGCTGGTCAACCCCGCCAACCGCCGCAAGCACACGGTGATCGTGGTGGGGACGGGGCTGGCCGGCGGCTCCGCGGGCGCCACACTCGCCGAACAGGGCTACCACGTCGTCCAGTTCTGCTACCAGGACTCCCCGCGCCGGGCCCACTCCATCGCCGCGCAGGGCGGCATCAACGCCGCGAAGAACTACCGCAACGACGGCGACTCCGTGCACCGGCTGTTCTACGACACCGTCAAGGGCGGTGATTTCCGGGCGCGCGAGTCCAACGTCCACCGCCTCGCCCAGATCTCCGTCGAGATCATCGACCAGTGTGTGGCGCAGGGTGTGCCGTTCGCGCGCGAGTACGGCGGTCTGCTCGACACCCGCTCCTTCGGTGGCGTACAGGTGTCGCGGACCTTCTACGCCCGCGGTCAGACGGGCCAGCAGCTGCTGCTGGGTGCCTACCAGGCCCTCAGCAGGCAGATCGCGGCCGGTAACGTGGAGATGCATCCGCGGACCGAGATGCTCGACCTGATCGTGATCGACGGGCGGGCGCGCGGGATCGTGGCGCGGGATCTGATCACCGGCCGTATTGACACGTACTTCGCGGACGCCGTCGTTCTGGCGAGCGGTGGGTACGGCAACGTCTTCTACCTGTCGACCAACGCCATGAACTCCAATGCCACGGCTGTGTGGCGAGCGCACCGGAGGGGCGCGCTGTTCGCGAACCCCTGCTTCACCCAGATCCACCCCACCTGCATTCCGCGCACCGGCGACCACCAGTCCAAGCTGACGCTGATGAGCGAGTCGCTGCGCAACGACGGCCGTATCTGGGTGCCGAAGGCCAAGGGCGACACCCGCCCCGCCCACCAGATCCCCGAGGACGAGCGCGACTACTACCTGGAGCGCATCTACCCGTCCTTCGGCAACCTGGTTCCGCGCGACATCGCCTCCCGCGCCGCGAAGAACGTCTGCGACGAGGGCAGGGGAGTGGGGCCGGGTGGGCAGGGTGTCTATCTCGACTTCGCCGACGCCATCAAGCGGATGGGGCGCAAGGCCGTCGAGGCCAAGTACGGCAACCTCTTCGACATGTACCAGCGGATCACCGACGAGGATCCGTACGAGGTGCCGATGCGGATCTACCCCGCCGTGCACTACACGATGGGCGGGCTGTGGGTCGACTACGACCTCCAGACCACCGTCCCCGGCCTGTTCGCGATCGGCGAGGCCAACTTCTCCGACCACGGGGCGAACCGGCTCGGCGCGTCGGCGCTGATGCAGGGGCTCGCCGACGGGTACTTCGTCCTTCCGGCGACGATCAACGACTACCTCGCCAGGCATCCGCACAGCGAGCCGGTCGAGGTCGAACACCCCCTCGTACAGGAGGTGTTGGCCGAGACCGAGGACCGGCTCAACCTGCTCCTCGCCGTCGACGGCGACCGCACCCCCGACTCCTTCCACCGTGAAGTCGGTGAGCTGATGTGGGAGTTCTGCGGCATGGCCCGTACCGACAGCGGGCTGCGCAAGGCCCTGGAGCGGATCCCGCAGATCCGTGAGGAGTTCTGGCGGCGGATCAAGGTCCCGGGGACGGGCGAGGAGTTCAACCAGTCCCTGGAGAAGGCCAACCGGATCGTCGACTACCTGGAGCTCGCCGAGCTGATGTGCCTCGACGCGCTGCACCGGAACGAGTCCTGCGGCGGGCACTTCCGCGAGGAGTCCCAGACGCCGGACGGCGAGGCGGCCCGCAGGGACGAAGAGTTCTCGTACGCGGCCGCCTGGGAGTTCACCGGGACGGGCTCGGCGCCCGTCCTGCACAAGGAAGACCTCGTCTTCGAGTACGTCCACCCCACCCAGCGGAGCTACGCATGAGGCTCACCCTGCGCGTCTGGCGGCAACGCAACGCCGACGCCGACGGCGCCATGTCCACGTACGAGGTGGACGACATCTCGCCCGACATGTCCTTCCTGGAGATGCTCGACACGCTCAACGAGTCGCTCATCCTGCGGGGTGAGGACCCGGTGGCCTTCGACCACGACTGCCGCGAGGGCATCTGCGGGGCGTGTTCCCTCGTCATCAACGGGGACGCGCACGGGCCGGAGCGGACGACGACCTGCCAGCTGCACATGCGGTCCTTCTCGGACGGCGACACGATCGATGTGGAGCCGTGGAGGGCGTCGGCGTTCCCGGTCGTCAAGGACCTGGTCGTCGACCGGTCCGCGTTCGATCGGATCATTCAGGCCGGTGGGTACATCACGGCGCCGACGGGGGCCGCGCCGGAGGCGCATGCCACGGCTGTGCCGAAGCGGGACGCGGACTTCGCGTTCGAGCACGCGGAGTGTATTGGGTGCGGGGCGTGTGTGGCCGCTTGTCCCAACGGGGCGGCGATGTTGTTCACGTCGGCCAAGGTCAATCACTTGAACGTGTTGCCTCAGGGGGCGCCGGAGCGGGAGACGCGGGTGTTGGACATGGTCGAGCAGATGGATGAGGAAGGGTTCGGGGGGTGCACGTTGACTGGGGAGTGCGCTACCGCTTGCCCGAAGGGGATTCCCTTGGTGTCTATTACTAATATGAACAAAGAGTGGCTGCGGGCTGTTCGGAAGAGTGGTCGGTAGCGCCGTAGGGGTGCTTGATTCTTTCGGGCTGCGGGCGCGTTGTGGCTGGTCGCGCCCACGCGGCGGAGCCGCACATTGATACAGCCCCGCGCCCCTTTGGGGCGCGCCGCAGTTAAGGCCAGTTGAAAAAATTATGGACGTTCGCCGAAACGTGCGGACGAGCGGGACCGGGAGTGGTGCTCAACCCCGGTCCCGTTTCGCTTTTCGGTATTCCTGGCATTCAGCATTCCCACATTTGCTCTCCGGGCGGTGGTCACTCGCCTGTCAGCCGGCGTCGGAAGAACTGTGGCGGCGGGTCGCACGTCCCCAGGTCCGCCACTGATGCCGCCGAGTCGGCCCGTGACCAGGAGAAGCCATGACCGCCTCCACCCTCGACAGCCCGCCCCAGCCGACGGCCCCCACCCGCTACACCGTCACCCTCGCCCGCAGCGAGGAGGACGTGCGTGCCGCGCAGCGGCTGCGGCACGACGTGTTCGCCGGGGAGATGGGCGCCCTGCTGGCGTCACCGCAGCCGGGGCTGGACGTCGACTCCTTCGACGCCTACTGCGACCACCTGCTCGTCCGCGACACCCTGACCGGCCAGGTCGTCGGCACCTACCGGCTGCTGCCGCCCGAGCGCGCCTCGGTCGCCGGACGGCTGTACTCGGAGGGCGAGTTCGACCTCGGCCCGCTCGATGCGATCCGCCCCTTCCTGGTGGAGGTCGGCCGGTCCTGCGTGCACCCCGACCACCGCGACGGCGCCGTGATCAGCCTGATCTGGGCCGGGATCGCCCGCTACATGGTCCAGGGCGGCCACGAGTGGCTGGCAGGCTGCTGCTCCATCCCGCTCGCCGACGGCGGCGCCCTCGCCGCGGGCACCTGGAACCGGGTACGCACCAGGAACCTGGCGCCGGAGGAGTACCGGGTACGGCCGCTGCTGCCCTGGAGCCCGAAGGGCCAGGCCCCCGAGGGCCGTACCGAGCTTCCCCCGCTGCTGCGCGGCTACCTCCGGCTCGGCGCCTGGGTCTGCGGCGAGCCCGCGCACGACCCGGACTTCGGAGTCGCCGACATGTACGTGCTGCTGTCGATGCGCCGGGTCAACCCGCGCTACCTGCGGCACTTCCTCTCGCTCGTACCGGCGGCGTGACCCGATGAGCGTGTGGTTGCCCAGCGCGCCCTGCACCCCGCGGGCGTGCGTGGACGCGCGGGCGTCCCTCGCCGCCGTACCGCTGGCGGTGCTGCGGCTCGCGGCCGTCGTGACCCTGCTCCTCGTCGGGATCCTGCTCATACCGCTCGGAGCCAGGATCCCGTCGAGTGCGGTCAGCCGGTGGAGCCGGTGGATCGTGCGGGCCTCCGGGGTCCGGGTACGGATCTCCGGAGCGGCCGCGCCGCCCGCCGGCGGGCTGCTGCTCGTCGCCAACCACGTCTCCTGGCTGGACATCCCGCTGCTCGCCGCCGTGCGCCCGGCCAGGATGCTCGCCAAGTCGGAGATACGGCGGTGGCCTGTGGCCGGCTGGCTGACCGCCCGCAGCGGAGCCCTGTTCATCGACCGGGACCGCATCCGCGCCCTGCCCGGGACGGTCGCCCGGATCGCCGAAGCCCTGGCCGCCGGTGACGCCGTCGTCGCCTTCCCCGAGGGCAGTACCTGGTGCGGGCGCGCCCAGGGACACTTCCGGCGGGCCGTCTTCCAGGCCGCCCTCGACGCGGGCGCGCCCGTGCAGCCGGTATCCGTCCGCTACCGGCTCCTCGACGGAGGAGCCAGCACGGCGCCCGCCTTCGTCGGGGACGACGCACTGCTCACGTCGGTGTGGCGGGTCGTATCGGCACGGGGCCTGGTGGCCGACGTCGACGTGCGCCCGGTCCTCGGCCCGGGCCGCCCCCGCGACCGGCGGGCGCTGGCGCGGGCCGCGGAGATCGGCGTGACCGACGCGCACGACCTGGCCACGTGCGCGGCGGGTATCCACGTCGGCGGGACCTCGGCCCCGGCAGGGACTATCCGAGTCCCGCGACCCGTGCCAGTCGGCCGTAGGACCCCAGCAATGCTTCGCGGTCGTACGTACTCGTCGTGACCAGCACCTCCTGGGCACCCGTCTCCTTGACCACCGACTCCAGCTCGTGCGCGACCTGCTCCTCGGTGCCGTACACATGTCCGCTGAGCCCGGCCTCGTAGAAGCCGCGATCCTTCGCCGTCATCACCCGCCGCTCGACCTCCTCGGCCGGGGCGAGCGGCGGGAAAGTGCCGTGCGTACGCGAGTACGCCATGGCCCACGCCTCGGGGAGCAGGATGCGGCGGGCCGCCTCCGGGGTGTCGGCGACGGCGACCGTCCCGGAGACGACCACGTACGGCTCCTCGGCCCACGGGGACGGGCGGAACTCGGCACGGTAGCGATCGATGCCGCGCCGCATCTTCTCCCGGTTGCGGAGGTCGCCGATGACCATGGGCAGCCCTGCCCGCGCGGCGATCGAGGCGCCTTCACCCATGGCGAGCACGAAGGGCGGGACGGCGAGTCCTTCCGGCGGGCGCGCGTGCACCCCGGTCGGGGACGTCCCTCGAAACCACCCGAGCAGTTCGTCGAGCTGCCCAGCGAAGTCATCGGCGTCGTCCTTGTCACGGCCCAGCGCCTTGCGTACGCCATCTGTGAACCCGACAGACCGCCCGAGTCCCATGTCGATACGCCCCGGGAACAGAGACTCCAACACCCCGAACTGCTCGGCGACGACGAGCGGCCGATGATTGGGCAACATCACGCCGCCGGTGCCCACACGGATGGAGCGGGTGGCCGAAGCAACGGCTGCGGCGAGCACGGTAGGCGCGGACCCGGCGACTCCGGGTACACCGTGATGCTCCGAGACCCAGAACCGGTGGTAGCCGAGGCTCTCCACCTCTTGCGCGAGCCGCACGGTGTCCCGCAGGGCTTCGGACGCGTCATGGCCCTCGCGGACACGGGACCGATCAAGCACGGAGAACCGGATGGAGGAGAGCACTGAGGTCACAAGGTGTTCAACACCTCAGAACGGTGAGGATTCCCGATGGCCGAGCCCCTGGCTTTTTAGGGGCGCGGGGCTGTGTCGATATGCGGCTCCGCCGCGTGGGCGCGACAAGCCACAACGGGCCCGCAGACGTTCTACGGACCCGTCGTGGCACTTTCTGTCTTTCTATCGCTTGCCCACCGTGATCCCGGTGGTCTTCGCGGCCTCCACGTTCTCGTACACCGCCTCACCCCCAGCCACGTTCCAGATCTTGATCTGGAACGTGTCCGGCCCATCGGTGGCCGTGATGCGGAACGCGTACCCACTCTTGCCGTTCACCGTGCCGCTGCCCTGGTACACGGCCTTGGACCCGGTCACCACCAACCAGTCCGACCCGGTGGAACGCAACTTCACCTTGCCCCGGTCGAAGTCGAACGCGGCCTTCCCGGAAGGCACCGTGCTGAACCAGTTGTACTTGGCGGCGAAGGAGAAGGTCGCCTTGCCGGCCGGCGAGGCGAAGGTCCCGCCACCGACCGCGGGGCCCGCCTCCCGGTCGTAGACGATCAGTTCGGCAAGCGTGGTGCCGTCTGCAGCACCGTCGTCGTCGGTGACCGTGACGACCGGTCGGTGGATGCCCGCCTTGGCGTAGACGTGCTCGGCCCGGCAGCCGGAGTCGGTGACCTTCCCGGCGGTCGGCTGGGTGCCGTCCTTCCAGTCGACCTCGCAGGTGTGGGTGTCGCCGGCGCCCGCGTCGGAGAAGGCGGCGGTGACCACGGCCGGCTTGCCGACCGACACCGGGGACTTCGGCCCGCTGGCGGAGCCGATGGCAGGCGCCGCGTTGGTGACCTTCACGGTGGCCGAGTCGCTGCTGCGGCCCCCGGTCAGGGTCACCGTGTACGTGCCGTTGTCCGCGCAGGTGACCGTCGTCTTCGCGGACGTGGCGTCGGCGAAGGTGCAGGGTGCCCCTTCCTCGACCGTCCACTTGGGGCTGCCCGCCCCGGAGACGGTGCCGCTCAGCTCGATGCGGTCGCCCTCCTTGCCCTCGGCGTCCTGCCCGGCGCGGGCGATGGTGACCGGGTCGATGCTCTCCAGCGTCGGGACGACCTTCTTGAGGAGACCGTCGGCGTCGAACTCCAGCTTGTCGATGGTCGTTTCGCGGTGAGTGCCGTCGCCGCTGGGGATGGCGAAGCGGTGGTAGGCGATGTACCAGTCGTCGGTGTTCGGGACATGGACCACCGAGTGGTGGCCGGGGCCCTTGATGCCGAGCGAGAGGTCCTTCTCCAGGATCACGCCTTGCTTGTTCCAGGGACCGGTGGGCGAGGAGCCGGTGGCGTAGGCGACCCGGTAGTCCTCGTCCCGGGTGTCGTTCTCCGACCACATGAAGTAGTAGGTGCCCTTGCGCTTGATGACGAAGGCGCCCTCTCGGAAGCCGCTCGGGGTGATGTCGGTGACCTTCGTGGCGTCGAACGACACCATGTCGTCGTTCAGCGGCACGACGTACCCGCGGCCGTTGCCCCAGTACAGATACGACTTGCCGTCGTCGTCCGTGAAGACTGACGGGTCGATCATCTGGCCCGAGTAGTCACCGGCCTTGAGCAGCGGCTTGCCGAGGGCGTCCTTGAACGGGCCGGTCGGCGAGTCCGAGACCGCGACACCGATGCTCGCGTCGGCGCAGAAGTAGAAGTAGTACTTGCCGTTCTTCTCCTCGATCGCCGGTGCCCAGGCCCTGCTGTCCGCCCAGGAGACGTCCGGGCCGAGGTCCAGGATGACGCCGTGGTCCTCCCAGTGGACCAGGTCCTTGGACGAGTACGCCTTGAACTGCGTACCGCTCCAGCCCGGGAAGCCGTCGGTGGTCGGGTACATGTAGAAGGTGTCGCCGAAGCGGGCGATGTTCGGGTCGGCGTTGAGGCCCGGCAGGACCGGGCTCTTCATGATCAGTGCCGAGACCGTCCAGGTGCGCTTCTCCCCGTCCGAGCCCGTGACCTCGTACGTCACCGGCCTGCTGAAGTCGCGCAGGGTGCCGGAGGCGGGGCTGATGGCCGCGCCGTGGGCCAGGGTGAACTCCGGGGCAAGGGCGGTGACATCACTGCCCTCGGTCAGCGGCAGGACGATCGTGCTGTCCTTGTCGTTGACGATCGCGTCCACCTTGAGCGCCGGGTGGGTCGCCGCGGCGATGCCCGTGGTGTTACCGGCGAGCTCCAGGACCTCGGCGGGCGTCAGGGCCCGGTTGTAGATCCGGAAGTCGTCGACCTCGCCGCCGAAGTACGGGTCCGGGGAGTACAGGGACTTGCCGATGTAGCCGGAGTGGTCCTTGGCCGAGTCGTACAGCTCGGACGGCTTGATGGTGACACCGCTCACGCGGGCCGCCTCGGCGCCGTCCACGTAGAGGATCGCCGTCTCGGTCTCGCCGTTCAGCGTGACGGTGAGGTGCTTCCACTCATTCGGGGTGAGCTGGGAGCCGCCGATCATCTGCTTCTCACCGGACCAGGTCGCCTTGGTGATCGCGGAGAACAGCTTGCCGCTGCCGTTGGAGGGGGTGGCGAACAGGTACTTGTTGCTGTCGGGGCCGAGCCCGAACAGCCACTGGAAGTTGTCGCCGCCCTTCCACTTGACGTACGTCGAGACGGTGACGCTGTTCGCGTCCTTCAGCACCCCGTTCGGGATCTTCACGTACGGCGAGCTGGAGCTGCTGTTGCCGCCGGACATCTTGAACGAGCCGCCGTCCACGCCACTGCCGAAGTCGGGCGTACGGACGTAGGTGCCGTGGTAGCCGTGGCCGCTGGAGTCACGGGTGATGTTGCCGCCGGTCTCGTCGAAGCCGTAGTGCAGGACCAGGTCCGCCGGGACGTCGGGGCCTTCCTCGGAGACGGTGACCTCGGCGTGTACGTCGATCGTGGCGTCGCCCGGCAGGGTGCCTTCGACCGTGAAGGTGCCGGCCTGCGCGTACTGCGACGCCGGGACGTCCGCCCAGGTGACGGCGACGGGTCGCTTGACCCCGTCCGCGGACTCGGCGATGACGGTGGCGGGCAGCACCGGCGCCTCACCGACGCGCGTCTCGACCTTGACGTCCTCGGCGCTCTTGATGATCTGGTCGGGCTGGTAGGTGCTCAGCAGCCGGTCGTACTCGGCCTGCGTCACCGGCAGCACCGTGCCGTGGCGCGGCTTGGACGGCAGGTCGTACGACGAGGACGGCGTCCACACGCCGGAGGCGAGGTCGGTCGTCTCGAAGGGGATGTAGCCGCGTCCGCCGAACTCGTCCAGGAACGCGTACCACTTCTCCTCGGTGTTCGACTTGAACACCAGCGGACCCTCGGCGGCGTTCATCGCGCCCTTGCCGATGCCCTCGGCGACCGAGTCCCACGACAGGTTCAGCAGCGAGTTGCTCTTCTCCTCGAAGATGAACTTGCTGTTGGGGCTGGAGGAGGTGTTGTTCCGCTCGTCCTTGGAGAGGCGGAAGTACGTGCCGTCGTGCTGGATGACCGTGGAGTCGATGACCGAGTAACCGCGGTCGACCCAGACCTTGGGCTCGCTGAAGGTGTGGAAGTCGCGGGTCGTCGCGTACATCATGCGGTTGTACGTGTCGCCGGAGTGGGCCTCGTTGTCGTACAGCTTCGACGCCCAGAAGACCACGTACTCGCCGAGCTTCTCGTCGTAGTACGCCTCGGGAGCCCAGGTGTTGCCCGCGGAGTCGGGGGAGACCTTCACCAGGCGCTGGTTCGTCCAGTTCACCAGGTCGGTGGACTCCCAGACCATGATGGACTTGCTGCCGGTGCGCTGCGAGCGGTCCCAGTCGCCGTTGCCGTAGATCCTGAGGTCGGTGGCGATCTGGTAGAACTTGTCGCCCTCCGGGGAGCGGATGATGAACGGGTCGCGCAGGCCCTTCTCGCCGAGCGTGGAGGTCAGGACGGGCTTGCCGTCGTTCAACTCCCGCCACTTCAGCGGGTCGTTGCCCTTGCTGAGCGCGAAGTAGAGCTGCTCGCCGTCCGAGGTGCCCTCGCCGGTGAAGTAGCTGAACATATAGCCCTTGAGGGCTTCCTTCTTCGGCAGTTCCGGCACCTTCGCGGTGAAGGCGCGGGTCGTCTTCGCCTCGCCCTTGGTGACCGTCGCGGTCAGCTCGACCGTGGTGGCGCCGTCACCGTTCTCCGGTCGGTGGACCACGCCGTCGGCGGCTACCACGTCCGGCTTCGCGGAGGACCAGCTGACCTTCGTGCCGAGGGTGCCGTCCGTGGGGAGGGTGAGGTTGCCGCGTACGTCGTCGAGGTTGTGGACGGTCAGCGCCTCGGCGGCCTGCTCGGTGGCCGTCTTGTCGTCGAAGGCGGGCAGGACCGTGACCTCGAAGGTCTTGGTGTCGGTGACGGTGCCCTTCTTCAGGGTCGCCGTGAGCGTGGCGTGGCCGTTCGGCTCACCGGCGGCGGGGCGGGTCACCGCGCCGGAATCCGAGACCACGGAGGTGTTGTCGCTCTTCCAGCTGATGGACGAGCCCCCGGCCGTACCTGTCTTCGGCAGGTCCAGGTCGGCGGCCACCCCGCTGGTGTCGCCCAGGCTGAGGGCGGCCTTGTCGTCGGCGACGCCCTGCGTGGCCACGGGGAGCGAGAGCTGCTCGACCTCGGTGGCGGCGAGGGCGCGGTCGTACACCCGGAAGTCGCGGATCTTGCCCTTGAAGAGCTTGTCGCCGGTGTAGACCGACTTGCCTATGTAGTTGGCGGTGGTGGTGCCGGAGCCGATGGCGCCCGGGGTGATGCTGATCGAGGTGTTGCGGCCGACCTCCACGCCGTCCTCGTACAGCACGCCCGTGTTGCCGGTCTGCGTGTAGGTGAGCTGCTTCCAGACCGCGCGGGTCAGGTTGTGCGAGTCGGAGGGCTTGGTCGTCTGCTCGGTCGACCAGTTGCCGCTCGCGATGGAGGTGCGCAGCGAGTTGCCGGTGGTGAAGAGGTAGCCGTTGCCGTTGTTGCTGCTGGTGTTGCCGAAGCCGTAGATGAAGTACGGGGTCGTCTGCGACGCGTCGATCAGCACGTCCATGGAGACGCTGATCGAGGTCATGCCCTTCATGACGTCGTTGGGCGCCTTGACATAGGTGTCGGAGCCGTTGAAGGCGAGTCCCTGGCCGGTGCCCGTCCAGCCGGCGGTGCCGTTCACCGTGCCGTCGCGGCCGTTGCCGGAGGCGTCGGTGACGGTGGTGCCGGACGTGGCGTCGAGCTTGTACCAGAGGGCCAGACCGTCGGTGATCTCGGCGCTGTCCGCGGCGGTCGCGCTTTCCGCCGCGAACGCGGGCGCGGTCGGTCCGGCGAGGCCCAGGAGCAGCGACGCGGCGGTCAGCCCGGCGAGCGGACCCGCCCAGCGTCTCGCGCGGCCGCGCAGACCTGCGATGTACGTCATGTGGTGATTCCCTGCTGAGAGCACGGCTGATGAAGGGCAGAACAAGGCAAGGGGAAGGGGCCGAGGGCGATGGCCCCCGTCCTTGGGTGCCACTCCGTTTCGGCCGTGTGACATCGTGTTGCGAGAGTGTCAGTCGACGTGAGGTGGGGCGTCAAGAGGTATCGAACAATGTCCGGCGGGTCGAACGAGTCGCCCTATGGGGGGTGCCTGGTGTCCCTCTCCGGAGGTGCCTGGTGTCCCTTGCCGTTCGTCCTACCTGGCCGGCGTACTCTCCACGGGACGTACCAGCTCCCACGTGTCGACGGCGAAGTCCAGCTTCATGCCGTGCCGTTGGTACAGGGCAAGGGCGCCGCTGCTGTTGTCGGTGTCCACGCCGAGGCCGATGCGGTCTCGGCCCAGCGCCGCGTAGTGACCGAAGGCGTGGCGGAGGAGGTGGCTGCCGAGACCCCGGCCGCGGGCCTCGGGCAGGACGCCGAGGTTCGCGATCCAGGCCATGGTCGTACGGTCGTTGCGCGTGCGCATGACCGCCGCGTCACCGAGACCGTCGACCCGCGCGACCCAGATCAGCGGCCAGTCGACGTTCGTGGCGTCGATGTCGTCCAGCCACTGCTCGTACGTACGCGGCTGGAAGTCGAAGTGGTCGGCGAAGGTGGCCTGGAGCAGGGCGTGGGCCTGCCTGCGGTCCGGTTCGGTGAGACAGGGGCGCAGGGTGATGCCGGGCGGTGGCGTCGGGAGCGGGTCGGCGGGGGAGAGGGGACGGTCCAGGACGTTGTAGCGGCGCACCGGCCGCCAGCCCCGCCCGCGCAGGGCGGCCAGGTCGGTCGTGGGCGCGATGTTGAGGTGCAGGTGGATCACCGCGCGGTCCGCACCATTAACCGCGGCCCGCTCGACCGCCCGGGCCTCCATCAGCTCGAACAGGTGCAGGGCGCCGATCGGCTGGTCGGGCAGCGCGTAGTGGTCCATGTCGATGCGCTCGCCGTGGGAGTCGTCCCACATCAGGCCGTACGCCACCAGCCGGTCGCCGTCGAAGAGGAGCCAGGAGTCACGCTCCAGGTCCACCTCGGGATGCTTCAGATCGGCCTGGACCTCCGCCAGTCCGGTCTCGGCCCGACCGATTTCCAGCAGGTCGACCTCGTTGAGCAGGGCGCACACTGCGGCCGCGTCGTCGAGGGTCGCCGGGCGGACGGTCAGACCGGGCGGCAGGGGAGTGGTGTGCGTCGTCATGGGGTCACTGTCGGGTGGGGAACGGGCGGACCGCAACGGGATTTCGCCAAGCGGCGGACGAAGGGCTGAGGACCGCGGGCTGAGGGCTCAGTGTTCGCGGCACCACTGCCGGTAGCCCGCCACGGCCGTCGGGAGGGTCGGGAAGATCAGGTCGCTGCCGACCGATTCCGCGAGCCCGTATGCCTGCAACTCGTCCCACAGGTCCTGTTTGACGCGGGCGAGGGCGAAGACGATGCCCCGGCGTGTCAGTTCGCGGCGTAGTTCGTCGACGGCGTCGAGGGCGGTGATGTCGACCTCGACGTTGGCCTCGGTGTTGAGGAGGAACCAGCGGACGGTCTCCCCGTGCTCCTCCTGTTCGTCCACGGAGGCCAGGGCGCGGCGGCGGAAGTTTTCGGCGTTGGCGAAGAACAGCGGAGAGTCGTAGCGGTAGACGAGGAGGCCGGGGATCGTCCTGGCCTCGGGGTAGTCGTCGACGTCGTGCATGCCGGCCACCCCCGGGACGAGTCCCTCCACGGCGTCGTGCGGCCGGGCCACGCGCGTCAGCAGCTCGGCCACGGACAGGCCGACGGCCACCAGGACGCCGTACAGGATGCCCCAGGCGAGGACCCCGGCCAGGCAGCCGACCGCGAGGAGCGCCTCCCGGCGCCGGAAGGAGGCCAGCCGACGGAAGCCGGCCAGGTCGACCATGTGGACGGCGGCGTAGACCACGATCGCGCCCAGCACGGCCGAGGGGGTGCGAGTCAGCAGCGAGCCGAGGAAGAGCAGGACGCCGAGCACCGCCACGCCCGAGACCAGCGCGTACGCCTGGCTGCGGGCGCCCGCCGTGGAGGCGAGCGCGGTACGGCTGGCGCTGCTGCTGACCGGCATGCCGTGCAGCACCCCCGCGCCCAGGTTGGCGGCGCCCAGGGCCAGGAACTCCTGGGTCGGGTCGAGTCCCGGGCCCTTGTCCTCGCGGACGGTGAAGGCGCGTGCGGTGAGGACGACGTCCGTGTAGCCGACGAGGAGGACACCGAGGGAGGGCAGCAGCAGGGACGGCAGCTCGGACAGGTCCGGCACGGCGAGGCCCGGCAGGCCGGACGGGACGTCGCCGATCACGTCGATGCCGTGGCGGTCGTCGAGGTCGAGGGTGACCACGGCGACCGTACCGAGGACGACGGCGAGCAGGGGGCCGGGGAGGGTACGGGACAACCGGGCCATCACGAAGATGAAGGCGATCGCGATCACCGAGAACACGACCGTGCCCCAGTGGGCGTCCCCCAGGTGCCGGACGAAGGACCACAGCCGGGGGAAGAAGTCCTCGCCGCTCGTCTCCACCCCCGCGAGCCTGGGCAGCTGGTCCATGATCATGATCAGCGCCAGGCCCGCGAGGTAGCCGATCAGGACCGGCCGGGAGAGCAGATCCGCGACGAAGCCGAGGCGCACCGCCCGGGCGACGAGGCAGAGCAGTCCGACGGCGATCGCCAGGACGGCCGCGAGGGTGGCGTACCGCTTCGGGTCCCCGCCCGCGAGGGGGCCGATCACCGCCGCCGTCATCAGCGCGGCCGTGGACTCCGGGCCGATCGACAGGAGGCGGGAGGATCCGAGGAAGGGGTACAGGGCGAGGGCGGGCAGGATGGCCCACAGGCCGACCACGGGGGGTAGTCCGGCGACGACCGCGTATGCCATGACCTGCGGGACGAGATACGCCGCGACCGTCGCCCCGGCGATCAGGTCACCCCTCAGCCAAGCCCTCCGGTAACCGAGGAGCATGGCGAGACCGGGCAGCAGACGGCGCCACACCGGTGTGCTGTCGCCCGAGCCGTCGGCCATGCGTCTCCCTTCACCTTCGCCCGGTGATCTCAGGATCCACCGGGGGAGGGAGAACCGCGACGCCGGGGCCGGGCGGGGGTGGGGTGCGGTTGCCGGGGCCGCTGCGCCCATGGGTGAGGCCCGTGCCTTCAGACGGGGAGGAATCGAACTCCTGCGGAGCAGGGCAAAGTCACGGCGTCCCTCCTCCCCGGTATGGCTCGTAGCGACAGGCAGTGACACCAGTGGGTGGGAGGGCGTTCGTGGCGTGCTCACTGAACGTCAGGTTCAGGAGTTGTCGGCGGCCTCGGCGACGTTGTCGGCGCTGTCCGCCTCGCCGCGCGCCATGCCGAGGAAGCGCCGGATCGCTTCGACCGGCATGTCGAGCCCCTCGGAGGCGGACTGTTCACTGCCGAACACCTGCACTGCCTCGGTGACGGCCAGGGCCAGTTCGACCTCTGCCTTGCGGACCTTGCCCTCGGCCTTGTCGACGGTGTCGACCACCGCCAACTGGCGGCGCTGCTTCTCCTGAAGTCTCTGCTTGCGGGAAAGGGTTTTGTCAGGGTTCTGCACGGTCATGGCCAAGATCATAATCAGTCGCGCCGTAGTCCATGACATCGGCAACCTACCTGAGCCGTAGGGATGTTCATGGCTCCCCGGGCTTCGCGTGCATCCCTCTCCAACTGTTCCGGCAAGCTGCGCGCAGACACGATGGGGGCACGTGTCCGCCAGACCCCACACCACCGTGTTGCCCCGGTCGGCCATCACCTCCTGCACCTCGGCCCAGGCGGCACGCCGGTCAGCCTCCTTCGTGGCGGCCATCGCCTTCTGCAGCGCGGAGTCGAACGCGTCGTCCGGCAGGACGAGCGAGGGATACGCGGCGATCCGGCCGTAGATGACGGGCAGCGGCAGCGGACCGCTGGAGAACGTCACCGAGTTGGCCGCCTCCAGCGCCTTCGGCTCGAAGAACTCCGCCAGCCCGACGATCTGCTCCTCGGCGTCCAGACCGATGTCCCGCAGGTGCTGCACGAAGAGCTTCGTGGAGTCGTTGTAGCCCGCCTCGTACTCGGCGGAACGGCACACCACCTTCGTCCCCTCGGCCCCGGCCTCCTTGACCAGCTTCCGGGCCTCGTCGAGGTTCCGGGCGAGCGGGCGGACCTCGCTGAAGTACCGGGCGCCCTTGCTGAACAGGTCGTTGCCGTCGCGCCGTAGCCGAGCAGCACGGTGTTCACGAGCTGGGCGCGGTCGACAGCGAGGCGGGCGGCCCGGCGCACCTTCGGGTCGTCGAAGGGGGCGCGGCCCGCGTTGAGAACGAACGCGAAGCTCGTGCGGTTGTCGGTGCCGGCGGTGCGGATCTCGACGCCGGAGCCGCCGACGCCCGCCTTGGCCGTGCTGAAGGGGATGTCACCGGCGTAGTCGGCCTGGCCGGTGCGGACCGCGTTCACCCGGGCCTGTGCGTCCGAGACACTGGAGAACGCCAGTTCGTCGGCGGGTGAGCACCGCCCCAGTGCTTGTCGAAGCGGGCGAGGCGGGTCTCCCGGCCGGCCTCGAAGGCGGTGACCCGGTAGGGGCCGGTGCCGATCGCGTTCTTCGCGGAGAAGTCGGTCGCCTTGTTCTTGACCATCTTCGCCGGGAACGAGGCGAGCAGGACCGCCGGGTCGCCGATGGGCCGCAGGGTGCGGACCTCGACCGTGTGCTCGTCCTTGACCGTCGCCTTCTGCATGTCGAAGTACATCTGGAGCTCGCTGGGCGCGGCCCGGTCCGGCGAACTCATGTAGCGGAAGCTGTGGACCACGTCCTCGGCGGTGAACGCCGACCCGTCGTGCCACAGCACGTTCTCGCGCAGCCGCAGGGTGAACGACATACCGTCCGCGGCCGGTTCGGCGGCGGTGGCGAGCGCGGGCTCGGCCGCCCCCTTCTTCAGCACGAACAGGGAGTCGTAGATGACGTCGTTGCGGACCAGGTCGGCCGGGGAGGTCCCGCCGAACGGGTCCAGCGACTCCTGGGCACCGGCACCGGCGAACACGGCCCGCAGGGTGCCGCCCTTGCGCGGGGTGCCCGAAGTGGTCGCCGCCGTGGGGCCGTTGGCGCTCCCGGTGGTCTCGGCGAATTCAGGCCGCCACCGGCAGCCCCGGCGTGCGGAAGACCCGCTGGTCGGCGTCGACCGCGAACACCTCGCAGCCCTCCCTCGCGGCGGCCCACTCGATACCCTCGGCGCCCATCGCGAACGCGGCCGTCGCCGTGGCGTCGGCCTCCGTCAGGGTCGGCGCCACGACCGTCAGGCTCAGCAGGCCCGTCGCCGGGCGGCCGGTGCGGCCGTCGAAGATGTGGTCGCCGCGTTCGTAGCAGGCGGACGTCGCGACCGCGCCGTCGCTGATCGACAGGACCGTGCAGAGGCGGTCGGCCCGCTCGGGGTGGCGTACACCCACCCGCCACGGGCCCCCGGTCGCGGCCACGTCACCACCGGCGTTGAGGCAGAGCCGCTTCGCGCCCCGGGCCGTGAGCAGCTCCGCGGCCCGCTGCACGGCCCACCCCTTCACCATGGCGCAAGGGTCGAGCCCACGCCCCGGCAGCCGTACGTCGAACGCGCCACCGGTCGCCACCCGGTACTCCTCGCACAGATCGAGGACCTCGACCAGATCCGGGCTGAGCTCGTGCGGTGCGAGCTCACCCCGGTCCAGCCGGGACACCTCGCTGTCGGCACGGAACGGACTGAACCGCGCGTCGACCTCGCGCAGCCAGTCGAAAGCCGGTTCCGCGGCCTCGGCGGTCGTGGCCCCGTTCTCGTCGTCCTCGATCAGCAGCGAGATCGGGAAACCCATGATGTGTTCGACGCGGCGCACCCGGATCAGGCCTTCGCGTCGATGGCGGCCTGGAGGGACTCCTTGTAGCCGTCGCTCGTGATCGTCGCGCCGGAGACGATGTCGATGTCGGCGCTCTGCGCCGCCAGCGTCTCCTTGATCAGGACCGGCACGGCGGCCTCGGTCTGCGGGTGGTTCGGCTGCTTCAGCATCTCCACGGCGGTGATCTTGTCGCCCTCGAAGGTCACCTGGACCTGGACGTCACCCTTGGAGGTGCCGACGGTCGAGCCCGCGACGGTCTGGCTCGCGCTCGCCTCCTCCGAGGCGGAGGCGGACGGCGAGGAGGAGTCCGAGGACGACGCCGACTTCGCGTTCTCGTCGATGGCGGCCTGGAGGGACTCCTTGTAGCCCTCACTGGTGAGCGTCGCGCCGGAGACGGTGTCGATGTCCGCGCTCTGCGCCTCCAGTGTCTCCTCGATCAGGACCGGCACCGCCGCCTCGGTCTGCGGATGGTCCGGCTGCTGGAGCATCTCGACGGCGGTGATCTTCTCGCCCTGGAAGGTCGCCTGGACCTGGACCGGACCCTTCTCGGTGGTGACGGTCGTGCCCGCGACCACGTTGGAGCCCGCCGCGGCGGACGCGGAGGCCGAGGGGTTCGGCTCGGCGGACTGCGTGGTGGTTGTGGTGTCGGTCGAGGGGGCGTAACGCCAGACGGGAACGAGAGCCGCGGCGCTCAGGACAAGGGCAGGTATCGCTCGTTTCACGGTGTCTTCCTCATCCAGCCAGGCTGAAGCGTTCGAAGTGGATCTGCGGCTTGGGCACGTCCAGCTCGCGCAGATTGCCCAGCACCGCCTTCATCATCGGCGGCGGCCCGCACAGGAACACGTCCCGGTCGGCGATGTCCGGCACCATCCGCAGCAGCTCGCGCGGCGCCAGCAGGTCGGGGCTGACGGGGCCTGACACCAGGTGCAGCTCGGCGCCCTTGTCGAAGGCCAGCTGCTGGAGCTCGGTGTAGAGGACCGCGTCCTGGTTGGTGGCCACGCGGTAGATGACCACGGCGTGCCCCTGGATCTCCTCCAGCAGGGCCCGGATGGGGGTCACCCCGACGCCGCCGGCGATCAGCACGGACTCCGGCCGGGTGCGGTGCATCGCGGTGAAGGCGCCGTACGGGCCCTCGGCGAACACACGGGTGCCGACCTTCACATGCCGCAGGGCGGCGGAGCCGTCGCCGGCCGCCTTCGCGGTCAGCCGCAGTTGCTTGCCGTCGGGCGCCGCCGACAGCGAGAACGGGTTGGCCTGCCACCAGCGGTCCCGGGTCATGAAGCGCCACAGGAAGAACTGACCGGCCCGCGCGGGCATCCGGTCCAGGTCACGACCGGTCATGTAGACCGAGACGACGTTGTCGGCCTCCGGCACGACGGCGGTGACCCGCAGCTGGTGGCGCCAGTTGCGCCACAGCGGCAGCACGAGTCGGCCCACGAACACCGACGCGAGCGCCACGCCCCACACCCCGTACCAGTACGCGGTGGCCGTCTCCGACGAGGCGAACGTCGTACCCGCCGCGACCTGGTGCGTGAACGCCAGCACCACCGCGACGTACGTGTACAGGTGGATGAAGTGCCAGGTCTCGTAGGCGAGCCGGCGCCGGGCGAAGCGGGCCGAGACCACGCCGATCACGATGATGATGCCGAGCGCGACGATCGCGCGCAGCACGCCCTCGACGGTCTCGGCGAGGTCGATCAGCTGGTTGACCGGGTCCATGTCCGAGGACTGGGCGTACCCGAAGGTGATGAACACGCCGTGCGCCACCAGCAGCCACAGCACCGAGAAACCGGTCCAGCGGTGCCAGGAGGTCAGCCGGTCCATGCCGATACGGCGGTCGAACCACGGCAGCCGGGCCACCAGCACCAGCTGGAACGCCATGAGCAGCGCGCCGAAGAGACCGGTCAGCCGGCCGAGCACGATCAGGGCGTTCGAGGCGAAGCCCGCCTGGACGAAGAAGACGGTCACCACGGCCACGTTCGCCGCCAGCACGGCGTACAGGCCGGTGCGGGCGACCACTTTGGGACGAGCTCCCGAGCGGCTCAGCGCCGCGGGGGGTTGTTGGACAGTGGTCACGGGGACAGCTCCTGCTCCTTGATCGAGTGGGGGAATACGAGCTTGTCGCGCGAGAGCTGTCGTTTTACTGTCGGACAACTTTCATGTTCTTATCGATCTTCGTTGGAGCTGTGAACGGGCTATGGGGCGACACGGTCGGTGACGCAGTATGAGCACGTGGAAAAAGTGCGACTGCTCGTGGTGGACGACGATCCGCCGATCGCGGACCTGGTGGCGACCGTCGCCCGCTACGAGGGCTGGGACGCGATCACGGCGTACTCCGGCGAGGAGGCGCTGCGCCAGGCGGCCGAGTTCCGTCCCGACATCGTGGTCCTCGACCTGATGCTGCCAGGGCTGGACGGATTCGGCGTGCTCGACCGGCTGCGCCAGTCCGGCACGATGGTGCCCGTGGTGTTCCTCACCGCCCGCGACGGTGTCGCCGACCGGGTCGCCGGTCTCACCCGGGGCGGCGACGACTACCTGGTCAAGCCGTTCGCGGTGGAGGAGCTGATGGCCCGGCTGCGGACCGTGCTGCGGCGCAGCGCCGGGCCCGCCTTCCAGCGATCGGTGCTCCAGGTCGCGGACCTGACCATGGACGAGGACACCCGCGAGGTACGCCGCGGCGAGAAGCTGCTCACCCTCACCCCGACCGAGTACGAGGTCCTGCGCTATCTGATGCGCAAGTCGCCGACCGTCCTCACCAAGGCACAGATCCTCGACCACGTCTGGGAGTACGGCTTCGGCGGCCGCTCCAACGTCGTCGAGCTGGTCGTCAGCCGGCTGCGCCGCAAGCTCGACGACAGCGGCGAACCGCTCATCCACACCGTACGAGGCTTCGGATACGCGCTGCGACAGGCCACCGAGTGATCGCCCGAGTGATCGCCCGGATCAAGGAGACCTATCGCGCGATGCGCCTGGGCACCCGGCTGGCGCTGGGCCTGGGCGCACTCGCGCTGGTCGTGTTCGCCGTCGTCGGCAGCGCGCTCACCATGTACATGCGCGACTATCTGTCGGCGCAGCTCAACGAACAGCTGAAGATCGCCCAGATCGCCCAGTCCAAGAGCATCGCGGACAACGGCACCCTGGAGGGGAAGAAGTACTACCGCTGGTACTACGCCGTGTACGACGTGAAGGACGGCAACCCCAGGCTGCGCGACCCCGAAGACTCCGCCGACGTCCCCGAGGACGTCGACGACTTCACCTCGCTGGCGCGGGCACAGGCCGGTCTGGACACGGAGATCCTCCGCACCGAGCACCTCAAGGGCGCGGGCCTCTACCGGTTGCGCGCCTGCGAGGCCGAACCCGGCGTGGTCCTCGTCAGCGCCGCGCCTCTGGACGCCATCGACGACACCGTGAACCAGCTGATCACGATCCAGGTCGTCACCTTCGTCCTCGCGCTCGCCGCGCTCGTCGTCTTCGGCCGGGCGATGCTGCGGCGCGGACTGAAACCGCTGGGCGACATGGCGCACACCGCCCGCGGGATCACCTCGCACGACCTGACTGATTCCGCGCGGCTGTCGGTGCGCCACGACAACCGTGACGGCGGCCCCGAGGTCGAGGAACTGCGCACCGCCTTCAACACCATGCTGGAGCACATCGACGACGCGCTCGCCGTCCGCACCGAGGCCGAACAGCGGCTGCGTCGCTTCGTCGCCGACGCCTCGCACGAACTGCGCACCCCGCTGATGTCCGTACGCGGCTACGCCGACCTCTTCCAGTACGCCGCCGCCCACAGCCCCGAGGAACGCGACAAGCACCTGGCCCGGCTGCGCGCCGAGGCCGCCCGGATGGGCGTCCTCCTGGACGACCTGCTGATGCTCGCCCGCCTGGACGCTGCCGACGTCGAGACCCCGCTGCGGCTGGAGGAGGCGGACCTGACGGAGCTCGCGCGCCAGGCCGCGGACGCCTTCCGCGCCGGCCGCCCCGACCACCCGCTGACCGTGGCGATCGGCTCCGCCCCGGTACGGCTGCGTCTCGACCCGTTGCGCGTCCGCCAGGTCCTCGACAACCTCCTCACCAACGCCGCCGTGCACACCCCGCCCGGCACGAAGGTCGCCCTGGAGGTGGCCGTCGAGTCCGGCCTGACCGAGGTACGGATCACCGACTCCGGCCCCGGCATACCGGCGGACGACCAGGCCCGCGTCTTCGACCGCTTCTACCGCGTCGACAAGGCCCGCAGCCGCGACCGCGGCGGCAGCGGCCTCGGCCTCGCCGTCGCCCGCTCCCTGATCCGAGCCCACGGCGGCACCATCGACCTGACCAGCGTCCCGGGCACGACGACGTTCACGGTCCGACTGCCGCTCGGGACCCCCCGGTCGTAGGACGCGCAGGTCACAGTCCTACTCGTCGAACGTCACGACCACCTTCTCCGCCGCCCCCGGTGTCAGCGCGAGCTCGAAGGCCCGGTCGGCCTCGTCGGCGGGTATCCGGTGGCTGATGAGCTTGGCGAAGCGCTCGTGGTGTTCGACGAGTTCGGGGGTGACCTCGAAGATCTCGGTGGGGTAGCCCTGCGAGGCGATCAGGGTCAGCTCGCTGCGCAGCATGCCGCCGAGGTCGATCTCCGAGCCCTTCTTCTGCACCGCGACCATAACGAGCTTCGCGTGCCACTTCGCCGACCCCACGACGGTGTTGAAGACGGCGGGGACCCCGGCGGCGTCGATGAAGATGTCGGTGCCGGGCCGGGGCTGGCCGAGCGCGTTGGCGGCCTGGCCGTGCAGTTCGGTCAGCCGCGCGGCGACGTCCTCCTCTGCGGAGTTGATGACGGCGTCCGCGCCCACGGCCAGTGCCTTCTCCAGCCGGGCGGGGATGACGTCGACGACGACCACGTGCGCGACGCCGCGCAGCTTCAGCCAGATGGCCGCGCCGAGACCGATGGGCCCGGCGCCGAACACGACGACCTTGTCGTCGGGCTTGGCCTCCGAACGGTTGACGCAGTGCCGGGCGACGGCCATGGGCTCGTTGAGGGAGGCGACGTCGAAGGGCACGGTGTCGGGGAAGACCGCCACGCTCCGGCCGACCTCGGCGTTCTCGATCAGCAGATACTCGCTCATACCGCCGTACCGGCCGCCGCAGCCGATGATGCCGGTCGGCGCGTCCTGCGGGTTGACCACGACCCGGTCGCCGACCGCGAGACCGGTGACCTCGGCGCCGAGCTCGACGATCTCGCCGGCCGGCTCGTGGCCGAGCGGCACCGGCACTATCTCACCGCCGAGATGGGCGCGGGCGGGCATGCCTTGCATGCGGAGGAAGGTGACGTCGGTGCCGCAGATGCCGCAGGCGCGTATGCGTACGAGCGCGTCCTGGGGCCGGGCACGGGACGCTCGACGTCCACGGCCTCGACCTTGCCGACACCGGCGGTGCGGACGGACTTCATCGTCGCCATGGGGAGACCCACTTTCTGGTGGTACGAGGGGGGCCGACCGGATCCGGGGCACGGACCGTGCCCCGGCCGGACTCGGGGTGGGGGAGGAGGACCGTCAGACGGCGGCCCAGGCGTCGTCCACAGGCAGGACCACGCCGTTGACGAACGCGGCGGCGTCGGAGGCGAGGAAGACGATGGCGTCCGCCTGCTCCTCGGCGGTGCCGAGCCTGCCGAGGTTGGCGCCGATCAGCGGGCTGATGACGGCGGGTCCGTGGGCGTCCTTGTCGGCGTCGACCTGGATGTTGGTCATCGTCGGGCCCGGGGCTATGGCGTTGGCCCGTATGCCCTGCTTGCGGTACATGACCGCGAGGCTCTTCACCAGACCGACGACACCGTGCTTGGACGCGGTGTAGGCGGCACCGGCCGCGCTGCCGCGGAGACCGGCCTCGGAGGCCGTGAAGACGATCGAGCCGCGCTCCGCCTTCAGCATGTGCGGCAGGGCGGCCCGGGTCAGCAGGAAGGGGGCGGTCAGGTTGACCCGGATGACCCGCTCCCACTCGTTGTCGTCGACGTCCGCGAGGGCCGACATCCGGTCCATGATCCCGGCGTTGTTCACCAGGACCTCCAGCCCGCCGAACGCCTCGACGGCCCGCTCGACGACCTGGTCCACGACCGCCTGGTCGCTGAGGTCGCCGACGACCGCGAGGGCTGTGCCGCCGGCCGTCTCGATCTCCTTGACCGTCTCCTCCGCGCCGTCCTTGTTCAGGTCCGCGACCAGGACCTTTGCGCCCGCCGCGGCGAACTTCAGGGCCGCGGCCCGGCCGATGCCGGAACCGGCGCCCGTGACGACGACACCGCGGCCGCCGAGACCGGAGTTGCTCATGGAGTGTTCCTCGTTTCGTCGGGGTGGGGCGGCCGGGCGAACCCGTGAAACGGCCGCCTCGCTTTACTTGAGTAAGGCAAGCATATCTAGATTACTTGAGTCAAGCAATCTGATAGTTCGGATTGCTTGAGTTAGGCAACGAGAAGGGTAGGGTGATGTACATGTCCCCATCGCCGCCGGCGGCCGTTCCCGCTTCCGTCTACAGCACGCTCTACAAGCGCATCCCCACGCTGAGCCCGGTCGCCCCGATCGATCAGCTGGCGTTCAATCACACCGGGACCGCGTACGGCGTCAAGTGTCTGCCCGTCACTTGGTGACACGCCCCCACCCGTACTGCCGAACACTGAGGAACAAGGAGCAAGCCGATGCGCGTGGAACTGGACGAACCGAAGTGCGTGGCCTCCGGCCAGTGTGTGATGGCCTCTCCCGAGGTCTTCGACCAGCGGGACGAAGACGGCGTCGCGATCCTGCTGGTGGAGCACCCCGCCGATGACCTGATGGACGGCGTGCGGGAAGCCATCGCGGTCTGCCCCGCCGCCGCGATCCGCCTGGTGGAGCAGTGAGGCGGATCGTCGTCGTGGGTGCCTCGGCCACCGGACTCGCGGCGGCCGAGACGCTGCGCCGCGAGGGCTACGACGGCACGCTGACCCTCGTGGGCGACGAACCGCACGCCCCGTACGACCGGCCCCCGCTGTCCAAGCAACTCCTCGCGGCGGAGTGGGACACCGACCGGCTGACCCTGCGGACCCCGGCCGACCTCGACGTCCTCGACCTGGACCTGCGGCTCGGCACCGCCGCGACCGGCCTCGACCTCCCCGCACACGAGGTGCGGCTGGCCGACGGCTCGACAGTGCCGTACGACGGACTCGTCATCGCCACCGGCGTACGGCCCCGGCGGCTGCCCGGCGAGGGCGCGCACGTACTGCGCACCCTGGAGGACGCCCTGACGCTGCGGGACCGGCTGACCCCGGGGCGGCGGCTGGTCGTGGTCGGCGCCGGGTTCCTCGGCGCGGAGGCCGCGGCCGTGGCCTGGCGCCTCGGGGCGCAGGTGACCCTCCTCGAACCGGCGCCGGTGCCGCTCGCCCACGCGGTCGGCGCGGAGGTCGGCGCGATGCTGTCCCGGGCCCACCTCGACCACGGGGTGGACCTGCGCACCGGAGTCACCGTCACCGAGGTGACCGAGGACGGGGTACGGCTCGCGGACGGCGAGGTCATCGAGGCCCACGAGGTGCTCGTCGCCATCGGCTCCGTGCCCAACACCGAGTGGCTGGCGGACAGCGGACTCGGCGTCGGCGACGGCGTGGTGTGCGACGAGCACTGCGAGGCCGCGCGGAACGTCTACGCGGCCGGTGATGTCGCCCGCTGGTACAACCCGCTGTTCGGTACCGCGATGCGCATCGAGCACCGCACGCACGCGGCCGAGCAGGGCATGGCCGCCGCCCGCAACCTGCTCGCCGCCCGCGAGGCGCGCAAACCCTTCGCGCCGGTGCCGTACTTCTGGTCGGACCAGTACGACATGAAGGTGCAGGCCTACGGCTATCTGCGCGGCCACGACGAGGTCGCCGTGGTGGACGGGGACCTGGCCGAACGCCGGTTCGTGGCCGTCTACCGCACCGGCGACCGGGTCACCGGCGCCCTGGCCGCCGGGATGCCGCCCAAGGCGATCCGGCAGTGGCGGCAGGCCATCGCGGTCGGCGCCGCCTGGAGCGAGGCGGTACCCACCGAACTGGAGGAGGCCCACCATGGCTGACCAACTGCCGCAGCACAGCCCTGACGTGGTCGTCGTCACCGGGGCCGGCGGCATGGGCGTGGCGATCGCGCGGCGGCTGGGCAGCGGGCGGAGCCTGTACCTCGCGGACGCCTCACAGGATCGACTCGACCGGGTCGTCGACGAGTTGAGCGACGAGGGATATGCGGCGCGCGGCGTCCTGGTCGATGTCCGCGACCGTACGTCCGTGGAGAAGCTGGCCGCGGAGGCGGCGGGCGCGCGCCGGGTGGCCGCCGTCGTCCACACCGCCGGTGTGTCGGCCGCGCAGGGATCGGCGCAGACGATCCTCGACGTCAACCTGCTCGGCACGGTCCACATCATCGACGCCTTCGAGAAGGTGGCAACCCCGGGTATGTCCCTGGTGTGCGTCTCCAGCATGGCCGGCCATGTCGCCTCCCTGAGCCCCGCGGACGAGGCCGCCCTCGCGACGGCCCCGGTCGGGGAACTGCTCGCGGTCGACGCCGTCGCCGCCGTCGGGGACGACGCCAGGAGGGCGTACATCGTATCCAAGCGGGCCAACCAGCTGCGGGTCGAGGCCGCCGCGCTCGCCTGGAACCGGCTCGGCGCCCGCATCAACTCCGTCAGCCCGGGCGTCATCGCCACCGCCATGGCGAAGGCGGAGGCCGAGGGCCCGAGCGGTGCGCACATGCTCGGGATGCTGGAGACGAACGGCGCGGTCCGCACCGGTACGCCGGCGGAGATCGCCGCCGCGGTGGCCTTCCTCACCGGACCGGAAGCGCGTTACATCACTGGCACCGACCTGCTCGTCGACGGCGGACAGGCCGCCTGGCTCCGCCGGCACCGCGCCGCCTGACGGACGCGGCGGCGGAGGAAGACACAAAACAGAAACCGAGAGACAGGAGACAGGACGAAGATGTCCACCCCCCACTCGCCCGTCACCCTCGACCCGCAGGAGCTCGGCTTCGACCCCGACGCCCTGCGCGCCCGCTACCGCGCCGAACGCGACCGCCGGATCCGCCCCGACGGGAACCGGCAGTACCAGCGTGTCGACGGCGATTTCGGCTCCTATGGCGAAGACCCGTACGCCGACCCGGAGTTCACCCGGGAGCCCCTGCACGACCGGGTCGAGGCGGTGGTCATCGGCGGTGGGTTCGGCGGGCTGCTCGCCGGTGCCCGGCTGAGGCAGGCGGGCGTGGAGTCGATCCGGGTGATCGAGAAGGGCGGCGACTTCGGCGGCACCTGGTACTGGAACCGCTACCCCGGCATCCACTGCGACATCGAGTCGTACATCTACATGCCGCTCCTCGAGGAGCTCGGCTATGTCCCGAAGTGGCGGTACGCGCCGGGTGAGGAGATCCGCCGGCACACCCGGGCGATCGCCCGCCACTTCGGCCTCTACGAGGACGCCTGCTTCCAGACCGTGGCCACCGAACTGCGCTGGGACGAGACCGAGTTGGAGTGGATCGTCGCCACCGACCGCGGTGACCGCATGCGAGCCCGCTACGTGGTCGTCTCCAGTGGCACGCTGAGCCAGCCCAAGCTCCCCGGTATCCCCGGCATCGAGACCTTCAAGGGCCACACCTTCCACACCAGCCGCTGGGACTACGACTACACGGGCGGCGACGCGAACGGCGGCCTGACGAAACTCGCCGACAAGCGCGTCGCCGTCATCGGCACCGGCGCGACGGCCATCCAGGTCGTCCCGCACCTCGCCGCCGACGCCGGCCAGGTGTACGTGTTCCAGCGCACGCCCTCCTCGGTCGACGTCCGCGACAACCGGCCCACCGCCCCGGAGTGGGCGAAGACGCTCACCCCGGGCTGGCAGCAGCGTCGTATGGACAACTTCCTCAAGACCGTCACCGGTGTCCGCGTCGGCGAGGACCTGGTCAACGACGCCTGGACCAGCAGCGCGCGGCTCCAGGAGAAGCTCATCCCGACCAACGCGTACGCGGACGTCCCGGCCGCGGAGCGGGAACGCGCGTACGAGATAGCCGACTTCCAGAAGATGAACGAGCTGCGCGCCCGCGTCGACGCGATCATCGAGGACCCGGAGACCGCCGAGAAGCTCAAGCCCTGGTACCGCTACATGTGCAAGCGGCCCGCGTTCAGCGACAACTATCTGCAGGCCTTCAACAACCCCGACGTCACACTCGTCGACACGGCCGACACCCACGGCGTGGAGCGGATCACCGACAGGGCGATCGTGGTCGGCGGGGTGGAGTACGAGGTCGACTGCATCATCTTCGCCACCGGCTTCGAGGTGGGCGTCTCGGGGCTGCTGTCCGGCAGGCTCCCCGCGTACGGCCGGGGCGGTGTCGGCCTGCTGGAGACCTGGATGACCCAGGGCCCGAAGACCCTGCACGGCTTCTACAGCCACGGCTTCCCCAACCTCTTCCAGCTGGGCCCGATGCAGAACGCCAGCTCGGTGAATTACGTCCACATCCTCGACCAGCAGTCGATCCACGTCGGCGAGGTCGTCGCCGCGGCCCGCGCCCGCCGGGCCCGGTACGTCGAGCCGACCGCCGAGGCCGTGGACGCCTGGGTCGCCACGATCCGCGAGAAGGCCGCCGACCTGTACACGTTCCAGGCGGAGTGCACCCCCGGCTACTACAACGGCGAGGGCAGGCCCCGCGAGCGCAGCGAGTCGTACGGCGACGGGCCGGTCGCCTTCCACGAACTGCTCGCGCACTGGCGCGCGAACGGCGGCATGGACGACGTCCTCGTCGGTGCCGAGTGAGAAGAAGGGGGATGACATGACCGCTTGTCCCAGCCGGTTCGACGAGACCGGCGAGCGGCGGCCCACCAGCGATCGCTGGACCGCCCGCAGACTCAACCGGCCCAACCGGCTGTGGGGTTCCAACGGCATCGCGTTCGGCCCCGACGGACGGCTGTACGTGGCGGAGTACCTCGCCGGCCGGATCAGCGCCTTCGACCTGGTCACGAGGGACGTCGACGTCGTTGTACCGATGGACAGTCCGGTGCAGTCGCCGGACGACCTCGCCTTCGGCGCGGACGGCTCGATGTACATCGCCGACCTGGTGCCGGGGCGGGTGTGGCGGCGGAGTCCGCGGGGGGAGTACAGCGTCGTCTCCGACGATGTGGAGAACCCCAACGGCATCACGTGTATCGGCGACCGGCTCTTCATCAACGAGATGAAGTTCGACGGCCGTCTGATGGAGCTCTTCCCGGACGGCGGCGACCCGGTCGTGCTCACCGAGGGCCTGGCCCTCGGCAACGCGATGCAGCGCGGACCGGACGGATACCTGTACTACCCGCACATGATCACCGGCCAGGTCTGGCGGATCCCGCCGGACGGCGGAACGCCCGAGGTGGTCGCCGAGGAGGTGCACATGCCGGTCGCGGTCCGCTTCGACCAGGGCGGTGTCCTGCACGTCCTGTCGCTGGGCGTCGAAGGCTACGTGACCCGCATCGACCTGCACGGCAGCGGATCCCGGACGCTGGTCACCAGTGGTCTGAAGGGCCTCGACAACGCGGCGTTCGACGCGGAGAACCGCATGTTCGTCTCCAGCTACGCCAGCGGCGGCCTCACCGAACTCCACCCCGACGGCCGCACCCGCGAGCTCGTGCCCCGCGGCTTCGACGGCCCCTACGGCGTCACCGTCGACCTCGGCGGCACGGTGCACGCGGCCGACCACTACCGGCTGGCCGGGCCGGCCGTGACCGACGAGGGCGAGGGCGAGCTGCTGGGCGCGTTCGGGAAGGCCGAGCCGGGCGGCGTGACGACCCGCCTTCTGCGGCCGTTCGCCCACGGCATCACGGCCGACGGTGAACTGCTGCACTACACCTCGCAGTTCGGCACTGTGCACACGTACGAGCCCACGACCGGGACCACGCGCGACCGTGCGGGCGGGCTCGACCGGCCCATCGGCATCGCGGTGGGACGGGACGGATCCCTCGTCGTCGCCGAGGCGGGTGCGGGCCGGATCGTGGCCATCGACGCCGAGGACACCGTGACTGTGCTCGCCGAAGGCTTCGACCGGCCCACCGACGTCGCCTTCGACGCGGAGGGCCGCCGCTACCGAACACTTGCCCACTGCTCCACCCTTCAGGCTGGAGGTGTAGGGCATCCTGCCGGTAGTGACCCGGAGGGGCACAGCGGCATGGCTAAGATCGCTTTGTCCGACAACGGAGTTGTGGGACCTACCGCCGGACGGGCGGGAAGTCAGGCCTGCGGAGGCTGTGTAAGACCGACTCTCACCGGTCGGCAGTGGCCTGTGAAACAGGAACCCGTGGTGGTACCGCGTAGCGGTACGGACCGGAATCTCCTGCCCTCGGGCAGGAGAGGACGTCAAGTCAGCGAGGAACGGCTCGGGTCGGTGCTCCGGATCGACGAGGCGGGCAGGGCGGTCGTGGCACCCTCGTCCTATCGGCCAACGGCGAGGGCACCGTGCTGCGACTGACGCCGAAGGCGAGGGCTCAGGCGGAGCGGTAGAGCTCCGTCAGCAGTTCGAGCACGGTCTGGGTGGCGGGATGCGGGTCGTCCCGCCACCAGGCGAGCCGTACGGCGATCGGCTCGGCGTCGCGCACCGGCCGGTAGACGACGCCGGGCCGCCGGTACTGGTGGGCGGTGGACTCCGGGGTCACCCCCATGACCCGGCCGGTGGCGATCGAGGTGAGCCATTCGTCGACGTCATGTGACTCCTCGAACGTCGGCCGGGCGTCGGGCGGCCACAGCTCGGCGGTGGTCGTCCCGGTCCTGCGGTCGGCCAGCAGCGTACGTCCGCTCAGCTCGGCGAGCCGGACCGAGCGGCGCCGGGCCAGCGGATCGTCGGCGGCCATCGCGCACATCCGGCGTTCCAGCCCCACGATGGCGGAGTCGAACCGGCGCTCGTCCAGCGGCCTGCGGACGACGGAGAGGTCACAGGCACCCTCCGCGAGACCGGCCGTCGGGGAGTTGATCCGGAGGAGCCGCAGATCCGTCTCCGGGTGCGCGGCTCCCCACCGGCGCTGGAAGTCCAGCGTGTGCCGACCCAGTGCCGACCAGGCGTAACCGATCCGCAGCCGCACATGGCCCGACGTGGCCTCCGTGACGAGATCGTCCACCTCGCCGAGCACCCGCCGGGCGTGCGACACGACACGCGAGCCGGTCGGCGTCGGCGTCACCTCACGGGAGGTCCGCCGCAACAGCCTTACCCCCAGGGCGTGTTCGAGCGAGGCGAGCGTGCGGGACACGGCCGCCTGGGAGACGCCGAGGGCGGCGGCCGCATCGGTGAACGTGCCCTCCTCGACGATGGCGACGAGACAGCGAAGCTGGCGCAGCTCCACGTCCCTGGCGGTGTCGGCTTCGCTGTCCATGACTTCAGCGTATAGATCGAGCAGCCGATGCATTTTGCGCATTCGCCTTCCGCGCGCACGATCGGTCCATGGATGCCGCTCCCGCCCCGCTCTCAGCCCGGACGACCCAGGCCCCAGCCCCATCGGCCCCTGCGCAGGCCGCGGCTCCCGCCCGCGAGCCGGGTGCGGGGCGGCTGGCCGGTGTCGTCACCATGGTCGGCTGCGGCCTGTCCAACCAGGTCGGCGCCGCGATGGGGGCGCTGGCCTTCCCGGTGCTCGGGCCCGTCGGCGTCGTAGCGATACGGCAGTACGTCGCCGCGATCGTCCTCGTGGCCGTCGGCCGCCCCAAGCTGCGGTCCTTCACCGCACGCCAGTGGTGGCCGGTGGTGCTGCTGGCGCTGGTCTTCGGGACGATGAATCTGTCGCTGTACACCGCCATCGACCGCATCGGTCTGGGGCTCGCGGTGACCCTGGAGTTCCTGGGCCCGCTCGCCATCGCCCTCGCCGCCTCGCGCCGCCGGGTGGACGCCTGCTGCGCGCTGGTCGCGGGCGCGGGCGTCGTGACCCTGATGCGCCCCCAGCCCTCCACCGACTACCTCGGCATGGGCCTGGGCCTCCTCGCCGCGTGCTGCTGGGCCTCGTACATCCTGCTCAACCGCACCGTCGGCCGCCGCATCCCCGGCGCCCAGGGCTCCGCGGCCGCCGCCGGGCTCTCTGCCCTGCTCTTCCTGCCGGTCGGCCTCGTCCTGGTCGTCCGGCAGCCGCCGACCGCCGGGGCCGTCGGCTACGCCGTCGCCGCCGGCCTCCTGGCCTCGGCCCTGCCGTACCTCGCGGACGTGTTCACCCTGCGTCGGGTCCCGGCCCAGGTGTTCGGCCTGTTCATGAGCGTCAACCCTGTCCTGGCCGCCCTCGTCGGCTGGATCATGCTCGGCGAGAGGCTTGGCTGGGTCGAGTGGACCGCCATCGGCGCGGTGGTCGCGGCGAACGCGCTGAGCATCGCCGTACCCCGTCGCGCGTAGTGGGGGCGGCCCGCGGTTCAACACACCGCAACTGTGCGACTCCGTGAGAACAAAATTGTTGACAATCCTGTTGGCCTAGATTTACGTTCGACAGGCACTCACTCAGGGAGGGCACGATGCAGGAGGAAGCCCGTCCGGGCACCGGAGAGCAGGCCAAACAGCTCGCGCTGGCGAAGCTGAGGCAGGCGATTCTGCACGGCGACATGGCACCGGCACAGCGGCTGGTGGAGAACGAGCTCGCCGAGCAGTTCGGTGTGACACGGGCCAGTATCCGCGCGGCACTGATCGATCTGGAGGCCGAGGGACTGGTCGAGCGGATCCGCAACCGGGGCTCCCGGGTGCGGGTGGTGACCTTGGAGGAAGCGGTCGCCATCAGCGAGTGCCGCATGGTCCTGGAAGGGCTGTGCGCCGCGAAGGCGGCGGTCGAGGCGACCGACGACCAACTCGCCGAACTGGCCGACATCGGCACGGCGATGACCAAGGCCGTCGCCGACGGCGAGCCGGTGACGTACTCCGAGCTCAACCAGCGACTCCACGCCAGGATCCGGGAGTTCTCCGGTCAGCAGGTGGCGGTGGAGCTGCTGGAGCGGCTCAACGCCCAGCTGGTGCGTCACCGTTTCCAGCTCGCGCTGCGGCCGGGACGGCCCCAGCACTCCCTGAGTGAACACCTGGCCATGATCGAGACGATCAGCGCCAGGGACCCGCAGGCGGCCGAAGCGGCCGTCCGCGCCCACCTCATGAGCGTGATCGAGGCGTTGCGCGAGTAGCGCCCCCGCGCGGCATGCTCCGAGGTGGGCCAACCGGTCCGTACACCAAGGAGATTCAGTCGATGACCGACGGCACGGCGCCCGCCACCGCCACCCCACCACGATCGACCCTTGTCATCACCGCGCACGCGGGGGATTCCGTGTGGAGGGCCGGCGGCGCCATAGCCCTGGCGGCCTCCCGCGGCGAGAAGGTCACCATCGCGTGCCTGACGTTCGGCGAGCGCGGCGAGTCCGCGAAGGCCTGGCGCGAGGGCAAGAAGCTCGACGAGATCAAGGCGATCCGCAGGGA
This sequence comes from Streptomyces tailanensis, assembly GCF_008386495.1. Lineage (GTDB taxonomy): Bacteria > Actinomycetota > Actinomycetes > Streptomycetales > Streptomycetaceae > Streptomyces > Streptomyces tailanensis. The sequence goes on along the minus strand of NZ_VTHJ01000006.1, from coordinate 121,276 downwards.
GGAGGCCGAGAAGGCGGCCGCCACCCTCGGCGCCGACATCGTCTTCTTCGACGCCGGTGACTACCCGCTGCTCGGCACCCCCGAACTCACCGACCGGCTGGTCGCCGTCTACCGCGCGGCCCAGCCGGACGTCGTCCTCACCCATCCGCTGGAGGACCCGTACAACGGCGACCACCCGGCCGCCGCCCGGATGGCCCTGGACGCGCGCGTGCTCGCCCAGGCCATCGGCTACCCGTCCGAGGGCCAGATCATCGGTGCGCCGCCGGTCTTCTTCTTCGAACCGCACCAGCCCGAGATGTGCGGCTTCAAGCCCGAGGTGCTCCTCGACATCACCGAGGTCTGGCAGACCAAGCGCAAGGCCATGGAGTGCCTCGGCGCCCAGCAGCACCTGTGGGACTACTACACCGACCTCGCCGTACGCCGGGGAGTCCAGCTCAAGCGCAACGCGGGCCCCAACCTGGGCCTCGCCCACAAGACCATGGCCGAGGCGTACATGCGCCCCTACCCGCAGGTCACGGAGGTGCTGGACTGATGGGCGGCGTGATCGTCACCAACCCGCCGAAGGCGGACGCGAAGGACGTCCAGGCGATCGCCCAGTACGGTGTCGCCACCGTGCACGAGGCGATGGGCCGCACCGGGCTGCTCGGCACCCACCTCCGCCCCATCCAGCAGGGCATCCGGGTCGCGGGCACCGCCGTCACCGTGCTCTCCTGGCCCGGCGACAACCTCATGATCCACGCCGCCGTCGAGCAGTGCGGCGAGGGCGACATCCTCGTCGTCACCACCACCTCGCCCTCCACCGACGGCATGTTCGGCGAACTGTTCGCCACCGCCCTCAGGCGGCGCGGCGTACGCGGCCTGGTCATCGACGCCGGTATCCGCGACACCGAGGAACTCCGCGCCATGGACTTCCCCGCCTGGTCCGCCGCCGTCAGCGCCCAGGGCACGGTCAAGGCCACCGGCGGCTCCGTCAACGTCCCCGTCGCCATCGGCGGCCAGGCCGTCCGCCCCGGCGACGTGATCCTCGCCGACGACGACGGCGTGGTCGTCGTCCCCCGTGAGCGGGCCCGCCGGGCGGCCGAGGCCTCGCAGGCCCGCGAGCGGAAGGAGGCCGCCTCCCGCGCCGCCTTCCTCGACGGACAACTCGGCCTGGACCGCTACGGGTTGCGCGAGACCCTCGTACGCCTCGGGGTGACCTACAAGTCCTTCGAGGAGTACGTCCGCGAGGAGGCGGAGTCGTGACCGGGTGGCCCGAGGGGGTCCGCTGCACGCTGATGCGCGGCGGCACCTCCAAGGGCGCCTACTTCCTCGCCGACGACCTGCCCGCCGACCCCGCCGCCCGCGACGAGCTGCTGCTGCGCGTGATGGGCAGTCCCGACCCGCGCCAGATCGACGGCCTGGGCGGGGCCCACCCGCTGACCAGCAAGGTGGCCGTGGTGTCGGCCTCGGCCGACCCCGACGCAGATGTCGACTATCTCTTCCTCCAGGTCGGCGTCGACAAGCCCGAGGTGAGCGACCGTCAGAACTGCGGCAACCTCCTCGCCGGAGTCGGCCCGTTCGCCGTCGAACGCGGACTGGTGGCCGCCCGCGACCCGGAGACATCCGTACGCATCCGCATGCTGAACACCGGCGACCTCGCCGTGGCGACCTTCCCCGCCCCCGGCGGCCGGATCGCGGTCACCGGGGACACCGAGATCTCCGGGGTGCCGGGGACGGGCGCGCCGGTGATGATCGAGTTCCCGCCGAGCGGCAGCCCGCTGCTGCCCACCGCGAACGCCCGGGACGTCGTCGCCGGCACGGAGGTCACCTGCGTCGACAACGGCATGCCGACCGTGCTGATCGCCGCCGCCGCGCTCAAGGCCACCGGCTACGAATCCCCCGAGGAACTGGAGGCGGACCCGGTCCTCACCGACCGGCTGCGCGAGATCAGGCTGGAGGCGGGCAAGCTGATGGGCCTCGGCGACGTGGCCCGCACCACCGTGCCCAAACTCAGCCTGCTCGCCCCGCCCCGGGACGGCGGCGCCGTCACCACCCGCACCTTCATCCCCGTCCGCTGCCACACCTCCATCGGCGTGCTCGGCGCCGCGAGCGTGGCCGCCGGGCTGCGCGTCGAGGGCGGTGCGGGCGACGGTCTGGCCCAACTCCCGTTCACGGGTGAACGGTTGCGCATCGAGCACCCCACCGGCTTCCTCGACATCGAGACCCGGGTGACGTACGACCCCGACGGCCGCCCCGCGGCGAGCCGTACCGCCGTCGTACGCACCGCCCGCAAGATCTTCGACGGCACGGTCTTCCCCCGGCCCGCCGAGCCCGCCTCTCACCCCTAAGGACCCGCTGATGGCCCCACCGCTCGGCGACATCGCCCACCTCGGCCATGTCGAACTGCTCACCCCCGACCTCGACCGCAGCCTGTGGTTCTTCACCGAGATCCTCGGACTGACCGAGAACGGCCGCTCCGGCGGCTCGGTCTACCTGCGGACCTGGGACGACTACGAGCACCACAGCCTCACCCTGACCGCCCACTCCACGTCCGGCATCCGCCGCACCGCCCTGCGCACCTCCTCGGAGGAGGCGCTCCAACGCAGGGTGAGGGAGCTGGAGAACACCGGCCGGGCGGGCCGCTGGATGGAGGACGAACCGGGCATCGGTCCGCTGTACGTCACCACCGACCCCGACGGCCACGAGGTCGCCCTTTACTGGCAGAGCGAGTGGTACGAGGCGCCGGACGACCTCAAGCCGGGGCTGAAGAACCAGCCCCAGGCCAAGCCCGGCCACGGCGTGGGCGTACGCCGCCTCGACCACGTCAACTTCCTCGCCTCCGACGTCGCGGCGAACGCCGCCTTCACCCGCGAGGTCCTCGGCGCCCGCGCCACCGAGCAGATCGTCCTCGACACCGGGAAAGTCGCCGCCCAGTGGCTGACCTTCACCAACAAGTCGTACGACGTCGTCTACACCGAGGACTGGACCGGCTCCCAGGGGCGTCTGCACCACATCGCGTTCGCCACCGACACCCGCGAGGACATCCTCCGCGCCGCCGATCTCTGCCTCGACCAGGGCGTGTTCATCGAGACCGGCCCGCACAAGCACGCCATCCAGCAGACGTTCTTCCTGTACGTCTACGAGCCGGGCGGCAACCGCATCGAGCTGTGCAACCCGCTCACCCGGCTCGTCCTCGCCCCCGACTGGCCGCTGATCACCTGGACCCAGGCCGAGCGCGCCAAGGGCCAGGCGTGGGGCCTGAAGACCATCGAGTCGTTCCACACGCACGGCACCCCGCCGGTCGACTGACGGATCCGCTCACCGGCCAGACCTCCAACCGTCGCCGATATTGTTGACAAAAACGTCGACTCTCTCGGTGTGGCTGCCTGGCGTTTCGACGACAGGTTTTGGATAGGCCCCAGGGGGCTCCGGCGGTACACCCCGAGGTCTCAGGCGATCCAAACAGGGGAACTTACTTGAGTTAGGCAACAAGATGTTAAAGTGGCCCCATGTCCCCAGAACCGCTCCCCTCCAACCCCCCCACCCCCGAAGTGATCGAGATCGAGCGAGCCCTCACCCGCATCACTTACCTCAGCACCCGGGCGCGAGCCCACGAGCGCCTGATGGCCCTGGCCGGTGTCCCGCTGGACCGCGCCGCCGTGGCCCTGCTGCGCCAGATCGCCGACTCCGAGCCGCTGCGCCCGGGGGAGCTGGCGAACCGCCTGGGCGTCGAGGCCTCGCACGTCACCCGCCAGGTCCAGCAGCTGCAGAAGTCCGGGTACGTCAGCCGCGTACCCGACCCGGACGACCGCCGCGCCCAGCGCATCGAGCTGACTCCGGTGGGCCGACAGGCCATCGACCGCATCCGCGAGGCCGGCGTCCGCGGTATGCAGATGGCCCTGGCCGGCTGGTCGCCCGAGGAACTCCAGCAGCTCGCCGGCCTCTTCCACCGCATGGTCGACGACTTCCTCACCCACGCCAACGACCTCGTCGAACAGGAGACCACGGACCCGGCACACACCGGCTGACGCCCCGGCCCGCCGCTCGGTGGCCGGGGCGGGACGGGGCGTGGCCTCAGGCCGAGTAGCCGAGCTGTTTGCGTATGTACGGCGTCATCAGCGTCTTCGCCTTGGCGAGGGTGGCGGTGCGGCCGCCGAGGACGGCGGTCTCGCCGCCCGGCACGGGGATCAGGGTGAGCCCGTCGGCCGCGCCGAACGGCACGATCAGCGGGGTGCGCTGGATCGGCCGGTAGAAGCGGGGCTCCTTGCGGTGCCTGCCCGAACTTCCCAGGTAGGCACGGATGTTGTGGGCGGCGATGTCCGCCTGGGCGATCGCGACGGGGGAGACCTTCAGCTCGCTGACGTCGTTCACGTCACCGACCGCGAACACGTCCAGCCGCCCCTCGACCCGCAGCATCCGGTCGACCTTGACCTGCCCCGAACCGTTCAGCCAGTCGCCGTGCCCGGCCAGCCGCAGCCAGAGCGTGTTGGGCGTGGTGCCGTTGGCCCAGAAGGAGAGGTCGGCCTCGATGATGTTGCCGCGGCCGTCCCGGTAGGTGTCGAAGTCGGCACCGGGCGAGATGAACGAGTCGAGGCGCACCTCCACGTCATGCGACTCCAGCCAGGACAAGGCCCGCCGACCGGCCCATTTGCTCCCCATGGAGTTGAGCAGCACCGACCCGGCGTGCGCGAGTGTGACCCGCGCCTCGGGCCGCGCCAGCCGGATCTCGGCGGCGAGTTCCACACCGCCCGGCCCACCGCCGGCGATCAGCACATGCTCGGCGTCGGCGATCTTCTCCTGGTGCGCGGTGAACGTCTTGGCCGCCTCGTCCATGGTCGTGCCCAGGAAACGCGCGGGCTCCGGATAGTCGGCGCCCGTGGCGATCACCACCACGTCGTACGGCAGTCGCTCACCCGTGGCCAGCCGTACCTGCCGCGCACCGGTGTCGATGTCGATCGCCTTGCCCACGACCACCCGGCCGTTGCGCAGCAGCCGGTCGTAGGGGATGAAGGGCGTTGTCGTCCAGTCCTCGTGCACCCCGGCGCGCAGCGCGGCGATGCGGTGGAAGAAGACCTCCTTGCGGTCCACGAGGGTGACCCGTGCGACCTCGTCCAACTGTTTGGCCAGGCGGATGCCCCCGTATCCGCCGCCGATCACGATTACTTCGCCGTCAAGCACATCAATTCTCCTGTGCGGGTGGGGGGAGAGATGACGAGCGTATCCCTTGAAACCTCAAGCGACGGGCGAAGTCTGTGCTTGTTGTGTGAAGCGACGACGGGGATCACGGAACTGTCACGTGTCACAGGGCCCTAGGCTGGCCCCGTGACCGCAGACGACCGCCCCCTCGCCGTATTCGACCTGGACAACACCCTCTCCGACACCGCGCACCGGCAGCGGTACCTGGAGCGGAAGCCGCGCGACTGGGACGCCTTCTTCGCCGCCGCCCCCCAGGACCCGCCACTGCCCGAGGGCATCGAGATGGCACTGGCGAGCGCAGAGGAGTGCGAGGTCGTGTATCTCACCGGCCGCCCCGAACGCTGCCGCCGCGACACCGTCGACTGGCTCGCCGCGCACGGCCTCCCGGAGGGCCGCATCTGGATGCGGCGCGACAACGACCGCCGACCCGCCCGCCGCACCAAACTGGAGATCCTCCGCCGACTCGCCCGCACCCGCGAGATCCGAGTCCTCGTGGACGACGACGAGTTGGTCTGCGAGGACGCGGAACAGGCGGGCTTCACGGTCGTACGAGCACGATGGGCGGCGACGTCCGCCGTACTGAAGGTGGCACAGGAACGGGAGGGCCGCACCTGAGCACTCAGCCGGCGTCCTCCAGCCGGAACCCAACCTTCAGTCCGACCTGATAGTGCGCGATCTCCCCGTTCTCGATATGCCCCCGCACCTGCGTCACCTCGAACCAGTCAAGATTCCGCAGCGTCTGCGAGGCCCGGGCAACCCCATTCCGAATGGCCTGATCGACACTCTCCCCCGAACTCCCGACAATCTCGGTAACCCGATAAACATGGTCGGACATACGCCTGCTCCTTTCAGCCACCCCCACCTCCACGGTGCCCCACACCACAAGACTCCGCGAGAGGTGGCGTCCCTTTAGGGGCGCGGGGAACTGCGCGACAAGCCACGGCTTACCGCACTCGCCACACATCCCCGACCTCCCGAGCTCTCAGGCGTACGGGGTCGAAGGGGCAGCGCCCCTGGGGGATGGGACGGGTAGGGGCGGCGGGGGCGAGCAAAACCCACCCGGCCACCCCGCCGCTCACCGAGCCACACTCAGCGACAGCGCGAACCTCCCCTCCCGATCCGTCCACCAGTGGCTCAACTCCAGCCCGGCACGCCCGAGCTCGGCCCGCACACCGCCCTTCCTGAACTTCGCCGACACCTCCGTCCGCAACGACTCCCCACCCGCAAACTCCACGGCCAGACCAAGCGCCGGAATCTTCACGGTCTGATCCACCCGCGACCGCAACCGCATCTCGATCCACTCCCGCTCCGCATCCCACAGAGCGACATGATCGAACGCCTGGGGATCGAAATCCGCCCCCAGCTCACGATTGACAACAGCCAGCACGTTCTTGTTGAACGCCGCCGTCACCCCGGCCGAGTCGTCGTACGCGGCAACCAACACCCCCGCGTCCTTGACCAGATCCGTCCCGAGCAACAACGCGTCACCGGGCGCCAACAGACCACGTACGGAAGCCAGGAACGCAGCCCGCTCCACCGGCACGAGATTGCCGATCGTGCCCCCAAGGAACGCCACCAGCCGCGGCCCAGGCGTCTCCGGCAGCCGAATCCCGGCGGTGAAGTCGTCGATCAGGGCATGCACGCGAAGCCCCGCCCGCTCGGCGACCAGCGCCTCACCCGCCAGCCGCAGCGCACTCTCACTCACGTCGACCGGCACATACGTATGCAGTCCGGGCATCGCGTCCAGCAGATGCCGTGTCTTGTCGGAGGACCCGGACCCCAGCTCGACCAGGGTCCGCGCCCCGCTCGCCGAGGCGATCTCACCGGCCCGGTCGATGAGGATCTCGCGCTCGGCACGGGTCGGGTAGTACTCGGGCAACTCGGTGATCCGCTCGAACAGTTCACTGCCGACGGCGTCGTAGAACCACTTCGGCGGCAGCGTCTTGGGCGTACGGGTCAGCCCGTCCAGGACATCGGCGCGCAGAGCCGCGTCCGTGGCGTCCTCGGGCAGGGTGCGGGTGAGAAGGAACGCGCTCACGCGTGGGTACCCTCCAACTCCTTGAGCGGGGTGAGAAGAACGTCTGTACGGCTGGCCGCGAGCAGCGTGCGGTCCGGCACCTCGACCCAGTGCGGGTCGTCGTCGTACGGCTCGGACGCCACGACGGTGCTGCAGCCGGGCTCGGCGAGGTACCAGAGGGTGTCGCCCCAGGCCGTCGCGGCGATGGTGTCACCGTTGGTGAGCAGCAGATTGAGCCGGGAACCGGGGGCCGCCCGGGCGACCTCGAGGACCGTGTCGGCCAGCGCCTGACCCTCCTCGTCGCCGGCCCGCAGCCGGTTCAGGACCAGGGCCCACACCAGCGCTGAGTCGTTACGGGCCTCCATCGACAGCACCTCGACGGTCGGTAGTTCGGCGGCGAGCCCCGCCAGCGACCGCGGCCACCCGGCGACGGCCCCGTTGTGGCTGAACAGCCACGGCCCGGCGGTGAACGGCGCCGCCGCGGCCTCGTTGTCCGCACCCGGCACCGTGGCGTCGCGTACGGCGGCCAGCAGCGCCCCGGTACGCACGACCCGGGCGAGGTCCGCGAAGGACTGGTCGCCCCAGATGGGCCCGGCCCGCCGGTACCGCCCCGGCACCGGGTCGCCCTCGGCGTACCAACCCACCCCGAAACCATCGGCGTTGACGGTCCCGTACCGCTGCCGCCGCGGCGCCCACGACTGCCGGAACAGACCGTGCGGCGGATCCACCAGGACCTTCCCCAGCGGCGACGGCGGGCCCAGGAACGCGATATGACGGCACATCAGACGGCCTCCGGGGACGCGTCCCGCGCGGTGCGGAACCCGCAGAAGATCTGCCGCCGGACCGGATAGTCCCAGTTGCGGAACGTCCCCCGGCAGGCCACCGGGTCCACGGCGAAAGACCCGCCGCGCAGCACCTTGTACTCGGGACCGAAGAACACCTCCGAGTACTCCTTGTACGGGAACGCCGTGAACCCCGGGTAGGGCAGGAAGTCGCTCGACGTCCACTCCCACACATCACCGATCAACTGCCGTACACCCAGTGGTGATTCACCCGCCGGATAGCTGCCGGCGGGGGCCGGGCGGAGGTGACGCTGGCCGAGGTTGGCGTGCTCGGGCGTCGGGTCGGCGTCGCCCCACGGGTAGCGCGTCGAGCGGCCGGTGACCGGGTCGTGCCGGGCCGCCTTCTCCCACTCGGCCTCCGTGGGCAGCCGGCGCCCCGCCCAGCGGGCGTACGCGTCGGCCTCGTACCAGCACACGTGCAGCACCGGCTCGTCGGGCGGGACGACCTCGGTGACGCCGAAGCGCCGCCGCAACCACTGCCGGCCGTCCCGGCGCCAGAACAGGGGCGCGGAGATATCGTGCGCACGGATGTGGTCCCAGCCGTCGGCCGTCCACCAGCGCGCGTCCTCGTAGCCGCCGTCCTCGATGAACGCCTGGTACGCGGCGTTCGTGACCGGCGTGGTGTCGATGTGGAACGGCGGGACGACACGCCGGTGCGCGGGCCGCTCGTTGTCCAGCGCCCATGGCTCGGCCGAGGTGCCCATCATGAACTGCCCACCGGGCACGAGGACTTCGGCCGGGCCGGTGAACAGCGGCGTCGGCGCGGGGTCCGGCGCCGTGAGCACGGCGGGGCCTTTGCGGAGCTGATGGGTGATCAACATCGTCTCGTCGTGCTGCTGTTCATGCTGGGCGATCATGCCGAAGGCGAAGCCCGCGTCGGTGAGCCGGCTGCCGTGAAAGGCGGTGCTCTCCAGTACGTCCAGGGCCCGGCCACGCACCTCGGCGAGGTATTGGCGGGCCTCCCCGGGCGGCAGCAGCGGCAGCGAGGGCCGCTCCGCGCGCGGGTGCTCGAACGCGTCGTACAGCCCGTCGATCTCGGGCCGCATCGCCTCCCGCCCCGCGACGTTCCGCAACAGCCACAGCTCCTCCTGGTTGCCGATGTGGGCGAGGTCCCACACCAGCGGGGACATCAGCGGCGAGTGCTGTGCGGTCAGGTCGGGTTCGTCGACGACGGAGGTGAGGAGCGCGGTACGGGCACGGGCCGTGGTGAGCGCCGCCAGCGCGCGCTCCCGGAGTATGTCGGGGTCGGCGTCGTTCGTCGGTGCCGGGGTCTCGGGTGCGGTCATGCGGGGATGTCCTTCCCGTGGAACAGGTCGAGCAGCTCGTCGGCGGGGCAACGGCCCCGGGCCACATAACGGTCGGTGAACTCGGCGACGGCGTCCTGCACTTCGGTGCTCGCGCCGAGCCGGGGCAGCGCCTCGGCGGCCGCGGCGAAGCACACGGTTGCCGCCTCCCGCAGCTCGGGGTCGGCCAGTCCCGAGCGGGCGGCCGCGACCCACAGGGGATTACGCGGCGGCGGCAGCGAACCTGCCCGTTCCGCAAGGGGTTTGACGGACAGATAGGCGGTTTCGGCGGCCTCCGCGTCCTCGAACAGCGCCGCCGTCACGGCGAGCGGCACGATCCACCCGTCCGCACCCGGCTGGGCGTCGATCATGCGGAATTCGAGGTGGCCGCGCGGCCGGATCGGCGGGAACAGGGTCGTCAGGTGATAGTCGAGGTCCTCGCGGCTCGGCGGCGCGTCGGACCTGGTCCACTCCCGGAACGTCATCCCGCCCGGAACGCCCCAAGGCCCCTCCGCCGCCCGCACGCACATCACTGGCGCGTCCAGCGCCAGCCGCGCCCAGGCCCCGCGCGGGTCACCGTCCAGCGCCGGGGCGTTCGTACGGCCCGGGTCCATCGCCGCCCACAGCGCCTGCCGCGTGGAACGCCAGCCGGTGGTCCGGCCACGCGCCAGCGGGGAGTGCGCGAACGCGGCCACCAGCACCGCGCCGAGCTGGTGCGCCAGCCACCAGCGCCGCTCGTGGCCGAGGGGCCCCGGCTCCTCGTACCCGGCGTCGAGACACACCTGGACGGAGGCCGAGGAACACATCATGGCCCGCCCCTCGGGCCCGAAACGGTCGAGGTAGACCTCCATCGCGTCGTACCGGGGCTCACGCAGATACCGGGTCGGGGGGTTCCAGGGTTCGTGGCCGAAGCCGCTGAGGGCGAGCTCCGACTCGCGCAGCGTCGCGCGTACGGCGTCCAGATCGGCCGAGACGGACCTCACGCACTCCATCAGGGAGGCGGCGGGAGCCGAGCTGAGCTCCAGCTGACCACCGGGCTCGATGGTCAGAGCCGAGGTCAGGGGCAGGGTCCGCAGTGCGGCGTAGGCCGCTTCGAGTCGTGCGGGTGGTGCCGGGAGCCGCGGATCACGCAGCTCGTGGACGTGCCATTCCAGTTCGACACCGAGGGTGCGGGGTGGGCCGGTCTTGAAGCAGATGCCCCGCACCAGGGCCTCCACCTCGGCTTCGGTGACGCCGGAGCGGTGCTCCGTACAGCCACTCACCGAATCTGACATGTTCAGAATCCTCCTGAGATTCCACCGTGTCGCCGACCCGATGCGTGGGGGCCGGCTCGAGAGTGCTCATCCAACCCAAGACCCTCACGAGGCTTCGCACAAGGGTGCACATCGTGGCAATGCGGAAACTCTCTTGCCGTCATTCCCCAGCATCACCCACGATGCGTCCATGAGCACGACGGGGGAGCGCACGGGGGTGGCGCCATGAGCGCACGCCTGCGCGGAATCGCACGGGAGACCGAGGAAATCGTCGCTGCGGGCCACTACCGCACGCCCGAAGGCCGAGAGGTGTCCATCGCGGCCGAGGTCGAGGCGGCGAGGACCGGGACGCGCCTGCACGGACCGGAACCGGTGGAGACGCCGCGGGTCGCCACCGTCACAACACTCATCGAGGTCACCGGCGAAAGCAGCCTGGAAGCCGCGTACCGTCTCACCCGCCAGGACGCCGCCCCGGTCACCGTCCTGAACTTCTCCTCGGCCCGCAACCCCGGCGGCGGCTACCTGAACGGCGCCCAGGCCCAGGAAGAGGCCCTCTGCCGAGCCTCCGCCCTGTACACCTGTGTCCGCGAGGCCCGCGACTTCTACGACCACCACCGCGCCCACCGCGACCCGTTCTACACGGACCGTGTCATCCACTCACCCGCCGTACCCGTCTTCCGAGACGACCGCGGCCATCTCCTGAACGACCCCTACCAGGCCGGCTTCCTGACCTCGGCCGCTCCGAACGCGTCGGTCGTCCTGCGTACGGCCCCGGAGCGAGCGCCGGAGCTCCCACGAGCGCTGGCCACGCGGGCCGAGCGCGTCCTGGAGACAGCGGCGGCGTACGGCTACCGCCGGTTGGTGCTGGGCGCCTGGGGCTGCGGGGTGTTCGGCAACGACCCGAGCCATGTGGCGGGCGCCTTCCGGGAGCTGCTGGTCGAAGGCCGCTTCGAGGGGTACTTCGCGCACGTGGTGTTCGGGGTACTGGACCGGACCAAGGGTGCGGTGGTCCGGGGCGCCTTCGAACGAGAGTTCAACGCCAGCCGTACCGCTCCCTGAGCCGGTGCACCACGGAGTTGAACCTCATCCGGTCCAACGCACAGGCCTCGCGCCGCATCCCCGCCTCATGCAGCCGCAGCACCCGATCCACATCCACCCACGAATCCCGCCCGGACCGGTCCCAAGGCCCACTCCCGATCGGCACCCACTCCCGGTCCCCGTCATGCCGCTTGCTCGACAACTGCACGGCGAGCAACGTCCCGCCCGGCTCCCGGGCCACCACCAGCACGGGCCGATCCTTCCCCCGCCCGTCGTTCTCCTCGAACGGCACCCAGGTCCACACGATCTCCCCGGGATCAGGATCCCCGTCATGGGCAGGCGAGTACTCAGTACGCACCCGCCCCACACCACGGGGATCGGCTTCGGTGGTGGCGGAGGGCCCGTAGCGCCCAGGAACATGCTGATCGGCAAAGGCAGTCACGGGACAACGCTATCCCGCGCCCCGTCAGGGGCGCGGGGAACTGCGCGATCAACCACAACAGACCCGCAGTCGACCACTACTGGTCGGAGTTACGGCGCTACGACTCTCGATCCACCGGCACCTTCTCAACCGGCAGCCCATTGACCCCTGCCGAGCCGCCGGCAGGCACGCCGTTCTGGTTCATGGACGCCAGCAACTGCCGAGCCAGCCCCAACCCGGTCCCACCCATCGTCAGCGCCTTGGCGAACATGTCCGCCATCCCCTCGGCCCCGTTGAGCAGCACCATGTTGTCGACGTTCCCGAACGCACTCGCCCCGGCCTGCACGATCTCCGGCCACTGCTCGGCGAGTTGCTGTGCAATCACCGCCTCCTGGTTCTCCGCCAGCGCAGCGGCCCGCGCCTTGATTCCCTCGGCCTCGGCGAGCCCCTTCGCCCGCGTGGCCTCGGCGGCGGCGAGCCCCTTGGCCTGCCGGGCGGCGGCCTCGGCCTCACCGGTGGCGCGCGTCGCGTTCGCCTCGGCGGCGGCCGCCAGTTCGGTCTCCTTGGCCTTGGCCTGCGCGGCGGAGATACGGGCGTCGCGCTCGGCCTCGGCGAGGGTCCGCTTCTCGTAGGCCTTCGCGTCGGCCGGCTTACGGACGTCCGCCTGGAGCTGCTGCTCGCGCCGGGCCGCCGCCAGCTCCGCGACCCGCGTCTCCTGGACGACGACCTCCTGCATGGCGGCCGCCTCGGCGAGGGGGCCGGCCTGCTTGGCCTTCGCCGAGGCATTGTCCCGCTCGGCCTGGTAGCCGGCCTGCAGGATCTCGCTGTCCCGGGTGGCCTCCGCCATGCGTGCGGCGGCCTGCTGCTCGGCCTCGGTGGCGAGCCGGTTGGCCTCGGCCTGTGCGATCCGGGCGTCCCGCTGGACGGCCGCCGCGTGCGGCATGGCCAGGTTCTTGATGTATCCGGTCGGGTCCTCGATCTCGTGGATCTGCAGCGAGTCGACGATCAGACCCAGCTTCTCCATCTCCGTACCGCACGCCGCTCGCGTCTGACCGGTCAGCTTCTCTCGGTCGCGGATCATGTCCTCGACCGTCAACCCGCCCACGATGGACCGGAGATGACCGGCGAACACGTTGTGCACCCGCTCCGAGACCCGCTTCTGCTGGTCGAGGAAGCGCCGGGCCGCGTTGGCGATGGACACGAAGTCGTCGCCCACCTTGAAGATGACCACGCCCCGGATCTTGAGCGGAATGCCCTGGTGGGTCACGCAGTCCACGGACAGCTCGGTCTGGTTGAGGTCGAGCGACAGCTTGCGCACCGCCTGCATGCCGGGCGCCACCAGCGTGCCGCGCCCGGTGACGATACGGAAGTTCATGCCCTCCTGCAGGCCCTCCGTCTTGTGCTTGGAACCGGAGATGATCAGCGCCTCGTTGGGTTCGGCGACGCGCCACATGAGCTTGAACAGACCGACCAGTACCAGGACGGCGCCCACGGCCGCCCCCGCGATCATGCCGATGAACATCGGCACACCCCCTCTGCCAGGTGCCCTTTCGGCACCGAACGTCGGAAGTGTCCCGCGTGACACAGCGGCGGTACAGCTACCGGGAGACCGTTGTTGCAGTCCTGATGCGAACCGGTGTCAGAAGGCCGACAGGCGGACCCGACGGACCGTCAACTGTCGTACGCCGCCGACACATACACCGTGCGCGGCGGCAGATACTCCATCACCATCACGAGCGTCCCCGGCTCGATCCGGTCCTTGGCGGAGGCGGGATACGCCAGGAAGTGCTCGGCACCGCCCCGCACCCGGAGGATCACCTCGCCGACGAGCCCGGGACCGACCGCACCGGTCACCCGTCCCATCAGCCCGACCATCGACGCTTCGTCCATGGTCACAGCGTACGGGTCACCGGGTACGGATCAGCTGGTGCGGGGCGAACCGTTCACGCCACGGGTGAGCCCATGGCCTCCCGCCGGCGGCCACAGCTCGTGCCAGTGCTGGTCCGCCTCCAACTGCGCGGCCAGCGACAGGAGCAGAGGCTCACTGTCGGCCGGACCGAGCAACTGCGCGCCCACCGGCAGCCCGTCCCCCACGAACCCCGCCGGTACGTTCACCCCGGGCCAGCCGAGCACGTTCCACGGCCAGGCGTACGGGCAGGCGGCGATCATCGCCCGGTCGGTGCCGAGGCCGCCGAGGTCGAGCATGGACCCGATGCGCGGCGGGGGAGCGGCGGTCGTCGGCGCCAGCAGCACGTCGTAGCCGTACGACGTGAAGAGCGCGCCGATCCGCTGGTGGAGCGTGGCCTCCGCGCGGCGGGCCAGCCGCAGGGGCGCCCCGCCGAGGAGCCGGCCGAGGCGTGCGGCGTCGCGGGTGCGCCGGTCGAGGAGGTCCTGCCGGGCGATCGCGCCGACCCGTTCGGCGATCCCCGCGGTGGCGCGCGGGACGAACGTCAGCCCGATCTGCCCATAGCGCGGCTCCGCCTCCTCCACCACGTGCCCGAGCGCGGCGAGCCGCTCCGCGACCGCGCGGACCCGTTCCCGTACGAGGGGATCGAGCCGCGCGGGCAGCGCCGTGAACGGCGGCTTCAGGGACAGCGCGATACGGAGCTGGCCGGGGTCGCGTCCCACCGCCTCGGAGGCCTTGATCGCGGCCGGCCGGTGCAGGTCGCCCTCGTGGTTGCCGCTGGCCGCGTCCAGGAGGAGGGCGGCGTCGGCGACCGTACGGGCGAGGGTGCCGTTGACGGTGATGCCCTGGAAGGACTCCGCGTGCGGCCAGGTCGAGATGCGGCCGCGCTGCGGCTTGATGCCGATCAGATGCGTCCAGGACGCCGGGATGCGCACCGAGCCCGCGCCGTCCGAGCCCAGCGCGGCCGGCACGAGCCCGGCCGCGACGGCCGCCGCCGAGCCGCCCGAGGAGCCGCCGGGTGTGTGGTCCGGGTGCCAGGGATTGCGGGTGGCGCCGAAGGCGGGCCCCTCCGTGAACGGCCACTGCCCCAGCTCGCAGGTGTTGGTCTTGCCGACGACGATCGCCCCGGCCGCCCGCAGCCGCCGTACCGCCTCGCCGTCCTCCGGCAGCGAGGGGAACTCGCCCCGGCAGCCGAACGCGGTCGGCTCGCCGGCCACGTCCATGTCGTCCTTCACCGCCACCGGCACCCCGAGCAGTGGCCGTCGCCCGCCCGCGGCCAGTTCCTCGTCCGCCGCGTCGGCCTCCGCCAGCGCCGCCTCCGCCCGCACCCGCCGAAACGCGTTGACCGTCGCCTGGCTCGCCTCGATCCGGGCCAGCGTCCGCTCCACGAGCGCCCGCGACGTCACCTCCCCCGCGGCCAGCGCACGGGCACACTCCGCCAGACCCGGGGCACGGTCGGCAGCCATACGGAACACCTCCGGAAGCAGCTTGTCTACTGAACGGTAACGTTCGTGCGGACGCTGCGGTACGAGGCGGGAATCATGCCTGGCGGGCCCGGCGTTTCGCTCCCTTGCCGGCCGGAACCGATCAGCCGCGTGCCAAGTGCCGCATGCTCAGAGCCAGATGGAGCCGCAGCCGGCCCCGAGGCGTGCGGACCGGCCAGCCGAGCAGGGTCTCCGCGTGGGCGAGGCGGTCCTGCAGGGTGGAGTGGTGGACGTTGACCTCGGTGGCCGCCGCCCGCAGGCTCGCCGTGGCCGCGACGGCGTGCAGGGTCGCGAGCATCCAGGGGGCGTCCGCCGCGGCCCGCTCCAAGTCCCGTACATCCGGCGGCGGTTCGCTTCCCGGGGCGATCAACTCGGCGAGAAGGGCGAGCCCGCCGAGGTCCTCGGCGTGGACCACACGCTCGCCCGGATCCCGCGCGGTGCCCTCGGAGGTGAACCGGAGCGCGGTCCGCGCCGCCTCCCAGGAGCCGGGCAGAAGGAGCACGGGCACGGCTGGACCGACCCCGACCCGCCCGGCGGGCAGTTCGGCCTCGTCGGGCCGCCCGTCTCCGTGTACGGCCATGATCCGGGGCCGGCCGCCGAGCGAGGCGAGGGCGCGGGCCCGGGTGCCGGTGGCGTCGAGGCCGAGCCGGCGGGCCGCGTGCAGCCGGGCCCGCTCGCCGGCGGCGGGGTCGAGCACGGTCTCCACGAGCGCCGGGTCGTCGGCGGGGGAGAGGGGCACTCGGCCGCGGGTCCGGTCCAGCACCAGCCGGAGGGCGCCCGCGGCCCGCTCCAGGATCACGGCGTCCACGACGCTCGGCTCGGCCGTCCCGGTCCGCTCCAGCCACAGCGCGGGGACACCGTCCGGCACCAGCGCGGCGGACGGCCACGCCGGGTCCGGCGCCAACTCGTCGTCCCGCCGCCGCCCATCGGGCTCCACCCGTATCCGCACCCGCCGCTCCACGTCGACGAGCCGCGCGGGACACCCGGCCAACACGGCCGCCCCACGCACCAACGCCTCCAGCCCCGCCCGGGACTCACCCAGCGCATCGAAGTAGGCGATAACCCGAACAGTGGCCCCGGCATCCGGATCGACCGCAGTCAGCCGCCCCGCCAGCTCTTTCATACGCACCATGGTGTGGCATGGGCGCCCAAGAGCTCGATCGGGCAGTTACTCGGGCGACTGCGGGTCGTTCGTGGTTGCTCGCGCAGTTCCCCGCGCCCCTTAAAAGCCAGGGGGCCGCCAGTTCTTTTAGGGGTGCGGGGAACTGCGTGACCAGCCCCCACCAACCCGCACCCGCCAACGCACCGACTGAACCGAGCTCGAAGGCGTGGCGGGGTCGAAGGGGCGGCAGCCCCTGGGGATGATGGGGGGGTCCCCCCGCTCGAGCGAAGCCGAGAGTGGGGGAGGGCAGGGGCGGCGGGGGCGAGACCTCACTCCCCGAACAGCCTCCGCAGCCACCGCACATGCGCCCCCCCGGCTGTCCTGGGACAGCGCCGCCTGCGGGGCGAGTCCGTCGAACCCGTGGAAACCGCCAGGCCACACATGGAGCTCGGCAACCCCACCGGCCTGCCAGAGGCGAGACGCGTACGCGACGACCTCGTCCCGGAACGTCTCCGCGGAGCCGACATCGAGGAAGGCGGGCGGCAGCCCGGACAGATCCGTCACCCGGGCAGGCGCGGCGTACTCGGAGACCTCGGGCCCACCCCGCCGTGAGCCGAGCAGCGCGGTCCACCCGGTCTCGTTGGCCGTCCGGTCCCACACCCCGAGCCCCGCCATCTGGTGGACGGACGGCGTGTCGTTGCGGTCGTCGAGCATCGGGCACAACAGCATCTGCCCGATCGCCCGCGGCCCCTTCCGGTCCCGCGCGAGCAGCGCCAACGCGGCGGTCAGCCCGCCACCCGCGCTCGCACCCGCGATGACGATCCGCTCGGCGTCACCGCCGATCTCCTCCGTGTGCTCGGCGGTCCACAGCAGCCCGGCGTACACGTCGTCGATGGGCGCCGGATGCGGATGCTCGGGCGCCAGCCGGTACTCCACGGACACCACGACCGCCCCGAGTTCCCGCGCCCAGGCCAGGGGCGCGTCCATGCCGACCCTGTTGTTGCCGACGACCATGCCGCCGCCGTGGACGTGGTAGATCACCGGCAGCGGACCCGGCCGCTCGGGAGCGGTCGGGCGGCAGATGAGCAGCGAGACCTCGGATGCGCCCTCGGGCCCCGGCACCAGCCGGTCCTCCACCGCGAAGGCCCCGTCCATGGTCAGGTCCAGCTGCGCCAGCATCTCGATACCTGGCCCCTGGCGCATGGCCGGGATCTCGTCCATGGTCAGCTGCCGCGGAAGCACGTCCCTGATCGCCTCAAGAGCCGCCGAGAGCTCGGGATCGAAGGGGGGCGGGACCATGCTCATGGCTGCTCCTCATGCGTTTTCGTGCCAGTGGTTCGTACCGTGATGATGAGCGCGGCGACAAGCCGCGAGGATGCCGTCGTACGGCGGCGAGTGCCCGCCATCCGGCGGGTGCCGCCCGCGGCCGGCACACAGTTCACGCCATTGGTGTGAAGCGTCGCTTCCTCATACCCGGCGCACAGAATCCCGGCCGTCGACCAGCACTGTTTCAATGGTCGTCGGCCATCGCGTGCCCGTGGGACAGCAGGTGTACGTCGCTGTCGCCGAGCCGGGCCGCCCGCCGGTGCCGAACGGCCACGCGTATCCGGAGGACCGCTTCCCGAGGACCGGTCACACGCCCTTGGCCAGGCGTGACACCGCTTACCGAAGGCCGGTCCCCGGCGGACCGAACCGAGGCGGGAACCCGGACCGCTGTCCGGGAAAGAAGCCCATCTCCCCACCTTGGCGGGCATGGCGCGAAATGGTTGCAGGGTTGAACGGATTTCGAACAGATTCGCCAAACTGCCCAGCCAGCATAGATCGGGTGGCCCGAGACCCGAGCTTCCGTGTGGCCGGTACTCCCCCGGCCGGAACGCCCTTCACAGCTTCTGCAAGGATGCCCCCCCTCATGGTGCAGATATCGAAAGAGCCCGCCCCGCCCTCGCCCCTGCAACGTTCCGTGCCCACGAGCGCCGATGTGGCCCGCCTCGCGGGAGTCTCACGCGCGACGGTCAGCTACGTCCTGAACAACACCAGTGCCGTCCGCATCAGCGAGCCCACCCGCCGCCGGGTCCACGACGCCGCCAAGGAACTCGGATACGTCCCGCACGCGGCGGCCCGCAGTCTGCGCGCCGGCCACAGCCGCATGGTGCTGATGCCGACCCCGAAGGTGCCCATCGGGCCCCTGTACAGCCAGTTCATCAACGACCTGCAGTGGGCCCTCAGCCGCCTCGACTACACCGTCGTGCAGTACGGCGGTGTCGCCCTGCGCGGCGACGAGGCCGCCCGTGCCTGGGCCGAACTGCGCCCGGTCGCGGTGATCGTGCCCGGCGAAGGGCTCGGCCCCCAGGGCGTGGCCGTCCTGAAGCGCTCCGGCGCACGCGCCGTCGTGAGCCTCAGCCCCGAGCCCGTCGAGGGCGCCCATGTGCTGCTCCTGGACCACGGCTGCGTCGGCCACAGCGCAGGCCTGCACCTGGTCCAGCGAGGGCGCCGTCGTATCGGCGTCGTCGTACCCGACGAGCCCGGCCTCGGGGTCTTCTCCCGGCCGAGGCTCGCGGGCGTACGACGCGCGGTGCGGGGCACGGAGGCGACGGTCACGGAGCTGCCCCTGGCGTACGACGAGGGGGCCGCGGCCCAACTCGCCGCGCGGTGGCGCTCCCTCGGCCTGGACGCCGTGTTCGCCTACAACGACGAGTACGCGATGCTGCTGATGCGGGCCCTGCAGGACGAGGGCATCCGCGTCCCCGACGACACGGCCGTGGTCGGTGCCGACGACTTGATGCTCGGCCGGTTGCTGCGCCCCCGCCTCAGCACCGTCCACATCGAACTACCGGCCGGCCGCGCCCTCGCCGAACTCGTCGACCGCGCGGTCCGCGACCCCGGCATGATCCCCGCGACCCACGACGTACTCGGCGCGAGAATCGTCCACCGCGAGTCGAGCTGACCCGGGTGCCGACGCCGACCGGACCCCGAGCGCGGGCACAACTACCGGTCCGCTGACCGGAGTTGTGCCCGGGACGCGTGACCGCGACTGCCCCTCCTGCCGTGAACCGGTCCCTCTTGCTTGCCGTGAACCGGTCCCTCGTGCCGTGAACCGGCCGCCCTCACTGACCGTTCTGTTCGGCCTGCGCCTGCTGTTCGGCGACCGCCTTGCGGACCTCGTCCATGTCGAGCTTGCGGGCCTGTCCGATGACGTCGGTCAGTGCCGCCTCCGGCAGGGCGCCCGGCTGTGCGAACACGGCGACCTGGTCACGGACGATCATCAGCGTCGGGATCGACTGAATGGCGAAGGCCTGGGCCAGCTCCGGCTGTGCCTCGGTGTCCACCTTGCCGAACACCAGGTCAGGGTTGTCCGCGGCGGCCTTCTCGTAGACCGGCGCGAACTGACGGCACGGCCCGCACCAGGACGCCCAGAAGTCGATCAGGACGAACTCGTTCTCGGTGACCGTCTGGTCGAAGTTCTCCTTGGTGAGCTCCACGGTGCTGCTCATGGCGTACATCCCTCTTCCTGGTCTCGGTGCTCGGGGCGAGCCGCTGTCCACAACGCCACCCGGGGGTGGCGTATTCCGCGCACGTACCCGTGTGGCCACGACGCACACCAACAACCAGACTGACCCCATGACGGATACGGAACACACCGAAGACACAGCGCAAGCGACCGCGACCGCGTACGACGTCGTGGTGCTCGGTGCCGGACCCGTGGGGGAGAACGTCGCCGACCGCACCCGCGCCGCCGGCCTGTCCACCGCGGTCGTGGAGAGCGAACTGGTCGGCGGCGAGTGCTCGTACTGGGCGTGCATGCCCAGCAAGGCCCTGCTGCGCCCCGCCATCGCCCGCGCCGACGCCCGCCGCGTCCCCGGCCTGCGCCACCAGGTGGACGGACCGCTGGACGCCCCCGCGGTCCTCGCCCACCGCGACTACA
Source organism: Streptomyces tailanensis (assembly GCF_008386495.1). Taxonomy (GTDB): domain Bacteria; phylum Actinomycetota; class Actinomycetes; order Streptomycetales; family Streptomycetaceae; genus Streptomyces; species Streptomyces tailanensis. Next base: position 100,833 of record NZ_VTHJ01000006.1, on the reverse strand, counting down.
TGGCCGCCCACTGGAACGACGACGGGCAGGTCGCGTGGCTGGAAAGCGTCGGGGCGAGCGTGTACCGCGGCCACGGGCGTCTGGCCGGACCCCGCCGGGTCGTAGTGGACGCCCCCGACGGCGGGCGCCATGTCCTCACCGCGCGGCACGCGGTGGTGATCTCCACCGGCAGCCGTGCCCAACTGCCCGACCTGCCGGGGCTCGCACAGGTCAGGCCCTGGTCGAGCCGCGAGGCCACCAGCGCGAAGGAGGTCCCGGGCCGGCTGCTCGTCGTGGGCGGCGGTGTCGTCGCCGTCGAGATGGCCACCGCCTGGCGGGCCCTCGGCTCCGAGGTCACCGTCCTTGTACGCGGCAAGGGCCTGCTGCCCCGCATGGAGCCCTTCGCCGGTGAACTCGTCGCCGAGGCGCTCACCGAGGCGGGCGCGGACGTCCGCACCGGGACCTCGGTGACGGCGGTGACCCGCGAGAACGGAACCGTGGTGGCCCTCACCGACACCGGCGACCGCATGGAGGCCGACGAGATCCTCTTCGCCACCGGACGCGCCCCGCGCACCGACGACCTGGGCCTCGACACCGTCGGCCTGGAACCCGGCTCCTGGCTGCCCGTCGACGAAAGCCTCCGGGTGACGGGCAGCGAGTGGCTCTACGCGGTCGGCGACGCCAACCACCGGGCGCTGCTGACCCACCAGGGCAAGTACCAGGCCCGTATCGCCGGGGCCGCCATCGCCGCCCGCGCGGCCGGGGTCCCCCTCCTGGAGAGCGACCCCTGGGGCGCCCACGCCGCCACCGCCGACCACGCCGCCGTCCCGCAGGTCGTCTTCACCGACCCCGAGGCCGCCGCCGTCGGCCTCTCCCTCGCCGAGGCGGAACAGGCCGGCCACCGCGTCCGCGCCGTCGACGTCGAGTTCAACTCCGTGGCGGGGGCGGGCCTGTACGCCGAGGGCTACCGGGGCCGCGCCCGCATGGTCGTCGACCTCGACCACGAGATCCTCCGGGGCGTCACCTTCGTCGGCCCCGCCGTAGGCGAACTCATCCACTCCGCCACCATCGCCGTCGCCGGCGAGGTCCCGATCAGCCGCCTCTGGCACGCGGTCCCCTCGTTCCCGACGGTCAGCGAGGTGTGGCTGCGACTGCTGGAGGCATACCGGGGCTGACGAGGTCTCACTCCGGCAGCAGGAACCCGAGGTCCCGGGCGGCGCGGGCCGGGGTCGGGTCGTTCCAGCGGTCGGCCATCGCCTGGTTCGAGGAGAGGGAGCGCAGTTCGGCGCGGTCGAGGTAGAGCATGCCGTTGAGGTGGTCCGTCTCGTGCTGGACGATCCGGGCGGGCCAGCCCGCGAACTCCTCGTCCACCGCCCGCCCGTGCTCGTCGAGCGCCCGCAGCCGGACCTTGGCGTGCCGGGCCACGACGGCCTGCCACCCCGGCACGCTCAGGCAGCCCTCGAAGAACGCGTCACGGTACGACCCCACCGCCTCGTACGACGGGTTGACCAGGACGCGGAACGGCTGCGGGACCCGGCCGCGGGCTAGCCGTACCTCCTCCGGGACCGGCGCCGGGTCCTCGATCACCGCGATCCGCAGGGACACCCCGACCTGCGGCGCGGCGAGGCCGACGCCCGGCGCCGCGTGCATGGTGGCGCGCAGGGCCGCGATGAAGCGGGCCAGGAGGGTGGGGTCCAGCTGGCGGGCGAAGGGCTCGGCGGTGCGGCGCAGCACCGGGTCGCCCGCGGCGACGATCGGCAGCGGGCCCTCATGGGCGAGGAGTTCCTCGACCCGGTCGCTCAGGGGGCGGGACTCGGTGCGATCACGTTCATAGGCCATCGAGCCAGGATGCCAAGCGGGTTGGCGGGATGCGAGGCGGCTCTCGCGGAGGCGCGTCCGGCGGCAGACCTGACGCAGCGGTCGGGTCATGTGACCCGCGTCACGTGAATCGCAGGGAACTCGGCGGCTGCACGCCCCGACTACTGAACCGCTACTGAACCACCACGACGTCCCCCGTACCCCGGAGTGTCCCGCCGATGACCCTCGCCCCCGCGACCGAGACGGACGAGCCCCAGAAACCCGTCAAGCCCGACGTCACCCCGAAGGGCTGGGTCTCGCTCAAGCCGCTTGTCCTGCGACTGCACTTCTACGCGGGCGTACTCGTCGCCCCGTTCCTGCTGGTCGCCGCCCTCACGGGTGGGATGTACGCCGCGTCGTTCCAGATCGAGAAGATCGTGTACGCCGACGAGATGACCGTCTCGAAGGTGGGCGACGAGAAGCTGCCGATCTCCGAACAGGTGGCCGCCGCCCGCGAGGAGTACCCCGAGGGCACCATCTCGGCCGTACGCCCCTCCCCGGAGGACGACGCGACGACCCGGGTGCTGCTGTCGGGGGTCGAGGGCGTCGACGAGACCGCGACGCTCGCGGTGTTCGTCGACCCGTACACGGCACAGGTGCGCGGGGCGCTGGAGCAGTACGGGTCGACCGGCGCGCTGCCCATACGGGCCTGGATCAGCCAGTTCCACGCGAACCTCCAGCTCGGCGAGACCGGCCGCCTCTACAGCGAACTCGCGGCCAGCTGGCTGTGGGTCATCTCGGGCGGCGGCCTCGTTCTGTGGTTCGCCCGCCGCCGTACCCAGCGAAAGGTGCGCGGAACCAGTGGCCGCCGTCGCACCCTGGGGCTGCACGGCACGGTCGGCGTGTGGGCCGCCGCCGGATTCTTCTTCCTCTCGGCGACGGGCCTGACCTGGTCGGTCTACGCCGGCGCAAATATCGACGTGCTGCGCACCGAGCTCCGCCAGGCGACCCCCGCCATCTCGGCCGAGGCCGGCGACCACGGGGGCCATGACGCCGCCGCCGCGGAGGGCGCCGCCGCCGCGGAGGGCGACCTGGACAGGATCCTCGCCGCCGCGCGCGCCGAGGGGCTGGGCGACCCCGTGGAGATCGTGCCGCCGGCGGACGTGTCCTCCACGTACGTGGTGAGTCAGGTCCAGCGCAGCTGGCCCACCAAGCAGGACGCGGTGGCCGTCGACCCAGCGACCGCCGAGGTCACCGACACGCTCCGGTTCGCCGACTTCCCAGTGCTCGCCAAGCTCACCCGCTGGGGCATCGACGCCCACACCGGCGTCCTGTTCGGCATCGTCAACCAGCTCGTCCTGCTGTCCCTGGCGGCCTCGCTGGTCCTGCTGATCCTCTGGGGCTACCGCATGTGGTGGCAGCGCGGCCGGGCCTCGTCCTTCGGCCGTCCGATCCCGCGCGGCGCCTGGCAGCAGGTGCCGCCGCACATCCTGGTCCCCGCGATGGCGGCCGTCGCCGTCCTCGGCTACTTCGTCCCGCTGCTCGGCATCCCGCTCGCCGTGTTCATCGCGGTGGACGTCGTGCTGGGCGAGATCGCGTACCGGCGCGGCAAGCGGACGTACGGCGGCCGGGCGGAGGCGAAGTAGGCGTAGAGGAGCGGTAGGACGTACGAGGGTGGGTCCGTGTCCCGCCGGGACACGGACCCACCCTCATCTGTACGTCTTTACGTCACTGCCGCTCGAAGTCGCCCGCGAGCGCCGAGGCGATCCGCAGGTGGGACTCCGCCTCGTCGTGCCGGGCCTGTCGCTGGAGCGTGCGGCCCAGCATCAGCCGGGCATAGTGCTCCACCGGGTCCCGCTCGACGAGGATGCGCAACTCGGCCTCGGCACGGCGCAGTTGGGCCGAGTGGTAGTAGGCGCGGGCCAGCAGCAGCCGGGGGCCGGTCTGCTCCGGCACCTCCTCGACGAGTGTGCCGAGGACGCGTGCGGCGGCCGTGTAGTCCTTGGCGTCGAAGAACATCCGCGCGCGCTCCCAGCGCTCGGCGGGTGTTCCGTGGTCGTAGTACGTCGTGTCCACTGGTGACCTCCTTCGACGGCCCACAACCCCGACCGGCTGTTGAATATTCCACTACTTCATGGCGGCCAGCTCCGCGTTCGCCCGCTCGGTGACGAGCGCCAGTACGCGACCGGCGACCGCCAGATCCTCGGCGGGGATGCCGGCGTAGATCCGGGCGGAGACGGGCGCGGTCTCGGCGGTGGCCCTGGTGTGCAACTCCCGCCCGGCGGCCGTGATCCTGAGTCGGGACGGCTGTGCCGGATCCGGCTCCACCAACTTCGCGGAGAGCAGCTCCTCGACGACGGCCCGTATGTCGGCCCTCGCGACCTTGAGGGAGTCGACGACCTGATCCAAGAGCAGGTCACGGTCGACGGGTTCGTCGGCGACCGCGACGACCCGGAGGGTCACCGACTGCTGGAACGTGGCGCCGTGACCGGCCAGCACGCTCTCCAGGACCGCGCGCCCGGCGTAGTGGGCGAGGGCGATGACCCGGCCGTTGACGGTGGGTGTCGCGGTGGTGGTCATGTCTGCTCCTTGTCGTGCTCGGTGACAGGGGTGAGGGGTACGTCGAGCAGGGCCGTCAGCTCGCGGGTGAACTCCCGTGTACGGGTGCTGTCGAGGCCGCCGAGCGGCTCCAACAGCTGTTGCAGGAGCCCCTGGACGACCTCGATCGCCCGCCGGGCCGCAGCGCGTCCCTCCTCGGTGAGCGCCAGCTGTACGGCGCGCGGGTCGCGGGGGTCCCGGGCGCGTTCGAGGAGCCCGGCGGTCTCCAGGGCGCGGGCCAGCTTGGAGACGTAGAGCGCCTCCAGACCGGTGTGGTCCGCGAGCTGCCGCTGACTGGGCCGCAGGCCGGAGCGGTGCATGTCGTACAGCGACGCCACCAGCGAGTACTGCGCGTGCGTCAGCCCCAGCGGAGCGACCGCACGGTCGACCGCCACCCGCCACTTCATGGACAGACGCCAGACGAGAAACCCGGGCGTGGCGCCCTCGAAAGCCGAACTCATGCGAATACCGTACATGGCTACTGTAGCCATGGCTACTATTTTGCGGCAGGGGTTCTGAGGCAGGTGGAGGGACGGACTGATGGGCGGACTGATGGACTGACGGCGGGTGCCGGTCGGGTCTAGGTTGTGAGGTATGAGCAATCTTGATCGGGAGGCGGTGCCCGCGTTGTGCGGCGGCCGGGGTTTCGTCGTGGCCGAGCCGGTGCGTGAACTCCTCAGCCCTCGCCGGGTACAGCTCGGCGAGTCCACCGAGGTCCGGCGGCTGCTGCCCAGCCTGGGCCGCCGTATGGTCGGCGCCTGGGCCTTCGTCGATCACTACGGGCCGGACGACATCGCCGACGAACCCGGCATGCAGGTCCCGCCGCACCCGCACATGGGCCTGCAGACCGTCAGCTGGCTGCACGAGGGCGAGGTGCTGCACCGCGACTCCACGGGCAGCCTCCAGACGATCCGCCCGCGCGAGCTCGGTCTGATGACCTCCGGCCGCGCGATCTCGCACTCCGAGGAGAGCCCGAAGCCGCATGCCCGCTTCCTGCACGGCGCCCAGCTGTGGGTCGCCCTGCCGGACAGCCACCGGCACACCGACCCGCGCTTCGAGCACCACGCCGAGCTGCCGACCGTCACCGCGCCCGGACTGCGCGCCACGCTCATCCTCGGCTCCCTCGACGGCGCGACCTCTCCCGGCACCACGTTCACCCCGATCGTCGGCGCCGACCTCGCCCTGACCCGCGGCACCGACCTGCGCCTGCCCCTCGAACCCGACTTCGAGTACGCCGTCCTGGCCATGTCCGGCGAGGCCCACGTCGACGGTGTCCCCGTCCTCCCCGGCTCCATGCTCTACCTCGGCTGCGGCCGCTCCGAACTCCCCCTGCGCGCCGAGTCGGACGCCGCCCTCATGCTCCTCGGCGGCGAACCCTTCGAGGAGGAGCTCATCATGTTCTGGAATTGGATCGGGCGGTCCCAGGAAGAGATCGCACAGGCGCGCCGGGACTGGATGGATGGAACGCGCTTCGGCGACGTGAAGGGCTACGAGGGTGCCCCCCTGCCTGCCCCTGAGTTGCCGCCCGTGCCGCTGAAGCCACGGGGGAGGATGCGCTGACCTGCGCGCATATAGGACGCATGCTGACCCGCCACAGGCGGGGGCTGCGGCTCGGCCGGCCCATGGGTGGTCCGGATCTTGGCTGCTTACCGACCGATCTGGGCGCCTCTGTGGCGGCTCACATGTGTAGGACCGAGACCCGTTGACAAACTGATTGTCGAGGGCGAGTGGGAATCGGCGAAGTGAGCCGTGTCTGTGGGCGGCGTCCTTCGGCAGCGGCGTGCCGCACGACCTCGTCGCCGCTTTCGCCGGCGGACGAAGTCCTCCGTGCCCGGCAGAAGTTCGCCGCGTGAGAAGTCGGGTTCGCCGCCGGGGTTGTGCTGGTGCGCTTCGTCAGGCCGACCGCCCTGCGTGGTAGACGCGTCCTCTGCCTGCTGCCCATCGGCTGCGCATGTCGGGCTGAGCCGACGTCGGTCCGGAGCCGTGGGCTGCATCCCCGCCGCCGTCCAGCTCCGGGTGGTCGTTCGCGGAGAGTTCGTGCGCGGCCCCATCTGAGGGCCGGCGGTACCCCGCTGGTGGGCACGCGCGCTGCAGGTGGAGTGCGCGTGCCCACCAGGGGAGTGCTGCGGGGCTCTGAGCGATCCGTGGCACTGCCCCGGCCGGGGCGTCGGGTTCAGGAGAGGTCGAACCGATCGAGGTTCATCACCTTCTCCCACGCGGCGACGAAGTCACGCACGAACTTGTCTCCCGCGTTCTGGGACGCGTAGACCTCCGCGACGGCTCGGAGCTGGGAGTGTGAACCGAAGATGAGGTCGACCGCGGTGGCGGTCCACTTGGGTTCGCCTGTGGCGCGATCCCGGCCTTCGAACACGTTGTCGTCCGAAGCCGACGCCCTCCACTTCGTGCCCATGTCGAGCAGGTTGACGAAGAAGTCGTTGGTCAGTGTCTCCGGCCGGTGGGTGAGGACGCCGTGTGAGGATTGCTTGAAGCCGGTGTTCAGGACCCGCATGCCGCCGATCAGCACCGTCATCTCGGGAGCGGTCAGCGTCAACAGGTTGGCGCGGTCCAGCAGAAGGGTCTCCGGCGACAACTTCTCTCCCGCCCGGAGGTAGTTGCGGAAACCGTCGGCCCTGGGTTCCAGCACGGCGAACGACTCCACGTCGGTCTGTTCCTGCGAGGCGTCCGTGCGCCCCGGTGTGAACGGGACCGTGATGTCGTAACCGACGTTCTTCGCGGCTTGCTCGACGGCCGCGCACCCGCCCAGGACGATCAGGTCGGCGAGCGAGACCTTCGTTCCGCCGGCATGTGAGACGTTGCATTCCTGCCGGATCTGCTCCAGCTTCTGCAACACCTCGGCCACCTCGGGCAGGCGGTTGACCTCCCAGTCCCGTTGCGGCGCGAGTCGGATCCGTGCCCCGTTGGCCCCGCCACGCTTGTCGGTGCCGCGGAAGCTCGCTGCTGACGCCCAAGCGGTGGTGACCAGCTGGGAGATGGACAGTCCAGATGCGACGATCCTGCTCTTGAGGGCAGCGATGTCCTCGTCCGCGACCAGTTCGTGATCGACCTCGGGGACGGGATCCTGCCACAGCTGCGGCTCGGGAACCCACGGGCCGAGGTAGCGCGAGACGGGGCCCATGTCGCGGTGCAACAGCTTGTACCACGCCTTGGCGAACGCTTCCGCAAGCTGGTCCGGGTTCTCGTGGAAGCGCTTCGTGATCGGGCCGTAGACCGGATCCTGCTTCAGCGCGAGGTCCGTCGTCAGCATCATCGGAGCGTGCCTCTTCGACGGATCGTGAGCATCGGGCACCGTGCCCTTGGCCGAAGGATCCGTGGGAGTCCACTGCTTGGCACCGGCGGGGCTCGTCGTCAGCTCCCAGTCGTACCGGAACAGGGTGTCCAGGTACCCGTTGTCCCACCTGGTCGGCTCGGCAGTCCATGCGCCCTCGAGCCCACTGGTGAGCGTGTCGGCGCCCTTGCCGCTGCCGTACGTGTTCCGCCAGCCGAGGCCCTGCTGATCGATGGGGGCGGCCTCGGGTTCCGGGCCGATGTACGCGGGATCGACCGCACCATGACACTTGCCGAATGTGTGGCCGCCGACGATGAGCGCGACCGTCTCCTCGTCGTTCATCGCCATGCGCCCGAACGTCTCGCGAATGTCCCGGGCGGCGGCCATCGGATCCGGGTTGCCGTTGGGTCCCTCCGGATTGACGTAGATCAGCCCCATCTGCACGGCACCGAAGGGAGTGGCGAGTTCCCTGTCGCCGCTGTAGCGCTCATCTCCGAGCCAGGTGTCCTCGGGCCCCCAGAAGATTTCCTCGGGTTCCCAGATGTCCTCTCGCCCGAATCCGAACCCGAAGGTCTTGAACCCCATGGATTCCATGGCACAGTTACCGGCGAAGACCAGAAGGTCGGCCCAGGAGATTTTCTGGCCGTACTTCTGCTTGACCGGCCAGAGCAAACGGCGCGCCTTGTCGAGGCTCGCGTTGTCCGGCCAACTGTTGAGGGGGGCGAAGCGCTGAGCGCCGGAGCCGCCCCCGCCCCGGCCATCGGCGACACGGTACGTGCCCGCGGCGTGCCAACTCATCCGGATGAAAAGCGGCCCATAATGGCCGTAGTCGGCAGGCCACCAGTCCTGTGACGTCGTCATCACCTCGAAGACATCCTGCGTCAGCGCGTCGAGGTCGAGGGTCGCGAACTCTCTCGAGTAGTTGAAGTCCTCGTCCATCGGATTGGAGCGGGACGAATGCTGGTGGAGAATTTGAAGGTCCAGCTGATTCGGCCACCAGTCCCGGTTCGTCTTGGGCCGAGTCGGCGTGGGGATCGGGGAGGAGATTGCCGGGTTCTCGCTTTCGCTGCCGGACACGTCGTCCTTCTTTCGCTCTCGGTGTTTCCACGCACAATGCCGATGATGGTGATGTCGGCGTCCGTATGGTCGCGCACCGCAGACGGCACCGCTACGAAACACGCAGAGCACCCCCCCCGCATGACAAACATGAGAGTAGAGGCTTATTTTCTGCTCGGAAATCGACTTCCGAGCCGACGGGGCCGGGCGCCTGCCCTCACGCTCGTGGAGCAGACGGCGCGGTACGCCGGTGAGTTCGGCTGACATGACTGACAGTTACAGGTCAGGACTCGGTGGTCCCGGAAGGGCCATACCGTCTTGAGACATGTGTGAGACGACGAAGCTCCGCCGGGGGGCGGGGCTTCGTTGCGCGAGGGACTACGACGAAGCCCTGGGAGTTCGTCCTCCGACATCCGAGGGCTTCGTTCTCTCCACTCTCACCGCATTGAGGATTTGGGCGGCCTGGCCGGTCTCTACCTGTTCCCCGGCCCGTCCTCTCCCGTCCGGCCGCTGTCCGCCGGCCGCGCGGATCCCCATTCCATGCGGATCACCGCGTACGTCTCGCCGTCCCTCGGCGGACGCGTCCAGGAACGGGTGGCGAACGTGTGCAGCCGCCCGTTCACGATGGCATGACGCGGCAGAGACGCACCGAATTCCCCGGCCACCGCTTCCAGCAGCGACCGTTCCACCTCGGCCCCGTCCTCCGTGTCGCCGAAGAACCGGTTCGGATCCAGCGCCGGCGGTATCTCCCCGCTCTGCCGGATCTCTCCGTCCGCGTACGTGAATGAGTACTGCTCGGCACCGTCTTGCGCCACCGAGAGGTGGAAGAAGGGCTCCCCGTGCCATGTCCTCAGGCCGCTCCACACCACCACCGCACGGGTGTCCTCGCCGGCGGTCGCGGCGGGGGAGACGAATCGCCGCTGGTCGAACGGGGCGGGGTCGCCGTCGAATGCGAAGCTCCAGCCGGTGCCGGCCTGGCCGACCGCCATGAGAGCCCTGTCGTCGTAGGACGAGAACTCCCGCTGGTTGTGCAGCGACCGGTGGCGCGCCTCCCAGAGGGTCATGGGTTCGTTCAGCACGGTGTGGTTCCCGTCCGCGAGACGTCCGGGCAACTCCTCCGGCTGCACCCCCTCCACCAGGATGAACCGGTAGGACGTGCGGTTGTTGCCCGGGTCCGGCTCCGCGAGCCACGCCAGGCCGCCCGGGTCGAGCCCGGCCGTCGGCCTCGGTGTCTCACCCGTCTGCCCGCCCCTCGGCGTGGACAGCAGCTCCCGGCCCCGCTCCGGGGTCAGCAGCGGCCCAAGGACGGGGTCGGCCACCCATCCCAGCGGCGCCAGGTGGTCCGGTCCCAGCGGCTCCCACAGGGGCAGAGCATTGATCAGTGTCCGCCATGCCCCGTCGGAGTCTCCCCACCGCGCCAGCTCCCGCGCTCTCTCGATCGCTTCCCCGAACGGTCCGGCCGCCGTGTGCCGGTATGTTCCGTTCCTCACCTGATCCAGCGTCGCGTAAGCCAGTGACACCAGGTCGTCGTGGGCGCCCCGCAGATGGAACGTCAAGGTGGAGTCGTCCCGGTACGAGTGCGCCGCGTGCTCGGCGACCAGCGGTGGCAGCAGCTCGGGCGCGTACTGATGGTCCGTCACCAGGCCGTGGAAGTACACCATGTAGGTCTGTCCGAGCAGGCGGCGTATCTGGTCGCCCAGCCCGGCGGCCCGCGGTCTGCCGTACTCCTTGGCCTCGTCCAGCGCCTTCCCGGCCTGCTCCCAGCCGCCGCGCAGCGCCTCCAGCCGGGCCTCCTCCACCGAGGCGTCCAGCTTTCGCGTCGTGTCGTTGGCGAACACCGGCTCCCCGTCGCTCGGGCGCGACCGCAGGCTGTGGAACTCCCGGTGCATGTCCCGCATGAACTCAAGGAAGTTCGCGTGCCGCTCCGGCGGCGCGGCCCGCCAGCTCGCCCACGTGTACACGGCCCACTCACCGTCCTCGTCCACGTCCTCGGGATCCATGAGGACGTGGGTGATGTCGGACTCGACGTCGAGCTGCAGCCCGCGCCGCCAGATGTCCACCTCCAGCCGTTCCTCGGGTCCGGCGTCCTCGTCCAGGTGCTCCTCGAACATGACCGCGAGTCCCGACTCGTCGTTGTGCCAGCGCGTGTCCTCGGTCCCCGCCAACAGCCACACGAACCCGCCCGTGTGCCGCCACCCGTCGCTGACCTTGAGGAACTCCCGGTACGACGGGGGCATCCGTCGGCCGAGGCGCTCCTCCATGGCTGCGATCCGCTCCTCGGACGCGGGTGGGAACCCGAGCCATCGCGCCTGCCGCGCGGCCTCGTCGTCCTCGCCCTGCGTCTCGTCGTCCGGCAGGGAATCTGCCCACTCCCCGCTCCACCTGAGCAGGAAGGACCGCCAGTCGAATGCCGTGGTGTCCGTCATGTGTCCGATGCTGCCACCCGCCACTGACAGTGCTCCCGCGGCTTGCTGCGGTCAACGGGACCCTCTCGTAGGCAACCGGCCCGGCAGGCTGTGCCGACGTTCTCGTGCCCTGCTTGGTCGATGGAAAAGTCGGCGAACTCCACGTCGGTGAAGGCGTTCCCAAGACCGTGGGCGCGGCTACCCCCGTCCGGGAAGCAGGCGTGCCCCAGCCCACGGATGAGGATCACCATCTGCTGCTCGCCCGCGCCGGCGTCCCGGGCGGCGAACAGCTCCCGCGCGACCTGCGGTACGCGCGGCCTTATCGGACGCTCAAGGTGCAAGCACGCCTTAGCCGTCCGGATGCCCCAAGCACTGAAGATTCCGGACCCGATGGTCGAGATGTTCAAGGGTGACATCCGCGACGGCGTCGTCGGCACCGGCATCAGGGCCAAGCATGCTGAAGTGCGCGATCGAAGACCAGGGGCTCACGCCCGGGGTCGGGCGGGCGATGCGGGCGATAACCCCTGCCCGGCCGGACTGGGTCTCGCCTACGGCAGCTGGACCAGGTTGAGCCGGTACTCCTCGACCTGCGGCAACCGCTGTTCGGCGAGGCCGGAGAGCATTTCCCGGTACGCGACGGGCAGCCGGTCGTGCAGAGGTGCCGGCAGCCCTGTGAGCGTGCGGGAGTCGAGGAGCCGGGTCCCGGGACGCCATGCGCTGAGGTCGGCCGGGTCGGCGCAGGTCCACTGCATACGGGCCTCGACCTTGCTCAGGGCGTCATGCTGGTCCTGGGTGCCGACGATCCCGGGGCCCGCCGTGTCCAGGGCCAGCAGCGAGCCGGGGAAGTTCTCGGCGAGCAGGTCGACGACGTGGCGGACCTCGCCCTCCTCCAGGAACGGCAGGACGGCTTCGGCGGCGAAGAAGTACGGACCCTCTGCCTGGGCGGCCACGGCGGAGGCCCAGGCATCGTCCGTCACCGACCCGGCGATCATCGTCCGGCGCGGGGTGTCGGCGAAGAAGGTGCGGCGCAGGTCGATCACGTCGGGCAGGTCGAGGTCGAACCAGCGGGCCCGTTCGTTACCGACGCGTTCGTAGCGGGTGTTGAGTCCGGTGCCGATCTCCACCACCGTGCCGGTGGGATGCGCGGCGAGGAAGTCCGCGACCCACAGGTCGAACAGCGCAGTGCGCAGCACGGCGCCGACGAGGCTCGGGAGGTTGTCGAAGCGGGAGAAGTCGTAGTCGATCGACGCGACGATCTCCTCGGCCCGGGGATCGCGCAGGGCCGACTCCTCCTTGCGGTTCTCCACGGCCCGGCCGTACAGCGGGATCAGGAGTGTTTCCTGGACCGTGCCCAGGCGCATCTCGCGCTCTGTCGTCATGGCTGCCTCTCGGAGCGGAGCGAGCTGGTTCCTCGACGCTATATGAAAATGGGATCCGTTGTAAGAAAGTTGCTGTCGGTCGGTCAGAAGGCCGCTCTCACTTCGCGACCGACAGTTCGCCCGTCACGTCGCGACCGCCTGTTCGCCGACCGGTCGCCGGGTCTCACCTCTCCGCCGTCGGGCCCGGGCCAACAGTCCGTGCCGGGGCGCCAGGCACCAGGTCAGGGCGAACAGGGCGGTCAGCACGCAGACGATGGAGCCGCCCGCGGCGAGGTCGTAGGCGTAGGACACATACAGTCCCGCCAGCGCGCCCGTGCCGCCGAAGAGCGAAGCCATCAGCGTCATCGCCCACAGCCGTTCGGTCAGCATCCGCGCCGCCGCGGCCGGGGTGATCAGCAGGGACAGGACGAGGATGTTGCCGACCGCCTCCAGGGACATCACGATCGTGGCGGTCACCACGGCGTAGAGGATCAGGTCGAGCCGCATGACGGGCAGCCCGGCCGCGCGGGCCGTCTCGCGGTCGAGGCTGACGGCGACCAGTTCCTTGCTCAGCAGCAGCACGACCGTCACCAGGACCACGCCCAGGCCCGCCGCCGTCCACACGTCCTCCGGGCCGACCGCGAGCACCTGCCCGAACAGGAACGAGGACAGGTCGGTGGACCAGCTGTCCTGCGTGGACACCAGCACGATGCCGAGACCGAACGCGCAGGAGAAGAACACCCCGATGACGGTGTCCTCCTTCAGGCGGCGGTTCTGTGAGACGAGGGCGATGAGGAGGGAGGTGGTCAGCCCGGCCAGCGCCCCGCCGAGCAGCAGGTTGCCCTGGAAGGCGTAGGCGAGGGCGACGCCCGGGAACGCCGAGTGGGACACGGCCTCGCCGATGAACGCCATCCCGCGCAGTACGACGTACACGCCCACCACCCCGCACACCAGCCCGGTGATCGCGGCGACCGCGAACGCCCGCTGCATGAAGGGTAGTTGCCAGGGATCGGTGAGGAACTCCACGACGGTCACGCGGCCCTGCCTTCCCGAGTGGCTCCGATCGCGGTGTCCAGGCCGAAGGCGCGCAGCATCTGGGCGGGATCGGCCAGCAGTTCAGGGCCGCCCTCGGCGACGACGGTGCGGTTGAGGAGTGCCACGCGCGTGCAGGTGCGGGCGGCGGCGGCCAGGTCGTGGGTGGTCATCAGCAGGCCCTTGCCGTCGGCGGCCAGGCGGCCGAAGAGGTCGCCCAGCAGTTCCTGGGTGGGGATGTCCACGCCGGTGAACGGCTCGTCCAGGAGCAGCAGTTGGGGGTCGCTCGCGAGTGCGCGCGCCACCAGTACCCTCTGTCGCTGCCCGCCGGACAGCTCACCGATCGGGCGGCGGCGCAGATCGGCGAGGCCGACCAGCTCCAGCGCCTCGTCGACGGCCGCGCGGTCCGCGGGCCTGGGCCGGCGCAGCCATCCGATGGAGCGGGTACGGCCGGACAGCACCGCCCCCGCGATGTCGATGGGGAAGTCCCAGGCGAACTCGTGGCGTTGCGGCACGTATCCGACGAGGTGCCGGGCGCGGCCCGGGGGCAGGCCGTCGATCAGCACCTCGCCGCTCGCGAGGGGGATCAGGCCGAGGGCGGCGCGCAGCAGGGTGGTCTTGCCCGCGCCGTTGGGGCCCAGCAGGCCCAGCAGGTCGCCTCGACGCACGGTCAGCCGCGTGTCCTCGACGGCGGTCCGGCCGCCGAGGACGACGCTCACGTCCCGGGCTTGGAGCAGGGGCTCCACGGTGGTCACGCGGGGGTCCTTCCGGCGGTACGGCCCCGGTGCCTGCGGGTGACGGTCACGAAGACCGCACCCAGTGCGGCGAGCGCGGCAGCGGTCCCGCCCAGCAGCACCGCGTTCCCGGCGCCGGTCGAGGCCATGGAGCCGTTACTGTCCGAGGAGCCGCCACCCGTGGACGCGTCGTCGTCGGTCGCCCCGTTGCCGGACGAGCCGTCGTCGGATGCGTCCGTCCCGCCTGTCCCGCCCGTCCCGTCCGTGCCTGATGAGGAACCGCTGCCCGACCCGTCGCCGGGTTTGACGGCGCCCGGGTTCTCGTCGCCGACCACGAAGGCCACGGTCTCGGTGTCGCTGACCGCCGTACCGTCGGCGAGCTTGCCGCTCATCTGGAACGTCAGCCGGTAGGTGCCCTCCTTGGTGAACGCCCAGCCGCCGTGCGCGTGCGTGTTCGCCGGGATGTCGAAGGAGTCGGGGACACCGTCCTTGCTGTTGAACAGCACGGTCGCGCCGGACATGGCGTCGTAGGTGTAGAGCGCGACCGTACCGGGGCCCTTGACCTCGGTGAGGGAGAACTTCACCCCGCCCTTGGTGGCGCCCGCCTGGATGTTGTCGGTGGACCAGCCGGGCCACAGCAGTCCGTCCTGCTGCACCTGGTCGAGCAGCCACACGGGGTCGCCGGCCTTGCCGAGGAAAGCGAAGTCGTCCCCGTCCGGGAGGGTGTTCTTGGCGGCGGGCTTGACGTGCAGGACCACGGAGGAGGGTTCGCGCCAGGTGGTCTTTCCGGAGACCGTGCCGTCCTTGAGATGGATCTGCATCCTCTTGTCGACGACCCGTGCGGCGATGTCGACGTGGCCCTCGTCGATGACCTTCGGGGTCGAGACGACGGCGTCGGCGTCCGCGGCGGCGCGTGCGGGGGCCGGGGCGGAGGGTGTCTCCTCGGCGGCCGGTGCGATGAGGTTCCGTGGCTCGGTCGTCGGTTCCGTGTCGGAGCCGGGGGTGGCGGGCTCGTCGGAAGCGCCACCCGTTCCCGTACCCTTCTCCGGCGTCTCGTCCGCCCGTGCGATGGCCTCGTCCCCGACGAGCACCGTGTAGACGGTCCCGATGGACAGCTCCCGCCCGTCGACCGTCCGGGCCTCGGCGGTGAAGATGGCCTGGTAGGTGCCCTCGGCGGTGAACGCCCACCGGGTGGAGCCCTCCTGTCCCACCGGCAGTTCGTAGCCGTCGGGCAGCCCGTCCGCGCTGTCGAACAGCAGCGGATCGTCCTGTTCATCGCCGGTGTTCGCGTACACCCGCAGATCGCCCGGCCCGGCCAGCCCGGTCAGCGCCCACCGCACGGTGTCCTGGTCCACGGCGCCCTCGGGCACCCCGGTGGTGTCCCAGCCCGGCGCCGGAGCGGTCCTCAGCTGAGCGTCGGGAACCTCGATCACATGAGCCTCGGGGCCGTCCGTGGCATCGAGGGTCAACACCCCGTCCGCGTAAGCGATCCGGCCGAATGCGGACCCGGTGCCGCCCTCGCCGGCGACCGCCACACCGCCGCCCGCGAGCGTGGCCGCGAGCGCCACCGCCACGGCGACGCGTTCCCTGTGTGCCCTACGCGTGGCCCTCATCAGGCGTCCTTCCCAAGGCACTTCGCGAGCTCGTCCGCGTTGTGCCGCATCATCGATACGTAGTCGTGGATCTCGTCGCCGAACGAGTCGCCGTAGATCGTGCAGACCTCGACGCCCTGGTCCTGGGCGACCCGTTTGAGCACGTCGGCGCGGGCGGCGAGGTTCGGCTCCAGGAACACGGACGGGACCTGCTTCTCGCGGATCGTGTCGCCGAGTTCCTCCACCTCGGCCGCGCTCGGCTCCCGGTTGGGCACCGGTACGACGAAGCCGGCGACCTCCATGCCGTACGCCTTGGCGAGGTAGCCGAAGGCGTCGTGCGTGGTGATCAGCTCACGGTTCTCCTCGGGGATGGTCGCGAGCTTCCGGGCGACCTCCTGATCGAGGGCGCCGAGCTTCTTCAGGTAGGCGGCGGTGTTCTTCTCGTACGTCGCCTTCCCGTCCGGGTCGGCCTTGATCAGCTCGGCCTCGATGCGGCGGACGTACGCCTCCGCGTTCGCGACGTCCTCCCACGCGTGGGGGTCCATGTCGCCGTGAACGTGCTTGCCGATGACGGCCTGGGGGAGTACCCACAGGTCCGTACCGGGCCGACCGAGGAAGGCGTACGGCTTCTCCTTCGGCACGGATTCCTTCGCCCGGTCGGGCACATTGAGCACGACATCGCCGGCCGGGTGCTCGGTGCGGGCGCCGCTCTTCTCCTCGTCCGCGCGGACGTACACCTTGCCGGTCTCGGCGTTGAGAGCGACGTCGGCGTGGCCTCCGTCCAGCACGGTCGCGCCCTCGGGGGCCTCGGCCGCGTCACCGACGGTGAAGGTGAACGTACCGCTGCCGAACTTCTCGGCCTTCCCGTCGAGGGTCTCGGTCCGTCCCTCGACGGTCAGCCTGTACGTACCGGGCTTCTCGAACGCCCAGTTGACGTGGGTGTGCGCCTCGGGCGGCAGGGTGAAGGAGTCCTTGGCATCGAGGCCGTCGGCGGAGTCGACGTACACCTTTGGCCGGCCGAGCGTGTCGGTGAGATACACGCGCAGCTCGCCCGGACCCTCCAACTTCGTCGCGGTCGAACGCACTTGGGAGCCGTCGCCCGCGATCCGGCCCTCGACCGCCCAGCCGAGCCAGAGGACGTCGAGGCCGAGGTCCTCCTCCAGCTTCATGACCGTGCCGCCGTACTGCTCCAGCTTCTCGGCGATCTGGACCTTCGGCGTGGACTCGGGCGCGTTGTTGTGGACCATCTTCATGATCCCGGGCTCTTCGAGCAGCAGCCCGTTGCTGAACACGAGGTCGGCGTCGGCGACCTCGGCGGCGTCGCCGGGGCTCGGCTCGTAGGAGTGCGGATCGCCGTGGTGCGGCACGATCGAGGTGACGTCGACGCGGTCGCCGCCCACCTGCTCGACCAGGTCCGCGATGATCGCCGTAGTCGCCGACACCGTCAACGCGGCGTCGGACGACCCGGCTTGGACGCCGCTGCACCCGGTGGCCACCGCGGTGAGCAGTGCGCAGGTAGCGGTGAGCGTGGTGGCGGTGGTACGTCTGGCGTGGCCCCGCATGGGGCTCCTCCTTCGCTTGAACCTTGAACAGGGTGGATCCGTGGGACGGCGGACCGGGTGGCTGCCGGGTGCCGGTCCGCCGTCCCGCGGGTTTTCAGGGGGTGGCGCTGCGGCGCCGTACGAGGAACACCGCGCCGCCACCCGCGAGCACGGCGGCCGCGGCAACGGCGGCGAGTACGGCGACCTGGGCGCCGGTGGAGGCGAGCGTGCCGGATGGGGCGTTGCTGCCGCCGCTGTCACCGCCGGACGCGCCTGAACCTCCCTGGCCCCCCGATGAGTTGACGCTGTCCGACGCGCTCGGCGACGCCGAGTCCGGCGCCGTGGGCGATACGGATGCCGAGGCGGAAGGCGTCGGCGTCGCCGAAGGTGTCGCCGAGGGCGTGGTCGTCGGCGTCGCCGTCGGTTCGTCGCCCGTTCCCGGCGTCACGGTCCCCGGGTCCACGTCGTCCCCGACCACCCACGCGAAGGTCTCCGTGTCGCTCACCTTCGTACCGTCGGCCAGGGTGGCGCTGACCGTGAACGTGGTGCGGTAGACGCCCTCTGCGGTGAAGGCCCAGTTGAAGTGGCTGTGGGTGCCCGGCGAGATCGTGTGCGCGTCGGGCAGGCCGTCACCGCTGTTGAGCGAGACGACCGGGATCGCCATCGCGTTCGTATGGAACATCGCGACGTTTCCGGGCCCTTGTACGGAGTCGAGCCGGAAGGAGATCCTGCCGCCGACCTCGTCCTTGGCGTACTCCTGCGTGTTCCAGCCGGGCCACAGAAGGCCGGCCTTCTGCTGCAGCGGCAGCCACCACACCTCGTCGCCGACGGTGCCGAGGAACTCGTACTCCTCCGGAATCTTCCGCCTGGCGGCGGGCCGCACATGGAGGACCACCTTGCCCGGCTCGTACCACTCGTACTTGGTCTCTGTTCCTTCCTTGAACTGGAACTCCAGGTCGCCGTCCACCGGGCGGGCCGCCATGTCGACATGGCCTTCGCCGATGACATGCGCCGCCGGAGGGGTGGGCGGCTGGCTGGTAGGCGGAGCCGAACTCGTCGGGGTGGAGCCGTCGCCAGGGAGTACGTCGGCCGGGTCGACGTCGTCGCCGACGACCACGGCGAGGGTCTCGGTGTCGGTGGCGCCGCCGATGGTCACGGTGAACGTGAGCCGGTAGACGCCCTCCGCCGTGAACAGCCAGGTGGGCAGCATCCGTTCCTGGCCGCCGGTCAGCGTGAAGGAACGCGGAGCGGCCTCGGTGCTGCCGAGATGGGCCTCGGCCGGGATGTCCGAGGAGTCCATCTCCCGGGTGTACGTGGCCATGCCGAAGTCCCCGGGGCCGTCGAACCCCGCGAGCGTCACCTCGGTGTCCCCGCCCGCCTCGGTGCCCTTCCAGCCGGGCTCGGGCGCGAAGATGTCCGCGGCCTCCCAGCCGTTGAGCTGCCAGGTGTCCAGGTCGGTGGTGCCCAGCGCGTTCGCGACCGGGCTCAAAGTGGTCTGCAGGGACTCCTGCACGGCGTGCAGGACGACGGTCGAAGGCTCGCGCGTGACCGTCGTGCCCCCGCTGCGGTCGTCGATCTGCAACTGCGGCTTCCCGTCGACGAGTCGGGGTGTGAAGTCCAGTTCCCCCTCGCCGAGTACGACGGCACCGCCGGCGGCGCGGGCTGCCCCGCTGCCGCCGGCGACCAGCCCTGCCGCGCCCACGAGTGACGCGACAGCCGCGGTGAGGACTGCGGCTGTGCATGCGCGACCGCCGCGCGTCAGGGCTCTCATCACGAGCTGACGACCACGGTGTACGTGGCGTCGGTGAACTCGGTGACGCCGCCGACCGTGCCCTGGACCCGGAACGTCAGCTCGTAGGCGCCGGCCTCCTCGAAGGCCCAGTTGGCGTGGTTGTGCGTGCCGATGGCGAAGGACTTCGACTTGAAGTTGGTGGTGGCGGTGTTGCTGTCGTACCAGCGGGTGCCGGCACCCTCGTAGACGCTGAAGTCCTCGGTGGCGGCACCGTCGCGCGTGGCGCTCACCAGGCGGTACGTCACCGAGTTGTTCGCGAAGACGCCGGTGGACAGGTGCTCGGTGGAGATGCCCGGGAAGAGCACCCCGGCGGCGTCGGCCTCCAGCTCCGTGTCCGGAAGCAGCCAGATCTGGCTGCCCGAACCCAGGAAGCCGTAGCCGGGGTTGGCGGTTCTCGCGGCGGCCGGCACGGACAGCGTCACGTCGGCCGGCTCGTACTCGGCTTCGTTCTCCTCGTCGTGGACGTGCAGATGCAGGTCGGCGCCGTCCCACTCGGCGTCGAGGACGTCGACGTGGCCGCTGCCGAGCGTGGTGGCGGCGACCGCCGGGGTGGCGGCCAGACCGCCGAGCGCGACGGCCGCGGCGAGGGAACCGGAAAATGTCAGAGTGCGGGCAAGGGTACGCAAGGGGATCCCCCCGGGTCAGAAGGTACACGCGCTTGAGCGTGCACGGACAAGACACATGGTAATCATTTTCAAATAGACCACAAGCGGGTTCGTGGCGCACCGAGGCGACTGGTGGTCGGCGACGGCACCAACGACGCGCCCGCCCTCGCACTGGCCGACGTCGGCATCGCCATGGGCGAACACTCCTCCCACGTCGCCCTGGAGACCGCCGACATCGCCCTCGCCGGCAACGACCTCCGCCAGGTCGCCGCCGTCGTGGAACTCAGCCGCCACACCCTCCGCGTCGTACGGCGGAACTACGGCCTCGCCATCGGCGTCAACCTCGCCGGCCTGCTCGCCGGCCTGCTCGCCGGCGCGGGCGGCTCCCTCAACCCCGTCGCCGCCGCCCTCCTGCACAACACCAGCAGCATCGCCGTAGTCGGCAACTCCGCCGGCCTGGTCAACCACACACCCCACCTGCCCGCCGAGACAGGCCAGACCATGAGTGTGGCTCCGCTCGAAGAGACCCGGGTGCGCTGACCGCCCCCGTCGCCCCGGCCGGTTACCCCGCCCTGCACCGCCTCACGCTGCCGCGCCATCCAGTCCAGCGTCTCGGGCGGCGGCCAGTAGCCACGCAGCCGATCTGCAGGAAGCGGTCGCCGCGTATCGCGCCGGATTCGATGAGCCGGCGCATGGGCTGGCCGTGTCCGACTGCGAGCCGAACTCGACGTCGACGGTGTCGACGTGGGCGTCGAAGTGGATCACCGAGACCCTGCCCTGTCCGATGTGCTGGGCCACGCCGGCCGCGTCCGGCCAGGCGATGGTGTGGTCACCGCCGAGGATCAGCGGGATCGCGCCGGTACGTGCGACGGCGTGCACGGCGGTCTGCAGGTCGCGTACGGAGCGTTCGGCGTCGCCCGAGAACATCTCCACGTCGCCGGCGTCGTAGCCGCGCAGGTCCCGCAGGGCGTCGACCCGCATGGCCGGCGAGGGACGCGAGCCGTCGTGCGGGTTGTAGTCGGTCTGGCGGATGTACTGCGGGCCGAACCGTGTGCCCGCGCGATGGTGTCCTGGGCGAGGTTCGGCATGACCGCGTCGATCAGCGCCTCGCGGGAGCCGAACCGGTTGTACAGCGTGCCCGTGCTCACCCCGGCCCGCTGGGCGATCTCCTCCAGCGGGGCGTGCAGGCCCTTCTCGCGGAAGACCTCGATGGCGGCCGCCTTGAGCTTCTCGATGTTGCGGCGCGCATCCGCGCGCAGGCCTGCCTTCGCCATCGAACCGTTCCTAGAGACTGAGCGGGAGTGAGTCCTGTTGCCAGGATTCATGCTCGGCCGAACGCCCCGGACGGTGTTGGGCGTTCTGGTTGCCCGCGTTCGCTCCGCGTCCGGGCGGCACGGATCGTGTCCGTGGTCCGGGGATGCGGGGGCGGGTTCCCTCACGCCCAGGGACGCCTGGTCGGGCCTGGACGGTCCGATGCCCCACCGCATCACTCCGGTGCTGTGGGGGCGGTGTCGTCCGTCGCCGGATCGGGTGTCCCTGGGCGCGCCTTCCGATCGCCACGGCGGCTGCGTCGTGGCGAGTGGTCTCGCGGGTTGTGGTGGTGAGGGGTTTGTGCCAGTGCTGGGCGCCCCAACGGCTGGTGTAGGCCGGGTCGACGGCGATGACCGCGATACCCGTCTGATCGGCCATGGATGACAGTCGGGCGCGGAGTTTGCCGGTGGGCATGCCGGAGATCAGCTGTCGGAACCGATTGCGGCGTCCGTGCTTTTCGCGGGTCTTCTCCGCGGCGAAGTCCAGATCCTCCACCGCGACCGCCTTCACACCACAGGACCTGGCCCAGTGCAGCAGACGGGTCAGGGCATGGCGGACCTGGGCGTCGCGGTGTTCGCGGGTGCCGGACAGGTCGTAGAAGAAACGGCGCGGGCCGCCCATCGGGTTGCCGTGGACGTCCAGGCGCCAGGCGGCCAGGTGGTCGGCGTTCATGTCGACGCCGATCACACCGTGGACGAGCGCGCCCTGGAGCGGGACCCTCTGTTCCACCGGGATCTGCCAGGACGCGGTCAGATACCAGCGGTCCCGGCCCGTATCCAGGTGGAGGCGGTAGGCGATCGCCCGGTTGGCCGCGACGCGGTCCGCCCATTCGGTGCCCCGGTGCGCGAACACGACCCGGCACGCCAGGACGTACCGCCCGTGCGGAGCGTTGGCCAGATGCCCGAGGGGTGCGGGCAGTTTGAGGCTCACCTCGCCGTCGGGACTGACGCGGATCGTCTCGTTGCCATAGCGCTTGCCGGACTCACCGTCCGCCTGGCAGAACCAGCGCTCCGCCTCCCAGGCCCGGCGCCACTGCGACTCCGTGAGCTGGGCGGCCTCCAGGTGGTGCCGGGTGCGGGCCAGTTGCCTGCCGCCCCGCACGACATGCACGACTCCGGCCTCACGGTCGGCCCACACTGTAGTCAGCCGGTCTTCCAGCGCCCGCAGCCGCCGCGACTTCGCATGCCACTCCCGCTGGGACCGGTAACCCCCGGCGCTTGCTTGGTTCCCTTCTGCCCGACCGGCAGGGACAGCCGGTGCTTGATGGTGCGGATGCCCGCTCCCAGGTTCTGGATGTGCGCCAGCTGGCAGCGGCGGGCCAACGCCCACTGGTCATGAGTGGCCTTGGTGATACTGCCCGCCCACCGCGACGACGACAGGGGCGTCAGTGCCCGCTTGCGCACCGCCCATGCCTCAGCCGAGCGCTCCAGACCGTCCCGGCAGCGGGCCTTGAGATCCTTCGAAGCCAGCGCGCCCAGATGCGCGCCGACCAGCCGCAACACCTCCTCATCCCCGGGCGTCAGGTGCTTGAGGCGGGTGCGGATGGCCACACCGCTCGGACCGGACGCGACGAACGACGGCGCCACGCTCCTCAGCTCACCCACCCCGTCACCCCCGCCCCGACCCCACCCGAAGATCCCGTCACCATGGGAAACGAGCGTCACCCATGAAGGTCACACCTTCGATGAAAGAACGTCAGTTCCCCACAGAAGCCGGCCCTACAGAAACCGCCCCCCGGCCGCCCGGACCACGCGACACGACACAGACCACCCACACTCACTCCCGCTCACCAGAACGCTCTTGAACGCACTCCAACGTCAGCAGCTCCAAACCCTCCTCGTAACTTGACGCTGTCGCCAAGTTTAGTGCTGAGGGCTACGCGTGCGACGCGCCCGCCGGCACCGGGACCCCGCGATGTGCGGCGAGGGCCTGGTCCAGGTCGGTCATCAGGTCCTCGGGGGCTTCGAGGCCGATGGAGAGGCGGAGGAGGCCGGGGGTGGGGCGGGCCTCGGGGGCGACGGGGCGGTGCGTCAGGGCGGCGGGGTGCTGGATGAGGGAGTCGACGCCGCCCAGGGACACCGCGTGGGTGAAGAGGGTTACGGCTGAAGTGACGTGCTTGGCCTGCTCGTAGCCGCCGAGGAGGTCGATGGAGATCATCGCCCCCGGCCCTTTCAGCTGGGTGCCCAGCAGACCCTGGGGGTCTCCCGCGATCCCGGGGTAGTGGACGCGGGCGACGCTCGGGTGGGTCGTCAGCCAGGCGGCGATGCGCTGGGCGTTCGCCTGCTGTGCGCGTACCCGGATCGGGAGGGTGGCGAGTCCCCGGTGCAGGAGGTAGGCGCCCAGCGGGTGGAGCAGGCCGCCGGTGACGGCTCGTACGCGGCGCAGTGCGGCTGCCCGTTCCTGGTCGCAGGCGATGACACCGGCGACGACATCGCCGTGCCCGCCGAGGTACTTGGTCGCGCTGTGCAGGACCATCGAGGCGCCGAAGTCGAGGGGATTCTGCAGAATCGGGGTCGCGAAGGTGTTGTCCACGAGCACGGGAACAGTGCCGGCGGCCTCGACGACGGCACGGATGTCGACCAGGTCGAGGGTCGGGTTGGCGGGTGTCTCCAGCACGACCAGCGCCGTGTCGGGCCGGACGCAGGTGGCTACGTCGGACGCCGCGCAGTAGGTGACCTCGGCTCCGAGCAGGCCTGATGCCAGCAGGTGGTCGGTCCCGCCGTAGAGGGGGCGGACCGCCAGGACGTGGCGGCGGCCGGTCTCCTTCGTCGTCGCGAGGACCGCCGCGGTCATCGCCGCCATGCCCGAGGAGTACGCCACCGCCGCCTCGGCGTTCTCCAGCCGGGCCAGCGCCGACTCGAACCGCGCCACCGTGGGGTTCCACAGCCGCGCGTAGACGGCCCCGCCCTCGGCGGTCGGCATCCCCCCCGACGCCATGGCCTCGTAGGACAGGCCGCCGGACTCGATGTCCGGCAGCGGACTGGTCGACGACAGATCGATGGGCGGAACGTGTACGCCGAGCCCTGCCAAGTCCTCACGGCCGGCGTGCACGGCGATGGAGTCGAGTTGAAGGCGTGACGAAGTCATGCCCAGACTGTGAGTGGATCCACAGGAACATGCAAGATGTGTTGTGGAAAGTAAATCACCTCGCCGGAATCGGCGCGGATTCAGCAAGCGGAGGGCCCTGTGGCGGACCAGCAGCCGAAGAAAACACAACCCGCTCCCGGCGCTCTCGACGGCACCGATCTCGCCATCCTGGCCGCCCTCGTGGAGGACGGCCGGATGACGAACGCGGCGCTCGCGGCCCGCGTGGGCGTCGCGGAGTCGACCTGTGCCTATCGGGTACGGGCGCTGCGCGAGTCCGGTGTCCTCACGAGCATCAGCGCCCGGCTCGATCCCGGCGCACTGGGCCGCCCCATCCACGCCATCATCAAGGTCCGGCTGGGCAGCCACAGCCGGGACCATGTCCGCAACCTGTACGACCGGCTGGTCGAACTGCCGGGCGCGCTCACGGTCTTCCATGTCGGCGGCGCCGACGACTTCCTCCTGCACGTGGCCGTGGCGAGCCCGCAGGGCCTGCGCGACCTCATCCTGGAACACATCACCACCCACCCGATGGTCCGGCAGACGGAGACCCAGCTGGTCTTCGAAGTCCGTGAAGGGCGCGGCGCGTTGCCGGGATGAACTCCCTCATGCCTGGCTACTGGACGAGCTCCCAGTCCTGTGAGCCGTCCGCCGTCGCGTTCTGCAGGGTGAGCGGGGCCCCGGCGGAAGCGCCGGTCAGGTACAGGTTCGGGTTCTTGATCGCCTGCAACCTGTAGAACCCGTCCTCGGTCCGGATGAGGTTCCAGCTGCCGGTGGCGCTGTTGTCGACCCACTGGCCGATCCGCTGGCCGACCGTCGCGTTGCCCGTCCAGATGGCCGCCGCGCGGCCGCCCGACTTGTTCAGCAGCGTCACGCCGCCCTTCGGCTCGGTCACCACATGCCAGTACTGGGTGTCCGTGTTCGACACCGAGCCGGGGGCCTCAAGACGGACGTCGGGAACGTCTCCGTTGCCGATGTTCGCGTCATTGGTCCTGCCCCCGGTGCCGATCACCTGGTCGGTCCTGCGGTTCACCAACTGGTAGTAGGAGCCGTCGGATTGACCGAGGCCGACCTCGGTGTACGCGAGCGTCGACGAGTCCTGGTTGTTGAGGATCACGACGCGACCGGTGCCGTCGACGTACTGCAGATTGCGGCTGTAACCGGGCCGCGACGTCGTCTGGTACTCCTTCCACACCCCGTCGCCGCGCCCGCTCTCGTTGACCCAGACATTGCCGCTGCCGGCCGCGTTGTACACCAGGCGCCCGCCCGGAAGCCGGATGAGGACCGGGCTGCCCGCCCATGGCCAGGCGCCGGGAACCGGTGTCGACCGGCAGGGAGGTGACGCCCTCGCCGGTCGGGGAACCACGGTGGAACTCCCACGGGTTGTCGGCGAGCCGGAACCTGGTGTTGGCCCCGCCGCCCCAGTACTCGTAGGTGAGGAGCCACTTGCCGTCCGTCGTCCGGACGACGTTCGTCATGCCCGGCCGCCCGCCGCCGATCTCCGTCTTGCCGCCGCCCATGTCCTGGGTGAGCCCCGCGATGTCGACGACAGGAGCGCTCCACTGCGCGGCGCGCCCGTCCCACGTCTTGTGCACGAGGATCTGACCGTGCGAGTCGGCTGCCGTGTCGTTCGCGGGGTCGAGGACCGGGACGCCGGTGTTCGGGTCGAAGCCGGTGTAGTCGTTCTCGTCCGAGTAGTAGCAGACGAGCTTGCCCTTGTGGACCATCAGGTACGGCTCCCACAGGGGATCCACCTGCTTGTGCGTGTTCGCGGCGGCGATGTTCTGCCCCACCGCGCCCGCGCTGCCGCCCTGCCAGCCGCCGGTCGCGACGACGTTGAGGACCCGCCAGGTCCGGCCTTCGTCGGTGCTGGAGTACAGGGCGATGGCCATGTCCGAGCGGTCACCGTCGTTGGACGGCGTCCAGTTCCAGTCGGCCGCCTTGTGCTCCTTGTAAAGGTGAACGGCTCGGTCGACTCCGCGGCCGAGCGCTCCGCGACCCACGCGTCGAAGTCGGCCACGGCCGATCCGGCGACCGCCGCCCTCAGGACCGATACCGGCCTCGGTACTGGTGGGCTCGCGTATTCAAGTGTCGCCAGCTCTGGGGCTTGGGAGACGGGGCAGTGACTGTGCGCGTTCGCTGGGAGGCAGGGATCGCGTGCTGTCAGGCTCCTGCGTCCTGCAAGCAGTCGACCGACTCGGCGACCGGGAGGCCGTCGTAGGACGCCGAGAGCTTGACGGTGTGGGACTCCGTCGTGACGGTCGCCTCGGGGGTGTCGCACTCGGTGCCGTCGGCGAGCTTGACCGAGCTCTCGCTGCCCGAGGCGGTCTCCGCCTGCTCCGTCGGCGTGCCGAGGAGCGTCGGCAGATCCTTGTGGTTCAGCGCGGTGCACAGCTGTGCACCGGAGACCTTCGTGCCCGCCGGTCGGGCCGCGAGCGTCGGCCGATCGTGGACGATCAAGGAACGTACTGGCCAATGCCGCTGCAACGTTCTGGTGCGAGGGATGTTCGTAGGCCGTTGGGAGGTCCGCGTTGAGCCACCGCAACGTTCTGGGCGCATACCGGTCCGGGCCCTTGACAGGACATTCTGTTGCTGGCGTACTGCTACTGCTCGTCTAGAGCGGTCTAGTCCTGGAGTCGCGATGCGCACGTTGGCGGTCTGCGCCGAGACGGTCTTTCAGGAGCCGCCGATCGAGGATCGGGCACGGCGGATCCACGACGCGGGCTTCCAGAAGGAGATCTGGGACGGCGAGGCCACCGGTGAGATGTGGATCCCCGCGCACCGTACGCTCACCCGCCTGGCCGAGCAGGGTGAGAGCGCGGGCGTCACCCTCACCCTCTGAACCCTCGGCCGCATTCCCCGCTTCCCCCGCAGTCAGCACAGTGAGGTACCGAGACATGAACCGTTCGCTCCACTCCCGCTCCCGCAGACTCACCCCCGTCGTGGCCCTGGCGGCCGCGGCCGCCCTCACTCTCGCCGGATGCTCCAGCGGCTCGGGCGGCAAGGAGGCCGAGGACAGCGGCGCGAACGCCTCCGCGGGCAAGGCCGACACCCCTCGGATGACGGTCGCGATGATCACGCACGCGGTTGCCGGAGACACCTTCTGGGACATCATCCGCAAGGGCGCCGAGGCCGCGGCCGCCAAGGACAACGTCAAGCTGATCTACTCCAACGACGCCAACGCCGCCAACCAGGCCAACCTCGTGCAGAACGCGATCGACCAGAAAGTCGACGGCATCGCGGTCACCCTCGCCAAGCCGGACGCCATGAAGGACGTCATCGCCAAGGCCAGGAAAGCCGGCATCCCTGTCGTCGGCTTCAACAGCGGCGTGAACGACTGGAAGGAACAGAGTCTGCTGGAGTACTTCGGCCAGGATGAGCAGATCGCGGGTGAGGCCCTCGGTAAGCGGCTCGGTGACAGCGGCACCAAGCACGCCGTCTGCGTCATCCAGGAGCAGGGCCATGTCGCCCTGGAGGCCCGCTGCGCCGGTGTGAAGAGGGGCTTCTCCGGCGAGACCGAGAACCTCTACGTCAACGGGTCCGACATGCCCTCGGTGAAGTCGACCATCACGGCCAAGCTGAAGCAGGACACCTCCATCGACGAGGTGGTCACCCTCGGCGCCCCGTTCGCGCTGACCGCGGTGCAGTCCGTCGACGACGCGGGCAGCGAGGCCAAGGTCGCCACGTTCGACCTCAACAAGGAGCTGACCGGCGCCATCGAGAGCGGCGACATCGAGTTCGCCGTCGATCAGCAGCCCTACCTCCAGGGCTACCTGGCCGTGGACTCGCTGTGGCTCTACAAGAACAACGGCAACTACATGGGTGGCGGCGAGCAGCCGGTGCTGACCGGCCCGGCCTTCGTCGACAAGAGCAACGTCGACTCGGTCGCGAGCTTCGCCGCGAAGGGCACCCGATGACCCCGTCTCAGCAGAGCTCCCGACGTCCGGTCACGCGCCGGACAGGTCCAGCAGCACCTTGGAGGCGACGGTGCGGTCCTGAGCCGTGGTGAACGCGGCGACGGACCGCTCCAGCGGGAAGGTGTGGGTGACGACCGGCTCCACGGGCAGACCCCCAGCCAGCAGCGCCAACGCGTCGTCGAACTCGGTGTCGAAACGGAAGGCACCGCGCAGGTCGAGTTCACGGGTGACCACGACATTGCCCAACAGCCCGGTCTCACCGGGCGGCAGCAGCCCGAGCATGACCACGGTGCCGCCGCGCAGGACCCGCTCCACGCAACTCCGCAGCCCGGCCGGCGCCCCCGACGCCTCGACGGCGACGTCGAAGGCACCGGCCCAGGCGGGATCGCCGGCCCGGTCCGCTCGTACGGTCGCGGTGGCTCCCACCTCGGTGGCGATCCGCAATGGTGCGTCGTGGAGGTCGGTGACGACGACCTCCGAGGCGCCGCCGTGCCGCAGCGCCGCCACGACGAGACAGCCGATCGGACCGGCCCCGGTGACCAGGATCCGCTTGCCGGTCACCTCACCCGCCCGCCGCACGGCGTGCAGCGCCACCGACAGTGGCTCGGCGAGCACGGCCCGGCGCAGGCTCAGCCCAGGCGGCAGGGGACGGATCTGATCGGCGGGCAGGTTCATGAGCTGGGAGAAGCCGCCCTGGACATGCGGGGTGTGGGCGGCGCTGCCCAGATAGCGGGTGTGGGCGCAGACGTTGCGCCGGCCGCCGACGCATTCACGGCAGGCTCCGCAGGGGGTGGCGGGATGGATCGCGACGGCGGCGCCGACCGCCGTCCGGCCGACTCCTCGACCCCGGGCCCGAGAGCGGCGACACGGCCGACGACCTCGTGGCCGAGCACCATCGGCTCACTGACGGCGAAGTCGCCCACCCGGCCCCGGTGGTAGTAGTGCGGATCGGTACCGCAGATTCCGCCGAACGCGACGGCGACGGCGATCTCACCCGGTTCGGGAGCGGCGTACGGCCGTTCCTCGACCCGGAGATCGCCTGCTCCGTGGACAACACACGCGTGCATAGGGCTCCTTGAAGGGGCACCGGGTCACAGGACGGAGAGCATGCCACCGTCGACGTACAGCAGCCCGTTGACGAAATCGGAAGCCGGAGAGGCCAGGAAGAGCAAGGCGCCGACGAGGTCCTCGACCCTGCCCCAGCGCCCCGCCGGGGTCCGCTTCCGTACCCACGCGCTGAACTCCTCGTCCGCGACCAGCGCGGAGGTCAGTTCGGTGTCGAAGTAGCCGGGGCCGATGCCGTTGACCTGGATGCCGTGCGGCCCGAGGTCGGCGCACATGCCCTTGGTCAGCATCTTCAGGGCGCCCTTGGTCGCCGCGTAGGGCGCGATCCCGGGGCGTACGGCTTCGCTCTGCAGCGAGCAGATGTTGATGATCTTGCCGTGGCGTCGGGGCACCATGCGCCGGGCGACCTCACGGCCGACCAGGAACGCGCTGGTGAGGTTGGTGTCGAGCAGGCCGTGCCACTCCTCGTCGGTGAAGTCGACGAAGGGGGCGCGGTGTTGGGCGCCCGTGTTGTTCACCAGGATGTCGATCGGTCCGGCCCGGCCCTCGATCCGGGCGACGCCGCCGGCGACCGCGGCGGAGTCGGTCACATCGAAGGCCTCGGCGAGGACCGCCGCGCCGAACGCCTCGGTCAGCTCCTCGCGCGCGGCCTCCAGGGCGACGGTGTCGCGCCCGTTGAGGACGACTCTGCACCCGGCTTCCAGCAGCCCCTTGGCCAGGGCCCGGCCGATACCCCGGCTCGATCCGGTGACCAGGGCCACCTTGCCGGTGACATCGAAGACGGGGTGACAGACAGGGCGGCTCATACGGCTCATACGGAGAACGATTTCATCCCGCTCCCCGGGAACGGGTGCTCCTCGTGAACGCACAACGTCCGGGCCGGCCCATGCGGGCCGACCCGGACGTCGGGGTCCGACTACGTCGGAGGAGATCAGACCAGGTCGAACCGGTCCAGGTTGGAGACCTTGACCCACGCCGCGACGAAGTCGTTGACGAACTTCTCCTTGGCGTCGTCGCTCGCGTACACCTCGGCGAGGGCACGGAGCTCGGAGTTCGAGCCGAAGACGAGGTCGGCACGGGTGCCGGTCCACTTGACCTCGCCGGTGGCCGCGTCACGGCCCTCGAAGAGGGTCTGGTCCTCGGAGGTCGACTTCCACGTCGTGCCCAGGTCGAGCAGGTTGGCGAAGAAGTCGTTGGTCAGCTTGCCCGGGGTCTTGGTGAGGACACCGTGCGTGGACTGGCCGGTGTTGGCGCCCAGGACACGCAGACCACCGACGAGGGCCGTCATCTCGGGGGCGCTCAGGGTGAGCAGGTTGGCCTTGTCGAGCAGCAGGTACTCGGCGGGGAGGCGGTTGCCCTTGCCGAGGTAGTTGCGGAACCCGTCGGCGGTCGGCTCCAGCGCGGCGAACGACTCGGCGTCCGTGTGCTCCTCGGTCGCGTCCACACGGCCCGGCGTGAAGGGGACCTCCACGTCGAAGCCGGCGTCCTTGGCGGCCTTCTCCACGGCGGCGGCACCACCGAGGACGATCAGGTCGGCCAGGGAGACCTTCTTGGCGCCGGAGTTGAACTCCGACTGGATGCCCTCGAGGACGCTGAGGACGTGACGCAGCTGGTCGGGGTCGTTCGCCTCCCAGCCGCGCTGCGGCTCCAGGCGGATACGGGCGCCGTTGGCACCGCCGCGCTTGTCGCTGCCACGGAAGGTGGAGGCGGAGGCCCAGGCGGTGGAGACCA
Source organism: Streptomyces tailanensis (assembly GCF_008386495.1). Taxonomy (GTDB): domain Bacteria; phylum Actinomycetota; class Actinomycetes; order Streptomycetales; family Streptomycetaceae; genus Streptomyces; species Streptomyces tailanensis. The sequence goes on along the minus strand of NZ_VTHJ01000006.1, from coordinate 69,950 downwards.
GCTCGGAGACGCTCAGACCCGAGCCGAGCAGCTTGGCCTTGAGTGCCGCGATGTCGGCGGCGTCGACGGCCTCGCCCTCGGCCTCCGGCAGCGGGTCCTGCCAGATCAGCGTCTCCGCCGGGACCTCCGGGCCGAGGTACAGCGACTTCGGGCCCATGTCACGGTGGGTCAGCTTGAACCAGGCGCGGGCGAAGGCGTCCGCGAACTGCTCGGGGTGCTCGTAGAAGCGACGCGAGATCTGCTCGTAGACCGGGTCGAAACGCAGCGACAGGTCGGTGGTGAGCATGGTCGGGAGGTGCTTCTTCGACGCGTCGTGCGCGTCGGGGATGATCGCCTCGGCGTCCTTGGCGACCCACTGCTTGGCGCCCGCCGGGGACTCCGTCAGCTCGTACTCGTACTCGAAGAGGTTCTTGAAGAACCCGTTGCTCCACTGGGTCGGCGTGGCCGTCCAGGTGACCTCCAGGCCGGACGTGATGGTGTCGCCACCCTTGCCCGTGCCGTAGGTGCTCTTCCAGCCGAGGCCCTGGTCCTCCAGCGTGGCGGCCTCGGGGTCGGCGCCGACGTGGTCCGCCGGGCCTGCGCCGTGGGTCTTGCCGAAGGTGTGACCACCGGCGATGAGGGCGACGGTCTCCTCGTCGTTCATCGCCATGCGGCGGAACGTCTCACGGATGTCGCGGGCCGCCGCGATCGGGTCCGGGTTGCCGTTCGGGCCCTCCGGGTTGACGTAGATCAGACCCATCTGGACGGCGCCGAGCGGGTTCTCCAGCTCGCGGTCGCCGGAGTAGCGCTGGTCGTCGAGCCACGTGGTCTCGGGACCCCAGTAGACGTCCTCCTCGGCCTCCCAGACGTCGGCGCGGCCGCCGCCGAAGCCGAAGGTCTCGAAGCCCATCTGCTCCAGCGCGACGTTACCCGTGAGGATCATGAGGTCGGCCCAGGAGAGGGACTGGCCGTACTTCTTCTTGACCGGCCACAGCAGACGGCGGGCCTTGTCCAGGTTGGCGTTGTCCGGCCAGCTGTTCAGCGGGGCGAACCGCTGCTGACCGGCGCCGGCGCCGCCGCGGCCGTCGCTGATGCGGTACGTACCGGCGCTGTGCCAGGCCATACGGATCATCAGCGGGCCGTAGTTGCCGAAGTCGGCCGGCCACCAGTCCTGCGAGGTGCTCAGCACCTCGGCGATGTCCTGTTTGACGGCCGCGAGGTCGAGGTTCTTGAACGCCTCGGCGTAGTCGAACTCCTCACCGAGGGGGTTCGCCACGGCGGGGTTCTTGGCGAGGATCCGCACATTGAGCCGCTCCGGCCACCACTGGCGGTTCCCGCCACCCTGGGTGGGGTGCGCGGCGCGCCCGTGGGCGACGGGGCAGCCTCCGGTCTCCTCGGGCTTCGCGTCTGTGACGATCGCGTCGTGGTTCTCAGTCATGGGAGTCCTTCCGGAACGGGTGGATCACGGTGCTGAACTGCTGGCTTCGGAACAAGAGGGGCACAGGCCCCAGTAGATGACCTCGGCCTCGTCGATCGCGAAGCCCTGGTCGTCGGAGGCGGTCAGGCACGGGGCATGCCCGACCGCACAGTCCACGTCGACCACGACACCGCACGAGCGGCATACGAGGTGGTGGTGGTTGTCCCCGACACGGCCCTCGTACAGGGCCGGGCTGCCGGGAGGTTCGAGGCGGCGTACGAGACCGGCGCCGGTGAGCGCGTTCAGGGCTTCGTACACGGCTTGGAGCGATATGTGGCCCACACGGTCGCGCACCCCTGAGGCGATCGCTTCGACACCGAGGTGGTCGCCGGCCCGGACGGTCTCCAGCAGCGCCACGCGCGCGGCCGTCACCCGCAGGCCGGCACCGCGCAGCTCCTCGGCGGGGTTCGGAGTCTGGGCTGCGGTCATGGCGAACAACCTACCCCCATAAACACGAACAGTTCAAGAAAACGAATGACCCAACTTTTGGTCGGGTGTGCGGTTGTGCCCTGGGGGTCCCTGGGTACCCGGCGCGATCGAGCTTCCGGTGACGGTCCGGTGGCCGCGAGGAGGCGTTCATGGGTGTGAGGGGCCTGGAGGGCACGCTGCGCGAGCGGGTCGACGGGGAGGTCCGCTTCGACGCCGGGAGCCGGGCCGCGTACGCGACGGACGCCTCGAACTTCCGGCAGACCCCGATCGGCGTGGTCGTCCCCCGGACGCCCGAGGCGGCCGCCGAAGCCGTGGCCGTCGCCCGCGAGCACGGCGCCCCCGTACTGTCGCGGGGCGGCGGGACCAGCCTCGCCGGGCAGTGCGTCAACACGGCCGTGGTGATCGACTGGTCCAAGTACTGCACCCGCGTCGAGTCCGTCGACGTGGCCGCCCGCACCTGTGTCGTCCAGCCCGGCGTCGTGCTGGACGGACTCAACCGCCGGCTCGCCCCGGCCGGCCTGCGCTTCGGCCCCGAACCCGCCACCCACATGAACTGCACGGTGGGCGGCATGATCGGCAACAACTCCTGCGGAGCCACCGCACAGCAGACCGGCAAGGTCGTCGACAACATCGCCCGCCTGGAAGTGCTCCTCTACGACGGCACCCGCTTCTGGTGCGGTGAGACCGGCGACGAGGAGTACGCCGAGATCGAACGCCACGGCGACCTGCGGGCCACCCTGTACCGGCGGCTGCGCACCCTGCGCGAAACCTACGCGGACGAGATCCGCCGCCGCTACCCGGACATCCCGCGCCGGGTCTCCGGCTACAACCTCGACCCGCTCCTGCCCGAGCACGGCTTCGACGTCGCGGGACTGCTGGTGGGCAGCGAGTCGACCCTGGTGACCGTCCTGCGGGTGGAGCTCGACCTGGTACCGGTGGTCGCGGAACGCACCCTGGTCGTGCTCGGGTTCGACGGCATCGAGGAGGCCGCGGACGCCGTGCCGGGGATCCTGCCGCACGAGCCGATGGCCCTGGAAGGCGTCGACGAACGGCTGATCCACGACGAGCGGCTCAAGCACCTCAACCCCGAGGCCATCGCCGAACTGCCCGCCGGACACGCCTTCTTGATGGTGCAGTTCGGCGGTGACACGGTCGAGGAGGCGGACGCGCGAGCGCATCGGATGCTGGCCGCGCTCCACGAGTCGGAGCACGACCCGGAGGTGGCGTTCCTCGACGACCCGGCCCACGAGGCGGAGTTGTGGCAGGTGCGCGAGGCCGGGGCTCGCCGCCACCGCGCACGTACCGCACGGGCCCGACACCTTCGAGGGCTGGGAGGACTCGGCGGTGGCGCCCGACCGGCTCGGCGACTATCTGCGACGACTGCGGGGCCTGTACGAGGAGTTCGGCTACGAGAGCGACACTGGGCCCAGCCTCTACGGCCACTTCGGTCAGGGCTGCGTCCACACCCGTATCCCGTTCGACCTGTACACCGCCGACGGTGTCGCCACCTACCGGCGGTTCATGGAACGGGCGGCCGACCTGGTGGTGGAGTTCGGCGGCTCCAACTCCGGGGAGCACGGCGACGGGCAGAGCCGGGGTGAGCTGCTGCCGCGGATGTTCGGCCCCGAGCCGGTCGAGGCGTTCGGGCGGCTCAAGGCCGTCTTCGACCCGCTGAACCGGATGAACCCCGGCAAGGTCGTGGCCCCGTACCAGCTGGATGCCCCGTACCGACTGGACGAGAACCTGCGACTCGGCGCGGACTGGGCCCCGTACGACCCGCACGACCTGCACTTCCGCTTCCCGGCCGACCGCGGCTCCTTCGCCCGGGCCGCCAACCGGTGCGTCGGCGTCGGCAAGTGCCGGCAGCCCACCACCGAGGGCGGCGCCGTGATGTGCCCGTCCTTCCAGGTCACGGGGGAGGAGGAGCACTCCACGCGCGGGCAGGCCCGGCTGCTGTTCGAGATGCTCGACGGCCACGGCGACAGCGCGATCCGCGACGGCTGGCGCTCCCGGGAGGTCCGCGACGCACTCGATCTCTGCCTGGCCTGCAAGGGGTGCAAGCGCGACTGCCCGGCCGACGTGGACATGGCCACGTACAAGGCGGAGTTCCTCGCCCACCACTTCGCGGGCCGCCCCTGGCGCCGCCCACGCTCCGACCTGTCGATGGGCCGACTGCCGGCCGTCGCCCACGCCGAGGGACGGGCCCGCCTCGGCCGGGCTGCCAACGCCCTCACCCATGCCCCGCTCCTGTCGCGCGCCGCCGTCGCCGTCGCGGGGATCGAGGACCGGGAGGTCCCGCTGTTCGCGGCGGAGACACTGCGGCAGTGGTTCGCCCGGCGTGAGCGGTACGGCCACCTGGACGTCAGCCGGGCCTGCGCGGAACGCGTCCTGCTGCCCCCGCTGCGCGAGGCGGACGAGGCGACGGTCGTCCTGGCCGACGGCTTCAGCTGCCGAACCCAGATCCACGAACTCGACAGCGGCGGTCACGAGGCCGTGCACCTGGCGGAACTCCTGGCCACGGGCCTCCCGCCGACGCCGGGCCGGCCGGAGCGGCAGCCGGGCAGCGCGTACGGCGTCGCCCCGGGCGCGCGCCCCGACCCACCGGGGCACCTCGCCAAGTCCCTCGCCCTCACCGGCACCGGCCTCGCCGCCGCGGGCGCCGCCACCGTGCTCGGCAGGGGCTTTCGCCGGGCGAGCTGCTCAGCCCAGGCTGAGCAGCACGATCGCGGCCGCCGCGCTCACCAGACCGACCGTCTGCCGGGCGGTCACCCGCTCGTGCAGCAGGGTCAGGCCGAGGACGGTGGGAACGGCCGGGTACAGCGAGGCCAGGACGACCACCACGGACAACATCTGCCGCTGGGCCGCCCACAGGTACAGCACCAGCGCGAGCGCCGCGCCCGCCCCGATCGCGACCGCCTTCCCCCACGCCTCCGCCGGCTGACGGAGCCGCCCGGCACGCCCCGCAGACTCGGCAGCAGCAGTACGACCGCGGCCGGCCGTCCCGCGACCACCGGCCACACCCCGCTCCCGGCACCGGCCTGGGCCGGCCCGAGGTACTGCACCGCCACGCCGAGGCCGGCGATCACCCCGTCGGCGGTGGCCCGCCCCGTATCCGGGCCGCTCGGGCCCCTCCCGCCGGACACCAGCCACAGCGCGGGCACCGTGACACAGATGCCCAGCCACGCCACGGGAGCGGGCCGGTCACCGAGCAGTACGACCCGGCACAGGACCGGACAGCGCGACCCCGGTGACAGCGCTCACCGGCACCACCACGGTCATGCTGCCCCGGCTCAGCCCCCGGGTTGAGGTATGTCATGGCCACACCGCTGCCGACGCCGGACAGCGCACCCCACAGCACATCCGGGAGCCCGACCGACGACGCGGGCACCGATAACGCCACCACGAGCGCCGGCAGCAGGCCTCCCACCTGGCCGAGCAGCGTGACCACGGCGAAGTGGACCCGGCGGGACAGCACCCCGTCGGCGTAGTCGACGATGCTGTACAGGGCGGCGGAGGCGAGCGCGAGGAGGGCGGCCATGCGTCCGTGGGTGCCCCGTACACACGGATCCATGATGGATTCGAGACGGACGGGGTACCCGGGAGAGAGTTCCGAGCAGCAGGCACCCGGCTCCCGGCTCTCGGTGAAGGAGGTGGTCGCGGATGAGCCCCACCAAGCACACCAGCGGCACGGAGGCACCGTCGCGGGACGGGCGGGCCTATGACGCGGGACCGTATCTGCCGAGCCGTGGCGGCCTCGCCGCGCACCGGCGGGCCGCGGCCGACTGCCGGGGCTGCCCGCTGTTCGAGGACGCGACCCAGACGGTCTTCGGCAAGGGTGCCGAGCCGGCGCGGCTGGTCCTGGTCGGTGAGCAGCCGGGGGACCAGGAGGACAGGCAGGGCGAGCCCTTTGTCGGCCCGGCCGGACGGCTGCTGCGGCGGGCCGTGGAGGAGGCCGGGATCGACATGGACACGGCCTATGTGACCAACGCGGTCAAGCACTTCAAGTTCACCCGGCCCCCGGGCGGCGGCAAACGCCGCATCCACAAAGCGCCCGAGCTGCGCGAGGTCGCCGCCTGCCGCCCCTGGCTGCTCGCCGAACTGCGTCTGGTGCGGCCCGAGGCCGTGGTGGTCCTCGGCGCGACCGCCGCGAAGGCCCTGATGGGCAGCTCCTTCCGGGTCACCAAGGACCGGGGCGCACTGCTGAACCTGCCGCCGGGAGTGCTCGAACAGGATGATCAGCCGTACGTCGTCGCCACCATCCACCCCTCGGCCGTACTCCGCGCCGACGACCGCGACAGCGCGTACGCGGGGCTGGTCGCGGACCTGAGGGTGGCCGCGAGGGCTCTCGACGAGGCCGGTGCATGACGTGACCTACGGCTTGCGCCCCACCCCGCCGAAGCAGTCCACCTCCCACGGCTCCGCGGAGCCACCCCGCTCGGCCCGCCACTGGGCCACGGACAGCAGCCCCGGCTCCAGCAGCTCCAACCCGTCGAAGAAGCGGGCGAGTTGCTCGGGGGAGCGGTTGACGCGCGGGTTGTCGCTCGTCTTGTTCCAGTGCTCGACCATCGCCCGCATCGCCTCCGGTCGGTACACCTCCGTGCTGTCGCCGAACACCAGATGACTCCCGGCGGGCAGGGCGTCCATCAGCCGGGCAACGATGTCGTACGCGCTCTCGTCTGGCACGTGGGCGGCGACGCCGAGCAGGATCAGGGCGACGGGGCGCGTGAGATCCAGCGTGCGCGCGGCCTGTTCGAGGATGCTGTCCGGATCGCGCAGGTCGGCGTCGGTGTAGGCGGTGGCACCCTCGGGAGAACTGGTGAGCAGGGCCGTGGCGTGGACGAGGACGGTCGGGTCGTGGTCGGCGTAGACGATCCGCGCGTCCGGGGCGATGCGCTGGGCGACCTCGTGGGTGTTGTCCACCGTGGGCAGACCGGAACCGACGTCGAGGAACTGGCGCAGGCCCGTCTCCTCGGTGAGCTGTGTGACCGTCCGTCGCAGAAACGCCCGCTGGGCGCGGGCGATGTCGACGATCTGGGGGTTCGCCCTGCGGATCTCGTCACCGACCTGCCGGTCGATCTCGTAGCAGTCCTTCCCGCCCAGCCAGTAGTTCCAGATCCGCGCCGAGTGCGGCACACCGCTGTTGATCACCGGAGGACGGTCATGTGGCATGGAAGCTCCCCGAGTTGCCGTTCGTGGTCGCCATCCAACGTAGCAAGATCACCGCGCGGATGATCGGTGTGCGGACGTCCGGGAGGCCGCCCATCAACGGACGCAGGGCGTACGGCCTCCTGGGCCGCGAGAGCACCTCGAAGAAGAGCAAGCCGTAGCCGCCGGGGCAGACAACTCGACGGCCGGGTACCAGGCCGTCTCCCCGATGTCGAGCCCCGTGCCCCACGTGCGGCACTCCACGAATCCCCGAATGTCCGTCCCCACGGGCCGATTGTGCCCGTCCTAGTCGACGCTCGGGGCCACCAGCACCACCTCAAGCGTGCGCGGACCGTGCACCCCCTCCACCCGGTCGAGCTCGATGTCGCTGGTGGCGGAAGGGCCGGAGATCCAGGTCAACGGGCGTGTCGGGTCGAGGCGTTCGAGGGCTTGGGGGACCGAGGAGACGACCTGGTCCGGGACTCGTACGACGCAGATGTGATGGTCGGGCACGAGTGTGATCCGGCGGCGGCCCTGGTCGGGGGAGCCGTCGAGGACGATCGTGCCGGTCTCGGCGATGGCGAGGGCGCAGGCGGTGATCACGCTGTCGACCTGGTCCAACTCGTCGGGAGTGCTCTCCACCCGGTCCGCCACGCGTGCCGTCTCGGTGGCCGCCAGCCACTCCTGCGGCAGCCCCGGCGGTACGAGGACCGTCGAGGATCCGTGCGCGGCGAGCAGGCCGGCGATGGTTCCGGCGAGCCCGGCGGTGTCCGTGCGGTGCACGATCGCCCGGTAGTCCGCCAGGTTCTCCGCCAGCAGCTCCACGGTCTCCTCGACGCTCAGGTCACCGTGCTCCCGCAGATAACCGCGCGGAACGGCCTGCTCGTACGGCGTGTCGTCCGGCTGTACGTCGGCGAGGGCGCGCCGCACCCGCCCCAGGATCAGCTCCCTGCTGCTCACTTCGTACCCTCCTGCTTGCCACCGTTCGTACGCCCGCCGTTCGTGCGCTGCCACCAGTCGCGGAACGGCTCCGCGGGCACCGCGGGCAGATCACGGCTCGCGCTCCACGCCTTGCCGGGGCCCGGCAGCGTCCGCGGATGGAGGCGACGGGTGCGGGACGCGAGCCGCTGCCCGGTGCGCAGCGCGCCGGGGTGGCTGAGCGCCCAGCGTGCCGCGCGCATCGCCGCCCGCTCGGCGGCATGCCCCTTCGCGGGCTTGAGCACGACCTTGTTGCCCTTCTCCGTCGCCGGGCCGCCCTGTGCGACCCGCTCCCTCAGGTGCACCAGCACCTCCGGGATGTCGATGGCGACCGGACACACCTCGTAGCAGGCGCCGCACAGCGACGAGGCGTACGGCAGCGAGGCGTCGATCTCGCTTGCCGTGCCCCGGAGTTGGGGGCTGAGGATCGCGCCGATCGGGCCCGGGTAGACCGAGCCGTACGCGTGGCCGCCCGCCCGCTCGTACACCGGGCAGACGTTGAGACATGCCGAGCAGCGGATGCAGCGCAGGGCCTGGCGGCCGACCTCGTCGGCGAGCGTGTCGGTGCGGCCGTTGTCGATGAGGACGAGATGGAAGGTGCTCGGCCCGTCAGCCGTCTCGGAGTCTGTCGTGCCCGTCCAGGTCGAGGTGTACGGGTTCATCCGCTCGGCCGTCGAGGAGCGGGGGAGGGTCTGGAGGAAGACCTCCAGGTCCTGCCACGTCGGCACGATCTTCTCGATGCCGACGACCGAGATGAGCGTCTCGGGGAGGGTGAGGCACATCCGGCCGTTGCCCTCGGACTCCACGACCACCAGCGTGCCGGTGTCGGCGACCATGAAGTTGGCGCCGGAGACCCCGACCTTGGCGCGCAGGAACTTCTCCCGCAGATGCAGCCGCGCGGCCTCCGCCAGCTCGGCGGGCGAGTCGGTCAGACCCTCGGGAGCCGGGCGGCCCCACTCGCTCATCTCGCGCGCGAAGATGTCCCGGATCTCACCCCGGTTGCGGTGGATCGCCGGGACGAGGATGTGCGACGGCCGGTCCTTGCCCAACTGCACGATGAGCTCGGCGAGATCCGTCTCGTAGGCGTGGATGTCCTCGGCCTCCAGCGCCTCGTTGAGCCCGATCTCCTGCGTCGCCATCGACTTGACCTTGACGACCTCGCTCTCACCGGTCGCCTTGACGAGATACGTCACGATCCGGTTCGCCTCGTCGGCGTCGGCGGCCCAGTGCACGGTGCCGCCGGCCGCGGTGACCGACTCCTCCAGCTGCACGAGGTACCGGTCGAGATGACGAAGGGTGTGGTCCTTGATCCGCTTACCGGCGTCACGCAGTTCCGCCCAGTCCGACATCTCCATGACGGCCTTGGCGCGTTTGCCGCGGATCGTGTGAGTGGCGTGGCGCAGATTGCCGCGCAGGGTCGTGTTGTGCACGGCCTCGTGCGCGGCCTTCGGGAACGCCGGCATTCCGACGAAGGTCCCGCTCATAGGGCCCTCCCGGGCTTCTCCGTACGACGGCTCATCCCAGGGGCTCCTCTTCCGTACTCGCCAGGATCTCGGCGATGTGGACCGGACGCATCCCGGTCCGCAGCCGGGTCATCGTGCCGCCGATGTGCATGAGACACGAGTTGTCGGCGGCGCACAGCACGTCGGCGCCCGTCGACTCGGCGTTGCGCACCTTGTCGGCACCCATCGCCGCCGAGACATCGGAGTTCTTCACGGCGAACGTGCCACCGAAGCCGCAGCACTCGTCGGCGCCGGGCAGCTCGCGCAGTTCGAGTCCCTTGACCGCCTGGAGGAGCCGGCGTGGCCGTTCCCCCAGCCCCAGGCCGCGCAGACCGTGGCAGGTCGGGTGGTAGGTCACGGTGTGCGGATAGTACGCACCCACGTCCGTCACACCCAGCACGTCCACCAGGAACTCGGTCAGCTCGTACGTCTTCGGCACGACCGGCGCGAGCGTCCGCGCCAGGGTGTCCCCGCGCCCCTCCGCCCGGGCCCGCTCACCCATCCGGGGATACAGCTCCCGCACCATCGCCCCGCAGGAGCCGGACGGCGTCACGATCGCCTCGTACTCCCTGAAGACATCGGAGAACTGCCGGGCCAGCGGCTCCGCCTCATGCCGGTACCCGGTGTTGTAGTGCGCCTGCCCGCAGCAGGTCTGCCCCATCGGGAAGTCGACGTCGACACCCAACCTGGTCAGCAGTTTCACCACGGCGCGGCCGGTATCCGGATAGAGCGTGTCGTTGACACAGGTCAGGAACAGAGCGACACGCATCGCGGCTCCTCGGGGTCGATCATCGGATGGATGCAGAGTACGGCGACGATACGCCGTAGGGGAGAGGGCCCGCGCACAAGCACAGAAGTACCAGCACAGAAACAGACACCTGAACGTTGGGACGGGGCCCCGCCCGTCGTCCGCCGTCGGCGACGGACGGGGCCCCGGTCATGAGGGGCGGCTCACCGCCCGGCGAGCCGGGCCTCCGCGGCGCGCCAGGCCGCAGGGTCGCCCTGCGGCTCGTACCGCACCAACGGCTGGGTACGGGCGAGGAGCTGCCGCATGGAGGCGCGGTCGCCCACCACTCCGTGCGCCCGGGCCTGGACGAGGACGTTGCCCAGGGCCGCCGCCTCCGCCGGACCCGCCACCACCGGCAGCCCGCAGGCGTCGGCGGTGAGCTGGCAGAGCAGGGCGTTGCGGGTGCCGCCGCCGACGATGTGGACGACGTCCACGGGGTGATCGGCGAGCGCCTGGGCCTCGGCGACGGCCCGCCGGTGGGCGAGCGCCAGCGAGTCGAGGATGCACCGGGTGATCTCGGCGGGCGTCCCGGGAACCGGCTGCCCCGACTCCCGGCACGCCTCGGCGATCCGCTCGGGCATCCGCCCGGGCGCGAGGAACGCCGCGTCACCCGCGTCCACGACCGACCGCAGCGCGGGCACCCCCGCCGCGGCCCGCAGCAGCTCGCCGAGATCGGGGTCACCCCACTCCCGTACGCACTCCTGGAGCAGCCACAGCCCCATGATGTTCCGCAGATAGCGGACGGTGCCGTCGAGCCCCAGCTCATTGGTGAAGTTGGCGGCCCGGCTCGCCTCGGTCAGCACCGGCGCGTCCAGCTCCAGGCCCGCCAGGGACCAGGTGCCGGTGCAGATGTACGCGAACCGCTCCCCGGTGGCCGGTACGGCCGCCACCGCGGAGGCGGTGTCGTGCGACCCGACGGTCGTCACCGGCACCGGCCCGGTCAGCCCGGTCTCGTCCAGCACCCGCTGCTGGAGCCACCCCGCTGGATCGCCCGGCCGCCGCAGCGGCGCGAACAGCTCCAGGTCGATCCCGAGCCGCGCCGCCACGTCGTACGACCAGTCGCGCGTGCGCGGATCGATCAGCTGCGTCGTCGAGGCGTTCGTCAACTCCGTCCCGAACTCACCCGTGAGCCAGTACGTCAGCAGATCCGGGATGAGCAACAACCGCTTGGCGTACGCCAGTTGCGCGGACGACCGGGCGGCGACCAGCTGGTACAGCGTGTTGAACGGCGCGTACTGCAACCCGGTCGCCGCGTACAGCTCGGCGGCCGGCACGGTCGCCCACACCTTCTCCGCGACACCCTCGGTCCGGGTGTCCCGGTAGTGCGCCGGGTTGCCCAGCAGGGCCCCGTCGGCGTCCAGCAGGCCGTAGTCCACGGCCCAGCTGTCGATGCCGACGGAGTCGACCTGCCCGGCCGCCTTCAGCCCGTCGAGCACCCCCGCGTACAGGGAGAGGACGTCCCAGCGCAGTCCCTCGGGCGTCCGCACCGGCCGGTTCGGGAACCGGTGCGCCTCGACGAGCTCCAGCGAGTCCCGTCCCGCGCGGCCGACCATGACCCGCCCACTGGACGCGCCCAGGTCGACCGCCGCGTACGACTTCACGGACCCGCTCATCGCAGGAAGGCGGCGGCGACGCCGGCGTCGACCGGGATGTGCAGACCGGTGGTGTGCGTCAGCTCCCCGCCCGTCAGCGCGAACACCGCGTTGGCGACGTGCTCCGGCAGCACCTCGCGCTTGAGGATGGTCCGCTGCGCGTAGAACTCGCCCAGCTTCTCCTCCTCGATCCCGTAGGTCGCAGCCCGCTGGGCACCCCAGCCCGCCGCGAAGATCCCGGAGCCGCGCACCACACCGTCCGGGTTGACGCCGTTGACGCGGATGCCGTGCTCACCCAGCTCGGCGGCCAGCAGCCGCACCTGGTGCGCCTGGTCGGCCTTGGTGGCGGAGTACGCGATGTTGTTCGGCCCGGCGAAGACGGCGTTCTTGGAGGCGATGTAGACGATGTCGCCGCCCAGCCCCTGCGCGATCATCACCCGTGCCGCTTCCCGCGACACGAGGAAGGAGCCACGGGCCATGATGTCGTGCTGAAGGTCCCAGTCCTTGGCGGACGTCTCCAGCAACGGCTTGGAGATGGAGATACCGGCGTTGTTGACCACCAGGTCCACCCCGCCGAAGGCCAGCGCGGCAGCCTTGAAGGCCGCGCCGATCTGCTCCTCGTCCGTCACGTCGACGGTCACGGCGACGGCCTTGTCCGGCCCGCCCAGTTCCTCGGCGACGGCGGCGGCGTTCTCGGCGTTCAGATCGGCGACGACGACACAGGCACCCTCGGCGACCAGCCGATGCGCGATGGCCTTGCCGATCCCACTACCCGCACCCGTGACGAGCGCGACTCGCGTGGCGAGCGGCTTCGGCTTGGGCATCCGCTGAAGCTTGGCCTCCTCCAGCGCCCAGTACTCGATGCGGAACTTCTCCGACTCCTCGATCGGCGCGTACGTCGACACCGCCTCGGCGCCCCGCATGACATTGATCGCGTTGACGTAGAACTCACCCGCGACCCGGGCCGTCTGCTTGTCCTTGCCGAAGCTGAACATGCCCACACCCGGGATCAGCACGATCGCCGGGTCGGCGCCGCGCATCGCGGGGGAGTCGGGCTCGGCGTGCCGCTGGTAGTAGGCGGCGTACTCCTCGCGGTACTCGGCGTGCAGCTCCTTCAGCCGGGCGATCGCCGAGTCCAGGTCGGCGGTCGGCGGCAGGTCGAGCACGAGCGGCCGGACCTTCGTACGGAGGAAGTGGTCGGGGCAGGAGGTACCGAGGGCGGCGAGCCGCGGGTGCTCGGCGGCGGCCAGGAAGTCCAGGACGACCTCGGAGTCGTTGAAGTGCCCGACCTGGGGCTTGTCCTGCGAGGCGATGGCCCGGATGTGCGGGGCGAGGGCGGCGGCCCGCTCCCGGCGCTCGGGGGCGTCGAGCGCCTCGCACCCCTTGATGACGGGCCCGAAGGGCTCCACCTTCCCCTTCTCTTCCAGGAAGGCCTCGGCGGTACGGATGATGTGCAGCGAGTTCTTCTCGCACTCCTCGGCGGTGTCACCCCAGGCGGTGATGCCGTGCCCACCGAGGACGCACCCGATGGCCTGCGGGTTGGCCTCCTTGATGGCCGCGATGTCGAGCCCCAGCTGGAAGCCCGGCCGACGCCAGGGCACCCACACCACACTGTCCCCGAAGCACTCGGCGGTCAGCTTCTCCCCGTCGGCGGCACAGGCCAGTGCGATACCGGAGTCGGGGTGCAGATGATCGACGTGCGCCGCGTCCACGAGACCGTGCATGGCGGTGTCGATCGACGGCGCCGCCCCGCCCTTCCCATGCAGGCAGTAGTCGAACGCGGCGACCATCTCGTCCTCGCGCTCCACCCCGGGGTACACATCGACGAGCGCCCGCATCCGGTCCAGCCGCAGAACGGCGAGCCCGGCCTCGGTGAGCGTGCCCAGGTCACCCCCGGACCCCTTCACCCACATCAGCTCGACGTCACCACCGGTGACGGGGTCCGTCTCGGTCCCCTTGGCGGACGTGTTGCCGCCGGCGTAGTTGGTGTTACGGGGATCGGCGCCGAGCCGATTGGAACGAGCAAGAAGGGCGGCGGCTTCGGGATGGGTTGCCATGCGAGATCAATCCTTACGGTGACGTTACGTGACGTTGTGACTAGGGGCGCGACCTATAGGGGCGCGGGGCTGGACATTTGCGGCTCCGCCGCGTGGGCGCGATCAACCACGACGGACCCGCAGCCCGCAACGAACAAGAACTGGCAGATGGAACCCGGAATCAGGCCCCCCAACCCGCCTGCTCTCCTCCCACCCGCTCATCAACGATCTTCGAAGCCCACCCGGACCGGCGGTAGGCCTTCATGGGCTCGGGGTCCAACCCCATCTCTTCCCGCACCTCACGAAGCAACGGCCGCACATCCGTGTTGTACGCGTCCATCAGCACGGCGTTGGCCTCAAGCACATCCCCGCCCCGCTGAGCAACAGCAAGAGCCTCCCGGTCCACGAGCAGCGCCTTCGCCGTGGCTTCCTGCACATTCATCACCGACCGAATGATCGCCGGAATCTTCGCCTCGATGTTGTGGCACTGGTCGAGCATGAACGCGACCTCAGGAGTGAAGCCACCCCCACGCACCACCTCGTACATGATCCGGAACAACTGGAACGGATCGGCGGCCCCGACCATCAGGTCGTCATCGGCGTAGAAGCGAGAGTTGAAGTCGAACGCCCCGAGCTTCCCCTCCCGCAGCAGCGTCGCCACGATGAACTCGATGTTGGTGCCCGGCGCGTGGTGCCCGGTGTCGACGACGACCTGCGCCTTGGGGCCGAGCTTGAGGCAGTGGGCGTAGGCGGTGCCCCAGTCCGGCACATCGGTCGTGTAGAAGGCCGGCTCGAAGAACTTGTACTCCAGCAGCATGCGCTGGTCGTCACCGAGCCGCTCGTACACCTCGGCGAGGCCTTCGGCGAGCCGGTCCTGGCGCTCTCGGATGTCGTCCTGGCCGGGATAGTTCGTACCGTCCGCGAACCACAGCTTCAGGTCCCGCGACCCGGTCGCGTCCATGATGTCGACGCACTCCAGCAGATGATCGACGGCCTTGCGGCGGATCGCCGCGTCCGGGTGGCAGATGCTGCCCAGCTTGTAGTCGTCGTCCTGGAAGGTGTTCGAGTTGATGGCGCCCAGCTTCACACCACGCTGCTCGGCGTGCTTGGCGAGCGCCGCGTAGTCCTCGACCTTGTCCCAGGGGATATGGAGCGCCACGGTCGGGGCGACGCCGGTGAACTCGTGCACCTTGCCGGCGTCGTCGAGCTTCTCCCACGGGTTGCGCGGCACGCCTGCCTGGGCGAACACCTTGAAGCGCGTTCCCGAGTTTCCGTACGCCCACGACGGCGTCTCAATGGCCTGTGTCTTGAGGGCGGCCTTCACCGCGGCGAGCTCGGTCACGTCAGGGCTCCTACCGGCTTTGATGTCTGAAACGATTCAGGACGGGAAACTATGAGTGACTCGCCGAACTGTCAACCCCCCTGGTCAAGCCCGCCTTCCGTGACACTGTTGTGACCTCTCATATCGAAAAAATTTCGGCCGAAACCCATTGACGTGACCTGCGTGTGGTGCCTAACGTCCCGGCAACCAAGTTGAAACCTTTCACGACGCAGTGAGGGCCCCCGGCCTTCCGCTACCGGCGTCGTCGAGGAGCCCCCATGACCCACCGGTCCGACAAGGGTCCGGCCCCCGTCCTCGCGTTGAAGGGCATCTCCAAGTCCTTCGGCGCCGTACGCGCCCTGCGGGACGTGTCCCTCGAACTGTTCCCCGGAGAGGTGCACGCCCTCGCCGGAGAGAACGGCGCGGGCAAGTCGACCCTGATCAAGACGCTCGCCGGGGTGCACCGACCGGACTCCGGTCAGGTGCTCCTCGATGGTGAGCCCACGGTGTTCCACGGTCCGGCCGACGCCCGGGACGCGGGCATCGCCGTGATCTACCAGGAGCCCACGCTCTTCCCCGATCTGTCGATCGCCGAGAACATCTTCATGGGCCGACAGCCCCGGCGCGCCCTCGGCCGTATCGACCACAAGGCCACGCACGCGGCCACCCTCGCCCTGATGCAGCGGCTCGGCGTCGAACTCGACCCCGACCGCCCCGCGCGCGGCCTCTCCATCGCGGACCAGCAGATCGTCGAGATCGCAAAGGCGCTCTCCTTCGACGCCCGCGTTCTCATCATGGACGAGCCGACCGCCGCCCTCACCGGCAGCGAGGTGGCCCGCCTCTTCGGCGTCGTCCGCACCCTGCGCGAGCAGGGCTCGGCGGTCCTCTTCATCTCCCACCGGCTGGAGGAGATCTTCCAGATCTGCCAGCGGGTGACCACCCTGCGGGACGGCGCCTGGATCTCCAGCGAGCTCCTGGACGGCATGACCGAGGACGACCTCGTCCGCCGCATGGTCGGCCGCGACCTCGACGAGCTCTACCCGAAGCAGGAGGTCGAGCCGGGCGAAGTCGCGCTGAGCGTACGCCGGTTGACCCGCGAGGGCGTCTTCACCGACGTCTCCTTCGACGTCCGCCGCGGCGAGATCGTCGGCCTCGCCGGGCTCGTCGGCGCCGGCCGTACGGAGGTGGCACGGGCCGTCTTCGGCATCGACCGCTGGGACGCGGGCGAGGTCGACATCGACGGCAAGGCGCTCATCAACGGCGCCCCTTCCACCGCCATGGCCGCCGGGCTCGCCCTGGTCCCAGAGGACCGCCGCGCCCAGGGCCTGGTGATGGACATGTCCATCGAGCGGAACATCGGCCTCACCGGACTCCGTACGACGGTGAAGGCCGGCCTCGTCGACCGCGGCGCCGAACGCAGCCGCTCCCTCGACTGGGCGGTCAAGCTCCAGGTCAAGTACGCCCGGATCGCCGACACCGTCAACACCCTGTCCGGCGGGAACCAGCAGAAGGTCGTCCTCGCCAAGTGGCTCGCCACCGGGCCCAAGGTGCTGATCGTCGACGAGCCCACCCGAGGCATCGACGTTGGTACGAAGGCCGAGGTGCACCGGCTGCTCAGCCAGCTCGCCGCCGACGGTGTCGCCGTTCTGATGATCTCCTCCGACCTGCCCGAGATCCTCGGCATGGCCGACCGCGTGCTCGTGATGCACGAGGGCCGGCTCACCGCCGAGATCCCTCGCTCCGAAGCCACCGAGGAAACCGTGATGGCCGCAGCCACCGGGAGGGCCGCCGCATGACGGTGACCACCCCTCAGAACACTCCCGTCGCCGAGGTGCCCAAGTCCAGCGGCACCCGGCTGGTGGACCGCGTCTTCAAGATGCGTGAACTCGCCATCCTGGCCGTCTTCCTGGTGATGATCGTCGTCACCCAGCTCGGCAACAGCGAGTTCCTCACCGAGCAGGGCATCAAGGACCTGCTGCTCAACGCGACCATCCTGGTGCTGGTCGCCGTCGGCCAGTCGCTCGTCGTCATCACCCGGAACGTCGACCTGTCGGTCGGCTCCACCCTCGGCATCAGCGCCTTCGCCGCCGGTACGTATCTCCAGGGCGGCGGCAACGCGGTCGTGGCCGTGGCCCTCGCGGTCCTGCTCGGCATCGGCTTCGGTCTGCTGAACGGCCTGCTCGTCAGCCTCGGCCAGGTACCCGCCCTCGTGGTCACCCTCGGCACGCTGTACATCATCCGGGGCATCGACTCGATCTGGGTCGGCTCCCGCCAGATCGTCGCCTCCGGCCTCCCGGACGGGTTCGTCGACTTCGGCTCCGGCGGCATCTCCGCGGTGCCCTACCTGGCGCTGATCGCCGTGGCGGTGCTGGTGGCGACGGCGTACTACCTGAAGCACTTCGGCAGCGGACGCGAGCTGTACGCGCTCGGCTCCAACCCGGAGGCCGCCCGCCTCGCCGGTATCCCGGTCCGCAAGCGGATCCTGATGGCGTACACCTTCTGCGGCGCCCTCGCCGGCCTCGCCGGAGCGCTGTACCTGGCGCGCTTCGGCAACGTCGACTCCAGCACCGGCAACGGCTATGAACTGACCGTCGTCAGCGCGGTCGTGGTCGGCGGTGTCGTCTTCACCGGTGGCTCCGGCAGCGTCTACGGCGCGGCGCTCGGCGCGCTGCTGCTGACCTCCATCAACAGCGTGCTGCCCGCCCTCGGCGTCAGCTCGGTCTGGGTGCTCGCGATCAACGGCATCCTGCTCATCCTCGCCATCGCCGTGGACCGTGTGGTCGCGCTGCGGGTGGCGACCGCACTGAAGAAGAGGAACGCCCGCCATGGCTGACTCCACCCTGTCGCGCGCGGTTCGCTGGGACACGGTCGTCGGCGCCCTCCTGATCGTCGTGCTCCTGCTGTCCTTCACCACCGTGGACGGCTTCGGCAACGCGCTCAACCTGTCGTTCCTCATCGGCAACACCCTGCCGATCGCGCTAATCGCCCTGCCGATGACCCTGCTGGTGGTCTCGGGCGAGATCGACCTGTCGGTCGCCTCCACGGCCGGACTGTCCGGCGCGGTGATGGGCGCCCTGTGGAACCAGGGCATGACCATCGAGACGATCATCCCGATCTGTCTGGCGCTCGGCGTGGTCTGCGGCCTCATCAACGGTCTCCTGGTCACCCGGCTCGGCCTGCCCTCCCTCGCCGTCACCATCGGCACCCTCGCCGCCTACCGGGGCATCGCACAGATCGTGCTCGGCTCCGACGCGGTGACCGACTTCCCCACCCAGTACCTGGACTTCGCGGCCGGCCGCATCGGGGACTCCTTCGTCCCCCAGGCCTTCATCCCCTTCCTGGTGCTGCTCGCCATCGCCGTGATCGCCCTCCACCTCACCCCCTTCGGACGCTCCCTCTACGCGATCGGCGCCAGCGAGGAGGCCGCGCGGTTCGCCGGCATCCGGGTCAAGCGGCAGAAGCTCATCCTGTTCACGGTGACCGGCCTCATGGCCTCCCTCACCGGGATCTTCTGGGCCCTGCACTACGCCAGCGCCCGCTTCGACAACGCGACCGGGCTCGAACTCTCGGTTGTCGCCGCCGTGTTGCTCGGTGGTATCGACTTCGACGGCGGCAAGGGCACGTTGGGCGGCGCGATCGCGGGAGTCTTCCTGCTCGGTGCGCTGCAGAACGTGATGAGCCTCGTCAATGTCTCCGCGCAGTCGCAGATCGTCGTCACCGGCGTCCTGTTGGTTGTCTCGGTTCTCGGTCCCCGGGTCGCGCGGCAGATCGCTGTCGCGAGGGCCGGTCGAAAAGCGGCGGTTGGCTCCGCCGGGAAGACCGCTTGAAAACCGGTCCGTTGAAAGCTTCCGGTCGTTCGTGGCTGGTCGCGCAGTTCCCCGCGTCCCTTACAGGGCGCTCCCGCTCACCTCTCTCAGAGAAGGACCCATCCCATGCGCAAGGCAACCCTCCGCCGCTCCTGCGCGGCCCTCGCCGCCGTCACCTCGTTCGCTCTCGCCGTCACCGCCTGTGGTGGTACGACGAAGAGCGACGTCAAGGACGAGGGCGCCTCGGCGGCCGCCACCGGTAAGGCCGACCCGAACGCCGAGCTGAAGAAGGGGCTGACCGTCGGCTTCCTGCCGAAGCAGGTCAACAACCCGTACTTCACCTCCGCCGACAAGGGCGGCGAGGCGGCCCTGAAGGAGCTGGGCTCCAGCTACAAGGAGGTCGGCCCCTCCAGCGCCACCGACACCTCCGGCCAGGTCTCCTACGTCAACACGCTCACCCAGCAGCAGGTCGACGCGATGGCCGTGTCCGCGCAGGACCCGGGCGCCCTGTGCACCGCGCTCAAGCAGGCCATGAGCAACGACATCAAGGTCGTCACCTACGACTCCGACACCAAGCCGGAGTGCCGCAACGCCTTCGTCTCGCAGGCCAGCGCCGAGGACCTGGGCCGCACCGAGGTCCAGCTGCTCGCCGAGCAGATCGGCTACAAGGGCGAGATCGCGATCCTGTCGGCCGCGCAGACCGCGACGAACCAGAACATCTGGATCGACTTCATGAAGGACGAGCTGAAGGACCCGAAGTACAAGGACATCAAGCTCGTCAAGGTCGCGTACGGCAACGACGACGCCCAGCAGTCCTTCCAGCAGACCCAGGGCCTGCTCCAGGAGTACCCGAACCTGAAGGGGATCATCTCCCCGACCACGGTCGGCATCAAGGCGGCCGCGCAGTACCTCTCGGGCTCCAAGTACAAGGGCAAGGTCAAGCTGACCGGTCTCGGCACCCCGAACGACATGCGCAAGTACGTCAAGAACGGCACCGTCGAGGCGTTCGAGCTGTGGGACCCGTCGAAGCTCGGCGAGCTGGCCGCGCGTACGGCCGTGGCGCTGGTCTCCGGCCAGATCACCGGCCAGGAGGGCGAGACCTTCACCGCCGGTGACATGGGCGAGTACACCATCGGCAAGGACGGTGTGATCAGCCTCGGCAAGCCGACCGTCTTCAACAAGGACAACATCGACGACTTCGACTTCTAGTCACTTCTGGTCGTCGCAGGTCGCTTGACCACCCCCCACCCCTCTCACCCAGGAGCGGTCTCTCATGCAGCGCGTCTGTTTTCTGCTCAAGGTCCGTGAGGACCGGATCGACGAGTACCGCGAGCGGCACGCCGCCGTGTGGCCGGAGATGCTCGAAGCGCTCTCGGCCACCGGCTGGCACAACTACTCCCTCTTCCTGCGCGACGACGGCCTGCTCGTCGGCTACCTGGAGACCGAGGACTTCCAGGCCGCGCAAGCCGGCATGGAGGCCGCCGAGGTCAACGCCCGCTGGCAGAAGGAGATGGCGCCGTTCTTCGAGTCGCTGGACGGCGCCCGGCCCGACGAGGCGATGATGCCCCTCACCGAGGTCTTCCACCTCGCCTGAGCTCTTGTTACACACGACACGACCCTCTCCCCGTTCCCCACCTCGCTCGACAATGGAGTCCCCGAGATGAAGAGACGTACGCTGCTGGGCGCCGCCCTCGCCGGTGCCGTGGTGACCCCCGCCCTGGGCTCGGCCACCGCCAGCGCCGCCGACCCCGGTCCCTCCGTCACCCAGACCGGCAACACGCTGCTCGACAGCCAGGCCATCTTCTTCGTGTCGTACGACGGCCTGGTCAACAACAACGCGTTCCAGAAGAACGCTCTGCTCACCTACAAGGGCTACCAGTACGCCGTCTGGTACACCGCCGACCGCAACGCCGTCGTCGGCCGCCGCGTCCTCGGCTCCAGCACCTGGTCCACCGTCAAGGTCGGCCACACGCTGCGCTACAACGACTCCCACAACGTCATCTCGATGGGCGTCTCCAAGGTCGACGGCCGGCTGCACCTCAACATGGACTCGCACAGCGACGGCTTCACCTACGTCAAGTCCGTGGCCGGCCTGATGGACAACCCGGCCGGGCTGAGCTGGACCACGAGCCGCTTCGGCGCCCCGCAGTCCACCCTGGACGGGCTCGCGCTCACCTCGCAGTTCACGTACCCGCAGTTCATCTCGATGCCCGACGGCAAGCTCCAGCTGAGCTACCGCGCCGGCATCTCGGGCAACGGCCGCAACGCCATCGCCGAGTACAACGGCACCTCCTGGACCAACCTCGGCGAGTGGACGTCCTCCACCGGCACGTACACCAGCGAGCACGGCTCCTCGACGGCCCGCAACATGTACCTGCACGGCATCGACTACGACCGCAACGGGCGCCTGCACGCCATGTTCACGTGGCGTGAGCAGAACGGCGCCGTGATGTGCAACGGCGGCGGCATCACCAACCACGACACGGGCTACGTCTACTCGGACGACCTGGGCCGCACCTGGCGCAACAACGCGGGCGCCGTCGTCGGCACCACCGGCGGCTCCGACAAGGTCTCCGTCACCGACGCGGGCCTCGTCGTGGACGCGCTCAACCCGGACCATTCGCTGATGAACCAGGAAAGCCAGTGGACCGACTCCGCCGGCCGTCCGCACGCCATCATCAGCTACGTCCCCGGCCGTTTCGGCCAGTGCACGACGGGCTACGTCGCCGACCGAACGGCCAACGGCCGTGCCTTCCTCGTCCGCAAGAGCTCCTCCGGCGCCTGGGCGAAGACCGAGATACCGGTGCCGCTGAACTCCAGCCAGCGCACCAAGCTGGTCATGGACAAGTACAACAACGCCTACGCGATCTTCCCGTTCGGCCGGATCGCCGGTGCCTCGGCGGCCTCCGGACACACCGACTGGAGGATCCTGTTCGACGGCTCCGGGCTCAACGCCTTCGGTGAGGTCGTCTTCGACGAGATGCGGATCGCCCAGGACAATGTCCTGTCGGTCTTGTACCAGGTGAAGTCCACCGGTACGACGCCGTCCGCACTCCGCGTCATCGACTTCGCACTGCCCGCCTGATCCCCGTACGACGGGAACGTGCGTTCCTGCACCTGACCGGGCCATTTCTGTGTGGCCCGCAGGTAATGTGAACGTATGCCCGCCGTCCCGCACCTTCCTGGAGGTCCCCTTCCGATGTCGCAGTCGGTGGGTATCAAGGACGTCGCCGCGGCCGCCGGAGTCTCCGTCGGCACGGTGTCCAACGTCATCAACCGGCCGGATTCGGTGGCCTCCGGGACCCGGGCCCGTGTGCTGGCCGCGATCGACCGCCTCGGCTATGTCCGCAGCGAGTCGGCGCGCCAGCTGCGGGCGGGGCGCAGCCGCATCATGGGGCTGCTGGTGCTCGACATGGGCAACCCCTTCTTCGTCGACGTCGCGCGCGGTGCCGAGCGGGCCGCGCGTGACGCCGGGCTCGGCGTGATGGTCTGTAACAGCGCGCAGAGCGCGGGCGAGGAGTCCGAGTATCTGGCGCTCTTCGCCGAGCAGCGGGTGCGGGGCGTCCTGCTCACGCCCGCCGACGCCACCGGGCGCAACATCAATGCGTTCCGCCGGCACGGCATCCCCTTCGTCCTCGTCGACCGGGTCGCCGAGGGCACCACCGAGTGCTCGGTGTCCGTCGACGACGTGGCGGGCGGCGCGCTCGCCGTACGGCATCTGGTCGACGCCGGCCACCGCTCCATCGCGTACGTCAGCGGACCGGCGGGTCTCAACCAGGTCCGCGACCGCCGTACGGGCGCCCTGAACGCCCTGCAGGAGGCGGGGCTCGGCCCGGGCGCCCTGCGTGAACTGCCCACCGAGCGCCTCGACGTGGCCGCCGGCCGTGACGCGGGCGCCCGCCTCCTCGGCCTCGCCGACCGCCCGACCGCCGTCTTCTGCGCCAACGACCTGCTCGCCCTCGGCGTGCTCCAGGCCATGTACGCGGCCGGCGTGAGCGTCCCGGACGACCTCGCCATCGTCGGCTACGACGACATCGAGTTCGCCGCCGCGGCCGCCGTCCCCCTCACCTCCGTACGGCAGCCCGCGGTCACCATGGGGGCCCTCGCCGCCGAACTGCTCCTGGAGGAGACCGAGGCCGAGATCGCGCCCGAGCGGCACGAGCACCGGCGGGTCGTGCTCCAACCGGAGCTGGTGGTACGGCGCTCCAGCCTCTCGGCACGCTGAACAATCTGTGCTGGACTGGACCACGGCCCGGAAACCGTCAGTCCAAGGAGCCCTGTTGTCCGTCAGCTACCGGCAGCCCGGTGTCGTGCTCACCGACCGTCGCTTCACCGTCCCCCTCGACCACGACGACCCGGCGGGGGAGCGGATCGAGCTCTACGCGCGCGAGGTCGTCGCGAGCGACAAGACGGACGCCGAACTGCCCTGGCTGGTCTACCTCCAGGGCGGCCCCGGCTTCGGAGCGAACCGTTTCATCGGCCGTCAGGCCTGGCTGGAGCGGGCCCTGAAGGAGTACCGGGTGCTGCTCCTCGACCAGCGCGGCACCGGCGCCTCCACCCCCGCCAACCGCCAGACGCTCCCGCTGCGCGGCGGCCCCCGTGAACAGGCCGACTACCTCGCCCACTTCCGCGCCGACTCCATCGTCCGCGACTGCGAGGCCATCCGCCCCGAGGTCACCGGCGGCGCCCCCTGGACCGTCCTTGGCCAGAGCTTCGGCGGCTTCTGCACGGTCACCTACCTCTCCACCGCGCCCGAGGGCCTGAACACCGCCGTCATCACCGGCGGCCTGCCGACCCTGGACGGTCACGCCGACGACGTCTACCGCGCCGCCTACCCGCGCATCGAACGCAAGGTCGCCGCGCACTATGCCCGCTACCCGCAGGACGTGGAGCGGGCCCGCCGGATCGCCGGGTACCTCCTCGAACACGAGCCCGTCCTGAACGGCGGCTACCGGCTCACCGTCGAGGCCTTCCAGTCCCTCGGCATCCTCCTCGGCCGCGGCGACGGCAGCCACCGGCTGCACTTCCTCCTGGAGGACGCCTTCGTCACCACCCCCCAGGGCCCCGCCCTGTCCGACGCCTTCCAGGAGGAGGTCCAGAGCCTGCTGTCGTTCGCCGGACACCCGCTCTACGCCCTTGTCCACGAGGCCTGTTACGGCCAGGGCGAGCGCCCCACGGCCTGGTCCGCCGAGCGGGTACGCGCCGAGTTCCCGCAGTTCGACGCCGCCAAGACGCTCACCGGGGACGGGCCGCTGCTGTTCACCGGAGAGTCCGTCCACCCCTGGACCTTCGACACCGACCCGGCCCTGCGCCCCCTGCGCGACACCGCCGGGGAACTGGCCGCCCGCACCGACTGGGCACCCCTGTACGACCCGGCCCGCCTCGCCGCCAACGACGTCCCGGTCGCCGCCGCGATCTACCACGACGACATGTACGTCGACACCGCCCACTCGCTCAGCACGGCCCGCTCGATCAAGGGCCTGCGCACCTGGGTCACCGACGAGTTCGAACACGACGGCGTACGGGCCGGCGGACCGCGCGTACTGGACCGGCTGCTGGCCCTGACGCGGGACGAGGAGTGACGGACGGCGTGTGAGCCGGGCCCCGTTGTCAGTGGTGCGGGCTACTGTGCGCCCATGACCGACGACCCGCAGCAGGAGCAACCGAACCAGCTCAAACCCATGCCCGACGACTGGCGGCGCGCCCTCGCCGTAGTGGCCCACCCGGACGACCTCGAGTACGGCTGCTCGGCGGCCATCGCCGCCTGGACCGACGCCGGCCGCGAGGTCGCGTATCTCCTGGCCACCCGTGGTGAGGCGGGCATCGACACCCTGCCGCCCGCCGAATGCGGCCCGCTGCGCGAGCGCGAGCAGCGGGCCGGCGCCGCCGTCGTGGGCGTGAGCGAGGTGGAGTTCCTCGACCACAGGGACGGCGTGATCGAGTACGGTCTCGCCCTGCGCCGGGACATCGCGGCCGCCATCCGCAGACACCGCCCCGAACTGGTCCTCACCCTCAACCACCGCGACACCTGGGGCGGCGTCGCCTGGAACACCCCGGACCATGTGGCCGTGGGCCGCGCCACCCTGGACGCCGCCGGCGACGCCGGGAACCGCTGGATCTTCCCGCAACTCGTGGAGCAGGGTCTGGAGCCCTGGAACGGCGTCCGCTGGGTCGCCGTGGCCGGTTCCTCGACCCCCACCCACGCGGTGGACGCGACACCTGGCCTCGACCGCGCGGTCGCCTCCCTCCTGGAACACCGCACTTACATCGAAGCGTTGACGAGCCAGGACCCGGAGACCTACGTACGGGAATTCCTCACCGGCTACGCACGCACCACCGGGGAGCGCTTCGGCGGCAGACCGGCGGTGGCCTTCGAGGTGTTCGCCCGATGACGGGCGGTCAGGGCGACTCGGGCGGGGTGCGCCTTGTGCCCTGGTCGGAGGGTGACTTCTGGCTGCTCCGGCGGATCAACAGCCCGAGGATGACCCAGTATCTGGGCGGCCCCGAGACCGAGGAGGAACTCGTCGCCCGCCACCGGCGCTATCTGGAGGTGGCGGAGGGGCAGATGTGCCGGATCACGCTTTCCGACACCGGCGAGACCGTCGGGTCGATCGGCTACTGGGCCGACGAGTGGGAGGGCGAGACGGTGTGGGAGACCGGCTGGCAGGTGCTGCCCGAGTTCCAGGGCCGGGGCCTCGCCGTACGGGCCGCCCGCACGGTTGTCGACATAGTCCGGGACACGGGCACCCACCGCTATCTGCACGCGCTTCCCCGAGTGGAGAACGCCGCGTCGAACGCGGTGTGCCGCAAAGCCGGGTTCACGCTGCTCGGCGAGATGTCCGTCGAGTATCCGAACGGGCAGTGGAGCGTGTCGAACAACTGGCGGCTGGACCTCGCACGCGCATGACCCGCGCGCGGCCGTGTCCGATTCAGGCGGCGAGCGCGTGACCGAGCGTCCGCTGCGGGGCGACGACACTGCCGTCCGGCAGGAGTTCACCGGTGTCGTCGAAGACGATGGTGCCGTTGCACAGGAGGCTCCAGCCCTGCTCGGGGTGGGCGGAGACGATCGCGGCGGTGTGGTGGTGCGGACTGTCGGCGCTGGGACAGGCGGGCCGGTGCGTGCACATGATGTCTCCTCAGGGGATGCGTCCGAGGTGGCTTCCTCAGTCGTAGCGCAGCTTGTTTTCCGTTGTATTAGGGACCCCTCCCGACCCGAAAACTCATCGGTGAGTTCTCGTTAAGGTGAACCGTATGGAACAAAGATCCGGTGACGTCCTCCACCTGCGTGATCTGCGTGCGGACTGCGGCAGTTGCTTCGGGCTGTGCTGCGTGGCGCTGCCCTTCGCCGCCTCGTCCGACTTCGCCGTCGACAAGCCGGCGGGCAAGCCGTGCGGGAACCTGCGGGACGACTTCCGGTGCGGGATCCACACCCGGCTCCGGGACACGGGCTTCACCGGCTGCACGGTCTACGACTGCTTCGGCGCCGGGCAGAAGGTCTCCCAGGTCACCTTCGGCGGCCGGAACTGGCGTACGGGCGGCCGGGAGCACGCCCGGCGGATGTTCGACGTGTTCCCCGTCGTACGCCAACTCCA
The DNA here is from genome assembly GCF_008386495.1 of Streptomyces tailanensis. Lineage (GTDB taxonomy): Bacteria > Actinomycetota > Actinomycetes > Streptomycetales > Streptomycetaceae > Streptomyces > Streptomyces tailanensis. The sequence goes on along the minus strand of NZ_VTHJ01000006.1, from coordinate 43,306 downwards.
TGAGCTCCTCTGGTACTTGACCGAGACGCTGACGCTTCGCGCCGCCCGGCCGGTGCATGCCGACGTACGCCGGATGCTGGACGAGACGGAGAAACTGACCGGGCGGACAGCGCAGGAATTGGCGGAGTTGGACGTTGCCGCACACCGGCAGCGGGTCAACGAGCTGCTGTTGCGGACCAGCGAACTCATGCGGGCGGGTGCCGGACGCAAGAAGAACCGCCGGAACGCCGACCTCATCGGCGCCCGCCTCAAGGGAGCCGACCTCAGCCGGGCCAATCTCCGGGGCGCCTACCTCATCGCCGCCGACCTGACCGGTGCCGATCTGCGTGGCGCGGATCTGATAGGCGCCGACCTGCGCGACACCGATCTCACAGACGCCGACCTCACCGGCGCCTTCTTCCTCACCCAGCCCCAACTCAACGCGGCCCGCGGCAGCGCCGGGACGCGCCTTCCGACGTCGGTCACCCGCCCCGGTCACTGGGCGGCGTGACGCCGCGGTCGCACCCCGCTGTGGCGAACAGAAGTTCATGTACTGGCGGGTTCTGGTTGGCGTACGCCCCGATCTCGGATAGGTTAGGCAAGGCTTACCTAAGGGAGGTATTGGGATGGGTGACCGTCACACCTGGACGGCCGCGCCCGCCGCGGCGGAGCGTGCCCGCTCGGTGCTCGCGGCGGCGTGGTCCTGTGCGGTGACCGCCGAGGGCGGCCGCGAGGAGTTCGTCGGCGCGCACACCGTCACCGAGGACGGCCGGGTGATCCTGTGCGTCCCCGAGGACAGTACGCTCGTCGCCGCCGCGATCTGCGCACCGCGCGGTGAGCCGTCCGCCGTGCTGGAGTTCGCCGACGTCGCGCCCGTCCCCGTGCGCAACCGTATCCGCGCCCGGCTCTGGCTGGCCGGCTGGTTCGCGCCCAAGGACGGCGACCTGGAGTTCAAGCCCACCCGGATCGTGCTGCGCGAGCCGGCCGGCGCGGTCGTGGTCGACCTCGACGAGTTCGCCGCCGCCGCACCCGACCCGCTGGTCACGGCCGAGTCCCATCTGCTGACGCACCTCGCCGACGCGCACCCCGACGCCGTCGAGCGCCTCACCCGGCTCGTCCCGCACGACAGCCTGCACGGCGCCGTACGCGTCCAGCCGCTCGCCGTCGACCGGCACGGCCTCACCCTGCGCATCGAGCGGGCCCGCGGCAACGGCGACGTACGCCTGACGTTCCACAAGCCCGCCGACACCGTGGCCCAGCTCACCGAGCGCATGCACATCCTGCTCACCCAGGCCACCGCCGCCTCCTGCCCCCGCGCCCTACAGCGGCAGCGCACAGACGGCGACGGGTGACGCGAACGGCTCGCCCGCGGACCGCAGTTCACCGCTCTCGGCGTCGACGTGGAAGACCCCGACCGTGCTCGACCGCTGATGCGCGGCGAACAGCAGGCTCCCGTCCGGTGAGAAGGCGATCTGACGGGGGAACTCCCCGCCCACCGGCACGGTGTCCAGGAGCCTCAGCCGGGCACCCGACTCCTCGACCGCGTAGCGCGTCAGGCTGTCGTGCCCCCGGTTGGCGAGATACGCGTACGAGCCGTTCGGCGTCACGAGGAGCTGCGCGGGATAGCTCGTGCCCGAGCCCGTCCCCGTGGGCTGTGGATCGCCAGGCGTGAGCTTGCCGCTCCCCGGGTCGTAGGCGCAGACCACGACCGTGTTGTCGACCTCGTTGGCGAGATAGGCGTATCGCCCCTCGGGATGGAAGGTCAGGTGCCGGGGACCCGCCCCCGCCCGTGTCCGGGCGCGCGACACCTCGGTCAGCGTGCCCCGGGATTCGTCCAGCCGGTAGGTGTACACCGTGTCGGTGCCCAGGTCGACGGCGAGGACGTGACCGCCGTCAGGGCCGGCGGCGATGTAGTGCGCGTGCGGGCCCTCCTGGCCCGGGCCCGGTGCCGGACTGCGGTGCACGACCAGATCCGTGCGCTCGCCGAGGGCACCCGAGTCCTCGACGGGGTGCACGGCGACACTGCCCGTGCCGTAGTTGGCGCTCAGCAGCCACCGCCCGCTCGGGTGCACCGAGAGGTGGCAGGGGGCCTCGCCGCCGCTGCTCCGGGTGCCGAGGACCTTGCGGTCCGACAGCCGTACGGCGGTCACACCGCCCTCCGCCCGCTCGTTGACGGCGTACAGCGTCCGTCGGTCCGGATGCGCCGCGAGATACGACGGGTCGCCGACGCCGGAGATCGTTCCCTTGCCCGTGATACGGCCGCTCCGGGCGTCGTAGGTGGCGACGCCGATGCCGGTGCCGCCGCCGTCGGCCGAGGTGTACGTGCCGAGGAACAGCGGCCGGGGGCCGGAGGGGGTGGGGGACGGGGTTGCCGTTTGTGCACCCGCTTCCGCCGCCGCCGAGGGTGCTGTCGGCGTCGAGGCGCCCCGCGCCGGTGAGGAGGACGTGGGCCCGGCGGTCGTCCCGTCGGAACCGGAGCAACCGGCCAGGGACGCCGGCACGGCCGTCGCCGCCAGCATGCCCAGGACTCGGCGCCTGCTCCAGCCGCCCGGATTCCGTCCCGGCTCATTCGTCATTCGCGCACCTCGGTCGTCGCTCTTCCCGTCCGTCACCCAACCTTGACGGGTACGAGCGGTCCGGCGCAAAGAACGACGGCGGACGTTGCGCGCCATGCAACGCCCGCCGCCGAGGTCTGCCGATCCGCCGCGCGATGCCCGGATCCGCTGAGGGACCCGTGCCGGGGTTCGCTACCAGTCGCCGTCCTGGATCGGCCTGCCCGGCGCGTCACCGAGTGGCTTCACCTGGCCGGGAGTGGGCGCCTGCCACGGGTCGAAGTCCGTGCCGAGCCAGTCGCCGACGGGCTTCACCGCGCCGAGGGTGTCCGCCGGGTCGACGTCGTGGGCGGCACCCTCGTCGGCGGAGTAGTACTCGAACCAGGGGAGCCCGGCCTTGGTGTAGGCCGCGCGGTCCACGGGCGACGGCGGTGGGGCCTCGCCGGTGATACGACGCCACTCGGGCGGTGTGACCAGGTGCACGAAGATCCGGCCCGCGGGCTGCTCGGCCCAGCTGCCGCTCGGCCAGTCGTCCTTGTAGACCTCCTGGCGCATCGAGCCGCCGACCCCGAGGCCCATCGCGGCCGGAGCCCGGGTCCGGGCCGCGGGAGCGCCGCCCATCGGGGCCGAGCCCGGCGCGGACATCGGCATCGCCGCCCCCGGAGGCATCGGATCGCCGGCCGGCGCAGGAGGCATGGGGGCACCGTACGTGGGCGGAGGCATCGGGGCCGCCGGCACCGGGCCGCCGTAACCACCGACCGGCCCCATGTTCCGCTCCCGCTCGGTGCGCAGCCGCTCCTGCTCCCGCCACCCGGCGAGCTGCTTGTCGTTCAGCGGGAAGGACTGGAGCTGGACCCCGCCGAACACCTCCTCGCCGGTGACCTGGCCCTCGACGGTGGCGCCGAGCCCGAGCGGGACGGCCACGAACTGGCGGACCGTGCCCTTGCCGGAGTTGATGCCGTCGAGCCACGGCTGACGCGGCAGCACCACATAGTTCTGCGGCTTCCGGGTGAGCGTGCTGCTCCATGGCTTGCCCGACACCGCGCACACCTTGCCGACGCCGACCTGGAGCGCGGCCGGTTCCTTCGTACCGCCGAAGTGCAGCCACATGGCCTCGCGCAGATACACCGGGAGCATCACACCGCCGCGCGTCCGCATCTGCTCGGGGGCCGTGTGCGGGTAGTCCTCGACCCGGCGGATCGGGAAGTCGCCCAGCCCCGGCGGGAGTTGGTGCGTACCCGTCTCGGGCAGGCGCAGCGTGCGCTTGAAGCGCACCTGCACACCGCCCGGCAGATGCAGTGTGGTCCCGTCGATCCGCACGGCGCCGCCGGCCATTCCGTACGCTCCCCTCGCTATCGCGTCGTACCTCGTCACTTAGTACGTCCGGTGAGGGCGGACCGGTTCCGCGAAGACCGGTTCCGTCGAAGGGGAGAGGGGATGCGCAGGTGCTCGCGGAGGCGCGTGAGGCGCGGGGAGCGCTCGCGCTGTTCACGGGTGCAACGGTCGAGCTCCTCCAGCAGCCGCTGGGAGCGGTGCTCGGTGTCCAGCTCGTCCAGCATGCGGTTGACCTCCGTCAGCACGGCACCGTGCAGCTGCCACTGGCGGGGGTCCCGCTGGATGTCGTCGAGCAGTAGTTGGGCCAGCTTGTCGCGGGTCGCGGTGGCCGTGGACAGCTCGGCCGCCAGCCGGGCCTCCGCGGACTCGGCGCTGCGGCTGACATCGGTGGTGACCAGCACCGCGAAGCTGACCACCGCGTCACCGATCTCGGCCAGCAGCCGTTCGATGGCCGCCCCCACCTGGGGCGAGAACAGCGGCTCGGGCTCCCGCTCCCGGGCTAGGTCGGTGAGCGTACGGGCCAGCACCCTCAGGACCACCGTGCAGATCTCCAGCGTGTCCAGACCGGTGCGCAGCACGACCCGGTGCAGCAGACCCTCCCGTACGCGCGGATTGAGCTTCAGGCTCTCCTCGGCCTGTTTGAGGGCCGCGTCCACCTCGACGATGTCGAAGTCGAGCTTGCGGGCCTCGTCGAGGTGGGCCTCCGCGGCCTCCACGGGGGTACGGCCGGCGGCCTCCTCGCCGACGCGGATCATCAGCCGCCGCATCCGGCGGGCCAGGTCCTCGATGGACTCACCGGCCGCCTCGACCCACACCGGGGGAGCGAACAGGAAGTTGAAGACGAGCCCGACGACGGCGCCGATCAGCGTCTCGAACACACGGGCCCACGCCGTGTCGCCGACCTCGGTCACCCCGAGCACCAGCATCGCGCTGATCGCCACCTCGGGCACGTACTCGCTGACCCGCACCAGATGGCCGACGGCCAGTGAGGCGAGGATCAGCAGGGCGAGGCTCCACCAGGTGAGACCCACCAGGACGCTGAAGCCGATGGCGATGACGACGCCGGCCACCACCGAGTTCACGCGGCGGATGCCGTTGGTGAGCGTGGCGTAGAGAGTGACCTGGACGACGAGCAGCGCGGTCAGCGGAGCCGTCAGGGGCGCCGCCTCCGAGCTCACCTGCAGGGCTACCACGTAGGCCACCGTCGCGGCCGCCGCCGATCGCACGGACTGCACGATCACCGGATCCTGCCGCCATCGGGCGACCCTGGGGCCGACCGCGGCCCACACACCACGTACGTCTCGCATCCTTGCGCTGCTTTCCTTCCGCCACCTCATCGAACGCATTGTTCGAGGACCTTAACCGGGGTTCTCCCCACCTCGAAGCGGTGGGCCGCCGGATGGTGTGCGACCGGTCCGGCGGACAGCCTTGGATCATGAAATGGCAACGGTCCGCAATCGCACTGTCCCTGCTCCTCTGCCTCGGCACCGTGGCGGCAGGAGCCCCGCCCGCCGCGGCGACGACCGGGGGTCCCGTCGTCTCCGCCCTCGAACGTGCCGCGTACCCGCTGGACACCGTGGAACCACGCGGCAACGCCCGTGGTTTACGTCCGCTCGACCGCATGATCGGCGACGCGCGTGTGGTGGGTCTCGGCGAGGCCACGCACAGTTCGCACGACTTCTTCGCCATGAAGGACCGGGTCTTCCGCCACCTCGTCGAGACCAAGGGGTTCCGCACCTTCGCCCTGGAGGGCAGCTGGAGCACCGGCCTGCGTCTCAACGACTACGTGCTGTACGGGAAGGGGGACGTACGGCGGATCATGCGGGTGGAGTTCCAGGCCGACTACCTCTGGTGGAACAACACCGACTTCCTGGCGCTCCTGGAGTGGATGCGCGCCCACAACCAGCGGCATCCCCGGGACCCGGTCCAGTTCATGGGCAACGACCTCGGCTGGGCCGGCCCCGAGCTGTACGACAAGGTCATCGAGTACGTGGCCGGCGCCCACCCCGACCTTCGGGACCGTTTCGCCGAGCTGTACCGGGGTCTGAGGCCCACCGTGCCCCTCGCCGAGTACATGAATCAGTACATGACCAAGCCGCTCGCCGAGCGCCGGAACATGGCGGCCCGGGCCGGCGAGGCCCTGGAGCTGCTGCGCAAGCGGTCACCGGGGGCGGACCGGGCGGCGTACGACTGGGCGGTCCAGCACGCCACGGTCGTCGACCAGGTCGCGCGCTTCTTCGCGTTCGACTTCTTCGACGACGAGGCACAGCTCGCGGAGGCCATGCGCTACCGCGACCAGGTGATGGCGGACAACACGGCCTGGTGGCAGGAGCACACGGGCACGAAGGTCCTGCTGTCGGCGCACAACGCCCACGTCGGCTACGAGTCGAACGACCCCGCCAAGTACCCCCGGATGCAGGGCGCCTTCCTGCGGGACCGCCTCGGTGACGCCTACCTCAGCGTCGGGTTCACGTTCGACCGGGGCTCGTTCAACGCGACCGGCCCCGACGGAAAGGTCCAGCGCTTCACCGTCGGCGCGGCGGGCCCGGGCACCAACGAGCACACACTGGACCGCGTCCGGTACCGCGACTACGTGGTCGACCTGCGGACCACTCCGGAAGCGGCCCGGTCCTGGCTGGTCCGGGCCCGACCGACGCGCAGCATCGGTACGGCCTACCCCGACCCGGAGTACGACATCGCGCTCGCCCGCAACCACGACGTCCTGATCCATCTGCACGACATCGAAGCGGCGCGCCTGCGGGACCGGTAGTGGCGGGGCTCAGCCGTACAGCTTCTTCAGGAAGGCGGACAGATTGCCCACCGTCCGGGCGATCTGCTCCTCCGTCGTGAGGCTCTCCTCGAAACGGCTCCCGGAGTCGAGGGCCTTCTTGCCGCGTACGTACAGGGAACACGCCAGGTCGGCGCACATGTAGACGCCCACCGAGTTCCCCTCACGCCCGGCCGCCCCCGCCTTGCGGGCCGTCATCAGCGAGACCCCGTTGCCCCGGTGCGTCGTGAGACACAGCGAGCACATGCTCCGGTGCAGGAAGCCGCGCTGCGCGGACGGGAAGCGCAGGGTGACGCCGACGAGCCCGTCGGCGCGTTCGGCGACGAGATAGCTGCGATCGGGCGCGCCCGGGTCGCGCCAGCCCAGGAAGTCCAGGTCGTCCCAAGGACGTCGGTCCAGATCGCGCGGCAGCGAGATCCGCTTCGCCTCGCCCTTGGAGCAGTTGACGAACGAGGCGCGGATGTCTTGCTCGGTGAGCGGCTTCATGGGTGGACCTCCAGGGAGAAGAGCTATGGCCGTAACCTAGGATCCCTAGGTTACGGCCTAAGCTAATAGGCAATCTGGTGAAGGGGCCACAGGTTTTCGTAGAGTGGGCCCGCACACCGGTTTATGGCAGAGGGGGACTGTGGTGGATGACTGGGAGCGGGCTCGGCTCGTCCTCGCGGCGGCGGGGCTGCCGCCGGAGAGCCTCGCCGAACGGGAGCCGCTCGGCGGTGGCACGTACAACACCGTCGAGGAACTGCGCCTCACCGACGGCACCCGCCTCGTCCTCAAGATTCCCCCGCCGCCGACCACTCCCGGCATGGCCTACGAGAGTGAACTGCTGGGCGGCGAGGCCGAGTTCTGCCGAGCTGCCGAGACGGTGGGAGTGCCCGCGCCACGGGTGGTCGGAGCCGCCCTCGACGACAGCGCGCCAACCGGCCGCCACGTTCTGCTGACGTACTGCCCGGGCGCCGGGTGGGAGAACCTGGAGGCGGCCCAAGTCGCCGCGCTGCGGCGGGAGTTGGGCGGGATGGTGGCCCGGCTCCACCGGGTGACCGGCCCCGGCTTCGGCTACCCGTCCGGCACCTTCGGGCCCCTCGCCCCCGACTGGCGCACCGCTTTCACCGCCATGTACGACGCCCTGCTGGACGACGCCCGCCGCTACCGGGCCTGGCTGCCCCGGCCCGTGGACGAGGTGGCCCGTACGGCGAAGGCCGCGTACGACTGCCTGGACGAGGTGACCGTGCCGCGGCTGGTCCATTTCGACCTGTGGGACGGCAACATCCTCGTGGAGCGCGGCGAGTCCGTGCGGGTGGGAGGCCTGATCGACGGCGAGCGCATGTTCTGGGGCGACCCGATCGCGGACTTCGTCTCGCTCGCGCTGCTGGGTGACATCCGGCAGGACGAGAACTTCCTGGCGGGGTATCAGGAGGCGGGCGGAGGCGTCGAGTTCACCGCGTCGGCCCGGCGACGGTACGCCCTCTACCGCAGCTACCTCTACCTGATCATGCTGATCGAGTCGGTACCGCGCGCTCTGGACGACGGGCACCGCGCCTGGCGGCGGGAGCAGGTGGCGCCACAGCTGACGGCGGCCCTCGACGAGTTGTGCGAGGGCGATTGACCAGGCACGTGGTTTGAGCCGATCAGGTCGAGGTACCCGCTCCCGGCGCACGACAGGAAGGGAGCACGCCGTGACCGATCACCGGCTGGAGGGTCCCGGCGAGAACGGTGACCCCGTCCCCAGGGATCTGCCCGATCAACAGGCGAACGAGGGCGAGGACCCGTGGGAGGTCGCTTCGACGCAGGGCTCCGACGGCGAGGAGGAGGACGGCGAGCCCGCCACCGACGTGCCCGACACGGACGAGGCGGGCACAGGTCGGCAGGGCGCACCCCAGTCGGGCGCCGTCAACCCCGAGCAGCCGGTACCGGACGAGCCGTCCGGCTGACCCAGGGACCCTCGCAGTTTTCCGGCTGCCCAAGAACTCGGCGCCTTCCCGGCGGGACCCGGGCAGGCGCCGTCCGCCGGTAGCCCTCACCCCACCTTCCGCCCCCGAAGCGGCTCCGTCTCCGCCCCGGCCCCCTGCCGCAGCCCCTCCAGGAACTCCTCCAGCACCTCCACCGCCGTGCGCTCGGGCCGCCAGCCCAGTTCGGCGCGGGCCTTCGTGCAGTCCATCAGCGGCAGCCGCAGTACGGCGTCGAAGAGGTGCGGGGAGGCGGGCAGCAGCCGGAGGTTCCACGCGGCGGCGACCGCGGACCGCGCCGCGACCCGAGGCATCCGCAGCGGACGGGAGCCCAGCATCTCGCCGAGCAGCCCCGCGTCCACCGGCGGATCCGCCGCGAGGTTGAAGGCGCCGTGCACATCGGTGTGCAGCGCCAGCCGGTACGCCTGGGCGGCGTCCTCGGTGTGCAGTGCCTGCACCTTCAGGCCGGGGATGTCGGGCATGAACGGCAGCAGCTCGGGACGCATCAGCGGCCCCGGCAGGAAGCGCCCGCCGAAGATACGCCGCTGCTCGCTCGCCGACTCCCGCTTGAACAGGAACGCGGGCCGCATCCGCACCACCCTGACCCCCGGATGTTCGTACTCGAAGGAGTCCAGGGCACGCTCAAGATAGGCCTTCTCCCGGCAGTACGCGGCGCCCGGCCAGCCGTGCGTGGGCCATGACTCCTCGACCGCGTGATCCTTCGGACCCGGTGAGTACGCGCCGACCGACGAGGCGTGCACCAGCGTCGGAACCTTCGCCGCTGCCACCGCCCCGAAGACCCGGATACCGCCCAGCACATTGGTCCGCCAGGTCACGGCCGGATCGTGCGTCGGCTGGAACGCCCAGGCGAGATGGACGACCGCGTCCGCCCCCTCGAACTCCTTCACCAGGTCGGCGCCCTCGGACCCGAGGTCCACGGCCGACCACTCCGTCTTCGCGGGCGTCCACTCGGGAACCCGACGGGCCAGTCCTCGCACCTGACCGACCTGTGCGTCCTCCGCGAGCAGACGCACCAGACTCGTACCGACATTGCCGGTGGCGCCAGTGATCACGATCCTGCGGCCGGCTGCCTCGCTCATGGTCGGCTCCTCTAGCGCTGCGCATCCTCGGGGCGGCTCACGAGTACCCGCACCGGGCGGATGCACGCGACCTCCGCCCAGGGTTCGGTCGTCACCCCGGTGGTCACTTGGTCAACAGTCACTTGGTCAATCCCGGCGGAAACAGGCCGCGCCCACGAGAAGATCGGCCCATGACCGAGATCATCCTGATGTCCGACCCGAAGGTGGCGGCCGTACCCGTCCACGACGTCGACGAGCCGCTCGTCGACGTACGCAGCGACAGCCCCCTGCTGGTCGACGCGCGCAAGACCGATGCCACGGGGGCCTTCGCCCAGCTGCGCGCGGGCGTGCTCGACCGGCTGGTCAAGGCCCAGTCGCTGCTGCCGAACGGGCTGCGGCTGCTGTTCGTCGAGGGGTACCGGCCGCCGTCCCTGCAGCGCGCGTACTTCGAGCAGTACGCGGCCGAGATGCGTGCCCTGCATCCCGACTGGGACGCCGAGCGCATACGCGCGGCGGCCAGCCGCTATGTCTCCCCGCCCGAGATCGCCCCGCACTCGGCGGGCGCCGCCGTGGACCTGACCCTCGTCGACGCCGACGGCCGTGAACTCGACTTCGGTACGCCGGTCAACGCCAGCCCCGAGGAGAGCTCCGGCGCCTGCTACACGGGCGCCGGGAACATCACCCCCGAGGCCCACGCCCACCGCGAGACACTCGGCGCCGCCCTCACCGCGGCCGGCCTCGTCAACTACCCGACGGAGTGGTGGCACTGGTCGTACGGCGACCGCTACTGGGCCCTGATGACGGGAGCACCGGCCGCGCTGTACGGCCCGCGGGAACGCGAGGACGAGGACCGAGCCTGACGCGGCCTGGCACAAAGAGAAGCCCCGACCGGACGGGGGAATCACGGTCGGGGCAGTCTGCGGCGGGGCGTGCGGGGCGCTCTGCGTCCCCTCCGTACCCACGCTTCGTTCAACGGGAAGGTACCAGCGACTGTTCCTTCCGGATCCGGACAATGCCGGTGATCTGTGTCACGTCGTCCGAGGTTGCCCACAGCTGCCCTGACCAGGTCATTCCCCCCGCCCGAGCGGACTCTCCGCCAGCGCGGCCAGCAGATGCGCCGGATTCCGGAACACCGCCTCCGCACCGGCCGCCTCCAGTTCGACGCGCGGAATGCCACCACAGAGCACCGCCACACAGCGCACTCCCGCCCGGACGCCGGCCCGCATGTCCCAGACCGTGTCGCCGACGAACACCGATTGCTGGGGAGAGGCCCCGACCAGCTCCAGCGCGTGCTCGACCGGGTCCGGCGCGGGCTTGCCCTCGGCCACGTCGTCGGCGCTCGCCGTGGCCGCGATGGCATCGTCCGCCCCGATCGCACGACGCAGCGCGGACAGCTCCGACCCACCGGCCGACGTGGCCAGCACCACGTTCCACCCCTGACCGTCGAGCCGCCGCAACAACCGCCCCGCGTCGGGCAGCGCGGGCAGCCGATCGAAGTACGTCCCGTACAGACTCTTGTGCGCGGCACTGAGGGCGTCCGTCTCGTCCGGGTCGATCTCCTCACCCAGCAGATGTGTGATCAGATCCCCGGACGGAAGCCCCACCGCCCGATGGATGTCATGCATCGCCACCTGACGCCCACTCTGCCGAAAGGCCTCCCACCAGGCAACAACATGCAGATGGTTGGTATCGACAAGGGTCCCGTCGACATCAAACACAGCAGCCCGCACCATGTACACCCACCTCAACCAAATCAGGGGCGCGGGGAACTGCGCGAACAACCACACGCAGCCCGCACCCGCGAACGCACCGAACCCCCCGAGCTCTCAGGCGCCCCCCACCCTCAAACCAGAAGGAATCTCCCTCTCCCGAGCCCACCCCAACACCTCCTCCACCCCCCAAGCAGTCACCACCCGCTCCGCCGGCACCCCACACTCCTCCGCCCGAGCACACCCATGGATCTGCCAGGTCAACTGCCCCGGGGCATGCGCGTCCGTGTCGATCGAGAACAGCGCCCCCGCCTCCATGGCCTCCCGCAGCAACCGCCGAGGCGGGTCGAGCCGCTCGGGCCGGGAGTTGATCTCCACGGCCGTCCCGGTCTCCGCGCACGCCGAGAACACCGCGTCCGCGTCGAACTCCGACTCGGGCCGCCCACGCCCGCTGACGAGCCGCCCCGTGCAGTGCCCGAGCACATCGGAGTGCGGGTCGCGCACGGCGGCGACCATCCGACGGGTCATCGCACGGGCGTCCATCCGCAGCTTGGAGTGCACGGACACCACGACCACGTCGAGCCGGTCCAGCAGCTCGGGCTCCTGGTCCAGCGAGCCGTCGTCGAGGATGTCGCACTCGATACCGGTGAGCAGCCGGAACGGCGCCCACCGCTCGTTGATCGCGGCCACCACGTCGAGCTGCTCGCGCAGCCGGTCCGCGGACAGCCCGCGGGCGACGGTCAGGTGGGGCGAGTGATCGGTGAGCACCGTCCACTCGTGCCCGAGGCGCGCGGCGGCCCGGCCCATCTCCTCGATTCCGCTGCCTCCGTCCGACCAGTCCGAGTGCACATGGCAGTCGCCCCTGATCAGGGCCATCAGCCGGTCACCGCGATCGGTGAGTGGGGTCTCGGCCTCCGATTCCAGCTTCCGCAGATACTCCGGCACCTGTCCGGCCAGCGCCTCCCGCACCACTTTCGCGGTCTTCGGCCCGATCCCCTTCAGGTTTTCCAGCGAGCCCGTGGCCGCCCGCTCGGCCACCTCGTCCGCGGGCATGGCTTCCAGCACGGCGGACGCCGTACGGAACGCCCGTACGCGATAGGTGGGCGCCCGGTCCCGTTCCAGCAGGAAAGCGATCCGGTCCAGGGCCTCGACGGGATCCATGCCACCTCCAGCCTCCGGTTTCCAGCGTCGCCCAGTCACCGGGTACCCGCACACCCGGACTCACCCGGCCGGACGCTCGCCCGGTCGCCGACGGCCGGACCTCGCCCGGTCACACACCGCTGAACCGCTCTACGCTCTAGACATGACGGAAATCGCGAGCCCCTACATTTCCCACCCCCGGGTCATGGTGCTCGGGGTGCTGCCGGGTACGCCGCCGTTCCGGATCGTGGAGATCGACGGCCAGGTGGTCGGCGAGGCGAAGGCGATGACGGACGTGCTGGAGGCCGCGGCGGCGTACGGGATCGTCGTCCACGACCTCGACGACCCGGACCAGGTGCGTTGGGTGGGCGGCGACAAGTTCACTTGGTCGCTGCACTAGCGCCCTTGCGGCGGATTCCGCGCAGGCGCCCGGCGAGGCCGCCCCGTGGCGCTTTCGGCTGGGCCGGGGCGGCGCCCGGTGGTACGTGCACGGCCCGCCCGAGGCGCCGCCCCAGCAGCAGGTAACCCAGCAGCGCCCCGGTGGTGTTGAGGATGACGTCGTCGATGTCGAACGCGCGGCCCGTGACGACCGCGCCCTGGACCAACTCGACCAGCAGCATCATCACGGCGGTCAGCGCGGGGACCCGCAACAGCCCGTGAGCACCGGGCGCCAGTACCGGCAGCAGGATCCCGAAGGGCACGCCGAGCAGGACGTTCCCGCCGATCTGCTTGATCGCGTCGCGTGGTGAGGGGTGGTGCCAGTAGAGCTCCAGGGAACTGCCGGGTCGCAGGTTGCTGTGAGTGAGGGCTTCCGATGCCGGGGACGGCTGGAGCGTGAGCCCGGCCAGCACCGCGCCGAACAACACCATGGCCGCGAAGGCCAGCGCCATCACCAGCAGCCGTACGGGCAGCGGAAGCGGCCGGCGACCGCGCGGTGCCGCCGACGAGCGGCGCTTGGGGGTCGTGGATCGGGAACGTGACGTGGTACGGGCCATGCAACCCTCCCAGTTTCAACTTCCCTTTGTCCCAAGGTGGTTACCCACGAGGAACAACCGAAATCCCCGCCCGCACGAGCCTCCTCCGGACGGTCAGGAGTCGCCCGTCAGGCCGCGAATGTCACCTTCACCTCCTTGAAGCCGAGGGACTTCAGCAGGCCTTCGAGCATGTCGGTGGTGTTGGCCTCGGCGCGGTCGGTGAGCCGGCTCTGCTTCGCGGCGTCGCCGATGTGCTTGACCGCGAGGCGCTGGACGGCCTGTTCGCTGTTGGGGTTGTCGGAGAACAGGTCGCCGAGGCGGTCGAGCAGACCGCGCTGCTTGGAGACGGCGTAGGAGTGCTCGGTGTCGAGGGCGGGCTTGCCCAGCTGGGCTTTGGGGAGGTTGATGGTGGCCGACGTGCGGTCCTCGTTGACCTTCACATCGTTCTCGCCGACCTTGCCGAGGTCGACGTAGGCGTCGACGGTGCCCGCGCCGACGTACAGCGTGCGGGTGCCGCGGATCGCGTCCGGCAGGTACTTGGCGTCCTTCTCCAGGTCGACGACCACCTGGAAGTTGCCGGAGGCGGCGTCGTAACGGCTCATGTCCTGGATGGACTTCAGCAGTGTGGGCCCCGAGCGGTCGTGCTCCTCGGTGCCGAACACGTCGTCCAGCCCTCCGAACACCAGCATCCGCAGCGCGGCCAGCAGCACCACTATGAGGATGATCACGGCGGTGAGCAGCTTGGCCCAGCCGGGCACTCGTGTGCGCTTGATGGACGTCGTCATGTCGACGGCCCTCCTTCCTCTTTCAACAAATGCCCTCAAACTCCTTGGAAGAACGCCGAGTTGGGTGTTTGTTCCACACTTCGCCGTAGGGCGGGACGTAGGCCTGGAGGGCGTGCCGTCCGGGTCGCCGTATCGAATCGGCGTACGGGTGGTGGCCAGTAGCATGAGCCGCGCAGCCCGTAATGATCATGTTCATACGAGGAGCCGACCGTGCGTGACATCGCCGTTTTCACCGGCAGCGCCCACTCCGAACTCGCGGACGAGGTCTGCGCGCACCTCGGGGTGCCGCTGAGCCCGTCCCGGGTGAGCCGGTTCGCCAACGACTGTCTGGAGGTGCAGCTCCAGGCCAACTGCCGGGAACGGGACGTGTTCCTGGTGCAGCCGCTGGTCGCGCCGGTGCAGGAACACCTCGTCGAGCTGCTGCTGATGTGCGACGCGGCGCGCGGCGCCTCCGCGGGCCGGATCACCGTGGTCATGCCGCACTACTCGTACGCCCGCTCCGACAAGAAGGACGCCCCACGCATCTCCATCGGCGGCCGGCTCGTCGCCGACCTGCTGGTCTCGGCCGGTGCCAGTCGCGTACTCGCCATGACGCTGCACTCGCCGCAGGTGCACGGCTTCTTCTCGGTGCCGGTCGATCATCTGCACGCGCTGCGTGAACTAACCGCGCACTTCCGTCAGTACGACCTGACCCGGACGACGGTCGTCTCGCCGGACCTCGGCAACGCCAAGGAGGCGGCGGCGTTCGCACGGATGATCGGCGCGCGGGTGGCCGCGGGCGCCAAGCAGCGGTTCGCGGACGACCGGGTGAGCATCAGCTCGGTCATCGGCGAGGTGGCGGGCCGGGACGTCATCGTCCTCGACGACGAGATCGCCAAGGGCAGCACGGTCATCGAACTCCTCCAGCGGCTGCGGGAGTTGGGGCCGCGCTCGATCCGGGTGGCCTGCACCCACGGACTCTTCGCGGCAGGCGCCCTGAAGCGGATCGGCGAGCAGCCCGACGTACTGGAGATCGTGTGCACCAACACCGTGCCCGTCCCGGCCGAGGAGCGCACCGAGAAGCTCAAGATCCTCTCCATCGCCCCCGCCCTCGCCGAGGCCGTGCGCCGCATCCACAACGGCGAGTCCGTCAGCGCCCTGTTCGACGCGCCGCCCGGTGAATGAACCCGATACCGCAGAGCCCGCCGGAGTGGTGGGTCATCACGTGTGGGACGTGGCCTCGGGCTGTTCCAGGGCCGCGTCCAGCGTCGGCGCGGGCGGCAGCAGGCGGGACAGGCCGGTCACCTTCAGGACGCGCAGGGTGAGCGGGTGGGTGCAGACCAGGCGGAGCTCGCCGCCGCGGTCGAGGACCCGCTGCCGGGCGCGGTAGAGCAGGCGCAGGCCGGAGCAGTCGAAGAACGCGACGTGGCGCAGGTCGATCACGACCCGGGCGTCACGGCGACCCGTTACCGCGTCCAGATGCGGAATGATCTCCACCGCCGCGGCGATGTCGATCTCGCCGTGCAGTTCGAGCACGGTGTGACCGCGGTCCGTGCGGACCCGCAGATACCCGGTCGTGGGCGGTGTGGGGTCGTTCGACACGACGGCATCCCCTCCAACCGGCCCGCGTGAGGCCAAATCCCGTCCCCGCCCTGCAAGTTACCCCCGTCAGAGTGAATTTGAGCATGTTCGATTGACATATGTCTTCGATTTCTTCGGCATCCTGTCCGGAGTTTTTCGCAGGGTGTCCTACGACAGCGCCTGCCAGGCCTTGGACAGGGCCTGCCGGAACTGCTCGGCCTGGTGTGCGGTGAGGTCGCTGATCATGCGTTCCTCCAGGTCACGCACTTGGTCGGCGACCTCGGCGAGCAGCTCGCGCCCCTCGTCGGTGAGCAGGATCAGCAGCTCGCGCCGGTTGCGCGGATTGCGCTCCCGGCGGACGAGTCCGCGGTTTTCGAGACTTCGAACGAGATCCGCGATGGACTGGGCGGTGACGAACGAGTCGCGGGCGAGCTGGGCGGCCGACAGGCCGTCGTGCCGCTCCAGGACGGTGAGGGACGTGTACTGCAGCGCCGTGATCCCGGCCGGCTTGACCAGCTCGTCCAGGCGTGAGCGGACAACCAGCTCGACCTGCTTGACCATGTACAGGAGGGAGGGGGGTGCCTTGGTGCCGACCATGAGGTCAGCGTAAGGCATTGACAGGAAACCTGTGTGTAATGAAACTGCGAACCAACAGGAATCCTGTTGGTTGAAGACTTAGTGATCAAGACTTAGTGATCAAGACTTAGTGATCAAGACTTGGCGATCAAGGCTGAATCAAGCTGAGGAGTGGGCAATGACGACCACCTTCGAGAGCGAGCCCGGGCGGCTGTTCATCGGTGGGCAGTGGCGCGAGGCGACTGACGGGGCACGCGCCGACGTGATCGACCCGTCCACGGGCCAGGTGGTCACGACCGTCGCGGAAGCGAGCGCGGCCGACGTCGACGCCGCCGTACAGGCCGCGCGCGAGGCGTTCGACAGCGGCACCTGGTCCGGGCTGAGCGGCCGGGAGCGCGGCCGGATCCTGCACCGCGTCGCCCAGCTGATACGGGAGAACGCCGACGAGATAGCGGCGCTGGAGAGCCGTGACGTCGGCAAGCCGATCACTCTGGCCCACGCCGTCGACGTGACCAACGCGGCCAACGACTACGAGTACTACGCCTCCCTCGCCTTCAGCCTGGAGGGCGGTAACCGCGACGTCCCGGGGAACCGCCACGCCTACACCAAGCGCGGCCCGATCGGCGTGGTCGGCGCGATCACCCCGTTCAACTTCCCGTTGATCCTGGCCGGCAGCAAGATCGCCCCCGCGCTCGCGGCCGGCAACACGGTCGTGCACAAGCCCGCCGAGGAGACCCCGCTCAGCGCCCTCTACATGGCGGGCCTGCTGAAGGAGGCCGGTGTCCCGGACGGCGTCTACAACGTCGTCACCGGCACCGGACCCGTCGCGGGTGAGGCCCTGCTGCGCAACCCGGGCGTCGACAAGATCGCCTTCACCGGCTCCACCGCGACCGGCCGGTACGCGGCGAGCGTCGCCGGCGAGAGCCTGAAGCCGGTCACCATGGAACTCGGCGGCAACGCGGCGCACATCGTCTTCGAGGACGCCGACGTGGAGAAGGCCGTCGGCGCCGTCATCAAGGGCTTCGTCTTCAACACCGGCCAGTTCTGCATGGGCGGCCCCCGCCTGCTCGTCGCCCGCCCGCTCTACGACATCCTGGTCGGCATCCTCGCCGACGCCGTGCCCGGCGTGCCCCTCGGCGACCCGCGGCAGCCCGAGACCGTCATCGGCCCGATGGCGGGGGAGCGGCACCTGAAGAAGGTCGAGGAGTACGTCGAGCTGGCCCGCAAGGAGGGAGGCCGCATCGTCTGCGGCGGCGAGCGTCTCGACCTGAACGGCGGCTTCTACTACAAGCCCACCGTCATCGCCGACCTCGCCAACGACTCCCGGGTCGTCCAGGAGGAGATCTTCGGCCCCGTCCTCACCGTGCAGCCCTTCGACTCCGAGGACGAGGCCGTCGAGCTCGCCAACTCCACGCCGTACGGCCTGGCCTCCGGCATCCAGACCACCGACCTGGCCCGCGCCCACCGCGTCGCCGACCGCCTCCAGGCGGGCATCGTCTGGATCAACGACTGGGCGATGCTCGACCCCGCCGTCCCCTTCGGCGGTGTGAAGGCCTCCGGCTTCGGCCGCGAGTACGGCCCCGAGGCCCTGGAGTCCTACACCAAGGTCAAGTCCGTCGTCGTCTCCCTCGACTGAGCAACCCCCTTACAGGCAAAAGGAGTTACCGCGATGTCCACCACCACTCGCGCCGCCGTGGTCGAGTCCGGGGGAGCACCCTTCACCCTCTCCGAGGTCGTCCTCGACGAGCCCGGCCCCCACGAGGCGATCGTCCGCATGGTCGCCACCGGCCTCTGCCACACCGACCTCGGTGTCGCCGGCGGCGGACTGCCGTTCCCCCTGCCCGGCGTCCTCGGCCACGAGGGAGCGGGCGTCGTCGAGGCCATCGGCTCCGCCGTCACCGGTGTGGCCCCCGGCGACCACGTCGTCCTCTCCTTCACCTCCTGCGGCGGCTGCGCCAACTGCCGCGACGGGCACCCCGCGTACTGCGCCACCTGGCTGCCGCTGAACCTCATCGGCGGCCGCCGCGCCGACGGCACCAGCACCATCAGCCGCGACGGCGAGCCGCTCGGCGGCCACTTCTTCGGCCAGTCCTCGTTCGCCGAGCGCGCCCTGGTCGACGAGCGCAGCCTCGTCAAGGTCGACCCGGACGTACCGCTGGACTCCATCGCCCCCCTCGGCTGCGGCGTGCAGACCGGCGTCGGCGCCGTCTGGAACGTCCTGGAGCCCGGCGCGGGCAGCACCGTCGTCGTCCTCGGCGCCGGAGCCGTCGGCCTCTCCGCCGTGATGGCCGCGGCCCTGACCCCGGCCACCAAGGTGATCGCCGTCGACAAGGTCGCCGAGCGCCTGGAGCTGTCCCTGGAGCTGGGCGCCACCCACACCGTGAACGCCGGCGAGGTCGAGGACATCACCGCCGCCCTCATGGAGCTGACCGGCGGCCAGGGAGCCAACGGCATCGTCGAGACCACCGGCAGCGTCTTCGTCCTGCGCAAGGGCGTCGACGCGCTCGCCGCACGCGGCACCCTGGTCATCGTCGGCGCCCCGCCGTTCGGCACCGAGGTCTCCCTCGACGTCAACGGCATGCTCGGCGGCAAGCGGGTCGTCGGCCTCACCCTCGGCGACACCGAGACCCAGACCGACATCCCCGTCCTGGTCGACCTGGTCAAGTCGGGCAAGCTCCCGCTGGACCGCCTGATCAGCCGCTACAAGTTCGAGGACATCGACCAGGCCGTCGCGGACATGGGCGGCGGCAAGGCCATCAAGCCGGTACTGATGTTCTGATCCACCGCGGATTCACTGCGGATCCACCGAGCCTCCTCCCCGCCGATCATCGAACGTCCCGGGTCCCTTCCGCGTCACAGGAGGGACACCGGACGTTCGGTGTTCCGGAGAGCTTCGATTCAGGGAGGAGCGGGGGATGTGCGCGAGACGCGTGGCGACGGTACTCGTCCTGGCCATGGCGGCGGTGGGGTGCGGAGGCGAGACCGAGGGCGGTCTGTTGGTCGAGGGCAGCCCTCCGGCCGCGCCGTACGACGGGCCGCTCCATGTGCCGCACCGGGAGGTCGACGAAGACGGCGTAAGGGCGATGGAGATCGAGTCCGGCGCGGCCGGGAGGGCGCTGGAGTGCGACGGCGCGATCTACGCGGGCGGAGGCGGCCCCGGCGGTTGGAGTGAGAACGACGGCGGAGACACGCCCGAGGAGGGGTTGAAGGCGTACTTCGACATCGAGGTGCCCGACGTCCCGAGCTCCGGTTACCGCGTCGAGCGCGAGGAGAAGGACCGCGTTCTGTTCTCCTACGACGTCGATGGAAAGACCAAGGTCGCCGTGATCGTCGCCAAGGACCGGAAGGCAGCCCCGGTTGGGGCCCGGAGACCAGCGCCTCCTGCGACCCGGCCGAACTCCCGGCGAGCTTCACCGGCTCGCGGTGGTACGAGATCTGGACCGACGAGAACGGCAGGCGCGTACCGATCACCAAGGTGCACACGTCCGCGGGTGCGGAGCACTGCGGCTGGCAGACGGCCCACTTCCTGTCCCTGGGCGGCGACGCCGACGAGGATGGCCGGTTGTACGCCCGAGACCCCGAGGGCGTCCTGCCCGACGGCATGCTCACCTCCGCCTACGACAGCGGCGTACGGATGCCCGAGAACGCGCATAACACCGGGTACCGCTACGAGGACCGGGCGCTGTGGCTCGTCGCGGACGACCCGTCGAAGGTGTACGTGCGCACCCCCGACGGCGTCGAGGTGTGGCCCGAGGTGGCGGAGGGCCACGGCTGCGCCTGACCGGGCGTGGTGCTCATCGGCTGCGGTGCAGCGCGACCAGCAACTGCCAGGCCTGGTCGGCGATCTCCTGCGGGGTGGCCTCGATGAGGCCGTGCAGCCAGTCGGCGAGGACGCCCGCGAAGGTGGCCGACACGGCGGAGGCCACGAGCGGGGCGTCCGCCGCACCGGCGAGCTCGCGTTCACGCAGGCTGTAGGCGCGCAGGTCCCGGTGCAGGACGTGGCCGAGCGGGCCGCCGCCACCCGGGAGCAGCAGGGCACGGTACAGGTTGGCGTGCGGGGCGAGACCGGCGAAGAACTCCGGCAGGGCCGCCGGCGCCCGCACCGGGTCGGGCCGGCCGCGCCATGCGTGCAGGGCCTCCACCGCCTCCCGTACGACATCGGCGCAGGCGTCCACGGCCAGCGCCTCCAGATCCGGATAGTGCAGGTAGAACGTGGCCCGCCCGACCCCCGCCCGGCGGACCAGCGCGGCCACGCTGACCTCGGGCAGTGGACGCCGGGCGCACTCGTCGAGGAGGGCTTCCCGCAGCTTGGCCCGGGTGCGGGCGGCCCGGGGGTCCTCCACGGTCATCCGGCGACGAGGACGGCCGCCAGCGCGAGCGCGCCGGGGAGCGCCTGGGCGACGAGGATGCGGCGGTTGGCGGTGGCCGCGCCGTACACACCGGCGACGATCACGCAGCCCAGGAAGAAGATCTGGACCCGGAAGCCGGTCGGGTCACCGGCGATCAGCCCCCACACCAGCCCGGCCGCGAGGAATCCGTTGTAGAGACCCTGGTTGGCCGCCATCGGGGCGGTGCGCCGAGCCAGCTCCGCGTCGAAGCCGTGGAACCCCATCCCCGGCTTCTTCTGCCACAGGAACATCTCCATCACCAGGATGTACACATGCAGCGAGGCCACCAGAGCGACCAGCACATTCGCCACTATCTCCATGTCAACAGACTCCGTTGTTCACTCGATGCTTCCGCACTTCTTGGACAGGTGTCCACTATAGCTGGACAGTCGTCCAGGAAATTACCAACGACGGTCGGGTACGGCTGGCGGGGTACCCGGGGGTCGTATAGCTGACCCACGGAGGAGACATGGCACTGGTACAGGCAGGCCTCGTGGTGCTGGACTGCGCCGAACCCGAGAGGCTCGCCGCGTTCTACACGGGACTGCTCGACGCCGAGGAGACGGACGCGACGGCCAACCGGGTCGACATCCAGGGGGCCTGTGGCACCCGGCTGGCGTTCCGCCGCGATGTCAACGCCACCCCGCCGAGCTGGCCGCGCCCCGAGAACTCGCTCCAGACCCATCTGGACTTCTACGTCGAGGACCTCGACGAGGCCGAGCGGCGGATCGTCTCCCTCGGCGGGCGCCCGGTGGACACGAATGAGCCGACCGGGCCGTTCGAGGAGCGTGGCTACTCCGACCCGGCCGGCCATTCCTTCACGCTGCGCCGCGAACACCCCACGGCACCCAAGTCGGGCTGAGGAACGTCAGTCCCGGCCGCCCTTCTCGGCGGTCGGCCACACCCCGGTGGACCGCTCGATGGCCTTGGCGCCCGTGCGGTCCACCGCGCTGCGTACGACCGCGAAGATCGCGCCCTGCACGGCGGCGGCGAGCAGCACCTCGCCCCAGCCGCGATCCCGGTCCAGCGCGTCGGGCGCGTCGTCCTCGTGGCGGATCGCCTTCCACGTCGCGCGGAACGCCATCGAGGCCAGCGCCCCGCTCACCCAGCCGAGGGTGAAGCCGAGGGGCTTGTAGGCCAGGGGGAGTTTCTTCCTCTTGGGCATCTGGCTCTCCTCCTTCGCGTCGCGATGTCGCCGGTGGTCAGGGACGCCCCTGCGGGGGCACGACCTCGGCGGCGGGCACCGGCCCCGGCGGCGTCCCGTCGCCGAACGGGCGGCCGCCCAGCTCCTCGCGCTGGTGGGGCGTGAGCCAGCCCGACAGATCGGGGCCGAGCGGCACGATGCCGGTCGGGTTGATGCCCGTGTGCACCCGGTAGTAGTGCCGTTTGATGTGGTCGAAGTCGACAGTGTCACCGAACCCCGGGGTCTGGAAGAGGTCACGGGCGTACGCCCACAGCACCCGGTCCTCCGCCAGCTTCCAGCGGTTGCACTTGAAGTGACCGTGGTAGACGGGGTCGAACCGCACCAGCGTGGTGAACAGCCGGATGTCCGCCTCGGTGATCGTGTCGCCGACGAGATAACGCCGCCGGGTCAGCCGCTTCGACAGCGCCTGAAGCCGACGGAACACCGCGTCGCACGCCTCCTCGTACTCCTCCTGGCCCGTGGCGAACCCCGCCCGGTACACGCCGTTGTTGACGTCCTCGTACACCTCGGCCATCACCGCGTCCATCTCGTCGCGCAGCCCCGCCGGATACAGGTCGGGCGCGCCCGCGCGGTGCAGGTTCGTCCACTCGGTGGCGAGGTCGAGGGTGAGCCGCTGGTAGTCGTTGGTGACCAGCTCGCCGCTGGGTACGTCGACGATCGCCGGGACGCTGACACCCCCGGGATACTCGCTCTCCCGGGCGTCGTACGCCTCCTTCAGGAACCGGATGCCCAGGACGGGATCGCGGTCGTCCGGGTCCAGGGTGAACCGCCAGCTGCGGTCGTCCTGGATCGGGTCGGCCACGGCCAACGACAACGCCCCCTCCAGGCCGAGCAGCCGCCGGGAGATCACCGCCCGGCTCGCCCACGGACAGGCACGGCTGACGACCAGCCGGTAGCGGCCTGCCTCCACGGGCCAGCCGTCCCGGCCGTCGGCGGTGATCCGGTCCGTGAAGTGGCTCTTGGACCGCTTGAACGCCTTCCTGCCGTACTGCTCGTTCCCCTCGCCGACGCTCATCTGGCCTTCCTCCCGATCCATCCGGATACGTCTGCCTTACGTCCGCATTGCGTCTGCACTGGTGAGAGTTCCCCGTTTTCCGCGCACCCCACGGTGTGAGCGGGACCACTCGGGGCAATCGGCGAAGGTGAGCCGGACAACAGACACGGAGACGACAGCAGACACGGAGACGACAACAGATACGGAGACGACGGCGGACACGGAGACGATGTGACGGACGCCCGGGCCGCGAGGAGGGCAGCGGAAAGCCCCGCCGCGACGGGGGAACGCGGCGGGGCCTGATCCTCGTGTGCCCGGTGCGTGAGTGATCATGCGCACCGAATCGAAGATTTTTCTCCCGGCTTTTCGCCGGCTGCCAAGCCGACTGCCAAGCCGACTGCCAAGCCGACTGCCAAGAAGGCGGTCACTGCCCGGTCGACGGCTCCAGCACGAAGACGGGGATCTCCCGGTCGGTCCGCTTCTGGTAGTCGTCGTACGGCGGGTACGCGGCGACCGCGCGCTCCCACCACTCGGCCTTCTCGGTCCCGGTGACCTCTCGTGCCGTCATGTCCTGGCGCGCGGGCCCGTCCTGGATTTCGACATGGGGGTCGGACTTGAGGTTGTGGTACCAGACCGGGTGCTTGGGCGCGCCGCCCTGCGAGGCCACGACCGCGTACCGCCCGTCGTGCTCCACGCGCATCAGCGGAGTCTTGCGGATCTTGCCGCTCTTCGCGCCGCGCGTGGTGAGGACGACGACGGGCATACCGGTGTCCATCAGCGTCGTCCCTCTGGTGCCACCCGAGCTCTCGTACAACTCGACCTGCTCGCGCACCCACTGCGTCGGACTCGGCACGTACTCGCCCTCAAGAGGCATGACAACTCCCTTGCTGTCACGTACAGATGCTGTCCCTCGCATTCAACACCGGTCTCCCGCGGATTCATCCGCCCCGCGGCCGGGACCGACTTTTCCGGCCCGGCAGGGGCCCGACCCCTCAGGCCAATGTCACCTCGACCGGCAGTTTCTTGATTCCGTTTACGAAGTTGGAGCGGACGCGGGGCACGTCACCGGCGAGGCGGATGTCCGCGAGGCGGGGGATCAGCTCCTCGAACATGATGCGGATCTCGGTCCGGGCGAGCAGATTGCCGAGGCAGAGGTGGGGGCTGCCCTTGCCGAAGGTGACGTGGTCGTTGTCGGCGCGGGTGACGTCGAAGTCGTACGGGTTGCCGAAGACCTCCTCGTCGCGGTTGCCGGAGGCGAACCACATGACGACCTTGTCGCCCTCCTTCACCTGCTTGCCACCGAGTTCGACGTCACGGGTCGCGGTGCGGCGGAAGTGGTAGACGGGGGAGGCCCAGCGCAGGAACTCCTCGACCGCCCCCGGGATCAGGGAGGGGGCGTCCTTGAGCCTGGCGAGCTGCTCGGGGTGCTGGAGCAGGGCCAGCATCGAGTGGGAGATGGTGTGCCGGGTGGTCTCGTTGCCCGCCACGACGAGCAGCAGGAAGTAGTTGTCGAAGTCCTGGGCGGAGAGTGGGACTCCGTCGCGCGGGATGGTGTTGACCAGTTTCGACACCAGATCCGCGCCGTCGCCGCCGCGCCGCTGCCGGGCCAGTTCACGGCCGTATTCGAAGACTTCCAGGGAGGCGGGGGAGCGGAACGGCAGATCGCGGTACTGCTCGCTCTCCGCGCTGTGCAGCAGGACGTCGGCGTAGTCGGGGTCGGTGTTGCCGATGATCCGGTTGCCCCAGTCGATGAGCTTCTGGTTGTCCGCAGGCGGCACGTCCAGCAGCCTGGCCAGGACGTTGATGGGGAAGTCGGCGGAGACATCGGCGACGAAGTCGAAGCTGCCCTTGGCGAGGGCCGTGTCAAGCGTGGTCGCGGTCAGGCCGCGCAGGAAGTCGGTGTAGCTGTTGATGACGTTCGCGCCGAACTGCCGCTGGATCACGCTGCGGAGCGCGCGGTGCCGTACACCGTCCAGCTCCAGGATGGAGGCGCGCTTCTTGATCTGGTCGTCGTCGACCTCTTCCAGGTTCACGAACCTCGTGGAGGTGAAGGTCTCGGCGTCGCGGTCCACACGGGCGATGTCCGCGTGCCGGGTCACCGCCCAGAAACCGGAGTTGGGGGCCTCCTCCGGCTGCCAGTGCACCGGGTCCTCGTGGCGCAGGGTGTGGAACATCCGCCACGGGGTGACGCCGTCCGTGAAGTTGTCCAGGTCGGCGAGGTCGACGTCTTTGAGGGGCAGGGGTTCGTACACGGCGGTGGTGGTGGGGGTCTCGGCCATCGATGGATCCTTTGCGTCAAGAACTTCGGGAGCGGCTGTCACGGGTGGCTGTCACAGGTGGTAGGCGTACTCGGTGAACTCCCAGTCGGTGACGTGCCGTCGGAAGCGCTCGACCTCGTTCCGCTTGTAGGAGAGGAAGGAGGAGACGAAGTCCTTGCCGAGCACCTCGGCCAGGGCGGTGTCCGCCTCCAGTGCGTCGAGGGCTTCGGTCAGGGTCGTGGGCAGCAGGGCGGACCTGCTGGTGTCGTACCCGTAGCCCTTCAGCGGCGCCGGCGGTTCCTCGCCCGCCAGGACACCGAGCAGCGCGGTGGCTGCGGTGCCCGCGACGGCCAGGTACGGATTGGCACTGGCGTCACCCAGCCGCAGTTCGAGACGGGCGCCGGAACCGCGCTCCGGCGGGATGCGGACCATCGCGCTGCGGTTGTCGAGCCCCCAGTCGATCAGCCACGGGGCGAGGGTGTCGGGCCCGAAGCGTTTGTACGAGTTGATCGTCGGGTTGAGCAGCGCGGCGAGGGCGGGGGCGTGTGCGACGACCCCGGCGACCGCGTGGCGGGCCGTGCTGGACAGCCCGTACGGGCCGGAGGCGTCGTCGAAGAGATTGCGACCCTCCGCGTCCTCGCACGACAGATGGAGGTGGAAGCCGGAGCCGCCGGCGTCGTTGAACGGCTTCGCCATGAAGGTGGCGAGCCTGCCCTCGCGACGGGCCAGCTCCTTGATCGCGGCCTTGAAACGGAAGGCGCGGTCGGCGGCCGACAGGGCCTCCGAGTGCACGAGGTTGATCTCGAACTGTCCGCCGTCGAACTCGTGGTTGCCGCTCAGCACCCCGATGTTCAGGTCGCGGACGTGGCGCAGGGTGCGCAGCAGATGGTTGTCGGGGTCGGCGCGCAGCCCGGCGGTGTAGACGACCCCGGAGTCCCCGGCGTAACGACGCCAGCCGCTCGCCGGCCCCGTCCCGGGTTCGCGTTCGGGTCCGGGTTCGGGTTCACACAGGTAGTACTCCAGCTCCGGGCCGACGACCGGTCGCAGCCCGTGCTCGGCACACCGGGCGAGTACGGCCCGCAGCAGGTCGCGGGGGGACTCCGGCGCGGGTGACCCGGTCGCCGGGTCGATCACCTCGCCGAGACAGGTGGCCACCCCCGGCTCCCAGGGCAGCTTCACCAGGGTGTCGAGGTCCGGTCGTACGGAGATGTCGGGCAGTCCGGCGTCGAGACCGCCCGCCACCGGGACGACATCGCCCTGTGGGGTGGTGTGGTATACGGCTCGACAGAAGGCGAGCCCGTGCTCGCAGGCCCGGGGCAACTCCTCCAGCAGCACATCACGCGCCCGGTCAGTGCCGAGCAGGTCGGGATAGGTCACCCGGACGACGTCGATGCCGTCGGCGGCGAGCCGGGCCATCTGCCGGCGGACCTCTGGGATGTCGGATGCGCTCACCGATGTCTCCTCGGACAGGTGATGGGGTCACGACCCTGGGCCGTTTATTTGATGCCAAACGGTAAGAGGGGGTGGCTCGCCCTGCAAGGGGCTACGGAAAGAAATTATCCATGGGGATAGATATTGACCAGGGTTCCTGGTCCGCCTACCTTGTTTGAAGCCAAACGAGTTAGGGGGTGCGGTCCCTTGTGGTCCCGCACCCCTTTGGCCGGGGCCCGGCGCCACCCGCGCGGCCGGGTCCCTCTTCCCTCCTTCACCCCCGCTCCGACGCCCTCACCTCCAGGAGGACCGGCCATGAAGGTCGTCGTCGACATGAACAAGTGCCAGGACCACGGCCAGTGCGTCTTCGCCTCCCCCGATGTCTTCTCGATGGACGACGAGGGGCGTCTGCTGTACGTCTCCGACCCCGACGAATCGCTGCGCGACGAGGTCGAGGAGGCGGCGGACGTGTGCCCGCTCCAGGCCATCCGGATCGAGGCCTGACGTGCCCGCCGCGCCCTCGCCTGTGCCCGTGACCGGTCGTGTCGTCGTCGCAGGCGCCTCCATGGGGGGTCTGCGCGCTGCCGAACAACTGCGCGCCGCCGGCTGGACCGGCGCGATCACCGTGGTCGGCGACGAGCCGCACATGCCGTACAACAGGCCGCCGCTGTCCAAGGAGGTCCTGGCCGGCAAGGCTTCCTTCGACTCCCTGGCGTTCACGCCCAAGGCGGCCGCGGCCGACGTCGAATGGCGGCTCGGCAGCCCCGTCGCCGCGGCCCGCCTCGCCGAACGGACCCTGGACCTGGCCGACGGATCCACCCTCGCTTTCGACGGCCTGGTCGTCGCCACCGGCATGCGACCGCGACGGCTCGGCTGCCCCGGCCCGACAGAGGGCCGCCACACCGTCCGTACGCTCGCCGACGCCCAGGCCCTGCGCGACGCGCTCACCCGGCCCGGCGTCCGCGTGGTCGTGATCGGCGCCGGCTTCATCGGCTGCGAGGTCGCTGCCACCGCCGTGGGACTCGGCGTCCGGGAGGTGACCGTCGTCGATCCCCTGCCCCTGCCGATGGTCGGACCCCTCGGTGAAGCCCCCGCCCGAGCCCTGCTGCGGCGCCACGAGGAACGCGGGGTGCGCTTCGCGCTCGGCACGGGCGTCGCCGGGTTCGAGGGCGTCGGGGGTGCCGAGGGGGGTGAAGACCGGGTCACCGGCGTCGTCCTGAGCGACGGCCGCGTGCTCCCCGCCGACGTGGTCGTCGAGTCCGTCGGCTCGGTCGCCAACACCGAATGGCTCGATGGCAACCGGCTCGACCTCACGGACGGAGCACTGACCGA
The DNA here is from genome assembly GCF_008386495.1 of Streptomyces tailanensis. GTDB lineage: Bacteria > Actinomycetota > Actinomycetes > Streptomycetales > Streptomycetaceae > Streptomyces > Streptomyces tailanensis. Next base: position 15,279 of record NZ_VTHJ01000006.1, on the reverse strand, counting down.
CGAGCAGCTGAGAGTCGGCGGACTTCCGTACGTCGTCGCGGTGGGTGACGTGGCCCGCTTCCCCAACGCCCGCTACGACGGGGTGCCGCGCCGCGTCGAGCACTGGTCCATTCCCACGGACACCGCCAAGCACGCCGCCAAGGTGCTCACCGCCCAGCTCGCCGGATTCGAGGTCTGCCTGCCGGCCTTCGCGCCGCTGCCCACCTTCTGGAGCGACCAGCACGACTTCCGGTTGCAGTCCTTCGGGGCGCCGGCCCTCGGCAAGGGCGATGTCCGCGTCCTGGACGGCGATCCGGACGGCGACCGGGACGGGGACGTCCTGTTCGGCTACCACCGCGGCGGCCACCTGGTCGGTGTCGTCGCCCTCGGCGGACAGGCCGCCGCGATGGGCGCCGCCAAGTACCGCGCCCAGCTGCTCAAGCAGCCCGCCCTCACCGCGTGAGCAAGGTAAGGAACCTTCGTCATGACCAGTGTCCGTGGATACTTCCACCCCAAGACGGCGAGCGGTGCCTCGTCACTCATCCCGTCCCCGCCCTGGCGCTACTCCGGGGACCTGCTGACCGTCGAGTACCGGACCGATCCCGCCCGGGTACGTGAACTGCTGCCCGAGCCGCTGGAGTTGGCCGACGACGACCCGGGTGCGGTCGCGCTGATCTGGGCCGACTGGCAGTCCTGCTCGGCGTCCGGCGCGGAGCTGCTCGATCCGGTGCTCTCCCAGTACAAGGAGGCCTTCGCGGTCGTCCGCTGTCAGTACAAGGGGCGGACGTACTCGCGGTGCGTCTACATCTGGGTCGACAAGGACTTCGCGATCGCCCGCGGGCTGCACCAGGGGTACCCGAAGAAGCTCGGGTCCATCCATCAGACGCGGCCGCATCCGTACGGGCCCGCTCCGCGGATCTCGGCGGGGGCGAGGTTCGGGGCGACCTTGGCCGCCGCCGACCGCCGGTTGGCCCAGACCGTCGTGACGCTCCGGGAGCCGTCGGAGACGAATGGGTTCGTGAACGGGCATCCCATGGCTCATCATCGCTGGCTGCCGTCGATCGAGAAGGGGAAGGGGTTGGCGCTGGACGAGTTGATCGAGTCCGGGGCGGCTTCGTTCGAGGGCGGGCAGGCGTGGGTGGGGGACGCGGAGTTGGAGCTGTTCGAGGCGCCTACGGAGGAACTTGCTCGGCTGGAGATCCGGGAGCCGATAGCCGCGTATTACCGGCAGGTGGGTGTCGTCTGGGACGGCGGGCGGCTGCTGGTGTCCGGGACGTCGGAAGCGTCTGCCGAGTAGGGCCGGTTTCGGAGCGTGGGTTGTTTGTGGCTGGTCGCGCCCACGCGGCGGAGCCGCAAATGTCACAGCCCCGCGCCCCTTAAGGGGCGCGGCCGTTCCCCTCTTCGTACATCTGGAGCCATCTTCATGTCTGAGAAAACCATCGTCGCCGGAGTCTCCGTCGACACCCGCCACTGGATCGGCGGTCGCCGCATCCCCTCCGCCGAGACCTTCACCGACGTCTCGCCCATCGACGGCCAGCCCCTCGGCGAGATCGCTCGCGGCGGGCCGGTCGAGGCCGAAGCCGCTGTTGCCGCAGCTCGTGAGGCGTTTCCCGCCTGGGCGGCAACCTCCCGTGCCGAACGCGCCCGCATCCTGCACGCCATCGCCGACGGGGTCGAGAAGCGGCTCGAAGAGCTGGCGATCGTCGAGACGACGGACAACGGGGCGCTGCTGCGTTCGCACCGGCGGGGCGTGATGCCCCGGGTGGCGCACAACTTCCGGTTCTTCGCGGACTGGCTGCTGTCGCTGGAGCACGAGGACTTCGAGACCCGGGGTCACAAGAACCACGTCAGCTGGGATCCGGCGGGCCCGTGTGTGCTGATCACGCCGTGGAACGCGCCGTTGATGCTGGCGACGTGGAAGGTGGCGCCGGCCCTGGCCGCCGGTAACACCGTCGTCCTCAAGCCCGCCGAGTGGTCGCCGCTGACCGCGTCGCTCCTCGCCGACATCGCCGCCGAGGCCGGGCTTCCGGCCGGTGTCCTCAATGTCGTACAGGGCTACGGCGCCGAGATCGGCGACGCGCTCACCTCGCACCCGGACGTACGGCGCATCAGCTTCACGGGGTCCGTGCCGACCGCCAAGCGCATCGCGGAGTCCGCCGCCGCCAACCTCACGCCGCTCAGCCTCGAACTCGGCGGCAAATCACCGCTGTTGGTGTTCGCGGACGCTGACCTGGACATCGCCGTGGACCTCGCGGTGGAGCAGTACGACAACGCCGGGCAGGTCTGCCTCGCCGCCACCCGCTTCCTTGTCGAGGAGTCGGTCGCCGAGGAGTTCACCCGCCGGTTCGCCGAGAAGGCGTCCGGTCTGCGGCAGGGCGACCCGAGGGACGAGGCCACCGACATCGGGCCCAACATCCATCCCCGCCAGCTGGAGAAGATCGACGGATTCGTGCGGCGGGCGGTCGCGGCCGGGGCACGGGCGGTCATCGGCGGGCACCGCAAGGACGGCCAGTACTACGCACCGACCCTCCTCACCGATGTCGCCCAGGACTCGGAGATCGTGCAGGAGGAGGTCTTCGGGCCGGTCCTGACCCTCCAGACCTTCGCCACCGAGGAGGAGGCGATCCGGCTGGCCAACGACACCCGCTTCGGACTCGCCGCCACCCTCGCCACCGGCAACCCCGAGCGCGCCGAACGGGTCGCCGCACAGCTGGTCGCGGGCACGGTCTGGGTCAACTGCTTCTTCGTACGCGACCTTCAGGCGCCCTTCGGCGGCTCCCGTCAGTCCGGTGTCGGCCGGGAGGGCGGCACCTGGAGCTTCGACTTCTACTGCGACCTGAAGAACACCGTCACCGCACCTGGAGGGTGGACGTCCCATGGGTGAGATCGTCGGGGCGGGCCTGCTCGCCCACGTCCCCACCATCGTGCTGCCCGAGGCCGACCGGCTGGAGCTCAACGAGGGCAAGGAGATCACCCTCGTGACCGGGCTCCGGGAACTCCGCCGGGACGTCTTCGAGGGGGATGCCGCCAACGAATACGACACCGTCGTCGTCCTCGACTCCCACTGGGCCACCACCGTTGAGTTCGTCGTGACCGCCCAGCAGCGGCGCGCCGGGCTGTTCACTTCCGAGGAACTGCCGCGCGGCATGTGCAGGATGCCGTACGACTTTCCCGGCGACCCCGAACTCGCGTACAACATCGAGAAGTTCGCCGACCGGCACGGCACCTGGATCACCGCGATCGAGGACGAGTACCTGCCGATCTACTACGCCACGATCAACCTCTGGAAGTTCCTGGGGGAGGGGCTGCCCGACAAGCGGTGGGTGACCATCGGGGTCTGCCAGACCGGGGACATGGAGGACCATCTGCGGCTGGGCCGCGCCCTCGCGGACGGTATCGCGGCCACGCCCGGCCGCCGGGTCCTGCTCATCGCCTCCGGCGCGCTCTCGCACACCTTCTGGCCGCTGCGCGAGCTGCGCGACCACGAGGCGAGCGACCCGGTGCACATCTTCACGCCGGAGGCCCGCGAGGCGGACTACAAGCGGATCGCCTGGTTCAAGGAGGGCCGGCACGACAAGGTCCTCGACACCATGGACGAGTTCTGGAAGTTCAAGCCCGAGGCGAAGTTCTTCCACTACCTGATGATGGCCGGTGCCCTCGGCGAGCAGGCGTGCGTGGCCAAGGCCCGCCAGTACGGCGAGTACGAGAACTCCATCGGTACCGGCCAGGTCCACCTCTGGTTCGACCGCCCGGCCGACGGCTGGACCGGCACCGGCCTGCCCGCCGCCTCCACCCCGCGCACCCCTCACAGCCGTATCTAGGAGCCCACCCATGCCCGAATACCGCCGCATCCTCCTCGACGGCGCCGCCGTCCAGGTCACCGTCGACGGGGACGAACTCGTCGCCGGGGACGGCCGCCGTGTGAAGATCGAGGAGGCACAGCACCTGCCGCCGGTCGTCCCTTCCAAGGTGATCGCGGTCCACCTCAACCACCGCAGCCGCGTCGACGAGTTCCAGATCGAACTGCCCGAGACGCCCACCTACTTCCACAAGCCGACCTCCTCCCTCAACTCCCACCAGGGCGCGATCGTCCGCCCCGAGGGCTGCAAATGGCTCAACTACGAGGGCGAAGTCGCCATCGTCATCGGCAGGACGGCGCGGAACATCGCGCCCGAGGAGGCGGGGGAGTACATCGCCGGCTACACGGTCGCCAACGACTACGGCCTGCACGACTTCCGTGACACCGACGCCGGCTCGATGCTCCGGGTGAAGGGCTCCGACACCCTCTGCCCGCTCGGGCCCGGCCTGGTCACCGACTGGGACTTCCGCGGCAAGCGGCTGCGGACGTATGTCAACGGCGAGGTCGTCCAGGACGGTTCGACCGACGAGATGAAGTGGGACATGCACTACCTCGTCGCCGACATCGCCCGCACGATCACCCTGTACCCGGGTGACGTGCTGCTGTCCGGCACCCCGGCCAACTCCCGTCCCGTCCAGCCGGGTGATGTCGTCGAGGTGGAGGTGGAGGGCCTCGGTCGGCTCACCAACCGCATCGTCACCGGCCCGGCCCCCGTACGGACCGACGTGGGCGCCCAGCCCACCGAGTCCGAGGAGGTCCTGTCCACCGCGCTCGGCGGCGACTGGGAGTTCCGCGGCGTCAGGGCGCCGCGTCGCTGAGGTGTGCCGCGACTGAGCGGACACCTCCGGCATCCGCCGAAGACAGGCGGTGCCGCCCACGCATTGTTCGACCTCACCTCTAACCGACCTGCTCTGGAGGCCCCCATGCCCGCCGCCACCCACGACGAGTGGCTCCGCCGCGCCAAGGCGCTCGTGATACCCGGCGCGCACCACATCGACGGCGCCGACGAACCGGGTGGCGGCGGCACCTTCGCCGTCGTCTCACCAGGCGACGGCCAGGCCGTCGCCGAGGTAGCCGACGGCGGGCCCGCCGAGATCGACGCGGCCGTGGCAGCCGCCCGGCGGGCCTTCGACGCCGGACCCTGGCCGCGCCTGGCACCCGCCGAGCGCGGCCGGATCCTGCTGCGCCTCGCCGAACTGCTCGAAGCGCAGCGGGAGTCACTGGCCCTGGCCGTCAGCCTGGAGATGGGCAAACCCATCACGGACGCGTACGGCATCGAACTGCGGGCCGCCATCAACACCTTCCGCTGGTACGGGCAACTGGCCGACAAACTCACCGACGAGTCCCCTCACACCGCGCCGGACGCCCTCGCCCTCGTCACCCGGGAACCGGCCGGTGTGGTCGGCGCCGTCGTGCCCTGGAACTTCCCCCTCACCCTGGCGAGTTGGAAGGTCGCGCCCGCGCTGGCCGCCGGCTGCACGGTGGTCCTGAAACCCTCCGAGAACTCACCCCTGTCGGCCCTCCTCCTCGGCCGCCTCGCGACGGAGGCCGGGCTGCCGCCGGGCGTGCTCAACGTCGTCAACGGCAGAGGGCCGGTGGCGGGTCGCGCCCTCGGGCTCCACCCCGACGTGGACGTCCTAGCCTTCACCGGCTCCACCGCCGTGGGCCGCCACTTCCTCCACTACGCCGCCGACTCCAACCTCAAGCGCGTCTGGCTGGAACTGGGCGGCAAGTCACCCAACATCGTCCTCCCGGACGCCCCCGACCTGGACAAGGCCGCAGCCACCGCCGCCTGGGGCATCTTCTTCAACCAGGGCGAGATGTGCACCGCCCCCTCCCGGCTCCTCGTCCACTCCTCCATCGCCGAACAGGTCACCGAGGCCGTCGTACGCCGGGCCCGCGAACTACGCGTCGGCGACCCGCTCGACCCGGCCACCGAGATGGGCGCCCTGGTCGGAGAGGACCACCTCACGCGCGTACGGGAGCACATCGGCACCGGCCTGGCGGCGGGCGCGAGGCTGCTCACTGGAGGCTCGCGCATCCTCACCGACACCGGCGGCAGCTTCCTGGAACCGACCGTCTTCGACCACGTGGACCCCGGCATGCGTCTGGCCCGCGAGGAGATCTTCGGACCCGTACTCTCCATCCTCGCCTTCGACGACCTCGACGAGGCGGTACGACTGGCCAACGCCACCGAGTACGGCCTCGCCGCGGGCCTGTGGACCTCCGACCTGTCCCTCGCCCACAAGGTCTCCCGCGCGCTGAAGGCCGGGACCGTCTGGGTCAACTGCTACGAGGAGGGCGACCTCACCGTCCCCTTCGGCGGGATGAAGCAGTCGGGCAACGGACGGGACAAGTCCGCCCACGCCCTGGAGAAGTACACCGAGCTCAAGACCACCTGGATCCAGCTGTGAGCCACCGGGAAACCACTGGCCACAGTCACACGTCTGTACGGCCGCTGATCGCCATCCCCGCCCGGTTCTCCGCGACGACCTCCGCGCTGCGGTACGCCGCCGAGGTCAACGCCCGTGCACTGATCGAGGCCGTCTGGCGGGCCGGGGGTGAGCCGGCGACCGTCCACCCTGTCGACTCGGACGTGGCCGCCCGTCTCGCCCGCTTCGACGGCGTCCTGCTCCCCGGCGGCGGCGACCTCGCCCCGCACCGCTACGGCGCGGCCGGGATCCACGAGACCGTCTACGACGTCGACGACCTCCAGGACGCCTTCGATCTCGAAGTCGCCCGCCGCGCACTGGACCTGGGCCTGCCGCTGCTGGCGATCTGCCGGGGCCTCCAGGTCGTCAACGTCGCCCTCGGCGGCACCCTGGAGCAGGACATGGGCGGCCCGGAACGGGAGCACCGGCACGTCGTCCACCCGGTGGCGATCCAGCGCGGCACCCTGCTGGAGCGGGCCACCGCCACCGAGAAGGCCGAGGCGTCCTGCTACCACCACCAGCGGGTGGCCGATCTCGGCACCGGCCTCACCATCACCGCCCGGGCCGCCGACGGCACCGTCGAGGGACTCGAACTCCCGGGCGCCCCGGGCTGGTTCACCGCCGTCCAGTGGCACCCCGAGGACACCGCCCACGAGGACCCGGCCCAGCAGCGACTGTTCGACGCGTTCGTGACGGCGGCCCGGGAACACGGCGGCTGACCAAGGCAGTTGGGCCGCGCGCCGTGCAGCGGTCAGGCCTTCGGGCGGCGGCCGCTGCGGCGCGGTGCGGGCTCGGCGCCGTTCAGCAGGGTCCGGCGGCGCTCCTCGCCGTGCTCCTCGACCTGGAGCACGACCGTGCGGAGGCCCTCCGCGAGGCTCCGGCACTCGGTGTCGCTCAGCCCCGCCGTGACGAACGCCTCCTCCTCGTTGAACTCCGGGAACACCCGCCGCATCAGCTCCTCACCCTTGTCGGTGAGCGTCAGCAGGACCAGCCGGCCGTCGGTGGGGTGGTCGGCCCGCCGCAGCAGGCCACGCGACTCGAGGGTCCGCGCCACGCCCGTGAGCGTGCCCTTGGAGATGCCGGCCTCCTCCGCCACGTGCCGGGTCTCGGACTCGCCCCACACCCAGACGACCCACAGCACCACGAAGGCCGTCCAGGTGAGGTCGGAGCCGCGCAGCACGGAGTTCTCCAGGTGCTGCCGTACCGCCGAGGCGGCCCGGTAGATGTTCGCCACCGCGGCCATCTGCTCCCGGCGGATCGGAAAGCCCCCGAGCTTCGCCGCGGCGAGCTTCTCGGCTTCGGTGATGGATCGCTGGCCGGGCACGGGCCGCCCCCTCGTTGGTTGGGTCAATCGGTCGTTCGGACTCAAATTGTACGGAGATCCCGCGAGGAACGACCGCCCGCACCCCGTCGGCACTGCTCAGCGCTCGAAGACGACCCCGCCGTCGAACACCGTCATGTCGACCCCGACCCGAGTGATGTCACGAGGGTCCAGATCCAGCAGCGGCCGGTCGAGGACGCACAGGTCCGCCACCTTCCCCACCTCCACCGACCCCTTCCAGTCCTCGGCGAAGTCCTGCCGCGCCGGGTTGATCGTGTACGCCCGCAGCGCCTCGGCGAGTCCCACGCGCTGTTCCGGTCCGCTGACCCGGCCACTGGCCTTCGACTCCCGCAGCAGCATCCCGGCGACGCCCTGACGCCAGTCGGGCTCGGTGATCGGCGCGTCCGAGCTCGCGCACACCGCGACGCCCGCCTCGAAGGCCGAGCGCACCGGCCACTCGTACGCCGACCGCTCGGGGCCCACGACCTCCTCCATCAGGTCGGAGATCGTCCACTTGATGGCGGGGTTCATATTGACGCCGTAGCCGTGCGCGGCCAGCTTGGCGAGGCTGTCCGCGCCGATGAAGTCGCCGTGGATGACGTAGTGCCGGGCGTCCCGGCGGGGCGCGTCATGCTGCGCGGCCAGGAACGCGTTCACCACGATGTCGATGGCCCGGTCCCCGGTCACATGGACGCCCAGCTGGTAGCCGGCCTCGTGGGCGACGCGGATCATCTCGTACAGCTCGTCCACCTGGAGCTCGGGCGTGTGCCCGTGCACGCACAGGGAGCCGTGGCCGCCGTCGAGGTAGGGCTCGTTCATCCAGGCCGTGCGGTTCGGGGGGACCCCGTCGGCGAAGATCTTGACGCCGATGGCGTTCAGCAGCCGGGGGTCGGCGGACTCGGGGCGGTGGAGCGTCGCGAGGCCCTTGCGGACGTCGTCGGCGGAGCCGCCCATCGGCGCGGGCAGGAGGAGGACACTGACCCGGGCATGGAGACCGCCGGTCGCGGCCAGATCGGCGTACGCGGTCCAGTTGTCGGTGCTCAGCCCGCCGAACAGGGTTTCGGAGCCGCCGGGGCCGAGTCCGGGCTCGGTGTAGCTGGTGATGCCGCGCGAGTGGAGTTCGGCGACGACGTTCCGGATGGCCTGGCGGCGCTGGGCGACGGTGGGGGAGGGCAGGGCGGCCTGGAGCAGGACCCCGGCGGCCTCGCGCAGGATGCCGGTCGGCCGGCCGTCGGCGTCGCGGTCGATGACACCGCCGTCGGGCGCCTCGGTGGCGGCGTCGATCCCGCAGCGGCGCAGCGCCTCGCTGTTGGCCCACACCATGTGCTGCGAGAAGTCGGTCAGACAGACGGGGTGGCCGGGCGCCACCGCGTCCAGATCCGCGCGGTGCGGGAAACGGTCCGGATCGGCGCGACACTCCGCGAGATAACCCGGATCCCAGCCCAGGCCGACGATCCACTCGCCCGGCCCGGCGGCCCGTGCCGCCTCGCCCACCGCCGCCGCGATGTCGGCGATCGAACCGACCGCCGGATGGCCGACGTTCAGGGCGAACGGCGGCTTGGCCAGCCCGTACGCGGCGCCGTGCAGATGCGAGTCGTTGATGCCCGGCAGCACGGTCCGCCCCGCCAGCTCGACGATCCTGGTCGTCGGCCCGGCCAGCGCACGCATCTCGGCGTCCGTGCCGACCGCGACGATCTTCCGGCCGCGCACGGCCACACCTTCGGTGACCGTGAAACCGGCGTCGACGGTGATGACCTGACCGCCGGTCAGGACGAGGGAGGGGGTGGTGTCGCTCACGAGGACCTCTCTGGGGTGTCCGAAGGAGTGCGGAGGGGGAAGGAAGGGGCCGTTCACCGGGTCGTTCGTGGGCCGAAGTACGCGAGCGCGGCGCCCGCCACCAGGGCCACACCCTGGGCCATCTGCTGCCAGAACGTCGGCACGCTCAGCAGGGTCAGCCCGTTCTGCAGACAGCCGAGGAACAGCACGCCGAGAAGGACACCGAGCACCGAACCGGAGCCGCCGCTCAGCGCGACCCCGCCCAGCAGGACCGCGGTGAGCACCGTCAGTTCGAAGCCCGCGCCCGAGGTCCCGGAGACCGCGCTGTCCAGCACCGACGCCTTGATGGCCCCGGCCAGGGCCGCCGCCGTACCCGTGACCACGAACAGCGCGAACGGCGTACGGCGGACGTCGATGCCGGACAGGTACGCCGCCTCACGGTTGACCCCGATCGCGAACACATGCCGCCCGGTCGGCGTGTACGCCAGGAACAGCGCCCCGGCGACGAGCACGGCCCCGGCGATGACGACGGGCGCGGCGATCCCGGCGATCCGCGCCCCGCCCAGCCACGCGAACCCGTCGCCGAACCCGCTGAGCGGCAGCGGGAAGAGCTGCTGGGCCAGTCCGCGCACGGCCGCCAGCATGCCCAGCGTCACGATGAACGGCGACAGCCCCAAGTAGCAGCACAGCACGCCGTTCACGGCACCGACCGCCGCACCGACGGCCAGCGCTCCCACCACGGCGACCACCGGGGACTGGGCCTGCTCACCCGCGAGCCAGCCGGCCGTCAACGCCCCGAGCGCCAGCGTCGAGCCCACCGACAGATCCAGATATCCGCTGATCACCAGCAGAGCCAGCGGTACGGCGACGATCGCGAGGGCCGCCGCGTCGGTGGCGATCCCGCGCAGATTGCCCGGGTCGAGGAAGCTGCCCGTGGACAGCTGGAACACCAGCACCAGCAGGGCGAGAACGAGGAGAAGAGGTTGGCGTCGCAGGGTCGCCAGGCCCCCGGCGGCCAGGGCGCGCGGGCCGGGAACGGCGCGTTCGGCGGCGGTCGCCGTGGTCGCGGTGGTCATGCTGCTCCTTCGTGGTGTGGGGCGTGCGGTACGGCGGGGGTGGGGGCGGAGGCGGATGTGGGCGGAGGGTCGGGGTCGGCGTCGTGTACGGCCGCCAGCAGGGCCTCTTCGGTGAGTTCGGCGCCCGACAGTTCGCCGATGACCCGCCCCCGGTCGACGATCAGACAGCGGTGGGCGAGGGCGGCCGCCTCCTCCGGGTCGCTGGAGGCGAACAGCACGGCCGTGCCGCGCTGTTCGGCGAGGGTGGAGACGACGTCGTAGATCTCCTGGCGGGCGCCGACGTCGACGCCCTGGGTCGGCTCGTCCAGCAGCAGGACGTCGACGGCCCGGGCCTCGTTGATCCACCGGCCCAGCAGCAGCTTCTGCTGGTTGCCGCCGGAGAACGCCGAGGCCGGCAGCCCCGGCCGCGCGGGACGCAGCCCGATGGCCTCGGCGAGCGAACCGAACACCCGCCGCTCGGCACCGAGCGCCCGCACCCCGCGCCGGGCGAGGGTCCCTACGGTCGGCAGCAACACGTTGTCCTGCGCGCTCAGTCCCGGGAACAGGCCCTGGGCCCGACGGTCCGCCGGCACCAGCGCGATCCCGACGGCCAGCGCGTCGGCGGGCCTGGCGGGCTCGACGACCCGCTCCCCGACCCGCACGGTCCCGCCGGAGGCGCGGCGCCTGCCGAACAGGGTCTCCAGCATCCTCGTACGCCCGGACCCGATCAGCCCGTACAGCCCCAGGATCTCCCCTTCACCGACGGTGAGATCGACCGGTCCGAAGCCGGGGCCGCGTAGCCCGCGCACGGTGAGGCGGGCGGTGGGGGAGGCGGTCGGCGAGGTGGTGGCCATGGTCGGGTCGGGGGCCGCGCTCCCAGGGGGATCCACCGCGCCAACGGCGCTCGCGCCCCGCTCCCTGGCTGACGAAACACCGGCCGAAGCCGCCCTGTCTTCAGCGGAATCCGCCGACGCGGCCCCCCGTCCACCCGTGATCGCGTCCACCAGCTCCCGGCGGCCCTGCCTGGCCCCCGTCGAATGATGGGCGACCCGGCCGTCCCGCAGGACGGTCACCGCGTCGGCCAGTCGCTCGACCTCCGCCAGCAGATGCGTGACGTAGACGATGGCCAGCCCCTGCCTCCGCAGATCCTCCACCCGGGCGGCGAGCGCGTCGCTCTCGGTGCCGGAGAGGGCGGCGGTGGGCTCGTCGAGGACCAGGACCGAGGCACTGCGGCTGAGCGCTTTGGCGATCTCCACCAACTGCCGCTGGCCCATGGGGAGTTCCCCCACCCGGTCGCGCGGTGAGCAGCTCGCGGCGACGCGGTCGAGGAGTTCGGCGGCCACCTTCTCCTGGGCCCGGCGGTCGATCCGGCCGTACCGGGTCCACTCCTGGCCGAGGAAGATGTTCTCGGTCACGGTCAGCGAGTCCACGACGCTCAGCGTCTGGAAGATGATCGCCACCCCCGCCGCGATCGACTCACGAGGGCTGAGCCGGGTGTGCGGGACACCGCCCACCTCGATCGTCCCCGAGTCCGGCGGGAAGGCGCCGCCGAGGCACTTGATCAGGGTGGACTTTCCGGCGCCGTTGTGACCGAGGAGGGCATGGACCTGCCCCGCGGGCACGGTGAGGTCCACGCTGTCCAGGGCCCGGACCCCGCCGAAGGACTTGTTCAACGCGGTGATCCGCAGGTTCGGCGGGTTGGCGGCCCCGCTCTGCCCGGTGGCGTCGGTCTGCCGGGTCGGCTCGGTCATGTCTGCCATGGCGGAGCCCTACGCGTTCTGGGCGAGCAGCGCGTCGATCTCCGCCGTGTCGCCGCTGCCGACCAGCTTCACCGGCACCTGAACGCTCGGGTTCGCCTTCCCTGCGGCTACCGCGAGCGGCACATCGACGATCGCGTTCGCGATGTCCTGCGGGGCGAGGGCGGAGGAGGCCCGGTAGAAGGTGCCCTGCTTGATGGCGAGGAGCGAGGGAGCCGCACCGTCCTGCCCGCCGACGAATGTCTTCGCGTCCCCCTTCTTCCGCCCGGCCTGCTGCAACGCCTTGAAACCGCCGTACGCCGCCGCGTCCGTGATCCCGAGGACGATGTTGAGGTCGGGATGCTTGGCGAGGATCGCGTTGGACTTCGACAGACCCGTGTCGGGGTCGATGGCCTGCTCCTGCGCGACCACGTCGACACCCGGCGCGAGCTTCGTGAACGCGTCGACCATGCCCTTCGTGCGCTCCCGGCCCAGTTCGATCGTGTTGTCGACCAGGAACGCCACCTTTCCCTTGCCACCCAGTTCCTCGTCGGCCCATTTCGCCGCCGCCTCCCCGAGCAGCCTGCCGCCCTCCCGGAAGCTGAACTGGATGTCGGCGCTCTGGTTCTCCAGCGTTCCGCCGTACGTCACCCAGATCAGCCCCGCGTCCAGCGCGGCCTTGGCGATCGACTCGGCGGCCTCGAAGACCATGGGGAATGACACGATCGCGGGCATCTTCTGCGCGACCCAGGTGTTGAGGTTGGTGGCCTGGGTGTCGGGGTTGCTCGCGTCGCTCGTCGTCAGCAGCTTGACGTCGTGCTTCGTCGCGGCGGCCGTGGAGAGCTTCACCAGGGTGGTGTAGAGCGGGAGTTGGGTGAAGGGGTAGTCGAGTCCGATCCGGCTGAGCGTCGTCGGGGAGGGCGAGGCGCCCGCGGCCTTCGCCGAACCGCTGCCCTCGGGGGCGCTGCAGCCCGAGGCTGCCAGCCCGGTCGTGGCGAGGGCCCCGGCGGACCACGTGAGGAACTGCCTACGCGAGGCCGCGGCGACGAAATACGGACGTCTGGTCATGGCGGGGCTCTCCAAGGGGACGTGGACGTGGACCCGGATCGACCGGTGTCCGGCTGTGCCGACCAGAAAAGACCCCACCGCCCCGCCCCACCATCCGTACAAATACCGACCGCTTACGGCGGACGAGATCACGCCGAGGAACAACGGCCGCAAGGACGAGGCATCCCGGTGCGCCACGGCTCAGCGGTCCGCTGCGCCGCGGCCGGGCAGACGGCTGGGCCCGGTTCGGTGGGCCGGTGTGTCGGTGCCGGGTGGACGGCTGCGCCTTGCTCCGGCGGACCGGTGTGTCACGGCCGGCCAGATGGCTGGGCCCGGTTCGGTGGGCCGGTGTGCCGCGGCTGGGTGGACGCCTGGGCCTTGACCCGGCGGGCCGTTGTGTCGCGGCCGAGCAGGCCGCTGGGCCACGGCTCGGCTGACCGGCGCGCCACAGTCGGCCAGGTGGCTGGGCCACGGTTCTGTGGATCTGTGTGTCGCGGCCGGGCGGATGGCTGGGTCACGACTCGGAGGACCCGCGCGCCCCGGCCGGCCCGCTGAACCATGTCCCATCGGCCGCCTGAGCCACAGCCCGGCAGACGGCCGAGTCCACAGCCCCGCCACCCCCGCGTCACGGATAGGTGAATGTCTTGTCCAACCATTGCCGGACCCATATCGTTAGGCCCCAAAAGACCTGCACGGTCTCGGGCAGGCCCGGGAGGCTCGCATGCTCGACCACCACCAGATCGCGGCCGCCACCCGCATCGGCATGCTCACCCGCGAGCGCGACACCGCGTCCGCCTGCGCCGAGGCGCTGCGGGAGCTCGGCCGTGCCCTGCCCCTCGACGCCGCCACCCTGCTGGAGGTCGACCCGATCACCGGCACGTACGTGCAGATCGCGGGCGTCGGCTACGACGCCGAGGTCTCCGAGGCCCTGGCCGCCGAGTTCATGTCGACGCCCTGGTACGGCAACGTCCTGCGCAGCGAGGTCCCGCCCTCCATCTCGGAGGACATCGAGGACGTCGAGCAGACCGAAGGCTCCGGGGAGCGTTACCGTGACGGCTGGTTCTACGCCGAGCGGATGCGCCCGGCGGGCGTCCGCGACGCGGTGACGGGCGCACTGCGCCACCGCGGCCGGCTCGTCGGAATGATCACCCTCTCCACCGACACCCCGGACGCGTACGACACCGACACCCGCCGCCTGCTCGCTTCCCTCCTGCCCGCCCTGGGCGTCCTCGCCGATACCACCGCCCACGCCGGTGACCTCCACGACCTGCCGGCGGAGGGCGGAGCGAGCCTGCTCGTCGCCGACGAGGCCATTGACGTCCCGGGCCGGGACCCGGCCGGAGTGCTGCGGGACGCCGAGTTCCGCCGGCTGGCGCGCGCCTTCGCCGACTCGCGCGGCACGCGGCTGCGGCTGCTGTGGCCCGTCGGACAGGACTGGTACCGTGTCACGCTCCGGCGGCACACCCTCGGCGCGGCGGTCGTACGCCAGGCGGTCCTCGTGCACGAGGCGCCCGTCCCGCTGCCGTACGGCCTCAGCCCGCGTGAGCTGGAGGTGCTCACCAGGGCGGCCACCGGTCAGACCAACCAGGCCATCGCGCAGGCGCTGTTCCTGTCCCCGCGTACCGTGCACACGCACGTCGAACACCTGCTGCGCAAGACCGGCGCGGCCTCGCGCGCCGAGGCCACGGCCCTCGCCGTACGGGACGGGCTGCTCCGGCCGACCGCCGCAGACGTAGAACGCTTCGTCGAGAGGACAGCCGAGAGGACACAAGAGACCACCCGGCGGCTGAAGCCGGTTCAGTAGTGTGCGACGGGTGACCACGAAACCGTTCCTAAAGACTGAGTGGGAGTGAGTCCTGTTGCCTGGACTCATGCTCAGCCGAACGCCCCGAACGGTGTTGGGTGTTCTGGTCGACCGCGGTCTCGCCGTGTCCGGCTCCAACGGATCGTGTCCGTGGTCCGGGGATGCGGGGGCGGTGTCCCTCACGCCCCGGGGTGCCCGGTCGGGCCTGGACGGTCCGATGCCCCGCACGATCGCTCTGGTCGTGCGGGGGCGGTGCCGTCCGTCGCCGGA
>NZ_VTHJ01000059.1 GCF_008386495.1 Streptomyces tailanensis | reverse complement strand
ATAAGACCAGAACCCGTTCTGGCACAGCGCGATGAAACAGGAAGTCACGGAATCCCGCCCGAGACCTGTGCCGCCTAGCGGCGCAGCAACGAGCGGGACGGCCAGAATCTCCCTCCTTCGGAAGGGAGTACAAGTCAACGCCGCTCCACCGGCTCCGCCTCCGGTCGTGGCCAAGAACGTCCGCTGATGCGTTCGATGTCGGTGTTGAACCGGCGCAGGTCGGCGATGAAGCGGCGGCGGCGCTCGGCGGGCCAGTCGGCGATGACGTCGGTGACGCCGGCGACGAACACCTCGCGCTGCTCGGCGAGGCGCGCGAGCCCCTTCTCGGTGATACGGAACTTGCGGGCGACGCCCCCCTCGGGGTCGAGGGTGCGCTCCACCAGGCCGTCGCGCAGCAGGGCCGAGGTCTGCCGGGTGAACGTGGACGCGGCGAAACCGAACGCCTCCACGAACTCCGGGATGGACATGGGCCCTTGGGCCTCCAGCCTGCTGAGCAGCACATAGGCGCTGCGGTCCAGGGTGCCGCCGCCGCGGACACCGCGGGGCGTCGACGTATCACGGTTGCGCGTCAGGATCAGCAACTCCCGCTCGATGCGCTCCCCCGCGTCTCGGGCATCCACGCCGGTCTCCTCCTGACGTCCTGTGCATCACCAACATCTTCACCCTACGTCGAGATTGCGCCATGCATGGAGAGTGCATGATGCACTATTGATGCATGATGCACCAGGTGAGTAGCGTGCGTTTCCATCTCCACTCCGCCCACTCCCCCACAAGGAGATGTCGAGATGAGCGAGTCCGTCGTCCGCCTGCCGATACCCACCCCCGGCCCCCTGTATCCGCCCGCCGAATGGGAGCGACTGCGCGAGCGGTGCCCGGTGGCCACGGTCGAGCTCCCGAGCGGTGACCGGGCGAAGTTCGTGAGCCGCTACGACCACGTCCGCGCCCTGCTGTCCGACCCCCGGTTCTCCCGCCCCAGGGCCGGGGACGACGCCGCGCGGGTATCCGCCGACGGAGCGGGCGGCGTCGCGGCCGACGCGAGCCCCGAGTACGAGCTGGCCATACCGGAGAACGGCGAGCCCCATCTGCGCTGGCGGCGCCAGGTCGGCCGGTACTTCACCGCCAAGCGCATGGCCGCCCTGCGCCCCGACATGACGAAGACCGCCGAGGCCCTCCTCGACGACATGATCGAGCGCGGCCGGCCCGGCGACCTCAAGGCCGCCCTCGGTTTCCCGCTCCCCGTCTACGTCATCTGCGCCCTGCTGGGCGCCCCCGCCGAGGACCGCGACCGCTTCTCGCACTGGTCCGACGCGTTCCTCAACGTCAGCCGCTTCTCGCAGGAGGAGACGAAGGCGGCGTTCATCGGCTTCTCCCGGTACATGACGGAGCTGATCGCGGCCAAGCGGGCCGACCCGGGCGAGGACCTGCTCAGCATGCTGATCGTGGAGGGCGCGGCGCTGCCGGAGGAGGAGCGGCTGACCGACGCCGAACTGCTGGCCACCGGCATGGGGTTGCTGGTCGCCGGCCACGAGACCACCGCCAACATGATCGGCAAGATGGCCGCGCTGCTGCTGGCCGACCGCAGCCGTTGGGAGCAGCTGCTCGCCGACCCGTCGTTGATCCGTACGGCGGTCGAGGAGGTACTGCGCTTCGACGCCAACCTCGGCGGCTTCGGCATCCGGCGCTATCTGAGCGAGGACATCGACCTCGACGGGGAGGCGCTGCCGAGCGGCACCACCGTCTTCTGCGGCATGTCCGCCGCCAACCGCGACGAGCGGGTCTTCGACGGCGCCGACAAGATGGACCTCACCCGCGGCCCGAATCCCCACCTCACCTTCGGCGCCGGCCCGCACTCCTGCCTCGGCCAGGCCCTCGCCCGCACCGAGCTCCAGGTCGTCCTGGAGGTCCTGCTGCGCAAGCTGCCGACGCTCGAACTCGCCGTATCCGCCGAGGAGTTGAAGAAGGTGGAAGGACTCCTCGTCGGCGGTCTGCGCGAGGTCCCGGTGCGCTGGTGAAAACCGGGGAGCAGGAAGGAAGGCAGGGAGGAAGGGAGCCGTCATGAAGGTCCGCGTGGACGAGGCGAAGTGCTGCGGCGCCGGCCAGTGCGCGCTGATCGCCCCCGAGGTCTTCGACCAGCGCGAAGACGGCATCGTCGTACTCCTCGAACCCGGACCCGCCCCCGACCGGCACTCCGCCGTCCGGGAGGCGGCGGCGGTCTGCCCGGCCGCCGCGATCGCCCTCGACGAGGACGCCTGAGACACGGGCCCTCAGCCCTGCCCCTTGGGTGCGCGATGAGGGCCCAACTCCCGCAGTACGTCACCCAGTTGGGCGGCGGTGAGGGCGGGTCCGGGGAGGGGTGAGGGTTCGGGCGGGGTCGCGGCCCGGAGGCCGTCGAGGAGCAGGGCGAGGGGGCGGTGCCAGGCGTCGGGGGTGGTCGCGGCGGTCAGGGCCGGGACGGCGCGGCCGAGGGCGGCGAGGGCGAACAGGACGTCCTCGGTGGTGACATCGGGGCGGACGGTGCCCTCGTCGCGGCCGCGCGCCAGCAGGAGTTCCAGCGTCCGGCGGTTGTGCGCGTGCACGGCGTCGAGGGCACCGACGCTCTGCACATGGGTGGTCATGAGGTCGTTGGTACCGCGGTCGGCGGCCAGCGTGCCGAAGACGGCCCGGAGGTAATCGGTCAGCCCGGACCAGGCGTCCGGGGCGCTCCGGAGCCGTTCGCCGACGGCCATCGTGTCGGTGAGCTGGTCGTGGAAGACGGCGTCGATGAGGGCGGCGCGGGTGGGGAAGTGCCGGTAGAGCGTCGCGTTCCCGACCCCGGCCCGGCGGGCGATCACGTCCAGCGGCGCGTCGAGGCCCTGCTCGGTGAACACCTGGTGGGCCGCCGCCACCAGCAGCTCCCGGTTCCGCTGCGCGTCGCGCCGCCGCGGCGGCGGCGTCGCCCGTTCTGCGCCGACGGTCATCCTCGTCCTCCGCGCCCGACCACAACCGGGGAGTGCTCCCCAGCACCCACACCCCCGATGTTATCGTCGGACCATTAAGCGGGGAGTACTCCCCGTTTGAGGTGATCCAAGCCCCCCGGTGACGGACGCCCACGGGGAGCGGGAGAAGCTGGGGGCAGTGTCGTGCCCCCCCAACTCCCAAGGAGACGACCCGAGATGACGAATCGACGGGCGAATCGACCGACGAGCCGACTGTCACGCAGAGCGGTACTGGGCGGACTTGCCGGAGGGCTGGCCCTGGCCGGTACTGGCGGCGGGACCGCGTCGGCGGCCGCCGGGCAGAAGACCGGGTACGGGGCCGGTGAGGCGTACGTGCCGATCGCCGTGGGCGCCGGAGGCGGCCCCGTCACCAGTGATCGCGTGCACGTTCTCAAGGTCGGCCCCCGGGACGCGGCGACGGTCCTCGTGCTGGTGCCGGGGATGTTCGGGGCGGCCAACGACTTCCGGCTGGTGGCGCGGGATCTGGTGGCGGCCGTGCCCGGGGTGCAGGTGTGGGCGGTGGACCGGCGGGAGGAGAACCTGTCCGACCGGAGCGGGTTCCTGGGCGCCGATCCGCTGGGCTACTACCTCGACGGGCGGTATCGGTCGCAGGACCCGGCGGCGTCCGGGTTCGTGGGCGGGTGGGGGCTCGGGCTCGCCCTGGCGGATCTGCGGGCGGTGGTACTGGCCGCGCGGGCCGGTGGGCGGCGGCGGGTGGTGCTCGGCGGTCACTCCTGGGGCGCGACCAGCGCGTTGGCGTACGCCGCCTGGGACTTCGACGGGCGGGCCGGGTACCGGGACCTCGCGGGGCTGGCGGTCGTCGACGGCGGGGTGCGCGGGGCGTTCGAGGGGACCGGGGCGCCGGCGCAGGACTCGCCGGAGGAGGTGCGGGAGCGGCTCGCGGCGATCGAGGGCGGGCGGGTCTTCGACCTGACCCTGAGCGGGGTCGGGCTCGGCACCCGCGCGGAGAGCACGCAGATCTGGTACCAGCTCGCCGGGTGGTACGCCCACCACGACCCCGAGGGCCGTTCCGTGCTCCAGCCCCGGCTGCCCGACGCGCTGCGGCTGCCGTATCCGATCACGAACGCCGCGCTCCTCGGCACCCTCGTCGACGCGGGCTTCGGCTGGCCGAACGACATCAGTGTCCACTCCGGGCACCTCGCCGACACCGCCGACAGCGCGGGCGTACGAGGATGGGTCGACGACGGGATGACACCCCTCGGGCGGGTCGCCGAGGCGTACGCCGGGCCCGTGCCGGGGGTGTGGGAGTGGTACTGGCCGGCCCGCCTGTCGGTGGACCTCGACATCAGCGACGCCTACGCCGACACCGAGCTGGCCCGCTCCCTGGGCCTGCGCCTGTGGCACGCCGGCGCGCTCGACGTGCCACTCTACGCCTTCCAGACGAGCTACTCCCACGGCACCGTCGTGGCCGGGACCCGGCGGGTGGCCGCCGGGTCCCGTGTCCCGTACGCGACGTACGAGACCGACGAGGGCATGAACCACCTCGACCCGCTGTTCGCCGCGACCGCCGCCAACACGATGACGCGCACGCTGGCGGCGTTCCTCCGGGGGCTGGGGTAGCTCAGAGGTTGCGGGCCAGCAGATCCAGCAGGGCCGTCCAGTGGCGTTCCGTCGCCTCCGGGCTGTGCATGGCGGTGTCGGCCTGGGTGAAGCCGTGGTGGGCGCCCGCGTACACCTCGCCCCGGTGCCGGACGCCGGCGGCGGTGAGGGTCTTGTCGAGGCGGTCGATCTGCTCGGCGGGGTTGGCAACTGCTGGGGTTTGGCTGAGTGTGAGTGTGTTTTGGCGTCCGAGTGAGCACTGGCGATCCCGGCTGGGACGCACGCTGCCCTTCCGGGGTGGGAATGAAAGTTTGCGTGTCGAATGCGTGACCTTCTCTGGTGGTGTTCGTTGGGTGTGATGACCGGGTTTTCGAGGGGCGGTACGAGGGTGCGGGGGAGGTGAGTGGGTTGCGGGAGCTTGCGGTGCCGTTCGTCGCGCCCGGCCCTTCCGGTGTCGCGGTCCGTACCCGGCTGAAGCAGCTCACACCCGCAGACGAGACGGTGCTGCGGCTGGTGGGCGCCCACCTCGGGTCGCTGGCCTCCCGTGACCTGAAGACGCGCTGCCGGAACGGCCTGGTGCACGACGGTGAGGCGTGGGCGGCGCGCAAGCGGGAACTGACGCCGTTCTCGTCCGCGCGGTGGGCGGGGGCGATCACCAAGGCCAGCCACGACCAGTGGGCCCTGGCGCGCCGCTGCCAGCTCGCCCACATCCAGGGCCTGGAAGCCGGGATCAGGACGATCAAGCACCGGCTGTCCCAGCCGGTGGGCCAGAAGGGCAGCAAAGGGGAGCCAGGCGGCTACCGCAGCAAGCGGGAGTGGCATGCCAAGTCCCGCCGTCTGCACGTCCTGGAAGACCGGCTGGAGCGGGAGCGCGCCGACCGTGAGGCCGGGATCGTGCACGTCGTACGCGGCGGCAAGCACCTGGCCCGCACCCGGCACCACCTCGACGCCGCGCAGCTCACCGAGGACCAGTCAGTGGCGCCGGCAGTGGGAGGCCGAGCGCTGGTTCTGCCAGGCCGACGGCGAGTCGGGGAAGCAGTACGGCAATGAGACCCTCCGCATCACCCCCGACGGCGAGGTGAGCATCAAACTCCCCGCCCCGCTCAAGGAGTTGCGAACGCCCCGCACGGCCGGTACGTCCTCGCCGCGAGGGTGGGGTTCGCGCACCGGGAGCAGGAATGGGCGGACCGAGTGGAGGCCAACCGGGCGGTCGCCTACCGCATCCACCTGGACACAGAACGCGGGCGCTGGTACCTGACCGCCTCCTGGCAGATCCCGCCCTCCCCGGCCATCCCCCATACCGCAGCCCTGGCCCACGGCGTGATCGGGGTCGACATGAACGCCGACCATCTGGCCGCCTGGCGGCTGGACACTCACGGCAATCCCATCGGCCAGCCGCGCCGCTTCCCCTTCGACCTGTCCGGCACCGCCGAACACCGTGACGCCCAGGTGCGCCATGCCCTCACCCGACTGCTGCACTGGGCCCGCGCCTGCGGCGTCAAAGCGATCGCCGTCGAAGACCTCGACTTCACCGCCGACAAGACCCGGGAGAAACACGGCCGCAAGCGCCGGTTCCGGCAGCTCATCTCCGGCATGCCCACCGGCCGGCTCCGCGCCCGCCTGACCTCCATGACCGACCAGACCGGCATCGCCGTCATCGCGGTCGACCCGGCCTATACCTCGAAGTGGGGCGCCCAGCACTGGCAGAAGCCCCTCACCCACGACCACAGGAAGACCACTCGCCACGAGGCAGCCGCCGTGGCGATCGGACGGCGCACCCAAGGGCACCCGATCCGGCGACGGACGACACCGCCCCCTGCACACCAGAGCGATGTACAGGGGCATCGGACCGTCCAGGCCGACCGGCGTGCACTCGGGCGTGAGGGACCCCGCCCCCGCATCCCCGGACCACGCACACGATGCGTGCCGCCCGGACGCGGAGTGAACGCGGGCAACCAGAACGCCCAACACCGTTCGGGGCGTTCGGCTGAGCATGAATCCTGGCAACAGGACTCACTCCCGCTCAGCCCATAGGAACGGTTGGTGGAGTCGTTGTCTTCAGCTCGGCGGTGATCCGGTCGGCGAGCAGATGTGCGGCCGCCGCCGCCCTCAACTGCCTCCAGATCGCCCTGGACCACTGGACCGCCTCGGACGGCCAGCTCGACCTGCTGGCCCTCCTGGACGAGGCCTTCACCGCACTCACACGCCCTGTCTCCTCATAGGGCCGGGGCCGGTGGTGTAGCCGGCTGCACCACCGATCCGGGAGAGCACTCCCTCGTGACGGGAGCGGCCGGACGGGATCGTTGATGTCACGAGGTCCAGCCGGGCTGCGCATCGCACTCCGGCCCTCGCGACTCCCCCGACTCTCCGGCGATTCCCCCGACTCTCCGGCGACTCTCCGGACTCCCCCGAAGGAAGACCCCATGAAGGCCCTGCTCGGCTCGAAGCCCGTCCTGTGGTTCCTGTTCCTGTTCAACCTCGTCGTCGCCGCCGCGGCCCCCTTCGTCGTCGACGGCACCCAGGGCATCGCAACCGGCACAGGCATGGGCGTCGTCTCCCTCGGCGCGGGTGTCAGCCTCCTGCGCGGCCGGGGACAGCGGGGCCTGACCCCACCCGGGTGGCACGGTGGGCACCGATCTCATCAGAACCCGAAGAAGGGGTGAGCATGACCGTGCTCATACTGTCCGGCGTCCTCGTACTCGTCCTCGGCGGCTGCGCCTGCGTCGTCTGGGCCTCCCGGGGCGGCCCCCGCTGGGTACGCGCCGTCTCCACCGCCACGCTGACCGCCGGCGAACTGGTACGCCGGTCGAACCGCAAGGACGGCAGGAACGGGAGCAGCCAGGACGAGTGAGCCGTCGAGCGATTGACGAGGCACGGGCGGGCGAGGCGTGAGACCCACGTCGCACCCAAGCCTCGCCCAGTTCTGTCACATCGCGCCGAGTCGTTCCGTCGTAGGTGTGTAGCCATCGACCACGGCAGAGGAGCACACCATGAGCACCATGACCACCGAAGCCCGCCTGAACTTCTTCGCCAACCCGACCGCGGGCAGGCTGCTGAAGCACTTCATCGCGGCGGGCAAGGTCGTGACCGACTCGGCGCTGCCCCTGTCGACGCAGGAACTGATCAAGATCCGTGCCAGCCAGATCAACGGGTGCGGTTTCTGCCTCGACATGCACACCAAGGAGGCTGCCGCCGCCGGCGAGACCTCGACCCGCCTGCACATGGTCGCGGCCTGGCGCGAGGCCACGGTCTTCACCGAGGCCGAGCGCGCCGCGCTCGAACTGACCGAGCAGGGCACCCGCATCGCCGACGCGGCCGGCGGAGTCTCGGACGAGGTCTGGGAGAACGCCGCCAAGCACTACGACGAGGACCAGCTCAGCGCCATGGTGTCGCTGATCGCCGTCATCAACGCCTTCAACCGTATGAACGTCATGGTCCAGAACCCCGCCGGCGACTACCAGCCGGGCCAGTTCGGCTGACCAGCACAAATCCGGGTGTTCCAATAGTCATCACTACACCCCGCGCGCTCCCCCAAATGCCCGATT
Source organism: Streptomyces tailanensis (assembly GCF_008386495.1). Lineage (GTDB taxonomy): Bacteria > Actinomycetota > Actinomycetes > Streptomycetales > Streptomycetaceae > Streptomyces > Streptomyces tailanensis. The sequence continues at coordinate 54,866 of NZ_VTHJ01000059.1, read as the reverse complement.
CCTCGCGCCGTTCGGCACTCGTTAGATGATCGCGACTCGGAAGGAAGCGAAGGAAGCACAGAGCCCGAAGCGGAGCGCGAAGGACAGAGGATGGACAGGATTCAGGACAGGATTCAAGCGAGAAAAAACTATGACGCGGTAAGCCCATACCCTGACTGCCCTGACCCACTCGACACGCAGAACCTCTGGCGCGTCACCGATCCGACGATCCCGTCGGGCGGATGGGATCCGGATGAAGAACTGGTCCAGATGCTGCACACGGCGGCGCCCGGCGTGGATCCCGATCCACCCCCGCTGGACGACTACGCCCACCCCCGCCGCCCGGTCCACCGGCGGCGCCCCCGGCCCGGAGTTCATCTCCTCGCCGGAAATCCGAGAATCATTCCGGTGGCGATTCTGATCGTGATGATCGCGGCGTGTGCGGTGACGATGCTGACCTGGTCCATTTCCTATTCGTACGAACAACTGCGTGCCATCGCCCTGCTGGTGGTGACGGCGGATCTGGCACAGTGGTGGCCGCTGACGGTGTACGGGCCGTGGCTTCTCGCCGGTCTGTCCATCCTGCGCGCATCCGTACAACACCGCACCGCCCGCCGGTCCTGGGCGGTGATGCTGATCGCCTCCGGCACGGCGGCGGCGCTGTGCATCGCCCAGTCGCCGCATTCTCTTCTCGCGATGGTGATCGTCGGAATTCCCCCGATCACCGCCCTGGTCTGTTTCCGCGAACTCGTCGGCCAGTTCTCGTCCAAATACGGCCCGCGCCACGCCGCCGACAGCGTGACCGTGCCCAAGCAGAGAAGGCCGTAGCCGCGCTTCCCCCGCTACAGCAGGCCCTTCGGCAGAGTCACCCCCATGCCCGCGAGGTGTTTCAGGGCGGCGGCGATGGAGTGGCAGTCGAAGAGGGCCGAGTGTTCGTTGCCGGGGGCGGGGGTGGGCAGGCCCAGGGCTTGCCAGAGACGGCCCGAGTTTATGGTCGCCGTGGTGGGGGCGACGGTGTTCAGCCAGGGGCGGATGTTGTGGAAGCCGGGGGTGAGGGGGCTGTGTTTGATCTCCTCGCCGCGGGCGCGGGCCCAGCCGATGTTCTCCCCGACGACGACCATGTCGTTGCCGTAGGAGAGGACCGACCGGCCCTGGCAGAAGGCGAGGAAGTCGCTCAGGGCCTGCGCCGGCGGGAGCCCGTACCGGTCCACCGACTGCTGGTCGATGCCGGTCAACTCCGTGAACGCCGGGGACAGTTGTGGGTTCACCACTGGGCGGACCAGCGTCTCGTACTCCTCGACGACAGCGTGGTCCTCGGTCAGGCGCAGGGCGCCGATCTGCACGATCTCGCGGAGTTGGCCGGGGGCCGACCAGTTCTGCTCATACGCCCCCGGCCACGTCGTGAACTCCAGGTCGAAGACAACGAAGGTGGACAAACGACACTCTCCCTGTGGTGCGGCACCGGTTTCCGGTTTTACGGAAGCGTCTTACCCACCCGCCGTCGTCGTCAGTTCGCGGGCTTCATGCTTCCGGTGGAAATTCCGGTGGACAGGTCAACGCCGCGCAGACCGTTGGGAAGGATCCGTTCGACGGCCGTACGCGATCCGGTGTCCCCCTTCGCCGTCAGGGACTTCGACGGCTCCGTGGCCGCCGTCGGGCACAGCGCCTCGACGATATGGGCGTTGAGGGCGGCGTCGATGGGGCTGGGCTCCAGGGCCGTACCGTCCTCGTTGAGGCGCTGGTACTTCATGAGGTTCCAGCCCATGCTGAGCTGCCGGTCGCCGTCCGCGCTGGTGAAGCTGAACGTGCCGGCGCCGAAGACCGCCCCGTCGTGGCCCCAGAAGCGGCCGCAGCCGGGGAGGTCGAGGGCGAAGATGCCGAGGCCGTAGTCGATGGTCGCGCCCGGGGCGACGGCGAGCGGAACCGTCCGCTGCATCTCGGCCACGGAGGCCTCGCCGACCAGGTCGCCGGAGAGCAGCTTGCGGTAGAAGCGGTTCAGGTCGTTCGTCGTGGAGACGATCGCGCCGGCCGTGTAGGCCCAGGACATGTCGTAGACGCTGTAGTCGCGGGGCGGGTCGATGAGGCCGTAGAACGACTCGTACATCTTGGGGTGCGGGCCCTTGATGTGCGGGGTGTGCGGGTACCTGGTGTCGCGCAGGCCGGCGCGGTCGATGACGTGGCGCGTGATGTACGTCGACGCCTTCTGGCCGGTGACCTTCTCCAGGACGAGGCCGGCGATCACGTAGTTGGTGTTCGAGTACGCGCCCGGCTGCGCGCCGGGGCTGCCGGTGGCGGGGGCCCCTAGGCCCAGCCGTACGAGTTCCTCGGGGCTGATCGAACGGAAACGGTGTTCGTCGAGGCTGGACGTGGAGTTCTGGTTGAGGGAGGGGAAGGCAGGGAGGACGTAGTCGCCGATGTGGCTGGTGTGGTTGAGGAGCATGCGTACGGTGATGGCGTCGCCGCGCTCCCGGTCGGCGCCGGGGAACAGGTCCGGGACGTAGTCGGTCACCGGGGCGTCGAGGCTGATCCGGCCGCGCTCGACCTGCTGGAGTATCGCCACCGCCGTGAACGTCTTGCTGATGCTGCCGATGCGCTGGCGCATGTTCGGGGTGACCTTGCGGCCCGTGTCGACGTCGGCGAGGCCGGAGGCGCCGGTCCAGCGGGCGCCGTCGTCACGGACGGACGAGTACACGCCGTACATGCCGGCCGTGTGGATCGCGTCGAGCGTGCCGCGCAGCTCGGCCCGGTCCAGCCCGGTGGGCGCCGGAGTCGTGGTCCCGGCTCCGGGCGCGGCCGACACCGTCGGCGCCGCGGTGACGAGCAGAAGTGTGGTGCCCAACGCGGTTCCGACAAGGCGTTTGATACGCACAGCTGTTCCCTCGTTTCCTAATGCTTCTTGATGCTTCGTGATCCGTGATGCTTCGTGATGCTCGTGACGTTCCCGATGACCCTGGGCGGTCAACTCCTGGGCTCTGTACGGCGATTGTCACGGGCGACCGGTGCGCCCTACATCGTTCGCGTGGACGATCACGTTCACAGCGGGGCCATGACATCTGTCATGACGGCCGATCACGGACGGCGGCCCTACGGGGTGCCGTGGCCGTCGAGGAATCGGAGCAGTACGGCGGCCTCCGCGTGCAGCCGGGCGACTCGGTCGGCGTGCGCTGGAGCCGTCAACCGGGCGGCGGCTTCGAGGCGTTCGGCCGCTTCGGCCCGCACGATGTCCACCACCGCGCGCTCGGTCAGCTCGCGCCGCGCCGCCTCCGTCGTACCGGCGCCGACCGGGGACGCCTCCAGGGCCAGTCCGCGCAGCTCGGCCTCGCCCACGGGCACGGCCTCGGCGTTGTCCAGCGCGGCGAGGGTCGAGCGGAGGGCACTGACCGCGGCCTTGTCGCGGGCGCGCATCGCCTCGGGCAGGGCTTGACGCATACGGACACGGATGGACATGCGGGGACCCTATGGCCAACGGCCCTGTCCAACAACGGAATTGGCCAAGGGCCCCGCCGACAACCGGGACTTCGGACCTGCCCCGGTTCGTCCTCCTGCGGGCAGGTCGGGCGCCGGGTGAGGATGGGCGCATGGGTTTGTCTACGGCGTTCACGCGGCTGTTCGGTGTGGAGCATCCGATCGCGCCGGCCCCGATGGGCGGGTCGGCCGGTGGGGCGTTGGCGGCGGCGGTCTCGCGTGGTGGTGGGCTCGGGCTGTTGGGCGGCGCGTTCGGGGATCGGAAGTGGCTGGCCCGCGAACTGGCCGTACTGGCCGCCGAGGGACCCGGAAAGCCGTGGGGCGTCGGCTTTCTGTCGTGGGCGATCGATGTCGGTGCGGTGGAGTGGGCGTTGGAGCGCGGTCCGACGGCGGTGATGCTGTCGTTCGGTGACCCGCGGCCGTTCGCGGAGCGGGTCCGGGACGCGGGATCGACGCTGATCATTCAGGTCACCGACCTGGAGGAGGCCCGCAGGGCGGTGGACCTGGGCGCCGATGTGATCGTGGCGCAGGGCACCGAAGCGGGCGGGCACGGGGCGCGGCGCGGGCGCTCCACGCTGCCGTTCGTGCCGGCGGTGGTGGATCTGGTGGCGCCGGTGCCGGTGTTGGCGGCCGGTGGGATCGCCGACGGGCGCGGCGTCGCGGCCGCCCTGGCGCTGGGGGCGGCGGGGGCGTTGCTCGGCACCCGCTTCCAGGCCACCACCGAGGCCCTGGTCGACCCCGCGACCGCCAAGGCCCTCATCGAGGCGCGCGGCGAGGACACCGAGCGCAACCGCGTGCTGGACATCGCCCGCGGTTCGAGCTGGCCGGAGGCGTACACGGCCCGCACGCTCGGCCATCCCTTCCTCGACCGGTGGCGGGACCGCGAGCACGAACTCGCGGCCGACCCCCACGAGGCCCGGCGGGCGTACGAGGACGCCGTGTCCCGGGGCGCGATTCCCCCGCTTCCGCTGTGGGCCGGCGAGGCCGCCGACCTCATCGACGACCTGCCGTCCGCGGCCGATCTGGTGGGCACCCTGGCCATGGAGGCCGAACACGCGCTGGCCAGGGCCGGCGGGCACCGACCTCCACGGCTGTGATCAGAAGGCCTGATCAGAAGCCCTGATCAGAAGCCCTGATCAGAAGCCCTGATCAGAGGCCGTGGTCCGAGGCCGTGATCCGAGGCCGTGATCCGAGGCCGTACCGGTACTTCACGTGGCGCCAGAAGTCGCGGAACATCCACTTGTCGAACTCGGTGATCTGCGCCGCGCTGCCCGCCTTCATCACGAAGCAGCACTGGCCGGTCGGGGTCCAGTCGTAGAAGTCGTCGAGGCCGAAGGTGTGGCCGACCTCGTGGAGGTAGATGTGGATGTTCTCCTGGGCGAGGGCGCCGGTGAAGTACGCGCGGCCCATGCGCTGGCCCCAGTCTCCGCCGGCGCCGCCGCCGAAGCCCTCGGTGAGCCAGAGGGACTGGTCGTAGTGGCGGGAGGCGCCGCCGGGGCAGCGGGAGTAGTTGCCGTCCTGGTGGAAGAAGCGGCCGCAGTCGGGGTTGCACTGCGGGGCGCCGGCGCCGTCGAGCATGTCGGTGTAGATGTCGACGGAGTTGTCGGTCCACTGGAGGGTGGAGCGGTTCTTCACCGCCCAGCCAACAATGTTGACGGGGACGTTGGTGTACGGCCAGGCATTGGTGCCCTGGCCGTTGTCGACCATCGCCGCCATCCACTTGCCGAACTGCTTCTTCAGCGCCGCGTGGATCTGGTCGCGCAGGGCCGCGCTGACCGGCTGGTCCAACTCCCAGCGGACGCAGTAGTTGACGCTGCCCCGGTTGGCCATGATCTGGTCCCAGCCGTAGTTCCGGAAGCCGTACAGGTCGCCGTACGTGGACTCGACGTGGTTCCAGACCTCGTTGAGCGGCTGGACCAGGTTCGCGGGCGGGTTCCAGACGTCTGCCGCGGCCGACCCGTCCGGGGCCGCCTGAGCCATCCTCCCGGTGGCCGCCTGAACCGCTCGTTCGACGGCCGCCTCGGACCGCGCCGAGTCGATCGCCGCCTCAGCCGAGGACGGGGTCGTCATCCCGGGCGCGAAGAGCAGGGCGGCCACGGCGGTGAAGACGGCCAGTAGTCGTACGACGGTACGTGCGACGTTGCCTGTGATACGGGTGCGCATGGTGAACTCCCTTGTGGAGAAAGGGATTTCACGTGCTGTGCTGCGTTTCTTACGCTCGTTGCGCTCGCTTCTGTTTGCTGCACCCGCTGGTTGCCGCCGAGAGCCCCGAAGGTTGCCGTCACTTAGGGGCGGGCGATACGGATTCCGCCCTGTGCCAGGCGACCCGGAGTTTGGCGGGAGTGCCGTCGAGGCGTTCGGGGTGACCGCCGGGCGGGGACACCGCCGCCTTCTCGACGCATAGTCCGCCGTATGCCTCGTAGAACTTCCGGGCGGCCCTGTTCTGTTCGAGAACCCAGAGGTAGAGGGAGCTGCCGCTGACCGCCCGCCCTGCGACCTCCTCGGCGGCCCGGATCAGGAGCAGGCCGCCGACTCCGGTGCGTCGGCGGTGGTGGCTGACATGGAGGTTGTCGACCAGGCTGCCCCAGACGGCATCCTCGTCGAGGACGACGTGGACGAAGCCGAGCAATCCGCCGCCGTCCTCGGCAAGGATCGTGACACCCACGTCCGGCTCGGCGAGGCGCGACGACCACACCGCCTCGCGGTCCGCCACCACATCGCCGTCCAGGAAGGCGTCGGCGTACGCACCCCGGTAGTGGCGGCGCCAGCTGTCGGCGTGCAGTCGCGCCACGCCCACAGCATCGGCGAGGCCCGCGATCCGCAGCGCCGTCACGGCGCCCTCCTGGCCGCCACGGTCCGCATACCCCCCGGCCCCGCGTCCTCCCGTACGACATGCAGCCCGGCGGCCCGCAGTTGGCCCAGCACCCAGGTGTGGGAGAGCCGTAGCTTGCGGTAACTGTGGGCGGTCATGGCCCAGTTGCCGTGGTCGCCGCGCTCGCGGGTGTGGATCAGGTCGTGGACGACGACCGTGTAGTCGTCGTAGTCGTCCGGGTACTCCAGGAAACAGGTCATGATGCGGTCCTCGGTGGCGCGGACCGGGAGGAAGCGATCGGTGCCGGTGAGGGGGACCGTGAGGTCGCGGTAGCCGAAGAGGGCCGTACCGTCGGGCGCGAGCGCGGTGGCGACGGCGCCGAACAGCGCGGCCGCGTCTCCCCTGGTCGGCAGGTGGGTCAGCGTGTCGCCGAGACAGACGACCGCGTCGGCCGAGCCCGGGCGGACCAGCTCACGCAGGGCGGTGCGGACATCGGCCCGTACTGGACGTACGGCCGGTACCTCGGCGGCGTACGCGGCCAACTCGTCCAGCAGCGGCCGACTCAGATCGACGGCGAGCACGGAGTCGAAGCCGAGCTCAGCCAGGGCGAGGCTGCCGTACCCCGGCCCGCACCCCAGATCCACCGCCAGGCTCCCGCCCGACCCGCCTCCCCACCCCTCCCCCGGCACCACACCCCACTCCGCCAGCTCCGCCCGCTGCCCCGCGACCAGCGCGGTCGGATCACCCCCGAGCATCCAGGTGTAGTGCTCGGCGAGAAACCGGTCATAGTGCTCGACAGCGGTAGTCATGGACCGAGGACTCCCTTCTCACATCCGGTGTACGGCCGTGGCTGCTCACCCCTACCCGGCCAAGCAAGCGAGAGGGGAATCTAGTGCGGAATACGGCCAGTTGGGGATCCGGCCGAACCCAATTCGGTGCGGGCGCCAAAATGACGGTCATGGACGGCAATGATTCGGCGATCCTCGCTCATCTGCAACGCGATGCACGGCTGACCAACCGGGAGTTGGCACGGCTGGTCGGGCTCGCGCCCTCCACCTGCCTGGAGCGGGTACGGGCGCTACGGGCACGCGGAGTGATCACCGGCTACCACGCGGCCGTACAGCCCCGGCTGCTCGGCCGCTCCCTCCAGGCCCTGGTCTTCGCCCGCCTCCGCCCACTGAGCCGGGACGTGATCTCGGCGTTCGAGACGTATCTCGCCGGGCTGCCCGAGGTGGTCTCCGTCTTCGTGGTCTCCGGCGACGACGACTTCATCATCCACGTGGCCGTCCCCGACATCGAACGCCTCCACGCCTTCCTCATGGACCGCGTGAGCGCCCGCCGTGAGGTCGTCACCTTCCGCAGCTCGGTCATCTACCAACAGACCAACGTCCGCGTACTGACACCGATGGGAGACGCCGAACTCGGCGAGGCGACCTGAGGAGTGCCGAGGCCAGCTCTCGCCACGACCAAAGAAGGGAGGGACCGATCAGTCCTAGCCAGACGTCCCTCAATTCCACCAGAGCCAATCCCGACCTCCCGCCACACGCCGCAACGACGCGCACAGAAAAGCCGATCACGGCCACTGTCAACCATCAGCTGGGACCGGACAGTGGGCCGAGTTCCAACGTCAACCCGACGGCGACCCGCGAGCAGCTCGTCGACATCCGCACGATCCACCCGCCCGAGAAGGAAGCGCTCGGCGCACCCGCGCTGAACCACCAACATCACCCCAGGAAGGGGGTCAGACTGTGGCCTTGGTGGGTGCCGAGGTCGGCGGGCGTACTCCGGTCAGTTGCTCGGCGCGTCGGCGTAGGAGCGGGGCCAGCTCCGAGTACCAGCCGCGGCCGACTGCTTGGAGCATTTCGGCGAGGGCGATCTGTTCGCCGATCCGGCCGGCCGGGGTGTCCAGGATGTGGGCGAACTCGGTGCGGATGCGGTCGGCGACAGGGGGGACTCGGAGGCTGTTGACGTAGAGCATGGCCGGGTCGTAGCCGACGGGGACGGCGCCCCAGCGTTCCCAGTCCAGGATGACGAGGGGATCGTGGGTGAGGTTGGCCCACTGGAGATCGGCGTGGCCGGTGACGCGTTCGATGATGGTCGGCGCGGGGATGCCCAGGAACTCGGGGAAGACCCGATCCGCCCAGGACTGCCGGATCGTCTCGCGGGGTGGTTGGGCGGTGCTGAGGGCATCCAGGCTCTCGCGCAAGGTCGCCCACCAGGAGTCCGGCAGATCCGGGTCCTTGGTGAGGTGGGGGGTTGTCGGGGAGACGACCGGTTGGGCGACGTAGTCGATCAGCTCGGCCTCGAAGACGTACGGCCCGTCCCCCCAGCGGAACAGCTTGTGCAGTCGGGGCCGGGACACCCTGTCGGAGATCCGTTCCTCGGCGACGGCGATGCCCTCGTTCCTGTCTGCGGGGGTCTTGGACGCTTCCCCGCAGTGGACGCGGAGCCAGCGACCCCCTTCCGTGCGGCTGCCGATGGTGCGGCCCAGCCAGCCCCACGCCGCTTCCCCGAACGTCGTGGTGGACAGGCCCGCGGCGGCATGGGCCAGAGCGTCTTCCATACGTGCCCTGGTGATCTCATCCTTGGGCGAGTACATCGATGACCTTCCTGAGGTGGCCCGGATCGAGCGGGTCGGCAATGGTCGTCTTGGCGGCGTTCCAGTGGGGGGCGGTGCTCGCGGACAGCAGTACCACGTCCAGACTCGGGCAGGATGCCGTGGCGAGCAGACAGGCGGCGGCCGGCGAAGCTCCGGGGCGGATGAATCCGGCGAGTTCGGGGGTTACGAGGCTGGGCAGTTCGCCACCGTGCAGGGGTGCGGAGCCGAAGGTGATCAGACCCGCCGCGCGGGCCTGGACCAGAGGGCCACGGCCGTCGAGGGCGAGTGCGATGGGGCGGGCCATGACGAGGCTGACGGGCTGCTGAATGGCCCGCAGGTGATGTTCACCTGATCCGGCGGCCTCCGCCGCGAGGTTCAGCAGTTCGGGAACGGTGAAGGTCCCGCGCTGGAATCCCGACCAGGTGGCCAGGCCGTACCCCCCGATCTCGCCCCCTGAGGCGAACTCCTCCAGTACGACGAAGACTTCACGAAGCAGCCCCTGCAGGTCCGCGCGGTCGAGGTGCGAGTGCTCGGGGTTGTGGACGAACACGAGGTCGGCCCGGCCGAGTGCGGACAGGGAACGGGTCGTCTGCCAGCGGGCAAAGGCAGGGCGGAGGTTGTGGCCGACGGTCACCTCATCCGGAGTGAGGAGACCGACTTGTGCCGCCGCTTCGCCCTCCGCTCTGGTGAAGAAGCCGGTCTTCGTCGCGACCTTGGCTCGCGGGTGGTCGGCGATGACGGCGGCGAGTAGCCGGTGGGCGTCCGCGTAGTTGGGGGCGGTGTCGAGCCACACCGATCCGTCGGCGCACGCGGTGCGAGCCGCCTGCTCGACGGCGCGCACTCGGTAGGTCCCCAGTCCGAGGGAAGCGGTCACCTGGAGCCTCCGACGACTGCGACGGCCTGACCGGTGACCAGCGCGGTGATGACTTCCGCCGTCTGATCGAGGGTGAGTTCGGATTCGGCAGTCAGGTCCGCGAGGGCGATCGGCGTTCCGTCGGCCAGGATGCGGAGCACCGGAGCAACGGGCAGGGCGAAGGTCCACTCGTTCCCGGCAGCGGAAAACGTCACCGCTTGGTCGTCCTGGTCGATGCGGGCGCGGGAAGTGGTGAGCTGGACGGTGATCCCCGGCTCTGCCGGAACGCCGCCGACGTATGGCAGAGACAGGCGCGGACGCCCGGGATGCGTCGTGCCCAGTGACCTCTCCCAGCGGTCCAGAACGTTCGGGTCCTCCAGGGCGGCCAGCATCTCCTTCCGTACGGCGGCCAGGTAGCCCGCCCGTTCCTCCGGGGTACCGAAGCGGGGGACATCGGCACGGACGGTCGCGCTCACCCGCAGCCCGTCGCACAGCCAGCCCAGGAACTCGGCCCCGGTCTGTGTGGCGAGTCCAAAAGTGAGGTGCAGTGAGGCGGTGCCTTGGTCGGCGCTCACGGCGTGCCACCAACCACGCGGCAGATAGAGCAGATCACCGGGGGTCAGGACGATGTCCGCGAGAGGATCCCCTGTCGGGGCTTCGGGCGCCTCGACATCGCGCCAGGCCGGGGCCTGCCGTGTGGGTCCGTAGATCTTCCACCGCTTGGAGCCTTCGAGTTGGAGTACTACGACGTCGTGGTCGTCCCAGTGGGTGCCGAAGCCTTCCTCGGCGGTCCATGAGGCGTACGCGTTGACCTGGACGGGGGTGCGGAAGAACCGTTCGAGGCCGATGGCGGCTTCCCGGACGGGTGGGTGGATCTGATCGATCGCGTCGATGACCAGGGACGCGCCTTCGGCGAGCCTGGCGTGGAACTCGTCGGGCTGCGGCTGGTACCAGGACACTCCGCGGCGGTTGGTGCGGAGGATCGAGTACGCCGTGACGGGGACGGCTTCCCCCGCGCGGGAGAGCCGCATACGGGGCGGTTCGAGCCGGTGAGCGGCCACGATCTCGTTGAGGTGGTCCCAGGTCAGCGGCGAGGGGATGGTGGTGCGGTTGGAGCGGATCACTTTGTGGGCACGGAAGCACGTCTGGGCGAGGAACGTGTCCCCGCCCAGACGCTCCGCCCACGATGCGGAATCAATCACCGTGGGTCTCCTCGGTCGATCAGGTGTCGTTCATGTCCGACTTGCCGCCGGTGTTGTCCGAGGCCTCCTCGGCACGCGAGCGGGCGGCGGTGATGCGGCGAACGCTGAGCAGCAGTCCACTGTTCTGCTCGGTGGGAGCGTTCGTGGGGATGTTCTCGTTCATCACGTACTCCTTCTTCATCTTGATGAGTCCCGCTGGGGTTCCGGCGGGAGACTGTGCCCCTCGGCAGTCGTTGGCCGCAGGGAGCGGGCCGACAACGACGTGCCGCCGCAGCGCAAGCACTCACACGGCGGGTAGCGGCCTGGGTTGGAGAGGATGTCGAACCGGTCTCCTTCCAGGACCCGCCTGCTCGGCGACCACGTCCGCCCCGAGTCCCGCGACACCCGGAGCGTCATGAGGACACGCCCCTCGGTCTCGGGGACGAGCGAGTCGGCGGCCAAGCCGGGGCCGTGACTCCGAGCGCCGTCGAACGTTGCCATTTCCGCACCCTTCGGTAGTTCCGCAGCCACGTCGTTTGCGACAACACCCAGGAAAGCGGTGCGAGTCGGGGACCTCCACGGCATCCATGCGGCAGGCTTGACGCAGATCCGTGCACCAGAGCCGAGGGGGCCTGCGTCACGGGAATGGGGGCGTCATGGGACTGGCGGAACGGCGCAGGACCCTGGGTTACAGTCAGGAGAAATTGGCCGAGTTGCTTGGCGTGGACCGCACAACGGTCGGACGCTGGGAGAGCGGCAGGATCGCGCCGCAGCCGTACCAGCGGCCAGGCTTGGCCGATGCCCTCGGAATCAGCCTCCAAGACCTGGAAGCCCTTCTGTCACTCCCACAAGCCGCAGACCAGGGAGCCGCGGGGCAGAAGGCCAGTTACCACCCGAGTGTGGGAGACGCCGACGAGATGATCCGCCGCGAATTCCTCCGCATCCTCACGCTGAGCGGCGCGCTGACCGCCTTACCGTTCGACGAGGCGGAGGCGCTGGCCGACGGGGTGCACAAGGGCAACCCGGCGGACTTCGCCCGGATGAACAGCCACCTGTGGCAGGTCTACCAACTCGCACGGTCCAAGGGGTCGGTCCAACCCGTCGTTCGCGATCAACTGGACACACTGAACGAGGCTCTGGCCGAAGGCCGCCGAGGCACCTCGCTTCCCCTCCTCAACGCGGCGGCCGACCTCTTCCAGCTGGCCGGCGAAGTCGCCTTCGACGCCAACCGGTATACGGACGCGGCGGCTTCCTACGCTCTGGCGGCATCCGTCAGCAAGGAGGCCGGGGCCCACGACCTGTGGGCCTGCGCGCTCGTACGTCATGCCTACGTGGAAATGGCCGAGCGCAGGTACCGCCAAGCGGCCGAGATCCTGGGCGCGGCGGAACGCGTCGCGGTCCTAGGCGACGGCACCCTGCCCACCCGCCACTGGGTCGCATCAGTGCAGGCGGAGGCACACGCCGGTCTGGGAGATCTGACGAGGTGCGAGCAAGCACTCGCCCGGGCAGAGGAGGTTCAGCACCTCACCGACAACAGCACGAATGGCGGATGGCTCCGATTCGACGGCACACGGCTGGCCGAGGAGCGCGGTGCGCGATACGTACAGCTCGGCCGTCTTGATCTGGCGGAAGAGACCCTTGAGCGGGCGTTGGACCAGACCGTGCTCGCTTCTGGACACTCGTATCGCCGAAGGGCCGCGGTGCTGGTCGACCTGGCCGTGATCGGGGCCAAGCGTCGCGACCCGGACCAGGTGGTGGCGTACGCCCGTGAAGCGCTGGACCTGGCCCACGCGTCCTCGTCCGGGTACGTCGCCCGTAGACTCCGAACCCTGTGCGACGAGTTGGGTGCCCTGAGCCGGGACCGCCGCGTGGTGGGGCTGGGGGCGGAGATCGCCATGCTGAGGACGCCGTGACGACAGAGGCGAGAGGGGTTGGCATGTCGCAGACCGAAGGCGCGCGACTGTTCCGGGAAGCCTGGATCGCGGGGGTGCACCAGCACTTCCCCGGCGAGCCGAAGGCAGGTTACGTGACGCCCTGGGACGACACACCCCAGTGGGAACGTGAGGCGGCAGGGGCCGTGTACGAGCAGGTCCGACAGTTCGTCGAGGTCAGCCGCGGCACCACGGCCCGGCTGTCCCGCGAGCAGAAGAGCCGTTTCGTCGCCATCTGCTGGACCGCCCAGATGTACAAGCACTTCGAGGACCCGAAGCCCGGCTACGTGGCCGACTGGCCCGACCTGCCGTCCTGGCAGCAGGAGACGGACGCGGACATCTTCGAGGCCATCGAGAAGGCGCTGAACTGACGGCTGAGCTGGCAGCCATCGCCCCGTCGAGTATTTGAGTACCGACTCGACGGGGCGATGCGGCCCCCCGCCCCCGCGTCCCAGAAGAGCGATGTATCAGTAAATGGTGATCTGCTCGATCTTGTGGACCTTGCCGCTGGGGGAACCGGACGCGAGGCCGAGGTCGAAGGCGTACCACTTGGGGAGTCGGCCCGAGTCCCACTATGGGCTGCCCAGGACCGCGCGGTACTTGAAACTCACCTCGTTGTTGCCGGTGTCCATCCAGCCGACGCCGTAAATGGCGGCGTTGATGGTGCCGGCGTTGGCGAAGCAGGGATCGACGCCGTCTACCTCGAAGTAGAGGAAGTCATTCCCGCTGGCGCAGTCCACCCGGTTGATGGCATGAGCGGGGAGAGAGGTCGCGAGGGTGGCCACCAGCGCGGCACCGGTGACACCGGCGAAACGCAGGGCGCGACGGGCAGTCGAACGGTTCATCAAGGTCCTCTGGTTCTCACGCGGCCGTCGGCCTGGCGCAAGCAGCCGCAGGTCACCGGCCGGATTCTCCCGACTCTCCGCTATCGGTCTTCTCCGCCGCCCCCGCTGCCGCCCCGCCCCGCTCCCCGGCGGCCCTCGTCGCCTCCTCGGCCTCCCCGAACCGCGCCAACCCCACCGCCCCCGCCACACAGCACACGAACCCCACCAGCGCGAGCGCCCCGTACCCGTGCCGGGTCGTGTCGCCCAGCCACAGCACCCCGAACAGGCCCGGCCAGACGGTCTCGCAGATCACCATCGCCGCCGTGGCCGCGGTGACGGAGCCGGACTGGAGGGCCTGGACGAGGAGGAGGTAGCCGCCGAGTCCGGCGACGACGACGGCGTACGCGGCCGGGTTGGTGAAGACGGTGGGGATGGACGCGTCGGGGATCAGGCGGACGCCGATCGCGGTCAGGCCGAAGCTCACCCCGGACGCGGCGCCCAGCACGACGGGGCGTCCGCGTCGCAGCCGGCCGCCCGCCATCCAGCCGAGTGCCACCACCAGGGCGGATGTCAGCAGGAGCCCCGACCGCATGGACATATCGCCGTCGCCGGATCCGTCGTGCCCGGCGGAGACCGCGAGCGTGGCCAGGCCGAGGCAGACGACGATGACGGCGGCCCATTCGGCGCGGCGTGGCCGTATGCCCAGGACGACCGTGCCGACCACCGCCGTGACCGCCAGCGACGCGGCGACGGCCGCCTCCACCAGGAACAGCGGGACCTGGCGCAGCGCCACGACCTGGGCCGCGAAGCCGAGCGTGTCCAGGCCCGCCCCGGCGAGGAAGGGCCAGCCGCGCAGAGCCGCCGCCACCGTGCGCCCCCGGCCGCGCGCGCCCTCGGCGGCCGCCGCCCGCCGCGCGCCCAGCGCCTGCAGCACGGTCGCCGTACCCATGCACACCGCCGCGGACAGCGCCAGCACCACACCCGCCACCATGCGGGCACCGTAACGGCGGGGCGGGCGTCGGCCGGGGCAACACCCCGCCTCGCCCCGCCTCCCCCTCACGACCGCACAAAGTCCGACAGAGTCATTGATCCGGTTCTGTTCGAAGTCCTAGGGTGGGCCGAGTTTTTCAACAACATCGGACAGCATCCGACGCTCCTCAGTACGTGCACCACCACATGTCGTCCCGAGGAAGGCCACGGCAATGCACCACCCCCACTCGCACCCGCACCCGCACCCGCACCCCGTCGCAGTCAGCCGCCGCCGTCTCCTGGAGGGCGGCGCCGCCCTCCTCGGCGCCCTCGCTCTTCCCGGCGGTGACGCCTTCGCGGCCACCCGCAGTGAGACCACGGCCGCCGCCACCCCCGAGTGGAACGGCCAGATCGATCTCTTCCAGGTCGGCGCCGAACCACCCCACACCACCCTCATGCCGTACGCGGACGTCAGACAGGCCCTCAAGGCCGACCGCACGGACTCGCCGTACCGCCTCAGCCTCGACGGGAAGTGGAAGTTCGCCTACGCGGACCGCCCGGACGACCGCGACGAGGACTTCTACCGCACCGACGTCGACGACAGCGGCTGGGACACCATCCCGGTCCCCGCCAACTGGCAGCTGCACGGCTACGACTTCCCGATCTACGTCAACATCACATACCCGTGGTGGGGCCCGAACGGTCTCGGTGAGGAAGCCCAGCCGCCGGCCGCGCCGACGCGCTACAACCCGGTCGGCCAGTACCGGCGGACGTTCACCGTGCCGCGCGACTGGGACGGGCGCCGCACCTTCCTCCACTTCGAGGGCGTCAAGTCCGCCCACTACGTGTGGATCAACGGCCAGCTCGTCGGCTACCACGAGGACTCGTTCGACCCGGCCGAGTACGACATCACCAAGCACCTCAAGCCGGGCACGAACCAGATCGCCGTCGAGGTGTACCGCTACTCGGACGGCGACTGGCTGGAGGACCAGGACATGATCCGGCTGAGCGGCATCTTCCGCTCGGTCTACCTGTACTCCACCCCGGCCGTACACCTGCGCGACTTCAAGCTGGACACCCCGCTCGGCGACGACTACACGACGGCCGAGCTGTCCGTCACCGCGAGCGTCCGGGCGTACGAGGGCGGGCACGGGGGGTCGTACTCGGTCGAGACCCAGCTGTATGACGACCGGGGGCACCCGGTCTGGTCCCGGCCGCTCCAGCAGCAGGTCACGTTGGATGCCGCCGGCGAGGACGTAACCGTACAGGCGGCCAAGGCCGTCCCCTCCCCCGAACTCTGGTCGGCGGAGCACCCGTACCTCTACACGGCCGTACTCCGCCTCCGCGACCCGCGCGGCAAGGTCGTCGAGACTCTCTCCCATCGCGTCGGCCTGCGCGAGTTCGCGCTCAAGGACGGGCTGATGCGGATCAATGGGCAGCCGGTCTCCTTCCGGGGCACCAACCGGCACGAGATGCACCCGGACCGGGGCATGGCGCTCACCCGCGCGGACATGGTCAAGGACCTCGGGATCATCAAGCGGATGAACATGAACACCGTCCGCACCTCGCACTACCCCAACAACCCGATCTGGTACGAGCTCGCGGACGAGTACGGGATCTACCTCGTCGACGAGACGAACCTCGAAACGCACGGCATCCGGGGCGAATACCCGGGCAACCACGCCGACTGGACGACGGCGTGCGTGGCGCGCGCGCAGGCGATGGTGCACCGGGACAAGAACCACGCGTCGGTGGTCATCTGGTCCCTCGGCAACGAGGCCGGCGGCGGCTCCACCTTCGTCGCCATGCGCGACTGGATCGAGTCGTACGACACCACCCGCGTCATCCAGTACGAGGGCGACGACCGGCCGGCGATCAGCCAGATCCGGTCGGAGATGTACGACAGCCCGCAGCGGGTCGAGCAGCGGGCGAAGGACACCGCCGACACCCGGCCGTACGTGATGATCGAGTACTCCCACGCGATGGGGAACTCGAACGGCAACTTCAGGAAATACTGGGACCTCGTCCGCAAGTACCCCGTCCTGCAAGGCGGTTGGATCTGGGACTTCGCGGACCAGTCGCTGGCCTGGCCGACACCCCGGCGGACCCTGTTCACGGAGGCCGGGCCGAACGCGCTGCGCGGCGAGATCGTCAACCCGTCCGGCACGTTCGCCCGCGACAAGGGCGTCAGCGCCGCCACCGTCTTCGCGCGCGACACCGGCCTCGACCTCACCGGGTCCCTGACCCTGGAGGCCTGGGTCACCCCGCACGTCCTCGGCAACCACCAGCCGATCATCGCCAAGGGCGACACCCAGTACGCGCTGAAGCAGTCGAACCGGAGCATCGAGTTCTTCATCTACGGCGGTGGCCAGTGGGTGAGTGCCGGTTGGGCGCTGCCCGACGAGGGGTGGACCGGGCGCGAGCACCACATCGCGGGTGTCTTCGACGCGGACACCGGCACCCTCACCCTCTACGTCGACGGCGAGGCGAAGGCCACCAGGACCACCACCCGGCGGCCGAGCGTCAACACCGCGCCGCTCGCCCTCGCGACCGATGTCGACAACCCCACGCGGGAGTTCAGCGGCACGATACGGCGGGCGCGGGTGTACGCCCGGGCGCTGTCCGCCACCGAGCTGGCCTCGGACGACGGGCGCGGGCCGGGTGACGACGGCGTGCGGTTCTGGTTCGACGCCGCGACGGTCGAGGTCGAGCGGAAGAAGACGAAGGAACGCTCGTTTTTCGCGTACGGCGGCGACTGGGGCGACAACCCCAACGACGGGGCCTTCGTGGCGGACGGCATCGTCACCGCCGACCGCGGCCACACCGGCAAGGCGGCCGAGGTCAAGCGGATCTACCAGGCGATCAACGCGGCCCCGGCCGCCGGCGGCGACCCCAGGACGGTCACCCTCACCAACGAGAACCTGTTCACCAACCTCCGTGACTTCAGCGGCAGTTGGTCACTGGTCGCCGATGGCAAGGTGGTGCAGAGAGGCCGCCTCACTCGCGCCCAGCTGGACGTCGAGCCCCTCTCCACCAAGGAAATCACCGTCCCGTTCCGGCTGCCGTCCGCCCCGGCGCCAGGCACCGAGTACTTCCTCGAACTCTCCTTCACCACCAAGGAGTCCGCCCCCTGGGCGAAGGCCGGCTTCGAGGTGGCCCGGCAGCAGTTCGCGATCGACGCGGGCAGCCCGGCGGTGAAGCCGGTACCGCTGGCGAGCGTGCCGAAGCTGACGTACGAGGAGAGCGCGGAGCGGGTCGAGGTCACCGGCAAGGGCTTCTCGGTGACGGTCGACAAGGCCACCGGGCTCATCACCTCCTACAAGGCGGGCGGCACCCGGCTCGTCGACTCCGGCCCCGTGCCGAACTTCTGGCGGGCGCCCACCGACAACGACCACGGCAACGGCCACCACACCCGCAATCAGACCTGGCGCGACGCGGGCGCGAACCGCAAGGTGACGGAGGTGAGCGTCCGCGCCCTGGGCGACAGGGCCGTGGAGATCAAGGTCAGCGGCACGCTCCCGACCACGGTGGAGTCGTCGTACACCACCACGTACACGGTGTTCGGCAACGCCGAGATCAAGGTCGACAGCACCCTGCACCCGGGCGCCTCCTCCCTCCCGTACATCCCTGAGGTGGGCACCCTCCTGTTCCTCCCCCGCCGCCTCAACCGCCTGCACTACTACGGCCGCGGCCCCGAAGAGAGCCACTGGGACCGCAACAACGGCACCGACGTGGGCCTCCACTCCGGAACCGTCGCCGAGCAGTGGACCCCGTACATCCGCCCCCAGGAGAACGGCAACAAGACCGACATCCGCTGGGCCGCCCTCACCGACCACGACGGCACCGGCCTCCTCATCTCCGGCGACGCGCTACTGGAGCTCAACGCCTCGTACGTCACCCCGGAGGACCTCTCCTCCGGCGTCCGCCACGACTACCAGATCACCCCCCGCGACGAGGTCGTCCTCCGCGTCAACCACCGTCAGATGGGCGTCGGCGGCGACAACAGCTGGGGCGCCCACACCCACGACGAGTACAAGCTCTTCGCGAGCCGGGACTACGCGTATACGTATCGGCTGCGGCCGCTGAGGGGTGCGGACGAGGCGATGAGGGCGTCGCGTCGGCCTACGGCTACGGAGTAGCCGCGTGTTGGGGACCGTGGCGCAGCCGACGGTCCCCACCCGGTCCGCTGGGCCTCGGTGAGCACCTGCTCAAGTAGCAGGTGCTCAGCCGGCATCGCGCGTGAGCTGGTCGCGGAGGTCCGCAGCAAGCTGAAGCCGGACTGGATCGCCCGCGAACCGGTCCGCGCTCGGCTGCGCAGCGCCATCAAGCGCCTCCTGGTCCGCAACAACTACCCGCCGGACCGGGAGAAGGCGGCCATCGACCTGGTCATCAAGCAAATGGAGTACTTCGCCAACGAGTGGTCGACGAACGGCCCGCTGGGCAACCGAGGGTGACTGCGGCTTGGGCTAGGCGGCGGGCTCGGGGGTTTCGGGGGAGGGCGGCCAGGTCGCCTGCGTCCAGTACAAGTTGGGCCTGCGGTGTCGCCCAGTGCCACTGGGCGTGCCGCGCCGAGGGCCGTGGAAGCGGGAGCCTGCTGTCCCCCGTCTGCGTCGCGATCTCTCCCCCGGCCATCGTCGGCTACATCCGCTCGTAGTCGTCCAAGGCCGCTGGTGTGGTCTGCCGCACGCCGCACCAGGCGGCAATGGCCTGCTTGTAGCCGTCCGGCATGTTCAGCTCCGGTACCTCGTCGGCGGTGAACATGCCCAGCTGCTTGTGCTCGTGACTGACGACCGGGGGCCGGTCGGGAGTCAGCACACTGCAGCCGTAGGTCACGATCAGCACGCGCCGTCCGGGGATGGGCTGGTAGATCCACACACCGCCGTCGATGAGCGGGCCGGCCTCGACGTCCCAGCCGGTCTCCTCCTGGATCTCCCGCTCCAGCGCCGCCTCCGGGCTGCTGTCCGACAGTTGTGCACCATCGGGGCTGCCGATCTCCAGGCGTCCGCCAGGCAGCTCCCATTCATCGCGCCCGTTCCGCAGCAGTAGTACGCGATCACGCACGTCGAGCGCGACGCCTTTCACGGAGACGGGCCAGAGCGAGGGCGTGTACGTCATGGCGTCCTCGTCCTGCGGTGTGCGAGCCGGACCTTCGGAACGTAGCACGCGCCACTCAACCCACCACCGCGGCAACCGATTTGTCCGAGTCGACAATCAGTCGCTTTACCCGGACCACCAAGCCTCCCCCAATCATCAAGTGGATCGCGAAGGTGACGGGTTACAAGAAGTAGCCCCGCCCGACCCTCCGAAGACTCGCCCCTCCCAAGATTCGGTGTGTCTGTTTTCCCGTCAGAAAAACCGCCGAAGCCCGATGCCGAGGCCCAACTGTGATTCGGCATCGTGGTGTTGGACCCTGCCCTGGTGGGGGGCGCGCCGGGGCGACGGGCCTCAATATGTTCTGTCGCATCCGTTGACTTCCGCCCCACGCGGCTCTACTTTCAGCCAGCCGATACGTTCGGCGAGCCGATCCTTGTTCGAGATATCGACCCCCCGGATATCCGTAGGAGCCGCATGTCCCCCGCCCCCGCCCGCTACCCCTCCCTCCGCCACAGATGCAGATCCGCGGCCGTACGGGCCCTCGCCCTGGCGACCGCCGCGACCGCAGCCCTCCTGTTCGCCCAGCCGAACCAGGCGCCCGCCCCCGCGACGACCGACCTCGACGCCTCCCCCGTCGCCGTGACGGACCGGCAAATAGCCGTCCCCGAGGCCCCCATGGGCTGGGCCTCCTGGAACGCCTTCGCCGCGAAGGTCGACTACAGCGTCATCAAGCGGCAGGTCGACGCGTTCGTGGCGGCGGGCCTTCCCGAGGCCGGCTACGAGTACATCAACATCGACGAGGGCTGGTGGCAGGGCACCCGCGACAGCGCGGGCAACATCACCGTCGACGAGGCCGAGTGGCCCGGCGGTATGAAGGCGATCGCCGACTACATCCACAGCAAGGGCCTGAAGGCGGGCATCTACACCGACGCCGGCAAGGACGGCTGCGGCTACTACTTCCCCACCGGCCGCCCCGCCGCGCCCGGCAGCGGCAGTGAGGGCCACTACGAGCAGGACATGCTGGCCTTCTCCCAGTGGGGCTTCGACTTCGTGAAGGTCGACTGGTGCGGCGGTGACGCCGAGGGCCTCGACCCGATGACGACGTACCAGGCGATCAGCGACGCCGTAGCCGAGGCGACGGCCACCACCGGCCGCCCGCTCGCCCTCTCCCTCTGCAACTGGGGCTACTCCAACCCCTGGAACTGGGCCCCGGGCATGGGCCCGATGTGGCGGACGAACACCGACATCTTCTTCCACGGCAACACACCGTCGTACAACAACGTGCTGACCGCCTTCGACCGCAACATCCACCCCACGGCCCAGCACACCGGCTACGTCAACGACCCCGACATGATGGTCGTCGGGATGAACGGCCTGACCGCCGCCCAGAACCGCTCCCACATGAACCTGTGGGCGATCTCCGGCGCCCCGCTCCTCGCCGGCCTCGACCTCACCACCCTCACCACCGAGTCGCGGAACATCCTCACCAACCCCGAGGTCATCGCCGTGGACCAGGACCCGCGCGGCCTCCAGGGTGTCAAGGTCGCCGAGGACACCTCCGGCCTCCAGGTGTACGGCAAGGTCCTGTCCGGCACCGGCAACCGCGCGGTCGTCCTCCTCAACCGCACCTCGACCACGCAGAACATGACGGTCCGCTGGTCCGACCTGGGCCTGACGAACGCGGCGGCGACGGTCCGTGACCTGTGGTCGCGTACGAACGTCGGTACGCCCGGCACGAGCTACACCACCAGCGTCCCGGCCAACAGCTCCGTGATCCTCACGGTCAAGGGCGGCACCGAGCAGGCGGCGAGCACGTACAACGGCACGGCGAGCTTCTCCGGCGTGGTCGCCGGATCCACCGGCCTGAAGACGGTCGACGTCTCCTACACCAACAACGCGAGCACGGCCCGCACGGCGACCCTCACGGTCAACGGCCAGACGTCGACGAAGGTCTCCTTCCCGCCGACCGGTTCGACCCCCGGCAACATCTCGGTCGCCATGTCGCTGAAGGCGGGCAACGCCAACACGGTCTCCTTCTCCGGCGCCCCCACCCTCGAAGGCATCGTCGTACGACCGCTGCCGGGCAAGAACGGCACGCTCATCACCGGTACCGGGTCCGGCCGTTGCGCCGACATCAACAACAACACGATCACCAACGGCACCGACGCCCAGCTGTGGGACTGCACCGGCGGCCAGAACCAGTCGTGGCAGTACAACAGCGCCCGCAAGCAGCTGGTGGTGTACGGCAACAAGTGCCTGGACGCCTGGGACGCCGGCACCGCCAACGGCACCCGCGTCGTCATCTGGGACTGCCACGGCGGCACCAACCAGCAGTGGAACATCAACAGCGACGGCACCCTCACCAACGTCAACGCCGGCCTGTGCCTCGACGCGTACGGCGCGGCCACGGCGGGCGGCACGAAGCTCGTGCTGTGGGCGTGCAACGGCCAGGACAACCAGAAGTGGAGCTTGACATGAGCGACATGCGCGAACCGCAGGGCCGGGGCCTCTCCCGCCGCCTCTTCCTCGGCGCGGCGGCCGCCACTCCCCTCGCCGCGACCGGTGTACTGACCCTCGGCGCCGGCACCGCCCACGCCGCCGACTCGGCGTACGCGATGGTCTACTTCACCGAGTCCAACACCATGCTGGAGGCCGACTACAACCTCCACCTGGCCGTCAGCCAGGACGGCCTCAACTGGACCCCGCTCAACCAGAACAACCCCGTGGCCACCCCCACCCTCGGCGCCGGCGGCCTGCGTGACCCCTTCGTCCTGCGCAAGCAGGATGGCACCTTCGTCGTCATCGCGACGGACCTCAGCGGCACCGACTGGACCCGCACCAGCGTCAACATCCACGTCTGGGACTCCACCGACCTGCGCACCTTCACCGGCTACCGCCTGCTGAAGCTGCACGACATGACCAACACCCACAGCTGGGCCCCCGAGGCCTACTGGGACGCCTCCCGCGGCCAGTACGGCATCCTCTACTCCTCGGTGAACAGCAGCGGCCACAACGTCATCATGGTCAGCTACACGACGGATTTCCGTACGACGAACAGTCCCCAGGTCTTCTTCGACCCCGGCTACGACGTCATCGACGGCAACCTCACGACCGGCGTGAACGGCGTCAACTACCTCTACTTCAAGAGAAACGGCACCCTCGTCGGCGCCCGCTCGACGACCCTCAACCCCGGCAGCTTCACCCCGTTCAGCACGGCGGCGTCCCACGGCGGCACCGAGGCCCCGACGGTGGTGAAGTCCCTGACGTCGAACACCTGGTACCTCTGGGGAGACACCTACACCCCCAACGGCGTCTTCTACGTCTGGCAGTCGAGCGACCTGGCCGCCGGCACCTGGACGGCACTGGACCAGAAGCTCTACACCCAGCCCCTCAACTCCAAGCACTGCGGCATCCACCCGATCACGGCGACCGAGTACAACAACCTGATCGCCAAGTGGGGCGCCCCGGCCTGGAACCGCCTCAAGTCCTACAACTACCCGGCCCGTTACGTCCGCCACAGCGGCTTCGTGGGCCGCATAGACGAGTACCCCTTCGACCCGTACCCCGACTCCCAGTGGAAGCTGGTCCCGGGCCTCGCGGACTCCTCGGCGGTCTCCTTCCAGTCGGTCAACTACCCGACCCGCTACCTCCGCCACTACAGCTACAACCTCCGCCTCGACGAGAACGACGGCACGTCGACGTTCGCCGCCGACGCCACCTTCGTCCGCACGGCAGGCCTCGCGGACTCGACCTGGTCCTCCTTCCGCTCGTACAACAACCCGACCCGCTACCTCCGCCACAGCGGCTTCGCGCTCCGCATCGACCCGATCTCGACGGCGACGGAACGAGCGGACGCGACGTTCCGGGTGGGCTACTGACGCGCTGACGCGCTGACGGAACGCGGCCCGGGGCATGAGCTCCGGGCCGCGTGCGCGTGCCAGGAAATGAACCCATCGCCCACCTCCGGCGTCTCAGTACCGTCCGAAGGGGGGACACACATGGGCATGCGGGCCAGGTTGAGGTTCGGTACGAGTGCGGTCGTCGCGGGTACGGCGCTGGCGCTGGGCGGGCTCCAGGGCGCGAGCGCCGGTACGCAGACGGTCGAGGACGTGTCGACGCCGGCCAAGGTGTGCGTCGGCGCGCGGCCGGAGGGCAGTCTCGCGGGCCATGGCGCACCGGAGGACACCCCGTTGGACCGGACGCTGGGGTACGTGGACGGGTTGGCGTACGGCCGTCATGCCAACGTCTTCACCGGGCTGGTGGTCGACGAGGACGGCCGAGCCGTGGAGATCTACCGCATCCCTTCCGAGGCGTTCGACACGGATGTGTGCGGTGCCGCCGAGCAGGGGGTGACCGTCCGCCTGTACGACAGGGACATCAACGAGAAGGACCTCAACGCCCTCTCCGACCGCATCGGCGACGACATGCGCCGCTGGGACGGCACGTTCAGCATGCGCAGTGTCGGCCTCGACGGCACCGGCCACGTCCACATCGGCGTCGACGACCCAGGCACCGCCGAACCGATCCTCCGCGAGGCCTACGGCGACCAGAACGCCAAGTACCTCCGCATCGAGTACGAACCCCAGGCGGAGCTGCTCTGAACGCTTTCCCTGCGGGCGAGTTGGTGCGACGCCGGTGATCCCGTATGATTGATCACGAGCCGCTCACCGGAACTCCGGGAAGCACTCAATGCGTTGGTGGTCCAAGGAAAGACGCCCCGCTTCCTGCGGGGAAATGCAGGTGCAAGGCCTGCCCGGCGCTCCAGTCCATGAGCCCCACTTCGCGGCACGCGAAGTGGGGCTCATGCGTTGCGCGTCACGGGCTCACGTCCTGGATCGTCCCGCCGACCTTGGCCTTGAGGGGTTCGAGCACGGCGGGCTTGGCGGAAATGGCCCAGCGGGGGCCGACCAGGTACTTGCCGCCGTAGATGGCGGCGGACTCCAGCCAGGTCTCCTTCAGTTCTTCCTTCGGGAAGGTGGTGATGAGGTAGTCGCCCTCGGGGGTTTGGCAGACGCCCTCGCGAAGCTCCTCCGCCTCGGTGCGGATCTTCACCTCGCAGCCCGTGAGGGAGGCGATCACCTCGACCTTGGCCGGCGCCACCACCGCGGCCACCGGGCTGGAGTCGCCGGTCGCCTTGCCCGCGGCCTTGTCGTCGTCACCGCCGCCACACGCCGCCATCAGGGGCAGGACGGCCAGGGTGGCAGCCAGCGCGGCGCCACGCGTCAGCTTCGTCACCACGTCCTGTTCTCCGTTCGCCTTCTTCGTACCGGGTACTTCGTAGTGAGTGCACTCGGCAAGGGGTACGTGAGGGGGCGGCGGATTGCTCAGAGGCCCGGGGCCCGGAGCACCCACGCTCCAAGGCCCCGGCCCGCGTCCGAGAAGGGTCAGGCGCCCGTGCGGCCCGCGCCCCTGCGCCGGGTCACCACGAAGATCGCGCCGCCCGCTGCCAGCAGGCCGGCCGCGCCGATCGCGATCGGGATCGTGTTGCCGCCGCCCGTTTCGGCGAGGTCGCCGGGGGTGCCGCCGTTGGGGGTGGGGGCGGCCGGGGTGGAGGTGGAGGGGGTGGGGTCGGGGGACTCGGAGTCGTCGGACGGGGGGTTCTCGTCCGCCGGGGGGTTCTCCTCGGCCGGAGGGTTGTCCTCGGCCGGAGGCTGTTCCTCCGCGGGGGGCTGCTCCTCCGTCGGGGGCTCTTCCTCGGCCGGGGGCTTCTCCTCCGACGGGGGCGGCTCCTCCTCCGTCGTGCAGTCCTTCGTGCCGCCGTTCCAGGCCGCGATCAGCTTGTCCTTGATGACCGGGCGGTCCGGGCCTTTCGGGACGTCGCCGTGTTCGAAGCCATCGACGGCGTCGAGCTTGCCGTCGAACTTCACCTTCCCCCGGTACAGGTCGATCTGGGCGTAGCAGCCCGCGTCCGGGACCGCGATGTCCAGGGAGTCCGTCGTGCCCGGCTTCACCGTGACCGTGTCGAAGTCGACGAAGACCTGTTCGCCGGAGGTGGCGAAGGTGGGGCCGTGGGCCAGGTAGGACGCGAGGGAGACCGTGCAGGTCGTGGCGTCGGGGGCGGTGCGGACCTTGATGTGGGCCTTGCCGTCCTCGGTGGGCTTGAGGTTCTGGTCGTCGAGCTTGACCCAGTCGGCGAAGTTCACGCCGTCCAGGGAGAACTCGCAGCGGTCGGTCTCGGTGGCCGTGCCCGCGCCCTCACCGGGGGCGTAACTCTTCTTGCCGCCCCAGCCCTCGCCGCCGGGGGTTTCACTGGCGAAGGCCGGACCGGTCACCGACGCGCTCAGCGCAAGAGCGGCGACGCCCGTCCCCAGCAGGCGGCGCACAGTGACACGTCTCGCTATGGACATGCAGATCCCATTCTGGAACTCGGATGTACGAGACCCGGGGCGCGGCCGGAAGACGGCAGCACGAAGCCGCGTCGGGCCGCGCCGGGGTGTGAGTGGTCTGAGAAAACGCCGGGTTCAGTGGTCACTTGAGCCACAGCGTGCGCACATCGTTTATCACCGGGTAGGGGCTGTCAACCTCGGGAAACGCCGGTTCACTTCACATTCCGCTCACATTCCCCCGAACGCTCTTACCCAACTCGTCCGGCCGCCGCAGGAGTTGCCCCGGCCCGGATTTGACAACCTCCGGTCCGCTCCCGAGTCTCTACGTTCATGACATTCGTTTTCATTAGCCCCTTCAATAATCCCTTCAATCGACTTCCGGGGGGTGTTCGCCCGTGCGCGTCGCATTCGTAGGCAAAGGCGGCAGCGGCAAGACCACGCTGTCCGCGCTCTTCGCCCGGCATCTCGCCCGGTCCGGCGCCCCGCTCGTCGCGGTCGACGGCGACATCAACCAGCACCTCGCGCACGCCCTCGGGCTCGACGAGGACGACGAGTTCGGCGCTCCGCCGCTCAGCTCCCGCACCGGGGAGATCAAGGACTGTCTGCGGGGGACCAATCCGCGGATCGTGTCCCGAGAGGCCATGGTCAAGACGACTCCGCCGGGGCGGGGCTCACGCCTGCTGCGGCTGCTCGGCAACGACGACGTCCACGGCACGCACGTACGGCGCGTCGGCGAAGTACCCCTCATGGTCACCGGCGCCTTCGGCGAGAGCGACCTCGGCGTCGCCTGCTACCACTCCAAGCTCGGGGCCGTGGAGCTGTACCTCAACCACCTCGTCGACGGGGCCGGTGAGTACGTCGTCGTCGACATGACCGCCGGGGCCGACGCCTTCGCGTCCGGGCTGTTCACCCGGTTCGACATGACCTTCCTGGTCGTCGAGCCGACGCGGAAGAGCGTGTCCGTGTACCGGCAGTACCGGGAGCACGCCGCCGAGTTCGGGATTCCGATCGGGGTCGTCGGCAACAAGGTCACCGGCGAGGACGACCTGCTCTTCCTCAAGGAGCACGTGGGCGACGACCTGGTCGCGCACTGCGTGCAGTCGTCGTACGTCCGCGCGCAGGAACAGGGGCGTGCGCAGGGCGAGTTGGAGTCGCACAACCTGCGGACCCTGGAGCAGCTCAAGGCCGTCGTCGACGGGCGTACCAAGGACTGGGCCACCTTCCAGCGACACGCCGTCGAGTTCCATCTCCGCAACGCCGCCGCCTGGGCCAACGACGCCACCGGGCACGACCTCGCCGCCCAGGTCGACCCCGAGTTCCGGCATGGGCCGGAGGCCCTCGCCGCCGTCTCCTTCTGAACCACCCCCGCCCCACCCCGAACAGCACAGCACAGAACAGGAACACCCATGTCGCTCGACGTCTCCCCGCAGTTGCTCGCCCAGGCCGAAACCGGCGAGGTGCGGGAGGAGGAGTTCGTGGAGACGGTTCGTACGTCGCTGCCGTACGCGTACGAACTCGTCGCCTCCCTCGTCGGTGAACTGCGCGCGGGCAGCGCTGAGTTCGCCGACAACCAGACCCCGCCGCCGTCGGAGAAGGAGCGGGGGCAGTTGCTGCGGGCGCTTTCCAGCGACGCGATCCGGGGGAGTTTGGAGCGGAACTTCGGTGTGGCGCTCGCCTTCCAGAACTGCCACCGGGTGGCGGTCTTCCCGCCGGAGGCCCGCGGCGGCGAGACATACACGCGTTTCACCTCGCTGCGGTCGCAGATCCTCAACCAGTCGCCGGAGTTCCGCGACTGCTGACGGTACGGGGGCCCGCATCCCACGGCGGGTCGTCGCTCGCCTCGCGTCGTCGCGTCGTCACGAGTTGGCCCGCCTGCGATCACACAAGGTGAATAATGGGGCCAGAGGGCGTCTCAGCGACAGAGAGGGCCGCCGTGGGGACCGACAGGGACAGTGCCGTCACCCGTCAGCGCTTCGACGTGGCCGACGCCGCGCCGCTGCTCATCGACGCGGACGGGATCGTGACGAGCTGGACCCGGGACGCCGAACGGCTCTTCGGGTACCCGGCGGCCGACATCCTGGGCCGTAGCGTCCGTACGCTGCTGACCCCCGAGGACGGCGAGCGCATCGGCCGGCTGGCCGAGTCCCACCGCCCCCTCGGCGGCTGGTCCGGCATCCTCACCGCCCGCCACCGCGACGGCCGGCGGATCAGGGTGATGGTCCGGGTGGTGCCCACCCGCGAGGCGACGCCCTCGACGCCCGCATCGACTGAGAGGCCCGCCGCGGCCGCGCCGGCCGAGCGGTCGCCCGAGGGTTCCGCCACCTGGCCCCCGCCCCGGCCCGGCTACCCCAACGCGCCCCGGCCCCCGGCCCCCACCCCCCTCCCCCTTTCCACCCCGACCGCCGACCCCATCAACCCCGCCCACTGGGTGGCCCTCGTCTCCGATGCCACCGAAGCGCCGGGCTGGGACATGAGCCGTACGGTGCTGGAGCGGATGACGGCGCGGGCGCCGATCGGGATCGCGATCGTGGACACGGATCTGCGGTTCGTGTGGTCGAACGCGGCGTTGGAGCGGTTCGGGGGCGGGCGGGCGCACGAGCGGGTGGGGCTGCGGCTCGCGGAGGTGCAGCCGGGCCTTGACGCGGAGCGCATCGAGGCGCAGATGCGGAAGGTGCTGGAGACCGGTGTGCCGGTGCTCGACTACGAGCATGTGGGCCGGGTCCGGTCGGCGCCGCACCGCGAGACCGCGCACGCGATGTCGTTCACGAGGCTGGACGACGACCAGGGGCGGCCCATCGGCGTGTACTACACGGTGATGGACGTGTCGGAGCGGCACCGCGCCCGGACCCGGCTCGCCGTGCTGGACCGGGCCGGGGAGCAGATCGGCCGCACCCTCGACGTACGGCGGACGGCGCAGGAGCTGGCGGATGTCGTGGTGCCTGCCCTCGCCGACTTCGTGACCGTGGACCTGCTGGACTCGGTGCTGCGCGGCGCAGAGCCGGGGCCCATGGGCGACGCATCCGACGGGTCGGGCGGCTCCGTTCCGCTGCGGCGCAGCGCGCAGCGGTCCGTCCACGACGGGGTGCCGGAGGCCGTCGTGGAGATCGGCGGGATCGCCTCGTACGCGGCCGGGTCGCCCCCGGTGCGGGTGCTGGTCAGCGGCCGGTCGTGGTCGGAGCCGAGGCTGGACCCGCTGTCGGCGGAGTGGGCCGAGGCCATCCCCGGCGGGCTGGGCGGGACGGACGGGCGGGGCATGCCCATCGCGGCGCTCGGGCTGCACAGCGTGATGGTCGTGCCGGTACGGGCGCGCGGCATCACGCTCGGCATCACCACGTTCTTCCGGCGCGACCGCGAGGACCCCTTCGACGCGGTCGACCTGAGCCTGGCCGAGGAGCTGGTCGGCCGTGCCGCCGTGTGCGTCGACAACGCCCGCCGGTACACACGTGAACGCGACGCCGCACTGGTCCTCCAGCGCAGCCTCCTGCCGCGCCGCCTGCCGGAGCAGGACGCGGCCGAGGTCGCCGTCCGCTACCGGCCCGCCGACGAACTGACCGGACTCGGCGGCGACTGGTACGACGTCATCCCGCTCTCCGGCGCCCGGGTCGCCCTCGTCGTCGGCGAGGTCGCGGGCCACGGCATCGACGGCGCCGCCGCGATGGGGCGGCTGCGGACGGCCGTACGGACGCTCGCCGATCTCGATCTGCCGCCGGACGAGGTGCTCGCCCACCTCGACGACATGGTCGCCAAGTCGGCGCGGCAGGAGGGCGCCGAGCCGGGCGCGGGCAGCGTCGAGACGGTGGGGGCGCGTTGTCTGTACGTCGTCCACGACCCGGTGTCCGGCGCGTGCGCCATGGCCGCCGCCGGCCGGTTCGCCCCGGCCCTGGTCGCTTCCGACGGCACGGTCACCTTCCCCGAACTGCCCGAGGGACCGGCCCTCGGCGTCGACGGGCACCCCTTCGAGGTGCTGCACCTGGAACTGCCCGCGGGCACGGTGATAGCCCTGTACACCGACGGGCTGCTCGCCGACGCCTCCCCCGACACGCTGTGCCGTGCGCTCGCCCGGCCCGAGGCCTCCCTCGAATGCCATGCCCAGCGCGTCCTCGACTCCCTCGCCCCGGCCCGCCCCACCGACGACGTGGCCCTCCTCCTGGCCCGCACCCGGCGCCTGCCCGCCCACCGCGTCGCCTCCTGGGAACTCCCGGCCGACCCGGCGCGGGTCGCCGAGGCCCGCAAGACCACCGCACGGCAACTAGGGCTGTGGGGACTCGACGAGCTGGCGTTCACCACCGAACTCGTCGTCAGCGAACTCGTCACCAACGCCATCCGGCACGCCACCGGGCCCATCCGGCTCCGGCTCATCCTCGAACGCACCCTGATCTGCGAGGTGTTCGACGGCGGCCCCACCGCGCCCCACCTCCGCCACCCGCGCACGACCGACGAGGGCGGCCGCGGCCTGTTCCTCATCTCCCAGTTCACCCAGCGCTGGGGCACCCGCTTCCTGCCGGAGGGCAAGGTCATCTGGGCGGAACAGTCGTTGACGGAGCAGTCGTTGGTGGATCCGGTGGTCTAGGGGCCCCCGCCCTCTCCCCCCTACTCCATACGGGCACGCCCTCGCTGGGCCGACCGGATGAAATTCCGCCGCACGCCGCTCACCGGCCTCCCCGCAGCCTCCCCTTATTTCTCCGCGTTTCCCTCATGCCACCTCACCCTCATGCCTCGTTCAGCTTGATTAGTCCCACTTTGCGAGTCATATGAATGCACCACACAGCGCGGAGGACGGCGCATCAGGAAATGAGGGACGTGTCGTGCTGAAACGAGGAACACCGGGGGGCGCGGGTCTGCCCCTGGCCGTCTTGGCCGTCTTGGCCGTCGCCACGGCGATGGTGCTCGGGCTGCTCGTGGGCGAGGCGGTACCGGTCGCCAGGCACCCCGCCGACGACGGCCGGGCGCCCGGCGACGGCACCGTGACCGTACGGGTCGTCAACGAGGTGGACGCCGACGGGGCGTACGACCACCCGCTGGAGACGGGGCGGCCCGGGGTGCGGGTGACGCTGACCGACGACCACGGCACCGCGGTGCGCGAGACGACCGGCGCCGACGGCGTCGCCCTGTTCCGCCCCGCGGAATCCTCGCTGGGGGGCGGCAGGTACCGCATCGAGGTGTCCAACCCCGACCCCGCCAACCTCCAGTCGGCGGTCGCGGGACTCGGCGAAGGCCCCCGCGTCATCCGCAGCAGCGTGGGATTCGTGGACGTCTCCGGCGACCGGAACGCCACGTACACGACCGGGTTCTGGGAGCCGGGGGTGTACTGCCAGGAGAACCCGCGCCTGGTGACCTGCTCCCTCGCCAAGGGTGATGTGACCACGGAGCAGGGCCTGACCCGGTTCACGGGCGACTTCGGCAACGGATACCCCGGCCCCGCCCCCACCCGGCTGACCGACAGCGGCGAGCAGCAGGCGGTGTACGGCATCGGCACCGACCGCACCGGCAACACGTACATGGGCACGCTGGTCAAGCGGCACGCGGCGTACGGTCCGGCGGGCCGGACCAACACCGTCTACCGCCACCACAGCGACTCCGGCGTGACCGAGTTCATCACGCTGCCGGGGACGCTGACGGCACACGACTCCTCCGACCGCTGGCGGCACGACGACCGGATCTACAGCAGGGTCGGCCGGGAGGGCCTCGGCGACGTCGACGTCTCCGGCGACGGCAGGATCCTCTACGCGGTCAACCTCAACGACGCGAAGCTGTACCGGGTGCCGATCCTCGGCACCGGCGACAAGGTCCGGGCCGGCACCCCGTCGTCGTACGCCGTGCCGGTGCCCGCGCGCTGCGAGGGCGAGTGGCACCCGTACGGCATCGGGGTGCGCGGCAGCCGCGTGCTCGTGGGCGGGGTGTGCGGCGCGGAGAACACCGTGGACAAGAGGCACATGCCGTACGGCGATCCCCGACAACTCAGCGCGCACGTCTACGAGTTCGAGTCGGGAAGGTTCGACGAGATCTTCCGGCACCGGCTGGACTACCGGCGGGGTTGCGCCTACCAGTCCGACAACGGACCGCTGTGCAAGCACGGGTCGGCGACCGCCGGTGGCACCCTGAGCGCGATGTGGGAGGCGTGGAACGAGCGCGTTCCCACCCCCGACCCGCGTCTGCGGTTCGCCTCCGCGCCGCAGCCGATCCTGTCCGACCTGGAGATCGCCGACAACGGCGACCTGATCCTCGGGTACCGGGACCGCTTCGGTGACATGCAGGGCAACCGCACCTACGCGCACAACTCCAGGAGTTCGCTGCTCTCCGCCGTGGCCGCCGGTGACCTCTTGCGCGCCTGCGAGCGCGGCCCGGGCCACTACGTCCTGGAGCGCAACGCCGGTTGCGGTGCGCTGGACGGCGCCCTGCCGAACAACCGTCGGGGGCCCGGCGGGGGCGCGTTCTCCAACGACCTCACCCACGACGGCTACGCCCGGCACGACCAGGTCACCGAGGGCGGCACGGTCCTCCAGCCATTCCGCGGAAGGCTGTGGGGCACGGTCTACGACACGTTCACCGGCAAGCCCTTCGACCAGGGCGTACGCCGCTGGGACTCCGAGTCCGGGACCGTCCGGGGCAACCTCCGACTCCAGCCGACGTCGTACGCCTCCGCCGACCTCTTCGGCAAGGGCAACGGCCTCGCCGACCTGGAGATGGTCTGCGACCAGGCCCCCGTACAGATCGGCAACCGCGCCTGGTTCGACACCAACGGCAACGGCGTCCAGGACCCGTCCGAGCCGCCGATCCGGGGCGTGAAGGTGACGCTCGACCCGACGTCGTACGACACGCACCCGGACCTCGTCACGTACACGGACGACGACGGCGAGTACTACTTCACTTCCGTGGACGGCCTGAGACCGAACACCACCTACACGGCCACGTTCGACTTCAGCCGCGTAGAGCCGAAGTCCCTGCCCGGCCGCCCGAGCCTCTCCGCCCTGAAATGGACGGTGAAGGAAGCCGGTTCCGACCGCGCGCTCGACTCCGACGTCGACGCGGACGGCAGGACCACGGTCTACGTCGGTGAACCCGGCCATGTGAACCACACCATCGACGCCGGTGTGTTCAAGTCCCTGCGCCTGACCCTCCTGAAGCACGACAAGAAGAGCAACAAGCCGTTGCCCGGCGCGGTCTTCGAGCTGTGGCAGGACACCTACGGGGCGCCCGGTCTCCAGCGCGACGGCAGCAAGCAGGACAGATTCGTCAACGACTGCGCCACCTCCACCACCGGCCGCTGCTCCTTCGGTTCGCTGCCGGTCGGCACGTACTACCTGGCGGAGACGAACGCCCCCGAGGGCTACCGCCGGCCGAGGCAACCGGTCACCGGCCCGTACGTCCTCACCCCGAAGAACGCCGCGCGCGGCGACGGGCTGCGCGTGAAGCTCGTCAATGCGCGGGGAGAGCCCTGACCCGAGAGGGTGACTTCGAGGCGGGCGGGCCGTCCACCGGTCGACACCGGAGGGCGGCCCGTCCGCGTGTGTTCACGGCCGGCCCGGCGTCGCGAGGTCGAACCACACGGCCTTGCCGTCCGGGTAGGGCCGGCCGTGCGGTACGGCCGGGGCGGTGCCCCAACGCCCCTCGGTGAGCGCGTGCACGAGCTGCAGCCCGCGCCCGCCCTCGCCCCATACATCCGCCCCCAACTCCCTTATCACCGGCGGATTCTCGTCGCCGTCGAACACGAACACCCGCACGTTCCCGGCTCCCACGGCCAGCCACAACGCCGAGTCCCCGCCCTTCGCGTGCACGCAGGCGTTGGTGACGAGCTCCGAGGTGCACAGGCTCGCCGCGTCCACGAGGGCGTCGAGTCTGCGGGCCCGGAGGACGGTGGCGACGAAGTCGCGGGCGATGGAGGGGGAGGTTTCGTGGGGTGGGCAGAAGAGGGTGTAGGTGGTGGGGGCGAGTGAGGGCGTGGGGTCGTATTCGGGCATGGGGGGATCCACTCCGTTGTGGCGTACGGGGTTGGTCGTTCGGTGGGGCAGCCGGCCCGTTACTGTCCTTCGCCCCGGGCGTCGACGGACCGGGGTG
The DNA here is from genome assembly GCF_008386495.1 of Streptomyces tailanensis. Classification (GTDB taxonomy): domain Bacteria; phylum Actinomycetota; class Actinomycetes; order Streptomycetales; family Streptomycetaceae; genus Streptomyces; species Streptomyces tailanensis. The sequence continues at coordinate 20,778 of NZ_VTHJ01000059.1, read as the reverse complement.
GCGCTGCCAACGGGCTGTGAGCATGGGGAATTTGACGGACGGGTGACCGTTTGGACACCCTCCGTGAGGATGGGACGACCGTACTCGGTATATTTGCTACGCCGCAACCGCATCGGCGAATTGGCCCTGTTCTCCGTGGTGGTTGGGTTGACGACCCGGCAGACTCAGGGACGACCACGAGGAGGACGTCATGCCACCGAGGCGCAACCCCACAGCCCGCCAGGTGCGGCTGGGCGCGGAACTGCGCCGACTGCGCGAATCGGCGGCCCTCGTCTCCCGTGACGTCGCCGCCTGGCTGGGCACCAACCAGGCCCAGATCAGCAACATCGAGTCGGGAAAGCACGGCATCAGCGAGGAGCGGCTACGGAAGCTCACCGCCCACTACGACGTCAACGACCCCCAACTGGTCGCGGGGCTGGTGGGGATGGCCAACGACCGGATCTGGGGGTGGTGGGAGGAGTACCGCGGTGCTCTGCCGCCTAAGGCGCTCGACATCGCGGAGCTGGAGCACCACGCCTCGTACGTCCGCGTCTTCGAGGTGGTGCACATCCCGGGAGTTCTCCAGACCGAGGACCACGTACGAGCAGCCTCGCTGTTCGTGAACCCGGACCTCTCCGAGGCCAAGCGTGAGGCCCACGTGTCGTTCCGGGTGCGGCGTCAGGGCGTACTCACGTCAGCGAAGCCGTACGACGTGATCATCCACGAGTCGGCACTCCGCATGCACGTCGGCGGCCCGAAGGTCGCCCGCGCGCAGCTTGAGCACCTCCTCCACGCCGCCGACAGGGAGACCGTCACCCTCCGCGTGATCCCCTTCGCCGCCGACGGCTTCGCGGGGGCGGGCTTTCCCATGCAGTACCTCGGCGGAGTCGTACCGCGACTGGACACCGTGCAGGCCGACGGCCCTCAAGGGCCGGTGTTCATCGACGCGCCTCCTCAGCTGGACCGTTGCCGGTCCCGGCTCGAACGCGCCGCCGGCGCCGCCCTCGCCCAGGACGCCTCCCTCGACCTCATCCGCTGTATCGCCCAGGAACTCTGAAGGGTCACTCTCATGTCCACCACCCTCCACTGGCAGAAGTCGTCGTATTCCAGCGGCGACGTCGACACCGCCTGCGTCGAAATAGCCACCGCACCCACCGCGATACACCTCCGCGAAAGCGACCACCCCACCACAGTCCTCACCCCGGCCCCGGCCGCGCTCCACGCGCTGCTCATCGCTCTGAAGGGCGACCTGTAGCAGCGCTACCCAAGGGCTTCGATGGCCTTCAATATCAGGGTGCGCGCCTCGGCGCCGTACACGGCCATGCCGCGTAGCTCCTCGAACGCCTTCAGATATTGGGCGATCTCGGAGGGCTGGGTGATTCTCACGCGGGCCGACACCAGCCCACGGGCCGACTACGCGCAAGCCACCTTGTGGGTACTGGAAGACAGTGAAGCGGTGCGTGGGTGTTTGTGGGTTCGCGACAACGAGCCTATGGATCAGCCAGGTTGGCCGAAATTGCCCCTTCGGGCAGTGCCCTTGAGGGAGCCGCCCGTCTGTGACGTGGCCGTGTCATTTTCAGGGGTGCTTCTGTCAGTAGCGGACGCTAAGTTGGGGGTAGATCGTCGCTGCACCCGGGGCACGGGGCTCTGTCGGGAAAAGCGGCATCAGGAAGGGCCGACAAATGAGCAAGAGGTCTGATGCGGGAGACACGGCTTGCGCCTACCGGCGTACGGGGGCCGATCCGGTTCGGGACATCAGCAGGCTCAAAACGCTGACGGACCGGGAGAAGGAAGTCCTGCTTCTGCTGGGCACGGGCCTGGGCAACCGGCAGCTCGCCCGGGAGCTCGGCATCGCCGAGCGGACGGTAAAGGCGCATGTCGCACGAATAGTGGAGAAACTGGAGCAGCAGACACGGCTGCAGGCCGCGGTGCTCTCCGTCCTCGCCCACGAGTTGCTGTGCACCGATCCCCGGTGCGCGTGCGGCTCCGCCGCGCCCATGCCCCGACTCGTCGGGGCGTCCGCCGTCTGACCACCGGCCACGGCCGGCATCCGGCACGCCGGCCGGCCGCGGCGGCCACGGGCCGACAGCCCGGACGTGCTTGCCCATCGACATGCGCCGCGAGGGATTTTGCGTTCACCTTTGAGAATCGCGACCGCTCATTGACCAGCAGAGTGCCACGCAACTCATATGCGGCGCAGGCGACTTACGGGGGTAGCTGTGTATATGACCGCGAGATGAGGGGCTAGAGGAGCATCGGATGCGTGTAGAAGGGCCCGCACCCAGCGGGCCCTTCTACACACGCCATGACGGCTGTCGCGCGCGGCTGTGGGTCAGTCGGTGCCCCACTCCTGCTTCGCCCGCTTGCTGTTGCTGTCGTTGTAGGTGCTGATCGTCAGGTTCAGGCCGTTCTTGTTCTTCTCGGCCGTGATGGCCTTGTTCCCGGCGTATCGGCTGATGATCAGGCTGCCGCCCAGGGCCCAGTGCTGCTTCTTGTCCGAGGCCTTGCAGGGCCGCTGGGTGACGACCGTGCCATTCGTCTTCTTGGAGACGCCCAGGCACTTCTTGGACTTCGTGTTCTTGACGGTGAAGAACTGGCTGGTGCTGCTGAGGCGCTTGAGCGTCCACTTCTGTGTGGAGTTACCGCCGCACTTGGCGATCTTGGCCGGGGCGTTGTTGTTCGTCTTGCCGGCCATCGTCATACAGATGTCCTTGCCGCCGATGTTGCCCCACACCTTCACCAGGCGCACGTTGTTGTAGGCGTTCGCACCGGTCTCCGCGGCGTTGGCGGGCGCCAGCGCACCCGCGGTCACGGCGGCCGCGGCGGCACTCGCGATGACCAGAGCCCTGACACTCTTCTGCATGTGAACCATCCATCCCTTCGGGAACAGCGAATTTCTTCGGGGCCGCCGGTGACGACAGCCCCTGATGACGGACGAGGTACGGGAGTTGGGTGTGAGGCGCTCTTCCAGGCGTGGCCTCGCGAGGCGAGGAAACCGTGGTGGCGCACTGCGGCCCACCGGCAACTCCCGGTTCGAACCTAGGCCGGGAGCCCAGCGATTCGCGACGTCTCTTGGGGAGGTGTTCCTGAGGACACTGCCCCAAAGGTCAAGTGAGCCGTCAGGCTCGTGTGGTCCACAATGATCAGGACAAAGGTCGGTGACCACCGGCTGCGGGGAACGCAGGAGGCAGACATGTTCACTCCCTGGCGGAGTGCCACCGCCTACGCAGCCGTCATCACCGCCGGTTCCTTCGCCGTCGGCACCGTGATCACCGTGGGCTACTCGCTGGCCGCAGGGTCATGGGAGGACTGGGAGAACAGTCTGCTGTTCACCCGCTACCACGCGATCTTCCTTGCCGTGGTGTTCACGGTCCTGGCAGTGGCGCGCAGAGTGTGCGCGCCACTGCCCCGGTGGCGCGCGGCGGTCGTCGACTCCGGCCTCTACACACTGGTGATGCTCGTGGTGTCCGTCATCACCTCGATCGCCGAGGGAGTGGGGGTGGGGGAGGCGGTGGACTGGGCCTTCGTGGAGATGACATTCGCCCTGCTCACCCTGCAGATCCCCACCGCCTACGTGCTTTCGTGGTGGGCTTCCGAGCGCCTCACGCTCGCCGTACACGTCCCCCGGCGCCCTTCGGACCCGACGGCTCGCTTCGAAGGCTGACGTGCCTCAAGGGGCATCCGCACCCACCCCGTACGATCCCGTCATGTCCCGCAGTACGCGAATCGCCGGCCTGACCATCGGCGCCATCGCCCTCACGACCGCCGCCATAGTCACCGTGCGCATGCTCAGCGAGCCCTCCTTCAGCTTCGCCGCCGCGCCCCTGGCCGACGATCCCGCCTGCACCCGGGTCAGCGAGCAGTACCCCGACCGGCTGGCCGGGCTGGATCGGGCCGACACCAGCACCCGGGGCGCCGCGGTATGGGGCGACGGAGCGGTCGTCGCCCGCTGTGGCTTCCCCAAGCTCAAAGCCACCGAGGACGCGTGCGCCGAGGTCGACGGGGTGGACTGGGTGTGGCGCACGGGCAAGGGCAGCGACGGCCGGGAACTGCTGGTCACCTACGGCCGCGAACCGGCCCTCGAAGTTCAGCTGGTCCGCGGCCAGGCCGCCGCCGACTCGATCCTGGTCGGCCTGTCCAGCCTCGTGAAACCCATCGAGCAGACCGGGGAGTGCCTCTCCCTCTCGGACGTCCCGTAAGGGGGTGTTTTGAAAGCCCCGCACAGCACCCGCGGCGCCCGGACTTTCAAAACACCCCCTAGCGCCGGACGACCCCACCCACTCATGGGTTCGCCTTCTCGGCAGCCACCTAAGCTGTAAGGACGCGGGTCCGGATCAAGCGAGTTGGGGTACAGGGTGGCGACGACGAAGGCGATCTCGCGGGTGGTCGTGTGCGTGGTCTCCGCCTGCCTCGCGCTGTCCGGCTGCGCGACGACCGAACCGCTGCTGCTGGCGGACCAGGAACAGTCGCAGGCATCACCGTTCAAGAGCATCCCGGTGGCCGACCGGACCGATGCCCCCGACTTCGCCGGCACCACCGTCGACGGCAAGCCGGTCCGCCTCTCCGACTACCGCGGCAAGGTCGTCGTCGTGAACGCCTGGGCCTCCACATGCGCCCCCTGCCGCAAGGAGTCACCCGACCTGGAGCGTACGCAGCGGAAGTTGGCGGACCAGGGCCTTCAGGTACTGGGCGTCACCACCGACACCGACCGGAAGCTCGGCCTCGACTTCCAGCAGCAGTTCGGCCTCACCTACCCGAGCCTGCACGATCCGGACGGCGAGCAGTTCCTGAAACTGCCGCGCGGCATGGTGAACCCGCAGATCCTCCCCTTCACCCTCTTCATCGACCGCGAGGGCCGGATCGCCGGAGCCTTGCAGAACATGGTGACCGAGAAGGAAGTGACGAGCATCGTCAAGCCGATGCTGAAGGAGAAGTAGCGGCGGGGCCACACACGCCGCCTTGTACTTTCGGGCACTGCCCATGAAGGCACTGCCCCAGGAGTCACTTACACCCCATCCCCCCTCCTCCCTAAGGTCGTTGACAGGCGCCTGGCAGAGGGCATTCCGCTTCCCTCAGGTCGCCTGGCACACACGGGGATGAAGGGATGAACATGCAGCTCTCTCGTTTCGCGAAGGTGACGGCGCTGTCCGTGGCTCCGCTCACGCTGGTCGCGGGCGGTTTCCAGGCATCGGCTCTCGCGGCCCAGTCCGCTCAGGACGCACGGCCCGCCGCGGCGTTCTCCGCGTCCGCGCTGTCCACCACATCCCACGGCGGCCCCCGGCTGAAGAACGTCTCCGGCTTCAGCTCGAACAGCGCCCAGGGCAAGACCCTGAAGGCGGAGGCCTTCGGCGTCATGCGGACCGCCTCAGGCGAGACCGCGGTCGTCGACAGCTCCATGGCCCACCGGGGCGTCACCACGGCGGCCGGCAAGGGCTTCGTCGAGCTGTCCTGGAAGGGCTACGCGAAGGACGCCCGGTACGTCGTCGCCCGGGACGGCAAGGACATCGCCACGCTGGGCGCGGGCGTGACCTCCTTCCGCGACACGACCGTGAAGGCGGGCGACGAGTACGCCTACCAGGTCATCCCCCTGCTGCCGAAGGGCGGCGCCCCGAACTCCAAGCTGTACGGCATGCGGGTGGCCGTCCCGCAGTCCGGCTCGCTCACGGGGCTGCGCGAGTCGGCGGTCGAGCGGGCGTCCACCGCCGCCGTGGCCAAGACGTCCACGCTGACCTGGATGGGCTGGATCCCGCAGAAGTACGTCAACGCTCCCCTCGCGGGCTGTGACTACGGCAAGAACTTCAAGTTCGGTGGCGACAACCACAAGGACTTCAACTGGAAGTCGAGCAAGTTCCGCTTCGCGCTGCACGCCACCGTCACCTGGAGCAACAAGAAGGTGGTGGCCAACAAGCACATCAACCCCACCACCGTGTACCGCAAGGACAACAACAAGCTGGTCGCCAAGAAGACCGCCAGCGCCAAGAACACGTACGCCAAGAAGCTGGCGTCGAGCGGCAACACCGTGGGCATCCGGATGGTCCTCCACGCCACCAACCCGTTCTGCAAGGGCCTGGGCGGAGTGAAGGGCGCCGCCTCCGGCGCGTTCACCATCAACATGACCAAGAGCGGGACGTACGAGATCCGCTCCGGCAACCACCGTCAGTACCCGAACCACTACATCTACATCTACGACGGTGGCAAGGTGACCAACGTCCACAAGAAGAAGCATGGCAGCACCGCCTGCCTCATCGGCTCGGCGACCTGCCCCACGGTGGACCTGACCGGCCGCTACGGCAAGTTCTGACCTGACGGAGAAGGAGCCGCGGGAGAAGAGCGACGCTCGCCCTTCTCCCGCGGCTCCTTCTTGCCCGGCTCCCTCTCACGGCCGTCCTTCTCGCGCGGCTTCCTCTCGCGGGCATCCTTCTCGCGCGGCTTCCTCTCGCGGGCATCCTTCTTCAGCACCTCCCGCAGGCGCTGTGCCCCCGCTCGGGCGGCGTCTCTCGTGGCAGTGTCGTCGATGCCGTAGAGGCCGCCGTGGGTGAGGAAGACGGCGGTGTCGCCGACGCGTACGGCGGCGAGGTCGAGGGTCAGGGAGCCCTCCTCGCCGTCGGCCACGACGAGACGCAGCGCCTGCTGGACGTCGCCGATACCGTCGGGCAGGCCGACGGGGGTGACCCGGGCGTAGTGCTCGCGGCCCTGGACCCCGGTGATGGTGAACTCACCGCAGCGCTCGACGAGTTGGCCGACCTGCCCCAGCCTCGCGTCCACGGCGCCCTTGTCGTACGCGCCCACCTGGTAGCGCAGTTGGGCGCCGTACTCGTCGTCGTCGAAGCCGATGACGGCCACGCCGCCCCTGGGTTCGCCGAGCAGGTCCTCGGCGTACACGGCGTCGAGGAGTTCCTGGCACTCGGGGAGGTCGGTCCTGCCCTTGAGGAGGCCGTCCCGCCAGGTGGCGGCGCCCTGGGTGCCGGCCCAGGCGCCGCCGAGGTCGTCCTCGCGCAGCAGCGCGCTTCTGGCGCGGGCGTCGGTGAGGGCGGAGCTGGGAGCGGCGGTCTTCGGCGAGGCGGGTACCGAGATCTCCTGGGAGGCGGCCTCGGGGAAGCCGCGCGGGTGTTCCTTCGTCTGCAGCACGCATCCCGACACCCCGGCGAGCATCACGGCGACGCCCACGGCCTGGGCCAGAACACGGTACGAACGACGCATGGCGGAGCCTCTCGAGAACACGGCGTATACCTCCACGGCACCACCGCCCGGCCTCACCCACCAGCGCACGAGCGCGTACGGGTGACCGGCTCCCTGTCCCCTGCCCCTGGGCCCGGAAAAAGTGCGGCGCCGGTGTCATCCACCCCGTGGGTCGGCGGGGTTTTCAGGAGTGACAGACCTACACACCTATGGGGGTTGTCCGTTCATGAACATGGCACGGATGCACAGATACGTCGCCGTCGCAGCGCTGACCACGCTGCTGGCGGGGGCGCCGACGATGTCGTACGCCGTCTCGCGGGGGGAGACGGCGACGCAACGCACCTCGGCGGCGGTGGCCACCACCGCCGCCGTCAAGAAGGCTCCGACTCCGCGTATCGTCGAGCCCGGTGAGCGGGTCGTCGGCGCGCCCGGCTTCGAACTCTGGCTGACCGCGGAGGGCAAGCACTGGGTGGAGCCGGACATGCCCGACTTCCCGCAGTTCCGGAGCGTGGTCGACGGCAACGTCGACCTGAGTCAGCCCGGGGTGTCGATGCAGGCCGGCGGCTACGAGGGGCGCTACTACCTCTCCGGCCTCTACTACGGCGGCAGGGGCACCGCCTCCCGCGTCGTCATCGAGACCGACGCCGGGCCGGTGCGCGGCAAGCTGATCGAGCTGGCCGGGAAGCCGGGCTGGGGCGTCTGGTACGCCACGACCGCGATCCCCGCCGACGCCGACGAGAACTTCCTCGGCGCCGTCACCGTCTACGACACCAGGGGGCGCGTGTACGCGCAGCTGCCGAGGTTCTGAGCACAGCAGCTGATACGACACCAGGACACCAAGTGGCCGTGCGGGCAAGGGACTTGATCGCTCCCCCTCGCCCGCACGGCACTCCCCGTACCCACCGCGTTCCCGACCCCGAGGACCGTCGTCCGTGCCGCACGAGAATCCCGGATCGCCCGAGGGTGGCGACTTCGCCGCGTACGCCACCGCGGCCTGGCCCCGGCTGGTACGGACCGCGCACATGCTCACCGGCGACTTCCACGAGGCCGAGGATCTCGTGCAGACCACACTGGCGAAGGTGTACGCCCGCTGGCGGCGCATCCCGCGTGACGACGTCGACTTCTACGTACGGCGATCGCTCGTCAACAACAACATCAGCCGCGTACGGAAGAGACGCGTGGCCCATCTGCTGACGCCGTTCCTGCCCGAGCGGGTGCACGAGCGGCAGGCCGGTCACGCCGACACGGTCGCCCAACGGGCTGCCGTCACCCAGGCGTTGGCCGCGCTGTCGGCGCGGCAGCGGTCCGTGCTGGTGCTCCGCTTCTGGGAGGACCTGTCCGAGAACGAGATCGCCGAGCTGCTCGGCTGCTCGCTCGGCACGGTCAAGACCCATGTCCGGCGCGGGCTGTCGGCCCTGCGCGCCCACCCGGCGTTCGCCACCGCCCAGATCGAGGACCGCTCCTCGCCCGTCCCCGGAGCCCGCTCATGAACCACCGACCACCCTCCTCCTCCGGGGCCCTCGCCGACACCGGGCAGCGGCTGCGCGAGGCGTTCGCCGAGGTCGCGTACGACGTCACGCCGCCGCCCGTGCCGCTGGCGGCGATCGAACGCGACGGCCGCAGGCGCCGGTTGCGCCGCCGGGCCGCCGTACTGAGCAGCGGGTGCGGACTGCTGCTGCTCCCGTTCGTGATGCTGGCCCTCCGCCCGGACGGCCCCTCGGAGTCGGTCGAGCCGATGTCGCCCCCGGCGACGAGCCGCGAGGCCACCCACTCGGCTTCGCCCTCACCCTCCCCGTCCTCCGCCCCGCCCGCCGGGAAGGTGCACGTCGTCGAGCCGGGCGAGCGGGTGACCGTCGAGGGCGGTACGGAACTGTGGCTGACGGCGGAGGGCAAGCACTGGGAGGACCCGCCCGTGGAACCGGGCGACCCCGGCCTGGAGGAATTCAGGAGCGTGGTCGACGGCAACCTCGACACCAGCGAACCGGGCGTCTCCATGCAGGGCTCGGGCTCCGCCACCGCCGGCTACACCGTCCACGGCCTCTTCTACGGCGTCCGCTCCGCGGCGACCCGGGTCGAGGTGAAGGCCTACGACGGCGAGATCACCGCCGGCACGGTCCTGCGCCTGAAGGGGAACACCAGCTGGGGCGTCTACTCCGCCCATGTGAAGGTCCCGGAGGAGCTGGCCCGCTCGCTCGACTTCAAGGACCCCGTGCGCAAGGTCACGATCTACGACGCGGCCGACCAGGTGATCGCGGAGATGGACTTCAGCATGTGAGCGCTCCCGTCAGCGCTTCTCGTACGGGTTCTGCGGTTCGGCGACCCGTTTCACCGACCTGGCGTCCAGTACGGGGGGCCAGGCCTCCTCGGAACCGAGCTCGCCCTCGGGGTGCCAGGTGCCGGTGACAGTGACCCAGGCGTCGGCGGGCGGGGCGTCGGCCTCGCGGATCTCGACCTTGTAGGGGCTGGCGTCGGCGGCACAGCAGGAGACAAGCAGTCGGGTGAGGTACCAGCCGTCGCCATCGTCGGCACGGGTGACGAAGCCGGTCATCCGGACCGTACGGCCCTTCAGCGAACGCCCGCTGTCGTAGATCGCCCGGGACGTGAACTCGCCGAGGGTCAGCTCGACCGGGTCACCTTTCGGCAGCGCGTCGAACGTGCCGACGCCCTGGGCCGCGTACTCCGCCGCCTGCTTGTCCGCGCTGTACGAGCCGAGCGCCGGGGGCGGGAAGAGGAGGAGGGCGAGGGCGGGGACGGCGAGCAGATAGGCGACTCGGGGGCCGGAAGGGCCGTGGTCATGACCATCGTCCTGGGGGTGCTCGTGGTCGTCGTCGGCGGCGCGGAGTGTCCTCACCCCGGCCGCGGTGCCGAGCACCACCAGCAGCACCCCGGACGCGATCAGGAACGGCCGTAAGCCCGGCTGTACGTACCGCAGATACAGCTCGCTGAAGAGGGAGACGCGGAGGATCGCGGCGCCGGAGAGGAGAAGGAGGACGGTGGGGACGTAGCGCCTCACAGGAGCCACCACCCCACGAGCGCGCTGCTGGTCACGGCCACCACCCAGGTCGCGGCGGAGAAGCGGAGCGCGAAGGCGCGGCCGAAGGTTCCCGCCTGGAGTGCGATGAGTTTGAGGTCGACCATGGGGCCGACCACCATGAACGCCAGTCGCGCGGTCGGGGAGAAGCCGGTGAGCGAGGCGGCGACGAAGGCGTCCGCCTCGCTGCACACGCACAGGACGACGGCGAGGGCGGCGAGGAGGAGGACGGACAACCAGACGGAACCGGTGAAGAGGTCCAGCAGCGACCTCGGGACGACGATGTTGAACGTGGCCGCCGCTGCCGCGCCGACGACGAGGAAGCCGCCCGCGTGGAGGAAGTCGTGCTGGAGCCCGGCGGCGAAGGCGCCCCAGCGAGAGCGGTTCGCCGTGGCCGCCCCCGTACTCGGTCGCTTCGGCAGCCGCAGCCACTCCTCCCGCCCGAACCGTACCCACAGCCAGCCCATCACCACGGCGGTGGCCAGGGAGGCGACGAGCCGGGCGAGGACCATCAGCGGCTGACCGGGGAAGGCGACGGAGGTGGCGACCAGGACGACGGGGTTGACCGCGGGGGCGGAGAGGAGGAAGGCGAGGGCCGCGGCCGGGGCCACCCCCGTGCCGCATCAGACTCCCGGCCACCGGCACGGACGCGCACTCACACCCCGGCAGTACGACCCCGGCCGCGCCCGCCACGGGTACGGCGAGCGCGGGATTACGGGGCAACAACCGGCTGAAGACCCGCTCGGGCACGAAGGCCCCGATCGCCGCGGAGACGAGAGTTCCGAGGAGGAGAAAGGGGATCCCCTGCACGACGACCGCCGTGAAGACCGTCCACCAGGCGGCCATGGCGGGCGTCGCGAGGTCGAGCGCGACCAGCGGCCCGAGTACGGAGACGACAGTGCCGATGGCGAGGAGGGCGAGGCCACCGAGCACGGCGTGGACGAGGACGCCAACTACTGTCGTAGCTGCGGGCATTCGTGTCGCCGGGGCAGCTGCCCACCGATGCCGGCCTGGCGTCCCAGCTGCCCTGGCTGCCCTGGCTGCCCTGGCTGCCCTGGCTGCCCTGGCTGCCCTGGCTGCCCTGGCTGCGGGCAATCGTGCCGCTGGGGCGATGGGGGTCCCCCCGCTCAAGCGGAGCCGAGAGTGGGGGAGAAGCCGAGAGTGGGGGAGAAGCCGAGAGTGGGGAAGGGTGGGCGCAGCGGCACCTCGTAGCGCCGAGTTGCGCAACCGGCCCCCGCCCGGCCCCACACCCCGCTCGGCGGTCGACTCGCCGCTCACCCGGGCGTCGCTCCGTTGCTTGTCCATACCCCGCGCACGCTATCGGCGACGGCTGTGCACCGGCCCGGAATCCTCAAAGAGGCGGCTGTGCGGGCGCCGGCCCGAGGGTGGTGGTGCCGGGGGTGGTGCGATGTCCCAGCCCGGTGCGGTACGCGTCCAACGCGGCCTCGACCCGCCCGGTACGGCGGTACAGATCACCCAGCAACCGGCACAGATCGGCCAGATCACCCGCGGCACCCGCCCGCTCCAGCAGACTCAGCGCCCGTACGTAGTGTTCCTCGGCGGCATCCGTGGCGCGGGCGTCCTCGGCGATGATGCCGAGGAGGCGGTGCGCGGCGGCGGAGTGCAGCGCACCCCGCTCGGACGTGAGGTCGCTGATGACCTCGCGGAGCAGCTCGGAGGCCTCCTCGGACTTGCCGCGGCGGTGCAGTACGTCGGCGAGTTCGACGGCGACCTGGCTGGTGTAGAGGGTGGCGCGCTTGGCGGAGAGCATGCAGCGGGCCTCGCGCAGTTCGGCCTCGGCGCGCTCGTAGTCGCCGTTCTGAGCGTGGAGGTAGCCGCGCATCCAGTGGCAGTTGGCGAGCTCGGTGCGGATCTGGAGCTGCCGGTACAGCTCGGAGGCCTTGGCGAGCGACGCGTCGGCCTCCGCGATCCGCCCCTCGGCGATCATCGTGCGGGCGACGGCGCGGTGCATCCGGGCCACGAGGGCCGGGTCGCCGGACTGCGGGGCGAGGGCGAGCGCCAGCTCGGCGGCCTGGGCGGCGCGGGCGTGGGCGCCCATGTCCATGTACGGCCCGATGACGCCGGCGTAGAGGACGAGCAGCGCGTCGGGGTCGTGCATGCCGGTGCGGTTCAGCTCGTCGAGCGTGGACTCGAACAGGTAGCAGGAGTAGCGGAGTTCACCGGCGAGGTAGTGGGCGACGGCGCGGCCGCGCAGCGCGGGGACGCGGGCCGGGAGCGGGGCGTCGCCGAGGCGCTGCTCGGCCTGTTCGAACCGCAGCTGCGCGGTCTCCAGGTCCCCGGTCTCCAGCGCGCACTCGCCGAGCCCGAGCAGGGCGTCGGCCTGCTCGTTCATCAGGCCGTGCTCCTCGGCCTCGGCGAGCACGAACTCGAACCCCTCGGCGGCGGCCTCCGTAGCGCCGGTGGCGAGGGTTCGCTGGGCGCCGGTCAGCCGCAGCCGCAGTTCGGTGGCGAAGCCGGCGGGGCGGCCCGTGGCCAGCTCCTCGTAGCCGACGCCGAGCCGCTCGGCGATGTGCCGCAGCGCGGGCTCGGAGGCACGGACCCGGCCGGCCTCCACGGTGGAGATGTACGCCGGGGTATACACGGGTTCCGCCAACTGCCGTTGCGTGAGGCCGCGTTCCGTGCGCAGTTGCTGCACCCTGCGCCCTATGACCTCGGGGTCGTCACGCTCGGCCATGCCTGCCATGACGTAAGCATGCCAGTAAGCGCGCTTACGTCGGCCTCTTCACCCCAACTCCCCACCGCACTCTTGCCGTTGGTAGGCCAAAGCCTTACGTTAAGCAACGTATAAAGCGCGCTTAATGAGCCAATCAGCCACTCCCGGCAGCCGCCCCCGCCCCCTGCCGCCGTAGCCGCTGCGAGGTCCCCGTGATCCGAGACCTGCTCACCCGCCACACCCGCCCCCTCGCCGCCGCGCTCCTCGCCGTGGCGGCGCTGATGACTGTCGCGAACGCGATACCCCGCTGAAGCGGAAAGCTGAATTCGGAGCGCCGTACTCCCGTCGTCAGTCGAGGACGGGGTACGGCGCTCGCCCATGCCGGGACGGAAGCCGCGCGCACCCGGTACATTCGGCCGGACACACCAGGACGAATGCAACGGGGGTTCCATGGTCGTCCGGTCGCTCCTACGACGCCGAAACCGCCGGGCGGCCGCGAACCTCCCCGTCCCGGACGCGTGCACGCCCGGCCGCCACACCCTGACCACCCCGCACCTGCTGATCTACACCCCGGTGACCCGGCTCGACGTACTGGCGGCCATCGCCTCCGGCGCGGACCCCGAGGCCCAGCGCTGGCAGGGAAATTAAGCCGACCAGGTCGTACCGGACGCCGACACCAGACGGGCTCTGCTCCGCATGCGCCCGGGCGACGCCACCCACCGCTGGACCGTCCGGAGCAACCCCGAACTGGCCGAGCCCTTCGAACCCAGCCCCGAGATGCCCGAACTCCTGGTCTGCGTACGCCGCGACACGGGCCGCTACGCCGGATACTTCGAACTCGACCACGACAGAGGCGAGATCGGCGGCAACCTCGCCCCCGACCACCGAGGCCAGGGCCTAGGCGCGGAACTCTTCCTGGCGGCCGCGCTGTTCGCCCACGCCCACGCCGGCCTGCCGACGGTACGGGCGGGTACGGCGACGGCGAACACCGCATGCCGCCGCGCCCTGGAACGCGCCGGCTTCACCCCGACCTCGGGCCCGCCCCGCCACACCCTGCCGGACGGCCGCGAGCTGGAGAGCGTCTGGTACCGCCACGAGGGGTCCGCGTCGACGTGTACGGCGGCGGGGCCGGGGATGCCTTGAGGCCTGCTCGGTCGACTCGCGCTGCCTACAAAACACCAACAGCCTTATCGGGTAGGGAATTTCGCGGAACCGAACCCGAACCACTCGCGTCTACTGCTGACGATCGCCCCTCTGCGGTCGATCACTTCCACACATCACTTCCATGCATCAGATGGCGCACCCATCAGATGGCAATCGACGAACATCGGGGGAACTGACATGAGCACCTCAACCTTGCCCGCGACCCGGCGTCACCTCGCCGCCGCCGCTGCCCTCGCCTCCGCCCTCGCGGTCGGCATCACGGCGACCGCTCCGCTCGACACCGCCGAGGCGCAGCCGGCCGCGGCCGCCAACGCCGCCGCGGCCGCGTCCTGGCCGACGGTGAAGTCGGGTCACCGGGGCGCGGACGTGACGACCGTGCAGCTGCTGCTGAACGCCCGGGGGTACAGCCTCAAGGCCGACGGCGTCTTCGGCTCCGGCACCGCCGCCAAGGTCAAGTCCTTCCAGAAGGCCAAGGGCCTCAAGGCGGACGGCATCGTCGGCCCCAACACCTGGTCCAAGCTCATCGTCACCGTCAAGACCGGCTCCAAGGGCAACGCCGTCAAGGCACTCCAGCTCCAGCTGACCCACAACGGCTACTCCACCAACGCCGACGGCGCCTTCGGTGCCCGTACCGCCGAGAAGGTCCGCGCCTTCCAGAAGGCCAAGGGCCTCTCGGCCGACGGCATCGCCGGGCCCAACACCTGGGCCGCCCTCGTCCGGGGCGGCGGCAGCAGCGGCGGTGGCGGTGGCGCGGTGACCCTGAAGTTCGACAAGGGCACCAACACCAACTCGAAGCTCTACGTCCTCAAGGGCGGCAAGGTGATCGCCAGCTACCGCGCGGGATCCGGCGTCACCACGAACGAGTGCACCACGGCCAAGGGCTGGCTGCCCACCGCCAACTACAGCGTCGGGGGCCACTGGAAGAACTACAACGGCAGCCTCATCAAGGGCTACGCCATCCGCCTCGCCGACAAGCGCTGCAACAACGGCAAGGGCACCCTGCGCACCGAGCTGTTCATCCACAGCGAGATGACCAGCAGCGGCGGCCAGGGCTCCACCGAGCAGACCCGCTGGGACGGCGTCGGCGACTACAAGTCGGCCGGCTGCATCAAGCTGCACCCCAACGACATCAAGAGCCTGTTCAAGGTCCTGGACAAGAACGGCTGGCCGAAGTCCCTGTCGGTCGTCAACTGACCCGCTGAACACCGGGTGCCCGGTCGGGGGGGTGGCCACAGCCCCGACCGGGCACCCGTGCGTTGCGGATGGGCAGCAAGCACCGACTGGTCCGCACCACCCACAGCGCGGGCGGCCGGCTGCGGAAGTCCGTACACCAACTGACCACTCAACAACCAAGACCAGCCGTTAGGCCCTGTCTCACATTCGGTGGTGACGGAGCGTGCCGCTATCCGAGGAGGATGCGGTGGCGAAGAAGGGTGAAGCCTGCCCGTCCGTGCATCTGGCGCGCGATCCGCTTGGTCTTGGTGTTGACGCCCTCGGTGGGGCCGTTGCTGTAGGGAAGTGTGAGGGCGGCGTTTAC
Source organism: Streptomyces tailanensis (assembly GCF_008386495.1). Taxonomy (GTDB): domain Bacteria; phylum Actinomycetota; class Actinomycetes; order Streptomycetales; family Streptomycetaceae; genus Streptomyces; species Streptomyces tailanensis. The sequence continues at coordinate 5,214 of NZ_VTHJ01000059.1, read as the reverse complement.
GGCGTCGCGGTCTCGTTCCAGACCTCGGGCGAAGGCATGCAGGTGGGGCAGGTCGGCTCCGCGGACCTGGACGATCCAGCGTGAGAGCGCGTCGGCATTGGCGGCGTGAGGTGCAAGGAGCGGGGCGAAGTCCCTGACAACTGACGCCAGTTGGACCATCTCGGGGCAGGCGGCGATGAGCTTGGCCAGGAGCTCGTGTTGCTCGGCCTTGAGGTTGTCGGGCCTGGTCAGCAGCATCCGGGCGAGCCGGCGCGGGGAGATATGGCTGCGGTCGGCGTCCGCGCGGCCCTGGTTGATGTACTTGTGCAGGAGGTTCAGGCAACCCGTGAAGCCCAGGGCTTTGATCTCTTCGAAGAGGTGCAGGACGGGGACGCCAGGGTCCTCGGCCCGGCGTTTTCGCAGGTGCTCGCGGTAGGGGTCGACCAGGCTGGCACGGTACTTGGGGACGCGGAGCATCCGCTCGGGCCGGTCCGCACGGGCGTAGCGTTTGACGGTGTTCAGGGCCAGTTGCAGGCGGCGGGCGCATTCGAGCAGGCCCACGCCCTGTTCGAGCAGACCGTGGACCTGGTGCCAGCGTTCCAGGGTGGTCTGGGCGCGGGGCCCGTCGTAGATAGGTGCGTCCAGTACGGTGGCCCAGCAGGTGCTGTGTGCCTTCACCTCGCCGAGGGCGGCTTCGCACAGGTTCTTCCACAAATGCCACCGATCACCGACTTGCGTCGCACGGGGCAGAGCGCGGCGGATGGCCTCGGCGTAGGTCGCCGAGCCGTCACGGCACACGACCTCGACGCCCGGATGTTCGCGCAGCCACGCTTCCAGGGTGTCGGCCGTGCGGTCGGGCAGCACGGCGATCCGCTCGTGGGTCTCGGCGTCGATGATCACGGTGGCATAGAGGTGGCGCCGGCGCAGAGCGAAGTCGTCGACGCCGATCACGCGGGGCGTCCGCGCTGCGGGCAGCGGGATGCGCATCAGGGTACGCAGAGCCGTATGACGCGAGACGCCCGCCGCGAGTATCGCCAGCAAACGTGCCCCCGCCCGGCCCGCTAACTCCTTGACCACGGCCTTGACTTGCCTGGTCAGACGAGTGGTGCGCCGCTGGTATCGGTCGAGCACTCCGGGCACCTGCTCGCGGAAGGTATGTCGGCAGCCGCGCGTGGGGCACACCAGACGTCGCACCCGCACACGGACCACCACCCGCCTCCCGTCGACCGGCACGTCAGCCACAGTCCGCCAGTGGTAGCCGTGCACCCGCCCCGACGACACCCCGCACACCGGACACGGCGCCATGTCCTGCGGCGTCCGCGCCCGCACCACGATCCGCTCACCCTCGTCGACCACGTCGTCTATGACCAGCGGGCACAGGCCCGAAAACACCATCTGGACAAGCTCGTTGACATCCCTCACTCGAATGTCAACGACGCATCACGACGCTCCGTCACCACCGAATGTGAGACAGGGCCGTTAAGTTGACACACCCCCGTTGGGGCGGTCAGAGGCACTGGAAGTTGGAGCCACCGTTGGGCAGCAGGGAGTCGCTGACCCAGCCGTACGCGTTGTCGGTGACGTTCCTGAGGTACGTCCAGGTGGAGTTGTCGGCGTTGCGGGTGTACCACCAGTAGTCCAGGACATCCCGGTTGTCGGCCCAACCCCGGACCGCGCAGCTGGTGCTGGAGCCTCTGCGTATGTTCGCGGCGACGCCCGCTGTCATCCTCACGTTGGCGCTCGTGTCCCTGTTGCCGCTACCCCCTGTGCCACAGGGTGCCGACGCCGACCCGGCCGTTCCCACCAGGGTGACCGGAACGGCGAGTGCCACCACAGCCACGGCCACGAAGCCGCCCCTCGTCATCTTCGAGATCATCTGTACTCCTCCGTTCGACGAGTGGAACGCCTCAAACGGTGGCAGCGACCCCAGGCCCCCAACCAGGCAAGCAACACGCAATTGACACGCAACTCGTGTGCGTCACGCCTGGATGACCAGCTCCTGCTGCGGGTCGTAGGTCACAAGTCCTCGGTTCTTCGCCATGGTGATGAGCGCGTCGGCGACTTCGCTTCTTCGGGACCAGGCGATGGTGACCAGTACGCACTCTCCGTTGAAATGCACGGAAGAAGTCCAGGGAGATTGTTCCGCTTCCTCTTCCGAGGTGTCCTCCGTGAGGTTCTGATACGCGTTCAGAACGTCTCGATGGAATGCGGCGACTTTCGGACTGCCAGCGGTGACGCCGGACTCGCCGTCCGTCATCGCGTCGTATTTCCGAAACGCCATCGTGGAGTCGATGGAACCGCTCTCGTACCAGAATGCAAGGTCGTAGCTCACGACCGTCCTTCATCCCATGAGGTACTCGGAACGAAGTCCAGGAACGGGAGGCCGTGTTCGCGCATCAACTCGATCACCCTGGCATTCAGGTTGTCGTCCTCGATCAGAAGAGCCATCCGTGTCCGGGTGTTGTATATGGTTCCGATGCCAAGGTCAGAAGTGATCACGACCCAGTCGGCCTCGGACCCGTCCCAGAGAAACGCGTACTCATTGATCTCGTCCGTCATTCGAGTCGATCCCACTCCGAGATCTCGGTCTTCGTACGCAGATGGCCCGTGCTTCCCGCCGATCGCGCAGCGAGAGGCACGGCACCACCCTTGCCTGTCTCAGCGCTCCCGAGGCGAACGCTTCTTGTCGGCTTCCAGTTTCGCCTGGCGGGCAGCCTCGACATAACGCGGTGCGAACTTCATCTCGTACGCCTCGGGCACGTCGCACGGAGACCGCCAGTAGTCCGGTACGAAGGTGTCGCCGTCCTCGTAACAGAGGTGGCATGAGGCACACCACTCGACCCGCCAACCGTAGGCGACGGCGCGGACCCCGTTGAACGTCTCGTCCAGCGGATCGTCCACCCTGTACCAGCGGTGGAGATCCGTCGCACCACACTGCGGACAGGCGGATGAGAGGTCGGCAGCGGCCGGCTCGGCGTCGAAGGCGGCCCGCCAGGCGTCCATCAGTTCGGGCGCGACGATCCGCCAACCGCCCGGACCGACAAGGGCAAGCTCATCTCCCTTGGGCAGATCCAGTTCCCTGGCCTCGAGAGAGCCGAGCATCCCGCACTCACCCGTCACCAGATCGACACGGACGGGGCCGATACCGATGGTCATCTGGGATGGGTCACCGGTCTCCAGATAGCCCCGGTTCTGGTAGCCGAAGTACGCGGCGTCACCAACCACGGCCACATCCCCCTCGATCGGGATCAAATCCACCTGAGAGTTGAGCGGATCCTCGTCCACGAATTTCTGGGCCAACTCTGCTGCTCGTTCGAGACTGATCATTTGTCGGTCCGGAAGAAGCCGTATTCTCGGTAGGCAGCGGGCCTGGCATGCCCGTTCTGTCCGTCGAGAGACATCACGTCAACCTGCACGCTGTATCCACACCAAATCGTCCTGCGGGGGTCCGGCGGCCCGTGACAGTCGTCGTCACGGCCGCCGGCCCTTGATCAGAAGAGGTCGAGCCGGGCGGACTCCACGGCTCCCAGCATGCTGCACTCCCCGGTTTCTCCGTCGACGCAGACGTAACCCGTGCCGATGGCCATATCCCGGAGGTCACCGCTGCGAAGGTAGGCGACCGACTGACAGTCGAAGTAGTAATTACTTCCGAGCTGAGCACGCTCTCCTTCGACCAGCGCGAACATCATTCCCTCATGGCTCACTTCCTCGTCGAGGAACCTCTGGGCCAACATGGCCGCCTGTTCGATGTCCAACATCAGTCTGTCCTCAGGAGGGAGAAGTTCCGCCAAGGCGAGAGATCAGCGTGCCCTGACTGCCCGTCAAGGAACACGACATCTCCCTTGATGTTCACGACGTTGAAGACATGGGCCTGTCGGCCCTTCTGCCCCATGACGATACCTCTGGCTCCGTCCCCTGCGTTCTTGATGTCGTTGACGATGCCAGAGAGCGTGGACGCCTTGAACTGCCGTCCGCCGTACAACGCCTCAATCGGCGCCGTGGAACCTTCCTTGAGTCCTCCGGGTGCCGAGGACGGAGCTCCCTCGGCGAGCAGGCGATCGACTGCCACCGCGCAGGCACGGCAGTTGGCCTTGCCGCCTTGGGGATTCACCAGCGCTGTGAGCTGGGGAGTAATGGGCGTTTTATAGGGGATGCCCCCGTACCCCAGGGTCACACCACCGCCCCCAGGGCCGAACCTCAGGTTCCCGACCTTGATCGACTCGGGAGCCACGGCCGCCCTGCGCCACCCCGTGAGCCCACCGACCCCAGTCACCGCGAGCTGCTGCGCAAGCTCGTCCGCAGCATCCGAATATAGGTCCGCGAGCGCGTCGCAGCCCTGTTGCCGCAGCAGGTACTCGGCGCGGTAGAGGCGGTAGGCGGGGCGGACGGGGAGGTATTTGTCGGTGAAGGCACCGACGCCACCGTTCTGGCCGGTGACAGCGTCCTGGGCGTCGCCCAGAAACTCGAATGGTGCCTTCAAGCCCTGTAGGAAGCCGTTGCCGAAGATCTTCAACCCCTCGCCGAGGCTGTCGACCTTGCCGTTGCCGTTGTCGCCCGGTACGGGTGTCAGACCACTCGGGTCGGTGAGCAACGTGGGTTGGTTGTCGGCGTACGCGTACGCCGAGACGTACGGGGTGGTGAGGCTCCGCGTGGCCGGGTCCGGGCGGTTGAAGCGGCCCGTGGTGGTGTTGTACTGGCGGGCGTGAAGGTCCAGGTTGCCCGTGGTCGGCTCATAGCGGGCGCCCGTGTAGGACGGGGTGCTCGCGGGGGCGCCGCTGGTGACCGTGTTCAGCACGCGGGTGCCGAACGGGTCGTACGCCCAGCGCTGTTGGACGGTGCCGGTACTGGAGGTGACGTCGACCGGGGAGCCCTGGGTGTCGTGGTGGTATTGAAGCTCTCCCCTCCCTTCGCAAGCTCAGGAAGGGGATTCCCGTCTACCTTGCGGCGACAGGTTTGACGGTTTTACCCGCCCTGCGACCGCGCCTTCCGGCGGCCGGGACCTCCACGATGACGTGGCCGATCCGGTACAGGTGCAAGATGTTCCGAGCCGCGTTCCAGTCGGCGTTCGCCGTCCAGCCGCAGTCGGGGTTCTTGCAGGAGAACAGTTCCTGGCTCTCTCGGCTGCCGGGGGTGGTGAATCCGCAGGCTGAGCATCGCTGGGAGGTGTGGGGGGCGGGGACCTTGACGAGCTGGCCGCCGTATCGGGCGGTCTTGTACGTCAGTATCGTCACGGTC
>NZ_VTHJ01000058.1 GCF_008386495.1 Streptomyces tailanensis | reverse complement strand
GGGCCGTCCCAACTGGGACGGCCCAACCAACAACCGGTGAACCCCGGACAGCCCAGGGCCCCGGAACCGGCGCAGAGGGTTCCGGGGCCCGGATCAGGGGCGGCGGACGGGTGGCGTCCCGCCCGCCGCGGGGGTGTCAGACGCGGCGCAGTACCGCCACCACCTTGCCGAGGATGGTCGCGTCGTCACCCGGGATGGGCTCGTAGGCGGCGTTGTGCGGCAGCAGCCACACGTGGCCGTCCTCGCGCTTGAAACGCTTGACGGTGGCCTCGCCGTCCAGCATCGCCGCGACGATGTCGCCGTTCTCGGCGACGGGCTGGCGGCGGACCGTCACCCAGTCCCCGTCGCAGATCGCGGCCTCGATCATCGAGTCACCCACGACCTTCAGGACGAACAGCTCACCGTCACCGACGAGCTGCCGCGGCAGCGGGAACACGTCCTCGACCGACTCCTCGGCCAGGATCGGGCCACCGGCGGCGATCCGGCCGACGAGCGGCACGTACGACGCGGCCGGCTTGCCCGCGGTGTCCGTGGGCTGCGCCGAGGCTTGGTCGGAGCCGCGAACCTCGTACGCACGCGGGCGGTGCGGGTCGCGGCGCAGGAATCCCTTGCGCTCCAGGGCCATCAGTTGGTGCGCCACGGAGGATGTGCTGGACAGGCCGACCGCCTGGCCGATCTCCCGCATCGACGGCGGGTATCCGCGCCGCTGCACAGAGTCCCTGATGACCTCGATGACCCGGCGCTGCCGGTCGGTCAGGCCGGAGCTGTCCGCCCTGATGCCTGGAGGTCGGCCGGGCAGGGCCCGCTTGGGCCCCTCATGGTTCGTGGCTTCGTTCATCGCATGCACCGGCTCGAGTCGGCTCTGGGAGCGGTCCTGGGCAGTGATGGTGGCACTGTCTGCGGTGGTGGTCACGTCGGCCCCTCTCGATGGTCTCCCGTGCAGCACAACGGTAGTTGCTTTCGAAAGGTTGCGCCAAACACACGTTCGAGTGAAAAAGCCTGGATTACCTGACGTGATCGAGTGTCTGGGTGTATGGGCCGCGTCGGGCCCGGCAGACAAAAGCGATCATTGCTGTACTCTTCACCGCCGGGCCCTCGGCCTTGTGGGCCGCTGCCGTCGCGCGGGTCAGTCTGCCACCCGGTGGTTCGTCAAACGGGCACCGGCCCCTTTTTCCCGTGGCGCCCACGGTATCCCCGTCCGTCCGGCGGCGGTACGACCGTGCGGCATGTGCCTGCGTGTGTGCGGCGCGTACCCCTACGTGTGCGACACGCGCGTCGTGGGCGGATTTATGAGCCAAGCCCCACATCTAGTGGTTGGATTGCGGTAGTAGCCCAGAAGTTGTGGTCCCCCGGTCCTTCGGGCGCTCGGGTATCGCCTATGCTTGGGGCTGCTTCGCGGGGCCCAAGAGGCCTTGCGGGGCTATTGAGTCGTGCTGTGAGGAGGGTTGGAGTTATGCACTGTCCCTTCTGTAGGCACCCCGACAGCCGCGTCGTCGACAGTCGTACGACGGACGACGGCACGTCGATCCGCAGGCGCCGTCAGTGTCCTGGCTGTTCCCGCCGTTTCACGACGGTGGAGACATGCTCACTGATGGTGATCAAGAGGTCCGGCGTGACCGAACCCTTCAGCCGTACCAAGGTCATCAATGGCGTCCGCAAGGCATGCCAGGGGCGACCTGTCACCGAGGACGCGCTCGCTCAACTCGGCCAACGGGTCGAGGAGGCGGTGCGCGCGACCGGAAGCGCCGAACTGACGACCCACGACGTGGGGTTGGCCATCCTCGGCCCGCTGCAGGAACTCGACCTCGTCGCCTACTTGCGGTTCGCCTCGGTCTACCGGGCGTTCGACTCGCTGGAGGACTTCGAGGCCGCCATCGCGGAACTCAGGGAGCAGGGGGAGCGCCCCGACGCGGACGGCGAGGACGTCGACGACGTGGTCGAGGAGCGCCGGGAGAACGACCGCGGGTCCGGAGGGACTGCCCAAGTCCCCGTGCCCGCCCACGCCGCCGACTGATCGGCGGGCCGCCCCGCCGGACCAAGAGGTCCGGACGATCGGCGGCGATCCAGGCCTGTCGCGAGCGGCTGTGCGAGCCGGGTCGCGGCACAAGACAGAACACCGTGCCACGGGAACAAAGTGGCACTTCAGGGCGTTTTCGCCCGTACAGGGAGGCGGCATGACAGAGACGGCGAGTGGTCCGGCACGGAGTTCCCGCGCCAAGGGCACCAAGGCGAGCAAGGGCCTGCGCATCGAGCGCATCCACACCACCCCCGGCGTGCACCCGTACGACGAGGTGGAGTGGGCGCGTCGTGACGTCGTCATGACCAACTGGCGCGACGGCTCGGTCAACTTCGAGCAGCGTGGCGTCGAGTTCCCCGAGTTCTGGTCGGTGAACGCGGTCAACATCGTCACCAGCAAGTACTTCCGGGGCGCCGTCGGCACCCCGCAGCGCGAGGTGAGCTTGAAGCAGCTCATCGACCGCATCGTGAAGACGTACCGGAAGGCCGGTGAGGACTACAAGTACTTCGCCTCGCCCGCCGACGCCGAGATCTTCGAGCACGAACTGGCATACGCCCTCCTGCACCAGATCTTCAGCTTCAACAGCCCCGTCTGGTTCAACGTGGGCACCCCGCAGCCCCAGCAGGTCTCCGCCTGCTTCATCCTGGCCGTCGACGACTCCATGGAGTCGATCCTCGACTGGTACAAGGAAGAGGGCATGATCTTCAAGGGCGGCTCCGGTGCCGGCCTGAACCTGTCCCGCATCCGCTCCTCCAAGGAACTGCTCTCCTCCGGTGGCAACGCCTCCGGCCCGGTCTCCTTCATGCGCGGCGCCGACGCATCCGCGGGAACGATCAAGTCCGGTGGCGCCACCCGCCGCGCCGCCAAGATGGTCGTCCTCGACGTGGACCACCCGGACGTCGAGGACTTCATCGAGACCAAGGTGAAGGAAGAGGAGAAGATCCGCGCGCTGCGCGACGCGGGCTTCGACATGGACCTGGGCGGCGACGACATCACGTCCGTCCAGTACCAGAACGCCAACAACTCGGTCCGTGTGAACGACGAGTTCATGACGGCCGTCGAGAACGGCACCGAGTTCGGCCTGCGCGCCCGTATGACCGGTGAGGTCATCGAGAAGGTCGACGCCAAGAAGCTGTTCCGCAAGATGGCCGAGGCCGCGTGGGCCTGCGCCGACCCGGGCATCCAGTACGACGGTGTGATCAACCGCTGGCACACCTGCCCCGAGTCCGGCCGGATCACCGCGTCGAACCCGTGCAGCGAGTACATGCACCTGGACAACACGTCCTGCAACCTCGCCTCGCTGAACCTGATGAAGTTCCTCAAGGACGACGGCAAGGGCAGCCAGTCCTTCGAGGTCGAGCGCTTCACCAAGGTCGTCGAGCTCGTCATCACCGCGATGGACATCTCCATCTGCTTCGCGGACTTCCCGACCCAGAAGATCGGCGAGAACACCCGCGCCTTCCGCCAGCTCGGCATCGGCTACGCCAACCTCGGCGCCCTGCTGATGGCGACCGGTCACGCGTACGACTCCGACGGCGGCCGCGCCCTCGCCGGGGCCATCACCTCCCTGATGACCGGCACGGCGTACAAGCGCTCCGCCGAGCTCGCCTCGGTCGTCGGCCCGTACGACGGCTACGCCCGCAACGCCGACGCCCACAACCGCGTCATGAAGCAGCACTCCGACGCCAACGGCACGGCCGTCCGCATGGACGACCTGGACACCCCGGTGTGGGCCGCCGCCACCGAGGCCTGGCAGGACGTCCTCCGCCTCGGCGAGAAGAACGGCTTCCGCAACTCGCAGGCGTCCGTGCTCGCCCCGACCGGCACCATCGGCCTCGCGATGTCCTGTGACACCACCGGTGTCGAGCCGGACCTGGCGCTGGTCAAGTTCAAGAAGCTGGTCGGCGGCGGCTCGATGCAGATCGTCAACGGCACGGTCCCGCAGGCCCTGCGCCGCCTGGGCTACCAGGAGGAGCAGATCGAGGCGATCGTCGCCCACATCGCCGATCACGGCAATGTGATCGACGCCCCGGGCCTCAAGCAGGAGCACTACGAGGTCTTCGACTGCGCCATGGGCGAGCGCGCCATCTCCCCGATGGGCCATGTCCGCATGATGGCCGCGATCCAGCCGTGGATCTCTGGCGCCATCTCCAAGACGGTCAACATGCCGGAGACGGCGACCGTCGAGGAGGTCGAGGAGATCTACTTCGAGGCCTGGAAGCTCGGCGTCAAGGCGCTCGCGATCTACCGCGACAACTGCAAGGTCGGCCAGCCGCTCTCCGCGAAGACCAAGGAGTCGGAGAAGGCCGAGATCACCGAGAAGGCCGAGGAGACGATCCGGACCGCGGTCGAGAAGATCGTCGAGTACCGTCCGGTCCGCAAGCGCCTCCCGAAGGGCCGTCCCGGTATCACCACGTCCTTCACCGTCGGCGGCGCCGAGGGCTACATGATCGCCAACTCCTACCCGGACGACGGCCTGGGCGAGGTCTTCCTGAAAATGTCCAAGCAGGGCTCGACCCTCGCGGGCATGATGGACGCCTTCTCGATCGCCGTCTCGGTGGGACTGCAGTACGGCGTGCCGCTGGAGACGTACGTCTCGAAGTTCACGAACATGCGCTTCGAGCCCGCCGGTATGACGGACGACCCGGATGTGCGGATGGCCGCGTCGATCGTCGACTACATCTTCCGCCGCCTGGCGCTCGATTTCCTGCCCTTCGAGACGCGCTCCGCGCTCGGCATCCACTCCGCCGAGGAGCGTCAGCGTCACCTGGAGACCGGTTCGTACGAGCCGATCGAGGAGGAGGTCGACGTCGAGGGGCTCGCCCAGTCGGCGCCGCGTCAGTCCCTGAAGGCCGTCTCCACCCCGAAGGCCGACGACGAGGCGGCCAGGCCCGCCCCGAAGCAGGCCCACACCAGCGCCGAGTTGGTGGAGATGCAGCTGGGCATCCAGGCCGACGCCCCGCTGTGCTTCTCCTGCGGTACGAAGATGCAGCGCGCCGGCTCCTGCTACATCTGCGAGGGCTGCGGCTCGACCAGTGGCTGCAGCTGAGCCTGAGCGCCCTTCAGAAGTGAAGTAAGCGGTCCGAGTGGGGAGTCGAGAGGATTCGGCTCCCCACTCGGTTTCCCGATCGTCAGGGCTTCAGGTCGCCCGGGTCGCCCAGCGTTCTGGCTATGAGGTCGGTGTCGCAGTACTCGGTGAGTGCTTGCAACTTTCCCTCTTCGATGTGGCAGACCCAGCAGTACGTGTTGTTGTAGGGCTTCCCCTCCGTGGTGGTGGCGCTGCCGCTGCACTCCACCACCACGTAGTCGCCGGCGGCGACGAAGCGTTGCGCGGTGTTGGTGTATTTGTCCGCGAACTGTGCGAGCAGGGGACGGAAGAGCTTGTTGAGGACCGCCTGTTTGCCTTCGTAGGTCCCGGACCATTTCGTCGAGCCGATGATCGTCCAGCGGAAGTCGTCGGCGAGGCTCTCGGCGAGAGGTCGGCCGTCGCCTTCCGCCAGCCCGGCGAAGATGCGCTGCATCAGCTGTGTGTTCTCGGGTTCGCCCATGGCTGCTCCGTCACCCGGTTCAGGATTCGCGAGGGGCGCCCATGAGGCGTGCGAAGGTTGCCGGGTCCTCGTCGTAGCCGTGGATGCCCGGGTGGAAGGTCCACTCGCCGGAGGCGTCCCGTACGAACTCGGCCACGGTGGCGGCCGTCGCACCGAGGACGCCGCCGAAGTCGTCCTCCGCCAGGACCGTGTAGCCCTCACGGATGCGCAGGCCCGGCTTGTGGACGTTGACGAAGGTCTTGTGGCCGCTGCCCTGCTGTATGGCCACACCGATCACCACGCGCCCGTAGCGGGTGTCGAGGCGGTTCAGCTCCACCGTCATGACCTCGTCCCAGCCGAAGCCCTGACCGGTCGAGCTTTCGCGGTTGAGGGTGATGGTGCCGTCGGGCGAGCGGCTGTCGAAGTGGACGACATAGGCCGGACTCCCGTTCGGATCGGCCGCGGTGTAGGTCGCCGCGATGATGTCGAGATCCGTGGGCGGCTGCCCGGCGGGGCTCGGATCCCACTTCACCGCCACCTCGACCTTGCGGATGCCCTTGTTGAGGCCGTTCAACAGAACTCTCCTCCCCGTTCTCCGGTGCTTGCGGGCCGAACCACCTCGCAGTCCAGGCCAGTTGCCCATCTTCCCACGCGCGCGGGGGCGTTCGCCCGGGTGCAACCGGCCGGAGAGTGACCGGCGCCACGCTCCGTGGCCTTACCATGGCGCGGTGCTGGTCAAGTGGATTCGCTGCACCGTGGTCGACCGCCGCGGTTTCGAGCGGGGGCAGCGAAAGTGGGCGGGGCTTCTGGGGGAGCCGGGTTTCCGTGGACAGGGTGGGGGCTGGAGCCGGGCACGACCCGGGGTGGCACACATCTTCTCCTTCTGGGAGAGCCGGGCCTTCTACGACTCCTTCATGGCGCGCTCCCACGACCGGCTCGCCGCCTCGCAGTCGGGCACCTACAAGGACATGCAGGTCAAGCTCTTCGACCATCGATTCGATGTGAAGACCGGCTTCGAGCCGCGTTTCACGGACGCCGATCTGGTGCGGGTGGCGCACTGCCGTGTCCACGAGGAGCGGGCCGAGCACTTCGCGCTGATGCAGGAGAAGGTCTGGAACCCCGCGATGGCCGGCTCGCCGGGCATGGTGCGCGGTCTGTTCGGTGAGGCGCCCGGCCACGAGTTCATGATCCTATCCATGTGGCAGTCGGCCGCCGAGCACGGAAAGTACCGCGTCGAACGCATCGAACGCCTCGCCCTGCGGGCCCAGATCGAAGCGGACGTCGCCGCTCTCGCGGGCGACATCGTGGAGCTGGAACCTAGCTGGACGGTCTGAGGGCGGGCAGAGATTCGAGTTCCGGACAGTTTGGAGGTTCGAGCCATCGTCTTGGCGTCCTGATGTGCAGGACATGTGTGACCTACGCCTTATGGAACCCGGACGAGTGCTCGATACGCCCTCGCCCCCTTTAGGGTTTTGGCATGGCACGACCACGGCGCATCGTCCTTGTCCGACACGGGGAGTCAACGGGCAATGTTGATGACACCGTGTACGAACGCGAGCCCGACCATGCCCTGGCGCTCACCGAGCGGGGCTGGCAGCAGGCCGAGGAGACCGGAAAACGGCTGCGCGAGATCTTCGGAAGCGAGCGTGTCAGCGTCTACGTCTCTCCGTATCGCCGGACGCACGAGACGTTCCAGGCCTTTCACCTGAACCCCGAACAGGTGCGCGTCCGCGAGGAGCCCCGACTGCGCGAGCAGGACTGGGGCAACTGGCAGGACCCCGACGACGTACGACTCCAGAAGTCCTATCGGGACGCGTACGGGCACTTCTTCTACCGCTTCGCGCAGGGCGAGTCCGGCGCCGACGTGTACGACCGGGTCGGTGGCTTCCTGGAGAGCCTGTTCCGCAGTTTCGAGGACCCCGATCATCCGCCGAACGTCCTGCTCGTCACCCATGGGCTCGCCATGCGGCTGTTCTGCATGCGGTGGTTCCACTGGACCGTCGCGGAGTTCGAGTCGCTGTCGAACCCGGGGAACGCGGAGATGCGGATGCTCGTTCTCGGAGACGACGGCCGCTACACGCTCGACCGGCCGTTCGACCGCTGGCGAGACCCGGAATCGTACGGACCCACCGGTTAAAGTGGCAGTGCGATGACCGCTGACTCCTCTTCCGACGGCCGCCTGGGGCGCGCCCTGGCCAGCCTGCGCGGACTCGCGGTGGGGGACGCGCTGGGCTCGCAGTACTTCGTGCCCGCGAACTATCCGCTGCTCAAGCGCCGCGAGACGCCGCCCGCTCCGTGGCAGTGGACCGACGACACCGAGATGGCCTGCTCCGTCGTGGCCGTCCTCGCGGCCCACCACCGGATCGACCAGGACGAGCTCGCCCGCTCCTTCGCCGTGCACCACGACTTCGACCGGGGCTATGGGCCCGCGGTCAACCGCCTGCTGCGCCTGGTCCGCGAGGGCGGCGACTGGCGTGAGCTGGCCTCCGCGCTCTTCAACGGCCAGGGCTCCTGGGGCAACGGCGCGGCCATGCGGATCGCGCCGCTGGGGGCCTGGTACGCGGGCGATCCCGAGCAGGCGACGCACCAGGCGGAGATCTCGGCGTACCCCACCCACCAGCACCGTGAGGCGGTCGTCGGCGCCATGGCCGTCGCCGCGGCCGCCGCCTTCGCGGCCGACCCGGCGGGACCGCCGAGCGCCGGCGCGCTCCTCGACGGCGTCATCGCTCTCGTCCCGAAGAGCGCCGTCGGAGCGGGCCTGCGGCGCGCACGGGACCTGCTCGACTACGGCGACGCCGACACTGTCGCCGCCGTACTGGGCTGTGGGCGGCGTACGACGGCGCATGACACCGTGCCGTTCGCGCTCTGGTCGGCCGCACGCGCCCTCGGTGACTACGAACAGGCCTTCTGGACGACGGCCCAGGTGGGCGGCGACGTCGATACGACCTGCGCGATCGTCGGGGGAGTGGTCGCCTCCGGAAAGGCCGGGACGCCTCCTGAGGCCTGGGTGGAGCAGACCGAAGGGCTGCCGGGCTGGTTGTCGGTGGGCTAGCCGGCTTGTCGCTGGGCCGGCGGGCCGGAGCGGGACGTGGTTCCCGGATCGCGGCTGCCACAACCGCCTCAACTGTCACAGGACTGCCACAGTGCGGTCCTCGGCTGCCGCTGAGGGCTCTCTCCCTGCATACCCTTTCCGCCACGCCGCCTGTTGATCATGACGCGGCGACGAGACACCGGCCACCGGCCTTCTGCCGCAGCGGCACGCTGCGTACGGTGGGCGCCGAGGGCCGGTCGGGGGAGGGGGTCCCGTGTCCGAAACACCGTCCACGCCGTCCACGTCCGAGCCCAAGGGATCGGCGTCCGGAGAACGGGCGGCGGAGGAACAGCGCCGTTCGGTCGCGGCGGGCGGACCGCCGTCCGCGCCGCCCGCATCGCCCGGGGCAAGGGGCCTCGGGCTGGAAGAACCCGCGCCGATCCGCACCGCGACCCTGTGGGCCGCGTTGGCCACCGGCCTCCTCAGCATGTGGTTGCTCGGCGAGGGGATGGCGGTCAATCTGCTCGTCGTCGCCGTGCCCGCCACGCTGGCCGTGTACTTCGCCGGACGGCGGGCGGGTCGGCGTCCGCGCCCGTGGGCGCTCGTCTGGGGCGTCGGCGGGCTCGCCCTGCTGCTCGTGCCCACGGTGCGCGCCGCCGAGTGGCCCTCGTTCCTCGCCGTTGTCACCTCGCTGGCGGCGGGCTCGCTCGCGCTGCACGGCGGCCGTACCTGGCCCGCCGTCCTGCTCGGCCCGATCGGTGTGTTCACCTCCGTGGTCACCGGCCCGGCCTGGGCCTGGCAGGGGCTGCGCGAGCGGGTCGGTGGTGACCGGGGCCGCCTGGGACCGCTGCTGCGGGCGCTGGTCGTGGCCGCGGTGCTGCTGTTCGTCTTCGGGGCGTTGTTCGCCGGCGCGGACGCGGCCTTCGCGGACCTGCTCGGCGCGTTGGTGCCCGACGTCTCCGTGTCCGACGGGCCCTGGCGGGTCCTGCTCCTCATGGTGGGCCTGTTCGGGACCCTCGCGGCGGCTCGTACGGCGGCCGCGCCGGCCCACTGGGACCGGGTCCAGGTACCGGCGGGACGGGCGCGCGGCCGCGTCGAGTGGGCGCTGCCGCTGATCGGGCTCGTCGCGCTCTTCGCCGTCTTCAACGCCGTCCAGCTCGCCGTGCTCTTCGGTGGCCACGACGCCGTGTTGGAGGAGACCGGACAGACGTACGCCGAGTACGCGCGTCAGGGCTTCTGGCAGCTGCTCATGGTCACACTGCTCACCCTGCTGGTCATCGTAGTGGCCCTGCGCTGGGCGCCGCGTACTCGATCGAGTGACCGAACGCTCGTGCGTGGTGTGCTGGGAACTCTGTGCGCGCTGGCGCTCGTTGTCGTGGCATCCGCTGTGCGACGTATGGACATGTATGTGGAGGCCTATGGGCTGACGCGACTGAGGATCTCGGTGCTGGCCATGGAGCTCTGGCTCGGCCTGGTCATCGTGCTCATCATGGCTGCCGGGGTGTGGGGAGCCCGCTGGCTGCCGCGTGCCGTCGCGGCCGGTGCGGTCGCCGGAGTGCTCGTGTTCGGGTTCGTGTCGCCGGACGCGCTGATCGCCGAGCGCAATGTGCAGCGGTACGAGGACACGGGCCGGTTCGACCTCGAGTACGCCCAGGGGCTGTCCGCCGACGCCGTACCGGCCCTGGACCGACTTGAGGAGCCCCTGCGGTCGTGCGCGCTGCGGGACATCAAGTTCGACATGGACGAGGCGAACCTCCCTTGGTACGCCACGAGTTGGGGGGACGCCGAAGCCCGGCGCATCCTCGACGCGCGGCCGCTGTCGGAGGGGGCGAGCGCGCTGGAGTGCGGTGAGCGGGAGGCCGATTTGCTGTTCCCCTGAGGCCCGCCGCGGCTGGACCACGCCCTGCTGTCGGTCTCCGGGCGTGGTCCGGCCGTCCTCGGTGCCTGTCAGCCTCCGGCGGCGGGTCCTGCCGTGCCGGCCAGGGCGTCCAGGTCGCTCTTGCGGACCCTGATCACCAACACGGCGGTGACCAGAGCGAGCACGGCCATCGCGACGGCGGGGACGAACGCCGTCGCGATGCCCTGGGCGAGCACTTCGTGACTCCAGGGAGCGGGCAGTTGCTGGGTCCTGGCGAACTCGGCCTTCTGCTCCGCCGTGCCCTCCGTCATGAAGAGCTGCACCTGCTTCTCCCCCTCGTCACGGCTGGCCGTGCCGAAGACCGTGGTGAGGATGGCCAGCCCGAGCGAACCGCCCACCTGCTGCGTGACATTGAGCAGGCCGGACGCCGCGCCCGCTTCGTGCGGGGCGACCCCGGAGACGGCGGTCAGGGTGAGCGTCACGAAGTTCAGACCCATGCCGAAACCGAACACCAGCATGGGGCCGAGCACCCCACCGACGTACGAGCTGTCGGGGCTGATGAAGGTCTGCCAGGTAAGGCCGAGCGCGACGAGGGTCGAACCGACCACCATGAACGGTTTGGGCCCGAGCACCGGTAGGAACCGCTGCGACAGCCCCGCGCCCGTGACGATCGCGACGGTCACCGGAAGGAAGGCCAGACCGGCCTTGATCGGCGTGTACTGCAGCACGTTCTGTACGAACAGCACGATGAAGAAGAACATGCCGAACATCGCCGCGGCCAGGCTCAGCATGATCACGTACGTGCCCGAGCGGTTCCGCTCAGCGAACATCCTCAGCGGGGTGATCGGCTCCTTGGCCCGGGTCTCGGTGAAGGCGAACGCCAGCAGCAGGACCGCGGCTGCCCCGAAGGAACCGATCGTCAGGCCGTCCCGCCAGCCGTCCTCCGCCGCGCGGATGAAACCGTAGACGAGTGATGCCATACCGGCTGTCGAGGTGAGCGCCCCCGCGATGTCGAACCGCCCGGGGTGCCGCTCCGACTCGCTGATGTACATCGGCGTGAGCACGGCGATCAGCACACCGATGGGTACGTTGACGAAGAGCACCCACCGCCAGTCGAGCCACTCGGTGAGCATGCCGCCGGCGAGCAGACCGATGGCACCGCCACCGGCGGAGACCGCGGCGAAGACGCCGAAGGCCCGGTTGCGCTCCGGGCCTTCGGGAAACGTCGTGGTGATCAGAGCCAGCGAGGTCGGGGACGCTATCGCGCCTCCGATGCCCTGGAGGGCGCGCGCCGCCAGCAGCTGCCAGGGCTCCTGGGCGAATCCGCCGAGCAGCGAGGCGAGCGTGAAGAGGAGAATTCCGGTCATGAACACGCGGCGGCGGCCGAGGATGTCACCGGCCCGGCCGCCGAGCAGCAGCAGACCGCCGAAGGTCAGCGTGTAGGCGCTGACCACCCATGTCAGGTCGGTGGTGCTGAACTTGAGCGCGTCTTGAATGTGCGGTAGCGCGATGTTCACAATCGTCGCGTCGAGTACCACCATGAGTTGGCAGGCCGCGATGACGGTGAGCGCGATGCCGGGGTGCCCCTCCCGGCGGGCTGCTCCCGGCTTCTGATCCTGAATCAACGGAGAGGTTGTCACTATGGGTCCCCCACAAGTGCCTTAGTGAACGCTCGCGTTCACTGACGCGTCCACGGTAGTGAGTCCCCCTTAGTGAACGCAAGCGTTCACCGAAGTTGCCGCCGTGGCGCACGCGCTCGTCCGCTCGTACCCCTTGAACCCACTCCCCTCATGCTCAACGGAGAAGCACAGATGGTCACTTCGCGCTGGACGGCCGCTCCTTCCCGGACGGCCTCCCCGCGCCGGCGCGGCGCCGTGCTCGAGCAGGCGATCCTCGACGCCGCGCTGGAGCAGCTCAGTACGGTCGGCTGGAACGGCCTCACCATGGAGGGTGTCGCCGCCGGCGCCCAGACGGGCAAGGCCGCGGTCTACCGCCGCTGGCCGTCCAAGGAGGACCTCGTCGCGGACGCGCTCCAGGCCGGACTTCCGCGATTCGACGCGGCGCCCGACCTGGGAAGCGTGCGCGAGGATCTGCTGGAGCTGTGCCGGCAGGTACGCGAGGCCATGTTCTCGCGCCCCGGGTTCGCGCTGCGCTCAGTCATTCACGAATGCGACACCATCCAGGCTGAGCGCTTCCATGGCGTGATCATCGGTGGGGTCGTGGAACCGACGGTCAACCTGCTGCGGGAGATCGTGGAGCGGGGAATTCGGCGGAGTGAGGTACGGCCCGACGCGGCCAATGCCTATGTCTTCGACGCGATTCCGGCCATGATGATGTACCGCTCAAAGATGTGCGGAAGCGAATGGGGCGAGCGGGACATGGAGGAGATGATCGACCAGCTGATGGTGCCGCTGCTGCGCCCGCACGGCGCCTGAACCGGGTCTGCGATGGGATTGAGGTTGCTCCGGGAAACCCGGGTGTCGCAGGGGGACATCGGCGGCGTAGGCTAAGGGCGCCATGCCGTACGAACCACCTACTCACACCGTCGAGCGCTCCCTGCGCGCCACGACCGGAGCGAAGGTCATTGCCGGTGTCGACGAGGTGGGGCGAGGCGCGTGGGCCGGCCCCGTCACCGTCTGCGCGGCGGTCACCGGACTGCGCCGACCGCCCGAGGGCCTCACCGACTCCAAGCTCCTGACGGTCAAGCGGCGCGAGTCGCTCGCCGCGGAACTGCTGAAGTGGGTTACCTCGTACGCCCTCGGTCACGCCTCTCCGGAGGAGATCGACGACCTGGGCATGACGGCCGCGCTGCGGCTCGCCGCCGTACGGGCCCTGGAGGCGCTTCCGGTGCGGCCCGAGGCGGTCATCCTGGACGGCAAGCACGACTATCTCGGAGCGCCCTGGCAGGTCCGTACGGTCATCAAGGGTGACCAGTCCTGCGTCGCCGTCGCGGCGGCTTCGGTGATCGCCAAGGTTCAGCGTGACAAAATGATGGCCGAACTGGGTATCGACCATGCAGACTTCGGTTTCGCGGCCAACGCCGGGTACCCGTCGCCCGTGCACAAGGCCGCGCTGGCGGAGCGGGGTCCGACCCCGTACCACCGGTTGTCGTGGGCGTATCTTGATGCGCTGCCCCAGTGGCGGCATCTCAAGAAGGTCCGCAACTGGGCGGACGGAAGCGTTCCGGAGATCGAGGGTCAGCTGGGCTTCGATTTCTGACGGATTCGTTCGCGCTCATGTGCCACCCGCCGACGCGAGTCGCACCGGCGTTTGATAAACATCAGCTCATGCCTCTCCTTCCCGAGGAGCCTCAGATTCACGAGAGTGCCCAGGGTCCGCGTGCCACTCCGGCCAGCGGCCGCGTCGCGCCGACCCCCCGTCCCGTACCCGGTCCCCGTCCCGCGGCTCCGCCGCGTCCCGGCCGACCGGGTCCTGCCCGGCCGGTGCCGGCCCAGCGCGCGTCGCACACAGCGGCCAAGCCCGGGCCGTCCGCTCCGGCCGCCACTCCGCAGATCCAGCTGATCCCGGCCTCGGCCGAGGGGGCGCTGGACGCCGCCGAGGAAGCCGTCGACCTGCTGCTGGAGTCGGGTCGTGCCCCCGGCGACGTGCTGGTGATCACCACCGGCGAGTCGCATCCGTGGGCCGCCCACGAACTGTCCTTCGGCGAGGCCGCCTACTGGGCGCAGCACGACGCGGGCGACGACGTCTTCTACGCCGATGCCTCCGCCGTCGGTCGGGCCGCAGCGCGTCCCGTCGTCGTGGTCGCCGTCAACGGCGGCACCGGCTCCGTCACCGCGCAGGCGCTGCCGCAGGCACTCGGCCGGGCCGGCGCCCTGCTGATCGTCTGTGGCGACCCGCAGACGATCAACTCGGTGCTGGGCGCCGGAGTCTGAGCGACTGCGGACCTCCTCCCGGTCGGCCCGCCAGGGTTCACCGGGCAGCCGCGCGTGCCCGGACGAAGATCAGGGCGCCATTTCGGCCACACCCCGCGATGGGGCGCTTCGGCGTGCCTGCGGGGTGTTTCGGCGTGCCCGCCCGGGTGTTTCCGTGGGGCTGCCGGTTGGCGAGGAGTGGGGCATGGCTTCTTGAGAGGGGTGTGGCGCGGCTTGTGACGGCGGTTGCGTGGCCTGCGGCGCGCGGCTTGGCGGGCGCGCGTGGGGGGTGCGGTTCCGCTGTCGGTGCGGCGTCGTCGGCTTGTGGTGCCGGCACCCTGGGGAGGGGGTTTGGGCCTGGGGGTGCCGTGGCCTGAAGCAGGCAGGGTCAGGGGCCTGCCGCCACCGCCCCGTCAGCGCGGTCGTGTCGCGGGCCGATACCTCAGCGGGCCGCCACCCGTCGGAGTACATCGGACGCGACGCCACCGGTGCGTGGCATCGGCGGCGGTGCCACGGCCGTGGCGAACGGTTCGGCGGGTGAGTCGGCGTGGGGGCGGCGGCCGCCGCGGCCCTCGCCGAGGACCTGCCAGCCGTCACGCGTCAGGGTGATGTACGCCCCGCAGCGCAGTCCGTGCAGGGTGCAGGCGTCCCGCAGGCCCCACATCCACGCCCCGTCCTCCTCCGTCCAACGCGCGTCGCCCTCACGGCAGTAGAGCAGCACGGCCGTACGTACGGGGGTCCGGCGGCGCAGGTCGTGGGGGATGACCCGGCGCAACTGGGCCAGCAGGGCGTTGCGGAACATCCACCCATCGGCCGGTGCCGGGCGCCGGGTGAACGAGGCACTCGCCCTCAGCCGTTCGTCCGGATCGAGAACTGCGATGACCGCGGTCGCGGGCCGGGGCTGGTGCCGTGCGTGCAGCCCGGTGACGACCTCCCGGGGATTGCGCAGCAGCGGAATCCCGGCGGCGGCCCATTCCGCGGGCTCGAGCAACCGGTTGGTGGAAGCGGCGGACAGGTCGGCAGACGTCGACATGGAGGCCGCCGAGGACGGAGCGAATCCGAAGGTCACGATCCTCCCTTCGGCTACGCGCCCACACTGCGGGCGGGGGTCGGACTTGGGGGAGCGCACGCCGCAGCAGAAGCCCTACCGATTCACGAGTGAGCCGTGCGGGGAGCGGACTCCAATTCTTCCTGGCGAACTTGGTTGCGGCAACGAGCAATTGGGGCCACTGGCGGTTTTGTGGTGATCCACCGCTTATATCCCTGCTCATAGGACTCGACGGCAACGACCCAGCGGCAGGGCCCACTTCGGCGTACGCCTCGTTCAAGCCCGCACGGCGAGAACCAGCGGCAACACCCCCTGCGCCCCCGCACGCCGGAGCACGCGCGCGGCGACCGCGAGCGTCCAGCCGGTCTCGGTCACGTCGTCCACCAGGAGTACGGGGCCGACCGCCTCCTTGAGCGCCACGGCCAGTTCGGGCGGCACGGTCAGCGCTCCGTCCAGCGCCTTGAGCCGTTGTGCGCTGTTGCTGCGGGTGACCTGGGAGACCGCGCCGGTGTACGCCACGGATCCCAGCAGCGGCAGACGGCCGATCTCGGCGATCCGCGCTCCGAGGGTGCCGATCAGCTGCGGCCGGGAGCGCGAGGCCATGGTGACGACACCGACCGGGCGCGGCTGGGCGTCGGCGCTCCCGGAGGCCCAGCCTCCCGGGCCCTTCGCCCAGTCGGCCAGCACGCCGACAACCGCCTTCGCCACATCGTCCGGCACAGGCCCGTCGGGGGCCTGGGGCGCGAGCATCGGCCGCAGCCGGTTGCCCCAGCCGATGTCCGAGAGCCGGCCCAGCGCACGCCCCGGCGCGGCCTGCTCACCGGCCGGAATACGTCCCTTCAGGTTGACGCCGACCGCCGGCAGCCCGGTCGGCCACATCTTGCGCGGCTCGACCTCGACACCCGCCCGTCCCAACTCGCCGCGCGCCGCGTTCAGCGCCGCCGGGGAGACGGAGTCCGGGAAGCGGGGCTTCGCGCAGGTGTCACAGCGACCGCACGGGGCGGCCTCCTCGTCGTCCAGCTGCCGCCGCAGGAACTCCATACGGCAGCCCGTCGTCGTGACGTAGTCACGCATCGCCTGCTGCTCGGCCGCGCGCTGCTTGGCGACCCAGGCGTAGCGCTCGGTGTCGTACGCCCAGGGGGCGCCGGTGGACACCCAGCCGCCCTGGACCCGCCGCACGGCACCGTCCACGTCGAGGACCTTCAGCATCGTCTCCAGCCGGGACCGGCGCAGCTCCACCAGCGGTTCGAGGGCGGGCAACGACAGCGGCCGTTCCGCGTGCGCGAGGACGTCCAGGGTGCGGCGCACCTGCTCCTCCGGAGGGAAGGCGACGGAAGCGAAGTACTCCCAGATCGCCTGGTCCTCCTTGCCTGGCAGGAGCAACACCTCGGCGTGCTCGACCCCACGGCCCGCGCGGCCCACCTGCTGGTAGTAGGCGATCGGGGAGGACGGCGAGCCCAGGTGCACCACGAAGCCCAGGTCGGGCTTGTCGAAGCCCATGCCCAGCGCGGAGGTCGCGACCAGGGCCTTGACCCGGTTGGCCAGCAGATCCTCCTCGGCCTGCTGACGGTCCGCGTTCTCCGTCTTCCCCGTGTACGACGTCACGGTGTGCCCGCACTGGCGCAGGAACGTGGTGACCTCCTCGGCGGCGGCCACCGTGAGGGTGTAGATGATTCCGGAGCCCGGCAGCTCGTGAAGGTGGTCGGCGAGCCAGGCCATCCGATGGGCGGCGTCCGGCAGTTCGAGCACCCCAAGGCTCAGACTCTCCCGGTCCAGCGGTCCGCGCAGGACCAGCGCGTCCGTGCCGCCGCCGGTGCCCAGTTGCTCGGCCACGTCGGCCGTCACGCGCGCGTTGGCCGTCGCGGTGGTGGCCAGCACGGGGACGCCGCGCGGGAGGTCGGCCAGCATGGTGCGCAGCCTGCGGTAGTCCGGGCGGAAGTCATGACCCCAGTCCGAGATGCAGTGCGCCTCGTCGACCACGAGCAGGCCGGTCGCGGCCGCCAGCTCGGGCAGGACCTGATCGCGGAAGTCCGGGTTGTTGAGCCGCTCGGGGCTTACGAGGAGCACGTCGACCCTCCCCGCGGTGACCTCTTGGCGGATCGTGTCCCACTCCTCCGTGTTCGAGGAGTTGATGGTTCGGGCGTGGATTCCGGCGCGAGCGGCCGCCTCCACCTGGTTGCGCATGAGCGCGAGGAGCGGGGAGACGATAACGGTGGGGCCGGCGCCCCGCTCGCGCAGCAGCGCGGTCGCGACGAAATACACCGCCGACTTGCCCCAGCCCGTGCGCTGTACCACCAGGGCTCTGCGCTTGTCGGCGACCAGTGCCTCGATGGCGTGCCACTGGTCCTCGCGCAGCCGTGCGGCACCCGCCGAGGCGCCGACGAGGCGGGCGAGCACGGCGTCGGCGGCCGTACGCAGATCTTGGCGGGCCGTGGTGGGCAGGTCTTCGTCGCTCATGGCCCCATGCAACCCGATGCCTCGGACATCGCGCGAACGAGCACGGCGAACTGTGGACAGTTTCTGACGTGATCATGGTCGGACTTATCCACAGGCAAAAGCGGAACTTCAAGATCCGCGAGATGGTCGCCGCATGACGAATCACAGCGAAGCGGCCGGGACCTCCGGCAACGGTGACATCAGCGGGCAGAACGGCTGCGGCGGGCGCGGGGAGAGCGCCGCGTACGAGGGTCGCGACAGGCACTCTCGTCCAGGGCAGGGACACTCCGCGTCCGGGCAGCCGTCCGGACACTCCGTGCCCGGTGCGCATGCCCCGCTCCTGGGACTCGATGAGTCCAAGGTGTACGCGGCACACGGCTCGGCCGCCGATCCCTGCGGAGAACAGCAGGTCACGCTCCGCACGCCGGCCGAACTGGCCGACGCCCTTCCCTACCTGCTCGGCTATCACCCCGAGGACAGCATCGTCCTGGCCGCGCTGCACGACCGTGACACACGCGGACGGTTCGGCGGGCGGGCACGGCTCGGCATCCCGGCCCAGACGGACGACTGGCCGTCGGTCGCCCAGCAACTGGCCCACGGACTGGTGACCGGAAGCGAGCGCCGGGGCGCCAAGCCGGAGAGCATGGTCGCCTTCCTCTGCCAGGATCCGGCGAGCGGTGAGTCGGCGCGCGACGTCATGGAACGCCTGCGACCACTCGCACAGCTCCTGCGTCGGGCCTGCGGCGTCCTCGACGTCCCGGTGGTGGAGGCCCTGTGCATCTCCGACGGCCGCTTCTGGTCGTACTGCTGCCCGGGTAATGGATGTTGCTCGCCCGATGGCGAGTCGATGGGGCTGCCGGGCACCTCGGTGCTGGCGGCCGCCGCGACCTACGCGGGCCTTCAAGTACGCGGCACCCTGAAGGAACTGCGGGGACGGCTGATGCCGTGGGAAACCGCGGCCGCGTTGCAGCAGGAGGCCGCGCTCGACACCGCCCAGTCCGCCCTCGTGCCGCGCGTCCTGGACGCGGAGAGCCGCGCGGAGGTGGCCGAGGAGACGCTCGCGCTGGCCCGGCGCATGATGGAGCGTCTCGCGGGCAACCCGATCGTGTCCGGCGCACTGGACGCGGACCTCCGTGACGACGAACTCATCGGGCACGACGATGCCGCCACCGTCATCCTCGGACTCCAGGACCGCGCGACCCGCGATCGCGCCGCCGAGTGGATGGAAGGCGACGAAGCCGGTCCGGCCCTCCGTCTCTGGCGCGCTCTGTCGCGTCGGTGCGTCGGCCCCTACGGAGAGCACGCCGCGGCTCCGCTCACGCTGGTCGGCTGGGTCGCCTGGTCCTCGGGCGACGAACTGGAGGCCCGCGAAGCCCTGGCCATGGCCCTCGCCGCCGACCCCGACTACCTCTTCGCCCGCCTTCTGCACCAGGCCTGCAACGAGGGTCTCGACCCGGAGTCCATCCGCCGCTGTCTGCGCGCGGAACGCAGGGGACGCGACCTTGCGACGGCAACCGAGGGCATCGATGCTGACAGCGATTCGAGCCGGGACGCCTTGTGCAGCGATACCGAGGGCGATTCGAGCCGCGTCGCCCGGTGCGGCGATGCCGAGGGTGACCCCAGCCACGCTGCTGCCCGGTGCGCGGATACCGAGGGCGAATCGAGCCCTGCCACCCCGTCCGAGGATGCGGAAAGCCCATCGGACGGGCCGTGCGACACCGGCTCGCGACGCCGACGAAGGCCACGCGCAGAAGGGGGCTCCCACGCCCGCGCCACCCGGCGTTCACCCGGCACGGCCTCGACCCGCCGCTCGCGTCCCGTCGACGGCACCTCACCCGCCGGTCGGCGGCCGGGGCGTGCGGCGGACGGCGTGAGCGGTCGAGCGCGGGTCCGCCGTGGTGGCGGAGGACAAGGCACGGAGGGGGACACGTGAGTGCGCAGACGCCGTCCGGGACTCGCACCGCCGAGCAACCCCCGAACGCACCGCCGCGCGGCTCCACGGCCACCCGCGCGACTCCACCACGCTGCCCTTCGGTCGCCTTCCCGAAGAGGAGGCGTGACCTGGAGCGGAGCCGCTCCGTTCACCTGTGTGGCGGTACCCATGGCTTGCCCTCGCCGTCCTGTCACCCCGTCTCTGCCTTGCCCCCACCTGGTGCCGAGCGCACCCCACGCACGCCGAACGCAGAAGAAGCCGCCCCATGCCCCTGCCCTCCATGCCCGACGCCTACGACAACGTCCCGTCCTTCCGCAGGCCCACCCAGCGCTCCGCCCGTGCGCCGCGTGAGGACGGCACCAGCGCTCCGCGCACGGACCTCCGCAGCCCCTCGCCCCGCACCACGGGCTCGGGCTTACGGGGCCCAGGCGTTCAGGTGCCTGCCACGCCCGGTACAGGCCACCTGCCGGCGCAGCCCTTCACAGGTGCGGGAAGTCCAGCAACCCCGCAAGCACCGCCGCCCGCCCCGCGGCGCCCCGCGGAGCTGCCGCCGGCCCACACCACGCTGATCTGCGTCGCACTGCCGGGCCTCGCGATCTCCACCGAACAGGGCCAGCTGACCGGCAGTGGGCTGGAGGGCTTCTACCGTGCTGGGCGGCGGATGCTCGCCCGCTGTCAGGTTCGAGTGGCGGGCCGGGAGCCGCTCGCCGTGCAGGCACGGATGGTCACGGCCGACCGCGCCCGGTTCATGGGCACGCTGCGGATCTCCGCCGACGCCGGACCGGACCCGGACGTCATGGTCGAGCGCACGCGTTACGCGGACGGCACCGAGCGGATCACCCTGCACAGCACCGCGCGCCGCCCGCTGCGCCTGCCCGTCGAGGTGTCCCTGGGCACGGACCTCGCGGAACTGGGCGCCGTCGCCTCCGGCAGCTCCGGGCCGGAACTGCCCGCCAGCGTTCACGACTCCGGCCTGCGCTGGTCCTGCCCCACCGGGCATTCCACCGTCACCGCCAACCCCCCGCCCTCCGATGCCCTGGCTTCCGCGGGACTGCTGCGCTGGGAGTTGGAACTCCCGCCCGGCGGCACCCGGAGCCTGGAGCTGCGCGTACGGCCGGACGGCGCGGGACCCATCAGACCGGTGGGCCGGGGCGCCACCAGCCCTCTCGCCCAGACCCAGGCCGCCGGCGACGACCCCGGCGCCCAGGCGCTGCTGCACACCTGCCTGGAGGACCTGGAAGCCCTGCTGCTGCGCGACCCCGCGAACCCGTCCGACACCCACCTCGCGGCCGGAGCGCCCTGGCGCTGCGGCATGGCCCCGGCCGACGCACTGGTCGCCGCCCGGATGACCCTGCCGCTCGGCACCCGGCTTGCCGCGGGCACCCTGCGCACCCTGGCCCGCACCCAACTCGAGGGACCGGAAACCCAGTCCGGAATGATCCCCGGCCCACGGCGGGACGCCGGCCCGCATCTGCCGCCGGTCTGCACCGGCACCGAGGCGACCCTCCTGTTCCCCGTGCTCCTCGCGGAGGCCCGGCGCTGGGGGCTTCCCGAGCAGGAGACCGAGGAGTTGCTGCACGCGGCCGAGCGCTGCCTGCGGTGGCTGCGGGCCGCCGTCGAAGACGGGACGTATCTGCCCGACCCGCGCCCCGGCGGGCCCTTGCGCTGCGAGACCCAGGCGTATGCCCACCGGGCCGCGTTCTTGGGCGCCGACCTCCTCGACACGTACGGACGGCCCGGCGGGACGGAGCTGAGGGAGTGGGCGAGAGAGCTGCGGACCCGGTTCCGGGCGGACTTCTGGCTCGAGGACCGGGGTGGTGGCAGACCCGCGGCTGCCCGTACGCCCGGCGGGCGTCTCGTGCCGCACCTGGGCGCGGGCGCCGCCCATCTCCTCGACACGGGGCTGCTCGGCGCGGGTGACCAGGCCCCGGGCCTTCTCGACAAGGTGCAGACCGAGCAACTCGCGCGGCTGCTCGGCGGACCCGCCATGGACTCGGGGTGGGGGCTGCGGACGCTGGGAGCGAAGGAGGCGGCGTACAACCCGTTCGGCCATCGCAGCGGCGCCGTGCGCGTGCAGGAGACGGCGATCGCAGTCTCGGGGCTGGCCGCCGCAGGCTACGAGAAGGAGGCGAGCTCGCTGCTGCGGGGAGTGCTCGCGGCGGCCGAGAGCTTCGGACACCGGCTGCCGGAGATGTACGCGGGGGAGCAGCGGATGGCAGGCGGTGCTCCGCTGCCCCATCCCGCGGCCTGCAGACCGGCCGCGACGGCGGCCGCCTCGGGCGTGCTGCTGCTCACCACCCTCGCCGGAATCCGTCCCGACGCCCAGGCCGGCACGGTGACGCTGCGCCCGGTGCGCAGTGCGCCGCTGGGGGAGATCGGCCTGACGGGACTGCGGGTGGCGGGCGCCCCCTTCGCCGTACGCGTCAGCAGATTGGGGCTCGCCATGGTCGAGGAGGCGGCTGACGGGCTGCAGTTGGGAGTGTGAACCGGCGTGACGTGTGAGCGGACGATCACGGGTACCGACATCCGGTGACCGGCGACCGGATCATGAGCCCCGTTTCGGACAGAAGTGGATCAAGTAGGGAAGCGATCGACGAAGGGAGTGTTTATCGTCAGGCAGACGACTATGATCGCGGCATGCCCTACGACCCGTCGGCCTACCCGCCCTTCGCTGTCACCGTGGACCTGGTCGTGCTGACCGTCCGCCGCCACGCGCTCTGTGCGCTGACGGTACGGCGGGGCGAACAGCCGTTCCAGGGGCGGTGGGCGTTGCCCGGCGGCTTCGTACGGGCCGACGAGGACCTGGCGCAGGCCGCGGCGCGGGAGCTGTCCGAGGAGACCGGGCTGACCGCCCACGACCCGTCCGTCCCCGCTCAGGACAACGGCGCTCACCTGGAGCAGCTGGCGACCTACGGTGACCCGAAGCGCGACCCGCGGATGAGGGTCGTCAGCGTCGCCCACCTCGCGCTCGCCCCCGACCTGCCCGCGCCTCGCCCGGGCGGCGACGCCAACAGCGCACGCTGGGCCCCCGTGGAGGAGTTGCTGGCACAGGGGGGCTACGGACGGGACGGTGAGCCGGTGGCGCCGCTGGCCTTCGACCACGCGCAGATCCTCGCGGACGGCGTGGAGCGCGCCCGCTCCAAGATCGAGTACTCCTCGTTGGCGACGGCCTTCTGCCCGCCGGAGTTCACCGTCGGCGAGCTGCGCCGCGTCTACGAGGCGGTGTGGGGCGTGGCGCTGGACCCGCGCAACTTCCACCGCAAGGTGACGGGCACCCCCGGCTTCCTGGTGCCCACCGGCGGCACCACCACGCGGCAGGGCGGCCGCCCCGCCCAGCTCTTCCGCGCCGGCGGCGCCACTCTGCTCAACCCGCCGATGCTGCGCCCCGAGGTCTGACGCAGTGGAGCCGGCACGCGCGGCGGATGTGAACACGAGGCGTACGCCGACCACGACCCGATGCCCGCCCGGTGGCTCCGAGGCCGCCTGCGAAGCAAGCGCCAAGGTGCCCGGAAAAACGGACATACCGCGCTATCTTGCTTTGGGTGATCCAGGCCATCGGATTGACCAGCATCCCCCGCAAGGAGCTTCGGCCCGCCGTCGACGACGCGTCCTTCGAGGCTCATTCCGGCCGCGTCACCGCACTCCTCGGCGCCCCGGGTGCGGGCAAGACCACCGCGCTGAAGCTCATGCTCGAACTCCAAAGGGGCCGCGGAATCGCCTACTTCAGAGGCCGCCCCCTGCACCGCGTCGCCTATCCCGCGCGGGAAGTCGGCGTACTGCTCGGCGACGTGCCCGGCCACCCGGCCCGCACGGTCCGCGGTCATCTGCGCATGCTGTGCGCCGCCGCGGGGCTGCCCGTGCGGCGCGCCGACGAAGTCCTGGAGGTCGTTGGCCTGGTCAGCCTGTGCGACGTGCGGCTGAGCACGCTCTCGCGGGGCATGGACCGCCGCCTCGGCCTGGCATGCGCCCTGTTGTCCGACCCGCACACCCTCGTCCTCGACGACCCCGCCGCCGGGTTGTCCGTCCGCGAGGGCCGCTGGTTGCACGGGATCATGCGGGCGCACGCCAACCAGGGCGGCACTGTCCTGTTCACCACCCGCGACCCGAAGGAGGCCGCGCGGACCGCCGACCAGGTCCTCACCCTCGAACAGGGCAGACTCGTCGCCGACCAGGACGTCGCCGACTTCTCCCGCACCAGACTCCGCCCCCGCGTCGCCGTCCGCACCCCGCACGCCGCCCGCCTCGGCGCGCTGCTCACCAAGGAGGCCAGGACCGCACGGCGTTCCATGGAGATCGTGCGGGAGGGTGGCAACCGGCTGTCGGTCTACGGCAGTACGTGCGCCGAGATCGGCGAG
The DNA here is from genome assembly GCF_008386495.1 of Streptomyces tailanensis. Classification (GTDB taxonomy): domain Bacteria; phylum Actinomycetota; class Actinomycetes; order Streptomycetales; family Streptomycetaceae; genus Streptomyces; species Streptomyces tailanensis. Next base: position 39,264 of record NZ_VTHJ01000058.1, on the reverse strand, counting down.
ACCGCGTTCCGGCACGGTGTTCTCGTACACCAACTCGCCGACGAGATCGGGGACATGGGGCCGACGCCGGCGCCGCTGTCGTCAGACCGCGCGCCCACGCCGACACTGCCGGGCCCGTCGACCGTCGACGGGCCCCCCGTGCAGGCCGAGACCGCCGACGGCTCGGACCAGGAGGATCGGCGGCCGGTCGCGGAACAGTTGGCGCTCGCTGAAGAACCCGAAGACGCCGAAGACGCGGACGGGCATGGAGGGGCTCAGGAAACGGAGGCCGGTCCACGGACACCCACCACGGACGAAACGGACGTCAACTCCGAGCCTCCCACCGACCCCACCGACGCCACCGACCCCACCGACCCCGCAGACCCCGCAGACCCCGCGCCGCACGATCCCCTCGTGTCGCCCCTGGCCCGAGCGTCCGACCCGGACCCCCTGCCCCCTCTCCCTCCGCACATCAAAGTCCGCCCGGCCCGAAGCCCCCTGCGTCCGCTGCGCTACGAGCTGCGCCGTGCGACCGGCGTGGGCACCGGATACGTCGCCGCCGCCGCCGTACTGGTCACCTCCGCCCTCATGTCCGTGGTCCTGGCCCGGGTCGGGCACACCCCGCAGCCGCGGCTGCTGGCCGCGTGGCCGCGGGAACTGCCGCTACCGCCCGCCGCCATCGGCGCGGGACTGCTCGGCGCGGTCGCCTTCGGTGACGAGTTCCGCCACCCCGCCCTGGCCGCGGACCGCGGCACCGTCCCCCGTCGGCTGGGGCTGCTGGCCGCGAAACTCCTGGTGGCCGCCGCCACCGGGCTGCTGCTGGCCCTCCTCACCGTGGGCTGTGACCTCGAAGTGCTCTATCTCGTCTACGGACGGGAACTCGCCTCACTTCCCACTGACTGGCTGTCGCTCGGCGCGAGTTGGAGCGGACTCGTGGTGGGGTGCGCCTGGGCGGGAGTGCTCGCGGCGGGGGTCTTCCGTTCCACGAGCGCCGGGCTCGCGGCGGTCGTCGCCGTGCCACTCCTCGTCGTACCTCTGGTGCAGAAGGTGCTGGAGGGGCCGACGGTACGGAGCGCGGCCGGCTTTCCGATGCGGCTGCGTGAGCTCGTACTGATCCAGTGGCCCTTCGGCGGAGAGCGCTATCTGGAGGCTCTGGCCCGCGTGATCGCCCAACCCGTGGGTGGCGCGCTGCTGTTGTCGCTGATGGCCCTGCTCGGCGCTTATCTGCTCACGAACCTGCGCGGCAGGGTTCGGGGATGACCCTCCACATCCCTTCGTGCTCACCCTCCGTGCCCATCCGCTGCCGCAATGCGCACAAAGCCTTGTAGAACACCCATTTCTTTCCGATAAGGCGTCAATTGCGACGGGGTGAGCGATCACCCTTTCGTGTGCTTTTCACCAAAGACCTCAAGGGAGTTGAGAACGCAGCCGACAAAGGATGCGTGAGTACCCTTGCGCACACCATGATGACCGCCGCCCGCTCCGCCGACTCCGGCCTCGCAGGACCGGGCGAACTCGACCGCTACCCGTACGCCGAACCCCCGGGCATGGACCGCGTCGGCGCCCCCGCCTGGGACAACGCGGACCCCGAACTGGGGCGCGTGGGCCGACGCGCCGCCGGGAGCCGTGGCCGCGGACTGCACGGCCAACTCGTCCAGCAGCTGGGCCAGATGATCGTCTCCGGCGATCTGGGCGCCGATCGCCCGCTCGTCCCGGAGGAGATCGGCCAGCGCTTCGAGGTCTCCCGCACCGTCGTCCGCGAGTCCCTGCGTGTCCTGGAGGCCAAGGGACTGGTCAGTGCCCGGCCGAACGTCGGGACGCGTGTACGACCGGTCAGCGACTGGAACCTGCTCGACCCGGACATCATCGAGTGGCGGGCCTTCGGGCCGCAGCGCGACGACCAGCGGCGCGAGCTCAGCGAACTGCGCTGGACGATCGAGCCGCTCGCCGCCCGCCTCGCCGCCGGACACGGCCGCGACGACGTCCAGCAGCGCCTCGTCGACATGGTCGAGCTCATGGGGCACGCCATGGCCCAGGGCGACTCGGTGACCTTCGCGCGGGCGGACGCCGAGTTCCACTCGCTGCTCATCCAGGTCGCGGGCAATCGCATGCTGGAGCACCTCTCCGGGATCGTCTCCGCGGCCCTGCAGGTCTCCGGCGGTCCGGCCACCGGCTGTGACCGGCCGGGTGAGTCGACCCTGGCGCACCACGCCCGGATCGTCGATGCCCTCGCCGCGGGCGACGGAGGGGCGGCCGAGGCGGCCATGCGTCAACTGCTCACCGTCCACCCCGAGGTGGAGCGGGTGGTGCCCGCGCCGCGCGAGCACTGAGGGCACCGGCAGCGCGACAAGGGCGGCACGGCGGGGGCGTCAGTCCTGCGGTGGCACCGCTCGACCGGCGAACCGTGTGCTGCCGGACCCCATCGGATCCTTCCGGGATTCGGCGGGGTCCGGCGGCGTGACGGGGTGGCGCGGATCGGGCGGGCGCGGATCGGTGGGGCGGCCGGCCCGCGGCCAATCTCACCGGGGGCAGTGAACCTGATGGGGGTCGGTGATCCCCGACGCAGACGGTGAGCCCGAGGGGGTCGGCGAACCTCGACGAGGCCGATGAGTCGCATTGCCGGTGAGCCGCATTGGGGAGTTCGTTCGGGAATCGCTCGGGTACCCGTCAAACAAGTACCGGTCGTGGCCTTGAACGACTACCTATGGCATTGTCTGACCGCTTTTGAGTGCTTACGGGGTGTGACTCGGGCCACGCAGATTGGGCGTAACGCTCGTGGGAGCAGCGCGATGACCTAAGAGGTGACAGCCGCGGAGGGAATACGGACGCCGTTCACGGCGCTGTGCATCTTCCCGGCCCCCGCCCGCACCGTCGGCCCATCCCCAAGCCGGTGGTCGGCTCCTGTCCGCAGTGGACGGGGCCGGAAGCCGTTTTCCAACGTTCCGAGAGGTTGTTCGTGTCGGCCAGCACATCCCGTACGCTCCCGCCGGAGATCGCCGAGTCCGTCTCTGTCATGGCGCTCATTGAGCGGGGAAAGGCTGAGGGGCAGATCGCCGGCGACGATGTGCGTCGGGCCTTCGAAGCTGACCAGATCCCGGCCACTCAGTGGAAGAACGTACTGCGCAGCCTCAACCAGATCCTCGAGGAAGAGGGTGTGACGCTGATGGTCAGTGCCGCGGAGCCCAAGCGCACCCGAAAGAGCGTCGCAGCGAAGAGTCCGGCCAAGCGCACCGCCACCAAGACGGTCGCGGCGAAGACGGTGACCACCAAGAAGGCCACCACCGCCACCGCCCCCGCGGTGCCCACGGCCGACGCCTCCGCCGAGGACGCCGCGCCCGCCAAGAAGGTCGCAGCCAAGAAGGCGACTGCCAAGAAGGCGGTCGCCGCCAAGAAGACCGTCGCCGCGAAAAAGACGGCGGCCAAGAAGACCACCGCCAAGAAGGACGACGTCGAGCTGGTCGACGAGGAGGTCCTGGAGGAGACCCCCGGCGGCAAGCCCGGTGAGGAGCCCGAGGGCACCGAGAGCGCCGGTTTCGTGCTCTCCGACGAGGACGAGGACGACGCGCCCGCCCAGCAGGTCGCCGCCGCCGGTGCCACCGCCGACCCCGTCAAGGACTACCTCAAGCAGATCGGCAAGGTCCCGCTGCTCAACGCCGAGCAGGAGGTCGAGCTCGCCAAGCGCATCGAGGCCGGTCTGTTCGCCGAGGACAAGCTGTCCAACGCCGACAAGCTCGCCCCCAAGCTCAAGCGCGAGCTGGAGATCATCGCCGAGGACGGCCGCCGCGCCAAGAACCACCTCCTGGAGGCCAACCTCCGTCTGGTGGTCTCCCTGGCCAAGCGCTACACCGGCCGCGGCATGCTCTTCCTGGACCTGATCCAGGAGGGCAACCTCGGTCTGATCCGCGCGGTCGAGAAGTTCGACTACACCAAGGGCTACAAGTTCTCCACGTACGCCACCTGGTGGATCCGTCAGGCGATCACCCGCGCGATGGCCGACCAGGCCCGCACCATCCGTATCCCGGTGCACATGGTCGAGGTCATCAACAAGCTCGCGCGCGTCCAGCGCCAGATGCTCCAGGACCTGGGCCGCGAGCCCACCCCGGAGGAGCTGGCCAAGGAGCTCGACATGACCCCGGAGAAGGTCATCGAGGTCCAGAAGTACGGTCGCGAGCCCATCTCCCTGCACACCCCGCTGGGCGAGGACGGCGACAGCGAGTTCGGTGACCTCATCGAGGACTCCGAGGCTGTCGTCCCGGCCGACGCGGTCAGCTTCACGCTTCTGCAGGAGCAGCTGCACTCCGTCCTCGACACGCTCTCCGAGCGCGAGGCGGGCGTCGTCTCCATGCGTTTCGGTCTCACCGACGGTCAGCCGAAGACCCTCGACGAGATCGGCAAGGTGTATGGCGTCACGCGTGAGCGCATTCGTCAGATCGAGTCGAAGACGATGTCGAAGCTGCGCCACCCGTCCCGCTCGCAGGTCCTGCGCGACTACCTCGACTAGTCGCCCAGGCCCGGCCCGCGCGGTCGACTTCGCAAGGCCCGGTTCCCTCGAAGGAGCCGGGCCTTCGGCGTGTGTGCGGCATGCGGGCGCCCGTTTCGTGAATCACTCTGGGTGTGCCATCCATATCTAGGAGTGAGGAGCGCGCATGCGCCGATCGATCGCCCGACTGCTGGCCTTCGCGGCCACTACGGCCGTTATACCGCTGGCGTCACCCCCGACCGCGACGGCGGACGTCGTCATCGGCGGTTATCCCGTGGAGATCTCCCAGGCGCCCTGGACGGTGGCGCTGTCCAGCCGTGACCGGTTCGGGGGTACGCGCGCCGGGCAGTTCTGCGGCGGCGCCGTGGTGGGTCCCTCGACGGTCCTGACGGCCGCCCACTGCCTCACCGAGGACGTCCTGGGGGCGCCTCCGGAACAGATTCCCGACCTGAAGGTCATCGCCGACCGATCCGAGCTGCAGTCGAACCAGGGCAGCGAGATCCCGGTGCGCGGAACCTGGGTCAACCCGGAGTACAACGCCTATACGAACGCCGGGGACTTCGCCCTGCTCACCCTCGCCCAGCCGCTGCCCGAGAGCTTCGTCATCCCGTTGGCCGGGGCCGGTGACCCGGCGTACGAGCGCGGTACAGGGGCCGCGGTCTACGGCTGGGGCGACACCACGGGGGCCGGGGACTATGCGAAAAGCCTGCGGGCCGCGCCCGTACGCGTGCTGTCCGACTCTCTCTGTGAGCAGGCCTATCCCGGCGGCGCGGAAGGCACGTACATGGCCGACCCCATGCTGTGTGCGGGAGAACTGCACGGCGGCCGGGACGCCTGCCAGGGGGACAGCGGAGGGCCGCTGGTCGCCCAGGGGAAGCTGATCGGGATCGTGTCCTGGGGCGTCGGCTGTGGGCTGGCCGGGAGCCCCGGTGTCTACACCAGGGTCTCGTACGTCACTCAAGCCCTGACAGCGGGCAGCTGAGGCGGCGCCGAAGGGCCGGTACGGCCTTGCGCCGTGTGCAGGACGAGAGCGGGCGGCCACCCCGTGGGTACGGGAGTGGCCGCCCGGTCACCGGCCTGGAGCCGGTGTCGGCTCGTCGTCAGGTGCGAAGCGTCAGCGCTCGTCCTCTTCTGCGGTGGCGGGAGCGGCCGTGAGCCGCTCCGTCTCGTCCTGTATCTCCGCGGCGATCTTCTTGAGCTCCGGCTCGAACTTGCGGCCGTGGTGGGCGCAGAACAGCAGCTCTCCACCGCTCAGCAGGACGACGCGCAGATAGGCCTGGGCGCCGCAGCGGTCGCATCGGTCAGCGGCCGTCAGCGGGGTCGCGGGGGTCAGAACAGTAGTCACGTCGCCTCTTCTCTAGCTCGACGAGCTGTCGTACCAGGGTCAACATCCAACCAGGCCGAAAACGTTCCCGCTCGCGGCTTTAACTCGAAAAAATCTTTCCGGGCCGGCTGTCTGCTGCCGGTTGGCGGCGAATGAGCCGTAGTGCGTGTCTTCGTGTCGTACGGGTTCGCGCTGTCTGTCGGTGGTTCTGGTGGTTGTTCTTGCGGTTGTACCGTCCTCCCGGCTGGGTTGCCGGTTGTTCATGAGGACGTGCCCGGAGCCTAAATGGTTCATGCCTCGAAGGGAACGTGATATGTACTTCACCCCATCGAGGGATCGAACACTCATGCGAGCCTGGACTACTCTGAGTTTCGGACGAGGGTTGCGTTACAACGGCTCTACCAGGCCTCGGTACCCTCGGACCGGCAACAGAGCCCGGCCCCTTACCCAAATGGGTCCCACCTGAAATTCAGCGAGGAGCGAACCGCGTGACCGCCGAAACGTCCGTGCCGTCCACAGCGCTGCTGACCGGAGCAGACCGGGACGGTTCCAACTACACCGCGCGGCACCTGCTCGTCCTCGAGGGGCTCGAGGCCGTGCGGAAGCGCCCCGGAATGTACATTGGCTCGACCGACAGTCGAGGCCTGATGCACTGCCTCTGGGAGATCATCGACAACTCCGTGGACGAGGCCCTCGGGGGCTACTGCGACCACATCGAGGTGATCCTCCACGACGACGCCTCCGTGGAGGTGCGGGACAACGGTCGTGGCATCCCCGTCGACGTGGAGCCCAAGACCGGCCTCTCCGGCGTCGAGGTCGTCATGACCAAGCTGCACGCCGGCGGCAAGTTCGGCGGCGGCTCGTACGCGGCCTCCGGCGGTCTGCACGGCGTGGGCGCCTCCGTGGTGAACGCGCTCTCGGCCCGCCTCGACGTCGAGGTCGACCGCAGCGGCCACACGCACGCCATCAGCTTCCGGCGCGGTGTGCCCGGCGCCTTCGCGGCGAACGGCCCGGACGCCAAGTTCGAGGCGACGGGTGGTCTGCGCAAGGCCAAGAGGATCCCCAAGACACGCACCGGCACGCGCGTGCGCTACTGGGCCGACCGCCAGATCTTCCTCAAGGACGCCAAGCTCTCACTGGAACACCTGCACCAGCGGGCCCGGCAGACGGCGTTCCTGGTGCCCGGCCTGACGATCGTCGTCCGGGACGAGTTCGGGCTCGGCGAGGGCGGCAGCAAGGGTGAGGAGTCGTTCCGCTTCGACGGCGGCATCAGCGAGTTCTGCGAATACCTGGCCAGGGACAAGGCCGTCTGCGACATCCTCCGCTTCACCGGCGAGGGCACCTTCAAGGAGACGGTTCCCGTCCTGGACGAGCACGGCCAGATGACCCCCACCCAGGTCACCCGTGAGCTCGGCGTCGATGTCGCCATGCGCTGGGGCACCGGCTACGACACGACCTTGAAGTCGTTCGTGAACATCATCGCCACCCCTAAGGGCGGCACACACGTCGCCGGCTTCGAGCAGGCCGTGGCCAGCACCATGAACGAGGTGCTGCGGGCGAAGAAGCTGCTGCGCGTCGCCGAGGACGACATCGTCAAGGACGACGCCCTGGAAGGGCTCACCGCTGTCGTCACCGTGCGCCTCGCCGAGCCGCAGTTCGAGGGCCAGACCAAGGAAGTCCTCGGTACCTCGGCGGCCCGCCGCATCGTGGCACAGGTGATCTCCAAGGAGCTCAAGGCGTTCCTGACCTCCACCAAGCGGGACGCCGCGGCCCAGGCCCGGGTCGTCATGGAGAAGGCCGTCGCGGCCGCCCGTACGCGTATCGCCGCACGTCAGCACAAGGACGCGCAGCGGCGGAAGACCGCACTGGAGTCGTCGACGCTGCCCGCCAAGCTCGCCGACTGCCGCAGCGACGACGTGGAGCGCAGCGAGCTGTTCATCGTCGAGGGCGACTCCGCGCTCGGCACGGCCAAGCTCGCGCGGAACTCCGAATTCCAGGCGCTGCTGCCGATCCGGGGCAAGATCCTCAACGTCCAGAAGTCGTCCGTGACGGACATGCTCAAGAACGCCGAGTGCGGCGCGATCATCCAGGTAATAGGGGCCGGGTCCGGGCGTACGTTCGACATCGACGCCGCTCGGTACGGCAAGATCATCATGATGACCGACGCCGATGTGGACGGCTCGCACATCCGCTGTCTGCTGCTGACGCTCTTCCAGCGGTACATGCGGCCGATGGTCGAGGCGGGGCGGGTCTTCGCCGCGGTGCCGCCGCTGCACAGGATCGAGCTGGTCCAGCCGAAGCGGGGGCAGGACAAGTACGTATACACATACTCGGACCGGGAACTGCGGGACAAGCTGCTCGAATTCGAGAGCAAGGGTGTCCGCTACAAGGACTCCATCCAGCGCTACAAGGGTCTCGGCGAGATGGACGCGGATCAGCTGGCGGAGACGACCATGGATCCGCGGCACCGGACGCTGCGGCGGATCAACCTGTCGGACCTCGAGGCCGCTGAGCAGGTGTTCGACCTGCTGATGGGGAACGATGTGGCGCCGCGGAAGGAGTTCATCTCGAGCTCTGCGGCGACGCTGGACCGGTCTCGCATCGACGCGTAGCCGCTGCGCTGGCTGGGCCGGGGCGCCTACGGTTCGTTTTGGGTCGGGGGCGTGCCGGGGGTGTCCGTCCTCGGAACGGCGCGGAATCGGTTGGCCGGAGAAGTTCGACCGGTTGACGCGCCAACCGCTGCGGGCGGACACCCCCGGCACGCCCCCTTCCGTTTGTACGCGGCCGGCCCGCCGTTGTGGTTGCACGCCGAAACCAGGGAGTTCGGTTCTTCATCTGATGGGGTGAAGAATTGTGAAGGGAAGGGTCGGGAATCTTCCCGGTCTGTCCATGCTTGGGCATGCAGTCAAGCACCGGCCGGGCCCGCCTACGCGGGGGTGGCTCTGAAAGCGCGGTAGGGCACCACGATGGGCACGATGCTGCCCCTGTGGATGTTCGGTTCGACGATCCTTGGTACGACGCCTTGGCCTCCGGATGGGGGGAGTTGGACGGTACGGGCGGGGTGGCTCCGGTCGGGTCGGCAGCTCGGGAAGAGGGGCGGGGCGCGGCCGACGTCTATGTGGAAGTGCAGCGCAGCGCGGCCTTTCAGGAGGTGCGTCGTCGATATCGCAGGTTCGTGATTCCGGGCGTCGCCGTCTTCTTCAGCTGGTACGTGGGGTACGTGGTGACGGCCACCACCGCGCCGGGGCTGATGGCGCGGCCGGTGGTGGGCGCGGTGAACGTGGCGATGCTGGCGGGGCTCGGGCAGTTCCTCACGACGTTCCTGTTCACCTGGGCGTACGTGCGGCACGCGAGGCTGCGACGGGACCGGGCGGCGCTCGATCTGCGCTGGGACACCCAGGAGTTGACGCGCGAGCTTGTGGGGGGCGAGCGGTGACCGACAACCATCAGACGCTGGCGTTGTTGCTGTTCAGCTCGTTCGTCGCGGTCACGTTGGCGATCACGACGTGGGTCAGCCGGAATCGGCGCGGCTCGGCGGAGGAGTTCTACGCCGGTGGGCGGCTTTTCTCGCCGATGGAGAATGGTTTTGCCATCGCGGGCGACTACATGTCCGCCGCGTCCTTCCTGGGTATCTCCGGGCTCATCGCGCTCTTCGGGTACGACGGGTTGCTGTACTCGGTGGGCTTCCTGGTGGCCTGGCTCGTGGTGCTCTTCCTGGTGGCCGAACTGGTGCGCAACTGCGGCCGGTTCACGCTCGCCGACGTGGTCGCGGCACGGATGAGAGAGCGGCCGGTGCGGATCGCGGCGGGAACCTCCTCGGTGACCGTGTCCGTTCTGTATCTGGTGGCGCAGATGGTGGGAGCGGGCGCTCTCGTCGCGCTGCTGCTGGGAGGTGAAGGCGAGGCGGCGCAGGCCTGGACGGTCATCGGGGTCGGCGCGCTCATGGTCGTCTATGTGTCGTTGGGAGGGATGCGGGCCACCACCTGGATTCAGATCGTGAAGGCGGTCCTGCTGATGGGCGGGGCGATCGCGCTGACCGTGCTCGTACTGGTGCGGTTCCACGGGGACTTCGACCAGTTGCTGCGCACGGCCGCGGAGCGCAGTGGGCACGGGGACGACTTCCTCGCGCCCGGGCTGAAGTACGGCGGGGACTGGATCGCGCGCTTCGACTTCATCAGCCTCGGGCTCGCCCTGGTGCTGGGCACGGCCGGGCTGCCGCACATCCTGTCGCGCTTCTACACGGTGCCGACCGCGCGGGCCGCGCGCCGCTCGGTGGTGTGGTCGATCTGGCTCATCGGCGGCTTCTACCTGATGACGATCGTGCTGGGCTTCGGCGCGGCCGCGATCGTCGGCCCGGAGGCCGTGCGGGGGTCGAACGCGGCCGGGAACACGGCGGTTCCGCTGCTGGCCCTTGATCTGGGCGGTGGCGCGGCCTCCACCGGCGGAACGGTTCTGTTCGCGATCGTCGCCGCCATCGCCTTCGCCACGATCCTCGCGGTGGTCGCCGGGATCACCCTCGCCTCGTCGGCGTCCGTCGCCCACGACCTGTACGCCTCCCTACGGCGCCGGCGCTCCGGGCCGCGCAGCGAGGTGGCCGTCGCGCGGGCCGCCGCGGTCGGGATCGGCACCGTCGCGATCGCGCTGGGCCTGCTCGCCCGGGACCTGAACGTGGCTTTCCTCGTGGGGCTGGCCTTCGCGGTCGCCGCGTCCGCCAATCTGCCCGTGCTGCTGTACTCGCTGTTCTGGCGGCGCTTCACCACACGGGGCGCGGTGTGGTCCGTGTACGGCGGGCTGATTCCGTCTGTGGTGCTCGTGCTGCTGTCACCGGTCGTGTCCGGGAGCCCCGATTCGCTGTTCCCCGGCGTCGACTTCCAGTACTTCCCGTTGCAGAACCCGGGCCTCGTCTCGATCCCTCTGGGGTTCCTCGCGGGCTGGCTCGGCACGGTCACCTCGGCCGAGCCGCCGGACGAGGCGAAGCACGCGGAGACCGAGGTGCGGTCGCTGACGGGCGCCGGGGCGGTCTGACGGACGGAGGGAGAGCTCCTCAGAGGGGCGGGTCAGGGGCGGGTCGCCCACTCGTAGCGGTGCTCCGGGCGGCCCGCGTCCCCGTACTTGAGGGTCAGTCTGGCCCGTCCGGTGCGTTCCAGGAGCTTCAGATAGCGCTGGGCGGTCTGGCGGCTCAGACCGGTCCGATCGGCGATCTCCTGGGCCGAGAGCGGGCCCTCCGCGGTCATCAGGGCGCGGCGTACGACCTCGGTGGTCGTGGGGGAGTGGCCCTTGGGTAGATCCGGCTCGCCGCCTGCCGAGAGCGCGCCGAAGATCCGGTCCACCTCGGCCTGTTCGGCCTCGCCGCCGCCGTCCAGCGTGCGGCGCAGCTCCGCGTACGCCTCCAACTTCGCCCGCAGCCCGGCGAACGCGAACGGTTTGACCAGGTACTGGAGCGCGCCCTGGCGCATCGCCGCCTGGACGGTCGACACGTCGCGGGCCGCCGTCACCATGATCACGTCGGTCTGGTGGCCGCGACGGCGCATCTCCTGGACGACCATGAGGCCGGTCCCGTCCGGGAGATAGTGGTCCAGGAGAACCAGGTCCACGTGGCTCAGCTTCTCCAGCTGGTCCAGTGCCTCGGCCGCGTTGTGCGCCACGCCCGCGACACGGAAGCCGGTGACCTTCGTCACATAGGCGGCGTTCACCCGGGCGACCCGGGCGTCGTCGTCCACGATCAGGACCTCGATCATCGCGACTCCTTCTCGACGGCGGTGCCAACGGCTTCGGGCGCCGTAGACGTAAGCGTCGACGCGGTCGATTGCGTCACCAGCCCCGGCTCGGCCAGCGCCTCCGGCAGTACGACGGTGAACTCCGCCCCGCCGCCCTCCGCGTCCGCGACCCGGGCCCTGCCGCCCTGCCGCTCGGCGAGGCGGCGCACCAGGGAGAGCCCGATGCCGCGCTCGCGGTGGGCCGGCGGCGTCTTCGTCGACCAGCCGTCCGTGAAGATCAACTCCCGTTTGTCGGGCGGGACTCCGGGGCCGGTGTCGCGTACGCGGAGGATCGCTGTACGTCCCTCGGCGCGCAGTTCGACCTCCACGCGCGCGTGGGGGGTGCCCGCGACGGCGTCGAGCGCGTTGTCGACGAGGTTGCCGACGATGGTGACCAGCCCACGGGGGTCGATCAGCCGGTCCGGCAGCAAGGTCCCGCCCGAGAGCGACAGGGCCACGCCGCGCTCGGCCGCGACGGTCGCCTTGCCGACCAGGACAGCGGCGAGCAGCGGATCGTGGATCTTCTCGGTGACCTGCTCGGCGGTCGCCCGGTGGTCCCCGACCACCTCACCGACGAAGTCCACGGCCTCGTCGTACATCTCCAGCTCGAGCAGGCCGAGCAGTGTGTGCATGCGGTTGGCATGCTCGTGGTCCTGGGCGCGCAGGGCGTCTATCAGGCCGCGTGTGGAGTCGAGTTCACGCCCGAGCTGTTCCAGTTCGGTGTGGTCGCGCAGGGTGGCGACGGCGCCCCCGTCGTCGGTCGGCATGCGGTTGGTGACCAGGACGCGCCGGCCGCGGACCGTCAGCAGATCGGTGCCCGTGATCCGGCCGGCCAGCACATCGGTCGTGCGGCCGGGGCCGAGCGCGTCGTCGAGCGACCGGCCGACGACCTCCTCGCCGATGCCGAGCAGCCGCTGCGCCTCATCGTTGAGGAGGCGCACGCGGCCCGCGCGGTCCAGCGCGACCACGCCCTCCCGGATGCCGTGCAGCATCGCCTCGCGCTCCGCGAGCAGGCTCGCGATATCGGAGAAGGCCAGGTCACGGGTCTGGCGGTGGACCCGGCGGGAGATCAGATACGCGGCCAGCGCCCCGACGGCCATGGCCCCGCCCGCGTACGCGAGGAGCCCCGGGATCGCATGGATCAGACGGGCGCGCACGCTGTCGTACTCGATGCCGACCGAGACGGCGCCGACGATCTTCCCGTCGGTGTCCCGCAGCGGCACCTTGCCCCGCGCGGAGCGTCCCAGGGTGCCCGAGTCGATCTCCATGACCTCCTGACCGGACAGGGCGCGCTGCGGGTCGGTCGACACGAGCCCGCCGATCTCCGTCGGGTCGGTGTGCGACCAGCGCACCCCGCGGGTGTCCATCACGACGACGTACTCGGCCCCGCTGGCCTCGCGGATCCGTTCGGCCTCGACCTGCACGGGACCGTTCACGGACGGCTTCGTCGATACGAGATCCTCGGCGAGCTGCGGCTGGGCCGCCGTGGTCTGCGCTATCGCGAGGGCGCGGCGCATCGCCTGGTCGTCCAGCTGATCGCTGAGCGGCGCGAGGAACAGCCCGGTCGCGAGGACGGCGACACCGGCGGCGATCGCCACCTGCATCAGCAGGACCTGCGAGAACACCCGCCGCGGCATACCGAGACGCAGGCGGCGTGCGGGGGGAGTGCGGCTCATACCCATGACGGTACGTGGACGGGCAGGGGCGGTCGTAGTGGGATGTGGCGCGGATCTCAGGCGCAAAGTGTTTGCACGGTGACAGCGGGGGTGGTGAGGGACGCCTTGTCGGGTCAGACCGCGAGTACCGCCGGAGACAGCTCTCGGACGGCCGTCACATCCATCCGGGACGGGAAGCCGAGCGGGGAGCCGCAGCTTTCGGGGCGGGGCGGCTGAGCGGCGCCCTGAGCCACGGCGACGCTCCACCGACGGCCGTCGGCGTGAGCGACGGTGACCTCCCAGCGGGGTGCGGCTCCTGTAGTGCCGAGGACGGTGAGCGCGTCAGTCGCCTCTTCGCCCGTCACCGTGCGCACCGCCAGTTCGGCCACCTGCCCGGGCCGCTCCCAGGCGGAGCTCCCACGGCACCCCTCGGTGACGACACGCCCTTCCCGTACGCCCTGGAGGACCTCCTTGACGTGATGGGCCTCGGCGCGGCCGTACACGTATCCGAAGGGCAGGACGAGCAGGGTGGGCGAGAAGCGGTGACCGCCCAGATGGGTGACCTCCCAGGTGCCCTCCACCCCGGACGCGGCCAGTTCGGCGGCGAGTGGCCGGCCGAGGAGGGCGCAGCAGCGGTCGCGCTTGCCGTTGGTGCAGACGAGCGCGAGGGGGCCGCCGGTGTGGGGCCGCCCCCGCAGAACATCCCCGAAGGCGCGGTGGTCGCCCCTGCCGAGCGCGGTGAAGTCAAGATTGAGTAGCTGCTCGGGGTCGGTTGTCGTGGCGCTGTGCAGCCATGCGTTCCCGGGTTCGGTGTGGGCCACGTACACCTGGCGCTCATGGACCTCGCGGCAGTCCGCGTGACGGCCGGGGCGCCGGATGAGCGCGACGCGTACGCCGGTGCCCTCCGCCGCGGCTTCGAGGGCGCGGCCCAGCACGGGGTCCAGGTGGCTCGACGTGAGCGCCTTGGCGCCCCACGGGCCCGGCTGCTCCAGCAGCAGCCAGGTCCTCGCCGTGGCGGCGGTCCCCGCGAGGGGCTCGTCGAGGCGCCGGGACGCGGATGTGCACGTACTCACAGAGGTGAGCCTAACCTGAGTTCCGCGCGAGCGACTTCCGGCCCTGCCGAACGGGTGTCGACGAGGCCCGTAGGGGTGCGGTCGAGACACACGTCTCACTCCGCGAACGCGTCCTCGCGCGGTATCGACCCACTGCAAGGGGTGGCGCCGAAGCGGTGAACGGCGCACTCGATGAGTGGTGAGCGGGGCGGATGCCGTGTGCTTCGCCAACCTCGCGAGGCACCCGTCGCACAGGGTCGGCCTCTGCGAGGATGCGCCTGCGCACCGAGTGGCAGCGTGCGCCTTGTGAGCAGAGGGAAATCAACATTGAGTGAGATTGTCCGCCGTCTTGGTGTCGCTCCGCGCTACCGAGGAAGTGCCGGTGGCGGGACATGTCCCGATATTTTCGAATTGACTGACGGGAATTTCGCCGTCATCGGTACCGATGCGACCGATTCTCTGGATGCCCAACTTCCCGCCGACGCCGCGCGCGCCGATTACGAACGAATCGTCGTGATCACCCGGGAGACTCTGGTCAGAGCGAAGGCGGATATCCCGGACGCCTGATCGCGCCGTCGTGAGGAAGCCGGCCCGGTGCGGTCAGTGCCGCTCCGGGCCGCCCCAACTGTCAGGGCTCGGTGGGGGGTTCCCCGACCACCCACCACTCATCGGTGTCCGCTTCGTCGAGTTGCAGAAGCAGGTCGTCGACCAGTTGGCCGAGCTCCGCCTCCTCGGTACCTGTCAGGCTCGCGCGCTGTTTCTGGGTCGCGTACCAGTACTCCCTGACGATCGGGTTCTGGAAGATGCCTCGCACATGCTTGAAGAATTCGTCCCTGCCCATGTTGCCGATGCGGTAGTAGCAGAGCAGGTTCGTGTACAGCGCGTTGGCGAAGAGGTACTGGCGTCGCCTCTCGGGTGTGAGGGGCCGCTCGAAGATGTCCAGCACTTCGGCGAGTTCGGGGTCGTCGATCGCCTTGCTCAACAGCTCCCAGTGCTGGCGTTGTTGCCTGGCCAGGTTCGACCGCTGCTGGATACGTGCCTGCTGTTCCAGATGCCGCAGGCGGGCGTCCAGCGTTTCGAGCGACTGTCGCTGTGCCGCTTTGGTGGCGATAACCCGTGCGGCCAGGCCGAGACAGGCTGCGGCGGCCGAGGTCAGCCCTCGAAGCCCCGAGTACCTTGTGGCCATGTCAACCCCCGATCAGGCGTCCATCCGCCGGTCGTCGGGTGTGGGTCGACAGGGTGGGGACCGGCGAGCGGTGGGCGGCGCGTGCCGCCTCCCAGTGTCGCCGAGCGGCTCTGATCGGCGGGGAGGCGGAGAGGAGGCGCACGGAGGGATCTGCGGGCCGCGTAAACCGGCGCCTTGCCCAACGTCTGCCCCGCGGGCGCCGCTAACAATCGTTCACTCCGCGGCGTATCCAGGCACTCGTATCCTGGGGCGGCATTCGAGGGTCCGCAACGGTGTGAGAGAGGGCGCGTGTTGAGCAGTCAGTCGTCGCAGATTCCCGTCGTCGTCCTCGCCGGATTCCTCGGCTCCGGCAAGACCACGCTGCTCAACCATCTCCTCCACCGCAGCGGCGGCAGCCGTATCGGTGCGGTCGTCAATGACTTCGGGGCGATCGAGATCGACGCGATGGCCGTGGCCGGGGCGCTCGGGGACTCCACGGTCTCGCTCGGCAACGGGTGCCTGTGCTGTGCCGTCGACGTCAGTGAGCTGGACGTCTATCTGGAGCGGCTCGCCCATCCCTCCGCCGGGATCGATGTCATCGTCATCGAGGCCAGCGGGCTCGCCGAGCCGCAGGAACTGGTGCGCATGGTGCTCGCCAGCGAGAACCCCCGGGTGGTGTACGGCGGACTCGTCGAGGTCGTCGACGCCGCCGAGTTCCTCGAAACCAGGCAGCGGCACCCCGAGATCGACCGGCACCTCGTCCTCGCCGACCTCGTCGTCGTCAACAAGGTCGACCGGGCCGACGACGACCGCGTCCTCGCGCTCGTCCGCTCGCTCAGCGAACGCGCCGCCGTCGTGCCCGCCACCTACGGGCGGATCGATCCCGAGTTCCTCTTCGACTGCCGGCCCGGCGAGGAGCGCGTCGGCCAGCTCTCCTTCGACGACCTCCACCGACACGAGGAGGAGGACGGCGACGACCACCTCGGGCACCTGCACACCGCCTACGACAGCGTCTCCTTCGTGTCCGACGTGCCGGTCAACCCACGGCGGCTCATGGACTTCCTCGACAGCAGGTCCGAAGGGCTCTACCGCATCAAGGGCTACGTCGACTTCGGGCCCCACGACACCCGCAACCGCTACGCCGTGCATGCCGTCGGGCGATTCCTGCGGTTCTATCCCGAGCCCTGGGCGGCAGTGGCCGGTGACGACCGTCGGCTCACCCAACTCGTCCTCATCGGCGCCGACATCGATGCCGCCGCCCTGACCAAGGAACTGGAGGCGTGCAAGGAGGACGCCCCACACGCCGACGAGCACAGCATGTGGGGCGTCCTCCGCTACGTACAGCGGGAAGAGGCCGACGAACCCGACAGCCTCTGACTACGAAGCGGTCACACCGGTCCCGCCACCGACGCCACCGTCTTGCCCAGGGAGAGGCCCGAGCCGTCGCGGCGCGGGTCGATCTCCGGGAGGTCGGCCGGGGCGCCGTTCTTCTGGGCGGCACGAGCCGGAGCGGGGCCCGCCCAGGCGATGGACAGGCAGTCCTCGCCCTTGAGGAACCGCTGGCAGCGGACACCACCCGTGGCACGACCCTTGCGGGGGTACTGGTCGAAGGGGGTGAGCTTGGCCGTGGTCTGGACGGAGTCGTCCAGGGTGCCGCGTGAGCCCGCCACCGTGAAGACGACGGCGTCGGCGGCCGGGTCGACGGCCGTGAAGGAGATGACCTTCGCACCCTCGGTGAGCTTGATGCCCGCCATACCGCCGGCCGCACGGCCCTGCGGGCGGACCTGTGAGGCCTGGTAGCGCAGCAGCTGGGCGTCGTCCGCGATGAAGACCAGGTCCTCCTCGCCGGTGCGCAGCTCGACCGCGCCGACGATCCGGTCACCCTCCTTGAGGGTGATGACCTCCAGCTCCTCCTTGTTGGACGGGTAGTCGGGCACCACCCGCTTGACGACGCCCTGTTCGGTGCCGAGGGCCAGCCCTGGCGACGACTCGTCGAGCGTCGTCAGGCACACGACCGTCTCGCCGTCCTGGAGGGAGAGGAACTCCGTGAGCGCGGCGCCGCCCGAGAGGTTGGGGGCCGTCGCCGTCTCCGGCAGCTGGGGCAGGTCGATCACGTTCAGACGCAGCAGGCGGCCGGTGGACGTCACCGCGCCCACCTCGCCCCGGGCCGTCGCCGGGACGGCGGAGACGATCACGTCGTGCTTGGCGCGCTTGCCGTCGCCCTCCGCGAAGGGCTCGCCGCCCGCCGTACGGGCCAGCAGCCCCGTCGAGGACATGAGCACCCGGCACGGGTCGTCCGCCACCTGGAGCGGAACCGCGGCCACCTGGGTGCCCGCGGACTCCAGCAGGACCGTACGGCGCTCGGTGCCGAACTTCTTCGCCACCGCGGCCAGTTCACCGGAGACCAGCTTGCGCAGCTCCGCGTCCGACTCCAGGATGCGCGTCAGCTCCGCGATCTCGGCGTTGAGCCTGTCCTTCTCGGACTCCAGCTCGATGCGGTCGAACTTGGTGAGGCGGCGCAGCGGGGTGTCGAGGATGTACTGCGTCTGGATGTCGGACAGGGAGAAGCGCTCGATCAGGCGCTCCTTGGCCTGCGCGGAGTTCTCGCTGGAGCGGATCAGGCGGATGACCTCGTCGATGTCCACCAGCGCGGTGAGCAGGCCCTCGACCAGGTGCAGCCGGTCGCGCTTCTTGCCGCGGCGGAACTCCGAGCGGCGTCGTACGACCTCGAAGCGGTGGTCGAGGTAGACCTCCAGGAGTTCCTTGAGGCCGAGGGTGAGGGGCTGGCCGTCGACCAGCGCCACGTTGTTGATGCCGAAGGACTCCTCCATCGGCGTCAGCTTGTAGAGCTGCTCCAGGACGGCCTCCGGTACGAAGCCGTTCTTGATTTCGATGACGAGACGCAGACCGTGCTGGCGGTCGGTGAGGTCCTTGACATCGGCGATGCCCTGCAGCTTCTTCGAGCCGACCAGGTCCTTGATCTTGGCGATCACCTTCTCCGGGCCGACGGTGAAGGGCAGTTCGGTGACGATGAGGCCCTTGCGGCGGGCCGTCACGTTCTCGATCGCCACCGTGGCGCGGATCTTGAAGGTGCCGCGGCCCGTCGCGTACGCGTCCCTGATCCCGGAGAGACCGACGATCCGGCCGCCCGTGGGCAGGTCGGGGCCGGGGACGTGCTTCATCAGGGTGTCCAGGTCGGCGTTCGGATACCTGATGAGGTGGCGGGCGGCCGCGATGACCTCGCCCAGGTTGTGCGGCGGCATGTTGGTGGCCATACCGACGGCGATGCCGGACGAGCCGTTGACCAGCAGGTTCGGGAAGGCGGCGGGCAGCGCGACCGGCTCCTGCTCCTGGCCGTCGTAGTTCGGGGCGAAGTCGACCGTGTTCTCGTCGATCGACTCCGTCATCAGGCTCGTCGCGTCGGCCATCCGGCACTCGGTGTACCGCATGGCGGCCGGCGGGTCGTCGTTGCCCAGCGAGCCGAAGTTTCCGTGGCCGTCGACCAGGGGGAGCCGCATGGAGAAGGGCTGGGCGAGGCGCACCAGGGCGTCGTAGATCGACGAGTCGCCGTGCGGGTGCAACTTACCCATGACCTCGCCGACCACGCGGGCGCACTTCACATAGCCGCGGTCGGGGCGCAGGCCCATCTCGTTCATCTGGTAGACGATGCGGCGGTGCACCGGCTTCAGACCGTCGCGGGCGTCCGGCAGGGCTCGGGAGTAGATGACCGAGTACGCGTACTCCAGGAAGGAGCCCTGCATCTCGTCGACCACGTCGATGTCGAGGATCCGCTCCTCGTACGCGTCGTCGGGCGGCGGGGTCTTCGTGCTGCGGCGGGCCATCGCTGCCGGCTCCTCCTGTTTTCCTGGTCGTTCGCCTGCGGGGCCTTCGCCCCTTCGGCTCACTCTTGCTGCCACATGAACGGGATCTGACGCGGACCATTGTGGACTGCCGCACTGACAACGCGGACCATGACCCGTCTCTTGGGCGGCCCGGGGGCTCCAGCGGCACGACCGCCCGCAGGCTACCCGGGGCTCCGGCGGCACGGTCGCCCGCAGGCTACGGGATCTCGCTCTCGGCGTACCTCGTCCGGGAACTTCGCCGGGCGTCCGCACGCTTGCATACAGTGGCAGGACCGGCAGGACAACCGCGGTTATCACCGACCGCTCTCGCGATCGAGGGGACGTACATGCCCATGGGTCACACGGCCACAGCCGAGGCAGGCTCCGGAGGCCTGACAGTAAAGGAGCACCGCCTGGACAACGGCCTGCGGGTGGTGCTCTCCGAGGACCATCTGACCCCGGTCGCCGCCGTGTGCCTCTGGTACGACGTCGGTTCGCGCCATGAGGTCGAGGATCGTACGGGCCTGGCCCACCTCTTCGAGCACCTGATGTTCCAGGGCTCGGGCCAGGTGAAGGGCAACGGCCACTTCGAGCTGGTCCAGGGCGCCGGCGGTTCGCTGAACGGCACCACCAGCTGGGAGCGGACCAACTACTTCGAGACCATGCCCGCCCACCAGCTGGAGCTCGCGCTGTGGCTGGAGGCCGACCGCATGGGCAGCCTGCTGGTCGCGCTCGACCAGAAGAACCTGGACAACCAGCGGGACGTCGTCAAGAACGAGCGCCGACAGCGCTACGACAACGTGCCGTACGGCACCGCCTTCGAGCGGATCTTCCGCCTGGCCTACCCGGAGGGTCATCCCTACCGGCACACGCCGATCGGCTCGATGGAGCACCTGGAGGCGGCCAGCCTGGAGGACGCCCGTCAGTTCTTCCGCACCTACTACGCGCCCAACAACGCCGTCCTCTCGGTCGTCGGCGACATCGACCCGGACCAGACGCTCGCATGGATCGAGAAGTACTTCGGCTCCATCCCCGCGTACGACGGCAAGCCCGAGCCGCGTGACGGCGCGCTGCCCGACACCATCGGCGAGCAACTGCGCGAGGTCGTCGAGGAGAACGTCCCAGCGCGCGCGTTGATGGCCGCCTACCGGCTGCCGGAGGACGGCACGCGCGCGTGCGACGCCGCCGACCTGGCGCTCACGATCCTCGGTGGCGGCGAGTCCTCTCGCCTGTACAACCGGCTTGTACGCCGCGACCGTACGGCCGTGACGGCCGGCTTCGGCCTGCTGCGCCTGGCCGGCGCCCCCTCGATGGCGTGGATGGACGTGAAGACCTCCGGCGACGTCGAGGTGCCCGTCATCGAGGCCGCCGTCGACGAGGAGCTCGCCCGGTTCGCCGAGGAGGGCCCCACGGCGGAGGAGATGGAGCGCGCCCAGGCCCAGTTGGAGCGCGAGTGGCTGGACCGGCTCGGCACGGTCGCGGGCCGCGCCGACGAACTCTGCCGCTACGCCGTGCTGTTCGACGACCCGAAGCTCGCCCTGACCGCCGTCGACCGCGTCCTCGCCGTGACCGCCGAGGAGGTCCAGGAGGTCGCCAAGGCGCGCCTGAGGCCCGACAACCGCGCGGTGCTCGTCTACGAGCCCGTCGACGGCGAAGAGGGCGACCAAGAGGAAGCCGCCGCGGCACAGGCCGCCGAGACCACCGACGAGACCGAGGAGTCGGCGAAGTGACCGAGCTCGCGACCATGGACTTCCACCCGCAGCCCCAGGCCGGCGAGGCCAGGCCCTGGGCATTCCCGGCCCCCGAGCGCGGCACGCTGGACAACGGCCTGACCGTGCTGCGCTGCCACCGCCCCGGCCAGCAGGTCGTCGCCGTCGAGGTCCTTCTCGACGCGCCCCTGGACGCCGAGCCCGCCGGCCTGGACGGCGTCGCCACGATCATGACCAGGGCCTTCTCCGAGGGCACCGACAAGCACTCCGCCGAGGAGTTCGCCGCCGAGCTGGAGCGCTGCGGCGCCACCCTCGACTCGCACGCTGACCACCCCGGCGTCCGCCTGTCCCTCGAAGTGCCCGTGTCGCGGCTGGCGAAGGCCCTGGGCCTGCTCGCCGACGCCCTCAGGGCCCCCGCGTTCGCGGACAGCGAGATCGAACGCCTGGTGGCGAACCGGCTCGACGAGATCCCGCACGAGACCGCCAACCCGGGCCGCCGCGCCGCGAAGGAGCTCTCCAAGCAGCTGTTCCCGGCCGCCTCACGCATGTCGCGTCCCCGCCAGGGCACCGAGGAGACCGTCGAGCGGATCGACTCCGCGGCCGTACGCGCCTTCTACGAGAGCCACGTACGCCCCGCCACGGCCACCGCCGTGGTCGTCGGCGACCTCACCGGGGTCGACCTCGACGCGCTGCTCGGCGACACCCTGGGCGCCTGGACCGGCTCCGCGGCCAAGCCGCGCCCCATGCCGCCGGTGAGCGCCGACGACACCGGGCGGGTCGTCATCGTGGACCGCCCCGGCTCCGTCCAGACGCAGCTGCTCATCGGCCGTGTGGGCGCCGACCGGCACGACCGCGTGTGGCCGGCCCAGGTGCTCGGCACCTACTGCCTCGGCGGCACCCTCACCTCCCGGCTGGACCGCGTCCTGCGCGAGGAGAAGGGCTACACCTACGGTGTGCGCGCGTTCGGCCAAGTGCTGCGTTCCGCGCCCGACGGGTCGGGTGTCGCGATGCTCGCCATCAGCGGCTCCGTCGACACCCCGAACACCGGACCGGCGCTGGACGACCTGTGGACGGTGCTGCGCACCCTCGCCGCCGAGGGGCTGACCGACCCGGAGCGCGACATCGCCGTCCAGAACCTCGTCGGGGTCGCCCCCCTCAAGTTCGAGACGGCCGCGGCCGTGGCGAGCACACTGGCCGACCAGGTCGAGCAGCACCTGCCGGACGACTACCAGTCGACGCTGTACCAACAGCTCGCCGCCACCGGCACCGTGGAGGCCACCGCGGCCGCCGTGAGCGCCTTCCCGGTGGACAGTCTGGTGACCGTCCTCGTCGGTGACGCCGCCCAGATCGAGGAGCCGGTCAGGGCCCTCGGCGTCGGCGAAGTCACCGTCGTACCGGCCGAGTAGAGCTCGGGACAGAGGTACGCGCATTACGGGCCCCTGGTGACGGTTGAGTCACCAGGGGCCCGTTTGTCCGTATTGATGGGGGAGGTTGCACGTCTGCCCTGTGGCGTACGCCTCAAAACCCGTGATGCGTTTGTTATTTCGACGACGGCCCGCTTAGCGTCAGTCCGGCTGTTCGCCAGCAGTTCGCCGCACCCGCGGCACCGGACAGTCATCGCCGAGTCCCCGTACGGCGCGAGCCAGGGGAGCCGGGGACCCACCGCAGTCCCTGGGGTGAATCGGACGCCCTTCGCGAAGCGCCGCGAAACGAGGGGTTTCCGTAGGAGACCTTCCTGCTCCGAACCCGTCAGCTAACCCGGTAGGCGAGAGGGAAGGAAAGGACCAGCCTCTTCATGGCGTTCACCCGCGCCCCCGGGAAGCACCGCCGTCCTGGCCGCGTGAAGCGCACGACCACGAGGACCGTGGGCGTCGCCGCTCTCACCACCACCGGTGTCATCGGCACCGTGTCCATCCCGGCGTTCGCCGCGGAGCCCGACCCCGAGCAGACCGGGCTGAACCAGATCATCACCCTCGGCGACACGGTCGCCGAGCAGGTCGACGCCCAGGCCACCGCCCAGCAGCAGGCCGCCGAGGTGGCCGCCGCCAAGCAGAAGGCGCAGGAGGAGGCCCGCAAGGCCGCCGCCGAGAAGGCCGAGCAGGAGCGCAAGGCGGCCGAGGAGCGCGAGGAGGCGAAGGCGCGCGCCGCCCGTGCCGCGGAGCGCGAGCGCCTCAACTCCTATGTCTCCCCCATCAGCGGCTCGTACGTCTCCACCGGCTACAAGGCCGGCGGCGCCGTCTGGTCCTCCGGCAGCCACACCGGTGTCGACTTCCACGCCGCGTCCGGCACGGCCGTCCAGGCGGTCGGCTCCGGCACCGTCGTCGAGGCGGGCTGGGGCGGCGCCTACGGCAACAACATCGTCATCAAGATGAACGACGGCACGTACACCCAGTACGGCCACCTGTCGTCCATAGCCGTCTCCGTCGGCCAGACGGTCACCCCCGGCCAGCAGATAGGCCTCTCCGGGGCGACCGGCAACGTCACCGGCGCGCATCTGCACTTCGAGGCCCGGTCGACCGCCGAGTACGGCTCGGACATCGACCCCGTCGCGTACCTGCGCTCGCACGGCGTGAACGTCTGACGAACCGCTCAGCGCTTCCAGGAGGCCCCGGCTCACCGAGCCGGGGCTTTCCTCGTTGTGGCGTACGGCTTGTCCGTCATGAGGTACGCCTTGTCCGTTGTGACGTATCTCCTGTCCAAAAAATATCCATGGATTCCGGCCCGCCATCGGAAATTCCGGCCCGCTGCAATAGAGTCGCTGGAACACACGTCAATCAACGACGTTTCACGGGGATTAAGGCGGAGGTCGGTCATGCGTATTCCGGCGCACTCGGTATGCACGGCGATCCGTGATGACATCGTCGCGGGTGTCTACGAGCGCGGCAGCCGTCTCACCGAGGAACTGCTGGCCCGCCGGTACGGCGTCAGCCGGGTCCCCGTGCGCGAGGCGCTGCGCACGCTGGAGGCCGAGGGCTTCGTGGTGACCCGCAGGCACGCGGGCGCGTGCGTCGCCGAGCCCACCGAGCAGGAGGCCGCCGACCTGCTGGAGATGCGCATGCTGCTGGAGCCGCTGGGCGCCGCCCGCGCCGCCCAGCGCCGTACCGAGGCGCACCTCAAGGTGTTGCGCGGCCTGGTCAGACTGGGTCAGGAGCGGGCCAGGCGGGGCAACAGCGAGGATCTGCGCTCGCTGGGCGGCTGGTTCCACGAGACGCTTGCCCAGGCCTCCGGAAGCCCCGCCCTGACCTCGACACTCGCCCAGCTGCGGCACAAGATCGCCTGGATGTACGCGGTCGAGGCGCCGGCCAATCCCGTCGAGTCCTGGGCGGAGCACGGCGGCATCGTGGACGCGGTGGCGCGCGGCGACAGCGATCGCGCGCGGACGATCACCGCCCTGCACACCGAGCGCGCCACCGCCGCGCACCGGCTCCGATTCCCGGGCGGGCAGCCCGGTGGACCCGGCGCGCTCGGCGCGGTCGAGCGCACGGACCGTGTGAGGACTTCGCAACACCCCGTAAACACGCCGAGCCTGCGTCATTAACACGAGAGCCGTATACAAAGAGGGCAGGAATTCGAGGGGCATTATTTCTGCTGCCTGCAGAACATTTTCCCTCCTCGTGCCACCTCCTAGTGCCACCTGCTCGCGTCAGGAAAATGCAAAGGGCCCGCCCGATGAATCGGACGAGCCCTTTTCTGGCCTTTCAGGCCTTTATCGCGTCACTCAGACGGTCTCGGGAAGCTCCTCGAGGCCCTCGGCGACGAGCCTCGCCAGACGGTCGAGCGCGGTGTCCGCGCCCTCGGCGTCGGAGGCGAGGACGATCTCCTCGCCGCCCTGGGCGCCGAGGCCCAGGACCGCCAGCATGGAGGCCGCGTTGACGGGGTTGCCGTCGGCCTTGGCGATCGTCACGGGGATACCGGAGGCCGTGGCGGCCCGGACGAAGATGGATGCGGGTCGGGCGTGGAGGCCCTCGGCCCAGCCGACGTTGACGCGGCGCTCAGCCATGTGATGCTGCCCTTCAGGTGTATCGGGTACCTCGAAGAGGTCTAGACCGGTTGTCTAGACCAGTTTCCCATATCGTGAAGCGTGCCGGACCGGGCCCACGGCCTGACCCTGAACGGCTGTCGTGCTTCTGTTGTTTCCCCAGACTGCCCCGCGCCGTTGTCGGACACGAGCCTTACTCTGGGGCCCATGCAGACCTCGTCGGACCGGCATGAGTACCCCGCCCACTGGGAGGCCGACGTGGTGCTGCGCGACGGCGGCACCGCACGCATCCGGCCCATCACCGTTGATGACGCCGAGCGCCTGGTCAGCTTCTACGAGCAGGTCTCCGACGAGTCGAAGTACTACCGCTTCTTCGCGCCGTACCCTCGCCTGTCCGCCAAGGACGTCCACCGCTTCACGCACCACGACTTTGTGGACCGGGTGGGGCTCGCCGCCACCGTCGGCGGAGAGTTCATCGCCACCGTACGCTACGACCGGATCGGCGCCGACGGAATGCCCGCGTCCGCACCTGCCGACGAGGCCGAGGTCGCCTTCCTCGTCCAGGACGCCCACCAGGGCCGCGGCGTCGCCTCCGCCCTCCTCGAACACATCGCCGCCGTCGCCCGCGAGCGCGGCATCAGGCGCTTCGCCGCCGAGGTGCTGCCCGCCAACACCAAGATGATCAAGGTGTTCACCGACGCCGGGTACCAGCAGAAGCGCAGCTTCGAGGACGGCGTCGTACGCCTGGAGTTCGACCTGGAGCCCACCGACCGCTCCCTCGCCGTGCAGCGCGCGCGGGAGCAGCGCGCCGAGGCCAGGTCCGTCCAGCGTCTGCTCGCCCCCGGCTCGGTCGCCGTCATCGGCGCCGGGCGCACACCGGGCGGAGTGGGCCGCAGCGTGCTCGCCAACCTGCGGGACGCGGGGTTCACGGGCCGGCTGTACGCGGTGAACAGGGCCGTACAGGACAAGGAGCTCGACGGGGTCCCGGCCCACCGGACCATCGGCGACATCGAAGGGCCCGTCGACCTCGCGGTCGTCGCCGTCCCGGCCGAGTACGTCCCCGAGATCGTCGCCGAGTGCGGTGAGCACGGCGTGCAGGGGCTCGTGGTCGTCTCCGCCGGGTACGCCGAGAGCGGTCCCGAGGGGCGCGAGCGCCAGCGCGAACTGGTGCGCCAGGCGCGTACGTACGGCATGCGCATCATCGGGCCGAACGCCTTCGGGATCATCAACACCGCCCCCGACGTGCGGCTCAACGCCTCGCTCGCTCCCGAGATGCCGCGCTCCGGGCGCATCGGCCTCTTCGCCCAGTCCGGCGCCATCGGGATCGCGCTGCTGTCCCGGCTGCACCGGCGCGGGGGAGGGGTCACCGGGGTCACGGGCGTCTCGACGTTCGTGTCGTCCGGCAACCGGGCCGACGTGTCCGGGAACGACGTCCTGCAGTACTGGTACGAGGACCCGGACACCGATGTCGTACTGATGTACCTGGAGTCCATCGGCAACCCGCGCAAGTTCGCCCGGCTCGCCCGGCGGACGGCGACGGTCAAGCCCCTCGTCGTGGTCCAGGGCGCGCGCCACGGGTCGGCTCCGCAGGGGCATGCCGTACGCGCCACCCGGCTGCCCCACACCACCGTGTCCGCGGTGCTGCGGCAGGCCGGGGTGATCCGCGTCGGCACGATCACGGACATGGTCGACGCCGGGCTGCTGCTCGCCCGGCAGCCGCTGCCGGCGGGGCCCCGGGTGGCGATCCTCGGGAACTCGGAGTCGCTGGGGATGCTCACGTACGACGCGTGCCTCTCCGAGGGGTTGCGGCCGTTGCCTCCGCTGGACCTGACCACGGGGGCCTCGGCGGAGGAGTTCTATGCGGCGCTGTCGCGGGCGTTGGTGGACGACTCGTGCGATGCGGTGGTGGTGACGGCGATACCTGCGTTGGGGGAGGTCACGCCGGATGACGCTGCTCTGGCGGAGGCTTTGCGGTCTGCTGTGGCTGCGAATCCTTCGAAGCCGGTGCTTGTTGTGCATGTGGAGTTGGGTGGGCTTGCTGAGGCGTTGTCGGCTGCGGCGAGTACCGCACCACAGGTTGGTGAGAAGGCGACGCCCGGCGCTGCAGGCGGTGCCCACCCTCCCCCGCTCTCGGCTTCGCTCGAGCGGGGGGACCCCCATCGCCCTGCGGAACGATTGCCCACCGAGGTGCCATCCGACACTCACCTCATCCCCGCCTACCCCGCCGCCGAGCGGGCCGTTCGGGCTCTCTCCGAAGCCGTGAAGTACGCGCAGTGGCGGCGGGAGGCGGCGGAGCCCGGGAGGGTGCCCGCGTACGAGGACATCGATGAGAAGGGGGCCGCCGAGCAGATCGACGCCCTGCTCGCTCGTGGGGAGGGGCTCACGCTCGGTATGGGAGAGACGTGCGCGCTGCTCGCGCGGTACGGCATCCATGTGCGGGAGGCCCGGCCCGCCCCCACGCCGGACGAGGCGGTGGCGGCCGCGCGGGCCATCGGTTACCCGGTCGCCCTCAAGGCGACCGCACCGCATCTGCGGCACCGCGCCGACCTGGGCGGCGTACGGCTGGACCTGGCGGACGAGGAGCAACTGCGGCGGGCGTACGCGGAGTTGACGGAGTTGTTCGGGCAGCCGGCGGAGCTGCGTCCGGTCGTGCAGGGCATGGCCCCGCGCGGGGTCGACACGATCGTACGGACCGTGGTCGACCCGGCGGCCGGAGCGGTGCTCTCGTTCGGGCTCGCCGGGCCCGCGTCGCAGTTGCTCGGGGACATGGCGCACCGGCTGATTCCGGCCACGGAGCGGGACGCGGCCTCGCTGGTCCGGTCCATCCGGACGGCCCCGCTCCTCTTCGGCTGGCGGGGTTCCGCCCCGGTCGACACGGAGGCCCTCGAAGAGCTGCTGCTCAGGGTGTCCCGCCTGGTCGACGACCACCCCGAGGTCGTGGCCGTCTCCCTGGAACCGGTCGTCGTGGCCCCGCACGGCCTGAGCGTGCTCGGCGCCACCGTACGGCTCGCGCGCCCACCCGCCCGCGACGACCTCGGCCCGAGGACGCTTCCCGTGTACTGAGGACGCTTCTCGTGCACTGAGGGTGTGTCCCGTGTACTGAGGGTGTGCATTGTTCCGTCCACGACAGAGACGGCAGAGCGGTCCCTCGCAGTCAGTGCGCCCCCGTAGGATGGGCGTCATGGCCAAGACCAGTACGACGACCCAGGGGCTGCGTGCGGCGATCGAGCGCAGCGGCTACTACCCGGCCCTCGTGGCCGAGGCGGTGGAGGCCGCTGTCGGCGGCGAGGCCATCAAGTCGTACCTGGTCCATCAGGAGACCACGTTCGACGCGAACGAGGTGCGGCGGCATGTGACCGTCCTCGTCCTCACCGGCAACCGCTTCATCGTCAGCCACACCGACGAGCAGGCCGCGGACAGCACGTCACCGACGCCGTACGCCACGACGTCCACCGAGTCGGTGAAGATCGACCGGATCTCGTCGGTCGTGCTCAGCCGGGTCGTCGCCAACCCCGAGTCGTACGCCCCGGGCACCCTGCCCCGCGAGGTCGTCCTGACCATCGGCTGGGGCGCCGTCTCCCGCATCGACCTGGAGCCCGCCGCCTGCGGCGACCCCAACTGCGAGGCGGACCACGGGTACACCGGCAGCTCGACGGCGGACGACCTGAGCCTGCGCGTCAGCGAGGCCGGGGACGGGCCCGAGACCGTGCGTCAGGCCCTCGCCTTCGCGCAATCCCTCTCCGAGGCGACCGCGGACCCCGCCCGCTGATGGCACTGCCCACCTGGGACCACCCGGAACCCCTCGCCGTCGGCTCCGCACCCGTTCCCGAGTACGGCACCGGCTCGCTCGCCGACCTCCTGCCGACCCTCGCGGCGGGCATGGGAGTGCCCGGTACGACGGCCGCGATACCGGAGCTGACGGCCGTCGACCGCGCCTGTGTGTTCCTCGTCGATGGGCTTGGCTGGGAGCAGCTGAAGGCGCACCCGGACGAGGCGCCCTACATGACCTCGCTGCTGGCCTCCTCGCGCGGCGGCACCGGCCGCCCCCTCACTGCCGGCTATCCCGCCACCACCGCGACCTCCCTCGCCTCCGTGGGCACCGGCCTGCCGCCGGGTGCGCACGGGCTGCCGGGCTACACGGTCCGCAACCCCGAGACCGAGGAGCTGATGAACCAGCTCCGCTGGCAGCCGTGGACCGCGCCGCGCGAGTGGCAGCCGTACCCCACGATCTTCCAGCTCGCCGACGACGCGGGCGTCCACACCGCCCAGGTCACCTCCCCGATCTTCCAGAACACCCCCCTCACCCAGGTCGCGTTGAGCGGCGGCACCTTCCACGGCCGTCTCTCCGGCGAGGACCGCATGGACCTGGCCGCCGAGCAACTGGCCGCCGGGCACCGCTCGTTGATCTACACGTACTACTCCGAGCTGGACGGCGCGGGCCACCGGTTCGGCGTCGACTCGGACGCCTGGCGCGGACAGCTCATGTACGTCGACCGGCTGGTCCAGCGGCTGGCGGAGCAACTCCCGCCGCACAGCGCCCTGTACGTCACCGCCGACCACGGCATGATCGACGTCCCGTTCGACGAGCAGCACCGCATCGACTTCGACGAGGACTGGGAACTGCGCGCCGGGGTCGCCCTGCTGGGCGGCGAGGGGCGCGCCCGCCACGTCTACGCGCTGCCGGGCGCCGAGTCGGACGTCCTGACCTGCTGGCGTGAGGTGCTGGGCGAGCAGTTCTGGATCGCCTCCCGCGACGAGGCGATCGCTGCGGGCTGGTTCGGCCCGACCGTCGACGAACGGGTGTACGCCCGCATCGGCGACGTGGTCGCCGCCGCCCGCGACGACGTCCTGATCATCGCGTCCGAGCGGGAGCCCAAGGAGTCGGCGATGGTCGGCAACCACGGCTCGATGACCGCCGTCGAACAACTGGTCCCGCTCCTCGAAGTACGCTCCTGAAGCCCTGCCCTCGCCCTGCCTTGTCCCGTCGCCCTCGTTGCCGAAAGGTGCTCAACTCACCATGCCCGAGCTGGTGTTCTTCTCCGGAACCATGGACTGCGGGAAGTCGACGCTGGCCCTCCAGATCGAGCACAACCGCTCCGCGCGGGGCCTCCAGGGCATGATCTTCACACGTGACGACCGCGCGGGCGAGGGAAAGCTTTCCTCGCGCCTCGGCCTGGTCACCGACGCCGTGGAGGTCGAGGACGGCCAGGACCTCTACGGGTACCTCGTGGACCACCTCTCCCAGGGCCGCCGAGCGGACTACGTGATCGCCGACGAGGCCCAGTTCCTCGTCCCCGAGCAGATCGACCAACTCGCCCGCGTCGTCGACGACCTGGGCCTGGACGTCTACGCCTTCGGCATCACCACCGACTTCCGCTCGAAGCTCTTCCCCGGCTCCCAGCGCCTGGTCGAGCTCGCCGATCGCGTGGAAGTCCTCCAAGTGGAAGCCCTCTGCTGGTGCGGCGCCCGCGCCACCCACAACGCCCGTACCATAGGCGGCCACATGGTCGTCGAGGGCGCCCAGGTCGTCGTCGGCGACGTCAACCAACCCGACGACATCGGCTACGAGGTCCTCTGCCGCCGCCACCACCGCCGCCGCATGACAGCCGCCACAGCCCGAGCGGCCTCCCTGTCCCCGGACGTACTCCCGGTGTCGTCGGCCTGAAGCGGAGGCGCGCAGCGCAACTCGGTGGCGGCCACGGCGGAAGTCAGGAAGGCTCGCGCCATGGTTTCGACTGTGCAGAACGTGGCGATCGACTGTGCGGATGCCTACGAGCTGGCCCGGTTCTGGACCAGGGTGACCGGCAGCCCGCTGCATCCGGAGGACATACCCGGGGACCAGGAGACCCAGGTGCTGCTGACCGAGGCCTCGCGTGGGCAGGAGGTGGAACGGCTGTTGGGCCTCGGCGCCACCTTCGTCGCCGATCATCGGAGTCCCGACGGATCGGGCTGGGCAATCCTCGCCGACCCCGAGGGCAACGAATTCTGCGTCCTGCGCAGCGAGGCCGAGCGAGCCGTGACGGCCCCCTGACCGGGCTCAGCGCTCCACGCGTTCCATGTGCACCAGTGCGAACACCGCCCCCTCCGGGTCCGCCACCGTGGCCACGCGGCCCTGGGGGGTGTCGTGGGGTGGTGTGACGGCGTGGCCGCCCAGTTCGATGACGCGGTTGACCGCTTCGTCGGTGTCGGAGGTCTCGAAGTACGTCAGCCAGTGGGCGCCCCGGTCGCGGGGGAGGGCGGGGCCGAGGCCGTGGATGCCGGCGACGGGGCGGCCCTTGATGTGGAGGGTGACGTGGTCGGAGTCGGCGGAGGGGGCCGGCTCCTCCTCGTAGCCGAAGGCGGTCTCGTAGAACTTGGCGACGTTCTCGGTGTCGTAGGTGAGGAGTTCGTCCCAGGCCGGGGTGCCGGGCACCCCGGTGATGTCGGTGCCGAGGTGCGCCGCCGCCTGCCAGATGCCGAAGACGGCGCCCGCGGGGTCGGAGGCGATCGCGAGGCGGCCCGCCTCGCCGGCGTCCAGCGGTCCGACCCCGACGGTGCCACCGCAGTGCCGTACGGCCTCCGCCGTCAGATCCACGTCGTCCGAGGCGAAGTACGGTGTCCAGGCGATGGGGAGGTGCCGGTCGGGCGAGAGTTGGCCGATGCCCGCCACCTCGCGGCCGTCGAGCAGCGCCCGTACGTACGGCCCGAGCTGCTGCGGGCCGGGCTGGAACTCCCAGCCGAACAGCGCTCCGTAGAACTCCTGGGTCGCGGCCATCCCGTGCACCATCAGACTCACCCAGCAAGGTGTGCCCGGCGGATACGCTCCGTTCCGGCCGGTCGACCCCCGTGCCTCGGTCATCGTCACTCTCTCCTCGGCTCCTCACGGCGCCGTGTCCGTCCGCCCCTCCGTACGCGTGTACCGCGTCCGCGCGGGATCACGCGCTGTGCCGATGCTCGCACCACCCGTAGTGCAGCGCGTCCGCGCCGCACCGCCGAGATGGCGCGCAAGTACGTGCGTACCTGACGATGCCCGGCACGCCGGTACCCGTCGCTGTCCGCTTCGCTGCCGTGCGATGTACATCGGCTGTACGGCATGTGCCCGATCCCGTACGCCTTGTGATCGGGACCGTCCGGCGGGCAGAGTAGCCGGACCTGGACGGCGCGGCCACCCCGTGCGCAAGGATGGGGGACATGAACGCCATCATCTCCGCGTCCGATCTGGCGAGCGAGCTGGCCGGATCAAACCCCCCGGTCCTCCTGGACGTCCGCTGGCAGTTGGGCGGGCCGAACCTGCGCCCCGAGTACGAGAAGGCGCACATCCCGGGAGCCGTCTTCGTCGATCTGGATTCCGAACTCGCCGGTCCGGCCGGTGCCGCCGGCCGCCACCCGCTGCCCGACCTGGAGGCCTTCGGTACGGCGATGAGGGCGGCCGGCGTGTCCGCCGACCGGGCTGTCGTCGTCTACGACGGCGGGCTCAACTGGGCCGCCGCGCGCGCCTGGTGGCTGCTCCGCTGGGCCGGACACCCCTCGGTGCGGGTGCTCGACGGCGGACTGGCGGCCTGGGACGGCCCGCTGACGGCCGACGTCCCGGAGCCCGCACCCGGCACCTTCGCTCCCGTACCGGGCGCCCTCCCGCTGCTCGACGCGGACGGCGCCGCCGCGCTGGCCCGCACCGGGCTGCTCCTCGACGCACGGGCCGCTGAGCGCTACCGCGGCGAGGTGGAACCGATCGATCCGGTCGGTGGCCATATCCCGGGCGCCGTGTCGGCACCGACCACGGAAAACGTGGCCGAATCCGGTCTGTTCCGGTCCGCCACCGAACTCGCCGACCGTTTCAAGGCACTCGGCGCCACCGCCGACTCCGAGTTCGGCGTCTACTGCGGCTCGGGCGTCTCCGGCGCCCACCAGGTGCTCGCGCTGGCCGTCGCGGGCATCCCGGCGGCCCTCTACGTCGGCTCGTGGTCGGAGTGGTCCCGGGACGGCAGCCGCCCGGTGGCCACGGGGCCCGATCCCCGGTGACGGCCTGCTGACGGCACGCCGTGGGGCCCGCGCCCGCGTCTGAACGAAGCGGGCCCCACATGCGTATAGATGAATAACCGATCCTGTACGAACTGACCTGCGCGAATCTTCGGCACCGCGCGTGTTTTACAGCCCTGCTACTCCTGTTTCTTGCGTCGCGTACCGAACACGATCTCGTCCCAGCTCGGCACCGCCGCGCGACGGCCCGGCCGGACGCCGTCGGCCTCGGCCTGCCGGTCGGTGGAGCCGATGAGCCGGTCGCGGTGGCCGTTGACCGACCGCGGCATGAGGACGTCCGCGTAGGCGGAACCGGCCGAGGCCGCGGGGGCCGCGGGCTCTTCCTCCGGGACCTCCTCGACGGGCTCCTCCTGCGGCTCCGCGGAGGGCAGTTCGGGCACGACCAGGTCGCCCCGGTAGCTGGGTACGGCCTCCAGGATGCTGGTGAGCGAGTCGCGTTCGCTCACGCTCTCCTCGTCGGCGTCGGGCGCGGCGGGCAGGACGGGACGTTCCGCCTGGCGGTCCAGGGGGCGGTCACGGGGCAGCCGCGCGATCCTCGGCACGAACGGGAAGCTCGGTTCGGGCGCGCCGAGATCGTCGGACTCCCCGATCAGCGAGCGCGCCTCGTCGTCGACGGCCTGGACGAGTCGCCGGGGCGGGTCGTACGTCCAGCTCGCCGAGTGCGGTTCGCCCGCGACCCGGTAGACCAGCAGAACCTCCCAGGTGCCGTCGTCGCGGCGCCACGAGTCCCACTGCACGGTGTCCTTCTCGGCGCCCCGGATCAACAACCGTTCCTGGACGGCCTCTCCGAGCTGGGGCCCGGCGGCATTCTCACCGGGGCGGCGGACCGGGGTTTTGCGGGCCCGCTCGGCCATGAAGGCGCGCTCGGCCAGCACGGGGCCCTCGAACCGGCGGACCCGGTCGACGGGGATGCCGGCGAGCTGCGCAACCTCCTCGGCCGTGGCACCCGCGCGTATACGCGCCTGGATGTCACGGGGGCGGAGATGGCTCTCGACCTCGATCTCGATCTGGCCGAGGCGCGGGCGGTCGCCGCGTACGGCGGCACGCAGTCGCTCGTCGATCGGAAGCGTGTACTCCGTGGAATCGGCAGCCTTCAGCACCAGCCGTGTGCCGTCATTTGAGACGGCCACGACACGCAGTTCGGGCATGGGGACCTCCCGGGTGGTGCCTGCCGACGTCACGTGCGTCGCTGCTTCCGCTAGTCGAGTGTGGCCTGCCCGGGTGCAGCCTGCCACAACCTTGCCGAGTTGCCCGGCGTGTCGGGCGTGAGCCCGAGGCCGCCGTTATGGCACGGTTACCTATTCGCAACGCTAAGTGACGAACTTCATCACCCTGTGCAACGATCCCCCTCCCGGCGGTCCTCGATGGCCCCGGACGCCCTGGCGGGAGTCCGGACCCAGGGCTCGCAACAGTACTCCATTCGGGCCACTTGCGTGGATCGGCACGCAGCTCAACTTCTCATGGAGGACGTCAATCGGCCGCCGGAACAGTCCTTTTCGTGACCGCCGGTGGGGGCGCGCTTCACGCGATCACCAGAACTTCCCGTCCGGCTACGCTCCGAGCACGCGGCGCAAGTAGTCGTTCTGGAACCGGCGTTCGGGATCGAGCCGGTCACGCAGGGCGGTGAACTCACCGAAGCGCGGATAGACCTTGGAGAAGTAGTCCGTGTCGCGCGTGTGCACCTTGCCCCAGTGCGGCCGTCCCTCGTGCGCGGTGAAGATCCGCTCGGCGGCCGTGAAGTACGCCTGATAGGGCGTCCCCTTGAACATGTGGACGGCGACGTACGCGGTCTCGCGGCCGGATGCCGTGGACAGGGTGATGTCGTCGGCCGGGGCGGTGCGGACCTCCACCGGGAAGCTGACGCGCAGGTTCGAACGGTCGACCATCGCCTTGAGTTCACGCAGCGTGTCCACCACGGCCTCGCGCGGAACGGCGAACTCCATCTCCACGAAGCGCACTCGGCGCGGAGACGTGAAGACCTTGTAGGGGATGTCGGTGTACGTCCGCGCGGACAGGGCGCGGCTGGAGATCTGCGCGATCGTGGGGATGGTGGCGGGGACCGCCTGACCGACCCAGTTGGCCACCTGGAAGACGCCGTTGGAGAGGAACTCGTCCTCGAACCAGCTGTTCAGCTGGGGTACGGGCTTCTCGGGGCCCGCGCTGCGGTTGTTGCGCTTGGTGTTGGTGTTGCCGGTGTGCGGGAACCAGTAGAACTCGAAGTGCTCGTTCTCGGCGTGGAGTTCGTCGAACTCGGCCAGCACCCTCTCGAACGGCATCGGCTCCTCGCGCGCCGTGAGCAGGAAGATCGGCTCCACGGCGAAGGTGATCGCCGTGACGATGCCCAGGGCGCCGATGCCGACCCGGGCGGCCGCGAAGACCTCGGGGTTCTCGGTCTCGGAACACGTGAGCACCGAACCGTCGGCGGTGACCAGCTCAAGTCCCTTGATCTGGGCGGCGATCGAGGCCGAGTCGCGGCCGGTGCCGTGGGTGCCGGTGCTGGTGGCGCCGGAGACCGTCTGCTCCATGATGTCGCCCATGTTGGTGAGGGACAGCCCCTCACGCGCGAGCGCCAGGTTGAGCCTCTTGAGCGGAGTGCCCGCACCCACCGTGACGGTCATGGCGTCACGGTCGATCTTGCGTATGCCCGCCAGCAGTTGAGGGCGGATCAGTACGCCGTCGGTCGCGGCGGCGGCCGTGAAGGAGTGTCCCGTACCGACGGCCTTCACCCGGAGGTCGTCCTCGGCGGCCTTCCGTACGGCCGCGGCGAGTTCCTCGACGGTGGCGGGAGTGACCTCCCGTACGGGCCGGGCGGTGACGTTCCCCGCCCAGTTACGCCACGTGCCGCTCTTCCCGATCACTGTGGTGCTCAAGGGGCCCTCCCCGCTCCGGTGCCGGCCTGCGCAGCCGGCGGTACCCGAGGAAACCGACCGCGACCGCGACGGCTCCGGACACCGCCGGAACCCCGTACCCGGCGTCCGCCCCGGCTGCGTCGATCACCCAGCCGGACACGGAGGAGCCGAGCGCGAACCCGACCGCGAGCCCGGTGCTCACCCAGGTCATGCCCTCGGTCACTTGCGCGCGTGGTACGTGCTCTTCGACCAAGGCCATCGTCGTGATCATCGTGGGTGCGATGGACAGGCCCGCGACGAAGAGCGCCACGGCCAGAAACGGCAAGTTTCCGACCAGTAGGAGGGGGATCATACTCATGGCCATGCCACATACGCCCAGCAGCCAGCGAAGCTCGGGTGCCCCCGTGAAGCGCATCAGCCCGAAGACGATGCCCGCGAGGCACGAACCGGCCGCGTAGAGGGCCAGGACGACGCTCGCGGCGGCCTTGTGGCCCTGCTCCTCGGCGAAGGCCACGGTGACCACGTCGACGGCACCGAAGGTCACTCCGGTCGCCACGAAGGTCGCCACCAGGACCTGGAGCCCGGGCGAGCGCATCGCCGAACGGCTCTTTTCGTGGCGCTTGCGCGGGTGCGGCTCCGGCTCGGTGGCGTGCTGGGCGGTCAGCCAGAAGACACCGGCCGCGAGGAAGCAGGCGGCGAGCAGCGGGCCGGCCTCCGGGAACCAGGCCGTCGACAGTCCGATGGAGATGATCGGCCCGAAGATGAAGCAGACCTCGTCCACCACGGACTCGAAGGAGTACGCCGTGTGCAGTTGCGGGGTGCCCCGGTACAGCGCCGCCCAGCGAGCCCGGGTCATCGCCCCGAGGCTCGGTACGCAGCCGATGCCGGCCGAGCAGACGTACAGCACCCAGTCCGGCCAACCGTAGTGCGCGGCGAACAGCAGCCCGGCGGCCGCGGCCAGCGCGAAGAGCGTCGCCGGGCGCAGCACCCGCCGCTGCCCGTACTGGTCCACCAGGCGCGAGATCTGCGGGCCGAGCGCGGCGGCGGCCAGCGCGATGGTCGCGGACAGGGCGCCGGCCAGGCCGTACCGCCCGGTGATCTGGGAGATCATCGTGACCACGCCGATGCCCATCATCGACAGCGGCATACGGCCGAGGAGACCCGCGGCGGTGAAGCCCTTGGTGCCTGGGGTGGCGAACAGGGCGGTATAGGGGCTGGGCACGGGGGCTCCGGTCGGTCCGGGAAACGGAGGAACGAGTTCCTCGTAAGGCGCGAATGCGGTCGATACAGCTTACGAGTGAGGTAACCCTAAGCCATCCCCCGCAAGGGCCGGGATCCCGGCTGTCGGTGCCGGGTGGCAGGATCGGAGTCATGCCACACGCGCACGACGCCACCCCCTACGACGCCCTGCTCCTGCTCTCGTTCGGCGGCCCGGAGGGCCCGGCCGACGTGGTCCCGTTCCTGGAGAACGTGACGCGGGGGCGCGGCATCCCCAAGGAACGCCTCAAGGAAGTCGGGCAGCACTACTTCCTGTTCGGCGGGGTCAGCCCCATCAACGACCAGAACCGCGCCCTCCTCGACGCCCTGCGCAAGGACTTCGCCGAGCACGGCCTGGACCTGCCGATCTACTGGGGCAACCGCAACTGGGCGCCCTATCTGACCGACACCCTGCGCGAGATGGTCGCCGACGGCCGCCGCCGCATCCTGGTCCTCGCCACCAGCGCGTACGCCTCGTACTCGGGCTGCCGCCAGTACCGCGAGAACCTCGCCGACTCGCTCGCCGTCCTGGAGAGCGAGGGCCTGGAGCTGCCGAGGGTCGACAAGATCCGGCACTACTTCAACCACCCGGGCTTCCTCGAACCCGTGATCGACGGCGTCGTGGAGTCCCTCGCGGACCTCCCCGAGGACGTCCGGGACGGCGCGCACATCGCCTTCTGCACGCACTCGATCCCCAACGCCTCGGCGGACACCTCCGGCCCGGTCGAGGACCACGGGGACGGCGGCGCGTACGTCGCGGAGCACCTGGACGTCTCGAAGCTCATCGCCGACGCCGTGCGCGAGCGGACCGGTGTGGAGCACCCCTGGCAGCTCGTCTACCAGTCACGCTCCGGCGCCCCGCACATCCCGTGGCTGGAGCCGGACATCTGCGACCACCTGGAGGAGCTGCACGAGGCCGGGGCCCCGGCCGTCGTGATGGCGCCCATCGGGTTCGTCTCGGACCACATGGAGGTCCTGTACGACCTCGACACCGAGGCCATGGCCAAGGGCGAGGAGCTGGGCCTGCCGCTGCGCCGCTCGGCGACGGTGGGCGCCGACCCGAGGTTCGCCGCCGCCATCCGCGACCTGGTCCTGGAACGCGCGGCGGTCGAGCGGGGCCAGGACGACGTCACCCCCTGCGCCCTCGGTGTGCTCGGCGCGAGCCACAACCTGTGCCCGGTCGGCTGCTGCCCGGCCCGCACCCCGCTGCCCGCCGCCGCGGGCGCCGACAGTCCGTACGCATGAGGAGCACCGTGACCGATCAGCCGAAGCACCCCGACGGGTTGAAGGCCGAACTGCTGGAGATCGCCCTGGACGCCGCCTACCGCGCGGGAGCCTTCCTGCGCGACGGGCGGCCCGACGACCTCGGCGTGGCCGCCACCAAGTCCAGCGCCGTCGATGTCGTCACCGAGATGGACATCGCTTCCGAGAAGCTGATCACCGGCCTGCTGGCCGAGCGCCGCCCGCACGACGGCGTGCTCGGCGAGGAGGGCGCCAGCGTCGAGGGCACGAGCGGCGTCCAGTGGGTGATCGACCCCATCGACGGCACCGTGAACTACCTGTACGGACTGCCGAGTTGGGCCGTGTCCATCGCGGTCCGGGTGGATGGGGAGACGGTCGTCGGCGTGGTCCACGCCCCGGTGCGCGGCGAGACCTACCGGGCGGTCCTCGGGGAGGGCGCGTACATCAATGACCGCCCCGCGCGTGTGCGCCCCGCACCGGAACTGGGGCTGGCCCTCGTCGGCACCGGCTTCGGCTACCGCGCCGAGCGCCGGTCCAAGCAGGCCGACGTACTGCGCGAGCTGATCCCCCAGGTCCGCGACATCCGCCGCGGCGGCTCGGCCGCGATCGACCTGTGCGACGTGGCCGTGGGCCGTCTGGACGCGTACTACGAGCGCGGCCTGAACGCCTGGGACTACGCGGCGGGCGACCTCATCGCCCGGGAAGCGGGCGCCCTGACCGGTGGCCGCCCCACAGAGCCCCTCTCACCCGACCTGACCATCGCGGCCCCACCGGGCCTGTTCGAGGTCCTCCAGGCCCGCCTGGAGGACTTGGGCGCCTGGCACGACTGAGAGACGCATAACAGGAGGGCGCAACTGTTCGGGCCACCGCAACAGGGCTGGCGAGTGAGCCGAAGGGGCGCGCCTGTGTCGAGACGCCGAACGCGCGCAGCGCCCGACGAAGGAGGGCCGAGCACGATC
>NZ_VTHJ01000057.1:50440-65693 GCF_008386495.1 Streptomyces tailanensis | reverse complement strand
TCGATGATCTGGATCAAGGAGCTCGCGCGGGCCACCCCTTGATCGAAACCAGATACAGGCCCTAGCGCTGGACGCCATGGACCCCCGTCGCACCGCCCCGCTGCCGCGTCAGCACCCTGGCCAGGGTTTCGACCACCTCCGGCTGATAGTCGCGGCCGGTTCCGAGCCTCAGTTCCTCCAGCGCCCTGAGCGGGCCTCCGGGCCCCGCTGCCCGTGCCTTCTCCTCGTACGCGTTCACGGCCCGTACGATCCGGGCGCCGACCGGCTGGTCACGGTACGGGTCCGCCTGCCGTTCCACCACGTCCGCGACCTCGTTGTCCACTCCGGTCTGCCGTACGACCGCGCCGCCCAGCAGCGCGATCCGGCGCTGTTCGGCCGCGGGCAGCCCGGTGGTGGCCCCGGCCGGCACGGGGTCGACAAGGCTCAGCTGCCCGATGTCGTGCATCAGCGCCGCGTACTCGAGCACAGTCAGCTCCGGCTCGCTGAGCCCCAGCTCCCGCCCCACCTCCCGACTGAGCGCGGCCACGCGCCGGGCGTGCCCGGGCGGGGTGTACCCGGCGATCTCGGTGGCCCGGGCGAGCGAGGCGATGGTCTGCCGATACGTGGTCCACACGGCCGCGTACCGCCGGAACGACAGCTGGGTCAGCAGCAGGGGAAGCGAGAAGACCGCCAGCGCCCACAGTCCGACGACGCCGACCGCGAGGGACATGACGACCCCGGTCGCGCACACCACGGACCCGATCCCGAGCAGCGCGCGCAGCTCGTCCCGCAGCAGCGGCCCGAACGGCCACCGCGTCCGCGCGTGGGCCATGGCCGCCGCCAGCAGGGCCTCGCACAGCACGGCCAGCACGAGCAGCGCGACGAGCAACAGCACATGCGCGGCCCCGCTCCACTCCAACAGCCTGCCCCGGTCGTACAGCGGCTGGAAGCAGACGGCGGCGAAGGCGACGGTGAGCACCCGCCGGGTGAGGTGATCGACGGTCGCCCCGCACCCTCGGGCCACATGCGGCACACACCCGAGCAGCGCGGCCACGGCGACGACCGCGACGACCTGGAGGACACCGTGCTGGGTCGCCCGCCCACCGCTCTCCCCCAGCAACGCGTACGCCAGCGCCCCGGCACCCCCGAGCGGCGCCGACTCCCGCCCCTCCGCCCCGCTCCACCGCGACAGCTCCCCCACGACCACGAGCACACCGAAGGCGAGAGCGACACCGGGTTCGTCGAGACCGTGCCGGAGGGTGTGGGCGAGGGCGAGGACGGTGAGGAGCACGGCGACGGAACGAAGGACGACGACGAAACTCACGGGACCCGCCTCCCAGAGGCGTCCGCCTTTCTCGCATCCCCTTGCTCCGCGTTCGCCTGTTCTACGACCGTGTCGGCCCCGGACGCCCCAGGCGGCGGACCGTTTCCGCAGGG
Organism: Streptomyces tailanensis; assembly: GCF_008386495.1. Lineage (GTDB taxonomy): Bacteria > Actinomycetota > Actinomycetes > Streptomycetales > Streptomycetaceae > Streptomyces > Streptomyces tailanensis. The sequence continues at coordinate 64,277 of NZ_VTHJ01000057.1, read as the reverse complement.
GTCGGCCAGGGACGGGTCGGCGGTCACCGCCGGATGCCAGCCGTACCGTCCCAGGGCCCGACCCAGCGCCCCCACCATCACGGGGTCGAACTGTGCGCCCGCACACCGCTCCAGCTCGGCGAGCGCGGCGGCGGCCGGCCGGGCGCGCCGGTAGGACCGCGTCGAGGTCATCGCGTCGAAGGCGTCGGCCACCGCGACCACCCTCGCGAACTCCGGAATCTGGCTGCCCGCCAGCCCGGACGGATAGCCGCTCCCGTCCAGCCGCTCATGGTGGTGCAGCACCGCTGCCCGGGCCTCGCCGAGGAAGGAGATCCCGCGCACCATCTCGTGGCCGTACTCGGGATGCAGTTCGATGACCCGACGTTCCTCCGGGGTGAGCGGCCCGTCCTTGCGGAGCAGCCGCGTGGGCACCCCCAGTTTCCCGACGTCGTGCAGGATCCCAGCGAAGCGGAGCACCTCGGTCCGCTCGTCGTCCATGCCCAGTTCCCGCGCGATCATCATGGACGCCTGCCCGACCCGCTCACTGTGCCCGCGGGTATACCCGTCCTTGATGTCGACGGCCTGGACGAGGGCGCGAATGGTCGCCTGGTGCGCGGCCCGCTCCCGGTGGTACTGCGCGAACACCCAGCAGGACACGTACATCGGCAACAGGACGAGCAGCGCGGCGACGGGGCCGTACGGGCTGCGCCAGAGCACCGCCATCATCAGCCCGGCGAGCCCGTGCACCACGACGGGCCCCAGCGACCGCGGGAGGAGCCCCCGCCACGCGCCACGCCACGGCACCCGTTCGGCGAGCGCCAGGATGCCGCCGTCGAGCACGGTCAGCACCGCGCAGAACGTCAGCACCGCGGCCCCGGCCGGCAGCAGCGCGTACGGGAAGTCGGGTTCGACGACCGCGTCCCGGCCGCCCAGCGCCCGGTGCACCCGGGACGCGGCCCACACGGCGAGCACGAGCTGGGCCGCCCGCCACACGCGACGCAACCACCGCGGCCGCTGCTCGACCCGGGCGATCAACGCCCCCGGCACCGCCACGAGCGCGGCGACGGGCGGCGGCAGCAGAAACGCCCCGGCGAGGAGCACGGGGAAGAAGGACCCCATGCCCTTGGGCGCCAGGTGCCCCACGATCCGGCACCGGGTGATCTGCTCGCACGCGGCGTACAGCACGGCGAGCAGTGCCACCGCCCACCACGGAACACGGACCCCGGGCAACGGCGCGAGACACCCGAGGGCACCGACGGCGACACAGGCGACGTACACCCGTGCCCCCACCGGAACCGACCCCATGACACCCCTCACACCCCTCCCGAGTCCTAGGCTCCGGAGCCTAGGACGGGCGGGGTCGGGCGGAGACGGCTACGGCCGAATAGGTGGCGCCATGATGGCCGGATTAACTCCTTCGAGTGAAGTCACGTTCGAGTGTTCACCTACGACACATCCGCCGCCAACACCTTGTTGAGCTGCTCCACGGTCGCCGGCGATTCCCTCTGGAACGCGGCGATGTCCAGCCCGTCGTCACCCATGACGGTGAGGAGGGTGCGCTCGCCCACGGCTACGACGATGACGTGGCCGGCCCCGCACCGGACCACCACCTCACGGAGCGCGCCGACACCGGACTGGTCGGCCATGCGGCGGCTGACACCGAGCGTGGCGGCAGCGAGCGCGGCGATGGACTCGGGATGGACCTTGTCGACGTCGGCGACGACGAGGAGCCCGTCCACGGTGGACAGGACGCTCTCGGAGACGCCCAGCACCCGATCACGCAGCGAGGCCAGGATGCCGGTGAGCGATTCGGTCGATGCGTGTGCGGTCATGGGGAACGTGCTCCTTGGTCCGGATCTCTGCGGTGGATGGTGCGGGTCCGAGCGGCTCATTCGGACGGGTGCCGCCGCTGGTCGGACTCGGGGAGGGCCCGCAGCCCGCGGCGGACACGCCGCAGCATGTCGATGGAGGGTTGTTCGGCGAGGAGTTCCTCAGCCGACAGCAGGGACAGGGGCGGGAAGGCGGACGGCGGCGCGGCCGGGTTGTCCGACGCGTCGTTCCGGTCGTTTCCCGAAGTCCGGGCGTTTCCCGAAGTCGGTGTCGTGCCCCGCGCGGGTTTCCGCATGGGTAACGGTGGCCGTTCCGCGTCCGTGGCCCCGGGCTCGGCGGCCGGGGATGAGGGTGCGGGTGGAGGTGAGGGTGCGGCGGATGGTGCCGTGCGGTCGTCCGCCCCTGCTTTCGGGGCCGGCCTCCGCCGGGGACGTGCTGCCTTGGTGCGGCGGCGGCGCTTGCGGGCCGGGTCTTCGTCTGAGCTCACTACCCGCCCCTAGCTCCGAGGTCTCCGGAGGGAAATCCCCCACCGGGTCTGCGTCTGGGAAGAGGGCCCGCCCTCGGTAACGGCTCGTCGGCCGCCGTCTGTGCCGACGGGACCCGGGGTGCGGTGCTGGGCCGGCCGTCGGGTGTCGTCCGGTTCTCCCAACGGACGGCCCCGCGCCGCTCCAGCCGGATCAGGTCGAGCATCACCGCGTAGAGTCCGCGCCCGCCGGCGAAGGCGATGTCGCGCGGGGTGCGGCGCCCGTTGGTGCTCTCGACGAGTTCGCGATGACGCCGGGTCAGCCGCGCCGGCCTGCCGTCGGCTTCCGGGTTCTCCGGGCCGGGGACCGGTTCGGGCCGGACACGGGCCAGTTCACCGGCAGGGCCCCACAGCCGGGACAGTAACGCCATTCGCCGGGTGGTCTCCTCGGCCAGCGGCCTCGGCTCGACGCCGGGCCGGGTGCGGAGCGTCGGCTCACGTTCGGTCAGCTCCCAGCCGGCGGGCGGACTGAGCGCCATCGCGAAGGCCCCGTCGAAGACGGCCGCCGTGCAGACGACCTCCAGTTCGGCGCCGCCGATCAGGTCCGTGGCCACCAGGTGCAGGTCCAGCCGGTCCAGGTCGGGCTCCGCCGCGCACGCCGCCAGCCAGGCGTCGTCGTCGATCCGGCCCGAGGCGAGCAGCGTGGACGTCGCGGTCGGCGCGCCCGGTGTCTCGATCGCGCCGATGAGGCCGTCACGCAGGTGAATCGTGCCACCCGGGGTACCGGAGACCCGTACCGTGCCGCTGAAGCCCTCCTGGTGCAGGGCTTGCAGAAGCGCCGGCACATTGCGCGCCGAGGGGGTCTTCACGCCAGTACCTCTCGGGCCCGGTCGCCGAGGCCGCGCAACGCCAGGGTGATGTTGGCCCGGTCCCGGTCGAGTCCGGCCGCCAGCAGCAGCGGATCGCCGGCCGACCGGTCCACGGAAAGCAGCACCTGGTGGCGTCTCGTGCTGGTCATGACCACGCTTTCCAACTCCCCCACGGCCCCCGCCGCGCCGAGCCGCTCGCAGATGAGGGCGGCGAGTTCGGAGGCCTCCGTCCCGGTCCCCGCCTGGGCGGCGTCTCCCGCCACTCCGTAGGTGAGCCCGGTCACGGCATCGATCAGAGCGACGCCGGTGACGCCGGGAGATTCGAGTAGCCGGTCCAGGGACGTCTGGAGCGCCGTAGCCCGTTCCCCCATTCGCCCTCCACGTTCACGCGCCGCACAGTACTTTGAACGCCAACTTCCGTAACACGCCACAAAGTTGATGTTTGTGACCGCTGCGGTCACTCGCGTCGATCGTAGTTGGCCGGACAGTGACCGGTCAGCTCCACTGAGGAATTGGGGCAGCAAGATGAACATCGAGACCGCGCTCAAGGAAGCCATGACGATCGACGGCGCGATCGGCGTCGCGCTCGTCGACTACGACAGCGGCATGTCGCTCGGCACCCTAGGCGGCGGGCCGCACCTCGACCTCGAACTCGCGGCGGCCGGCAACACCGAGGTCGTGCGCTCCAAGATGCGCACGCTGGCCTCGCTCGACATGAACGACGTGATCGAGGACATCCTGATCACGCTGGGCCGGCAGTACCACCTGGTCCGCCCGCTGATCAGCAGCAAGGGCTCGCTCTTCCTCTACCTCGCGCTGGACCGCAGCCGCAGCAACCTGGCGCTGGCCCGGCACGCCCTCAAGCGCATCGAGAGCGGCCTCGAGGTCTGAGAGCTCCGAAACGATCTGTGCCTGTTCTCCGACGGCCGGACGGCCGTCGGAGAACAGGCACAGAAACGGAATTAAAGATTTCAGGATTCCTGCGGCGTCGCCGGTCCGGCCGTCACATCATGCTCGGGCACGGCCTGCCCGGACCGGATCAGATCGATCCGCCCCATCACCTTGGCCCGCAGGTCGGTCGGCACGTCATCCTGCCCGCAACACCGCTTGACCAGCTTCTTGACGGCCTGTTCGAGCCCGTACTTCTCCAGACAGGGCGAGCATTCCTCGAAGTGGTGCTCGAACTTGGTGCAGTCGGCGTCAGGCATCTCATGGTCGAGGAACTCGTAGAGATGATCGAGGATCTCGCTGCAATCCGTCTCGTGCGGCTCTCCGCAGCTCATGAGCCCGAGCCTTTCGCTTCGTTCGACTCTCCGGCGCCGGCCGGGACCAACCCCCGCTCACGGGCGTAGTCCTCCAGCATGCCGCGCAGTTGACGGCGGCCTCGGTGCAGCCGGGACATCACCGTACCGATGGGTGTCCCCATGATGTCGGCGATCTCCTTGTACGCAAAGCCCTCGACGTCCGCGAGATAGACGGCGATGCGGAATTCCTCGGGGATCGCCTGCAGCGCTTCCTTCACGTCCGAGTCGGGCAGGTGGTCGAGCGCCTGCGACTCGGCGGAGCGCAAGCCCGTCGACATGTGCGACTCGGCGCGCGCCAGCTGCCAGTCCTCGATCTCCTCGGCCGCACTGCGCTGGGGTTCGCGCTGCTTCTTGCGGTACGAGTTGATGAAGGTGTTGGTGAGGATGCGGTACAGCCAGGCTTTCAGGTTCGTGCCCTCACGGAACTGGTGGAAGGACGCGTACGCCTTCGCGTACGTCTCCTGCACCAGGTCCTCGGCGTCGGCCGGGTTCCGCGTCATACGCAGCGCGGCGGAATACATCTGATCGAGGAATTCCAGAGCGTCCCGCTCGAAACGGGCGCTGCGCTCCGCGGCGGTCTCCGTGCCTTCGGGCTGCTCCGCCTGGCCGTGTTCGGTCCCTGCGTCGGTCCCAGTGACCGGACCCACCTCCTCCAGCGTCTGTGCGATACCGAGACCGGTACCACCAGAATCGGAGGATAGACGACGATCCACGCCCGCCGCCGCCCGAATAGGGGCGCTCTTGGCCGCGTGCAGCACCGTCCAGTCCAGGTCGGCGCGGCTGCTGCGGCTCGGGCAGATGGTCGAACCCATGCGGCGGACTTCCTCTCCTACGAACGGCCAGCACGCTCTCGCGCTGTCTGATCCGCACAACAGAGGCCGGCCATCCGGCATTCCCGTTCTCCCACCGACTCCTTACTAAGTGACGCGTTCCACTCCTCTACCGGAGTGACGCGATCCACTCCACGACACCGTCGGTGATGACCTTCAGCGCCTCCTCCTGCCCGAGCGGCGCCCGCTTCGGCACGGCGAACCCATGATCGCCGTACGGCACCTCCACCAAGTCGTACGACCCCTGCGGGAACTCCTCCGGCCGCCCGAACGGATCGTTCCCGCCCTGTACGACGAGCGTGGGCACCCCGGCCCCGAGCAGCTCGTCCGCGCGGGACTTCTCCGGCTTGCCCGGCGGATGCAACGGGAAGCTCAGCGCGAGTACGGCCGCCGCGCCCAGCTCCGTCGCCGTACGACAGGCGACCCGGGCCCCGGCACTCCGTCCGCCCGCGATCACCGGCAGCCCCGGCTTCGCCAGCGCGGGCCACAACCCCCGCCAGCCCACGTCCAGCGTCTTGGGGGCGGGCGCGAGTTTCTTCCCGGCCACCCGCCAGGGCTGCTCGACGAGCGCGACGGTCACACCGTGCGCCGGAAGTACGGCGGCGAGGGCCTGGAGGTCGCGCGCCTCGATCCCGCCGCCGGCGCCGTGGCCGACGGCCAGCACGAAATCGTTCTTCTCAGCCGCGCACCAGGTGATGCGGGCCGTACCCGCCTCGGTGTCGATCTCTTCTCTGATCCCGGTCACATCGGAAGTCGCTCTGGAAGTCACGTCAGAAGAGTGTGCCCTCCTCGGGCCCCTCCAGCTCGTCGAGCAGCTCCGGGCTGTTGTTGCGGACATTGCTGACGGCCGTGGAGACGGGATACGCGCGCATCAGCCCGGCGGGCGGCGGTTCCAGCAGCCGGCGCAGGTCGTCCGGGTCCGTGCGGGCCGGGTCGAGCCAGGAGTCCCAGCGGTCGGGCGTGAGCATCAGCGGCATCCGGGGGTGGATCTCGGCCAAAGTGTGCGGGCCGTGCTCCGGGGCCACGGCCAGCGGCGTCGCCTCGGCCTCCGTCGTGATCACCGAGCAGGTGACCCACCAGGCCTGCGGGTGGTCGTCCGGCAGAGTCTTGTCCCGCCAGAATTCGTACAACCCGGCCATCGCGAAGACGGACCCGTCGGCGGGGAGCACGAAGTACGGCTGCTTGCGCGGCCGCTTCTTCTTCCCCTCGACCTCCAGATCACGCTCCTGCTTGCCGGTGACCCACTCGTAGTAGCCGTCGGCGGGCAGGATGCAGCGCCGGGTGGCGAAGGCACGCCGGTACGACGGCTTCTCGTGGACGGTCTCGGCGCGTGCGTTGATCATCCGGGCGGCGCCCTCGGGGTTCTTGGACCAGGAGGGGACGAGCCCCCACTTCAGCTTGCGCAGTTGGCGAACCGGCTTTTTGTCGTCGGCGTCCTTAAGAGGGCGGTCGAGAACCGCGTAGACCTCTTTGGTGGGGGCCACGTTGTAGTCGGGCTCCAGGGTCTCCTCAGGCTCCCACTTCTCGATCTCAAAGATTCCTGCGAGATCCTCGGGCCTACGACTCGCCGCATACCGTCCGCACATGAGTGCCAGACTTCCATGCCCACCCGTCACCCGACCACCACCCCCCAACGATGGCGCTACGCGCCAGCCCCTGTTGATCGCGACCTGAGGGAGCCACCGCCACCCATGGAAAGCACCGCCGCCACCTCGCTGGCCTCCCTCTGGGACGAGCTCGTCGGCAGCCAGCCCGACCCCGACACCTGGGTCGTCATAGCCACCGCGGTCGCCGCGCTCGCCACGATCGTCCCGCACGGTGTCTGGCGGCTCTCGCGCAACGCCATCACCATCGCGCACGAGGGCGGTCACGGCCTGATCGCGCTGCTCACCGGCCGCACCCTGACCGGCATCCGCCTCCACTCCGACACCAGCGGCCTCACGGTCAGCAGGGGCAAGCCCACCGGCCTCGGCATGATCCTCACCGCCGCGGCCGGCTACACCGCACCCCCGCTCCTCGGCCTCGGCGGCGCCGCCCTCCTCGGCTCCGGCCGCATCACCCTGCTCCTGTGGCTCGCCACGATCCTGCTGGTCGCCATGCTCGTCATGATCCGCAACGCCTACGGCGCCCTGACGGTGATCCTCACCGGCGGCACCTTCGTGGTCGTCTCCTGGCTCGCCGGCCCCCAGGTCCAGGCGGCCTTCGCGTACACGGTGGTCTGGTTCCTCCTCCTCGGCGGAGTACGCCCGGCCTTCGAACTCCAGGCGAAGCGCAGGCGGGGCGGAGCCGGCGACTCGGACGCGGACCAACTCTCCCGCCTGACCCACGTACCACCGCTGGCGTGGCTGCTGATGTTCCACGTGGTGTCGCTTTGCTCGCTGATGGGTGGAGGGCGTTGGCTACTGGGCTTGTGACCAGCCACCCCAGGGGCCGGGGAACTGCGCGACAAGCCACGACGAAGCCAGCCGCCCACGGCGATCACAACGCACCCCTTAAGGCGATCCCCCACTAAGGTTGGGACCATGGCCCCGAAAGACACCCACCCCGCCCTCTGGCCCGCCCCGCAGGCAACCGCACCCGTCGACGCGACGGTCCACGTCCCGGGGTCCAAGTCCGTCACCAACCGCGCCCTCGTCCTGGCGGCTCTCGCGAGCGAACCCGGCTGGCTCCGCCGCCCCCTCCGCTCCCGCGACACCCTCCTGATGGCGGCCGCGCTGCGCGCGATGGGCGTCGGCATCGAGGAGGGGGTCGGCCCCGACGGCACCGGCGAGGCCTGGCGCGTCCTCCCCACGGGCCTGCACGGCCCGGCCACCGTCGACGTCGGCAACGCCGGCACGGTCATGCGCTTCCTGCCGCCCGTGGCCGCCCTCGCCGACGGCCCCATCCGTTTCGACGGCGACCCGAGGTCGTACGAGCGCCCCCTGCACGGTGTGATCGACGCCCTGCGCGTCCTCGGCGCCCGGATCGACGACGACGGCCGGGGCGCGCTGCCCCTGACCGTGCACGGCGGCGGCGCCCTCGACGGCGGCCCGGTGCGGATCGACGCGTCGTCGTCCTCCCAGTTCGTGTCGGCGCTGCTGCTCTCCGCCCCGCGCTTCAACCAGGGCGTCGAGGTCCGCCACACCGGCTCGACGCTCCCCTCCATGCCGCACATCCGCATGACCGTGGACATGCTGCGTTCGGTCGGCGCGCAGGTGGACACGCCGGAGTCGGGCGGCGAGCCGAACGTCTGGCGGGTCACGCCGGGCGCCCTGCTCGGCCGCGATCTGACGATCGAGCCGGATCTGTCGAACGCCCAGCCGTTCCTGGCGGCGGCCCTGGTGACCGGCGGCAAGGTGATCGTCCCCGACTGGCCGACGCGCACCACCCAGCCCGGTGACCAGCTCCGCGAGATCTTCACCGAGATGGGCGGTTCCTGCGAACTGACGGAGTACGGGCTGGTGTTCACCGGCTCGGGCTCGATCCACGGCATCGACGTGGACCTCGGTGAGGTCGGCGAACTGACCCCCGGCATCGCGGCGGTCGCCGCCCTCGCCGACTCCCCCTCGACCCTGCGCGGCGTCGCCCACCTCCGCCTCCACGAGACGGACCGCCTGGCCGCGCTCACCAAGGAGATCAACGAACTCGGCGGCGACGTCACCGAGACCGCCGACGGCCTCCACATCCGCCCGCGCCCGCTGCACGGGGGCGTCTTCCACACCTACGACGACCACCGCATGGCCACCGCCGGCGCGATCATCGGCCTGGCCGTGGAGGGCGTGCAGATCGAGAACGTGGCGACGACGGCCAAGACCCTGCCGGACTTCCCCGACCTGTGGACCGGGATGCTCGGGAAGAACTGACGGGCGGACCGGGATCATGCGCCGTTACGGCAAGCACACCGACGAGGACGACATCCGCAGCCGCCCGAACCGCAAGGGCAACCGTCCCCGTACGAACATCCGCCCGAAGCACGAGGACGCCGCCGAGGGCATGGTCCTCACCGTCGACCGCGGCCGCCTGACCTGCCTCGTCGAGGACCGCGTGGTGATGGCCATGAAGGCCCGCGAGCTGGGCCGCAAGGCCGCGGTCGTCGGTGACATGGTCGCCCTCGTCGGCGACCTCTCCGGCAAGAAGGACACCCTCGCCCGCATCGTCCGCATCGCCGACCGTACGTCGGTGCTGCGCCGCACGGCCGACGACGACGACCCGTTCGAGCGCGTCGTCGTCGCCAACGCCGACCAGCTCGCCATCGTCACCGCCCTCGCCGACCCGGAACCCCGCCCCCGCCTGATCGACCGCTGCCTCGTCGCGGCGTACGACGGCGGCCTGGCCCCTCTCCTCGTCCTGACGAAGTCGGACCTGGCCTCGGCCGACAAACTCCTGGAGCTGTACGGCGACCTCGACATCCCGTACGTCGTGACGAGCCGCGAGGAGCTGGAGACCGGCGGCGCCGCCGACCGCGTACGCGAACACCTCGACGGCAAGGTCACGGCGTTCGTCGGCCACTCGGGCGTGGGCAAGACCACCTTGGTGAACGCGCTCGTCCCCGAGGACCTGCGCCGTACGACGGGCCATGTGAACGCCGTGACGGGCCGCGGCCGGCACACGACCACCTCGGCGTTGGCCCTCCCCCTGGCGGACTCCGACGGCGGCTGGGTGGTGGACACCCCCGGCGTACGGTCGTTCGGCCTCGCCCACATCGACCCCTCCCGGGTCATCCACGCCTTCCCCGACCTGGTGTCGGGCACCGAGGGCTGTCCGCGTGCGTGCAGTCACGACGAGCCGGACTGCGCGCTGGACCAGTGGGTCGCGGACGGTCACGCGGACCCAGCCCGCCTCTACTCCCTGCGTCGGCTCCTCTCGACGCGCGAACGGCGGGAAGGCGACTGACCTCCGCGTTGTTTGCGCCCCCGTCCACCCGGTAAGTGCATAATCGCACCAAGTCGGATCCAGACCAGACGAGATCACGCGAGATCACACGAGATCACATGAAGCGGTCACGGAACGTGGGGACACGGGAGGACGAGACATGGCGTGGCTGCTGGTGGTCGTGGCCGGACTTCTGGAGACCGGATTCGCCGTCTGTCTGAAGCTCTCGCACGGCTTCACCAGACTCTGGCCCACCGTCGCCTTCTGCATCTTCGCCCTCGGCAGCTTCGGCCTGCTGACCCTGTCGCTGAAGAAGCTCGACGTCGGGCCCGCGTACGCCGTCTGGACCGGTATCGGTGCGGCGGGCACCGCGATCTACGGAATGATCTTCCTCGGTGACGTCGTCTCCACCCTGAAGATCGTGTCGATCTCCCTGGTGATCGTGGGCATCGTGGGACTGCAACTGTCGGGCACATCACACTAGTCCACTTTGACGACTGCTTCAGGACCGGCTCAGGGTCGCCTCAGAACCGGCTCAACTGGCGCGGCAGCGCGGTCCGTACGAGGTCGGTGACTCCGCCCTCGCCCGGGGGTGCCGCCACGCAGGACAGGGCGAGGCGGACGGCGAGTTCGCAGGAGCGGGCCAGTTCCGCCGTGTCCGACTTGGGGGTGCCGGGCGGCGACAGCATGGCGACGGCCCGGTCGCGGACGAGGGCCACGAAGTCGGCGGGCGCGGGCAGCGGTCCGTCCGCGCGGCGCTGTGCGGGCACCCCGGAGGACGAGGGCACCGCCGAGAGCGTCGGCGAGGGCAGGCGTTCGCTCCAGCAGCCGGTGAGCATGGCCCGTACGAGCGCGTTGTTCCGGGAGGCCGCCACGGTCCACTCGGCGGTCGCGGCCAGCCGGTCCCGGGGGTCCGCGGGCGTGGCCAGCGCCCGTTCGACGCCCGCCAGATAACCGTCCGCTTCCCTGCGGACCAGGGCCCGGGCGAGCCCTTCCTTGCTGCCGAACTCGTTGTACAGCGTCTGACGCGACACTCCGGCCACCGCCGCCACATCCACCATCCGCACGGCGGACCACGGCCGGCGCACCAACGCCGTATAAGCGGCGTCCAACAAGGATTCCCGCGCTGCAGGCATCATCGCCTCCCTTGTGCGAGCGGGCGACTCTGGCCCTCACATTTGACGCGCACAAACCCACTGTCAAGAGTCCACGGCGCCTCCTGGGGGCGCACACAAGCCAACACACGCGACCCACCACCTCACACGCCGCACCCACCCGCCTGCCCGCCGTAGCTGCGGGCAGTCATGCCGCTGATGCGGCTACCCACCCGCCTGCCCTTCATAGCTGCGCCCACCCGTACCGCCGGGGCGGCACGGGTGGGCGCAGGCGGCACCCCGTAAGCGCCGGGCCGCGCACCCAACCCCCGCCCAGCCCCCGCCCAGCACCCACCCCGGGCACCCATCCACCCAACGGCCACCAGTACCCTCGGCCCCCCCTGTAGCCCCGCACCGACCTCGACAGATAGCGTTCGCCACATGGCCGACCACCTCGACGACCTCCGCTTCGCCCACGTCCTCGCGGACGCCGCCGACGCGACCACGATGTCCCGCTTCAAGGCCCTCGACCTCAAGGTCGAGACGAAGCCCGACATGACGCCGGTGAGCGAGGCCGACAGGGCCGCCGAGGAACTCATCCGCGGCCAACTCCAGCGCGCCCGCCCCCGCGACGCGATCCTCGGCGAGGAGTACGGCATCGAGGGCACAGGCCCCCGCCGCTGGGTCATCGACCCCATCGACGGCACCAAGAACTACGTCCGCGGAGTCCCCGTCTGGGCCACCCTGATCTCCCTGATGGAGGTGGGCGAAGGCGGCTACCAGCCCGTCGTCGGCGTGGTCTCCGCCCCCGCCCTGGGCCGCCGCTGGTGGGCGGCGAAGGGCCACGGCGCCTTCAGCGGCCGCAGCCTCAGTTCGGCCTCCCGCCTCCACGTCTCCCGCGTCGCGAAGCTGACGGACGCCTCCTTCGCGTACTCCTCCCTCAGCGGCTGGGAGGAGCGCGGCCACCTGGGCGGCTTCCTGGACCTGACCCGCGAGGTGTGGCGCACGCGCGCGTACGGCGACTTCTGGCCGTACATGATGGTCGCCGAAGGCTCCGTCGACATCTGCGCCGAACCCGAGCTGTCCCTCTGGGACATGGCCGCCAACGCGATCATCGTCACCGAGGCGGGTGGCACCTTCACCGGCCTCGACGGCCGCCCCGGCCCGCACAGCGGCAACGCGGCGGCCTCGAACGGCCTGCTCCACGACGAACTGCTGGGGTACCTGAACCAGCGTTACTGAACCGGCCCTGTCGATACGGCTGATACGGCCGATACCGTCGTAGCGCACGGCGCTCCGGAGTGATCCCGGTGCGCCCCGAACTGACCACGCGCGCCCCCTTGTTGACCTCCGCTTTGCCTGCCACATTGAGAGTCCCCCCACTTGTGAACTTGTGCAGTGCTCAATAGGTGCCTCCGGCGCCGGGCCTGACCTTTCCATCGTCGGGGTTCCCTAGGAGGTGGCTGTATTCCATGCTCGTCCGCAACGCCATGACCACCGTGGTCCTGACCATCGGCCCCGACCACACACTCCGCCAGGCCGCAGCCCTGATGTCCGCTCGCCGGGTCGGCGCGGCGGTGGTCCTCGACCCCGACGCCGGCGGACTCGGCATACTGACCGAACGCGACGTCCTCAACTCCGTCGGCCTGGGCGAGAGCCCGGACATCGAGCGGGCCCACGCCCACACCACCACCGACGTCGTGTTCGCGGCGCCGTCCTGGACGTTGGAGGAGGCGGCACGCGCCATGACGCACGGCGGTTTCCGCCACCTCATCGTGCTCGACCAGGGCGCCCCCATCGGCATCGTCTCGGTCCGCGACATCATCCGCTGCTGGGCCCCGGCACGACAGCACGCGCCGGCGTAAGATCCATTAGACAAAGTCCAGGTTAAGCCTGGATCCAAAGTCACACCTGTTCGGAACCTGTCGCCCTGCTGTTAGGCTGTCCGGTATGAGTGACCTTCTGGAACGGCTGCGCGGACGCGGATGGCGTATGACCGCGCAGCGGCGCGTCGTGGCCGAGGTCCTCGAAGGTGAACACGTCCATCTGACGGCAGACGAGGTGCACGCGCGCGCTGTCGCCAAGCTGCCCGAGATCTCCCGGGCGACGGTCTACAACACGCTGGGCGAGCTGGTCTCCCTCGGCGAGGTGCTCGAGGTCGCCACGGACAAGCGCGCCAAGCGGTACGACCCCAACGCGCACCGCCCGCACCACCACTTGGTCTGCGCCCAGTGCGGCACCATCCGCGACGTCCACCCCACGGGCAACCCTCTCGCCGACCTCCCCGCCTCCGAGCGCTTCGGCTTCACCGTCTCGGACGTCGAGGTCACCTACCGCGGCGTCTGCCCCACCTGCGCGACGCCATAGCCCACGCCTGCCCACGACAAAGCCCCCGGCGCCAACCCGCCGGGGGCTTCTCCGCGACCGAACCGGCCACACAACAAACCGAGGGCCCGGAACCTGATCGGTTCCGGGCCCTCGGCCTTCAGTAGCGGGGACAGGATTTGAACCTGCGACCTCTGGGTTATGAGCCCAGCGAGCTACCGAGCTGCTCCACCCCGCGTCGATGAACTGAACACTACGTCAACGTCCCCGACCAGCGCAAATCAGTGTTCAT